>JBIKRV010000070.1:0-7569 GCA_044348985.1 Chitinophagaceae bacterium
CAATGACTTCTTGAGCATGTTCAATACCAAATAAGTAACAGTAGTAAAAGAAATTTTTCGTTGACGTGTAAAAGCTTTTCTGTCTGTTACCACTAAAGAACGCAATGACTCTGTATGACCAACTGCTCTTGCCATTAGTATAGAATGATGTGGTGTAATCAATTACAAAGTTCTACTACTAGTGGCAACTTTTTTTATAAATATCCCTTAACTAAATGACATTGGGCTGCAGGATTAAGCAATGAATATAACTGAACAATGTAAACTAAACTTTCATCATCCGACTTCCCTAATGCATCAACCACATAAAAAATCTTGGAAATTCTCTTCGCCAGTTTTTTTCATTGTGTTCTCCATTAGGGTCAACCAATGTGGTTATTTGGTATTTGTCATTTTTGCTGCTTAATGCTGTGGCTACTTTCTTCATATCACTCACCATGGTTGCACTTTCTTTTCCTCCTGCATACAAATAAAATCTTGGAGATGTCTTTGTTACAAACTGTTCTGCATCAGTAAACGATTGTGTAGATAACCAAAACGATGGTGAAAAAATTCCTGCACTACCAAATACGTCAGGATATTTTAAAATGGCATAGTAGCTAATCAATCCACCCAAACTACTTCCTGCAATAGAAGTAAATTCAACACTCTTTTTTGTTCTGTATTTACTGTCAATAAAGGGCTTTAGTGTTTGAACAATAAAATCTACATATTCTCTTCCTTCTGCTTTTATTGCAGTTTTGTTTGCAGTAAAATCGTAAGGACTGTATTCACTCATACGTTTATCTCCACCATTATCTATACCTACAATAATACATTCTTTACCTGTTATTTTTTGAATACTGTCCAATGCTTCATCCACACCCCATTCTCCAGCGTAAGCTGTTTGTTCATTGAACAAATTCTGACCATCCTGCATGTATAAAACAGGATAAGCTCTTCCAACAGTTGCATAACCTTTGGGCAGGTAAATCCAAATTTTTCTTTTTCTGTTCAGTTGAGGTATTGCAAATGCAGTGTCTAACACACGAACATTAGGACTTGCTGTAAAAGGTTTTGGATGAATGGGGTAATCATCTTTCCAGCCAGCAACTGTATAATCCTGAGAAACATCCCGATTCACTTCAATTACCCTGTCTTCAAGGTTTCTGCCATCGGCCATGCATTCTACTTTCTCAAAACTGCCTCTAGTAAATTTAAAAGCATACGTGCCTGCAGGTAAATCTTTAATGACAATGCTTTTACGTCCACCTGCAAATGGTTTTAGTTTATACTTTTCATCTGCCGGATTCCAGCTATTAAAATTGCCTGCAACATAAATATCATCATTCTGTTTAGTTGCAGCTTGTGTAACCACCAAACGAACACTGTATTGTGCATTTACGCATACAATGAAAAATGCAAAAACGATTGTCAAAATGTATTTCATAAAAGTTTCTTTAATGATTCCTGTACAGCAGTTTTATCTAGAGCTAATTGTTCTTTTAAACCTTCTAATCCTTTAAAATGAATATCCCCACGGATATATTCTTTCACAAAAACACGCAAAGTCTCATCATAAATATCTTCATCAAAATCAAAAATATTTACTTCAATTACACGGCGTTTACCATTTACAACTGGGCGACTGCCAATGTACATCATTCCTTGATACTGGATACTGGATGATGGATGCTGGATATTGATGTTCTTATCCAGTATCTTGTATTTAGCATCTGGTATCCAAACAATAACAGCATACACCCCATCTCCAGGAACTAATTTTTCCGAATTATTCAATTGAATATTGGCAGTTGGGTAACCAATTGTTCGACCCAATTGATCACCTTTAATAACCATTCCTTCAAAAAAATAATCATAGCCTAATAATGCTTTGGCAGTAGCTAAATCCGTTTGTAGTAGTGATTTTCTTGCACGTGTACTGCTAATAGCTGATTCTTTTAATGCCTGCTGGTTGATTTCTTTTACTACAAAACCAAGCACTTTGGCATATTGCTCTAATAAGTGATAATCGCCTTTGCGGTCTTTACCAAAATGATGGTCGTAGCCAATAATTAAAACCCTTGGTTTGAACCTTTTGTACAAAAATTGGGTGATATAATCTTCGGCAGAAAGGTTCGAAAAATCGTTATTAAAAGGAACAACCACCAAATGGTCGATATTTTGAGCAGCCAATAATGCTGTTTTTTCTTCTAAAGTATTGAGTAATTGAACGCCAGATGTATCGCCAACCACTTTTTTAGGATGTGGGTGAAATGTAATGACTACTGTTTCTCCATCAACAGATTCGGCTTCAGTTTTAAGCTGATTGAGAATCTTTTTATGTCCTTCATGTACACCATCAAAGGTTCCAATGGTGACAACTGCATTTTTAAAAGGGGTAATTTGCTCTAAATCGTAATACACATTCATAGAAACAAAAATAGTGAATAGAATCTCAAAAAATTGTGAATGGTGAATAGGGGCTTGGGGATTACATTTGCAGCAACAAAGAATTACGGATTTCTTATTTGAAATGGCTGATTTGTTGCTGTTTTAAATTGCTGAATATTGTTATAAAAGTTGAAGTGTGAGACGCCGAGAACGTTGAATAGAAATTCTGTAGTTCGGCTTCGCTCACTACTAACCCAAAAAATAAAAAAATGTCTTTATACGCCCAACGTGGAGTGAGTGCACAAAAAGAAGAAGTGCATGCTGCTATTAAAAAACTAGATGCAGGATTGTATGCTCATGCATTTTGTAAAATGTATCCTGATTATTTGGTGGGAGATGAAAATTTTGTCAATATTTCTCATGCCGATGGTGCAGGCACCAAAAGTATTTTGGCTTATTTATATTGGAAAGAAACAGGTGATGTGAGTGTTTGGAAAGGCATTGCTCAAGATGCGGTTGCCATGAATTTAGATGATTTGTTGTGTGTGGGTGTGTACGATAATTTTTTGTTTAGCAGTACCATTGACAGAAATAAAGCAAAAATTCCGGGTGAAGTTTTAGAAGCTGTAATCAATGGAACACAGGAGTTTTTTAATGAACTGAAAAATTATGGCGTAAACATTCATTACTTAGGTGGAGAAACTGCTGATGTGGGTGATGTGGTTAGAACCATTGCTGTAAATGGTACCATGACTGCACGCTGGTCTAAAAATAAATTGGTGACCAACGATAAAATTGATGTTGGAAATGTAATTGTAGGATTTGCATCAAGCGGACAAGCAACTTATGAAACTGAATACAATAGTGGTTTAGGAAGTAATGGTTTAACGAGTGCAAGACATGATGTGTTGAGTAAATATTATGCAGAAAAATATCCTGAAACATTTGAGAATAGTTTGAATGATGAAGTGGTGTATATAGGTAGGAATAAATTGGAGGATGAACTAGCGATTCTCGATTCACGATTGGCGATTGGTAAGTTGCTTTTATCTCCAACCAGAACTTATGCTCCTTTGTTGAAAGTGTTGTTGGAAGAGCATTTCGACGATATTAATGGGGTGATACATTGCAGTGGTGGCGGACAAACCAAATGCATGAAATATTTACCCAAGCCATTACGAATTATAAAAGATAATTTGTTTGAAGTGCCACCTATTTTTAAACTGATTCAGGAAAATTCAGGAGCTGATTACAGAGAAATGTATCAGGTATTTAATATGGGTCACAGATTGGAAGTTTTTACCAATGACGCTGCTGCTGCTAAAATGATTGAAGCTGCAAAGCAGTTGAATATTGAAGCACAAATTGTAGGCAGGGTAGAAGCTGCTGAAACCAGTGAACTAATTTTAAAAGGCAGTTTTGGCGAAGTGAAGTATTAACATCTTCTTGCTGATTGTGTATAGTATTTTTATAAACTAACTTAACTGTAACAATATTTTTACAGTGATTAAATAAAGTGATTATGTCAGAAATAGTAGTAACCTTACGTGGTGCCAATATTTATCAAGGCAATAGCCTGATTTTACAAGATGTAAACTTTACCATAAATAAAGGTGAGTTTGTTTATTTGGTTGGCAAAACGGGTACTGGTAAAAGTAGTTTATTGAAAACATTATATGGAGAGCTTACTTTAAGAGAAGGTACAGGCAGTGTTGTTGGTTTTGATTTGAGAGATATGGATTGGAAGAAAGTTCCTTTTTTAAGAAGAAACCTTGGTGTTGTTTTTCAGGAGTTTCAATTGTTGACGGATAGGAACGTGCATGAAAATTTAAAGTTTGTTTTAAAAGCTACTGGCTGGAAAGATGAAAAATTAATTGAAGAAAAAATTAATGATGTTTTAGATAAAGTTGGCCTAAAAAGTAAAGGCTTTAAAATGCCTTTTGAAATGAGTGGTGGTGAACAACAACGTGTAGATATAGCAAGAGCCTTATTAAATTCTCCTAAGTTAATTTTAGCCGATGAGCCAACTGGTAATTTAGACCCAGAAACCAGTGATGAAATTATGCAGTTGTTGTTTCATATTGCCAAAGATTATGGAACAGCTGTAATCATGGCTACACACGATTTTATTGTTATCAATCGTTATCCTGGACGTATGTTGAAAACAGAAAGAAGCAGGGTTATTGATAGTGCTAATGCTGCTGTTGAGGCGTAGTTTGGAAAGTTGAAGGAGTTGATGGGGTTGATGAAGTTGATAGAGTTGAAGAAGTTAATAGAGATAATAAAGTATAAAAAAAGCAATCGTAAAACGATTGCTTTTTTTATACATGACCTATATTAACCTTTTCAACTTCATCAACTCTTTCAACTATAATCTTACTTCCCCTTCCCATAATCAAACACCAACTGACAAAAGGTTTTAACGCCCACATCTAATTTACTATCATCAATTACAAAATCTGGTGTGTGGTGTGGTGGTGCAGTTTTAGGATCTTTTCCTATTGGCATTCCTCCAAAATAGAAAAAGAACGAAGGCACTTTTTCACCAAAGAACGAAAAGTCTTCGGCACCAGTAACCCAGTTCATTTCACGTACATGATCTTTGCCTGCTGCTTTTTCTAATGATGGAATCATTTTCTTAACCAACTCAGGAGTATTGTAAGTAACCAATGTTTTATTTTCGATAGTCACTTCGGCAGTTGCATGATTTAATGACGCAATGCTTTGTGCAACATTTTTTACTTCTTCTAAAACTTTTTTACGAATGTCTTGGTCTAGGTTTCTAATGGTGCCCAACATTTCAGCATCTTCAGGAATAATGTTGAAACGTACACCACTATGTATGGCTCCAACTGTAATCACAACAGGGGCTTTGGTTAAATCACTTTCTCTGCTCACAATGCCTTGCAATGCGTTAATAATTTGTGCTGAAACATAAATAGGATCAACACCCAGCCAAGGTTGTGAGCCATGACTGCTCTTGCCTTTTACTTTAATTTTAAATAAATCAGCACTTGCCATAAACGAACCACTCTTGTATTGAATATCTCCAGCAGGAATATTACTTTCTATATGCATTCCAAATGCAACTTCAACTTTGGGATTATCCAATGCACCTTCTTTCACCATTAAACTTGCACCACCTTCTTCACCTTCTGGTGCACCTTCTTCTGCAGGTTGAAATAGAAACACAACTGTACCTGCAATATCAGCTTTTAAACCACTCAATACTTCTGCTGCACCCATTAGCATGGCTGTGTGGCTATCATGACCACAAGCATGCATCACACCCACTTTTTGTCCACCATAATCAGTGGTTACAGTAGATTTATACGGCAAATTATTTCTTTCAATTACAGGCAATGCATCCATATCTGCACGAAGTGCAATTACTGGTCCGGGCTTGCCTCCAATTAAAACACCAACTACACCCGTTTTAGCAATAAGTTTTACATCAAGTCCCAACTTTTTTAAATGGTCAGCTACTTTTTTGCTGGTATTAAATTCTCTATTGCCCAATTCAGGATGCTCATGAAAATCTCTACGCCAAGCAATTACTTTTTGTTTAACCTGTTCAACTTTTCCATCTAATGAAGCTGGTGTGTTTTGAGCGTTGCTTACATAGCCCAATAATAATAGTGAGGCAAAAAAATATCTCATGCAGTTTTTTTTATTGGGTACTAAGCTATGGAATTACTATGATACTTCCGTTGCGTCGCACACTTGTACGCTTTGTACTTTACTGAACTTTTTAAAACACTAGTTGAAGGAAGTAAAATACTAACGCTTTGGTTCGTGACAAATACAAAATAAATTAATTTTTACTTTCTCTTTTTCTTATATATTCGAGCATAGACATAGCGTCTAGTAAATGTTCTAAAGTTCCCCACTCATCTCTAATATCACTTTTTTTCCCTCTGTCAATAAAGGAGTTTGTTTTGAGCAATTTATCAACCATTATATAACTTTCTTTAATAGAGGTAGAGCTATCTAAAAAAATATTCCTCATGTCGTTTATAGTTTTTAAATTATAATTATAGTAGCAATATGTCATAGAGACAAATGGAATAATTGATTCGTGAGTTATCATTTTTGTAAGTGAAGTCTTATAGCCATTTATTTTTATAATCAGGCTATCTATTCCATTTAGTGCTAACTGTCTATCATTTAAGCTTATAGCTTTTGAAAATGTATTTCTGCAGACATATGCATCTTTTTCAGCTTTATTCAAATCAGAAATTATAATTTTTGCTTCGAGTTTTAGAAAGGGACTAATAAAAGAATCACTTTTTAACTTTTCTAAGTTTTTAATGACTGATACATCACAATCAATAAGTTTCAATAAAGAATCATTTCTAGTTCTAATTTTATCACTCAACAGTTTCTCATTTTTCTGAGTTTCCGTTTCACATGCATTAAATAGGAAGGCGATTCCAATAAATAGAAAAATTAAAGTAGCAAATTGTTGCATAAAATATTCTTATTAGTAAAAGTATCATCACTAGAATTAGTTTCCAAAGCTTTTTGTAGCTTTTACATAACAAGTTGTTTTTTTCTTTTATCGGTTGGTGTCTTATCTGCCGAAATATTTATCTTATAAATGAGTTAAAAAATTCAAACTTATATTTACCCAAAGTATAACAAAAGGCTTAGAAGGAGACGATGCCTGGAAAAATAGTAGAAGTATTCTGGTAATTAATAACCTTTTAATTGTTTAACTAAGTCTGGATAATAAACCTCAAAGCTATCACGGTTGATGATTTTACATTTGAATCCTAATTCAGAGATAATGTCCTCTATTTGTTTTGCCAAATCTTCAGGGCATGGTGTAGGTAAGTCATTAAATATTTCAACAGGATAGCAAATAGTACCATCTTGAGAAGTTATAGAGTCTTTGATATAATATGTATTTGTTAAGAAATCTATTCTACCGGTGCAATATTTATTAAGTGATAATAATTCATTTTCTTTATTTGAGAAGAATGTCATTAATCTATTTCTTACTTGAGTGGGGTTTAGATTGCTATGCGTGTTTTATATTTTGATTAAAACTAACCAAACTCTATGCTTAATAGACCTCTTTCATAAATTAATTTTTTAATTCAAAGTTATAGATAGCTGCAATTAGGTTTAAACGCAAACAAAACCGCTTTCTTCTATTCCTGTACCTTTCGGCTATAATCTTGAATATTTTGA
>JBIKRV010000016.1:0-75906 GCA_044348985.1 Chitinophagaceae bacterium
AATGTTCATCAGGCAACTGTTGTAAGGTTATCCATTCTATCTTAACTATACGAAATTGTAGCAAAATTCAGTATATGCTGATTATGAATACATATTAATTTATGTTTATTAAATTGGTCTAAATAAATTTCATTCGTATAAAAAAGTCTAAATAACTTCTTAATAATTCAGTTAGGTTCTTATTTACCAAAAACCTTTCTCCCATCAACCCAAGTAGCAATCACTTTTGTATTCAACAATTCACTTTCCATTGCTTTTATTAAATCTTTGTTTAACATAATAAAATCTGCTTTTTTATCTTTTTCTAAACTACCCGTTTCTTTTTCCAAAAAATTAGCTTTGGCTGCCCAAATGGTCATACCTCGTAAAGTTTGCTGGCGGGTTAAAGCATTTTCTTTTTGAAACCCACCGACAGGATAATTTTTATCATCCATTCTTACTACAGCAGCATAAAATGTTTTAAAAGGAGAAATATCTTCCACAGGAAAATCGGTTCCTAATGGAAGCCAGCCATTTTGTTGCAGTAATTGCTGATAAGCATAAGCACCTTTGATTCTTTCATTGCCCAATCTTTCTGCTGCCCAGTACATATCGCTGGTAGCATGTGTTGGTTGTACTGATGGAACAACTGACGCAGTCCCAAATAAATTAAAATCGTTTTCATTTACCACTTGGGCATGTTCAATTCTCCAACGTTTATCGTTCTTTCCTTTTAGATATTTATTGTAAATATTTAAGATTGCTCTATTGGCACTATCGCCAATAGCATGTGTACACATTTGAAAATCGGTTTTTATCAATACACTTGCCAGCGAATCGAAATGATTTTGATTGCTCAGTAAAAAACCAGTCCAGTTGGGTTTATCATTGTAAGGATGCAGTAAACATGCACCACGACTGCCCAATGCACCATCTGCATATACTTTAATTCCTTTTACAAAAAGCTTCTCTGTTTTATAAGGACCATGTTCTAAGTAGCGATCATAATTCTTTTTATCATCGCTTAGCATTACATACATTTTCATATTTAGTTTTCCAGCTTTTTGTAATGCGTCAATTTGTTCAACATCGTTGTACATTAAACCACAATCTGTAATAGTAGTTAAGCCTTGTGCAAAACAATTTTTTTGTGCAGCCAATAACCAAGCTTCATAATCGGCTTTTGTTGCAGCAGGAATTTTTGCACTTACTAAATCAACTGCATTATCAATTAGTAATCCTGTTAACTGCCCATTTTTTGTTTCTACTTCACCACCAGTTAAGGTTTGATTGGGTTTTACACCAGCCAGTTCCAAAGCTTTTGCATTGGCAATTGCTGCATGCCCATCGACCCTAGTTAAAAGTACAGGTGTATTGGGGTAAAGTTTATTCAACGCCTCGTTGGTAGGATATTGTTTTGTAGGAAATTTATTTTGATCCCAACCACGCCCAATGATCCATTTGGTAGAATCCCAAGTTTTAGCAAAATCAGCAACATGATGCAGTACGTCATCCCATGTTGCACAGTTGTACAATTTGGCTTCGAATAAACCTTTTCCATAACCTAAAAAATGTGCATGAGCATCTATAAAACCAGGATATATGGCTTTGCCTGCTGCATCAATTGTTTCTTTGGCGTTATACTTGCCTAAAATATCGGCATTAGTACCAATGGCAACAATTTTTCCATCTTTAATGGCCATTGCTTCGGCAATGGTAAATTTTTCATCCACCGTATATATTACAGCATGATGAACAATGGTATCAATGGTATTATTATCTGAAAGTTTGCAAGAAGCTACTACAAACAGTATTAGGTAAAAAGCTATTCTTTTCATTCAGTAAAAATAGCAGGGCTTTTTTTAACTGCTTATTTTTATTTACTAATAAAAATGACCTGTAGTATTTTACAGGTCATTTGTTATTGCGTGGAAGTTTTATATATTAAAATTTTTCTGGCAATGAAAGAAATGGCGTTTTTCCATCGGTGATAATTAGCTTGCTATTATTACTTTGTCCAAAAATTTTAAATGCCTCAATTTGTTTGAGTTTTAATACTGCAGGAGTTAGCGATTTGCTTAATGTATCATTGGCTCTTTGTATCGCAGCAGCTTCTATTTTAAGAGCACTTGCTTTACCTTCGGCCTCAATTTCAGCGATTCTTTTTTGACCTTCAGCTGCAATTATTTTTGCATTATTTTCACCTTCTGCCTGAATAGATGCAATTTTCTTTTTGCCTTCTGCTTCTATAATTTGTCTTTCAGCATCTCTTTGCTGACGTTCTTTTACGAAGACCATTTGTTGGGCTTCCTGCTCACTCTGTAGTTTAAGTTCAATACTTCTTGCAAGACCGTCAGGTAATTTGATGCCTTTAAGCAACACATTTTCTATAATAAAACCTTTAGCGGTTAAAATTTCACCCATTTGTTTTCGAATAGCTACTTCAATAGCTGATCTTTCACCACTGTGCATATCTTTTGCAAAGTATTTACTGGTTACATCAGCTGCTGCTGATCTAAATACTGGCAGAATAACTTCACTTTCATAATTCATACCTATTTTCTTTAATACATCTGGAGCTGCTTCTGCTTTTATCCTGTATAAAATCGAAATTTCAGTTTTAATGGTTAATCCTTCTTTACTTGGCAGGTCGGGCCTTACCTCAATATTTACAGTTCGGGTAGGTACTTTTAATATTCGGGTAGTAAATAAGTTATACCCTTTTGGTCCCTGATCGATATACTCGTCTGAAATTTTACCAAGTTTACGCTTTACACCTACCTCTCCTTGTCTGATAACTGTACAAGATGTAATTGTTACAATTACAATCATTGTTAATAGTAGTTTTTTGTATTTCATATAACTCTTTTTGATTTACTCATATAAAAGCAAAAAAGAAGCCATTGGATACTTTTTTTGTTTAAAATATATATACTTAAGTTGTTAGTTATAACCTGCGGTTATTAATTTAAAAAGTTTTCTTAAAACTTAATTTTTACAAAACAAAATTTACTGTACTGTGGCCGATTTTAGCTATGCATAAAAAAAGCTTACCCGATTAACAGTAAGCTTTTGGGTATTTGGGAGTAGATTCTTTACTTCAATAAATCGCAAGGCTTTAAACCTGTATGTTTTTTAAATGCAGCAGAAAAATGAGAGATGGAAGAATAGCCTAATAATGCCGAAACATCGGTTACACTTAATGCTTTTTCGTATAACAAATATTTTGCGTGTTCCATTCTTTGTTGCTGATAAAAATCGAAAATAGTAGTACCAAAAATTTCTTTAAAGCCTTTCTTCAAGTAACATTCGTTCATGGCTACTTTACGGCTTAATTCTTTAATGGTAATTGGATCGCCAATATGTTGCAATAAAATATCTCTTGCAGCATAGATGCCATTACGGCTATACTCGTCTTCTAAAAACTTGCAGGTAAACCCTTCTTCTTTTTCATCTACCAAACAATCTAAACTGTACAACAACAGTTCATGAATTTTTGCATTGATAAATATGTTTTCCAAAGCACCGATATAGCTATGGTTTAACAAAGCGTCGAGTATATTTCTTTTTTTGTTACAAATAGGAAAAACCTTGGTAAATGCATTGGGATGTTTGAAAGCCAATACCTCATCTTTTCTATTGCTCAATTTTACATTGTGGGTGAACTGATTTAAAAAAGTTGACGAGAAGTGAAATGTAAATACATCAACTGTTACTTGTTCTCCTTTACAGCTGGTGGGTTGATTTTCACAAAAGCTACAACTTTTATCGTAACAATATTTATTGCCTGTGGTACAAAAACGTAGTTCTAAAAAATTATCTTTTGGCTTATTGACATCATAATGATAAACGAGCATACCTGCATCATCAGCAACCCAAGGATGTTGGGCGTAGTAACGACGAAGATGATAGTTGATAGAACCCGGTATATTTTGTTCTTTCTGGTGTAACAGATCCATGCTGGGTTCTATTCCACCGCGATGAGCTACTTTTAATATATCTAATACCTGTTGCATAAACTGGATGTAAATTTAATGTACATACATGTAATTTCCAACTTTTCTTTTTTTTTACTGCATTTTTTAACAAACAGTATGCCTTAATGGGTGTTATTTTCTTTGCTTAAAAATAGATGTCATGTTGTAAATAGGCGTAAATGTAAAAATCCCCGTACAAACTTGTACAGGGATTTTTGTAAGCTATATGTTGATATTTTATTAAGCTTCATTAGTGCCAGCAGCAGGTGTACCGGCTTCTTCAACCTTACGTACTGGTGGTACATAAGCTTTACGCTGTCGTTGCTGTGTACGGTGGCTGTCGTTACGACGTTTAACACTGGCTTCATGTTCTTCATGCCAAGCTTGAAACTTAGTCATTGCAGTAGCGTCGTCGAATAAACCTAATTTTACACCACGTAATAAGTGCTTTAAGAATAACACTCCCTTGAAAGAAAGAATTCTTCTAACTGTGTCAGTGGGTTGAGCACCTTTATGCAACCAGTCTAACGCTTTTTGACGGTCTAACTGAATAGTTGCAGGAACAGTTAATGGATTGTAAGTTCCAATTTTTTGAATAAACTTACCATCTCTTGGTGCACGGGCATCGGCCACTACTATAAAGTAGAAAGGGCGTTTTTTGCTTCCGTGTCTTTGTAATCTCATTTTAACGGCCATGATAAATAGAAATTTAAAGGCTGTGAACAAATATTGTTAGTCCAATTACGATTAATTGGGTGGCGAAAATAGAAGGATTTTGTTGTACAGCCAAGTTAAATCAACGTTATTGTGCAGTTTTTTTCGTTAATAGCAAATTATACCTATAAATTACTCATCATTTATTTTGCTTTATTAAAAGCTAACAGTATGGGTTCTATTATGTGTATTACACAGGTTACAACACCCCAGCTGGCATATTGTGTAAACTCATCCAGCACAATGTCTTTAAATTTTTTGTTTTCAGCACTTAATACAGCTTTATTAAAATGCTGCTCAAAACGGCGTACAAACAATTCACCATTTACCGATGCTACAATAATTTTTCCATTGATAGCCTTAATGCTTCTATCTACAATGAGCACATCACCAGGATGAATGCCAGCATTTTCCATGGCATCGCTGTTCATTCTAAAAAAATACGTAGCTGGTTTATTCATAATCAGCTGTTCATTCAAATCAATACCACGTTCCATATAATCATCTGCTGCAGCACCAAAACCACTGGCATTGGCACTTTTAACATCATGCTGGTTAAATTTTTTTGTTCCGGTATATGCAGTTTGGTTAAATATTTCATCAAGCATAAAATAAAATTTTGAAATGCTAAAATACTTAGTATTTTTATACCACAAAATTTAGTTTTTAAAAATCATCGATTATGATACATACTATTTTAAACTGTGGCAAAAGTCATCAACAGTACCGCATTATTGCAGAATGCAATACAGAAAAAACACAGGTTGCTTTAGCAGGTTTTTGTGCTGAGGAGCATACTGAAAACATGTTGTTCAGGCATTTACAAAATCTTTGTGTACAAAGCGATGGCAGCCTTACTGCTACACATACATTGTTACGTGGTATGATGCAACAATGGCAATCGGCATTTAATATTCCTGCTGCACAAATGCTGCAAAGTGTAAACGATGGTTATGCAGCACATCAACTTACATCAGTATGTTTATACAAAACCAAAATGGGTGAAGAAGAAAAATTGATTAACAGAATTATGATGTGAAAAATGAAATGCTGATTGAACGGATTAAATAGATGAACACAGATTTTTTATCAGTGTAAATCCGCTTAATCTGTGTGATCTGTGTTCCATCAAATAAAAGCCATGCAACATTCATTTACAAATAGTGATTCAATACGTCCTTCATTATTTAAAGATGGAAAGCTGAACATCAATGAGTATTTATTAATTGTACAACCACATGAAGATTTGTATAACAAGATGATGCACATTAAACAGTCGTTTGCTCAAAAATATGATTGCCCATTAGCTGCATACACAAAGCCACATATTACACTCATCAATTTTGTACAATGGGAAATGCAGGAGCCAAAGTTAATACATCAATTAAACAGTGCAATTGCAGTCAACCATCCTTTTTTAGTAACTATAAACGGATTTGGCAGTTTCCCAACACATACCATTTATGCCAATATTCAAACCAAAAACAATTTGGTGCATTTGGTAAAATCGCTGAAAACCATTCAACGTATTTTAACCCTTGATAATAAAAACAAACCTCATTTTATTACCGAGCCACATTTAACCATTGCAAGAAAACTATTGCCTTGGCAATATGAAAAAGCCTGGTTGGAGTATAGCAATACGCCATTAACAGCAAGCTTTATGGTAAATGAATTGGTGTTACTGAAAAGACAAGTAGATACGAAAAAATATACCGTACTAACCAGCTTTCCATTGCTTAGTAAAACTGACATAAGTGTACAAACAGCACTTTTATTTAATTAACCACAGTATTAAATGAGTAGAGCACAGAGTTGTACAGAACTCAATATTACTCTGTGATAACCTCTGCGTTACTCTTTGGTTTAAAATGCTTAGATGAAAAATATCAACGATAATCCCAACGCCAAACCCAAACCTTCATCATCCAATGAGGTGGACTATTTAAAAGGTCGTGGAGCACAAATCAATACTCCCAATAAATTTCTAAAAAATCAAACAGTAAAAGAACATGTAGAAGCAATTGATGATTGGACAGAAAAAAATACCGCCACCATTTACTTAGAAGACAAAGCCAAAAGCATTGTAAATAAAGTCGATAGTCCCGATGTTGGTATGTGGTACAGCATGAATCCATACCAAGGTTGTGAGCATGGTTGTATTTATTGTTATGCCCGAAATGCCCATGAATACTGGGGTTACAGTGCAGGGTTGGATTTTGAACGCAAAATTATTGTAAAGAAAAATGCACCTGAATTACTGCGTAAGTTTTTAATGAACAAAAACTGGCAGTGTATGCCCATCAGCTTAAGTGGTAATACAGATTGTTATCAGCCGGCTGAACAAAAATTTAAACTTACCAGGCAGTTGTTAGAAGTATGCAACGAGTTTAATCAACCCGTAGGCATGATTACTAAAAATGCAGGCATGTTGAGAGATAAAGATTTACTACAAGAAATGGCCAGGAAAAATCTCATTAGTATTTTGGTAAGCATTACAAGTTTTAACGAAGACTTACGTCGTGTGATGGAGCCACGAACCACCACAGCAGCCCAACGTTTACGCATTATACATGAATTGAGCAACGCAGGTGTACGCATGGGTGTAATGTTAGGACCCATGATACCCGGTTTAAATGAACATGAAATGCAACGCATTATGAAAGCCGCAGCCGATAATGGTGCAACCTTTAGTGCCTATACTTTTATACGATTGAATGGTGTCATTAAACTCATGTTTCATGATTGGTTGTACAAAAATTTTTCCGACCGTGCCGATAAAGTTTGGCATTTAATAGAAAACGCACATGGTGGTAAAGTAAACGATAGCCGTTATGGCATTCGAATGCGTGGTGAAGGCCCTATCAGCGATTTGGTACGTCAGCAGTTTGTTAAATACAATAAACTCTACGGTCTCAATGCTGAACGTTGGGGATTGGATACTACACAATTTAGAAGGCCTGGCGAACAAGGGAAATTGTTTTAACATAAGAAAAAATGTTATAAAACGGGCTGTAGTATTTCAATGAAACATTTATATCATTGCACAGCCAATAGCTATCGGCTGTGGGATACTTCAGCTTCGTTCAGTACAGGGCTGTATCACAACTTAATATTTATTCTTCAGCTTGTTTCCCAATAAATTCTTTTGGGTTTTTACCAGTTAACTTTTTAAATGCCCTGTTAAAAGTGGCTTTGCTGTTAAAGCCTGCATCATAGGCAATGCTCATAATGGTGAGGTTTGCATTGGCTGTATCCTGCAGTTTTTGTTTTACCTCTTCAATCCTGTAAAAATTAATAAAGTCGTTAAAGTTCATAGCAAAACTTTGGTTAATGACTTTAGATAAAAAAGAAGGATTGGTGTTTAAATCTTTTGCCAGATCCGTTAAGGTTAATTCAGGGTTTTGATATTTTTTTTGATGTACCACTGCATCCAATACTTTTTCTTTCCAAATACTATTTATTGACGCTTGTTCTTCTTTAGGCAACTCAATAACAGTTACATCTTCATAATTGATATCTTCTGTAGTTGTGGCTTGTGGTGCTGCCAATTGTAAAGGCAATTGGTATTTTAAAAAATCGAGCTCGTACTTTATTTTGGTTTCAATAGAATTGCTGTAACCTGTAATAGCAATATAATAAAAGAGTAAGGCAAATAATAAATAATACCACCACTCTTCTTGATAATTTAAACCTTCGCCCAATAAGTTTAACAAGCCCAATACCAATGATGAGAAAAAGTAAATAAAATAGGCAATCAAAAAATTACGTACCCATTTAAAGGTAACTGTATCAGCAAAAGACAATTCCTGCACAATAAATTTTCGGTAATTGTTGTAATAACGCAAACACAAAATGAGGTACACCAAAATGCTCACCAAACCAGCAGCAATGTACCATGTTTGAAAGTCAGGATCGTTGTCTCCGTCCATTAAAAAATATTGTTTCAAAACAATTCTATCCGTTACAGCAACAACGATATTCCACACAATAAAAGCCAATCCTGGTGCTAAATGCAGCCATTGTTTTTTGGTAAATTGAAATGTTGGATTTAATAAACTCTGCACATAAAAAAAGATAACTGGCCCAATTAATAACGTGTGATGAAAAGGCATATAGAACAAAAAATTTCTACATTCTAAACAAAGTTTACCATCGTACCAACCTGCAAAACCCAACATCCATGGGCATATATAAAATATGGAGAGTAATAAAAACAAGCTTAACCATTTATCGCTGCTTCGTTCGTGTTGTATGCCTTTACGCAATAGTAAAAAAGCATACACCAAGCCGTGTACAAAAAATATAAGCAGTAAACCACTGAATCGGTTAAAATGAAATGGCATAAGTTGAAGATAACAGAAAAAAGGATAAAATGTTTGATTGGAATATCTTCAAAAGAGGTCTGCTCTGGCAGAGCAGACCTCTTTATAGGGATTATCTCCAAGAGTGGTCTGCTTTTTAAAAAGCAGACCACTCTTGGAAAAACCACTCTATGAAAATTATTCGTCATCATCTGCTAATTCATGAGCATAATAATATTCTACTTGTTCAATGTGTGTCTTCATAAATGCTTCTTTACCACCAAACCAATCTAATACAAACGCCCTTTGAATATTGGTTGACTGATTAGATATAACAGCTTGATAAGAACTCCATTTATAAGTTTGAAAATGATTGTGTATTTTATGCTTCAATACATTGGCATGAACATATACAATAAGTCTTGTTAGATGCAATGCAGTATCAACTATACATCTTCGAAACGGGCTATTGAATAAATTTCCTTCCCGATTAAAAAATGTATTAAAGGCTTTTGTATAAGACGTAAACAACGAGTTGAATTGTCTTTCAATTAATTTTTCTATTTCTAATTTTTTATCAGTAGCGTCCAAAAATTGTTCCTGCACTTTGGTTCTTTCATCATATGTAAGTGCTTGTAAATATTGGGTAATTGCTTGTACAGATTTTATTTGAATAACAAAATGTACATGATTGGGTAATAAAGTCCAAACAAGTGTTTCAGCAAAGGGTGAAATATATTTTTGAAATTTATTGAGGAAGAAAATTCTATTCTCATCTGTTCTAAACAATAACTCTTTATTGTTGGTACGTGCAGTAATATGATAAATAAATTCTGCTTCGAAGCTTGCTTGATATTTAGCATTAATAGGCATAGATACAAGTATTATGCATTAAAGATAATATATCTATATATAAAGCGGTCTTCTCTGGCAGAGAAGACCGCTTTATGGGGATTATCTTCAAGAGTGGTCTGCTTTTACAAAGCAGACCACTCTATATAATTATATCACCACATTAATCATCTTATTCTTCACAAAAATGATTTTCTTAGGTGGATTTCCTTCTAACCATTTTTGTACAATTTCATTGGCTAAAACAACAGGTTCAACATCTGCTTGTACAGCATCTATTGGAAACGTAAGTGTAGTACGCATTTTACCATTAATACTTACCGGATATTCTTTACTGCTTTCTGTTGTATAGCTTGCATTGTACACAGGATAAGCAGCATCTAAAATAGAATTTGTATTACCCAATGTTGACCATAATTCTTCTGCAATATGTGGAGCATAAGGCGTTAATAAAATGAGCACTTGTTCTAAAATGGCTTTCTTATTACATTTTAAATCTGCCAAATCGTTTACACAAACCATGAATGCAGAAACTGCTGTGTTGTAAGAAAAACGTTCGGTGTCTTCATCAATTTTTTTGATGGTTTTGTGCAACACTTTTAATTCTTCAGCAGTTGGTGTGTCGTTGTTCCAAATGGGTTTGCCTTCTACAGGTTGACCATTGTTGTAAGTGGTATCGCTGTAAAACAAACGCCATAATTTTTTCAAGAAACGGTGTACCCCTTCAATACCTTTAGTATCCCAGGGTTTACTTTGCTCCACAGGACCTAAGAACATTTCATACATACGGAATGTGTCTGCTCCATATTGTTCACACAGTTCATCTGGATTAACTGTGTTGTATTTAGATTTGGACATTTTTTCTACTTCACCAGATGCAAGGAAGTCTACTTTGTCCGTTACATAAATCGCTTGTTTAAAAAAATCTCTCCATTTCTTTATTTCACTTATATTAACCGCATACCCATCTACAGCTTGAACAATAATTCTCACTGGTATAGGTCCTGATTGATACTCAATTTCTATGTTTGAGTGTTCGGAATTGGGAAAAGCATCTAAAATATTTGAATCAAAATAGTTTTTATTAGATAAAAACTTGTTACGTAAATGTTCAGATAAAAAAACACTTTTCAAAACCCAAGGAGTTTTAGTTTTATCAACAACATTTGCAATTAAATATATAAACCTACTACTTCCCTGTATCATCCCTTGATTCAACAGCTTCTTAAATGGTTCATCAAAACCAATATAACCTAAGTCGTACAATACTTTCGTCCACATACGGCTGTACAATAAATGTCCAACAGCATGTTCCGTACCACCAATGTATAAATCAACACTGTTCCAGTAATCACTCACTTTTCTATCAACAAATGCTGCTGTATTATTGGGATCCATGTAACGCAAAAAATACCAGGACGAACCTGCGTAACCAGGCATGGTAGATGTTTCTCTTCTGCCTTCAGGTGTGTTTACCCAATCAGTAATATTGGCCAATGGGCCTTCACCTTCTGGGCCTGGGCCATATTTTTCTACATGTGGTAATTCTAACGGTAATTGGTTTACATCAAGTGCAGTAGGCACACCATCTTTATCCCAAATTATTGGGAAAGGTTCACCCCAATAACGTTGGCGACTAAAGCCTGCATCTCTCATTTTAAAATTCACCTTACGCTTGCCAATTCCCATTGCTTCAATCTTATCATTGGCAACACCAATGGCATCTTTCATCAACAATCCATTTAAAAAACCACTGTTTTCTAGTATTGCTTCTTTGGTTGGATTGGCTTCCTTTCCATTAAAATGTGCACCAATAATATTGGTAACAGGAATATTAAAATGTTGAGCAAATCTAAAATCACGTTCATCGCCACAAGGCACAGCCATAATTGCCCCTGTACCATAACCTGCTAATACATATTCAGCAATCCAAATAGGAATTTCTACACCATTAAAAGGATTAATGGCATAAGCACCTGTAAAACAACCTGATACTTGCTTTACGTCGGCCTGTCTTTCTCTGTCACTTCTGCTTTTTACATACGTCATGTAATCTTCAACAGCAGCAGCTTGTTCAGGAGATTTTATTTCATTAACCAAATCCAGCTCAGGAGCCAACACCATAAAGTCAACACCAAAAATGGTATCAGGACGAGTAGTATAAACCTTTAATTTTTTATCAGAACCTTTAATAGCAAACTCTACTTCAGCACCTTCACTTCTGCCAATCCAGTTGCGTTGCATTTCTTTCATGCTTTCGCTAAAGTCCACTGTTTCTAAGCCTTGCAGCAATCTATCGGCATAAGCTGTGATGCGTAAATACCATTGCCTCATTTTCTTTTTCACCACAGGGTGACCACCTCTTTCACTTACACCATTTACCACTTCATCATTGGCCAATACTGTTCCCAATGCTTCACACCAATTTACTTCTCCAAAAGAAGAGAAAGCCAAACGACGTTTCATGAGCCATTCTTCCTGCTCAGCTTTAGAAAAACCATTCCATTGTTCAGCAGTAAAATGATTGCAACCTTTGGTAGCATATTTTTCAACCAACTCAGCAATAGGCCTTGCTTTTTGTTGAGTGTTACAGAAATAGCTGTTGTATAATTCTAAAAATATTTTCTGTGTCCACTTGTAATAATTGGGGTCGCTGGTTTGCACTTCACGTTCCCAATCGTAACAAAAACCAATTTTATCTAACTGACTTTTAAACGTAGCAATATTCTTCTTAGTAGTTTCTGCAGGATGCTGACCAGTTTCAATAGCATATTGTTCAGCTGGTAAACCAAAACTGTCGAATCCCATAGGATGCAGCACATTAAAGCCTTTCAGGCGTTTGTACCTGCTGTAAATATCGCTGGCAATATAACCTAAAGGATGACCAACATGCAAACCTGCACCACTTGGATAAGGAAACATATCCAACACATAATACTTGGGCTTTGTAGATTCATTGGATACTTTATATACCTTATTTTCTTTCCACTTATTCTGCCACTTTTTTTCTATTTCTCTGAATTTGTAATCCATATTTTAAATTGTCGAATGATCGAATTAATGAATGGTCGAATTTTTATTTTGTAACGAACTGTGGTATTTCATGGCATCGCCTGTTGTGTCACTCACTTCAAGGGTCTGAACAATATTCATCTTTTATCGAAGCGTATTTTTTACCACTAAGTTCACTAGGGTTTGCACAAGGAACACAAGGGTTTTATTGTGCACTTTGTGCTTCTTTTCTTTGTGTTCTTTGTGTTTTTAAAAAAAGCTCACCAAAGAACCAAACCTTGAATGGAGTCCTTCGACTAACGCTCAGGATAAACTTGCCGTCAACAGTTGATTCTTGTACTGTAGCTGGTTACCAAAATTGCTTCTAACAAAACTTTAACCTGTATAACGCAGCACAATGGCAATCTTTATGCACACCACACCGTTTATTTGCAGCAAATGTAGGTGTTTGCCTACATTTGTTGGTGTTGTAAACCCTTTAAAATTAAAGTATGTCAGCAGCTGGAAAAGCATCCTTAAAACGTGGTCAGCCAAACTACATTTATAGCATTATTGGTGTTGCACTGGTATTGTTTATGATGGGTATTATGGGCTGGTTTTTCTTGAACAGTAAAGAAATTGCCACCAAGTTTAAAGAAGACATTCGTATTAATGTGTATTTGCGTACGCTGAATAAAGATACGATTGGACAAATTCAGCAGTTTATTGCCAAACAACCGTATGCTAAAGATGTACGTTACATTAACAAGGAAGAAGCCAAAAAATTGTGGAATAAAGAAAACAATGAAGATTGGGCTAAGATTTTAGATGTAAATCCATTGCCTGAAAGCATTGATTTTTATGCCAAGGCCGATTATGTAAACAACGACAGTTTGCAAGGCATTGTAAAAAGTATTACTTCGAATTATAGCAATCAAATTACCGAAGTAAATTATCCGCCAGTATTGGTAAGTAGCTTAGATGCCAAAGCCAAACAAATTGGTTTAATATTTTTGGTAATTGCCATTATACTTTGTGTGATTGTAATTTTTAGTATCGATAATACCATTCGTTTAGCCATGTTTAGCAATCGTTTTTTAATTAAAACCATGCAAATGGTGGGTGCAACACGTGGTTTTATTTCGAAACCTATGAATATTAGGGCTGTGGTAAATGGTTTGATCAGTGGTGGTATTGCAGTTGCCTTGTTGTTTATTTTAATTGGTTGGGCCGAAAATCATTTTCCTGAATTGAAACAAATACGTGATACCAAACTGACCTTAACCCTTTTTGGTGGTATGATTGTGATTGGTGTTTTAATAAGCCTGTACAGCACCCACAGAAGTGTGTTAAAGTATTTGAAAATGAAACTGGATGATTTGTACTAGTCTGGTCGACAGACAATAGTCAACAGTTAATACAAATCAAAAAACTATGGACTATCGACCATTGACTATTCACTTTTCCCTATATTGCAACTCTTAATTAATTGTATGAGCGATAAAAACAAACAAACAGAAAGCCTTTTTAATAAAGACAATTATTTGTGGATGGGTATTGGTGCTGTAATAATTGTTATTGGTATGTTTTTAATGAGTGGTGGCAAAAACGAAGACCCTAAAGTGTACGATTATAACCAAGTGTATGGTTTTACTAGGGTTACAGTAGCTCCAATCTTAATTTTATTGGGTTTTGCGGTGGAAATTTTTGCGATTTTCAAGAAATCGAAAAGTGCTGAATAAGTATATTTTCAGTTCAAATTAATACAAAAGCGATGAGGGTCATCGCTTTTTTTGTTTCTTTACGCATCTCAACCAACCCAATATGAATACCATTCAATCTATTATTATTGCTATTGTAGAAGGCTTAACAGAGTTTTTACCTGTATCATCAACAGGCCACATGATTATTACCAGCTCTTTAATGGGCATTGGTAAAGATGATTTTACAAAATTGTTTGAAGTAGCCATTCAATTAGGAGCCATACTTTCTGTAGTGGTTTTATACTGGAAAAAATTCTTCGATTTCAGCAAATGGCAATTTTATATAAAGTTGATGGTTGCTGTAATTCCTGCATTGGTATTGGGCAAATTATTATCCGATAAAATTGATGATTTATTGGAAAGTCCAACCACTGTTGCAGTAAGTTTACTAGTTGGTGGAATTATTTTATTGTTTATAGATAAGCTGTTTAAAAAGCCTGTAATTCAGGAAGAGAAAGAGATCAGTTATGTCAAAGCTTTAATCATTGGTTTTTGGCAATGTATTGCAATGGTGCCTGGCGTTAGTCGTAGTGCAGCCAGCATTATTGGTGGAATGCAACAAAAGCTTACCAGAAATTTAGCTGCTGAATTTTCTTTCTTTTTAGCTGTACCAACCATGGCAGCTGCAACTGGTTATAAATTATTGAAAACGTATAAAGAACATCCAGAAGTATTACAAAACAAACAAAACTTACTGTTATTAGGTATTGGAAATGTGGTGGCCTTTGTAGTAGCATTATTGGCCATTAAATTCTTTATTGGCTTTTTACAAAAACACGGTTTTAGGTTATTTGGTTGGTATAGAATTATAATTGGCATTGCATTACTGGCTTTAATTTATGCCGACTATTTAAAATAAATACCCAACAGCCGCTATTGCATTTGTACAAGAAAAGTATTCTCTTTATAATAAAATCAATTTTATGCTTAAAAGAATATGTACCCTAGCAATGATGGTTGTTTTGTTTGCAGCCTGCAGTATTTTTTCGCCCTATGGCAAAAAAGTAACCATCAACAATTCGTTGGAAATTTATATTAAAGGAGATAGCACCACAGAAACGGATGCTAGAAAGTTGGGTGATTATCTTACCAAAACTTGGAAAGATATTACCAACAAGAAATCTTTTCAGCTGATTAAAGAAAATGGTGGTTACACTGTAAAAATGGTGGTGGATACAGAGAAATTAAAAGCTGATAGTACTTTGGATATAAGTTTTATGGCTTTGCGTATGCTTATTGCCGATGAAGTTTTTAAAGGCAGTAAAGTAAAACTGGTACTTACCGATAACAAATTTAAAGATGTAAAAACGTTTGATGATACTCCTGCTGCTGAAACACCTACAACTGCAGCTGGTGATTCGAGTGGCATAAAAAAATAATTTCGTTTAATATACACTAATTAAAAGGTTTGATTTCACAAGAATCAAACCTTTATTGTTTTATCGGCTGAATAGTTATCTTTAAAATCCAAAATCAAACGAATGCAAACAGCCTCAAAAAAAGTAGTGAATGCATGGGCCATGTACGACTGGGCAAATAGCGTTTACAATTTAGTAATTACCTCAACTATGTTTCCTGCATATTATGAAGCTGTAACCAAAGGACACAACAATGAAGTAAGAATTTTAGGTAGAACATTTGTAAACACTTCTTTATACAATTATGCATTGGCTGTGGCATTCTTAATTGTGGCTATTATGTCGCCAATTTTATCTTCTATTGCCGATTACAAGGGTAACAAAAAATCGTTTCTGCGTTTCTTTTGTACATTGGGGAGTATAGCTTGTAGTGGCTTATTTTTCTTTGATGCAAACCATGTTGGTTTAGGTATTGTTTTAATGATATTGGCTTGCATTGGCTATTGGAGCAGTTTGGTTTTTTACAATTCCTACTTACCAGAAATTGCTGCTGAAGAGGATAGAGACCGAGTTAGTGCTAAAGGATTTTCTATGGGTTATATTGGCAGTGTTTTGTTACAAATTATTTGCTTTGTTCTACTGTTTAAACAAAGCTGGTTTGGCTTAAATACGGATGGACAAGCTTTACAAATTTCCTTTTTATTAGTTGGTATATGGTGGTTTAGTTTTGCCCAAAGAACCTTATTTATTTTACCTAAGGGAACACCCAGTGCCAACCGACCAGAAAAGAACGTTTTTGTAAATGGATTTATAGAACTAAAAAAAGTGTGGCGTCAACTCACCCATTTACCAGTTTTAAAACGTTTTTTATTCGCTTTTTTCTTTTACAATATGGGCGTACAAACAGTGATGTTGGCAGCTACATTGTATGGCAAAAGTGAATTGGAAATTCCGACCACCAACTTAATCATTTCTATTCTATTGATTCAATTGGTTGCCATTCCAGGGGCTATTTTAATGTCTAAATTATCCAGCAAAATTGGTAACCTGCAAACCTTAATGATTGCTGTTACCGTTTGGATTGGGCTTTGCATTGCAGGATATTTATTACCTAAAGGCAACATCAATGCATTTTATGGATTGGCTGCTTTTGTTGGTTTTGTAATGGGTGGTATACAAAGTTTAAGTCGTTCAACTTACGCCAAATTAATGCCTGAAACAAAAGACACTACTTCCTTCTTCAGCTTTTTTGATGTAACTGAAAAAGTGGCCATTGTAATTGGTATGTTCGGCTTTGGTTATATTACTGAACTGGCTGGAGGCTCTCAACGAAACTCTGTTTTATCGTTAACAGGACTTTTTGTGATTGGATTAATACTACTCTATTTTACCATTCTTGTTCAAAAAAAGAAAAAACATGCAACTGTATAGTATAGAAACAGAAAATTTTAAACTCGACGGAGGTGCTATGTTTGGCGTTGTGCCAAAAAGTATTTGGAACAAACTGAACCCAGCCGATGAAAATAATTTATGCAGCTGGGCTATGCGTTGTTTATTGATTGAAGATGGCAATCGCTTAATATTGGTGGATACTGGCATTGGCAATAAACAAGATGCTAAATTTATGGGGCATTATTATTTGCATGGAGAAAATACTTTAGACAAATCTCTAGCCAAACATGGTTTCAGCAAAGCCGATATTACTGATGTTTTCTTAACCCATTTGCATTTTGATCATTGTGGTGGAAGCATTGAACGTGTAAACGACCAATTGGTTCCTGCATTTAAAAATGCTACTTACTGGAGCAATGAAGTTCACTGGAAATGGGCTACTCAACCCAATGATAGAGAAAAAGCTTCTTTCTTAAAAGACAATATTTTACCGATTGAGCAAAGTGGACAGTTAAAATTTATTGACACACCAACTGAAACTTTACAACAAACAGGTAAACTTTCTACAGCTACTTTCACAAATAATATTAGTGTTCGTTTTGTACATGGCCACACCGAAGCTATGATGTTGCCACAAATAAATTATAGAGGCAAAACACTGGTGTACATGGCAGATTTATTGCCAAGTACAGGTCATATTCCTTTGCCTTATGTAATGGCGTATGATATGTTTCCATTAACAACTTTAAATGAGAAGAAATCTTTTTTAACTGAAGCTGTTGAGAATAACTATGTATTACTTTTTGAGCATGATGTAGTAAATGAATGCTGTACTTTACAACAAACTGAAAAAGGAATACGACAAGGAGAAATACTTAAAATACAAGATCTATAAAATAAGAAAGGGCTGCAATTGCAACCCTTTCTTGTAAAATATTCTACTCTTCGGCTGAAGCATCTTCAACAACCAAAGGCTCAGTTTTTTCTATCTCAAATTTATCTTTCAGTTCAACAATTTTACCCCAGCCACCCACAATATTTCTTAAATTATGAATGCCTTGTTTCTTCATTAAAGAAATGGCAATTACACTTCTGTAACCACCAGCACAATGCACATACAGGTTTTGGTTGTCTTCAAAATCAGCCATTGTTCCTGGGTCAGATAATGTTGCTAATGGAATGTTGATGGCTTGTTTTAAATGCCCTTCATCGTACTCAGTATCTTTTCTAACATCTACCACAACTAAGTTTTCATCAAACGGAATATCCATTGCCAATTCATCATTCTCAACATCAATTACCAAATCAACTTTTTCACCTGCATTTTTCCATGCTTCAAATCCACCTTTTAAATAACCACCAAATTGATCAAAACCAACCCTTGTTAAACGTACAATACTTTCTTTTTCTTTCCCTTCTTCTGTAACTAAAATAATGGTTTTATCAAATGGCAATAAACTACCAGCCCATTCAGCAAACTTTCCTTCCAAACCAATAAAAATACTTTCCGGAATAAAGCCTTCTGTAAACACCGACGCAGGTCGTGTATCAAGTATCAGCACATTTTCTTCAGCAGCTTTTGTTTTAAATGCTTCAATACTTAAAGGCTGCAAACCTATTTCTAACAAGGCATCTAAGCTTTCATATCCTTCTTTATTAATTTTTGCATTAATAGGAAAATATTGTGGTGGAGCAGCCAATCCATCGGTTACTGCTTTCACAAAATCGATTTTGGTGGTTTGTTGCAATGCATAATTACTTTGCTTTTGTTCGCCAATGGTGCTGTACGTTTCAGGACCTAAATTTTTGCCGCAACTACTGCCAGCTCCATGTGCAGGATACATAATTACCTCATCGGCTAAAGGCATAATTTTAGCTTGTAAACTTTCGTATAACATACCAGCCAAATCTTCCATGGTTAAGTCAGCACCTTTTTGTGCTAAATCTGGTCGGCCAACATCTCCAACAAATAAAGTATCTCCTGTAAAAATTGCATGATCTTTTCCAGCTTCATCTTTCACCAAAAAACAACTGCTTTCTAATGTGTGTCCAGGAGTATGTAATACTTGAACACTAATTTTTCCCAATGTAAAAACTTCACCATCTTTTGCAACATGCACCGAAAATTTGGTTACTGTATCAGGACCATACACAATCGTTGCCCCTGTTGCTGCTGCTAAGTCTAAATGCCCACTAACAAAATCGGCATGAAAATGCGTTTCAAAAATGTACTTAATTTTTACGCCACGTTCATTAGCCAATTGTAAATATTCATCAATGTCTCTTAATGGATCTACAACAGCAGCCTCTCCCTCACTTTCTATAAAATAAGCAGCCTCACTTATGCAGCCAGTATATAATTGTTTAATACGCATACAAATTATTTGCTGCAAATATACAAATCTGAAATTGGGAGCTGTTGAACGAGGTGTTCTACCATTTGCGATACAAGAAAAATATGGGGCTATGTGCTGTAGAATATATTTCAACTGTGGTTCACCGCCCACCTCCAATTTTTTTGTAGCCAACACACAAAGCCAATTACAAAAAAGATTTCCGGCTAAGCAGTGCAGCTTTTGGGCTTTAAGTTAAGAAAGAAGCTGTCTGTTTGAGCTTGTCGAAAACGGGTTTATAAGTAGGTTTCTTCACACCGCCTTCGACAAGCTCAAGCTGACAATCCATTATTTAAATGACTTTACCTTACAGCCTTTACTTTGGAATATTATTGAGCAATTCATTCTCAATAAACAATTCGTAATTAATAATTCTATTACCCAGCCCAGCCCTCTCTATCCAAACTCCTGTATTGAATAGCTTCTGCTAAATGCTCAGCTTTTATATTTTCACTGGCTCCTAAATCGGCAATGGTTCTAGCAACTTTTAAAATTCTGTCGTAGGCTCTTGCACTTAAATTCAATCTTTCCATCGCTTTTTTTAATAAAGCTTCACTGGGTTTATCTAATATACAAATTTCTCTCAATTGCTTGCTGCTTATTTGAGCGTTGGCATATAAACCTTCATGTTCTTTATAACGTTCCAATTGTATTGCTCTTGCAGCAATAACCCGTTCACGAATTTGTTCAGAGTTTTCTCCCTTGCTGTTGTTGTTACTCAATTCGCTAAAAGCAACAGGTGTAACTTCTACATGCAAATCAATTCTGTCTAATAACGGACCACTAATTTTATTCAAATATTTTTGAACTGTTCCCGGCGGACAAGTACATTCTTTTTCAGGATGATTGTAATATCCACAGGGGCAGGGGTTCATGCTTGCAATCAGCATAAAATTCGCAGGAAAATCAATGGCAATTTTTGCACGGCTAATCGTTACACGTCTTTCTTCCATTGGCTGACGCATGACTTCTAAAACGGTTCTTTTAAATTCAGGTAATTCATCTAAAAAAAGTACACCATTGTGTGCTAAGGAAATTTCACCTGGCTGTGGCGTTCCACCTCCACCAACTAAAGCAACATCTGAAATAGTATGATGCGGACTTCTAAAAGGTCGTTTAGAAACCAAGCTGCTGTTCTCAGGTAACTTACCTGCTACACTATGAATTTTAGTAGTTTCTAAGGCTTCATGCAAACCCAATGGAGGAAGAATGGTAGGCAATCTTTTTGCCAACATGGTTTTTCCAGCACCAGGTGGACCAATTAAAATAGCATTATGCCCACCTGCTGCTGCAATTTCTAATGCCCGTTTAATATTTTCTTGACCTTTAACATCACTAAAGTCAAAATCGAATTCATATTGATTGGCAAAAAATTCTTCTCGGGTATTTACAATTACAGGTTTTAATGAAGATTCATCTCCAAAAAATTTCACTACTTCATTTATATGCTCAACACCATACACAGCCAAATTATTTACCATTCCAGCTTCTCTTGCATTGGCTTTAGGAACAATCAGTCCCTTGAAGCCTTCTTTTCTGGCTTGTATTGCAATGGGTAATGCACCTTTTATTGACTGCACAGTTCCGTCAAGGCTTAGTTCGCCCATTAAAACAAAATCTTTCAATCGTTCAGGTTCGGCAATTTGTTCACTTGCACCCAATACACCTATAGCAATAGGCAAGTCGAAAGCACTCCCTGTTTTTTTAATATCGGCTGGAGCTAGATTGATTACAATTTTTGTACGTGGAAAGCTTAAATCATTGGTTTTAATGGCACTTTCAATACGCTGTAAGCTTTCTTTCACCGCATTATCTGGTAGTCCTACAATATAATATTTCAAATCGCCACCGCTTACATTTACTTCAATGGTTATTGAAATTGCTTCTACCCCATAAACAGCACTGCCAAAGGTTTTTACCAGCATAATACGCTTCTATAAAAGTGTTTATTGATTAATTGACTCAAAAACATTTAATAAAATTGCTTCTGGATTAAACATAAATGAACCCTCATCTACAATTGCAGAAACATCCTTAATTTTTTTGAATTCCTTGGTTACACCGCTTGAAGTAAGCTTAATTTTTTTCAAGCCTTTAACTCCTTCTTCTGCATAGTAGTAATCTACCAATAAATCGTACTGACGTAAATCGGACTGCAGAATGTTATCTGAAACAATGCCCAAATCCGACTTATATTTCTTATACAAAGAATATTTCTTACCAATAGCCAATGGCTGAAAAAAACTGTTTTCATTACTACCCAAACTAAACGAAGAAACAAATTTTACATTGGCTTTATAATCGGTGGTATTTACACCAACTTTAAAAGAATCTACATCAGCTACTTTTTTTGTTGCCAATGGTTTGTTGCTTTTATCATAGATATTTATTACTTGAGTAAACGTGTTATAACTCACCAAAACATCTACATAAGAACCATCTTTTAAATAAATAGAAGCAGGTAAATCTCCTCCAAAATAAAAAGCTGTACCTCTTACTTTATAAGCACCAACTCTATCTAAGCCACCACCAACACCATTTTTATCTAACATTAGTTTATTAAAAGCCTGTGCTGGGTCGGTAAAAGCTGCACTTTGTGCATTGGCTAAACTGAAGGTTACCAACAATAATACAAATTGAACAACGATTTTTTTCATAACTATTATTTTAATTAAAAAGCCACACTAAGATAGTGTGGCTTTTTGAAAGTATTGATTTATTTTGACAATTATCTTGGTCCTACATAAAACAATGTGTCAAATATTTGCAAGGTTGGTCTACCTGGTTGTGTCATAATAATTGCTGCAAAAATATTTCTGGTTGCAGGATCCCATCTACTTGTGGTTATTGCGGTATTCATTGCAAAAGCTCTACCATTGGGAGGATTTACAAAATCGTTAGAAGCGGCAGTCATTGCATTTGTAGTTTCATTAAAAGTAAATTTAGGAGCAGTAGAACCAAAACCAGACCAAGTTGGTGTTGTAGTTTGTATAGGATGAATATAAGTGATAAAACCCCAAGCATCATACATTTTAACACTATTTGCTCCAGCAGTAATCATGTGAATAGATCCTTGGCTTGAAGTAGATCCAGGCCAAGTAAATGGTGTGTTTGCAATACCATATCCTGCTGCCCAATCAAGCAATTTAGCCCTTAATCTATAAGTTCCATCATATTTATTTTTGATACTAATTTTCACCAAAATGTCTTTTAAGTTAGATGCAATAGTATAACCAGCCTCATCAACACTAGCAATAGTTAAACCCATTGCATAAGACAATGTAGGATCCACCAAACTTGCATTTGGAATAGCTATTTCAAAATTACCCATTTGTGAGCCTTTTGGAATTTTAACCTTAAAACTAACAACTGAGTGTGCTGAGGTTGGCAATGGGACTAAGCTTGTACCATTAGCTGTATTGTAATCAGCAATCAATGTTGGTTTTAGTACAAGGTTAACATTAACATCGGCTTGTGCAACTTGCCCAGCTTCTAAATTAATATTAAAAAGTGTAACTACTTGTGGAGTTGCCTTTGCATCAATAGCAAAGTCTTTTGCTGGAGACTCTGGCATTGATACACCTAAAGACATACCAGTGGGGTCTTTAATGCCATACTCTTGATTATCGTATCCCTTATCTTTTAAACAACCAGTAAAAACTGCAGCTACAAAAAGCAAGGAACTAAGTTTTATAATATTTTTTTTCATTTGATAATATTTTATTTTATAATAAATATACATTATTAACGATCCCAGAATATTTTTGTTTGAGCAGTAATTGCACCTTGGGCACTTACAGCTGCAGCGTTATAGTTATATTCATTTTGTGGATACATTAATCTGGTAGGTATTTTATTGCTACCGACACCTGGAGAAACTGATAGTTTAGGCCCAGTTGCATAACCACTATTTCCACCACCATAAATAATGTCAGTTCTTCTCCAATCAGTCCAAACTTCTAAAGGGTTAATTGCATTTAAAGCAAACATTTTTTGAGACAAGATGGTATAATTTTTATCGCCAGTTGCTGTTGCAGTTGGTGAAGCTGGAGTTGAAGCAGCACTAATATCGCAATCAGTATAAGTAGCATTAAAACTTAAATAGGTAGTTGCGGCTGTTACTGCATTAGGAACATTTAACCATTTAAATGATTCGGTTACTGCATTGGCTAACATAGTAGTAGCATTACCTGTTATAAAACCTCGTTGTATGGCTTCAGCTTGTAAAAACATACTTTCGGCAGCAGAAAAAACCATTTGAGCACTATCAAAATTTCTGCCAACACCTGGTCCAATTAGTGATAAACTGCCAAAAGCATTTTGAGTTAATGGTGGTAATCCATAATCAACTCCAACATAAGCAGTTCCAGTACCACCAGCTGGTGCATAAAAACGATTTCTTCTTGGGTCTCCATTCCATGTATAATATTCTATACCCCATTTGTTAGCAGCATAATATCGATTACTACCAGTTTGGTTTCCAGCATTGTCCTTAATGTATAAATTAAAAAAAGGATTTGGTTTATCTTGTCGGTAACCTGGTTGTGCTTGTACATTTTCATTTGCACCTAAAAAACCGGAAAAACCTGTAACATTAAATTTAGCCAACTCAGCAGTTCTATTAAATTCAGAACTTGGTACTTTAAATAAATGAATAATCATTCTTAATCTTAAAGTATTGGCAAATCTTATCCAAGAACCGGCATTCCCTTTAAAATAAATGTCGTTCTCAATGATTCCCTTGTTAGGACCAGTTGTACTAGCGGTACCTAATAAAGTTATAGCAGTATCTAACTGTTTAAACAAGTCTTTATATACATCAAGACCATTATCGTAACTGGGAGTTATCAAACCCTCAGCACCTTTTCCTGCTTGTGAATAAGGTACATTATTATAAACATCTACTAAAATTGCTGTGTTATGAGTTCTCATAATTCTGGCAATAGCCTCATAAAATCCAGCTCCCCCAGCTTTTGCCTTTTCAATTACTATTTGGTAATCATAATTATTATCTAACAAGCCATTCCAGATTCCATTTCCGAAACCAGTTGTTATAGAGTATGTTTCTTCGACAGAAGCAGCAGAAAAGCTTCCACTTCTTGCCCAATAGCCCATCCAGTTTTGCATAAATCCCCAAGATGTTGCTATTGAATTTGCAGATGCACTTAATGCGGCTGGTAAAACTACATCGTAGGTAACGTTACCAGCAGTAACATTATTTGGATTGGCATTAATATCGAAGTATGATTTTTTACAACTTTGGTTTGCAATCATTACTGTAGCAAGTACCAAGGTTATTATAGAGATTTTTTTCATCATTTACTTGTTTTGAATGTTTGCAAAAATTAGAAATTAAGCGTAAGGTTGGCACCCCAAATTCTTGTAGGTGGTGTGTTAAATGAATTGTTTACACCTTGTGCATTACCAGTTGTGTTTGAAAACTCTGGATCTGTCCATTGATTGTTTTCAGGTAAGAAAACCAATAAATTTCTACCAGTAACTGTGAAAGTTGCACCTTTTATAGGAACATGCCTACCAAAGATTTTTGTTGGTATATTATAGCTTAAGGCAACCTCTCTTAACTTCCAGAAATCTGCACTAGTTAAATAGTTAGAATTGATAGCTCTGTTATAAGCAGATTGCTCCCAGAAACCATAACCACCACTTTGTGTATAAACACTTGTGTTAGGAACGAATTTACCAGTCCCATCATCATACACTGAATTAGGGAAAATAAAGCGTTGACGACCATTTTGACCACTTCTGTAAGAGATTCCAGTGAAATCCATATCTGGACCAATACCATTGTAAACTTGTGCACCACCTCTATAATCGGCCACAATATTTAAACTTAACCTCTCATAATTTAAGCTCAAGGTCATACCCAAATAATGAGTAGGAATGGTTTGTCCAAATCTTCTTAGGTTTGGATCTTGACTAGGGAAACCTGTGGTTCTATCAACAATTACACGTCCTTCTGCATCTCTTAAATAGTCTGTTAATTTGAAAGTATAAGCAGGGAAGTCTTTAATGATAAAGTTACCATTGCCAATACCTAATTCATCAACACCACCATCCAATACTTTATATACTTTATTCTTTTGTATAGAATAGTTTACTTTAAAGTCTGCGGTAAACTTATTAATTTTAATTAACGGAGTTAATTTTAAATCAAATTCCAATCCTTCGTTAACAAAAGATGCTGCGTTTTGTAAAATTCCTGTAAATCCAGAAGATATTGAAGCTGCACCAGTTAATATTTGATTTGAATTATCTTGTTTGTAATAGGTGAATTCGAAATTAATTTTATTTTTATTCAACCCTAAATCTAATCCTACTTCAGTGGTATTAACAAATTCAGGCTGAAGTGAAGACGGTCTAAGTGTATTGCTTGCTGAATAACCCAACAAATTACCAAAAGGGAAACTTGCACCAGCACCAAATGTGTTTTCTAAATTATAAGGGTTAAGTGCGTTTGTGTTACCAGTTTTAGCCAAAGCACCTCTTACTTTTAGCATAGAAATAAAATTAATATTTTTAATTGCTGGTATAGCATCGCTCAAAACTGCAGAAAGGTTTACACTTGGGTAAAAATACCTAATTGCAGCAGGATCGAAATTTTGACCATTAGCTAAAAGAGAACTTTCTTCCATATTAGCACTCACTTCTGCAAAAGCCCAGTTGTTGTAACTAAATTGTGCTTTAGCATAGTAACGTTGTAATCTTGTTTTAGAAAACCCTTCGCTTGCAAAAGGTTCGCCTCTTCTAGCTGCAACATTAAACACTGTCGCCACCCCTAACGGAGATGCAGAAACACTTGTTGAATCTGACTGTGTTTCTCTGAATAGATGACCAACGAGTCCATCTAACTTAAATTTACCAAATTGTTTACGAACATTTAAAAAGAATTCGCCAGTAAATCTGCTTGAATTAAAACTAGAAGACCTAGTAGAAGCTGCTAAGTCTGTACCTGCAATGTATTTATTAGATGCTTTTGCAGAATCAGAATAAACAAACGCTCCATTATTTGATTTTCTTGTTTGACCATTAACCGTACCGCCTACACGATAAGTTGCAGTTAACCAATCTGTAATTTTATAGTTTAATTCTACGTTGGCCAAAACGTCATGATCTCTTCCTGTTTGTCTTTCGTTGTCAATCTCAAAATACGGATTAGCATAATAATCACTAAAATAATTATTAGGATTACCCCAATCTGCAGGATTTCTCCATTCTTTAAACTGGGTTAAAGGAATGTGCATTGGTGTGTTAAATACTAACCAATAAATGTCACCAGTTGTTACATCAAAATTTTGTTGCGTATAAGTAACGTTAAAAGTTGCTTTAAAACGATTGTACTCTTTAATAGCAGAAACCCTAGCACTGGTTCTATGGTTTCTATCCTTAGGAACAATACCTTTTATATTTACATCTTGTACGCTTAAGTAAAAATCACCTGTTGAAAAAGAAAAATCATTTTGTGTTGTAATACCAGTATTAAAAAACTTTCTTTTTTCGTCTGGTTTAGCAGTATAATCTGTCATATAATTCTGACCAGTTATGGTATTTTTACGACCAATCATCACTTGGCTACCATCAAAACGAGGGCCATAAGTTTGGTTTTCAACAGGGTCGTAAATACCATTTCCATTAGCATCTTGTGCAGTACCACTACCAAATTCTGTTTGTAATTTAGGCATTAAAGAAATAGTTTCTAACTGAACAGTTGAACTAAATGTAATAGTAGGCTTGGATTTGCTACCTTTTTTGGTTGTGATAACAATAGCACCATTTACACCATCACCACCATATAAAGCAGTTGCAGATGCAGATTTAAGTATAGTTACATCGGCAATATCATTTGGATTAATTGAGTTAATGTAACTCAAAGCAATAGGTACACCATCTAAAATTAACATAGGTTGGTTGTTACCAGTTAAAGAACGAATACCACGTAAAGTAATTCTAGTATCTGCAAATACACCATTGTTGGTGGTAGTTACATTTAAACCAGAAACCTTACCTGTTAATCCATTTTGTAAATTAACCACTTTGGCTTGTGTTAATTCAGCAGCTTTTACATTTGCTACCGAATAACCTAGCTCTTTCTTTTTTGTAGTTTGTCCCAAAGAAGTAGTTACTACGATTTCAGTAGATAACTCAGTCTTGTTCAAAACAGGCTTAACTGTGTTAGTAGTACCAATTTTAACTTCAACCGTAGCATATCCTACTGCAGAAATTACCAGTACATCACCAGTTTTAGCATTTACTTTAAAAGCACCAGTAGCATCGGCAGCTACCCCAGTTTGTGTGCCTTTAATAACTACAGATGCAAAAGGAACAGCTTCTCCTTTATCATCTGTTACTGTACCCGAAATAACACGGGTTTGGGCAGTTGCTATCAATGTAGTGAATAGCGTAACCACCATTAACAATACCATTTTTCTCATGTGCTTGGAGTTTTTAAGTCTTTACGTTAAGGTTGTAAATATATAGATTCTGAATTAAAAGTTAAAAAAACTTAAAAATCAAAATTTAACAACCTTATACAAGTTCTTTTGGCATAAAACTATGTAAAACTGCTGCACTTATTCTAAAAAATAAAACATATTAAATAATATAATTTGAATTATGTTTAAAATCAGTGAGTTAAAATATACCTACTGCACATAAAAGCAAAATATTTTAATAAAACAAATTCTCGGTTTTTATACCTCAGGCTTTTACCTTTGCCAGCATGATAATTTTAGATGGTAAAATAGCTGCAGCATCCGTAAAAGAGCAATTAAAACAAGAAATTGATGCACTTTTAGCTGCTGGAAAAAGAACTCCACACTTAGCAGCCATTTTAGTTGGAAATAACGGTGCCAGCGAAACTTATGTAGCTAGCAAAGCAAAAAATTGCGAAGATGTTGGTTTTCAATCGAGTTTAATACGTTTGGATGCCTCAATTACCGAAGCTGAGCTATTGCAGAAAATTAAAGAATTAAACAATAATGATTCAATTGATGGCATTTTAGTACAATTACCCTTACCCAAGCACATTAGTGAAGCAAAAGTGATTGAAACCATTGCTGCTGAAAAAGATGTGGATGGGTTTCACCCCATTAGTGCTGGAAAATTAGTACAAGGTTTGCCCACTTTTATACCAGCAACACCTTATGGAATTATGTTGATGCTAGAACATTTTAATATTGAAACCAAAGGAAAACATGCTGTAGTAATTGGAAGAAGCAATATTGTTGGCCGACCAATGAGCATTTTACTAAGCAGCAACGTAAAAAGAGGCAATTGCACGGTTACCATTTGTCATAGTCATACGCCCAACCTTGAAGAAATGTGTTTGCAAGCAGATATTATCGTTGCAGCATTGGGTAAACCTGAATTTGTAAAAGCCAACATGGTAAAAGATGGAGCTGTTGTTATTGATGTGGGCATTACAAGAGTTGAAGACGCAACAGCTAAAAAAGGTTTTCGAATAAAAGGTGATGTTGCTTTTGATGAAGTGGCTCCAAAAACAAGTGCTATTACACCTGTACCTGGTGGTGTTGGATTAATGACCATTGCTGGATTACTTAAAAATACATTGCAAGCTTATAGAGAAAAGGTGGAAGGATAAAGGTGAAAGCGGAAATCGTAAGTCGTGAATCGTAAGTGGGCAGTGAGGATAGAAATAATTTTATAATTGAAAATTAAAGTTTGGAAAACAATCAATCTCAAATAATCAACCAGCAATCTTTACTTCCTGTAATGGAAAGCTTTTACACCTTACAGGGTGAAGGATTTTATGCTGGAAGAGCAGCTTATTTTATACGACTTGGTGGTTGCGATGTTGGCTGTGTTTGGTGCGATGTAAAAGAAAGTTGGGATGCGAATGCTCATCCAAAGTTTACTATACAACAAATAGTTGACAAAGCAGTTAAAGAATCTGGAATCAGTAACCTCAAACCCTCAACCTTACACCTTAAACCTTTGGTAGTAATTACTGGTGGAGAACCATTATTACACAATTTAGATGAACTTACCACTGCATTACAAACAGCAGGATTTGAAACCAATATCGAAACAAGTGGTTCATCGCCTTTAAGTGGCAATTGGAACTGGATTTGCTTATCGCCCAAAAAATTTAAAGCTCCATTAAATGAAGTTGTAAAATCAGCCAACGAATTAAAAGTAGTTGTTTTTAATAAACATGATTTCGACTGGGCCGAAACCTATGCAGTACAAGTGAATCCAAATTGTAAATTATTCTTGCAAGCCGAGTGGGATAAAAAAGAAATAGTTACTCCACTAATTATAGATTATATAAAATCCAATCCAAAATGGGAATTGAGTGTGCAAATTCACAAGTATATTAACGTTCCATAACTTGTTTTTTAACAAGGTTTAATTTTTCGTTTGCCAATATTGCTGCAAGTTTACAGTCAATGAAAAAATATCTGCTCGTCATATTATGTTTTGGTTTTTTTCAACTTCAGGCTCAAACCTATCAGCCTGAAAAAATTAAAAAAAAAGCTATTCAATATTATGAACAAGCCATCGAATATTTAAGAGATCAATCTTACCAAGAATCTATTCCTTTTTTGCAAAAAGCGATTGCTGCCGATACCAACTATGTGGATGCAATTTTATCATTAGCTGGCGTTTATGGTCAACTAAAAAAACATGATTTATCTGTTACTAATTACGAATGGGCAAAACAAAAAGATACCACATATTTTAAACAATATCATTTGCCTTACTCTATCAATTTAGCTGGTATGGGTAAATTTAAAGAAGCATTGGATGCAGTAAACTACTTTTTATCTATTCCAAAAATTAGTCCAAACAGTATTAAAGCTGGCAAGTTTAGAAAACGTTGCTACGAATTTGCTTTTGAATACGAGGCTACACACCCCATAAGTAACTATGTTTTTGCTCCTGAAAATTTAGGCGATAGTGTTAATAGTGAAAGGAGTGAATACTATCCAAGTATTACAATTGATGACAGTCTTTTGGTTTTTACCAGACATGGAGTTGGTTACAGAGAAGATTTTATGCAAAGCAAAATTGATAACAAAATCTACAAAAAAGCAACATTGATTAATGGTGATATCAATATGGAACCATCTAAAGGTGCCATTACAGTTTCTGCAGATGGTGAATGGATGATTTTTGCAGGCAACTTTGGAAGAAAAAAAGGCTTTGGCGATTTTGATTTATACATTTCTTTTTATACGCCTGACGGATGGAGTGAACCAGAAAATTTAGGGCCCAACATCAATACAGAATTTTGGGAAAGTAGCCCAAGTTTAAGCCCTGATAAACGTGTATTATATTTTAGCAGTAATCGTTACGGTGGTGCTGGTGGCAAAGATTTATACTACAGTATTCGAATGTCCAATGGTAAGTTTGGAGAAGCTATAAATATGGGTGATAGTATTAATACCTCTGGCGATGAGTACGCCCCTTTTATACATGCAGATAATTCCACTTTCTTTTTTACGAGCGATGGTTTACAAGGATATGGAGGCTCAGATTTATTCATCATGCGTAAAGGTGAAGATGGTAGTTGGAGCAAGCCAGAAAACTTAGGTTACCCAATAAATACTGTGGATGATGAAGGTAGTTTTGCTGTAAGTGCAGATGGACTCACAGCCTATTATGCTAGTGATAGAAGTGATAGCCGTGGCGGATTAGATTTATATAAATTTAAGCTGAGAAACGACATCCGTCCTGCTAGAACTTTGTACGTCAAAGGAAAAGTATTTGATAAAAATACTGGCAAGGGTTTACCATGTACAGTTGAACTAATAGATAACAGCAATGGTAAAGCTTTAATGAAAATTCAAACCGATGAATTGGGCGAATATTTTATTACATTGCCTAAAGGAAAGGATTACACATTTACTGTAAATCGAAAAGGTTATTTTTTTTATACAGAACTCTATGAACTTAAAAATAAAGAAGCTGATAGTACTTATAAAAAAGATATTCCATTACAACCAGTTGCATTAAATACTAGTGTTGTGTTGAACAATATTCAGTTTGAAGTTGGCTCATATAAATTATTATCCGTTAGCTTAATTGAGTTAGACAAACTATTACAAATACTTGCCGAAAACCCTACACTTAAAGTTGAAATAAGTGGCCACACAGATAACTTAGGTAATGCTGTAGATAACTTTAAATTGAGTAGCAACCGTGCAAAAGCGGTTGTTGATTATTTAATTTCAAAAAGTACTGCTGCTAACAGACTTTCTTATAAAGGTTACGGTTCTTCCAAACCAATAGCAGATAACTCAACAGAAAAAGGTAGGGCTAAAAATAGAAGAACTGAATTTACCGTTGTTGGTTTGTAATTAAATTAAAATTATATTTGGACAAACGTTATTGTATGAAATCAATTGCAATTGAAAGTGTTATTTGGAAAGAAGATGAGCATTTTGTTGCCCAATGTTTAAATGTTGATGTATCATCATTTGGTTCGAGCAAAGAAGAAGCATTGGCCAATTTAAAAGAGGCTGTTGAACTATTTTATGAAGACCAACAAACAGTTGAATTTAGAAATATTGAACAGCCAGAAATTTTTCATTCAGAAATAGTGTATGCCTAAACTATACTCATCTAACCATCTTATTAAAATTTTGATGGCACATGGCTTTGAATGGATTTCACAAAAAGGAAGTCATATAAAATTGAGAAAAGTTGGAGAACCTACCTTAACTGTAATTATCCCTGCTGAAAGAAAGGCTATTCCCCATGGAACGTTTCGTTCCATTTGCAGACAAAGTAATTTACAACCATCCGATTTTGAGTAAGCATATGAATAAAGATTTACTCCATCAAATAGCACTCACTTTAATTTCAGGAATTGGACCTGTACAAGCCAAGCAATTATTGGAGCATTTTGGAAATGCTGAAAGTATTTTTAAAGCAAAGAAAAAAGACTTAAGTGCAGTAGAAGGCATTGGAGAAATAAAAGCCAAACAAATTAAAGATTTTAATCAATTTAAAGAGGCTGAAGAAGAAATAAAATTTACTGAAAAACACCATATACAATGCTTGTTTTTAAACAATGAAAATTATCCTAAACGTTTACTACATTGTTACGATGCTCCAACACTTTTGTATTACAGGGGCAACGCCAATTTAAACAACAGCAAAATAATAAGCATTATTGGCACAAGAACTAATACTGATTACGGCAAACAAGTAACCGAAGATATAATTGCTGAATTACAGCCTTACAATGCTTTAATTATAAGTGGATTGGCTTATGGTATAGATGCTGTAGCACACAAGGCTGCAGTAAAAAATAATATAGCAACTGTTGGTGTATTGGCTCATGGATTAGATACGATTTATCCTGCACAGCACAAATCACTTGCAAAAGACATGCTGTTAAATGGAGGGTTACTAACCGAATTCAGAAAAAATGTAAAAGCTGATCGTTATAATTTTCCACAACGAAATAGAGTTGTAGCTGGCATGGCCGATGCAATCATTGTTATAGAAACTGCTGCAAAAGGTGGAAGTATGATAACAGCAGAATTAGCCTATAATTACAACAAAGATTTATTTGCCATACCCGGTAAAATTTATGATGGAAAAAGTAGTGGTTGCCTAAAACTCATTCAACAAAACAAAGCAGTATTACTTTCTAACACAGCACAATTAATTGAAGAAATGGGTTGGCAAGAAAAGAAGAAACAACCTAAAAAACAAAGAGAATTATTTATCGAATTATCGACTGAAGAAAAAATAGTTGTTGACTTATTAAAACAAAAAGAAACTATCTCTATAGATGAATTATTTCTACAAAGTGGTTTAAGCAGCAGCTCTGTTGCAGGTGCAATTTTAAGTTTAGAATTACAAAATGTAGTATTAAGCCTACCTGGAAAAATGTATAGGTTAATTTAATTAGTTGCCTGTTGCTGGTTGCAGGTTACAGGTACTTAATTATTCAAATGTAAACCCTCATTATGAAATCTTATAGAGAATTAGAAGTGTATAAAATTTCAAAAACATTGGCTATCCGAATTCATAAAATGAGTTTGACTTTACCGAAATTTGAATTATATGAAGAAGGCAGCCAAATAAGACGTTCTTCAAAAGCTGTAACTTCTGCAATTGTGGAAGGATATGGCAGAAGAAATTACAAAACTGAGTTTTTGCGTTACCTAACATTTGCATTAACTGAATGCGATGAAACAATTCTACACATTGAATTTTTGTTTGAAACAGAATCATTAAAAGATGAACTAACATACAAAGAACTTATCGAAGAATATCAGCAACTCAGCAAAAGACTAAATGCTTTTATGCAATGGGTAGATAAAAATTGGCTCACCAAAACGAAGTAGTGAAGAAAGTTACAAGTTGCTGACTACTAGTACTGGAAACTAGAAACCTGCAACCAGCAACTTTTATAAACTTCATTTGTTACATATCTTCTATGCCATTAATTTTGCTCATGGCAACAATAAAATCTCCACGCTCTACAACTTACAACAACCGAACTTTTATTGATGGTTTAACTTTCGACGATGTATTGCTTGTTCCTGCCTACAGTCAGGTTTTACCAAGAGAAGTCAACATCAGTTCTCATCTTACCAAAGAAATCGTATTAAATGTTCCTATGCTTTCTGCAGCTATGGATACTGTTACTGAAGCCAATTTAGCCATTGCATTGGCCAGAGAAGGTGGTTTGGGCATTTTACACAAAAACATGAGCATCGAACGTCAGGCCGAACAAGTTCGTAAAGTAAAACGTAGCGAAAGTGGTATGATCATCGACCCTGTTACTTTATTTGTGGATGCTACCATTGGCGATGCTTTGCGTTTAATGAAAGAAAATAAAATTGGTGGTATTCCTATAATAGATAAAGGTCAAAAATTGGTAGGTATTCTAACCAATCGTGATTTACGTTTTGAAACAGATAAAAAACGTAAAGTGATTGAAGTAATGACCAAAGAAAAATTGATTACTGCACCTGAAGGAACAGATTTAAAGAAAGCAGAAGCAATTTTACGCAATTATAAAATTGAAAAATTACCTGTTGTAAACAAACAAGGCAAGTTGGTTGGTCTAATAACCTACCGAGATATTTTACAATTGACCAATCACCCAAATGCAGTGAAAGATAGTTATGGTCGTTTATTGGTAGGTGCAGCGTTGGGTATTACAGGCGATTTAATGCAACGTGCCGAAGCATTGATTCATGTTGGTGTAGATGTGGTTACATTAGATAGTGCACATGGACATAGCAAGGGTGTTATCGAAGCACTAAAAGCGTTGAGAAAGAACTTCAAGAAATTACAAATTATAGCTGGCAACGTAGGTACGTCAACTGGTGCTTTGGCATTGGCAAATGCTGGAGCCAATTGTGTTAAAGTGGGTATTGGACCAGGCAGCATTTGTACCACACGTATTGTTGCAGGTGCAGGTGTACCACAACTTACTGCTGTTATGGAAGCCAGCCATGCATTGAAAGGAAAAAATATTCCGGTGATTGCCGATGGTGGCATTCGTTATACAGGCGATATGGTAAAAGCTTTAGCTGCTGGAGCCAATGTGGTTATGATGGGAAGTGTATTTGCTGGTGTAGAAGAAAGCCCTGGCGATACCATTATTTACGAAGGACGTAAGTTTAAAGAATATCGTGGTATGGGTAGTTTAGGTGCAATGAGCCAAGGCAGTGGCGACAGATATTTTCAGGATGTAGAAGATGATGTAAAAAAATATGTACCAGAAGGTATTGAAGGTCGTGTTGCATTTAAAGGAAACTTAAGTGAAATCGTTTATCAATATATTGGTGGGTTACGTAGTGGTATGGGCTATTGTGGTGCAAAAAATATTGCTGAACTGCAAAAAGCAACATTTGTAAAAATTACCAATGCAGGTATGAAAGAAAGCCATGCACATGATGTAGATATTACCAAAGAAGCTCCTAATTATAGTAGAAAATAATAGTTAGAATTCTAATCTTATAAAAATGCCACACTTTAAAAGTGTGACATTTTTATAAATAGGTTTTTGTGTTTCCAGCTATAGTATTTTAATTGAACTTCAGTAGCATCGTTGCAAATCCTGCTGAATAGCAGGGCACCCTTCAACTTTAGTATTTTACTGAGCAATAAAAAAAAATTCAACACTGAAAGCCAAAGATGGAAAAAATGTTTACAAGAAAATAGTTTTACCAAGGTTTCTTGTAACAAAAATTCGGTAAGTAGTCGGTCATAATTAAAGTAACATAATTACGTTATAGAATTATAGGAAGATTATTTAAACAAATAAATGTAACATCTCAAGAAAAATTGTTTCTACAAAACGGTTATAAATATGGAGACTCAGCAGGTTATGGACTTCGTTGTCAAATAATTCTTCTTAAATCACAAGGTTATAGAAGGTCATCGGTTGAGTCAATTACAGGTTGTTGTCGTCTTACCGTTAACAGAACAGTAAACCGCTACTTAAGTAAAGGATTTGCAGGTTTAGCAACCAAGCATGGTCAGGGTCGAAAAAGCATATTGGATTCAACTGATTTAGCAGTAGTAAAACTAGCTGTTCAGCAAGAGCGACAACGCTTGAAACAAGCACATAAAATGATTGAGGAAAATACAGGTAAGAAGATGAGTCAGTCTACGCTGACCCGTTTTTTAAAACTCATGACTGCCGTTACAAACGAATAAGAAAGCGTCCTAAAGGGCATCCAGATAAAGCCTATTATACGCTTAAAATTCAACAATTACAGTTGTTAGAACAAAAGAGTGAGACTGGAGAAATAGACTTGTATTATGGCGATGAGACTAGAATATCGGAAGAGGGTTATGTTCCTTATGGCTGGCAATTTAAGGATGAAAATATTGCAATAAAGTCGTCAAGACGCAGTCACATTAACTGTTTTGGTATAATAACAAGAAGCAACAAATTTATTTATCAAACCACTACAGAAACAATTACTGCTGACTTTATTATAGAGCAACTAGACATGTTTTCATGGACAATAAAAAAGCATACAGTAATTGTATTAGATAATGCAAAAGTTCATCGTTGTCACAAAGTAAAAATGATGCAAAAAGTGTGGGCTAAAAGAAAGCTTTTTATTTTCTTTCTACCACCTTACTCACCTCAATTGAATATCATAGAAAGGCTTTGGAAAGAAATTAAAGCCAGATGGATTAGTGTAAAAGATTATGAAAATCAACAGCAGTTATTCTACTCAGTTGAACTTATTTTAAAAGCTATTGGACACGGTTTAAAACTTTACTTTAAACCAATGAAATTATGATACTTTTATTTTGACTGACTACTTACCATTTTAAAATGTTACAGGATTTTTGTTACGCACAAGCCATTGAAATTCAATACAATAGATTTCTAGAGTTTAGTAACAATGGTAAAATAATTTGTTACAACAAACTATGAACTCACTGTTGATGCTTGTCTGTCATGTCGACGATAGGAGACATCTGCCCAACTTTTGTGCAAATGCCCAGCAGATTTCTCGTTCCTCGAAATGACAGGTAATATGCTACAGCAGAATATTATTGAAAACTAATTAGGTGTTACAAAAACAGCACCTAAACCATTTACACCAGAAAGCTTTGTAGCTACTCCATTTTTCCATAACACCCCACCGTTACTATCAAAACCTGCAACATATACATCTGTACCCAACACAAATACTGAAATTGCTTCACCCATTCCAGACGCTGATAAACTAGTTGCTACCCCGTTTTTCCAAAGCGTAGGAACATAGTTGCCACCAGAACCAATTTGATCTCCTATTCTACCAGCTACATAAACATCAGAACCTGATACAAAAACAGAATAGGCAATACCAGTAGTCGCTAAGGTTGTTGCAAATCCATTTTTCCATAAAACAGGACGATTAGAGTTGGTATATCCTGTTATATAAACATCATTATTTAATACATATATAAAATTTGCACCAGCGTTAGGAGTTAAAGTTGTTAATATCACATTTTTCCACATTGCTGCACTATATAAACCGCTATTTAATGTATAACCAGCAACATAAATATCAGAACCTGATACAAATACTGATCTTACACTAGAGCCAGTAGGATAAGCTGTAACAGCACCATTCTTCCAAACAAAACTTGTCCCAGCAACATAAACATCAGAACCAGCAACATAAACAGAGCTTGCATTAGCATTACCGCCACTTGATAACTGGTTTATTACCCCATTTTTCCACAATACAGCACCGCTACTATTTTTTCCTGCCACATAAATGTCAGAGCCTGAAACAAAAATGGAATTAGCAGTTGCATTTGGAGCTAATGTTGTAACTACTCCATTTTTCCATACTACTGCATCTCCATTACTATTACTTCCAACAATATAAACGTTTGGACTAGTTGGTTGAGAACTTTGACTTATATCATTACCATTTTTTGAACAAGAAATGAAGAAAAGTACAAATAAGCCTGTTGATAAATAACTGTATATTTTCATTCTCAAAATTTTATTTTTTTTACATTATTCAGAAATTACCTACGCAAATCCCTTTCCTCCCTAGCATAAATAGCATCTATTATTTTTTTAAACTCTATCTTATTCATTTTATCCTCAAGAAGCACTATTGAAGTGTTTCTTTTTTTAAACAGTAAAATTTTCTTTCTAACCAAATTATCGTCGGTAATGAGAACTTCATAAATTGTTCTTTCTATATCTTTAATTTCAAGTTTTCTATATTTAGCGTTGAACGCAGCATTCATTAAATACAATTTTTGATATCCCATTTATAAATGTTTTATTATTATAAGACTTGCTTTATTACATTTATCATAACCTTTATTATTTATAATTAAAAACATAAGGATCAAGGTCTCCTTTACTATCTTTCAATTTATACATACCAGCCAAATCTAGTATATCAGCCTTTGAACTCCAATCCATTTTATTTAAATCAGTATACTTTCTTAATTCATTAAGTTGATATCCTTGAAAAATAAGGTGTGGCCAACTTGCAGTTTTTTTATTCCCATACCCATCATCTCCAGTAATTATGAAATTAATATCTACTTTACTTATTTCAGGATTTTCTTTTAATACTTTCCAGACATGATCTAATATGTAGCTATAATTAGAGCCTTGACCGAATAGTATAGATGTATTTGCATCTAATGAAACATTAGTACTGCCAACATAGGTGTTCCCATTTACAGATCCTGTAACTTTCTTTGACTCATTGTTGGAAGATGAATTACTACAGTTAGTTATTAAAATACAGATAATATAGATGGCACAAAGATTTATAATTCTCATTTTGATAAACTTTAGATATTAATAAATATATTTTTTCTTATTTATTGATAAAAAGTCATTCCAAACCTTCAATAATAATTAAATGAAAGGGATTTAAGGGGTCGATAAATTTATTGTGAGCTTTACATTTTTCTGAAATGAACTTTTCAACCTCAAAATTCAATTTAGTAACCGCTAACCCTTCTGTTTCAGTTGTGGGAATAATAAAAAACCGTACTATTTTTTTTGTTTCATTTACTAAAAGTGTTTCTTGGTATACTTTCATAAACTCAGTGTTAACCATAATTTTAGGGATTTAAATTTTATTCTATTGAAACTCAAAATTCAATATGTTATTTCAAACTATTTGATTAATAGAAAAAATCTTGGTAATATAATTAGGTGTTATTATTAATTCAATAAATCGCCTTCTGCAAGCTGATTATTATGTATATAAATATTAGTAAATAACCAAATTGATAATCGAATACTATTGCAAACAACCAACGAATTACATTAAATACTATTTTTATGTTGTAAGTATTTGTTATGAAGATTAAACTAACCTGCTTTATTGTGCTTTTGTATTCGGTGAAAGTTGCGTATGCCCAAACAAAAAATAGCTTCCCAATAAAAAATTTGATGCAAGACAGTTTACCTGTTACATTTATTTCTCATACTAATGAACACCTGCTTCCTAATTCCAATGGAGATAAAATAGTGCTAAGAGATGAGTATTTTATAAAAAAAGGAAGTGACCTATATGTTTTTATAGATGGTAGTGGAAGACTTTACAAAACATTTTTAGATAGTTTAAATAATTACACTTTTAAAAGAATAGATTCAACTACGCATTTTGGATACAATATCGGATCTTTCGGGTTTTGTTATAATAATAGAATATACAATTTAGGTGGTTATGGTATTTGGAGAATTAATGGTCAGTTAAGGGTTTACAATGAAAAAGCAAATGAATGGGATATAGTAAAACTGAATAAAGAGTTGCCTATTTTAGGAGATGAGAGCCTGCTTTGGTATGATATAGTTGGTAAAAAAATTTATGTTGGTTATTATACCCCAAAAAACGAAGCAGAGAAAACAGCACTAAAAGAGATTGAGTTTATAGACGATGTAATGGTTTTGGATCTTGAAAAAACAGAATGGAGTAAGCTAGGCACATTAAACTCATATATAAAAACAAATCTCCCAAATATTCGAACAATCACCCATAGTCCATGGGGCTTATTAGTAATGTTTTCAGATAAAATTACTCTCCTCGATTATAAACAAAACAGGTTAATGAGTTTATCTGAGTACCATAAAGAATATCAAATATTGCAACGTAAGCTCTTTAATAAAAATATTTACTTCAAAGATTCTACTCTTTTTTATGGAAACAATACTGAACAAACTTTGGATTCTGTTCAGTTTCATTATTCAGATTTTGTGCCAACTGGTCAATATATTTTTACTTCAAATGATTGGGGAGCAAACGGTGTAAAAATTAGTATAATCAGTATTCTGTCAATAGCTGGCTTAGGTTTTTTTATACATAAGTTCAGGAAAAAGAATGCGATTGTAGTAGAAAGAGAAAAAAGTGATTTGATTGAAAGTGCTTTGAACTATGAACAACCTGAAATTATTGATGATTCAAATATTCCTGAATTATTTGAGCAAAGGGAAAAGCAGGTATTAGAATTAATAATAGAAAAATCGCTAAAGGCAGAAATTACGAATACAGATGATTTAAACAGGGTATTGGGTTTAAGTAAAAAAGCAATAGAAATACAAAAGAAGCAGAGAAGCGATGTAATTGTTAGTATCAATAAAAAGTATGCATTTGTAAGTAAATCCAATGAAGTTTTAATTGATAAAAAAAGAGCAGAATTTGACAAACGCTCTTTTGAATATTTTATCGAACTTGAAAAGTTGGGATTAATAAAAAAACACCTTTAACCAGCTTTCATTAAAGTACTTAGCAGATTTCTACTACGTCGGAATGACAAAAATGCCATTCAAACTTTCTGTTCATTAAAGAACAAGTCGGTGAAGTGTGCGACGTCAATGCAGCTGAACAAACATACTAAAGCCGACTATAAAAAAATGAAACGATAAAAAAATCCCAAATGCAAAACATTTGAGATTTAGATTCTAATCCATTTATTCATAAACATCTTTTCTATTTCCGATTGTGATTACATCTATAGTTAAAATTTTATCAAAGATTTCATAGATTATTCTGTAATCACCCACCCTTATTCTACAACCACTTCTACCTTTCAATTTTTTATATCCATTAGGCCTAGGGTTAAAAGCCAAGTTTGCTATAGCTGTTAATATTGGCTTTGTAAGCTTATCATCTATTTTGTCTAATTGTTTTTCTGCTTGCTTAGTTAATGTAACGGTGTACTTAGGCATTTTTTACTTTTCTGTTTTTCAAATAATCAGTAAGTAATATTCTTTTCCCGTCATCATTTTGCTTGGCTTTATCATACAGGCGTATATCTTCTAATTCTTCTAAATCTTCCAATATTTTTTGATAATCTTTTATTGGCAACAACACTGCTGTTTTTTTACCATTATTATCAGTTACAAATTGAGTTTTCATATTTTATATTAATTATGTAAAGGTAGATTAAACCTAATCAACACTCAAAACAAAAACCCCAAATTTCATTAAGAAATTTGGGATTTTCAATTTGTTCTTTTATTAATATTTATCTGGCTAAGTTCACCGCTCTTTTTTCACGAATTACAGTTACTTTAATTTGGCCAGGATAGGTCATTTCGGTTTGAATTTTTTGGGCAATTTCAAAACTCAATTTATCGCTATCACCATCGGTTACTTTATCTGCTTCTACAATTACACGTAGTTCACGTCCGGCTTGAATAGCATATGCTTTTTCTACACCAGTATAAGCCATTGCCAAATTTTCTAAATCTTTTATACGCTGAATGTACTGTTGCATAATTTCTCTTCTTGCACCAGGACGAGCACCACTAATGGCATCGCAAGCCTGAATAATTGGAGAAATTACAAACAACATTTCCATTTCGTCGTGGTGAGCACCAATTGCATTAACAACAGCTGGATTTTCGCCATATTTTTCGGCCAATTTTGCTCCTAATAAAGCATGGCTTAATTCAGTTTCTTCATCTGGTACTTTACCAATATCGTGTAATAAACCTGCACGTTTTGCCAATTTTGGATTCATACCCAATTCGGCAGCCATTACACCACATAAATTAGCTGTTTCACGACTGTGCATTAACAGGTTTTGACCATAAGAACTACGGAAACGCATTTTACCAACAATACGTACCAACTCTTTATGCAAACCATGAATGCCCAACTCAATTACTGTTCTTTCGCCAATTTCCACGATTTGCTCTTCTAACTGACGACGGGTTTTTTCTACCACTTCTTCAATACGTGCAGGATGAATACGGCCATCGGCAACCAAACGCTGTAAACTTAAACGAGCAATTTCTCTACGTAATGGATCGAAAGAAGACAATACAACTGCTTCAGGCGTATCATCTACAATTAAATCTACACCTGTGGCAGCTTCTATTGCACGTATGTTACGACCTTCACGACCAATAATTTGTCCTTTAATTTCATCGCTTTCTAATTGAAATACAGTTACAGTATTTTCAATTGTTTGCTCTGCAGCTGTACGCTGTATAGATTGAATAACAATTTTACGGGCTTCTTTATTGGCTTTTTGCTTAGCATCTTCAATAATTTCCTGTTGTAAAGTCAATGCTTGTGTATGTGCTTCGTTCTTTAAGCTCTCGATTAATTGATTTTTTGCTTCTTCGGCCGTTAAACCAGCAATTTTCTCTAACCTGCGAATATGTTCTTCTTGGTGTTTTTCTAATTCAGTACGTTTTTGATTCACCACTTCAATTTGGCGGTTCAGGTTTTCTTTAATGGCATCATTTTCTTTAACCTGTTTTTCTATACCAGCTTCTTTTTGGTTAATAGAAAGTTCTTTTTGTTTAATTCTGTTCTCGGCCTCGCTGATTTTTTTGTTACGTTCTAAAACTTCCTTTTCATGTTCGGCTTTTAGTTGTACAAATTTCTCTTTTGCCTCAAGTTGTTTTTCTTTTTTAATGGTTTCGGCTCTTAATTCAGCCTCTTTAATAATGGTTTGTGCCTGAGATTCGGCACTTTCAATTTGTTTTTTAGTGTCTTTGGAAAAAATAATTTTGCCAACTACTACACCAATGATTAAGCAAATAGCACCTATTATTATCGATAATACGATTGGGTCCATGTTTGTGAAATTTTTTTAAATGGTTCAAAATCAAATATTTCGTTTCATAGTTCCTGCTACTGAACAAACAAACGAAGAGTGGCGAAGATAATTAAATAGCAATAAGAAATTTCATGTATTTGCAGTTTGTTTGGTGTGTACAAACGATAAAATCAATAGCTTATAATTAAGTTTTGTAAACTTCCATTTTTGGTTTAACTAAAAACGGAACTGGGTTCTCAAATTGAATATTCATTTCCATTTTGGGGATAACTTTTAGAAAAAGAAAGTCTTCTTGCTTTAGCTTAAACTTTTTATTTAATTGATTTTCAATGAAAAAAAATTTTTTATTTATTATGACATTGCTTGACATCTAGTTTGCAATTATCTGTATATCTTTATCAATACAATACCTTTCGCAAAAACATACATCCAAATTATTCTTGGCATTAACCTGAAAAGTAGATTATCTTTTATACAACAATATAATTCAGGAAATGAAAAAGTTTTTACAGTTAACTCTGGTAGCAATTTTGTTTGCATCGTGCAGTAAACAAAACGATTTAGTTGAGCCACCCATCGATCCATTTGGTGTAAGCCAATTATTTTTTCAAGATTTAAATCTTGCAGTTTATTCAATCAAAGCATCCAACAACAATTCAACAGGTGTTAAAATAAATTTTTCAACTTTATACGAAAAGAATATTACCAAATTAGAGTTGATGAGTGGCGAAACACCCAATTATTTATGTGCCATTCATGCAGAAAATTTAAATGTCAATAGTACCCAATTAAAGAGTTATCAAATAACTGAATCCAATCCAAAAGCATCTACCATGTATTACAAGATTAGATACAGCTTAAAAAATGGAGATTCGGGTTATACCAAAGTTTTAAAGTTTCAGCGTGGAAACTAATATCACCAATGTTATAGTTTAATCGTAAAATATACTAGCCAGAAAACAAAACCTCGGAATTTATTATATCCGAGGTTTATTATTTTATATCGTTTAGCATTTTATTTAACTGATTTTCAAAAGCCTGTAATTTTTTTGAGGTTTCACTCAACTGAATCATAGCTTCTCCGGTTTTATTTTGCTCTGTTGCAAACCACAATAAAGCCATACTTACATAATCCTGCATGTCTTTTCCTGCAAAGTTTTCTTTGTATTCCATGATTTTATCGTTAATCAATTTTACTGTTTTTCGTATCAGCTCTTCTTCATGTACTTCAATTTTAAGGCGATAAGTTCTATCGGCAATTAAAATATTTGCGGGAATTAACTCTTCGAACATAAACTGTATAAACTTTTTTGAAAAAATTATACCGATGCATTTAAAAGCAATAAACATTTATCAATTTCTTGTAGGTACTTATCTATTTTTTTCTGTAAAGCCATTTTATCTGCACTAGTGTTTTGTTGCTGTACTAAACCTGAAATGACCATTTTTTGGTGCAAACTTTGGTTTAGCTCATAATTATTTGCTGCATAATTTTTATTAAGCTCCAATTGTTTTTTTAATTGCTCATTCTCTTTTTGCAGCAACTGATATTGCTTCAGCAATTGCTGAAGCTTAGCTTGTAGATTTTTTAACTGTACATCAATCTCAGGATACATAAATCAGTTACAGGTTTGAATAACTTATTATGAAGCTATTACTTTCTTATTACGGCAGCTAATTCTTTTTTAAATTGCTGTATCAGCTTGTCCATCATACCATCAATTTCTTTATCAGTAAGAGTTTTTTCTTCATCTAAGAAAGTAAAATTTACTGCCATCGATTTTTTATCAACGCCCAGTTTATCACTTTCAAAAACATCAAATAAACGAACCTGCTGCAGTTTGTTCAGCTTTAATTTTTTGATATTTTGTTCAATTGAATCGAAGCTGGTATTGCTACTTACAACCATTGCCAAATCTCTTTGTACCGCAGGAAATTTGCCTACTTCTTTATAAATTATTTTATTACTGGTAACCATTTGCACTAAGGTTACATAATTGATATCTATGTAAAAAACAAGTTGTTTAATATCGAAGCTATTCAGTTGATTTTTTGAAACCTCTTTAATTACTCCTACTTTCTCTTTACCAACAAAGATGTTTAAGCACAATTCATTGCCCTCGGCTTTTTCGAATTGAATATTGCCAAAACCAGCCAATGCTACAATTGCTTGTACAATACCTTTCGCACTATAAAAATCCTGCTGCTTACTCTTTTCATTCCAAACATCTTCATGATTAGAACCTGTAATATATAAAGCCAAATGTTCTTTTTCTGAATAATGACCAACTGCAATTGTATGATAACTTTTGCCAAATTCAAACAATTGTAAATTGTTGTTTCGTCTGTTAATGTTGTAGGATAATGATTCCAGTCCAGTTTCCAACATGCCTGGTCTCAGCACATCTAAATCAGCACTTAAATTATTCATCATTTTTACTGTAGAAGCCAATGTTTCCTCAGTAAAATATTTACTATTGGTAATAGAATTGGTAAAAATTTCATTGAAACCACGGCCAACTAAATAGTTAGAGATTTTTTCTTTTAAATTCTCTTTTACACTCATTTCATCTACCGATGGAGAAATGGTAATTGTTGCAGGAATGTCAATATTATCCAATCCATCTATTCGTACAATTTCTTCAACAATATCTGCAGGTAAACTAATATCTGGTTTACTGTAAGGCACAGCTACACGAACTTCATCCATTCCTTCTTTTACAATCTCAAAACCTAAGCTGGTTAAAATTCTTGTAATGGCATCTTGATGGTAATTTTTACCACTTAATTTTTTTAAATAGTGGTACTTGATAGAAACCTGAGCCCTTTCTTTTGGTGTAGGATAAACATCAATTACTTCACTCGAAATTGTGCCTCCTGCAACTTCTTTAATTAATAAAGCTGCACGTTTCAACACATTTACAGTATTCGAAATATCAACACCTTTTTCAAATCTTGTAGCAGCATCAGTTCTTAATCCATGATGAACAGATGATTTACGGATGCTTACAGAATTGAAACAGGCACTTTCTAAAAATATACTTGTTGTAGTTGCTTTTACTCCACTGGTTAGCCCACCAAACACACCACCAATACACATTGGATTATTATTTCCATCGCAAATCATTAAATCCTGTGCAGTTAGTTTTCTTTCTTTTTCATCTAAAGAAACAAATGCAGTTCCCTCGGCTAAATTTTTAACCTTAACATGGTTGCCCTTAATTTCATTTGCATCAAACGCATGCAATGGCTGGCCAGTTTCATGTAAAATATAATTGGTAATATCTACAATATTATTAATACTTCTAACACCTATAGCTAGTAGTTTGTTTTTCAACCAATCTGGGCTTTCTTTTACGGTTACTCCTGTAATACTAACGCCACTGTAACGTGGGCAAGCAGCTGTATTTTCAACAGTTACCTGAATAGGTAAATTAGTGTTATCAGCTTTTAAATTATTGGTGAAAATATTTTTAGCCTTCGTCTCTTTTTTATTATGGTGTGTTAAATAAGCACACACATCTTTTGCAACACCATAATGGCTCATGGCATCCATTCTATTGGGTGTTAAACCAATTTCAATAATGGTATCGTGGTATGGTTTAAAATAATCTGTAGCTGGTGATCCCACAGTTACGTCATGTGGCAAAACCATAATTCCATCGTGGCTTGTTCCAATACCAATTTCATCTTCGGCACAAATCATTCCATAGCTTTCAACATTTCTTATTTTAGCTACTTTCATGGTTAAGGGTTCTCCACTAACAGGATAAATAGTTGTACCAACAGTTGCAACAACCACTTTTTGTCCAGCAGTAACATTTGCTGCACCACAAACCACTTGCAATGGCTCGTTAGCACCAACATTTACTTTTGTAATTTTTAATTTATCGGCATTGGGGTGTGGTTCGCAGCTTAATACTTCTCCAATTACCAATCCTTTTAAACCACCTTTTATGTTTTCATAACTTTCCATACTTTCTACCTCTAACCCAATAGAAGTAAGAATTTTAGATAACTTCTCTGGTTCAATAACTTCTGGTAAATACTCACTTAACCAATTGTAACTAATCGTCATAATTATATATATACTTAATAGGCAGCGAAGATAATGTTTTAAGCGTTGGAGTAGTAACTGCTGATTGTTGCACAAGTACTTTTTAAAAATGGAAATATTTAAACTGTTTAAGCAACCATAGAAGGTTTATAAATAAAGTATTGTACCTACTTTTTTAATAAGCTACTTTACCTATTTTCTCTCTACTTTTCTACCATTTTATCCATTTCTATAAAAAAATAGCAGCTTTTATCGCTCTTTTAGTTACAACTATTTATCAATTTTTCGACGTTTTTAGTTAAAATTTCTTTCTGCACATAATTTGTGAACAAATGCAACAGATTGACTAATAACTTTTGTAGATTGTGGAAAAGCAGTGGTTTCTATGTGAATCAAGGCTGTTCAACTGTTAGTTTACATGTGAACAGCTGTGCAGTAAAAATCATAAAAAAAAATTTTTAAGTCCACTTAAACTACTTCATATTCGCTGTCCTTTCATTGTGATAACAATTTCTTAATACTGAAATTATAATTGCAATAAAGTAGCAAGTTTTACTAACCGTTCTAACAGATTTTTGACTAAATGGAAATTGTATCGAATACCACCCGAGATAAAAAAAGAAGAAAAGCCAGTGTAGATTTAAGCACCATGGTATATGGCAAAGTGCCACCTCAAGCTAGAGAATTGGAGGAAGCTGTTTTGGGTGCTATCATGCTAGAAAAAGGTGCTTTTGATGCAGCTACAGATGCCAACTTAAAAGCTGAATGCTTTTATGTAGAAGCACACCAAATTATTTTTAAGGCCATGCAGGATATGCAGCAACGCAGCATTCCTATTGATATTTTGACAGTTGTTGAAGAACTAAAAAGAAAAGAACAGCTAGAAATTGTTGGTGGTCCTTATTATGTTACCAAACTTACCAATGCCGTTGTAAGTACTGCCAATATCGATGCTCATGCAAGAATCATTTTGCAAAAATTTATTCAACGTGAGTTAATTCGTATTAGTGGCGAAATTATTGGTGATGCTTATGAAGACAGCACCGATGTTTTTGATTTGTTAGATGATAGCGAAACAAAAATGTTCAATATCACCAACAATTATCTAAAGAAAAATTTTGAAGATATTGGTTCAGTTTTAGCAACCACCATCAATAAAATTGATGCACTAAGAACCAAGACCGATGAAATCAGTGGTATTCCAAGTGGTTTCAGCAATTTAGACAGAATAACTTATGGATGGCAACCTACCGATTTAATTATTCTGGCTGCCCGTCCTGCCGTGGGTAAAACAGCATTTGCACTTAACCTTGCACGTAATGCAGCATTGCATCCTACAAAACCTGTAGGTGTTGGATTTTTTAGTTTAGAGATGAGTGCCAGCCAATTGGTAACACGTATTTTAAGTGCCGAAAGTGAAATTATGTTGGAGAAAATTTCACGAGGTAAATTAGAAGACCATGAGTATGCACAATTACATGCAAAAGGCATTAAACGTTTAGAAACAGCACCTTTATATATCGATGATACAGCTGCTTTAAACATTTTTGAATTCAGGGCAAAAGCTCGTCGATTGGTAAATAAACACAAAGTGGGTATTATCATTATCGACTACTTGCAATTAATGAGTGGCTCTAACGATAAAGGTGGCAATCGTGAACAAGAAATCTCCTCTATCTCTCGTAACCTTAAAGCTCTTGCAAAAGAATTAAGTGTGCCCATTATTGCTTTATCTCAGTTAAGCCGTGCAGTTGAAACACGTAAAGAAAGTAAAATGCCACAGTTGAGCGATTTACGTGAATCAGGTGCAATTGAACAAGATGCCGATATGGTAATGTTCATTTATCGTCCTGAGTATTATGAAGTAACTGCTGGTGCAAATGGAGAAGACACCAGGGGATTAACAGAAATAAAAATTGCTAAACACCGTAATGGTTCTTTAGATACCATACAATTAAGAGCAAATTTATCGATACAAAAATTCGAAGTTTGGGATGCCAACGATGGTGGTGGTGGTTTTACTATGCCAAGCAGTAATTGGAAACCTGTAGGTCCATCGCCAATTGGTGGTGGTGCAGCTCCAGCTGTAGATGGAGGTAAATTTTTTGTACAAGGCAGTAAAATGAATACTGGCGATTTCGATGAAGGTTTCGACGAACAACCATTTTAATACATTCTAATAATGGTCTGCTTTAAAAGGTAGACCATTGTTTTTTATGCCCTTTTCTTTTGGGGCTTTCATCCATGAGTTCATTACTCAACTGTAGTTCTGGCCTGCCCGTTCCGTTCAGGCGGCTTTACGTTGCTGCCTAAATACGTTGCTTTGGGCATTCACTGCAATCCAGCAGCCAGTCATCTAAAGAATATCTTTCAACAATACTAACATTTGTGAGCATACAATCTCTTGCAAACCCTTGCCAGCCTTAAAACCCATCAAAATTTGTTAACGCAATTTTTTCAAAAAAAATGTTGCTGGTTTTATAAACAACTGTACTTTTACGCCCATAAATGAATACAAGAACACAACATAGTATCCCGTGTTTCGTTCCCAGACCACGACGTGGTTGCTGATAGGACGAGCAGTTGGCAATTGCCCCTATCAGTGAATTTCTCCCAGAACATTCAATGCAGTGCCAAAATTTTCATTTTAATTCTTTTACAAGTTGGAACATAATAACATTATCATTCGTGTGGCAACACACATTGATACGCATTACGCAAAACGCATTACAGACGAAATGGAATCGTCTGCTAAAGCTAGAGGTACAGGTATTGCTAAACGCACTCCAGAATATGTAGCAGTTAAAATGTTGGAGGAAAAAGCAGTTATTGCTGTAACTACAACTGGCCAATGGGTTGGATTTTGTTACATTGAAGCATGGCAACATGGAGAATTTGTAGCAAACAGTGGTTTAATTGTTGCACCAGAATATAGAAAAAGTGGCGTAGCCAAGTTGATTAAAAAAAGAGTATTTGAACTCAGCCGAGAAAAATATCCCAGCTCAAAAATATTTGGTTTAACCACAGGCTTGGCTGTTATGAAAATTAACAGTGAATTAGGTTATGAGCCTGTTACCTACAGTGAGCTTACCAATGATGAAGAATTTTGGGCAGGCTGTAAAAGCTGTGTGAATTATGATATTTTAATGAGTAAGGAAAGAAAAAACTGTATGTGTACGGCTATGTTGTTTGATCCAGCAGATCATTATGAGCCAAAAGAAACCAAAGAATATTTCGAGCAAAATAGTAAGGTTTTCGAACGTTTACAACGTTTAAAAGAAAGCAAACTATTAAGAAGATTTCTAAAAAAAGATGATGGTAAAGGTGGTGGCGGAACAAAATCTTTGTTGAGATCCTTTTTAAATTTCTAAAAATCAATATTGCCGGTAAGACAGTAAGAAAAGAAAAATTACAAACTTAACTTTACCGACTTTCTTTCTTCCCTGCAAAATAAAAGATTATATATGAGTAAGAAAATTATACTAGGCTTTTCTGGTGGTTTAGATACCAGCTTTTGTGTAAAATATTTTACCGAAGAATTTGATTACGAAGTACACAGCATTATTGTAAATACAGGTGGTTTTAGCAACGAAGAACTAAAACAAATTGAAGAACATGCTTATAAATTGGGTGTAAAAACACACACCACAATTAATGCAGTAAAAAGTTACTACGATTCAATCATTAAATATTTAGTGTTTGGAAATGTATTAAAAAACAATACCTATCCATTAAGTGTAAGTGCTGAAAGATTGGTGCAAGCTTTACATATTGCCGACCATGTAAAAGCCCTTGACGCAGATGCTGTTGCACATGGAAGTACTGGTGCTGGTAACGACCAGGTACGTTTTGATATGGTTTTTCATATTGAAATTCCTGGTGTAGAAATTATTACGCCAATACGTGATTTAAAGTTGAGTAGAGAAGCTGAGATTGAATACTTAACATCCAAAGGTGTTGAAATGAATTTTGCAAAAGCTGCTTACTCTATTAATAAAGGATTATGGGGCACCAGCGTTGGTGGACGAGAAACTTTAAACAGCAAAGGTTTATTGCCAGAAAGTGCCTGGCCAACACAAGTAACTAAGCATAATGCAGAAGAAGTCGAATTGCATTTTGAAAATGGTGAACTCATTAGTGTAAACAATAAAACATTTGAACACCCAAGTGAAGCTATTCAATATTTACAAACATTGGCTGGACCATTTGGTATTGGTCGTGATGTACATGTTGGTGATACAATTATTGGTATTAAAGGTCGTCTAGGTTTTGAAGCTGCTGCACCAATGGTTATTTTAAAAGCACATCATGCTTTAGAAAAGCATGTACTTACCAAATGGCAATTACAATGGAAAGATACATTGGCTCAATTTTATGGCAACTGGTTACACGAAGGTCAAATTTTAGATCCTGTAATGAGAGATATTGAGGCTTACTTAGAAAAAAGTCAGCGTACGGTTACAGGTAAAGTTTTTGTACAATTGTTGCCTTATCGTTTTCAAATTATTGGTATAGAAAGTAAGCACGATTTAATGAACAGTGCTTTTGGCAAATATGGTGAAATGAATACAGGTTTTACAGGTGAAGATGTTCGTGGATTCAGCAAAATATTTGGCAACCAAACTTCAATTTATCATAAAGTAAATGCTGCTGCACATGAAGAAGGTTAATGTTGGTATCATTGGAGGTGCAGGCTACACGGGTGGTGAATTAATTAGAATATTGATTAATCATCCAAACGCAAACATTGCTTATGTACAAAGCAAAAGCAATGCAGGTAATTTAATTTCATCGGTTCATGGAGATTTGATTGGAGAAACTGAATTGACATTTTCAGCTGAACACCATTTTGATATTGATGTTGTTTTTTTATGTGCAGGACATGGTGAAGGAAAGAAATTTGTTGCTGACAACGATATTCCGTCTGGAGTAAAAATTATTGATATTGGCAACGATTTTCGATTAAAAGCTGATGCCAATTTTAAAGGCAGAAATTTTGTTTACGGCTTACCCGAATTAAATAAAGCAGCTATTCAACATGCCAACAGTATTGCCAATCCTGGTTGTTTTGCAACAGCTATTCAATTGGGTTTATTGCCATTGGCAAAAACAGGATTGTTAACCGATATTTATACAACAGGTATTACAGGCAGTACAGGTGCTGGACAAAGTTTAAGTGCCACTTCTCATTTTAGTTGGAGAGCCAATAATATTCAGGCTTATAAAACATTAACTCATCAGCACTTAGGAGAAATAAAGGAAAGCATAGATGCAATTAGTCTTCGCTTCAATAATCCCCCTTTAGGGAATAGGGGTGACTTAAGCTTTGTTCCTTGGCGTGGTGATTTTACCAGAGGTATCTTTGTAAGCTCTACACTTGCCTGTGATTTATCTCTTCCAGAGCTAACTGTTTTGTACAACGATTTTTATAATGATTCAGCATTTACAACAGTTAGTGAAACAGCTGTACATTTAAAGCAAGTAGTCAATACCAATAAAGCTGTGATTCAATTAGAAAAAGTAGGTAACAAACTAGTTGTTCATTCTGCAATTGACAATTTATTAAAAGGTGCTTCAGGACAAGCAGTACAGAATATGAATTTAATGTTTGGTCTTGATGAGAGAGCTGGACTTAATTTAAAAGCAAATTATTTCTGAGGCGAAAGGCAAAAGGTAGAAGGCATATGGTAAAAGACGAAGAGAGGAAGGAGAAGAGGGAAAAAGCAAGCATAAATAGGAGTCGTTTTAAAATAGATGAAAGGCAGAAGGAAAACCCAAATGATTATTTGTTTTCTTTGCCTTAAACCCTAAACCCTCCACCTCAAACCATTAAACATGCGTGATTACAAGAAATTAGATGTTTGGAAAAAATCTCACGAAATGTACATGTTCGTTAAAAGAAATATTGCTCCTAAATTTCCAAAAGAAGAAAGATATGAATTAACATCACAATTATTAAGAGCTGCTTTATCTGTTCCTTTAAACATTGTAGAAGGATGTGGTAGATTTACAGATAAAGATTTTGCCAAACTTTTAGATACATCACTAGGTTCTACCAACGAAACTGATTATTGCTGTTTTGCAGCTTTAGAACTGAATTACATTACAAATACTGAATACGAAACAATTAATAAATTAATCAATGAAGTAAGGGCAATGTTAATTGCGTTTTTAAAACACCTAAGATCTAAAGAATAACATTACATTTTTAACCTTTACACCCTCTACCTTAACCCTTTTACCTTACATCTTATACCTTAAACCCTACACCTTAAACCTTTCACCTTTTATCTTATGCCTTTATTCGACGTTTACCCACTTAACCCAATCACCATTACAAGAGCCCATGGTTCTTATGTTTGGGACGATAGCAATACCAGATATTTAGACATGTATGGCGGTCATGCAGTAATTAGCATTGGTCATACACACCCTTATTGGGTAGAAGCTATTAAAGAGCAAATGGATAAAATATCTTTTTATTCCAATTCAGTTGTTATGCCTATTCAACAGCAATTGGCTGAAAAATTAGGTAAGGTTTCGGGTAAAGAAGATTATCAATTGTTCTTATGCAACAGTGGTGCCGAGGCCAATGAAAATGCCATTAAACTAGCCAGCTTTCATAACGGAAGAAAAAAAGTAATTGCTTTCAGTAAATCATTTCATGGTCGTACCTCATTAGCAGTTGCTGCAACCGATAATAAAAATATTGTAGCACCAGTGAATGAAACGGATAATATTATTTTTCTTCCTTTTAACGATGAAGCTGCATTACAACAATGCTTTAATAAACAAGGCAATGAAATTTCATCTGTAATCATCGAAGGTATTCAAGGAGTTGGTGGCATTAATGTTGCCAATAATTCTTTCTTAAAACTCATTAGAACTTTGTGTGATCAATACAATGCAATTTATATTGCTGATAGTGTACAATGTGGTTACGGACGTAGTGGTAAATTCTTTGCACATGATTATGCAGGCGTAAATGCCGATATTTATTCTATGGCAAAGGGCATGGGCAATGGTTTTCCAATTGGTGGTATTTTAATTGCTCCAAAACTGCATGCCAAACATGGTATGTTGGGTACAACTTTTGGTGGCAATCCATTAGCTTGTGCTGCTGCAATTGCTGTGATAGATGTATTAGAAGATGATAATTTAATTGCTAAATCGAATGAACTGGGTAATTATTTGATGGCTGAATTACAAAAAATTAAAGGCATTATCAACGTTCGTGGTCGTGGTTTAATGATAGGTTTTGAAATGACAGAAGCATTAAAAGATTTAAAAAAACAATTGCTATTCGATAGAAAAATATTTACAGGAGAAGCCAAACCCAATGTAATTCGATTACTTCCGTCTTTAGCAATTACTAAAGATCAAGTAGATGTATTTTTACAAAACGTACGAGAGTTGGCAGCAGTTGCAAAAGCATAATTTTTTATGAACTGAGCATTGGTACAATGCCCAACTGTAGTGGCGTCGCACACTTGTACATTAGAATATAGCTGAACTGTTATAAGCCTCGATTTGTGTCCACATGAATCGAAATAAAAATTTAAAATATTATGATTCAATACAATCGTTTTACACTTTCTAACGGACTAAAAGTTTTGGTGCATGAAGATAGCAGCACGCCAATGGCTGTAGTAAATATCATGTACAATGTGGGTGCTAGAGATGAAAACCCCAACCAAACAGGCTTTGCTCATTTGTTTGAACACTTGATGTTTGGTGGCAGTATTAACATTCCAGATTATGATGAGCCATTACAACGTGCAGGTGGAGAAAACAATGCTTACACCACCAACGACTTAACCAATTATTACTGCACTTTACCAGCAGAAAATATTGAAACTGCATTTTGGTTAGAAAGTGACCGCATGTTGAGTTTGGCTTTTAGTGAAAAGAGTTTAGAAGTGCAACGCAAAGTGGTTTGCGAAGAGTTTAAAGAACATTACATTAACAAGCCTTATGGCGATGTATGGAATAAAATGCGAAACTTAGCTTACGATGTGCATCCTTATAAATGGATGACCATTGGCAAAGAATTAAGCCATGTTGAAAATGCAATGATTGAAGATGTAAAAGCTTTTTTCTTTAAGTTCTATCGTCCATCAAATGCAATTTTGGTAGTTGCAGGAAATGTACAAACAGCCGACGTAAAGCGATTGGCAGAAAAATGGTTTGGCGATATTCCGAGTGGAGAAAAATACGAAAGAAATTTGCCACAAGAACCCAAACAACAACAAGCCAAATTTTTAGAAGTAAAAGCCGATGTACCTTTAGATGCGTTGATTAAAACCTGGCATATCGAAGCTCGTTTAACCAAAGGCTATTATGTAGCTGATTTAATTACTGAAGTTTTAGGTGGTGGTGGTTCATCTCGTTTGTATCAGTCGTTGGTAAAAGAAAAACAATTGTTCAGCAATTTAGATTGTTACCACTTTGGAAGTGTTGAAGCTGGTTTATTGGCCATTGAAGGGAAACTGGTGAAAGGCATAAAAATGGAAGATGCAGAAAAAGCAGTGCAGGAAGAATTGGAAAAAATAAAGACCACTTTAATTAGCGATGCTGAATTACAAAAAGTAATTAATCGTACCGAAAGTGTGATTACGTTTGAAGACATGGGTGTTATGAGCCGAGCCAATAGCTTAGCCATGTATGAATTATTAGGTGATGCAGAATTAATGAATACAGAGTTTTCGAAGTATCAAGAAGTTACTATTCAAGATATTCAGCAGTATGCACAAAAAATATTTGATGACAAAAACAGTAGTACGATACATTACTATAGTAAAAATTAATTTGTAGATTTGGGAAAATAACATGTTATGTCAATTACAAAAACACAAATCATAGAAGCTATCCAAGCAATGCCTAAAGAGGAGTTTACAGATATTGATGAGGTATTGGAAGAAATTGTTTTGTTGGATAAAATTGAACAGGGTTTAGAAGCAATGAGAAAAGGAGAAGTTGTATCGGAAACAGAAGCTCATAAAATAATGGATGCATGGCAATAGTAAATTATACGCTACCAGCATTACAGGATTTGAAAGACATACGTGATTACATTGCTAAAGATTCTGTTGTTAACGCAAAACGTTTTATTCAAGCTATAAAAGACCACATTACAATACTCAATAAATATCCTGAAATAGGTAATCAAGTTTTTCCAAATCGATATAACAACCTAAGACAGTTACTACACAAAGCTTATCGTATTATTTATTATTATGAAAATGATGTTGTAACTATTATAACAATTCATCATCAATCAAGATTAGTCGAAAACATAAAAGTTGTAAAAGACTTTACAAAATAAAATGACAAACAGAACACAAGCCCCCAACATATTAGATGCAGTTGAATTAGACTTGCAACTAAAACCTATAGAACAATTTAAACTAGATAATCAAGTGCCTGTTTATGCCTTTGATGGTGGTGCACAAGATGTACTGCTAGTTGAATTTGTTTTTTATGCAGGCAACTGGTACGAGGATAAAAATATTGTTGCCGGCACTACCAACTTTATGTTGAAGAATGGCACAAAAAATAAATCGGCTTTTGCTATAAACGATCATTTTGAATTTCATGGTGCTTTCTTAAATAGAAATTGTTACAATGAAACTGCAACTGTTACGCTGCACACGTTAAATAAACATTTACCAAAATTATTACCAGTAGTAGCAGAGCTTTTTACAGATAGTATTTTCCCCGAAGAAGAACTGGCTATTTACAAAAAAAATCAAAACCAGCGTTTAGAAGTTAGTTTAAAAAAATGCGATTTTGTTGCCAACCGTTTAATTGATGAATATGTATATGGGTTGCATCATCCTTATGGAAAATATACTTCTACTGTAGATTATGATGCTTTGCAAAGAGAAGAATTGGTAAAGTTTTATCAAGAATTTTATACACATGGCAAGTGCATGATTTTTGTTGCAGGAAAATTACCTGCCGATATACAAGAGCAACTGAATAACAACTTTGGTCAATTACCTTTCAGTCCTCAAAAAAACAGTGAAAGAGCTTACAATATTGCACCAGCAACAGAGAAAAAGCAGCTTATTATTAACGATGAAAATGGTGTGCAAGGTGCTATACGTTTGGCTCGTCCTTTTCCGAACAGGCACCATCCTGATTTTATGAGAGTGCAAATACTGAACAATATTTTTGGTGGCTTTTTTGGCAGTCGTTTAATGAGTAATATAAGAGAAGATAAAGGTTATACCTATGGCATACATTCTTATGTACAAAACCACATTCATGAATCTGCCTGGATGATTAGTACAGAAGCTGGCCGTGCTGTTTGTGAAGCAACCATTGAGGAAACCTACAAAGAAATGGGCATTCTAAGAGATGAGTTGGTAGATGAAGAAGAACTAAACTTAGTGAGAAACTTTATGATGGGTAGCTTATTAGGCGATTTAGATGGACCATTTCAAATTATTGCACGTTGGAAAAACTATATACTAAATAATCTTACTGAACAATATTTTTATAACTCTATCGAAACCATAAAAACCATTAGTGCCGAAGAATTACAAGACTTGGCTAAGAAATATTTAAACCCTGAAGATTTTTATGAATTGACGGTAGTGTAAAATTAACAAATTATGCAACAGTATATTACAAGAATACTTATCACCGCTGCAGCGGCTCTCATTGCTTCGTGGATGTTGAAAGGTGTAGAAATAGACAGTAGTTTAACTGCTATTTTAGTAGCTGTTGTATTAGGCTTATTGAACACTTTTGTAAAGCCAGTTTTAATATTACTAACCATTCCTATTACTGTATTTACGTTAGGCTTATTTCTGTTGGTAATTAATATTGTTATTGTAAAGTGGGTAGCCACATTGGTTCCAGGATTTACTGTTGCCAATTGGTGGGCTGCTTTGTGGTTTAGTATAATTGTATCTGTTTTTTCTACAGTTATTCAAAGCTTAGCCAAAACAAATAATATAGAAAATGAGGAGTAAAGAATAAAGCGTTGAAGCCGATATCTATCGGCTGTGCGATACTTCGAGTTAGCTCAGTACAGGCTACACAATTGTTCAATAGTAATTCTGAAGTAGGCAAAATAATATTTATAAAAAACACAAATAATCCCCCCTTTAGGGGATAGGAGTATGAAACAATTTATTTCTGTAAACGATGTTGCAAACATCAATGAATTGGTAGCAAAAGCATTGGCGTATAAAGCCAATCCTTTTGTTGACAAAACCTTGGGAGCCAATAAACGTATTGGTTTATTGTTTTTAAATCCAAGTTTGCGTACACGTTTAAGTACACAGGTTGCTGCCAGTAATTTAGGCATGGAAGCCATTGTGTTCAATGTAGATAAAGAAGGCTGGGCATTGGAGTTTGAAGAAGGAGCAATTATGAGTGGCACAACTGTTGAACACATTAAAGATGCTGCACCAATTTTGGGGAATTATTTTGATATTTTAGCTATCAGAACATTTCCTTCTTTGGCTAACAAAGAAGATGATTACAGCGAAATGTACATTAAGCAATTTATAAAATATGCAGGTGTACCTGTGGTTAGTTTAGAGAGTGCAACCTTACACCCTTTACAATCACTTACAGATATCATTACAATTAGAGAAGATTTGAACCTTAAACCTCAAACCTTAAACCTTAAACCTCGTATTGTTCTCACTTGGGCTCCACATGTAAAGCCTTTGCCACAATGTGTTGCCAATAGTTTTGCTCAATGGATCAATGCATGGGGAGAAGCAGATTTTGTTATCACCCATCCTGAAGATTATGAACTGAGTGAAGAATTTACCAAAGGAGCTACCATAATACATAACCAAGATGAAGCCTTGAAAAATGCAGATTATGTGTATGTAAAAAACTGGAGTACGTTTACCGATTATGGCAAGATCTATGAAAATAATCCACGTTGGATGATGACTAATGATAAGTTGGCTTTAACCAATAATGCCAAAGTAATGCACTGCTTACCAGTGAGAAGAAATGTTGAATTGAGTGATGAAGTTTTAGATGGACCTAATAGTTTGGTAACACAAGAAGCAGGTAACAGAGTTTGGGCAGCACAGACAGTATTGAGTGAACTGCTAAGCCCCTATCCCCTAAAGGTGGACGATAACGTTCTACTATAACGATTCTTTTATGAAAGAAAATATGTTTTACGGAGCAAGCAATTTAATTTTTCAGCGTGCTGAAGAATTGAGGAATCGTATGACATCTGCTGAAGAATTATTGTGGAAGCAAATTCATATAAATGAGTGGAAACAGAAATTTAGGAGACAACATCCTATAGCAAACTATGTAGTTGATTTTTATTGTCATGCTTTAAAGCTGGTGATTGAACTGGATGGCGGAATTCACGAAGTAGAAGATGTAAAAAAATATGACGAGTATAGGGAAGCACATTTGAAAGAATTAGGATTAACTGTACTTCGATTTAAGAACGAAGAAGTGTTTAAAGAAAATAAATCAGTGCTAAAGACCATTGAAAATGTTGTGAATCAGCTTAAAAGTCCCCCTTTAGGGGATAGGGGCAAGGAGCAATTATACGTTATAAAAATTGGTGGAAATATTATAGATGATGAAAGTAAACTTGCGTCATTCTTACAATCATTTGCTACAATTAAAGGAAAGAAAATATTAATCCATGGTGGTGGAAAATTGGCTACTAAAGTTGCAGAAGGAATGAACATTCAGCAACAAATGGTTGATGGAAGAAGAATTACAGATGCCGAAACATTGAAGGTTGTTACCATGGTGTACGCAGGTTTTATCAATAAAAATATTGTTGCACAATTGCAAGCCAGTAACTGCAATGCTATTGGACTGACAGGAGCAGATGGCAACGCAATACTTGCTCACAAACGTGTTTCTAGCTCCCCTTTAGGGGTTGGGGGCATTGATTATGGTTTTGTAGGAGATGTTAATGCTGTAAATGCAGATTTACTGAACAGTTTATTGCAACAAAACATTGCAGTTGTTTTAGCTCCAATCACACACAATAAAGAAGGACAATTACTAAACACCAATGCCGATACCATTGCCCAGGAAACAGCTAAAGCAATGAGTGCTTTATATGAAACTTCATTGATTTATTCTTTTGAAAAAGCTGGTGTATTGCTAGATGTGGAAGATGAAACAAGTGTAATTAACTCCATCAATCCAGCATCATATGAGTCTTTAAAAGAAAAGGGGGCAATTTTCGCTGGTATGATTCCAAAATTAGACAATGCTTTTGCTGCTGTTGAAAGTGGTGTAAGCAAAGTGATTATTGGCAAAGCAGAACAATTACAACAACTGATAGATGGTACAGCTGGAACAACCATCAACAACAAATAAATAATTATGACTACCTCTATTGATAACTTATTTTCAGAATCAGTTGAACTGTTAAAACAACTCATTGCAACACCATCATTCTCTAAAGAAGAAAATGATACTGCCGAAATTATTTGTGCTTTTTTCGATAAACACAACATACCACATGCTCGTGTAGGCAATAATATTTATGCCAAGAACAAGCATTATGATGCTGCTAAAAAAAGCATATTATTAAACTCTCACCACGATACTGTAAAACCCAATAAAGGCTATACACTAGACCCATTTACCCCAATTGAAAAAGAGGGTAAATTATTTGGTTTGGGAAGTAATGACGCAGGTGGCTGTTTGGTTTCTTTGATAGCAACTTTTTTATTTTACTACGATAGAAATGATACCACTTACAATGTAGTTTTTGCAGCAAGTGCCGAAGAAGAAATTAGTGGCGTTAATGGAATTGAATTGGTATTGCCTTACTTAGGTGCCATTGATTGTGGCATTGTTGGCGAACCAACCAAATTAGAAATGGCTGTTGCAGAACGTGGCTTGATGGTGATTGATTGTACTGCTGAAGGTCGTGCTGGTCATGCAGCTCGTAAAGAAGGTGAAAGTGCTTTGTACAAAGCTGTGGATGATATTAATTGGATTCGTAATTATCATTTTGCAAGAGTAAGCAGCCTGTTAGGCGAAAGCATGTTAACTGCAACTGTTATAGAAACAGACAACAAACAACACAATGTTGTGCCTGCACAATGCAAATTTGTAATTGATGTTCGGGTGAATGAACTGTACACATTTGATGAAATTTTAGAAGAACTTAAAAACAATCTGAAAAGTAAATTCAAGCCTCGAACAACAAGAATGAAATCGACTTCTATTTCATTAGAGCATCCATTGGTAAAAGCTGGATTGGCATTGGGCAAAGGTTATTATGGAAGTCCAACCACAAGCGATAAAGCATTGATGCCTTTCTCTACTTTAAAAATGGGACCAGGCGATAGTGCAAGAAGTCATACAGCCGATGAATACATTTATTTGGATGAGATAAAGAATGGTATTGAAACGTATATTAACTTGTTGAATCAGTTGTTGTAATTCTGAGCGTAGTCGAAGGGTTTGGTAACGAGCTGCATAACATTTATGAACTGTAGTTGCGTCGCACACTTTTGGTTTTTGAATAAAACTGAACTTTTTTTCACCGCAGAGAACAGGAGTTAAAGAGCATACGCAGAGACTCAGCGAAAACCTCTGCTTCTCTTGTACTCTGCGGTAAAATTAAAATGATAAAAAATGAAACTTTGGCAAAAAGATAAAGCATCATTAAAAGAAGTGGAAACATTTACGGTAGGTAAAGATCCTGAGTTTGATTTAATGCTTGCTCCTTTTGATGTTTTAGGAAATATAGCTCATGCTAAAATGTTAGCAACAGTTGGCTTATTAACCCAATTAGAAGCAGAGCAATTAACAGAAGAACTAAAAAAAATATACGCTCAAATTCCAAATCCCAAATTCCAAATTCCCCAAGGCGTTGAAGACATTCATTCTTATGTGGAATTTCTACTCACAGAAAAGCTCGGTGACATTGGTAAAAAAATTCACTCAGCCCGTAGCAGAAATGATCAGGTTTTGGTAGATGTAAAACTCTTTTTAAGAAATGAAATTGAAGAAATGGTGAATGCCATTCAACCATTCTTTCAATTATTGCAACAACAAAGCGAAGCTTTTAAAAATCATTTATTACCCGGCTATACACATTTACAAATAGCTATGCCCAGCAGTTTTGGTTTGTGGTTTGGAGCCTATGCAGAGAGTTTGGTAGATGATGTTACTACCTTACATGCAGCCTATCAGGTAGTGAATAAAAATCCTTTAGGCAGTGCTGCAGGTTATGGTTCTTCTTTTCCCATCAACAGAACATTAACCACACAATTATTGGGCTTTGCTGATTTGAATTACAATGTGGTGTATGCACAAATGGGCAGGGGAAAAGCTGAACGAATTACAGCACAGGCATTAGCCAATGTGGCTGATACATTGAGCAGGTTAAGTATGGATATGACTTTGTACTTAAACCAGAATTTCGACTTCGTTTCTTTTCCAACAGAGTTAACAACAGGCAGCAGTATTATGCCTCATAAAAAAAATCCCGATGTATTTGAATTAATAAGAAGTCATTGCAACAGAATAAAAGCATTGCCCAATGAAATTACCCTAATGACTACCAATTTGCCAAGTGGTTATCATAGAGATTTACAATTATTGAAAGAACATTTGTTTCCTGCATTTCAAACATTGAAAGATTGTATTAATATGGCTGCATTAATGCTCAGCAATATTTCTGTAAAAGAAAATATTGTAGCCGATGAAAAGTACAAATACATTTTTAGTGTGGAAGAAGTCAATAAACTCGTGTTACAAGGCGTACCATTCAGAGATGCGTACAAACAAGTTGGTCTTGCTATTGAAGCCAATCAATTTACTTATTCAACTGAAGTAAACCATACACACAAAGGCAGTATTGGCAATTTATGTACTGAACAAATTAATGGTATGATGCAAACTACATTAGGCAAGTTTGAATTCGAAAAAGTACATGCGGCAATTGATAGCTTGTTGAAATAATGAACCACAGGGCAAAGAAGCAAGGAAGTTTAACTTATAAATCTCTGCGTTAACTCCCCATCTCTGTGCCTCTGCGGTAAGTACCTACTTCGCCATATCACCACCTTTATGCTCTGTTTCTTCTTTCAAAACAGGTTCTCTCAACTCAACTGGTTTGGTGCTTTTCTTTCTCATTTGAAGGTTCAATAATTCTACCCCAAATGAAAAAGCCATGGCAAAATAAACATAGTTTTTAAGGTGCAACATTTCTGCAGCATGATGGTCCCAACCTTCTACCAATAGTGTAAAACCAATCATTACCAAGAACGATAATGCCAACATCTTTATAGTTGGATGGTTATGTATAAATCCTGCGATTTTTGAACTGAATAAAAACATTATAATCATTGCTATAACAACTGCAGCCACCATTATTTCAATATGTTTAGCAGTACCACCAGCAGTAATAATACTGTCGAAACTGAAAACCATATCAATCATCATAATTTGTGCCACTGCATTGGCAAAAGACAATGGTTTCGATTTGCCTGCATAACCACTCTCCTCTTCACCTTCAAGTTTATGATGAATTTCTTTTACCGTTTTATACATTAAAAACAAACCACCACCCAACATAACCAAACTTGCTAAATCAAACGATTTACCAAATGCTCCAAATACTTCTTTACCTTTTTGAGCCAATAACCAGGTTAATCCATACAATAACAGACAGCGTATAAAAATGCCTGTAAACATCCAGGTTAAACGGGCTTTAGGTTGTTTTTCTTTCGGCAAACGGTTCATAATAATGCTTACAAAAATTACATTATCAATGCCCAAGACAATTTCTAAAATAACCAATACAAAAAAACTAATAATACTTTCTGATGTAAATAAATGTTCCATTAATGCTAATATTTGAGTGGCAAATATAGGTGTACAAAAAAGGCGAAACATTACATATTAATTTCAGGTTTAAGCTGGTTGGACTATTTATAGGTTTTTTAAGGTGGTTTCTTGGGCAGCATTTCAGCGGTTCCCCGTATCTTTATCAATCCCCAAAAATGAACAATTTAAGAATGAAAAAGGTTTTCTTATTACTATTGGCTTGTTTATCATTTTTTATAAATGTAAATGCACAAAATAAATCGAATAAAGGCAAAGAGTTTTGGGTTGCATGGGGGCATAATGTTTTACCAGCTGGAACATCAGCTGGAGCCACAAGTAAATTATCAATTTATTTAAGTGCTGAACAAACTTCGAATATTACAATTTCTATTCCTGGTACATCATTTTCTACCATAACAGATGTGATTAATGCAGGTCAAGTTAAAACCTATCAAATTACACTTACCAGCATAATGCTTACAACCGAAGGAATTATTAGTAACAAATCTATACACGTTGAAAGCGATGCAGATATTGTTGCTTATGCTCATCAGTATGGGCAAAATTCAGCAGGAGCAACCATGTTAATGCCTGTAGAAACCTATGGCTATACCTACTATTCTTTGAATTATACACAAATAAGCAACATGTTAGGTAATGGAACAGCTGGAACAGGTTGTTATTCTTGGTGCTATGCAATTGCTAGTGAAGATAATACTAAATTACAGATAACTCCATCTACATTAACAGAAGGAGGGAGTACTGCCAATACTACTTTTACAATTAATCTAAATAAAGGGCAGATTTATAATTTTTTTGGTAAGAATAATGGTGGGTCGAATCCATATTTTGGGAATGATCTTACAGGAAGTAAAATTGTATCAGTTGCAGATATAAATGGAATTTGTCATCCAATTGCAGTTTTTTCTGGCTCAAGTAGAATGCTTGTTAATGCTACAAACGGTGGCGATGTTTTGCAACAGCAAATTTTTCCAGCCAGTGCATGGGGTACAAGATACCTAACAGTACCAAGTTCTTCTTCAACTAATATTTCATCTTTTAATAACAATTTTTACAGGATTGCAGTTCGAAATCCGACTACAAATGTTAAACGCAATGGAGTCGTTTTAACTAATTTGCAAAATAATTTTTTTATGAATACTCAAGTAGTCAACCAGATTATATAGAAGCTGATGGTCCTATTTTAGTTGCCCAATTTTTCCCATCTTCGAGTGCTCCAGGTTTTTTAGGCTCTGCTGGCGATCCTGAAATGATTTATTTAAGCCCAATAGAACAAGCAATAAAAAAAGCTGTTTTTTACAATACTACTAAAGAATCGATAAGTGTTCAATATGTTTCAGTAGTTGTTCCTTCTACAGGCCTTAATTCATTAACTATTGATGGTAGTAACTCCTTTAATTATATAGGATTTCATCCTCAAAATTTTGCCTATAGAATAGTGCTGAAATCAGTAACTGGCGATGCTCAACATACCATTTCATGCGATTCTAGTTTTATTGCCTCTACTTATGGTTTAGGATCTGCTGAAAGCTATGGCTACAACGCAGGTACTTTAATCAACAACTTAAATGCCATTGGTGCTGTACAAAATACATTTGGTACAAGTTCTACTACTACTACTTGTCCAAAATCGCCATTTCAATTTTCGATGCAAGTTGCTTATAAGCCAACAAAAATGGTATGGAACTTAAGTACAGTTGGTGCAAATTTAGGTCCTGTAAATGCCGATACAACTGTACTAAATCCAATTCCGAAAGACAGCAGTATAGTAAATGGAAGAAAATATTACACCTATAATTTGCCGAGAGAATATACATTTAGTGATACTGGAACCTATATAATTCCTATTACTTGTACTGCATTAGAAATAGACAATTGCAACAATACAGAAGATGTAACCTATACCGTTCGTGTAAACCCTGGACCCAAGGCCGATTTCACTTGGGCATATTCTGGTTGTGTATCGGATACTGCTTATTTAACAGGCATACCAATTCCATTGGGTCATACCATTAATAAATACAGGTGGTTTTTTGACGACAATTCGCAAGACAGCGTAATTAATGCCAAGAAAAAGTTTAATACCCAAGGGGTACATCCCACAAAATTCAGGGTTATCAGTACAATAGGTTGTATTGGCGATAGTACCAAAATTGTTACCACCACTGCATCACCAATTGCTACTTTTGGCATGAACCCATTACAATCCTGTGGTAGTGCAACAGTAACTTTTACCGATACATCTTCTTTTGCAGGTTCTCCCTTAAATGTTTTTTACTGGGATTTTGGCAACGGAAATACTGTTACCTCAACTACCAATGCTGCTCAAACCCAAAACTATCCTAGCTGGGGTACTTATATTGTTAAACACTATGCTGGCGTTACTGGTGGATGCAGAAGTGATACGTCTTTTAGAACTTTAAAAGTGTATGCCAACCCAACTGTTAACTTTAGTTACACTTTAGGTTGTTTACAAGATAGTACTGTTCAGTTTACAGACAATACTACTGTACCGGATGCACAAACTTATACATGGAGTTGGAATTTTGGCGACCCTGCAAGTGGTGCAAACAATATTTCTACTTTACAAAATCCAACACATCGTTACACTGCTTATGGCACCTATATGGTAACACTTACAGTTACTACAGCCAATGGTTGCAGCAGTAGTATTACAAAACCATATACGGTAAGTGGGTTCTCATCGACCATTCTGTATGATGTGGTCAACGAAAACAGTTTATGTGCACAATCTTTGGTTAAGCTAAATAATTTGGCTGTTATTACCCAAGACTCGATTTATAAAATTGATATCTACTGGGATTTTGCCAATAACCCAACTGTTTTCGAAACAGACAATGCTCCAACACAAGGAGAGCAATACACCCATCAATACCTAAACTTCACCACACCATTAACCAAAACATACACCATTAAATGGGTGGTTTATTCGAAAGGTGGTTGTATCAGTGAAAAAATAAAAACCATTACCCTAAATGCAACACCTGCTGTAACATTTACTACCCTGCAAGGTAAATGTATAAATACTACTTTAAGCAGTGTTGCCAATGGCAGTGTTACCAACGGTATTACCGGAGGTACATTTACGTACAGTGGTAATGGAACAGATGCCGCAGGCAATTTCAATCCTGCAACAGCAGGTGTTGGTGTGCACCCAATTAAATACGTTTATATCAGTAGTTTTGGTTGTAAAGACAGTACTACACAAAACATAAGAGTATTCCCTAAACCGCTAAGTAAGTTTGGCTACCTACGTAATGTTTGCTTAGGTGATAGTATTCGTTTTAAAGATTCTGCAACAATTAGCTCTGGTAAAATCATTAACTGGAATTGGGATTTTGGCGATGCAACCAATGCTTTACGTTTGGATAGTAATGCCTTCTTTAAAAGTTATGGTACAGCCAATACATTTACAGTAAAACTGGCGGTAACCAGTGATAGTTTGTGTGTGAGTGATACTTTCCCATTAAATGTTACGGTTCGCCAACGACCAGTTTCTACCATCACTGCATCTGCAAGATTGTGTAAGGACACATTGGTAACTTTCACACCAACATCTAGTTTTGCAGGTGGCACTATTCAATCTTGGTACTATAATTTTGCCAACACACAAACCATTACTACCAACAATAGTAACCCTGTTACAACAACCTACTTAACACCTGGTTCTTATACTGTAAAACATGCAGTAAATGCAGGTTTGGGTTGTACCAGTGATACAGCTTTTTTACCTATTACCATATATGCAAATCCAGTTGCCAATTTTACCATGAGTACTGGTTGTTTAAATGATAGTACAGCAATATTTACAGATGCCACTACGGTAAGTGATGGACAAGCATTTACTTGGAACTGGAATTTTGGCGATCCTATTAGTGGTGCAAACAATACATCTGCCAATCAAAATCCAACGCACCGTTACACACAATATAACAGTTATCCTGTTGCATTAAAAACTACAACCTCTAATGGTTGTACAGGCAGTATTGTTAAGAATTTTTCAGTATTTGGGTTTGTACCAACAGTTACATTCAGTGTTGTTAACGATTTACAATTGTGCAGCAGTAAACCAGTTACAATAACCCATCAAACACCTATTACCATCGATTCAATTTATAAATTGGAACTATATTGGGACTTTGCAAATAATCCAACTGCATTTACAACAGACAATACACCAACATTAAACGAAGTGTACAACAACAGTTATCCTGTTTTCTTTGCACCAGCATCAAAAACATATACGGTAAAAATAAAAGCGTTTAGTAAAGGTGGTTGTACTAGCGAAACCACAAAAATCATTACCGTAAATGCAATGCCTCAGTTAAGTTACAACAACATAACTGGTGTTTGTATAAATAGTGTAAACACTACTGTAGCAACTGCTACAGTAAATAATGGGGTAATTGGTATTGGTAAATATTATGGCAATGGAACAGATACTTTAGGCAACTTTAATCCAGCAACTGCTGGTGTTGGTTTACATACCATAAAATATGTGTTTACAACAGCAGGAGGTTGTAAAGATTCTGCCACAGCACAAATACGTGTATTCCCTAAACCATCTGCTGGTTTTGCGATTACCAACAATATTTGTTTAAGCGATTCTGTGTACATAAAAGATACATCGAATGTAATTACAGGTTCAATTAAAGAACGTCGTTGGGATTTTGGTGACGGCACAACCAATACCAAATTTAACGCAACTCCTTTTTATAAAAAATACAGCAGCTTTAACAACTTTACGGTTAAACTATATACTATTAGCGATAGTTTATGTGTAAGCGATACAGTAAGCAAACCTGTAACGGTATATCCGTTGCCTGTTGTTGCATTCACACCTCCATCTGGGGTTTGTATGCCATTAGGCGAAGCCAGGTTTATCAATCAAAGTGCCATTAACGGGGGTACAGTAAACAGCTTAAGTTATGTATGGAATTTTGGCGATAATTCGGCCACCACTCCTGTGGTAAATCCAACACATTATTTCACAGCATCAGGACCATTTAATATTAAATTAATTGCCACTTCTTTGCAAGGCTGTAAAGATTCATTAACCACACCATTAACTGCATTCTACCAACAGCCTATTGCCAGCTTTAGTATTGTTGGCGATACGCTTTGTCCGTTTAAACCCATTTTATTCAGCGATAACAGTACTGCTCCTGCAAGTACCATTAGTCAATGGATTTGGACATTTAGCACAGGCGATAGTGCATTTATACAAAATGTAACTAAATCGTTTGGTACAAATGGAATTTATACAGCCACTTTATTGGTTAAAAACCCAGATGGTTGTACTTCTAACCCAATCAGTAAATCGGTTACTATTTATAAACAACCGATTGTAGATGCAGGATTAACGGTTTATACTCCTGAAGGTGTATCTGTTCCAATGCATACAACCATTAACGATTCAGTTGCATTTAAATATAAGTGGACACCATCAATTTACTTAAATGATGATACTTTACTGAATCCAATTTGCACACCAACATTTACCACCACTTATAAAATTACAGCTACCGCACCCGGTAATTGTATTGCAACAGATACAGTAAAAGTGGTGGCCTTTAAACAATTAGCTATTCCAAATGCGTTTTCACCCAATGGAGATAATATTAATGACCGTTGGGTAATTGATTTCTTAAATGATTATCCTTATTGTAAAATAGACATTTTTAATAGAAATGGGCAATTGGTGTACCGTTCAGTTGGTTACAATGGCCCTTGGGATGGAACTGTAAACGGAAACCGATTACCAGGTGGAACCTATTATTACATTATCGAATTAAATAACAACGGCTATACTAAATTATCGGGTAGCGTTACCATTTTAAGGTAATGTCAAAAATTTGTTTTGAAATAAAAATGCAGCTTAAATAGCTGCATTTTTTATATGTTTTATTCAATAATCAACTGTAGTAAAGTCTTATTAAACCTTACTTTCAGCCAGTTGGCTATTTGTTGTTGCTCATCTTTTACAGGCGGTTTGGTAAATTTAAACACCACTAAAAATCGATTGACTGAAGCCGAATCGGAATAACTAATTATAGGTTGAATAATTGCAGTAATTAAATCTGCATACTATACTTTAAGTTCTTTAAATAATTGTTTACCCAGTTGTTTATTTTGCAAAACACTATCGACATGTATTTGCAATTGTTGTATCAGTAAATCTTTTTGTACAGCAGAATTGCTGTTTTTATTTACCGATAATACATTGGCATCATCTTTTAAATAAACAAAACCTTGCTTTATTTCAAGTACAACATTGGTTAATTGATAATTGTTTAGTTTAAGTTTCAATTGCTCAATTTCTGCAGGTATAATTTCTCTTCCACTAAACACCAAGGTTATTTTTTTGCCTTGATATCTATTTTTTTATTCAGCAAAAAAATTATTGGGTAACAGGGTTTCTTTTTCTATAAAAATGTTAGCTGCCTGATAAAATTTACCCTGCTTTAACATATCGTAGCTAAAATAAATACTGGACAATAATGTAGCCTACACAATTACAGTTACCACATTTCTGGATACTTTTTGAGAACGTTCATTGTTCAAATTTTTTAATAGAAATTGTAAAAAACAAACCACAAAAAAAGTGACCAACCCAATAAATACAGTATTAATAACAAATAAATAAAATGCATCAAAAAAATACCGAAACTGAAGTGTTGCTATACCATAGCCAGCTGTACATAAAGGTGGCATTAGTGCAGTGCAGTTGTAATAGCTACACCAGCAATAACATTTCCTTTATTTTTACTACTAGTGGTCAACATATCGACCAAAGCACCAAATAATGCAATTAACACATCGTAAATATTGGGGGAAGTACGAGCCAGAATTTCGGAATGGGCATCGTTAATAGGAGAAATTAAAAAGAATAAGGTAGAGGTTGCCAGTGCTACACCAGTTGTAACGCAAAAATTATATAATTCCTTTTTCAGCAAGGCTATATCATTAATGCCCATACCCAGAACTAAGCCCATAATAGAACCCATTAATGGCGATATAAGCATTGCCCCAATAATTACAGCAGTTGAGTTTACATTTAACCCAAGTGATGCAACAAAAATGGCTATCATTAATATTCACAAGTTTGTTCCCCTGAAAACAACCCCTTTTTCGATTTTCTCTATTACAATTGTGGCATCTTCTTTTTCATGGAATAATTTAAATTTATCAAAAAAATTGTTCCTATACAAACAGGTTAAAATGGTGTACCCTTTTTTTCAAAAAGTAGTTTAAATAAAAAAGCCGATGCAAATTGCATCGGCCAAAACAAAAAACTGTTCTAACTAAAACTCAGTTCTTAATTCCAAATATTTTAAAAACTCATTTTTCTTTTGTTCTTCTTTAAATGCACCACCATAAAATGCAGTTATGGTGCTGCTGGTATCATCTTCTACACCACGGCTTGCAACACATAAATGTTTCGCATCAATTACAATTGCCACGTCTTCTGTTCCCAATACTTTTTGTAAATCTTTACCAATTTGCATGGTTAAACGTTCCTGCACCTGTGGGCGTTTGGCAAAATATTCTACCAATCTGTTCAGCTTGCTTAAGCCAATTACTTTGCCATTACTTATATATGCCACATGTGCTTTACCCATAATAGGTACAAAATGGTGTTCGCAACTGCTGTAAAAAGAAATGTTCTTTTCAACCAGCATTTCATTGTATTTGTACTTGTTTTCAAACAAAGCCATGGCAGGTTTATTGGCAGGATTTAAGCCACTGAAAATTTCTTTGATGTACATTTTAGCTACACGTTTCGGTGTACCTTTTAAACTGTCATCATTTAAATCCAATCCCATAATATCCATAATGCTGCGGAAATGTTTTTCAATCTCCTGCATTTTTTGTTCTTCGCTTAATACAAATGCATCTTCTTTCATCGGTGTATCAACACTTGTACTCACATGGTTGTCGCCCATTTCATCAATTAAAATATCGCTCAGCTCAATTTTGTTGTCATCATTAAGCCGGATATTCAACAAAGTTTCGTTCGGTTTCATATAATTTTATTTGTAGTTCTAAATCCGCATTCAACTTAGCCCTCAGCAAATTGTAAATCACAATTGCAATGTTTTCTGCCGATGGATTTAGGTTAATAAATTCTGTTGTATCTAGGTTTAAATTTTTATGATCAAAGCGGTCTAAGACTTCCGTCTTTATTAAATCGCTTAACAGTTTAGTATCTAACACATAACCTGTGTCTTGGTTCGGCACACCCACCACCTTTACAACTAACTCATAATTGTGACCGTGGTAATTTTTGTTGTTACACTTACCAAATACAGCAACATTTTGTTCATCGCTCCACAACGGGTTATGCAATCGATGTGCAGCATTAAAATGTTCTTTTCTATAAACAGCAACTTTATTCATTGTTAATTACTATAGATATTATCACAACAATACAACAATTGTTCTCATTTTGTTGCGTTGCATGACCGTTAGCTATCGGCTTCAGCTTAAGCATCAGTTTTCAACCAGAAAAACATTCAGATGAAGTTATTAACTGCCTGCACTGTGGCAAAAGTATGTTGCTCAAGTACTCAGGCAATAGAAGCCAATATTAATAACCCTTCTAAATAACAGTTACCTTATTTTTTAAAAAAGGCAACTACCTATATATAAACGTAATAAAAAGATTTTGGTTCATTCTATCTAAGAAATTATCCAAAATATTCAACATAAATCCTGGCTGTTTCGTACAGTTTAATGCAATGTAATTGTACACCAGCCGGCAAATGTGGTTGCAAACACTGCCAAATGGCAATAGCCAAATTTTCGGTGCTGCACATTTTATCTTTCATAAAATCTACATCCAAGTTCAGGTTTTTGTGGTCTAATTTATCTACCACTTCTTCCTTAATCAGTTTACTCAGTTTTTTAACATCATATAGAAACCCTGTTTCTACATTAGGCTCTCCCTTAATGGTTACAAACAAATCGTAGTTGTGGCCATGCCAGTTTTCATTGGCACAAACACCAAACATTTGTTCATTTTTTTCCTTGCCCCAATTGGGATTGTACAATTTATGAGCTGCATTAAAATGTTCCTGTCTTGTTAAATACACCATTGCTGTAAAAAAGTATAAGGGAGCAAAGGTAAGGAAGCTGATAAAAATGGAGGTTTTAGAACTGTTTTTTATCTGAAAACGTAAAATGGCTTACATGCCTGTAGGCAAAATATAATGTTTACACCACCTGTTGCATACTGCCAGTAAATGATTATTAAAAAGGGAGCAGGCAATTGCTTTACAACCTGATGATTAGATTTTAAGCAATCATTAGTTGGAGGAATTGTGCAAGTGCAGCAAACGCTACCTAAAATTACATTGTAAACTCGGCCTAAAAACGATTGATGCAAGGATAACCTACGCCAAGTGAGGGATGAATTAGTTATTTCTTTTTTTGTTGTTACTTTTTTCATTAAAAAAGTAACAATAAAAGCCATAGGAAAACAGCCGCATCTGCCTTGCAGTCATCTTCTCCTGAAGGAGAAGAAAAAAGGGTGTGATTATTGTGATATTATCCTGAGCCACCTTGATTTAACAATGGTACTGCTGTATCCTGAGCAATAGAATATTTATTGTGCTTTGATTTCTGCTAATTTCTAATTCATCCTCCTGCCCAGTTTTCTTTGTACAAAAGCAACATCAGGCGTTAGCGGAAAAACGTGTTGAATATCGTTTTTCGAGGTCTTTTTTTGGTTTTTTTGGCCAAGCAAAAAAGAATAAAACAGGATTCAATGAGTGAAGAATAGAATGAGTGAAGGAATGAATAACTTTTTACTTTCTACATCCTGTTTTATTTTCGCCATCTAAAAAACTGACTAATTCAAACAATATGAAACTACAAAAATTTCACTTGGTTCTAGTAAATTGCATAATTGGTATTGTAGCATTGGCACAAAAACCACCAGCACCTCCACCAACTCCACCGATTCCACCACCCATCGGCAGCTTTACCTATAAAGTAATTAACCCACAGTTAAAGTATGCTTTTATCGTAAACAAACCCACCACTCCCAAGCCACAGGAAGGTGATCAAGTATTGCTCACTATGCAATCGTTTTGTAACAATCGGATAATGTACAGCACAGCTTATGCATTCAAAGGTAAGCCTGGTGTATTCAGTGTAGTAAAACCAACATTTCAGGGCGACCTTATTGAAGCAATTAATTTGATGACTCCCGGCGACAGTATTACCTGCGTGGTAGATGCAGTGGCATTGTTTAAAGCATCGAAAAGTAAGCTCCCCGATTTTATTAAGGCCGGCGATAAAGTGCAGTATTTCATTAAGCTGGTGTCTGTCAAACCCAAAGAACAGGTGCAGAAAGAACAGAACGAAGCTTTTATGAAACAAATAAAAGAACAGCAGGCAAAACAAAAAGCTGCTGAAGCTAAGCAACTGATCAAAGACGATAAAATACTGAAAGCTTACTTTGCCCAAAAACACATTACACCGCTTAAAACTGCATCGGGATTATATTATACCATTAAAGAAGAAGGCAAGGGTGAGCAGGCAATTGCCGGCGACAGTGTTTCTATGAACTATACTGGAACATTGCTCGATGGTACCAAATTCGACAGCAATACCGATACTGCTTTTAAACATACACAACCATTTTGGTTTGTACTGGGTAAAGGGGCTGTTATTAAAGGCTGGGACGAGGGTGTGGCCCTGTTAAAAGCAGGCTCCAAAGCAATACTTTATATACCTTCTACCATGGCTTATGGTGCACAGGCACGCCCGAGAAGTGCAGCCAACCCTAAGGGAATTCCTGCCAATTCTATCTTACTGTTCGATATGGAATTGCTAAGCAGCAAGCATCCTGCACCACCACCGCCAGCACCAAAACCTGCTGCCGATACCTTACAACCTGTTAAAACAGATTCCTTAAATGCAGAACAAGCAACACCTACAAAAAATTAGTGTCCTAAATTTATATTAATAAAAATTAATATTTTTTAACGGAGCTTTCTCTTTTAAAGTGGTCTTCTCTAGCAGAGAAGACCACTTTATTTTTGGGTTTACCTGTTATAGTATTCTAAGTGAACTGTTAACGGCAAGTTTATCCCAACGGAAGTGAAAGCACCTCATTCAGGGTTTGGTTCTTTGAGAAACAAATGATATATAAACGTACGTTGCTGGCACAGCCTTACAATGAGTGACAAAAGGGAGAATTGGCACATGTATAACACTGAACTGACGGATAAAAACGAGTGTAAGCAGCGGAAGCAATGTTAAGTAAAACATTGGCTTGGGGCAATGGAATAGATTATTTAAGGCAAAAAAGTTGCCCTTATTTTACCATCTGCCACAGAAAAATACCATTTTTCTGCATCGTCACTCCATATATTGCGAACCTGTTTTTGTTCAAATAGTTTAATAGCAGCAGTACTTTCCATTGCTGGTAATTGTATCACACAAACTTATGTATTAGCCTGTATAAAGTTGGTGGTTGTTGGTAATTGGCAGTAGGCGGCAGCCCAATGTCATTTAGTTAAGGGATAATTATAAAAAAAGTTGCCACTAGTAGTAGAACTTTGTAATTGATTACACCACATCATTCTATACTAATGGCAAGAGCAAATGTAAGCGTTATTGAAAGTTTTATTGAATTCATAGAAGCAGTTGGTCATACAGAGTCATTGCGTTCTTTAGTGGTAACAGACAGAAAAGCTTTTACACGTCAACGAAAAATTTCTTTTACTACTGTTACTTATTT
>JBIKRV010000071.1:0-7467 GCA_044348985.1 Chitinophagaceae bacterium
TTTTGCACAAGCAGACGGAATACTATGGAGCATTTATTTGTAACATCAACTGTATATTTTTAATTTAACTTTAGTTCTCGGCTGACAGTTATAAAATTCCACAACTGCACAAAGCCCCCAACGTTGTGTGTAACCTTTCAAAATAATCCTCAAAAAATTTCTAAAATCTATAAATAAAAAACAAATAACAATGGCAGTATCAGCAATTCCAAACCCTAAAAAATCAACTATAGTTGACTTTCCAATCGAAAGAATAAAATTAAGTGTGCAAAACATTAATCTTGTAAACGACAAATACAAGTTTACAAAAGCAAATGAAATTTTTAACCAATACACTTACGAAGCACTAGAGTTTTTAAGTCTTGGGGTTTTCATTGACATTAACTTAAACTCTTTAGATGCTAATAAAACTGAGATAACAGTTGAGATAAGAAGAAAAATTGGGAGTTTTAATCAAGCACATGAAATAACAAAAGCTAATGAACATTTAGATAAAGTTTTTACTTGTATTGCAAACTTGACATCTAAGAGTTCAGAAGAAATTGAAACACTTAAAAATACAGTAAGGACAACACCTGAAAAGAAAAAAGATGAAAGACCTCTTTACAAGAAAAAGCGTTTTATTATTCCTGCTGCAATTGTAGTGCTTGGCATAATAGGAAGTCAATTTGACGACAGCAAAAAAACAAGTACAACTGCTTCTAGTACATCTCAGACAGACACAACAAATTCTGTTTCAGGAATGGACTTGAAAACAAAAATTCAAAACAATATTAAAAGTCTAACTGGTGGTGACGACTTAACCAAAAATGAAATGACATCTGCATCTGACTTCCAAATTACAGTAGCTTTATTCAAGTCCTATGCTATGACAATCAATGAAGGGAAAAAAAGTACTGACAAAGAAGTATTAAAACTAACTGACGAACTTCAAAAGAAAGTTATAATATCTCAACAAAAAAATTTCCCAAAAATTCGTAACGCTTATTACAAGTTTATTAAAAACACACTTTGGGAGCATGACGTTGAAGTGGACATTTCAGGAGGAAGTAATACAACACTAAAATTATCTGGCGGCTATTTCGCAGCAAATAAAAATATTAAATCGACACAAGAAACTTTGCATGAAATGCTAACGCTACTTCGATTTAAGCAAACACAATATAGCTGGTACAACGGACAAGACGATTTTACTTACTATACTATTGAATCGCCTAAAGACAGTGAAATTGAGGAATAAGGCAACACACAACAAGAGGTTTGGCGTTATGTCGGCGGACTGAAACGCAATTCTCAACTTTGGCACATGTGGCATCTGTAGTTTCAGCTTGACGGATATCGCCGAACAACAAAATGTAATTTCAACTAATTAACTTTACTAAGCTTTCGTAACGGGCTGACAGTTTTTCAAATTCCGCCACAACGCCAAGCCCCGAACGTTGTACGTCATTTAAAAAATCATTATGCTTCATAATTGTAATATTAAGTTGGGTTTTAACTTATTGCTATTATTTATCACTTTTCACTCATTTGCCCAAACTAATTATCCTACAAGAGACAGTGTTCATATTTTTTGGCAATCAGAGACTAAATTGACCTATGAAGATTTTAAAGGTGATACTATTGGCGGTAAACACAAAGACAGTTATAAACGTGTTGGCTTGCAAGCAATGTCATACATTGGATTATGGTCCATTCTTGATGTCCCAAAGAAAAAAAAAGATAGAGGGAAAAAATTAGAAAAAGTATATATAGCACCAGCATTTGACATGACAGCATCCTATATTCTTACACATGACACGACGCAAACAACAATACAGCAGCTTTACTTTGATATTGCTGAAACTTGGGCAAGATGGGCAAGACAACGTTTAAGCAATTATCAGGACAGCTTAAAAGGCTATGGAGCTTTATATATAATGTACACAACAGTTTTAAAAGAAGCTAGAGCTGGACATCAACAAATGAACGACGCATATACAAAAGATGTTATTGTTAACAATAAAGCAGACGCTTTTAATAAATGGAAGAAAATTATTTATGACAAGTTACAGGAGACAAGTTCATGGGCGACAAAACAGGAAGATTGTTATCGTTTTATAATAAATCGACCAATTGAAGCAGGCTATGAAAAATCACCAACTGTTCTAGGTGCAATTCCAGACAGTACCAAATAAACGAACGTACAACAAAAGGTTTTACGTCAGCAGGGCTGACGGGTCAAGCCTCTCAACTTTGGTTTTTCAATTTAGCTTTTGTTCGTGGCTTGACCGAACGCTATTCAGCAGTAGAATTTATTTGTAACTACATAACTTTATTCAGCTACAGTTCCAAGCAGGACGACTAAAGCCGTCCTGCCAACGTAAAGCCTGGGACGTTGTGTGTCATGCCCAGACCGTCCACAATTGACATTTGTGTTTGACACATAATTTTCATTTTATTTTTTTCATTTTTAAATTCATAAAACATGGACGACAAAAAACACAATCTTAAACAGTTTAACAACGCTTCTAACGGACAAAAATTTGTATTAGTTGACCCGCTTTCCATTGCATTAATTGAACAGGTTGACAACAGTACAGTTTGTATTACAATGAAAGAAACAAGAGACGGAAAAAATATTTCTTTTACAGGTAATTACGACTTGAAAACCATTTACGACATTATCAACTCTTAATTGTTTGTTTTGACGAAAGCCACATTTTGAATTTCATTAGAAACTGACGATAATATTAATCTGCAATCGGTAGCATTTACACCTTCAAGACACTTTAATATTTCGTTTTGCTTTTCTAACATCATTGCTTTTTTTTCATCAATTTGTTCAGACATAATTTTATTGCCTGAACGACTATTGGTTAAAATTTAGTTTGACAATTCGCAGCCGTTACAGGCGTAGTTAGCGGTTGACAAACAACAATAAAAACTTCGGTGGACAAATGGCACGAACACACAACAAGAGGTTTTATGCAAGTGTTGCTGGACGTTGTTAGCCTCGTCATTTGTTCATCGGTGGGCTGTTGTTCTGGCTTGACATTTTCTATTTGGCTTTTGTTTGTTACCTTTTACTTTTTATCTTTATTCGGCAGTGGCTGTGGGCGGACGTTTTTCAAATTCAACACCTGCATAAAGCCCTGCTCGTTGTAAGCAACCCTAATTGATGCAGTAGAATAATTTATATTCGAAAATTATAAAATAAAATTTATAAATAATCATATTGTTTTAATAAATTAGTACACCTTGCATTTTCTTACTATCTTTAATATAAAATTTATATTTATGAAGTATAATATTATATTTTTCGTTTTAGTGTTGGTCGCAAACTTCACTATGGCACAAAATAAGACTGCTCAAGTTGAAATTGAGCCATATTTTAGGTGGGACACTTATCCCCAATTTATCAATGCTATAAATAGTGTTGCCACCTATAAACTTGACATTAAAGGCAAGAGCTGGGGAATTAATGCTGCTTATAAAATTTCACTTAAAAATAATTTGTTAATAAAGTTTGGCTTAGGTTTTTTTGAATACTCATTTACTAATATTGAAAGTACACATAGTTCATTTGGGAAAGGAGATGAAAGAGTTATAGATTACCCAACAACACTAGGAATAATTTTGGGTACTGATAAATACTGGTATAATACAGCTAGCATAAATATAGGAGTTGAGAAACTTTTTGAATTAAAAAACAATTTATTAATTACAACACGTATAAATTTAAAAAATTATTTTACTTTTTCCCAGCAATATCACATACCTGCAGATAATTCTTTTATCCCTCCAGCACTAAAAATTGAAAATGACTATAAAACAGACATTAATCGCTATTTTGGATTTGGGTCAGAATTTCAAATTGGGTTATTAAAAAAAATAGGTAAGATAAATGTTGGACCATCTTTAATTGTGCCAATTTATGACACTTGGAAACAAGATAATATATTCCCTACAGAAATAAATTCAAACAATAGAAACAAATGGCTTAGAGGTTTTGGTTTTGGTATTATCTGCAATTATTCAATAACAAAAATTAACAATCATGCAAAATAAAATTTCAAAAATCACTTTACCTTTTCTTTTACTAATTACTGTATGTTTAACCATCAAAGCACAAGTTAAAACAAAAGTATTTTATTCAGAAATTCCGACAATCTACAAGTCTTCTTTGAGAGAAATTCCAAAAACCTACACAATAAAACCATCAGAAGAATTTTTCCATCTTAAGAATGTAAAAAATATTAATGAAGAGATTCAATTTGCTACAAAAGTTCAAACAAATATTAATTTTTTAAAAGAGGCAAATTTGGAAAAAGAAAATGACAGTTTAAAATATTCAATTTCTCTTATTGCAGAAGATGCTTTAAATATTTCTTTACAATTTAGTAAATTCAAATTGCCAAAAGGTGCTTTACTTTCTATTTATTCAAAAAACGAATTGACCGATAGTATTTCTTCAAATGAAAATAATGAAAATAATATTTGGGCTACAAGAGTTTATCAAGGGAATAGACTTTCAATCGTTTTAAAAGCACCATCATCTACAAATGAACCAATAGAACTGACAATTGGTTCTGTAAATTTTGGGTATAAAAATTTTGGAGTATTATATGATTTTGGAAACATAGGAGCTTCTGCAAACTGTAATATTAATGCAAATTGTCCATTAGGTAATGATTGGAATAATGAAAAAAATTCTATTGCAATGATTGTTGTTAATGGTCAAGAACATTGTACCGGCTCGTTAATAATGAATGCTTGTAATACAAATACACCTTACATTTTGACAGCTAATCATTGCTTAAGTACGGGAAATGTTGCAAACTGGGTATTCCAATTTCAGACTTTAAGTACAGATTGTGCTACAAATGTTGGATGGAGAGAAGATATCCAATTCAATGGCTGTACCTTACGAGCAAACAATGCAGAAACAGACTTTGCATTAGTTCAATTAAATACAACACCTTTACCAAATTCTGGACTGGTATATTCTGGTTGGTCAAGACAGACTTTGGGCAACTTGAGTACTACAATACTTCACCATCCACGAGGGGATTTAATGAAAATTTCACAAGATGCCAATCCTCCAGTAATATTCAACGATGTATTAACAGGTGTTCAATGTTGGTTCTTAGATTTAGATAATGGAATAGTAGAGGGTGGAAGTTCAGGTGCACCATACTATAATCAAAATCATCAAATAATTGGACAACATTATAGAAGACCCCAAAATGTAGGTAATCCTCGACCTGTTCCATGTGATATGACCCAAACGGTAGGCGGCAGATTCGATTTATCATGGACTGGCGGTGGAACAAACACTACAAGGTTGAGCAATTGGCTTGATCCTACAAATACTGGCTTACAAACCATCAATACAACAAATATCAGTACCCTACAGAATGCTATTCCAAATTTTACACTTATAAACTTAACAACAGGTCTAGATTGTAACATAATGGAAATACAAGCAACACTTCCACTAAACACAACAATTACATGGACTTCAACAAACGGTATACTAATAAATGGAAATCCTTCTCCATATACTACAACTTATGGCAATTCTGTTACGGTTTCTACTGACAATGGTTCAAGTGGTGTAATTACTGCCACAGTTGCAAATGGAAGTTGTAATATATCAAACAACATAAATTTCTGTCCATGTATTCCATGGTCAGAACCAAATCCAACTATTATTTATGCTCCAAACTTTAGGTCTGAACCATTAATTGCACAAGTCGATGAACATCCAGCCAGTGCATGGTCATATCAATGGTATATAGATGGTCAACTAATAAGTGAAACTTCAACTGGTTATTTATGGACAAATAGTTGGCCATGTATGGGCAATCCACGTAACCTAGAAGTTGTTGCTATAACATATTGTGGTCGAAGCGTACCTATTAATGTTGGTGAAATATTTTTAGAATGTTGGGGCTATAGACAACAATCGACAAATCAAAATAGTATAAACCTATTTCCAAACCCAGCTACTAACACAATATTCGTAACACTTAATAATGAAGACAAACACATTAAAGCATCAAGTAAGCTAAATAACATTTCTCAAATTGCAATCTTTGACAATTTAGGTATCGTAAGACTAAGAAAAGTATTTGCAAATAATTCCAAACAAGTTCAAGTTGATATTAGTAAGCTTAATACTGGTATCTACTTTCTTGAAGTCTTTGATGGCAAAACAAGACAACGAAAACAATTTATTAAAAAATAAAAACCTCTTAAAGCGTTCAAGATTTTCTGAACGCTTTATTTTTTAAACCCAAAAGGGCAGCTTACAACAAAAGGTTTGGCAAAAGTTGGGCTTGACACAATTCACATCAACATTTACAAATTATCAACTAAGTTCTAGCTTGACGAATAAAGCCAAGCCTTACTTGTAAACATTAACTATAAACAATACCCAGCAGCAGTTCCCAGCTTGACGTTTTTCAAAAACCCAACCTTCGCCAAGCCTCGAACGTTGTACGCAATTTTAATATAAAAAAAATCTAAAAATCAAAACAAAGTATATGGCAAACGAATATTCAATTGTTTATTTGAAGAACAATTCATGGCAAGATGAATTAGAGATTGAACAATTTAATCTAGACTTAAAAAGAAAAATTTATGAAGTGACTGAGGATGACTCAAGATTGAAATTCGAAAGTAGAAGAATGCATCAATCTGCACATGTTGGAGAGCATTACGGTATATTCATAGATTTTGTTGTGACTGGTATTCCATTAATTCATACTTACTATGAGATATGGAAATCAATTTCTGAGCATTTAAGAGAATGTAGAGAAAAAGGTAGAGTTGTACGTGTTAATAATTTACAGACACTTGAAAATCTTTGCAAGTTTGACTTAGTGGTGAATAAAAATATTACAGACGCAACAATTACTTCATCAAGCGTCTTATATGACAAGTACGACACAGATTTACATGATAAATATCGATTTTATTATGAAGGCCCAGTTAAAGACGATGTAGCGGCTCAAATCATTTTTGAAAATGATAAATTTAAATTTCACTATACAGTCATGACCAATGGTGATATAGGTTCTTATAAACGAGAAGAAAAATAACTTAGTATAGTTTTAGTAATCTTGTACAAATTTTACAGTCAGACAAAACGCAAGCTTTCAGAATTATTTTCCGATATTTCGTTGTTTAATTGCAATTTTAAAGCAAAGTATAGGAAGTATTTTTGACAGTTTTTATTCAGCTAGTTTAATAATTTTCAAATAAATACTGTTTGACATCAACTACTAGAAAAAACTGCGTACAACAAGAGGTTTTGTGCAAGTGTGGCTTGACGGAATAAATTCAGCAGAAAATTGTCTCGTCCTGAAATAGGTTGACTAAAAAACAACCAAAAATGGACATCAAACAACAATGTATTACGGAGTATTTAACCCAGGGAACTGGTTATCGTCAGTTGGCAGCCAAGTATGGTGTGAGCCG
>JBIKRV010000004.1:0-236449 GCA_044348985.1 Chitinophagaceae bacterium
AACTTAATAAACACAAACAAAGCAGCTTAAAAGCTGCTAAAACAACCTTTTCAAAATACAATAATGTACAATGGCTAACAGAATACGTAAAAATCATCGCACTAATACGATCTATAAAAAAGAGGCTGCCGTAAAACTTTGTTTTAAGGCAGCCTCTTTTTTTAAAAAAAACTGTATTTATTAAAATATTTTAAACCCAACTGAATCATTTCACTTTTATAATTATCCGAATTACCCAATTGGTTAATATCGCTTAATCCAATATTATATCGTACATGGACTCTCAATGTCTTTAAATTGAGTTGTAACCCAGCTACTGCTGCAAAATTGCCATCTTTAAATGCATCACTAGCGTTATTTACAAAAGTTTTTTTCTGGCTTACTAAAATACTGTACTCAGGTCCAAGATTTAGGGTAAACATTTTGCCTAAATTAATTCTCAATAAAATTGGTATCGATAAATAATTCAACTTACTATCTTGTGTTGGTGTAACTGCACCACTATTGCCAGTAACAGCAACCTGACTAAACAATACTTCTGGCTGAATGCCAATTCCTTTAGAAAAATCCCATTCAATAGATCCACCTACATGGTAGCCTAAATTATAACCATCTTTAAACGATTGTCCTTTTATTTTTCCGTAGTTCACACCACCTTTTGCTATTAAATGAAATCCTTTTTGTGCAAATGCAGTTCCAAATAACATTACACAAATCATTGTACTTAAAATAAGTTTCTTCATGTTGTTTTTTTCAAAATTAACAATGCTTTACACTAAAAATATACCAACAAATGGGTATTTATAATTTGAATTACAACAAATTAAAAGCAAGCCCCACTTGTATTTGCTGGCTCTTCCATTTATCGGTATTGGGTGCATCTTCAATAGACGATAAACCAACATTATAACGTCCGAATAATTTTGTAGATTTAAAATTCAATTGCACACCACCAATCATCGAAAAATTGCCCGACTTAAATGCGGCCTGACCATTTTGCAACAAATCCTTATCGTTCGAAACTAAAATACTGTACTCGGGTCCTACATGAATGGTCAGTAATTTAGTAGCATTAATTCTTAACAATAAAGGAATTGACAAGTAATCTAATTTCACTTCATTGTTGGCATTAAAACCCAAAATAGAAGTTGAAATAGAAGATGTTTTTACCTGACTAAACAATACTTCTGGTTGTATGCCAATGGTTTTAGTTAAACCAATTTCTAATGCCCCACCTATATGAAAACCAGTTGTGTAACCGTCTTTAAATTCTTTACCATCAATTTTTGTAAAGTTGGCTCCTGCTTTTGCTAATAAAGCTACTTTTTGTGCCTGTACTGTTACCATTCCAATAGTCATAACTGTAAGCACTAAGATTACTCTTTTCATAATGTTTATTTTTTTGTTCCTTTTTCAATAATGATACCACAAATAAAAGATTCGTTTGCCAAAGAACTTATTTAACAGATACTTTGTTTATAGTTTATGTTCGAAGAAAAAGATATTGACAGAATTATAGAAATGGCTTGGGAAGATAGAACTCCATTTGAAGCCATTGAATTTCAGTTTGGGTTAAAAGAAAAAGAAGTGATTGAATTAATGCGTAGCAACAGCAAACCAAGCAGTTTTAAAATGTGGCGTAAACGCATGCAAGGTCGTACAACGAAACATGTTAAACTAAGAACCAGCGATGTAAGTCGTTTTAAATGCAGCCTTCAACGAAATATTAGTATGAATAAAATTAGTAAGCGGTAACAGTCGATGGTCAATAGTCCATGGCAAAACAACCTAAATTAAAGCTTACACTTTCACCTCATTCCTTAAACCTTCTACCTTAAACCATATTCCTTCTACCTTACACCTTCTTCCTTCCACCTTTAACCTTCCTCACCCCAATTCAATCAACGTAATCTCTGGTAAAATGCCCACCCTTCCAGGATAACCAATAAAACCAAATCCACGATTTACATATAATTTTTGATTACCCTCTTCATACAAACCAGCCCATTGTTTGTACATCCATTGCACTGGGCTCCATTTAAAATAAGGATTCTCTAAGCCAAACTGCATACCATGTGTATGACCAGCTAGCATTAAATCAATGTCTTTATATTCTGTTTTCACTTGTGCATCCCAATGACTTGGGTCATGACTCATTAAAATTTTAAACGCATATTTCTCCGTTCCAGGATACGCTTCCTGCATTTTGCCATATTTAGGAAAACGTCCTTTTGCTCCCCAGTTTTCAATACCCAACAACGCAAATGCGTCATTGTTTTTTTCAATGGCAACATGTTCATTCATCAATAAACGCCAACCCATTTTTGCATGCACATTTTTTAATTTTTCTAAATTATCTGTTTTGGCAGCTGCATTTGGCCAAGCCACATAATCACCATAATCATGATTGCCCAATGTGCTGTACACACCATATTTGGCTTTTAGTGTACTAAAAATATCCATGTACTCCAGCATTTCATCATGCCTATCGTTCACCAAATCGCCAGTAAATAAAATTAAATCAGGGTGTTGTGCATTGATTAAATCTATTCCTTTTTTAACAGCAGTTTTATCTTGAAAACTACCACTGTGTACATCGCTTATATGCACAATTTTAAATCCTTTAAACGCCTGTGGAAGGTTACTAAAACTTAGTGGCACTTTCTTTAATTGATAATTGTATTTGTTGCTAAATCCATACAATAAAGAACCAAATAAAGTAGCACCTGCACCCAAACCCATCCAGCTTAAAAATGTACTTCTGCTAATGCTGCCACCTTCATCTGCAAAATGAGCTCCAGCACTTGGAGCAATTTTACTCATCAACCACATTACTCCTCTTCTTACATCATCTACCAAAAAGAATAATGTGCCAATCAGCTTGGCAATAAATAAGCCAACCAAAATGGCAAAAATATAATTCCTGAAAAATTTTGATGTTTGCAATGCTTGTATGTAAGGAAAAGAAATCAGCACCACAATGGTTACAACACTTACCACCCAATAAATGCTATGCACCCACAATCTGGTTCGTTCACCAGCACCCTGAGTTACTGTTTTTACAGCCTGAAAAACATACACATCCAATAAAAGCATGATGCCAGCTATAATCCAAATAGTTCCAGAGTTACGCATTTGTATATTCTTTTTGTGATAAGGGTTCGACGATTGTACACAACAAATATTGCATTTTAAAAAACAAAACCTCCCAAACAATACAATTTAAACAACACTATTGTTGAAGTATTAACAAATATCAAGTACTAATTTGAGGCTATCAACATCACAACTAAACCCAGCAGCAGTTCCTGCCATCGTTGCAATCTTTTTGTGCAGGGCAATTATTCCCCTCCTTTGGAGGGGCTAGGGGTGGTTTAACTTACCTCAATTATAAACACCAAAGGCACAAAAAAGGATTTTCACTCTGTCAGGCAGCCCATCATTAGTAGAATAAATATGTGGCAATTAAATAAGTATAGATGAAATCATAACTGCTTAGCCACACAACGATTCTACTATTTAGCAACATATCAGCTTGAGGCGATAACTATCGGCTAGTCGAAAGCGGTGAAACAAAACTATTTAGCCTATTCTAAATCGAATAAGTCAATAAAAAACAGATTAAAAAATCAAAACACAACATACTACTATTACATATTCATAATATTTTATTTTTCATAATCTAGTTTTTGGGCGTATATTGAATTATGAAACAATAAATTAATTAATTTACAAATGTAACTATAAAATTGTAATAATGAAAGTACTGCTTGACACCAATATTATCATTCACAGAGAGGCAAATAAAATTTACAACCTTGATATTGGGCAACTATTTAATTGGCTTGATAAACTAAAATACTCTAAATATATTCATCCCATAACTGTTGAGGAGTTAAATAGGTATAAAGATCCTACTGCTCTTCAAACGATGAATATTAAAATTGAAAGCTATAACCAAATAATAAATGTTGCACCTGAAAATAGAATTTTAAATGAAGTAAGTAATGTAATTGACAAGACTGATAATGATAAAAATGATTCTAAACTATTAAACGAGATACTTAATGACAGAATCGACATTTTGATTTCTGAAGATAAAAAAATACATACCAAAGCTGAAATGCTTGGAATTGCTGATAAGGTATATACTATCGATCAATTTTTAGAAACAGTAATTGCTGACAACCCTGCATTTGTTGATTACAAAGTATTAGCAGTAAAAAAAGAATATTTTGGAAAAGTTGATTTATCAAATATATTTTTTGATAGTTTTAGAGAGGATTACATAGGGTTTGATAAATGGTTTAATAAAAAGGCTGATGAAATTTCCTATGTATATTACCAAGATGCTCAATTATCAGCTTTTCTTTTTTTAAAAACAGAAGAAAAAGATGAAAATTATTCTGACATTAATCCAATATTTCTTCCTAAAAAAAGATTAAAAATTGGAACGTTTAAAGTGACAAGTAATGGTTACAAAATAGGAGAACGGTTTTTAAAAATCATTTTTGATAATGCACTACAATATAAAGTTGATGAAGTATATGTAACAATATTCGAAAAAAGCCCAGAACAAATTAGACTAATCAATTTATTGGAAGAATGGGGATTTATAAAGTGGGGAATAAAAAAATCAACTAGAGAAATAGTTTTAGTCAAAAATTTTGATAGAACGCAGCCAGTAGATTTATCAAACCCTAAAAAGACATTTCCTTTTATTTCAATAGATTCAAAAGTATTTATTGTACCAATTTATCCCGATTACCACACTGATTTATTCCCTGATTCAATTTTAAGGAATGAATCTCCAATGGACTTTATTGAAAACAAACCTCATAGAAATGCACTAAGCAAAGTTTACATTTCTCGATCTCACTTTAAGGCTTTAAACTCTGGAGATATCATTGTTTTTTATATGACAGGTGGCATATACAAAGGAGTTGTAACTACTTACGGTATTGTTGAGAATGTCATTGATAACATCCCTAACTTGGAAACGTTTATTAAACATTGCAAAAAAAGAAGTGTTTTCACCGATGAAGAATTAAAAAAACACTGGAACTATTATCCTAAACTCAAGCCTTTCGTAGTAAAATTCATATATGCACATACATTTAGAAAAAGACCTAATCTAAAATGGTTAATAGAAAATAAAATTATTTTAGATATTAATAGCGTACCAAGAGGTTTTCAAGAAATAAGTAGAGATGATTTTTATAAAATAGCAAAATACTCCAAATTATAATGAAAAGCATAGCTATCTGGTACACTCCTGTTGATTCAGGAAATATTGAGTTGATAAATGTAGAATTGCATTTTAACTTTTGGAAAATCCCCAATGGTACTACTCAGTATCATAAATTTTTAGATATAGGATTAAAACTTGAAAACACTTTAAATGTTAAATGTTTAAATATTTTTTTACCAACAAAAACAGATAGCACTGATTTTGAAGATATTGTTGCCAAGTTTATTAAGAATGATGATTTAGTTAATGCTATATTTAATGAGAATTATAAAGTAGTATCAGATGGCACTTCAAAAACATCTGAAATAAAAAATTCTGAAGATGAATTTTTATTTAAAGTTTATAAAACTTCACCTAATGATATAACATTTACAGATTTTGCAAATGGAACTATTATATCTATTAATATCCTCAAAGAAGAACTTAAATCATATTATAGATTTAGGTTAAAAGGAAATTTCATTCAGTCATTATCTACAATAAGCAAACCTACTAATGCAATTTTTGAAAGTGCTTTTTGTGAAATTGAAATGATTGATTTTCGAGTAAATGAGATTAGAGATTTAAATCACGATTTATTGGAAAAAATAAGAAAGGAAGTCTTATTAAAAATAGAAAAACAACATTTTTTCTTTATATGCTCAAACGAAGAAGAGATTGTAGGAAATCACCAAGCATTTAGTAGTTGTAGAAATTTGGAAAGTAATAAATGGGATAGTTATGTAGATTTTCCCAACATAAAAAAGAATAAACTTTTGTTTTGGAAAGAACCTAAAAAAAATATTTATTTAGCTTATCACTGGAAAGAAAGCAACAAGGAAAGCATTTCAACGTTAATAAAAACTAAGTATGAAAAAAATAATTGGGTAACAATAATTAAATTTATTTCGATTGTTGTACTAATCGAATTATTTAGTAACTGGCTGTATGACTTATTAAAAGGTGTATTAACTATAAAATGTAACTAAAATGAAAGTAGTATTATCAATAAAACCAGAATTTGCTAACAAAATATTTGATGGATCAAAAAAATTTGAATTCAGAAAGTCAATTTTTAAAAACGAAAACGTAAAGACCATCTTGGTTTATTCATCTTCACCTGTGCAAAAAGTAATTGGAGAGTTTCGAATCGAAAAAATTATCAAACACGACTTACAAACACTTTGGGAGTTAACTAAAGAATTTTCAGGCATAACAGAAGAATATTTTTACGAATACTTTGCAGATAAGGAACAAGGCTTTGCGATAAAAATCAAAACAAAAACAAGATATAGAAAACCCAAATGCTTGAGAGAAGATTTCAATTTGACACCTCCTCAGTCATTTGCATATTGGACAAACTAAATAGTAAAACAAATAAAGAATACAATTTAATCTTGACCGTATTATGGCTTTCTAAACTAAATTTTTCAAAATAAATCATTACTTCCCTAAGCTCATTAATCCAAAAAATTTACCAACAAAATAGTTTAATATACCAAGCTTCCCTACAATAACACAGTATGCTAAATAACGTTATCAACCCTTTCCCAATTTTAACCACTGAAAGGTTGGTACTTCGTAAACTAACACCTAACGATGAACAGGCTATTTTTACTTTACGTACTGATATGGAAGTAAATAAATACCTCGACCGTCCAATATGCAACAATGTAGAAGATGCAAGAAAATTTATACAAACCATTAATGAAAACATTGATAACAATAAGGCCCTCTACTGGGCAATAAGTTTAGCTGACAACAATATATTGGTTGGCACCATTTGCCTGTTTAGCTTTTCAAAGGAACATAAGAACTGTGAAATTGGGTATGAACTGTTGCCCAACTATCAGGCACAAGGAATAATGAAAGAAGCTGTTGAAAAGGTAATGGATTATGCATTTAATACACTACAGGTTAAAACAATAGAAGCTTTCGTTCATCGTAACAATCAACCTTGTATAAAACTGTTAGAAAAATTTTCATTCATCAACTCCAATAAAATAGACCCTGAAAACCCTGCATTAATTGGCTACACCATTAGTGCATAACAGCTAAACTGTTTTCTAAGACAAACAAAATCGTTCATTAATTGTAATCAATTATTAAACCTTATACAAAAACTGATTGCCATTATTTCAACTAATTAAATTGCTTCTTTAAATGGCGAAACTCAGTTACTGTATATTGCATTGTTGAATTTTAAAAAATAAAAATCATGAAACTTACTTATTACGGTCACTCTTGCTTTGCAGTTGAAATTAAAGGAAAGAAAATTTTGTTCGATCCATTTATTACTTATAACGAATTGGCAAAAGACATTGATGTGAACAGTATTGAAGCTGATTATATTTTTTTAAGTCATGGCCATGCCGATCATGTGGCAGATTGCATAAGCATTGCAACAAGAACCAATGCTAAAGTAGTAGCTGCTTATGAAATTCATGAATGGTTGAATAAAAATGGAGTTGCCAATACACACCCAATGAATACTGGTGGCAAATGGAATTTTGATTTTGGCTCTGTAAAATGTGTGGTTGCACAACACAGCAGTTGCTTACCTGATGGAACTTATGGTGGAAACCCATTAGGGTTTATTTTTAATACTGATGAAGGCAATTTTTATTACACAGGAGATACTGCCGTAACTATGGACATGCAATTAGTACCCATGTGGAGCAAGTTGAAATTTGCTATAATGCCTATTGGCGACAATTTTACAATGGATTATAAAGATGCTGAAAAAGCTGCTGAATTTGCCGATGCCCATACGGTTGTTGGTGTGCATTACGACACCTTTGGTTATATTAAAATTGACCACGAAGCAGCAAAAGCCTACTTTGAAAGTAAGGGTAAAGTGTTGTTGTTGCCTGCTATTGGCGAAACAATTACTGTTTAAAATATAGCTCACAGAAGCATGGATTTTTTTCTGTGCTATCTATTTTATCTGCTAGAATAAACAATACTGCTCAATAGCCATTCTTCAGGTAATGGGCTGAGGGATTGACGTGGAAAACACGGTGAAGCTTTGTGCCAAGCCATGTGCCGTATTTGCAACAAAAGCCCTAACCATAGCCAATTTGAAAAACTACCAGCCCAAAGCCCCAAAAAAAAGCCCATTTGGGGAAAATTAATATAGAAAATGACCTGTAAAATTCTGTTCTTTGTTTAGAAACATAATATTTTACATTTGCAGTCTTGTAGAATGCAAATTAAACAAAGAGGATACCGTGTACTATGGCCAGAATTATTGGTGTAGCTAATCAAAAAGGTGGTGTGGGTAAAACTACTACTGCCATTAACCTTGCAGCAAGTTTTGCTGTGTTGGAATACAAAACTTTATTGGTAGATGCCGACCCACAAGCAAATAGCACCACTGGTGTGGGATTTGACTTGCACAATATTACCACCAGTTTATACGACTGTATGGTGAATAATACCAAGGCAGATGATGTTATTTTAAAAAGTGATATACCACATTTAGATGTTATTCCTTCGCATATTGATTTGGTGGGAGCTGAAATTGAAATGATCAATTATCCCAACCGTGAAAATGTGATGAAGGTTTTACTGGATGAAGTGAGAGATAAATACGATTTTATTGTAATTGACTGTTCTCCATCGTTGGGTTTAATAACTGTTAACTCGTTGGTAGCTGCTGATAGTGTGATTGTACCTGTGCAATGTGAATTTTTTGCATTGGAGGGTTTGGGCAAATTGTTAAACACCATTAAAATTGTTCAAAATCGTTTAAACCCCAATTTACAAATTGAAGGTATTTTAATGACGATGTACGATGGTCGTTTGCGTTTATGCAACCAAGTGGTAAGTGAAGTGAGAAGACATTTTGATGAAATGGTTTTCAGTACCATCATTCATCGTAATACACGTTTGAGTGAAGCTCCTAGTGTTGGTAAACCTGTTATTTTATATGATGCAGATAGTAAGGGAGCTATAAACTATTTGAATTTGGCCAAAGAAGTTTTGCAAAAAAATGAAATGACCAAAATGACCAACGACGAAAGAATTATTGAGTAAAGGTAGAAGGCAAAAGATGGAAGGTAGAAGGCAAAAGCCTTTTTACCTTAAACCTTAAACCCTAAACCTTAAACCTTACAAGCATGAGCACTCCCAAAAAAAACAATGATTTAATAGGCAAAGGTTTACGCAGCTTATTAAGTAATATAGATCAGGATTTAAAAAATACGGAAGGTACTTTAAAAACAAAAGTAGTTGAGCAAGTTACATCGATGGTTCGTGTACCATTGGCAGATATTTCTGTAAATCCAAAACAGCCAAGAAGAGATTTTGATGAAACCGCTTTGAGTGAATTGGCAACATCGATAAAAATTCACGATATTATTCAGCCGTTAACGGTTACCAAATTAGCCAATGGCAAGTATCAGTTAATTGCAGGTGAAAGAAGATTCAGGGCTTCTAAAATTGCTGGTTTGAAAGACGTGCCAGTGTACATACGTCAGGCTAATGATAAAGACTTATTAGAACTTGCTTTATTAGAAAATTTACAACGTGAAGATTTAAACGCTATTGAAGTTGGTTTAAGTTACAAACGAATGATGGAAGAGTTGGACTATACCCAAGAGCAAGTGGCCGAGCGTATGGGCAAAGAAAGGAGTACAGTCACCAACTATATTCGTTTGCTGAAATTACCACCCGATATTCAATTGGCTGTTCGTACAGGAACCATTACTATGGGGCATGCAAGGGCATTGATTACCATTGATACAGTTGATAAACAATTGTATGTGTTTAATGAAATTAAGAGCAAGCAATTGAGTGTTCGCCAATCGGAAGAACTGGTTAGAAAACTATACAAGGGCAACGAACCTGTTAAATCTGCTGCAAAAAACGATTTGCCGCCTGCTTATAAAAAGATAGAAGATAATTTAGCTTCTCATTTTAGTACCAAGGTAAAAATGGTGCACAACAAAAAAGGCTTCGGCAGCATTACATTGGAATATTATTCGTTAGAGGAACTGAATAAAATTCTGGATCAAATGAATGTGGTTGTTAGCTAAATGATTCATGCAATTGTATAAACTACTCATATTGTTTTTAGGTTTAAGCATTAGCTATTGTACAATGGCTCAAAAAAAAGTGCAACCTCCTAAAATGAATTTTGTAAGGGAAGATAGTATTCAAAAAAAATCAGCAAAAACAAATACTGACACGGCGGTTATAATTAAGCCCAAACACAACCACCGTTTGGCTACTAAACGTTCAGCATTAATACCAGGTTGGGGACAAGCCTACAATAAAGAATACTGGAAAATCCCTGTGGTCTATGGTGCATTGGTCATACCCACTGTAACTTTTTTTTACAACAATACTTGGTATAAACGAACAAAAACTGCTTATGATTTAGTGTTCAAAGCATCTGCACCTGGTGCAACATTTGACGACACCACCAATCTAAAAAATATTGATTCCCGATTAAAAGGCTTTAGTTTAAGCTCTTTACAAACATTTAGAAATTCGTTTAGAAAAGATAGAGACTATTCTGTACTTTGGTTTGTTGTAGTTTGGGGATTGAATGTGGTAGATGCAACAGTATTTGGGCACTTAAAAAATTTTGATGTGAGTGATGATTTATCGATACAAGTAAACCCCATGATCAATCCAATAAACAATAGCAAAGGCATTAGCTTGGTATTCAATTTAAAGAAACCAACACCCAAAAAAATTGATACTCGTTAATTGAATAATTGATAACAACCCCAACATTTTATTTTAAATATACCTTTATGAAAATTGCACTAATTGGATATGGGAAAATGGGTATGGCAATTGAAGAAATTGCTATTGCTAAAGGACATGAAATTGTGTTGAAAATAAATATTGATAACCTCGACGATTTTACAACTGAAGCTGTTCAAAAAGCCGATGTTGCAATTGAGTTTAGTGGTCCTCATAGTGCTTATGATAATTTGGTAAAATGTATAGAAGCTGGTGTACCTGTTATTTGTGGCAGCACTGGTTGGTTAGAACAATTACCAGCTATTGAGGCTTTGGTAAAAGCCAAAAAAGGTGCTTTTTTATATGCTAGTAATTATAGTATTGGGGTGAATTTATTTTTTGAACTAAATGCTTATTTAGCCAAGTTAATGAGCCACCATACTGAGTACGATGTTTTATTAGCAGAAATTCACCATACCCAAAAGAAAGATGCTCCAAGTGGCACAGCCATAACATTGGCGGAACAAGTGTTACAACAAATTGTAAGCAAGAAAAAATGGGTAAACGAAAAAGCTGTATCGAGTGATGAGCTTGAAATAGTTTCAGAAAGAATTGACCCTGCACCTGGCACCCATAAAGTAAAATACACTTGTGCTATTGATGATATTGAAATTATTCATACAGCCCACAACCGTAAAGGTTTTGCAGGTGGTGCTGTTTTAGCTGCAGAATATGTAGCTTCTAAAAAAGGAATTTTCACCATGAAACAAGTACTTGGCTTAGGCGAATTTTAATTCCATTCAACTGTGTATAAATGAAAGACCTTGCATCTGTTGGATGCAAGGTCTTTTTTTATATAAATTACACTTATTTTAGAATACCGAACCCGTAACCAAATACATGAAAAAATATTCCTTTGCCTTATTACTCTTATTTGCTTTTTGTAAGATTCAAGCACAACGAAACAAGCCTATTATTGATAGCATCGAACGAATAATAAAAATCCAAACCGATAGTAACCTTGTAAAATCGTACAGTGAGCTTGTTTGGCAATACCGAATAATAAACAGAGAAAAAGCCATTGATTATGGTCGAAAAGGTATTGCATTGGGCAAAAAAATAAATTTTGCAAAAGGGCTAGCTCAGGTGTATAATGATTTGGGTATTATTTACTATGATAAAGAGTTGTACGATTCTTCTATTGCTTTATACAATGAAGCCCTAAAAATTCGTCAGCAATTAAATGATGATTTAGGCGTAGCCAGATTGTATAACAAAATTGGTGTAATTTATCAACGTCAGGGTGACTTTAGCAAATCACTGTATTATCAGCAAAACGCATTGAGTTTATTTGAAAAAACAAATGATAATTTAGGTACTTCTTATGCCTTAAATAATATTGGCATTTTGCAACAAAATTTAGGTCGATATGATGAAGCCATTAATTACCATAACCAGTCGATTGCCATTAAACAAAAGATGAACGATAAACAAGGGCTTGCACAATCGTATGTAAATGTGGCCAATATTTTTAAAATAAAAGAAGAGTATAACAAAGCCGAAGATTATTACACCAGAGCAGTTGACGTAAGTAGGCAGTTGGGTAATAAAGAATACTTATCCAACGCATTGAATAACCTTGGTGCATTGCAGCAAAAGCTGAAAAAAAACAAGCAGGCCAAAGAAAACATTTTAGAATCTTATGAGTTAAGAACCAGTTTAAATGATACCAAAGGAAAAGTAAGCTGTTTAAATAATTTGGGTGATATTTTAATAGAAGAAGGCAAATACGATTCAGCTAAAATTGTGGTTGATAAATCCGAATTGCTTGCTAGAAATGGTATTAACACCAAGCCAGAGTTAATGATGGTGTACCAAACGCAATCGAAACTGAACGAGAAAATTGGCAATGCAACTACATCTTTAGACTATTATAAAAAATACGCAGCATATAAAGATTCCCTATTCAATAGCAATATGAGCAATAAGTTTACTGAACTAGAAGCCAAGTTCAATACATTAGAAAAAGAGAAGCTCATACAACAACAACAATCTAAACTGAATAAAAATTTATATGATTCAACTCAGCAAAAACTATTACTCTCTCAAAACGAATTAGAAATTGCTGGCAATGAATTAGAAATAAAAAAACAAAATGAACTAATCTTAGAACAAAGGCTTGATTCTAACTTTAAATCGCAACAAATTTTTGCATTGAATAAAGAAAATAAAATCAATGCACTTGAGCTTAAAAATGAAAAGCTGGAAAATAATAGAAAAAATATTTTGCTGATTGTAATTGGTGTAATTGCAGTGTTGCTATTGTTATTGGTGTACTCTTTTTATCGCAGGTATAAACTTAAAAAAGAGAAGCAATTGCAGTTAGCCATTTTTAAACAACAGGAACTTGCTACCAAAGCTATTTTAGAAGCCGAAGAAAATGAACGCAAACGTATTGCAGGTGATTTGCATGATGGCGTTGGCCAATTAATGAGTGCAGCCAAAATGAATTTAAGTGCAATGGAATGTGAGATACCTTTTGCCAATGAAGAGCAAAAAAAAGTATATCAAAAAGTATTGAATTTGGTTGATGAAAGTTGCAAAGAAGTAAGAACCGTAAGCCACAACATGATGCCCAATGCATTGGTTAAAGCAGGTTTGGCAAGTGCGGTTAGAGAATTTATTAACCAAATTGATGTCAGGGTAATAAAAACTGATTTATACACCGAAGGTTTAAATGAACGTATCGACAGCAATGTTGAAACTGTGTTGTATCGTGTAATACAAGAGTGTGTAAACAATGTAATTAAACATGCAGCAGCTAATTATTTAGATATTTCATTGATTAAAGATGCCGATGGAATAGCTGTAACCATTGAAGACAATGGAAAAGGCTTTAACACTAGCCATAAAAATAACTTTGAGGGTATTGGTTTAAAAAATATTCAAACACGTATTGAATATTTAAAAGGCACAGTTGAATGGAATTCGGCTGAAGGCAAAGGAACATTGGTAGCCATTCATATTCCTGTTGGTTCATAAAAAATCCCTTAGTTTAGTGGTGCACCTAAACAAACTGAATGAAGCCCCAAAAAATTAATGTAGCGATTGTAGATGACCACCAAATTGTTATCGATGGCATTACATCTTTACTCGATGGACATTCAACCATAAAAATTGTAGCTACTCATACATCGGCCGCAGAAATGCTTAACATTTTAGCTGCTAAAAATATCGATATTTTGCTCACTGATATTATGATGCCAGGCATGAATGGTCAGGAATTGGCCAAGCTAGTAAAAGAAAAATTTCCTGTTATAAAAATATTAGCCCTCAGCATGAGTGGACAAGGACACACGGTAAATCAAATGATTAACGATGCCGATATTTCGGGTTATGTGTTAAAGAATATTGGTAAGCAAGAACTCATTCATGCCATTGAAAAAATTGCTAGCGGTGGCGTTTATTTCAGTGAAGAAGTGCTGAACGAATTACAGCATTTCAGTAACATGAAAAAAGAAAATGAAGAAACCAATCTCACCACCCGTGAAATTGAAATCATCAAGCTCATCGAAAAAGAATGTTCGAATAAAGATATTGCAGCACAACTTTTTATTAGTGAAAGAACGGTAGAAACGCATCGCAAAAATATTTTCAGAAAAACCAAAACCAACAGCGTTATTGGTTTAATTAAATATGCTTATGAACATAAATTAATTTAATTTTTGGTTACCAGCTTTTGTACTACTATTTAGCTACTGTGGCGTCGCACAATTGTACGATACAATATTATTCAGCTTTTAAAATAATTTGTAGCAACCTTTTCATTTCGGTTGCGTTTAAATTTTACTGCAAAGAATCAGAAAAGTAAAATGCCAAATATCACAAAGAGAGAGGTTAAAAAAATTCCTATATTTATATTAAATAAGCATCATGGGAAATTTAGGTTTTCAGGAAATCATCTTCAGCCTTTTTATACTACTAATTACATTCTTAGTCCCTTTTTTAATTATCAGGCTTATTTATAGACTTGGCAAAAAACAAGGTCGCTTAGATGCAATGAAAATGCAACAACATGAAAGAGATTCGAAGAATTAATTCCTTATCACAAACTATTAAAAAAATCTTGTTAACTTTCATTTATGGATATTCAACATTCAGACGATGGTAAAAAAGGCAAGTTTTATATTGAGCAAGACGGAGAACAACTTGCAGAAGTGACTTATGTATGGGCTGGTAATAAATTCATTATCGATCATACCGAAGTAAGTGACCGTTTAGCAGGCAAAGGCATTGGCAAACAACTGGTACAAAAAGCTGTTGATTTTGCAAGAACCAACAATGTAAAAATTATGCCACTTTGCCCATTTGCGAAAGCTGTATTTGATAAAGTGGAAGCATATAATGATGTACTTTTTTAAACTTTATATACCATGGATAAAAACAACCTTACCAAAGAATACACAAATGGAGAAATCACTGTAGTTTGGCAGTCTGGTAAGTGTGAGCATTCTGCAAACTGTGTTCAGAATTTATCGAAAGTATTTAGCCCAAAAGAACAACCCTGGATTAAAATGGACAAAGCAACATCTGCTGAAATCATTGCTGCTGTTGCATTGTGCCCATCGGGAGCATTGAGTATAAAAAAATAGTTTTACTATTTCAACTGTACCAACGCAGCTTTGGCAATTGTATCAGTATTTTGTAGTTCCATACATTTAAAATGGCCACGAGGGCAATTTTTGTAGCCAATTTTACTACATGGTCTGCAACCCAATTTTTCTACTTCAAACTTTAGATTGGTAATTTGTGTATTACCAAAATACGCATCCATGCCAAATGCTGGTACTGTATTGCCCCAAATAGAAATGATGGGCTTTTTGAATGCAGCTGCAATGTGCATTAAGCCAGTATCGTGAGAAACAATGAGTTTAGCTTTTCGAACCAAATCGGCACTTTCATTCAGGTTAAATTTACCACATGCATTGTACACTTTTGTATCATCGATTGATGCAATTGCATCTCCGTCAGCTCTATCTTCTGGTCCACCTAACAATATAATGGGATAATCAATTTTATTACACAGTTCTTTCAGTTTATACACAGGCATTTTTTTGGTATTCAGTGCAGCACCAATAACAACACCAATATATCCAAACTGATGAGAAGCAGGAATATCGTTGCCTTTCACCATATCTTTTTCAGGAATAAAATAATCCAATCCTTTACCATCATTTACTACACCAAAGCTTTTTAAAGTATCTAAATTTCTATCTACAATATGTACTTTGGGTAAAGCATTTATTTTAAAAGCAGTGTACAACCACTTTTTTATATTCAGCTTATCAAAAGAGAAGTGTGGCACTTTCAGTGCTTTTTTTATTCTGAGCGTTCTAAGATTGTGATGCAAATCAATGACATAATCATACGATTCAGTTTGCAGCTCATGCATCATCAATTCCCAGCTCTCATCCAATAAAATTAGTTTATCGATGTAGGGATTATTTTCAACGATTCCTTTAAAAGATTTCTTGGTTAAAAAGTGTACCTCAACATTAGACACTTGTTGCTTTAAGCAACGGATTACCGGTGTGGTTAAAACAATATCGCCAATAGAAGAGAAACGTATGATGAGGAATTTCATGTTGTTAATAGTTAATAAAGTTAACTGGTTGATCGAGCTGATTAAGTTAAGGATTGATTATACTTTATAAACTTATAAACTTGTTAACTACAAACTACGGCATCATTTCTTCTACTTCTAAATAATCTAAATCTTTATGAAATGTTTCTTCGGTAAAATAAAATGCCACCAACGTAATAGCCATCACAATACAACCAGTAACTACGCCACTTTGCCACATTTTCCAACCCATACTTTTTTGGAATAAATCTAAAAATAATAAGTTGATTAATGGTAATGCTCCACGAACTACATTAGGAATTGTTGTTGCAGCAGTGGCTCTTAAATTAGTTCCAAACTGCTCAGCTCCCATGGTTACAAATATGGCCCAAAAGCCTGTGCTAAAACCTAAGAAAGCACAAATGGCATACATTCTTGCATCGCTATTATTGTATTCACTGAAGAATAAAAACAAGCCTGCAATACATAAAATGTAAAAACTCAATAACGCTTTTTTGCGGCTTTTAAAATATTGACTTAACAATCCAATCAGTATATCGCCAATGGCAATTGCAGCATACGCATACATAATGGCTTTACCACTTTCAATGTGATTATCGCCATAAAATTCTTTTGCAAAACGATTGCTGTAGTTTACTAAAATGCCAATTACATACCAAGTTGGCAAACCAATTAAAATAGCTAAAAAGTATTTTTTAAACCGTTTGCTGCTTGTAAAAAACATAAAGAAATTTCCACGTTGTATGTTAGCTTGTTCTTTAACACTTTTGAACATGCCACTTTCTACTACAGAGATTCTTAACAACAACAAACCAACCCCTAATCCGCCACCAATTTTATAACACAAACGCCAATCATGATCGGTAAATTGAAAAGTATAATAAGCAAATACAGCTCCAAATAAACCAACACCAGCAACCAACGATGTACCAACGCCTCTTTTGTCTTTTGGCAATAACTCACTCACTAAAGTTATGCCTGCACCTAGTTCTCCTGCTAAACCAATTCCAGCAACAAATCTTGCCCAAGCATATTGATCAACAGATTGTACATAACCTGTAACAAAATTGGCAACTGAATACAGTGCTATCGAACCAAACAAAACACTTAACCTTCCTTTTTTATCGCCAATAGTTCCCCATAAAATACCACCAATTAATAACCCTACCATTTGCCAATTAATAATTTTTGTACTGGCTGCAAGTACAGCAACTTTATCAGTTAGTACAACACCAATACCTTGCAAACTTGGTTCACGAACAATAGTAAATAAGAGCAAATCATATATATCAACAAAGTAGCCTAAAGCTGCAACCAATACTGGTAAGGATAATATGCCTATTTGTTTTTGCTGGCTCATGTTATATTTGTTTATACAGAAAATTAGCAATTAATTTTTTTCCAAAAAGTCTAAGTCTTTACCAAAACTTTCTTTGGTTAATAGTACTGAAATAAATCCAATAAGCATAACGATTCCTCCAATAATCCATGCTCCATTAATATAATTGGCATCGATATTTTTTGATGGTAAATTATTCCTGATGATTTGAAATAATAATAAAATTATTGGTAAAAACCCTCTTACTAAATTGGGGATTGATATAGCAGCAGTAGCTCTTAAGTTGGTACCAAATTGCTCAGCACTCATGGTAATGTATAAAACAGAAATACCTGACCCAAAGCCCAATCCCATACAAATTAAATACATATTGGCTGCAGAACCTCCACCTTTTAACGCAAAATATAAAACGATGAATGTACAAATGATGGCATAAAAAAATAGTAATGTTTTCTTTCTGCTCTTGATATAATTACTCATTAATCCAGCTGCAACATCGCCAAAAGCTAAAGCGGTGTATTGTAACATTAGTGCTTTGGGCTGGTCGAAATTTACTATACCAAAACGTTTGGCAAATTCATCACTAAAGCTAATGAGCACACCAATTACATACCAAACAGGTAAGCCAATTAAAATGGAACGTAGGTAACGAAAGAAACGTTCTTTATTGTTGAAGAACATAAAGAAATTACCCATTTGCACCTGCTTTTCTTTGGTATTATCGTAGATACCACTTTCTAAAAAGCCTGCACGTAAAAATAATAAGGCTATGCCCATTCCTCCACCAATAAAATAACACAAACGCCAATCATGCCCACTTAAATCATGAACAAAATAAGCAGCTATACTGCCAAACACACCACTGGTTGCAATAATGGTTGCAGCAATACCACGTTTTTCTTTTGGCAATAATTCACTGGTTAAAGTAATACTTGCTCCCAGTTCTCCTGCAAGTCCTAATCCAGCAATAAAACGAAGCCATGTATATTGATTTACGTCATGCACCAATCCATTGGCAATAGTTGCTAAAGAGTATAATAATATTGACCCAAACAACACACTTTTTCTTCCTTTTTTATCACCCAATATACCCCATAAAATGCCACCAATTACTAAACCAAACATTTGCCAGCTGATGACACTTTCTCCATATTCTTTCATCAAATTATCAGGCACACCTAACTCTTTAAAACTGGATTTTCGAACAATGCTAAAGAGTAGTAAATCGTATATATCAACAAAAAAGCCTAATGCACCCACAATTACAGGAAGTGACATTAAGCCATATTCTTTTTTAAGCATCGTTCGTTTTTGGGTTTATGAATATAGGTTACAAGTTGCCAGTTACTGGTTCCCTATTATAAGTTTCAAATTGAATAGCACCTAAAATTGTACTTTATTTAAGTTGCTGGATTAACCTGCAATTAGAAACTTGCAACCAGAAACTAGCAACTAATTTTTATTTTTTCTTCTTGCCTGTCATCAATTTAATTATTACAGGAGCTGTTGTAATAAAAACAATTCCTAAAACAATTACCTCTAAATGACTTTTTAAGTCGAAGCCAAATTGAGATAAAATCCATTTTTGTAAAAAGTGACCAGCAATTAGCATACTAAAAACCCAGGCAATACAGCCTACAATATTGTAGTAAGAAAACTTCTTCTTATCCATTGCAACAATACCTGCAACGATGGGTGCAAATGTTCTTATGATTGGAATAAAACGTGCAATAATAATTGCACCACCTCCATGCTTTTCATAAAAATCGTGGGCTTGTTCTAAGTAATGTTTCTTAAATAATAAATTGTCTTTCCAATGATACATGGTTGGACCAACTTTTCGGCCAAACCAATAGCCAACTGCATTTCCAGCAATACCAGCAACTGATATGAATGCACCCAACAACAACAATTGCAAGTATTCATTACCCACAAAAGGAAGTAAATTATTAATCAACTCAGCACTGTAAATTCCTGCTACAAATAATAAACTATCGCCTGGCAAAAAGAACCCTACAAACAATCCAGTTTCGGCAAATACTACAAATAGCAATAACCATAAACCACCATGCTCAATATAAAATTGAGGTTGCAATAATTGTGTCCAATGAAAAGCATCTAATAAAAACATTTCCTAATTGTTTATTCGTCTAAAATGAAATTATCTAATGTTAAATGACCTTGGCAGAATTGTCTTCCAATTCTCCCTCCCATTTGCTCACTACACTTGTGGCCAATGCATTTCCTATAACATTGGTAGCGGTTCTAAACATGTCACAAAAGTGATCAATGGGTAAAATTAATGCTACTCCAATTGGTGGAATATTAAACATGGCACAAGTTGCCAATACAACCACCAAACTTGCTCTTGGTACACCTGCAATACCTTTACTGGTAAGCATTAACACCAATAACATAGTAAGCTGTGTGGTTAAATCTAAGTGCACCCCATAAGCTTGTGCAATTGCTAAACTAGCAAATGTCATATACATCATACTGCCATCTAAATTAAACGAATAGCCTAATGGTAATACAAAAGCTACAATTCGGTCTTTGCAACCAAAACGTTCCAATTCTTCGGTTAATTTAGGAAAAACAGCTTCGCTGCTGGTTGTACTAAATGCAATTAATAATGGATTACTGATTCGTCTCAATAATTCTTTCAATCTTCCTTTTAAAATAATAAATCCAACCGTTAATAATATTATCCAAAGTGTAGCAATACCTATTAAAAAGAAAGCAAAATATTTAATGTAAAATTCAAAAATTTCTAATCCCTTACTTGCTACTACTGCTGCTATTGCACCAAACACACCTAAAGGAGCAAAAGCCATAACATAGTTTACAATTTTTAAGATGATGTGAGAAGCTACTTCCAACGCTTTAATTAATGGTTTGGCATAATCGCCAATTGAAGCAGCTGCTACACCAAAGAAAATAGAAAATACCACCAATTGCAATATTTCGTTGGTAGCCATGGCTTCTACAAAACTTTTTGGTATTACATGCTCCACAAAATTTTGAAGAGAAAAGGCCGTTTGTTTGGTCATTAAATCTTTTAAGCCTTCAGTATCTTGTTGCGATAAATTAATGTATTGACCTGGTTTAAAAAAGTTTACCAAAACCATTCCAATTAATAACGATGCTAAAGAGGCTGTAACAAACCACAAAATGGCTTTACCACCAACACGACCAACCGTTTTTAAATCGCCCAATTTAGCAATACCTACTACCAATGTAGTAAAAACCAATGGAGCAATAATCATTTGTACTAACCGAATAAAAATGGTACTTAGTAGTTTAATGTTAGTTGAGAACCCTTTAATGGTAGCTGTAGAAGAATTGGTATGAATAATATACCCAACAGCAATGCCTAAAGCCATGGCAATTAAAATAAATAAAGTAAGTTTCGATTTTTTTTGAGGAGTAGCCGATTGAGTAACATCCATAATAGCAAGTTTAATAGTTTGGCAATATAGCAATTATGTAGATTAAAGTACCAACTGTAAAACTTTTGTATGGGGTAAATGATTTAATCATTATTTTTCGGCATCAAATTGTAAAACTTAACCAAAACTATTATGAGTTTATTTGCAAAAAAGTCATTAGAGCTTATGTTGGCACAAGCCGATGAAGGTGAAAAAGGTCTTAAACGAACGCTCGGAGCTGGTAACTTAATTGCTTTGGGTATTGGTGCCATTATTGGTGCTGGTTTATTTGTACGTACTGCTGCTGCTGCTGGGCAAGCTGCCGGACCTGCTGTAACATTATCATTTATTGTTGCTGCTATTGGTTGTGCATTTGCAGGATTGTGTTATGCAGAGTTTGCTGCCATGATTCCTATTGCAGGTAGTGCTTATGCTTACAGTTATGTAACCATGGGCGAATTAGTTGCATGGATTATTGGTTGGGCTTTAATTATGGAATATGCTTTAGGTGCTGCTACTGTATCTATTGCATGGAGTGAATATTTAAACAAGCTGTTGGGAGGGCAGATACCTTATGAATGGTGCCACTCCCCATTTGAAAGTTTTACTGATACCGCAGGTGTTTTACACAGTGGTATGATTAACGCTCCTGCATTGGTAATTCTTTTATTGTTGACCTTATTGTTGATTAAAGGAACTCAGGAAAGTGCTGTTGTAAACATGATTATTGTGTTTGTAAAAGTGGCTATAGTTTTATTGTTCATTGCTATTGGCTGGCAGTTTATTAAACCAGAAAATCATACACCTTATATGATTCCTGCTGGAACTGCAGCTGTTAAAGACAGTGCAGGTAAAATTATTGCCGATTATAGTGGATGGAATAAACATGGCTGGGGAGGTGTACTTGGTGGTGCTGCTATTGTATTCTTTGCATTCATTGGTTTTGATGCAGTAAGTACTGCTGCACAAGAAGCCAAAAATCCTAAACGTGATATGCCAATTGGTATTTTAGGTTCATTGGTGGTGTGTACCATTTTATACATTTTATTTGGACATGTATTAACTGGTGTTGCAAACTGGAAGGATTTTGTTGATCCTGAAAAAGGACGTGAAGCATCTGTTGCATATGCCATTTCTCAATACATGACAGGTTATGGCTGGTTGGCAAAAGCTGTTACGATTGCTATTTTAGCTGGTTTTAGTTCAGTTATATTGGTAATGCTAATGGGACAAAGCCGTATTTTTTATACCATGAGTAACGACGGATTAATTCCAAAAGCATTTGGCGAATTGCATCCTAAATACAAAACGCCATATAAAGCCAACTGGATATTATTTGTATTTGTTGGTTTATTTGCAGCATTTGTTCCAGGCCACGTAGCTGGTGATTTAACCAGTTTCGGAACTTTGTTTGCCTTTGTATTGGTAAGTTTAGGTGTATGGATTTTACGCGTAAAATCTCCAAATATTGAACGTCCGTTTAAAACACCAATTGCACCAGTAGTTTCGGTATTGGGAGCATTGATTTGCTTTGCTATGATCTTAGGACTAGACACCCAAACATTATTAGTAGCTTTTGGTTGGATGGCTGTTGGATTAGTAGTTTATTTTGCTTACAGTCGCAAGTATAGTAAATTAAGAAATCAATCTGATATTATGCCAAAAGCATCGGATTTTGAAAAGCACTAATGATACTTGAATACAATGATTGTGTGCCACATCCTTAAAGGTGTGGCACACTTGTTTTAAGCAGTTTTCCTTTTGTTTTAAAGAAAATTTTTTATTGCTATTGAACAGTTATTTTTGCAACCGCTTTGCTGAATATTGTTCAGAACGTACGAGTGTGCGACGCAACAGACGATGCCATGAAATACAAAAGCTGGTTACCAAAAAATGTTAGGTTGAGCCTGTAGAAACCATCTTGGATAATCCGAAAGTTTTAGGTTAGGCTCACAAATAATAAATCTCAAATTAGAAATTACAATTTATGGGAAGGATTTTTGAAGTAAGAAAAGCAACCATGTTTGCCCGTTGGGATAGAATGGCCAAGCAGTTTACACGTATTGGCAAAGAAATTATTATTGCCGTAAAAGCTGGTGGGCCGGATGTTGCTACTAACCCTGCTTTACGTAGATGTTTTCAAAATGCACGTAGCGTTGGTATGCCTAAAGATCGTGTTGAAGCTGCTATTAAAAGAGCTATGGGTAAAGACACCACCAACTATGATGAAATTTTGTATGAAGGATATGCTCCGCATGGTGTTGCACTGTTGGTTGAAACTGCAACCGATAACCATGTACGTACTGTAGCCAATGTAAAAGCTTGCTTTAACAAAGGTGGTGGTGCATTAGGCAATAGTGGAAGTGTGAGTTTTCAGTTTAAGAAAATGGGTGTATTTAAATTGAAACCTGAAGGGTTGAATATGGATGATTTGGAATTGGAATTAATAGATCATGGATTGGATGAACTGGGCGAAAGTGTAGATGATAATGAAAATACAATTTTGGTATTGCGTTGTGCATTTACCGACTTTGGAAACTTGCAAAAAGTATTGGAAGAAAAAAACATTACACCTATTAGTGCCGAGCTAGAGTGGATTCCTACAACCACTGTTCCAGTAACTGATGCACAAGCAGAAGATGTAAGTAAATTAATTGAAAGGATTGAACAAGATGAAGATGTAAATAAAGTGTTTCATAATATGGAATAATTTAATTGGATTATTAAGTATAAAAAGCAACTGATATTTTAGTTGCTTTTTATACTTAATAAATTATGTTATTCTGCCATCATTTCCCTTACAACGCTCATAATTTCTTCAGCATTCGGCTTGCTAAAATAATCACCATCGCTACCATAACATGGGCGATGAGCTTTTGCAGTAATTGTTCGTGGACTTACGTCAAGCCATTTATAACCACCTTGTATTTCCATTACTTCTCTGTACATAAATGCAGTTGCACCACCTGGTACATCTTCATCTACAAAAACAATTCTATTGGTTTTCTTTAAAGATGCTACAATAGTATGTTGTGTATCAAAAGGCAATAAAGTTTGTACATCTACTACTTCACAACTGATGTTTTCTTTAGCCAATCTTTCAACCACATCTTGTATAATTCTTAATGTAGAGCCATAAGAAACAATGGTTACATCGGTTCCTTCATGAATAATCTCAGGTACACCAAAAGGAACAGTGTATTCCAAAAGGTTGGCTGGTAATTTTTCTTTTAAGCGATAACCATTTAAACATTCTACCACAATGCCTGGGTCATTGCTTTGCAATAAAGTATTGTACATACCCACTGCCTGAACCATATTTCTTGGTACACAAATATGCATACCACGTAAAGCATTAATCATCATACCCAATGGGCTACCACTGTGCCAAACACCTTCTAAACGATGGCCTCTTGTACGAATAATTAAAGGACAACTTTGTAAGCCCCTTGTTCTAAAGTGTGTGGTTGCAACATCATCACTCAAAGGTTGCAAACCATACAACAAATAATCTAAATATTGAATTTCAGTAATTGGTCTTAACCCTCTTAAAGCCATACCTAAACCCTGACCAACAATGGTTAATTCACGAATGCCGGTATCAAAAATTCTACTTGCCCCATGCTTTTCTTGTAAGCCAGAAAACCCTTGATTTACATCGCCTATATAACCTACATCTTCTCCAAAGGCAAATACTTTTGGATTACTGCTAAAGAGTGCATCAAAATATTTATTCAACACTTCGTACCCATTTACAGTTGGTGCATCGAAAGGAATAAAAGGTTTTTCTTCCTGCACTTTTAATGCAGATTTATTGCCTTCGTTGTGCAGATGTGTATTGTATAAACCTGCATTTTCCTGAACCAATTGGTTATAATAGTGTCTTATATCCTCAGTACTTGGAGAATGAGGAGCTGCTTCCATGGTTAGTGCCAATGTATTTAATACATCTCTACGCATTGGCTCTCTATTGTTGCTTAAATTATTAGCCAACTGTTGTAAATGATTGTACACATCAATATCATTTACTATCATACCACGAATCAGCTCTGCGGTTGTACTAACTTGTACTTTTATTGGCTCAAGGTATGTTTCCCAGGCTGCATTTTTTTCCTGTTTTACGTACTCTTTAGCTTCTTCATGTAAATTATCCAATTCATCATCTGTAGCAATTCCATTAGTAGTTATCCATTCCCTCATTTTTTTCAAACAATCCCATTCTCTCTCCCATTCTAAACGTTCAGCACTTTTATATCTTTCATGACTGCCAGATGTTGAATGACCTTGTGGTTGTGTAACTTCTTCTATATGAAAAACAGCGGGTATATGCGTTTCTCTGACTTTTTGTAATGCATCTTCAAAAACCTCACACATTCCAGCATAATCCCATGCTTTTACTCTATAAATATCGATACCATTGGTATCATCTTTTTTCTGAAATCCTTTTAAAACAGCACTAATAGAGCCTTTCGTTGTTTGATGAGCTTTAGGAACCGAAATACCATATCCGTCATCATATACAAAAACTGCTAAAGGAACTTGTAATACCCCAGCAGCATTAATGGTTTCCCAAAAATGTCCTTCACTTGTACTTGCATCGCCAATGGTGCAAAAACAAATTTCGTTACCGTTATGTGATAAATCATCGAATTGGTGTACCGATGGTGCATTTCTAAAACATTTACTTGCAAATGCTAAACCCAAAGCTCGTACCATTTGCCCAGCAGTTGGAGCAATATCAGATGAAACATTTTTACGATTTGCCAAATCAAGCCAATTGCCATTATCATCTACAAATTTGGTGGCAAAATGGCTAACCATTTGTCTTCCACCACTAAAAGGATCATTGCCTTCAACAGGATCGGCATATAACTGTGCAAAAAACTGTTGCACACTAGCCAACCCTGTAGCAAACATAAAAGTTTGATCACGATAGTAACCACTTCTAAAATCGCCAGATTTAAAGAATTTAGCCATTGCTACTTGTGCCAATTCTTTTCCATCACCAAAAATGCCAAATTTGGCTTTCCCTGTCAAAACTTCTCTTCTACCCAACAAACTGGCTTCCCTACTGATAGCGGCAAACTTAAAATCGTTAAGTACTGTTGTCCTGAAGCCTTCGTACGAAAGCATATCATTGGTATAAGACATAGTAGTGGTTTGAGCTTCCATTTAACAAAAATAGCCATTCACGCTGCATTCTATAGCATAAAATAGAGCTGTGGAAAGAAAAGCGATATCCTATGCAACATTTCGTGTAGCAATAGCTTCTTAATAATACATTAAAAATAGCGTAATTGGCATGAATTTAGTTAGTATTGGTGCAGATTCGGAACAAAATCAATATTTTTATGGCATCAAAATAGATATTCGATTAAAATTTATTTACAGTTACCTATTTTCATTATCAATCAACTAAAGAAAAAAGAATACAAAATGAAAAAGTTTACACTTATTGCAGCCCTACTTTTTATGGGATTTGTAAGTAATGCACAACAAACAACAACTACTCCAGCTCAAGAAAAAGCCCAACCACAACCAAAAGACATAACCAAAGTATTAGATTTTAAGAATGCGGATTATGATTTTGGTAAAATTCCATTTGGCAAACCCGCTGAATATGAGTTAATGATTAAAAACATTAGTAACGATTCTGTTACTCTAGAACGAGTTCAGGCTGGCTGTGGTTGTACTACACCAAAATACGAAGCCAACAAAAAATTTGGTCCAGGAGAATCAGTAAAAGTTACTTTAGGTTTTAATGGTGGTACTGATGGTCAATTCTCAAAAACAGTTACTTTATACTTTAGTGACAATATGAGTAGAATTGTTACGTTTAAAGGTGAAACCTACAAAACACCTGATACTTCTGCACCAGCAAATGGTGGTGTTGAAAAAATGAAAACTGGTGGAAGTAAATAATTGTTATATTAAAGTATAAATATGAAAAAAATTTTATTGATCGCATTTTTATTTGGAACGTTTACTGCATTTGCTCAAGAGCCCGTGAAATTTGTTGAAACAAAACACAGTTTTGGTAAGTTGAAACAAAATATACCAGCTACTTACGTTTTTAAATTCACCAATACGAGTAGCAAACCCTTGGTTATAGAAAGTGCAGTTGCAGGATGTGGTTGTACTACACCTGAGTATCCTAAAGAGCCAATTATAAAAGGCAAGCAAGGCACCATAAAAGTTACTTATAATGCAGCAAGCGTGGGTGCTTTTACAAAAGATGTAACTGTTAAATTTGTAAATGTAGAAAAGCCAGTTGTGCTAAATCTTACAGGTGAAGTTGTAGAAAACAAGCCTGCAGTTGCAAAGCCTAAAGCTAAATCTTAATATAATTTATTGTATTTCAAAGAACGCTTCAACTTTTGTTGAAGCGTTTTTTTATTTGCTAAAACATAACATCTATTTTCACTTATACAGTATCTGTTTGAACAATGTATATTGGTTTATATTTGCCACATGTTACAAATAAGCAAACGTGGGGAGAACATGCCTGCCTCTCCCATACGTAAATTGGTTCCTTACTCAGAAGCAGCCAAAAAGAAAGGCATACAGGTGTATCATTTGAATATTGGTCAGCCAGATATTGAAACACCCAAACAAGTACGTGACGCAATTAAAAATGCAGATTTTACAATTCTTGAGTACACCCATAGTGCTGGTTTAGAAAGTTATCGAAAAAAACTTGCTGGGTATTATCATAGTGTTGGAATTGAGGTAAACCACAACCAAATTATTATTACAACTGGTGGAAGTGAAGCAATTTTATTTGGATTCATGGCTTGTTTAGACCCAGGTGACGAGGTGATTATTCCAGAACCATTTTATGCCAACTACAATGGCTTTGCAATTGCTGCAGGCATTAATGTTGTTCCAGTTACATCGAATATAGAAGATGGTTTTGCATTACCTCCTATTGAAGAATTGGAGAAAAAAATTACTGCCAAAACAAGAGCTATTGTTATTTGCAATCCGAACAATCCAACTGGTTATAATTACAGTGAAAAAGAAGTGTTGGAATTAAAGGCAGTAATTCTAAAACACAACTTGTATCTTTTTGCAGATGAAGCCTACAGAGAGTTTACCTATGAAGGCAAACAATTTAGTGCCATGCATTTAACTGGTGTAGATGAGCATGTAGTTTTAATGGATACTATTAGTAAACGCTATAGTGCATGTGGTGCAAGAATTGGTGCTTTTGTAACTAAGAACCAACAACTGCTAGATGCAACCATGAAGTTTGCACAAATGCGTTTATGCAGCCCTTATTTAGAACAATTGGCTGGAGAAGCTGCTATAGATTTACCTGCTGATTATTTTGATACCACAAAAGCCGAATACCAATCTCGTAGAGATTTAATTGTACAAAGGCTCAATGCAATGGAAGGTGTTTTTTGCCCCAACCCAGGTGGAGCATTTTATGCAATGGCTAAATTACCTATCGACGATAGTGATAAATTTTGCCAATGGTTGTTAGAAAGTTTTAACCTTAATAATGAAACTGTAATGTTGGCCCCTGCAACTGGATTTTATGGTACACCAGGATTAGGAAAACAAGAAGTTCGATTGGCTTACGTTTTAAATCTTGAATCTATTAATAAAGCAATGGACTGTTTAGCAGCTGCTTTAAAAGTATATCCAGGAAGAACAAACTAAAATTTATCGTTGAATCATAAATAAAAATGCCACGCATTTTTATTTATCAACTTACTATTATTTTTAATCGGGTATTACCAATTTGTTATTACTTCTATTTAAATCGGCCATTCTATAACTGGCATCTATTTCTACAGATTTTATATCTGCAACTTTCCTGTTTACCATAAAAGTATATTCAGGATGTGTCCACCTCCACTCTTGTTGCACAGTTCGTGGTATGTTTCCTTCAGCAGGCTTTTGACCATACATTAAATTCATAGGAATGTAATGCAACTCTTGTGTTCCATCTTTATATGTAACAAGAACATCTACAGGCATCGGCACTTTACCAACTCTTTTTATGGTTAATATCGCATTGTTTGTTGCTGTATCAATATTGATATTACCCACTGCATAATCAATGGTCTTGGTGGTATATACCCAATATTCTTTATACCATTGAAGAGCCAAACCACTTACTTTTTCTGCAACTCTCACAAAATCGTTTGCATTGGGGTGTTTGAATTTCCATTGGTTATAATATTCCAACAATATTTTATCTCTGACAGAATCTCCAACGATATATCCAAGTTGATTGATGAATACTGAACCTTTACTATATGCTGCCAATGAATATCCAAAGTTGGTATTAAAATGATCAGCGTGTTGCGTCATGGGTTCTTCATAAGGGCTTTTTGCCAAAGCAAAATAACCTGCATAGTTATCGGATTGGCGAATTGGCAAATCACTCTTATTGGCTTCTACACTTTTTCTAATGGCAGCCTTTACATTTTCGTTAATCCAAGGGCTTTGTGTAGCAAAATTTTCTTCATAATAGCTGCTTATTTCATTTTCTGCATAGCTGGTAAAGCCTTCATCCATCCAGGCAAATAAACTTTCGTTGGTACCCAATATTTGTTGATACCAACTATGCATCCACTCATGAAAAACAGTTCCTAAACCTGAGCCTTTTAGTAAGGTTGCCATTGCATATTCCATACCACCATCGCCACCTTGTATAAATGAATACTGTGGGTAAGGATATTTACCAAAACGTTTTTCCATATATGGAAGAATTTTTTCAGCAGCCCATAAAACATTGTTCCAAGCACTATCGCTTTTTGCATCTTTAGGTTTGTAAAAAACATGCAGGGTTAAATCTTTTCTTACTTCTTTATAAATATGGGCATAACCAGCATCGGCAGCCCAAACAAAATCGTGAATATTTTCTCCTTTAAAATTCCAAGTAATTGTTTTGGCGTTGGTTGATGGAACTTTTAATCCTAGTGTTGAATATCCAAAACCAATTGTATTAGGATTTTGCAACACTCCGGTTGCTGCAACCATATAACTTTTATCGATGGTAATTTTTACATCGAAATCGCCCCAGACGCCATAAAACTCTCTAGCTATGTAAGGATTGGCGTTCCAACCCTGATAATCATATTCAGCAACTTTAGGATACCATTGGCTCATGCTGTAACGAACACCCTCTGCATTATCTCTGCCACTTCTTCTTATTTGTGTTGGAACTTGAGCTTCGAACACCACTTCCATTGTTAGTTTAGACTTTGCAGCCAATGGCTTATCTAATTGTACTTCTAAAATGGTTTCGTGTTCAATAAGTTTTTGTTGCTTACCATTAATTGTAACAGTTTTTACACGCTGGTAACCAATTTCATTTTCTTTAAGCTTACTAATTCTATTGGTTACCCTGCCATCCCAGTCTAAAACATTATTTCCATTTCTATCCTGACGCAATACGGTTTTCCCTAATTCTCTGCTTCTCACATCCATACTGCTGTTGGGTTGAAATGCATTCCAATACAAATGGAAGAAAATTTTATTTAACGTGTCTATTGAATTATTCGTGTATTCGATTTTTTCTGTTCCTGAAAATTTATCAGTTAACACATCCATTTTAACATCTATATTGTACTTAATGCGTTGTTGCCAACGTTCGGGCTGAGCCAACACATTTGAAGCGTTAAAAACAAATAATACAAACAAAAAAAGTACGATTATTCTTTTTATCATTCTACAAATTTTAAAAGTCAGAAAAGTGTATTTATTGTTTCAAAGAAACAAATATTTGGTAAGAAAACTAGTACATACAAAATTTTAAACAAAGAATTTACAGAAATGGTTTAATCGAGAAAGATCCTGTTTTTTAATGGCACATCCTTTAAAATTTTATAAAAATTTTTATCAGCCGCTAATTGTTTTGTTGCATTCAAATGATTTTGATGGTGCATATCGGTACCTATTAAATCTATCATTCCTTCTTTAATTAACTGTTCTGCAACCTTTTTGATATGCTTACCATAGTAACCAGATAAAGACAGCATATTTACCTGAAGCCAACAGCCCATGTCTTTCATTCTTTTATATTGGCTGAATTGGGGATGGTAATAATTATAACGCTCAGGATGAGCTACAATTGGCTGTAAGCCAAGTAAATGTAAATCGAAAATAACCTGATCGAAATTTGGAGAAGGTGCTAAATACGACATTTCTACTAAAATATATTTCTTTGAAAAAGTGAGTAACGGATCTCCTCGTTTAATGATTTGTTCAAACTCATAATCAATCATATATTCGGCAGCTGCTTCAATTTTTACTTTTACATTTTGTTCGACCAGAGCCAGCCTAACTTCTTCTAAACGTGGTAAAATTGTTTGAGGAGAATTTGGATGTACATCAGATAAAATATGTGGCGTACAAATAAATTTTTCGTACCCCATTTGATTGAGCTCTTTAATAAATGCTACAGTATCATCCATTTTTTGCAACCCATCATCTAAGCTTGGCAGAAGATGTGAATGCATATCGACACCTATGAACGATAAATCGGGATTTATTTTAGAAGACTTTAATAAACCAAACATGCAGTAAAATTACCAGATTACTGAATACAAAGGTTTAAACTTTTGAGCAAGAAAAATTTTTACCATAATAGATTGTTTTGCCTGCTAAGTTTTCTTGCCATTGATAAAGGCTACAATTTTATAACAATTATTAGTGGTTTGCTCGATGTTATTTTAAGTACCAAACCATTTTGCCATACTCCATTACTTACAATATGGTATTGTCTTTGTGATTGATACTAATATTGTACAAGTGTTGTACATAAGCCTATAACCAAAGAGTACAAAAAAGAATAAATATTGGTATAAACTACCGCATTTTGGCTACGTTTAAACCAAATATTTAGTAGTAACATAAAAAAGAAAGAATAAAAAATGCCTGCTACGCTATAAAAGAATTTCTGAAAGCAAGAAAAGCAAATAGTGCTGAGATAGCTTTTAAAAATGCAGAATAGGTAATCACTCAGATTATGAAATCGCCCATTGAATAGTAAGTGGAGTCTATATCAACAAAAACAGGTGTAGCAGTTTTTGCGTAATCATTTCACAGCTACTAATCAAGCTATTGTCTAGGGTTATTACTTCATTGCCAACACCAATACCCAGTATTTTCATTAATACGTATAATGAGTTTGTTCCATTGGCACAACTAACGTAATGCTCTACTCCTTAAAAGGTAGCAAAATATTTTTCGAAGTGGCTTACATATTTACCATCAATAAAAAACAGTTTCGCCAACTACATTGGTTATGGCAACATCTATATTTTATTTATAGATAAGTATTGTTTTTTTAGATTGACAAAAGGAATTTGCATTTATAGTTTTTACAATAACGAAAATGAAGACAAAATCTTATAAAGTACGAAGCAATTTTGCAGGATTACCAGCATATACACCTGATTGTGAAATATTTTTTGTAACAACAGCACCTGCACCAATAACTACATTGTCGCAAATAGAGACTGGCAAAATAGTTGCATTGCTACCAATAGAAACCTGATTGCCAATATGTGTTTCTTTCCAATATTGTTGATTTCCACGGGCTGGTTTTCCCTTTTCAAATAAATCGTTGATGAACATTACACCGTGACCAATAAAACAATCATTACCAATTTTTACCAACTCACATATAAAAGTGTGAGATTGAATTTTAGTATTATTCCCAATTAAAACTCCTTTTTGAATTTCTACAAATGGACCTATGAATGAGTTGTCTCCAATTAAACAATCATACAAATTACAAGGTTCTATAACTTTTACATTTGTACCAAATTGAACATTTCTTATTTGGGCTTTATAAATAATTGGTTCCATTAGCCATTTAATTGTTTAGCGGATTGATAAATTTTATCAATAATTTCTACTGTTTTCAAAGCTTCAAAAGAATTGGTTGCAATAGAGTCACCTTTTTGTAATACATCTATTAAATTTTGGTAAATTTTATCGTGATTACTCATTGATCCAACATAGTTACCATAATTATTAGGCCCTTTTCCTTCGGGTAAATCTTTAAATTCAAAACCTTCAATATTTTGGTATTCCAATTCGTTTAAATATTGACCCCCAATTTTTACAGTCCCTCTTTCTGCAAAAATGGTTAATGAACCTTCCATATTTTTATTATAGCTGTTAACTGTATAATTTATTGTACCAATTGCACCATTATAAAACTCTAAAGCTACTGCACCTGTATCTTCAAAATCAATAATTTCTTTATGTGCAAAATTATTAGTTAATGCAAACGCTCTTCTTACATCACCAATTAACCAATACAATAAATCTACAAAATGACTGAATTGAGTAAATAGGGTTCCACCATCTAAATCTTGTGTTCCCTTCCAGGAATTTTCATAGTACTCTTTGTTTCTATTCCAAAAGCAACTTAATTGAACGCTATAAATTTTACCAAATCTACCATCTTCAATGGCTTGTTTAACTGCTGCAACTGGTGGATTGAATCGATTTTGTTTAATGGCAAATAAACGCTTGTTATACTTTTCGGCAGTTGCAATCATTTCGCCACAGTCATAAACTGATAATGCCATTGGCTTTTCTATGATTGCATGAAACCCAGATTTCAAAATCTTAATTCCATGCTCAGCATGTAATCCATTTGGTGTACAAACAGCAACAACATCTATTTCTTTTTCATTTTGTAGCATTTCATCGATTGAGGAATATGCCATTGCGGTATATTTTAAAGCCAAGGAATTTGCTTTATCTACCACAGTATCACAAACTGCAACTAACTCCCCATATATATGTATATGCTCTGCATGTCGTTGAGCTATTCGCCCACAACCCACAATTGCAAACTTTATTTTAGCCATACTTACTTATTTCAGTTGATTAAATAGTGTATTCCATTTAGCCAGTATTGGATGCACATCATATTTTTTGCTGAGGATTTTCACTTTGTTTAAGAAACAGTTGTTATTCACAAACTATCTGTAATTAAATGTTCAGATGGAAATTCAACAATCATAACCTGCCCCAAACTCTCTAACTGAACATACACTTTTTTCTTACCACCGCGTACTACGATTCCCTTTTTATCCATAAAAACACCGTGGTTCACTTTTACTTTCATCTTTTCTTTGAACCCTTCAGCAGATAGCACTGAAATTTTTGCATCTTCCTCAGATAAATATTTTCTTATTAAAATAATTTCATCATCATTAATCACTGCAGGTTTGCCCAAATAATAAACAAAATTTAAAATACCATCTGTTGTTAATACCTGAACTTTGTCTTTAATATCAACGTTTACAAAAACATAAGATTTAAACAAAGGATCCTCAATTATTTTCTTTCTATCGCTCCATTGCCTTTCAATTTTTTGTAAAGGACACCAAGTGGTAATTCCCTTTCGTTGTAGCAACATATCTACCTTTTTTTCCCATCTTGGTTTTGTATATAAAGCATACCATTTTTTTGCTGTTTCCATACGTTCAAATATTTAAAGATGAAAGCTTCGCAACCTCAATCACATAAGTGAATAAACATATATAAAGCAATCATTTAATTGACATTCTAATTTTTTAAAGCCGCCTAATAATCTTTCAAAAAACCTTTTTCATTTCCTAAATATAGTATCCATAAACATAGCCACCACTTTCATTTGAAATTCTATTTTTAACATAGCTTACATTTTTAAATTTCTTATCCCTAAATAATTTAATCAATAAATGAAAATACCGCTTTGAATAAATACTTATGTCTAACAATAAATACACCGGAATCTACAAATTTTTCTGACAGTGAAGCATCGGTAATTAAATCAATAGCAGCTGTATCTATGATTAAGTAATCAGAATTTTGCTTTAAATGCTTAAATAATCTTACTGTTTCTTGGTATGATAGTAATTCACCCGAATTTGGAGGTATTGGTGCAGAGCTTTTTGTGTACATATTTTCACTGTTAGGAACTGTTTGAATAATATCTTCAAATTGGTATTTTTAATGATACAGTTTTATAATCTAGGCTCGTTAGTTAAGTTTGAATATAACTTTAGCTTACACAAATCAAATTCATGACTAACGGTTGTAGCCCCTATAGTTAATAAACGACTTAGCAGGTTTAACGATAAAAAGCCTTTTCCCTCTACACTTAGAAAAAGTGTTATCAACATAAATTGTAATTCCTTGTCAGGAATCGTTTTATTGGTTAAAGCACTTTTTTCGTTTAAGCCTTACAGTTATAAACATAGATTGGTGTATTAATAATAACCGTAGTTCTTTCTGATATTCCATATAACCTAGCTAATTCAAAAATACCAACTTGATTAGTAAGTCTTTCAATATTTAGTTTTGTTTTTAACAAACCGACTTCTGCTTTTTTATAACAAAACTTAGCTTGCAGTAGTTGGGGCGAATTTTGACTAAAGCATTTCTTTCTAAAACAGCTTTTCCATATTCTACTTCAAGCGTGTATCCAAATGTAAACTTTCGTTTACCTCCAATACCCGAAATGTAGAAGTTTTTATTTTACAAGTCTACAGGATAATTTACTGAGTTTTTAACATCTATGTTTTCAAATACAGCCTTAGCTAAAAAACGCTGCTGTTTACCAAATAACCCAGAATTGGTAACCCAACCTTCTTTTTTGACTTTAACTATAAGCTTTAAAGAATCTACTAGGTTGTATTGTTACAAGAGGAGATGGCAATTGGGGCGAAGTAATTTTTGGAAAATTGAGCAAATCATTTAATACGACCAACTTTTTAGAATAGCCGAAATGTAAAATTAAAATAAATATATGCAGTAATACAAGTACACACAAATTTTGTATGTATTTTCGACTTTTGGATTTATTCATAAAACCAACAGAATAAGCAGTTATTTGAAGTTAACCTGTAAGAATGCTTAAGAAGTTGTGTAGTAATTCACATAATGTGTATATACACAACAATCTATAATGCAAAAAGCAACGAACATCAGCCCATTGCTTTTCTACGTTTATTAAAGTGTGATTTTATTAATTTATTTTCTTGCAGAACTTAATGCAGATGCATTGATTAAATCTGTAACTACTTTAGCTGATGCTTTAATATACATGTCAGATTTTACGATTTTTAACCATGCCTGATAACGTTCTCCTTTTGCTTTATCTGCATTTGAAAAATATTTGGATTTATCAATAGTAGCAACAGTTACATTCATTTCGTTTTCTAACTTAGATATTTGATTTGTTTGATTAACAGTTGATTTGATTAACTTTTGTTGTTCTTGATATTTTACAAGGCTTAAATTTATTGGCTTTGAATTATTTTCAGACAACCACATTGCATTTGATTTGATAATTGAAAATGCAGTGTTTGTCAATAAACTACTATTTGTATTTTTAATAGTATTATCTAAATAATCATTGGATGAAAAAGTTTGATAATCGGCTTTTTTAATTTCATCCCATGGTAAAGCACTGATATTATCCTTTTCTCTGAATTTTAAAAATTCATAACTATCTGGCATAAAAATATCTGGTGTAACACCTTTCAATTGTGTAGAGCCACCATTGATTCTATAAAACTTTTGAAACGTTAATTTAACTGCCCCATATTCAGTTCTGCCACTTGCAAGATCGATTGGTTTTCCTAAAGGAACATTACGTTGCACAGTGCCTTTACCATAAGTAGAGCTATTGCTTCCTACGATAATTCCACGTTTGTAATCTTGTATTGCTGCTGCAAAAATCTCAGATGCAGAAGCACTAAAACCATTTACCATAACAGTTAGTGGTCCATCGTATAAAACTGAAGGATCGTTATCGCTTAATACAGAGGATTTGCCTTCTTTATCTCTCACTTGCACCACTGGACCAGATTTAATAAATAAGCCAACCATTTGTACCACCTCATATAAAGAACCTCCTCCATTATTTCTCAAATCCATTACAATTCCATCAATCTGTTCTGCTTTTAGTTTTATAATTTCTTTTGCAACATCTTCAGAACATCTTGCACCATCGGCTCTTTCAAAATCAGCATAAAAATCCGGCAAATAGATGTAGCCAATTTTTTTATTTCCTTCATTAATTATTGCACTTCTTACATAGGATTCGTCTTGCACAATTTCCTGACGCATTAAGGTTACAATTTTAATACTGCCACTTTGCTTTTTCATGGTAAGTGTAACTTCTGTACCCTTATTGCCTCTGATGAGTTTTACTGCTTCGGCAACATCATATCCTGTAATATCTACAGATTCTGCATTAAGACCTTGAGCAACCTTTACAATGATATCGTTTGCTTCAATTTCGCCACTACTCCACGCTGGATAACCAGCAACCAAACTTGCAATTTTTATTACACCATCCTGTTCCTGCAATTGAGCCCCTATTCCATAAAACCTTCCACTCATTTGTTCATCAAAAGCTCTTTTTTCTACAGGAGGAAAATAATCGGTATGTGGGTCCATTAAATTGGCAATGGTGTTAATGAATGAACTAAACCTCCTTTCTTCGGTAAAAGTTGTTTTAATTCTTTCAAACGTTCTATTCATAATTTTTAATACACGTTCTCTTGCCTCTTTTTCAAGAGCAGCATCAGATTTAGCTGAATCTTTATTGGTTAATTTTTCTCTTTGTTCAATTAAATCGGCATAACGCTCTAATGTTAGATACTTCATTTTTTTTCTCCAACGATCTTTTCTTTCTGCTTCATTTGCAGGATACTTTAATTTGTCAGAATCTGCCTCATATTGTTCATCTACAGAAAAATCGAAAGGTGTAGATAAGCACTCTTTAGATAGAGCAATTACTTCATTTATACGGATATCATATACTTTACTTAAAGCTGGTGCAAATTGAATGTCTCCTCCATGAATTTCATCATCAATTGCAGTTTCATATTTTTTTACAGCATCGATATCAGCCTGAATAAAAATATTTTTTTCTCCATCTAATTCGTCAAGGTATTTATTAAATACCTGCTTTGAAAAAGCATCATTAATATTTGGGGGACTGTAATGTTGTTTTTCCAGCAAAATACCAATTGCTGAAAGTAATTTTTTCTTTTGCTCTAGAGAGTTATTTCCATCTTCCCCACTTTTAGAATTTGTAAAAGCAATAAATAAACTGCCAAAAGCAAATGCAATAAGTACCAATAAACCTTTTCTGCTATTCATAAATTGTATAAATTTTTGCATAATGATGCTCAAATGTAAAGTATTTTAATGGCAATCATTATTCACTTATACCTATTAACAAAGGTTTTATGAATTGTTTTAGAAGAGTTTTTGAAAAAATACCTTCTCATATTTTGCAGAATAGATATTTCGGCTAATTTTGCACTCCTGAAATGGAGGGTATAGCTCAGTTGGTTAGAGCGACAGTTTGTGGCACTGTAGGTCGTGGGTTCGAAACCCATTACTCTCCCCAATAAACAAAACCTTGTAAACTGCATTTGTTTACAAGGTTTTTTATTAAAACCATTTTATGAACTATTGGCTAATTCTTATTCCTTTGATATCCGCATTTATAGGTTGGTTTACCAATTGGATTGCGATTAAAATGCTATTTCATCCTAAAAGACCAATCAAAATTTTAGGCATTACCATCCATGGTATTTTTCCTAAAAGGCAAAAACAATTTGCTGAAAAGCTGGGTAAAATGGTAAGTAACGAATTGCTATCATTTAAAGATATAGAATCGAAGATTGCCAATCCCGAAAATATAAAGCAATTAATGCCTTTTGTAGAAGAACACATCAATCATTTTCTCAGACATAAACTTGCCGAACAAATGCCCATTATCAGCATGTTTATTGGAGAAAAAACAATTGCACAACTTAAAACAGTTTTTTTAAGTGAACTGGAGACGATGTTTCCACTAATTATGAATAAATACATGGGGCATTTACAAGCACAATTGGATTTAGAAAAAATTGTTGTAGATAAAGTGAGTAATTTTTCTACAGAAAAATTAGAGGAAATACTTGTAGGCATCATGAGTAAAGAGTTTCGTTTTGTAGAAATTATTGGTGGTGTCTTAGGCTTTATCATTGGTTTGCTACAAATAGTTATTACAATGCTTCAATAACATTAATCGGTAAATACATATTTTTCACCGTTGGTGCCGGTCAACTTTATCCACTTAAAATTGTCATATTACCACTTATCCCTTAAAAAAACCTGTTAACTGTGGTTAATGGAAATTTGCAAATTATATTAACGATTTTTTATGAAGTATTTAAGTTTATTGTTGCTGTTTTTTATTACTCAACTGAATGTATTTGCTCAATATCCTGGTGCAGGGAATCGAAGTGCTAGTACAGGACGTGGAAGTGCTGGTATGAATATCGGACATTTTTATGGAAAGTTTGTTGACAGCAAAACCAACAAACCAATAGACGGCGTTAGTGTGTTATTATATGGAAATAAATTTGATACTGTAACTAAAACTAGAAAAGAAGTGGTTTTAAAAACTGTAATCACTACTGCAAACGGAGATTTTAGTTTTGATGGCTTAACCATTATGGGCAGCTACAAACTAAAAGCATCAGCAATTGGATACAGGGCTTTAGAAAAAGCATTAAAATTTGACATTAAATTTCAGCAAGGAGGAGGTGGACAAGATGGTGCAGCAAGCGATGGTATGCAAAAAATGATTGGTATGAGCGATGTAGATTTGGGTAACTTAAAGCTAGATGTTAATCCTTCTGACTTAGGTAATGTAACAGTTACAGCTACCAAGCAACTTTTTGAAATGGGCATAGATAGGAAAATATTTAATGTGGACAAAAATTTAGTTAGTACAGGACAAACTGCTACTGAAATTATGAAGTCTATCCCTTCATTAGCTGTTGATATAGATGGAAATGTTACATTAAGAAATGCAGCACCTCAAATATTTATTGATGGACGCCCAACCACATTAACACTAGACCAAATACCATCTGATATTATTGATAAAGTAGAAATTATTACCAACCCATCGGCCAAGTTTGATGCGAGTGGTGGAAACGCTGGTATTATAAATATTGTACTTAAAAAAAATAAAAAGAATGGCTACAATGGTGGTCTTAGAGCAGGTATTGATAGTCGTGTAAGAATAAATCTTGGTGGAGATATTAACTTCAGACAAGATAAAGTAAACTTCTTTGGAAGTGGCAATTATAACCAACGGAAATCGATTAGTACTGCTTTTGCAGGAACAAATTTCAGCATAGCTAACCCTATGAAGGTCGCATCAAATAGCGATAATACCAACAATGGTTATTTTGCTTTTCTTAGAAGCGGGTTGGACTATTTTGCTGATAACAGAAACACTATTTCTATTACAGGTAACTATAATAAAGGTCGTTTTGACAATGAAGGTTTACAACGCATAGATACTTCGAGTACATCGCTTAATTCTAATACCAATCGAAATACATATTCAGAGATGATTTTTGAAAATTTTGGTGGACAATTAAGTTATAAACACAATTTTACCAAAAATGGACATAGTATTTCTGCCGATGCAAACTATAACTCCAGTACCAATACCAGTTTAACAAATATTGGTTCATTAATTTATTCAACAATCGGCAGTCAAAAATATCCTTACTATCAGCAAAGAAGTAATGGAGATGGTTCAAACAAATTTTTTACCCTTCAAGCAGATTATGAAAATCAGCTATCAGAAAATACTAAGTTCGAAGCAGGTGCTAGAGCCGCAATAAGAGATTTCAGTACAAATAACATGCAATACATTAATGATAATATTGGTAATGCAGGTTTTATATTAAGTCCACGCTCAAGTAGTCGTTATAAATTTAATGATCAGGTTTTTGCAGCATACTCTACCTACAGTTTCAAATACAAAAAGTTCAGTTACCAGCTTGGCCTTAGAGTGGAAAGCTCTAATTATACAGGTAATCTTTTAAAACTTAATGGAACTGACTCTTCAACTTTTAAAGTAAACTTCCCGTTAAGCATATTTCCAAGTGCATTTATAACCTATAAATTAACTGACAAACAAGATCTGCAATTGAATTATTCTAGAAGGGTTAACCGACCAAACTTCTTTCAACTGCTACCAGTCTATGATTTTACGGATCCACAAAATCCTTCAGTTGGAAACCCTGCATTAAAACCTGAATTTACAAATTCGTTAGAACTATCTTATAGTAATAACTACAAAAAAGGTTCAAATTTTTTAGCAACGGCTTACTTTAAATATAGTACCAATCTAATTACACGTTATATTTTTAAAGACATCAATAAAAATACACAAGCAGGCCAAATAGCTACCGATAGCTTATTTTATACCAGTAATATAAACGCCAATAACAGTTATACATACGGTTTAGAATTAACCAATAAGTTCCCTGTAAATAAATGGTGGGACTTGACATTGAATTTTAATTTGTACAATTCACAAATCAATGCAAATATTCCTGGTCAAACAATTGATAATTCCATTGTTAGCTGGTTTGCAAAAGTGAATAGTAATTTTAAACTTTATAAAGGGCTTTCTTTACAAGTTTCAGGAGATGCTCGTTCGAAAACCTTATTACCACAAGGTGGCAGTGGCGGCGGCGGAGGTGGCAGAGGTGGTGGAATGATGTGGGGCGGTGGTCAGCAAACGCTTGCACAAGGTTACACCTTACCCCGTTACTTTGATGTAGATGTTGCATTAAGAAAAGACTGGACATGGAAAAACGGAAGAAGTGGGTCATTAACATTAAGTGCAAATAACATTTTTAGAACACAAGTAGAAACCTACACCGAAGCAGTTTTTTTTACACAGGAAACTTATAGATTAAGAGACCCCCAAGTTTTGCGTCTTAATTTTAGTTATCGCTTTGGTAAATTTGATATTACATTGTTCAAGCGTAAAAACAATAAAGCTGATCAAAGTGGAGGAGGAGATATGGGCGGAATGGGTCAGTAATTTATTTAGTAAACGAATAAGGAAAAGCAACTTGGGTAGTACCTCTATGATAATTAGGTGTACTACCCATTTTAATTTTTAGCATACCTCCGTTAACAATATCAGCATGATTCAAAAAATTTTTATTCCAGCTTTTATTGTTTAGCTGCATATTCTGAATATACTTATTTGTAAAAGAATTATTAGTACAATCAATAATAAATTGTTTACCTGATGTTAAGTTTAATGTAACTTTTTTAAATAATGTACTTCCTAAAACATACTGGTTACTGCTAGGGCAAACAGGGTAAAATCCCATTGCACTAAATACATACCAGGCACTTGTTTGTCCATTATCTTCATCGCCACAATAACCATCTGGAGTTGGTTGGTATAGTTTGTTCATTACTTCTCTTACCCAGTATTGAGATTTCCAAGGTTGATTAGAATAATTGTACAGATAGCTCATATGTTGTATTGGTTGGTTGCCATGGGCATATTGCCCCATATTGGTTATTTGCATTTCACGTATTTCATGAATTACTTGTCCATAATAATTTTCATCATAAACTGGTGGCATGGTAAATACGGAATCTAACATTATTATAAACTGTTTATCTCCCCCCATTAACTTTTTTAATCCATTTACATCATGAAAAACACTCCAGGTATAATGCCAACTATTCCCTTCTGTAAAAGCATCTCCCCATTTAAACGGATTAAAAGGCGATTGAAATTTGCCATCTTTATTTTTTCCTCTCATCAATAAATGTGAAGTATCAAAAAGCTTTATATAATTCTGAGAACGGAGCTCAAATTGTTTAACTTCATCAACTGGTTTATGCAATGCTTTTGCCAATTGAGCTATACAAAAATCGGCATAACCATATTCTAAGCTGCGTGCAACACTTTCATTAATACCTGCATCATAAGGAACGTAGCCCAATTGATTGTATAAATGAACACCTTTTCTACCAACAGAACTTAATGGGCCTTCTTGTTCACTATTTTTAACCAATGCTTCATATAAAGTATTGATATCAAAACCACGAATTCCTTTTAAATAACTATCAGCAATTAGAGATGCAGAATTGCTGCCAATCATACAATCTCTATGTCCGGGACTTGCCCACTCAGGCAACCAGCCACTCTCTTTATATGTATTCACTAATCCCTCCATCATTTTTGCATTTTCATTTGGATACATTAAAGTGAAAAAGGGAAATACTGCTCTGAATGTATCCCAAAAACCATTATCCGTGTACATATAGCCTTTTTCAATTTTACCATTGTAAGGGCTATAATGAACAATTTGTTTGGCACTATTTATTTCATAGAACTTTCTTGGAAACAATAAAACCCTGTACAAGCATGAATAAAATGTTTTCAACTGTTCATCTGTTCCACCTTCTACTTTTATTTTACTCAGTTCAGTATGCCAAACTTGCTTAGCCTGTTTAATCAATTGTTGAAACGATTGAAATTTGATTTCGTTAGCATAATTCAATTCAGCATGTTCAAATGAAATGAATGAAGATGCAATTTTTAAATGTACCTGTTCTCCTTTTTTTGTGGAAAATCCAATAGCACCAATCGCATGAGCAGATGTGATTTCACGATTATTCAATACTACTTTACCACTATCCATTAACTTAAAGTATTCAACAGCTTTATCGCAATAAATCACAAAATAGTTTTTGAAATTGGCAGGAACTCCGCCACTGTTTTTTGTAGTATAACCAATGATTTTATTTTGTTCGGGAATCACTTTAATGTAAGAGCCTTTATCAAAAGCATCGATTACAATAAATGAACTATCAGCTTTAGGAAAAGTAAACTGAAACATAGCACATCTTTCAGTAGGAGAAATCTCAGTTGTAACATTTGCATCTGCCAAATAAACTGAATAATAATATGGTTTTACCGTTTCTGTTTTGTGGCTAAACCAACTTGCTCTTTTTTCTTCATCAAAAACCAAATGGTTTGTTACTGGCATAATTGAAAACTGACCATAATCATTAATCCATGGGCTTGGTTGATGTGTTTGTTTAAAGCCACGAATTTTATCGGCACTGTATTGATATTGCCAACCATTACCCATTTTATTGGTTTGTGGAGTCCAAAAATTCATACCCCATGGCAAAGCAATGGCAGGATAAGTGTTTCCGTTAGATAAGGTGTATTTAGAATCGGTTCCCATTAAAGGGTTAACCAGCTCCTCTGGTAAAAAAACTATTTGAGCTTTTGCTTGAAATACAATTAATACAATAATAGTAAAGTACTTTTTCATCAGGCTGATTTAAAACTAAAAATAGTAATCTATTAGCACAAGCTATTTAATTTCACACAACTTCTTTTATTATTGTGGGTTTACATTTATTCAGTATTCATTAAATCTTCAATTTCATTGAATGTAATATTGGCATTGGCTCCTTTTTTAGAAGCCACCAATGAGCCTATTGCACAGGCAAATGGAAGTATTTCGGCAGGTTCTTTTTGTAACAATAATTGCATAATTAAAGCAGCTAAAAAACTATCTCCTGCACCCACCGTATCGGCTACTACAACTTTAAAACCTAGATGTGTATAGAATTGATTATTGCTATATAATACTGCTCCATCTTTACCTTTTGTAACACATATTGTAGGTGTATTGGAAAGTGCTGTAATAAATTGAATTTGCTCTTCAATGGTTTTGGCTGATGCATTTAATGCACCAGCAATGATATTTAATTCTTCATCATTTAGTTTAATCAAATCTGCTTTTTGCATTAATTCAATAAGCAATTCTATGTTGTAATAAGGTGAACGCAGGTTTACGTCGAACACTTTAAATTTTGCAACTTCTAAAAGTTGCAATAAGGTTTTTTTTGAAACATCATTTCTGCAAACCAGAGAACCAAACACAAATACATCAGTTGCTGCAACTGCATGCTGTAAGTGTTCATTCCATTCAATTGCATCCCATGCAGATGGTTGTACAATGGTATAACTTGGTGTTCCTAAAGTATCTAAATGCACTTGTACTTCGCCTGTAGGTAAAGTATTATCAACTTGTACAAATGAAGTATTTACCTGTTTTTCGTTGATAATTTGTAACAAATCTTTGCCCAATACATCATTGCCAATTTTTGAAATAATGGTTGCAGTAATACCTAACGATTGCAAACGTATGGCAACATTCATTGGAGCACCACCCGCTACTTTTTCTGCTGGAAAAATATCCCACAAAACTTCTCCAAAGCAAATGGCTGTTGGGTTAGGGGATTTCATTATTGTTCAATTTGTTCTTGTTGTGCAATAAGTACGGTATGTATTTCAGTATTGTTTGGTGTAGTTGCATAGTTGGTGTGCAATACATGCAGTTCTCTGAAACCATGTTCAAGTAATAACTGTTGAAGGCTGGTTAAGTTGTGGTAATAAAAGTATGCAGCATAGCCTGTGCTGCCGATTTTGAAACCTGATTTTACATAATCACCTTCAACAAAACTGATGTAAATAATACCATTGTTGTTTAGTAATTTTTTACTATCCTGTATAAGTTTATTACAGTCAATAGCGGATAAATACGGTAAACAAAATCCGACAACAATTGCATCAAATTTTTTGTTGAGTGAAAGTATTTCACGGGCATCGAGCAGTTGAAACTTTGCAGTTGGATTATTCTTTTGTGCAAGTGCAATCATATTTGCTGAAATATCTGTACCCAGAATTTCAAAGTGAGGCCGTTTATTCAACAAGTATTTTGTAATATTTCCCGGTCCACAACCCAATTCAAGAATCGATGAATTGGGCTTGGATATAGCAGCACACAGATAATCGTAGCTTTCATTGTAGTTTGTTAAGTACATAAACTTTTCTTCATACAATTGGGCAAGTTTATTCCAAGTTTCAAAAGTAATTTGGTATTTATCTGCTATTGGTTTCATTACACTGTTTATTCTATTTTCAAATTTATTTACAGTAATTTAAGCAATGCTATTTTATAGTGCAAGGAATTTCATTTTTATTGTACATCCATTGTTCTGAAAGTTAAATTAACCCTTGCTTTCGAAATTAGTTTTGTTGGTGGCAGTCGGTGTAACCAATGTGTTTGTGTAGTGCCTTTCATCACTAAAAGGCTGCTATGTTCTAATACTAGTTCAACCTTTTCTTTGGTTTGCTTATGTTTAAAGGCAAATTTTCTTTCAGCTCCAAAGCTTAATGAACCAATTGCACCATTTTTTTTTAAGCTGGTTTCTCCATCACTATGCCAAGCCATGCCTTCTTCTCCTGTATGGTATAAATTGAGCAAACACGAATTAAATGTTTCGCCTGTTGTTTGTTCGGTTAGTGTTTTTAATGCTAATAATTCTTTAGTCCATGGTAAGGCTTGCTTAGTTGTATTCGAATAGGTATAGGCAAAAGGTTGTTCACCATACCAGGCTACTTTTCTTTTGGTAATTATTTTTTTACCAAAAATGATAGCCTCATCATTTTGCCATTCGATGGTGTTTAGCAGAACCGTTAAATACTGATTGGCCGTAGCCTCATTCAATAATTTTCCATAATAGTTAACCACTCCATCTTGGGGTAGAAAATTTTTTGTTGGCTCTATGATGTCTTCAAATAATTTCATACTTTTTTAGTCTATCTTAATCAATATTTATCTGCTTTTTTGCAACAAATATTCTATTTCAATCTTTCTAATACACCTTTTCGTTTAACTATATTTTTATAATCCCATTGAATAGACTTGCATTTTTTTAGCCAACGTGCTAAATCTTTGGTATTTATTTGTTCTACAGACGTATAGCGTATTTCAGCAGCTTTGAAACTTCCTTCGTTTTGTAAATTAGGTTCATCGAACGATTGTCCACTCCAAAATAACAGTCGAATGCAGCTTTTTAATTTGCTGTATCCTGCAACAGGGTTTCCATCTAAAAACCAAACCGGATGCCCATGCCAAATTTTATTTTCGGCTTTAGGTAAGTATTTATTTATTTCCTTAGCCAGCAAATTACAAATGGCTTTGTCTTCGTTCAGTTGAGCATCGTTGTATGCTTGTGTGTCTTTATTCATAGGAAATTGTAGTGTTTAGGATTGTTTGTTTAGCTGTGTTTTAATTCTTAATACTGCAATACTATATCACAATCAAATTGTATCAACAGGTTCTGTAATTTCTTTCACATAGTTTCAAATTCCTTTCTTTCAAAATACTTTTTAACTCTTGGGAATTATATTTAGAATTATTGGTCAATTTATAAATGAAATACAAAGGGATAAGTGTAAAAAATCCCCATGTGTTTTTTATAACACTGTAAAATATTGCACATGCTAAAAAACCAATTGATAAAATATTGATTATAGAATTTGATTTCATTTTCTTTGCCTCATCTAACAGTTCTTGATCTGTTAACTCTGATAGTTTTTTGTGATTCATTTTAAGTTATTTTGTTGTGTGGCTTTTTTAACTGTTACCTTCTAATAAGTATATTTAGTAAATAGCAAGATATAAAATAAATGATATTAGTTTTTAGTCGTAAGAAAAATCATCAATGCTTAATTCCCCTTTTTTTAATCATTCCACCCTTAGTGTCTTTAACAGTATTCATTACAACAAAAGCATCAGGAGCAATTTTTTGAATTTCGGTATTCAATTTATTCAATTCTAAACGGGTAACAACGGTATAAATAATTTCTACATCTTTTGTTTCTCCTTTTTTACCATAACCTCTTTTGCCTGAATAAATAGTAACGCCACGACCCAATTGATGAATAATCATTTGCCTAATTTCTTCACTCTTGGTAGATACAATGGTTACACCTGTATATTCATCTATACCTTCAACAATAAAGTCGAGTGTTTTTGAAGCCGCTAAATAGGTTATCATCGAATATAAAGCAATTTCCATAGATAATAAATACGCAGCAGCCGAAAAAATAGCAACATTAATCAGTATTATAATGTCGCCAATGGTGGTTCCAAATTTTCGGCTGAGAAAAATTGCCAATACCTCAGTTCCGTCAATCACAGCTCCACCTCTAACAGCCAAACCAATGCCTGCACCTAAAAAGAAACCTCCAAAAACAGCAACCAATAAATTATCATTGGTTACATTGGGAAAATTAACAGTTGCTACCACCAATGCCAATCCACTAATGCCCAATGCTGTTTTAATGGCAAATTGTTTGTTTACTACTTTATAGCCCAATAAAATAAATGGAATATTTACAATGATTAATAAAATGTACAATGGTGTTTTGGTTAATGCTGAAATAAGCAACGAAATACCTGTAGCACCACCATCTATAAAATGATTGGTTAACAAAAAACCTTTAAATCCAAATGCAGCAGAAAAGATGCCTAAGGTTATTAGGATTACATCTTTTATGTTACGAACAGCAGTAATTTTTAATTCTCTAAATGCTTTGGCAATTACATAATCCGATGGTTTGTTAGGAGGCTTTTTACCTGTTTTTTGTTTTAAAGCTGATTGAATAACTATATTGGTCCAAAAGGGATTCATAAGCAAAATTTGTGTTTGAAATATGCTTGCCGAAAGCAAAAATGCTGCCATTATGCTACTAAACCTATTCAATTGAAGATAAAAGAATATTCTTAAAAAAGTAAACCAACACACATAAAAAAGAGGATTGCAATTTTTGCAACCCTCTTTTTTATTTAATGCCATCATCTAGTATCCAATATCTAGCATCAAGCAACCAATTTAAATATCTATTGCTTCGCCATAAGCGGCAGCAACTGCTTCTTTCAATCCTTCACTCATTGTTGGATGAGGGTGAACAGCATTTAAAATTTCATGAGCGGTGGTTTCTAATTTTCTTGCAACAACTGCTTCAGCAATCATTTCAGTAACATTGTTACCAATCATATGACAGCCTAAGAACTCACCATATTTTGCATCGAAAATTACTTTTACAAAACCTTCAGTTGCACCAGCAGCACTTGCTTTACCACTTGCAACAAAAGGAAATTTACCCACTTTAATATCGTAACCTGCTTCTTTTGCAGCTTTTTCTGTGTAGCCAACACTGCTGATTTCCGGAGTGCAATAAGTACAACCAGGAATATTGTTGTAGTCCATAGCTTCTGGTAAATGATGGTGTTTCTTTTCCATGTAAGCCATGTGTTCAGCAGCATTGATACCTTCTTTGGCAGCAACGTGAGCCAATGCTTGTCCTGGAGAACAATCACCAATTGCATACACCCCAGCCAATGAAGTTTGCTGATATTTATCAACTATAATTCTGCCTTTATCGGCTTTAATTCCATTTTCTTCCAATCCAATATTTTCAATATTGGCAACAACACCTACTGCACTTAAAACAACATCAGCTTCTAATGTAATAGTGATGCCATCTTGTTTTTTAACCAATGCTTTAACGCCAGCACCAGTGGTATCTAAACTTTCAACAGAAGCGTTGGTCATTATTTCAATGCCTTGCTTTTTGTATTGTTTTTCCAATTCTTTAGAAATGTCCTCATCTTCAACAGGTACAATTCTTGGCATAAATTCAATAATGGTTACTTTAGTTCCCATGCTGTTGTACACATAAGCAAATTCAACTCCAATTGCACCACTACCAACGATAATCATGCTTTTAGGCTGGGTTGGCATTACCATTGCTTCACGGTAACCCACTACTTTAACGCCATCTTGCTTTAGGTTTGGCAATTCACGGCTGCGACCACCTGTTGCAATCACAATGTATTTGGTTTCTACAATTTGTTTAGTTCCATCGGCAGCAGTAACTTCTACTTGTCCCTTAGTTTTTACTTTGCCATAGCCCATAATCACATCAATCTTGTTCTTCTTCATTAAGAATTGAACACCTTTACTCATTTTATCGGCTACACCACGACTACGTTTTATAACTGCACCAAAGTCATGTGTTCCGGTTGCATTAATTCCATAATCGGCACTATGCTTTAAATATTCATACACCTGAGCACTTTTTAATAAAGCTTTGGTTGGAATACAACCCCAGTTTAAACATACACCACCTAAACTTTCTTTTTCAATAACAGCTACTTTAAATCCTAATTGAGAAGCTCTGATAGCAGCAGGATAACCACCTGGACCACTACCAATTACAACTACATCGTATGCCATAGTATTTTTATTTTTATTAAATGTGGTTGCGAAAATACTTGCTAAAGCTGATATGGAAAAAAGAGAGTTGCGATAATTCCCGATTACAACATATTTTGTTGATTAAATATGTAGATTGTACATAATTGTGCTTTTCGAATTGCAGTATTCAATCAATATTAATCTGCATTTTTGCAGTTCAAGTAAAATGGGAAAATGAAAATAGGCTTCGATGCAAAAAGGGCATTTACCAATGGGACTGGTTTGGGCCATTACAGTCGAACTTTAATTAGTTCGTTGGCTCAATATTTTCCTCAACATGACTATTATCTTTTTACACCTAAGCAAACCAATTTATTTGATGAAGTAAAACAGCATAAGAACGTACAGATAATTGAGCCCTCAACATTTCCTTCAACTGTTTTAAAATCTGCTTGGAGAAGCAGTTGGGTTAAAAGAGATTTGAAAAAGCTTGAAATAGATATTTTTCATGGATTGAGCCACGAAATTCCTGTAGGTATTCAAAGTACGGGTATAAAATCTGTCGTAACGATACATGATTTAATTTTTGAAAGAAATCCCGAACAATACAATCCAATCGATGTAAAAATTTATCGCAAGAAGTTTAAATATGCATGTACAAATGCTGATAGGGTAATTGCCATTAGCCAACAAACTAAAGATGATATTATTCAGTTTTATGGAACACCAGCAAATAAAATTGATATATGCTACCAAAGTTGTAATCCATCTTTTGGCATAACTGTTAATGAAGCTGAAATGCAACGGGTGAAAGCCTTTTATCAATTACCAGATAAATACTTTTTGTTTGTGGGCTCACTTATTGAACGAAAAAATTTGTTGAATATTTGTAAAGCTCTCCAGTTGGTGAAAGACAAGCTGGATATTCCTTTAATGGTAATTGGTAGTGGAGGGAAATACAAAGATCAAGTACAAGAATATTTAACAAAACATCAGTTGAACAATCAAGTGGTGTTCTTATCAGATAAATTTCAAAACCCCGATTTCAAATCAGCCAAAGATTTTCCAGCTATTTATCAGCAAGCATTGGCAATGATTTATCCATCTACTTTTGAAGGTTTTGGAATTCCAGTTTTAGAAGCTTTGTGGAGCAATATTCCTGTTATTACCAGTAATGTTTCTTGTATGCCTGAAACAGGAGGCGATGCTGCTTTTTATGTAAATCCATTGGAGCCACAGGAAATAGCCAATGCAATGATTGAAATTGCAGAAAATGAATTACTAAGAAATAAAATGATTGCAAAAGGCTGGCAACATGCCCAATTATTTACCCAACAAAAATGTGCAGCAGCCGTTATGGATGGATACCAAAAATTATAATTAATTGAATGACCGATTTTAAAGACGATATAGAAGCTTGCTTAAAAGTATTGCATAATGGAGGTATCATTTTATATCCAACTGATACAATTTGGGGATTGGGTTGCGATGCTACCAATGCAGCAGCGGTGCAAAAAATTTTTGATTTAAAACAACCTACCGAAAGTAAAAGTTTTGTGGTTTTGGTAAGTGATGAACGTGAGTTGATGCAATATGTAGCCACATTAGATTTGGCAGTTTTCGATTTTTTAGACCAACAAACCAAACCCACCACAGTAATTTATGAAAATGTAATTGGACTGGCTGATAATGTTTTAGCAGCCGATGGTTCAGTTGCCATAAGAATTTGTAAACAAGACTTTTGTAAAAACTTGATTAAGCGTTTTAGAAAACCTATCATTAGTACTTCTGCCAACATAAGTAATCAGCCAGCACCTTCAATTTTTAAAGAAATTGTTTCAGGAGTTATCGAAAAGGTAGATTATATAGTAAAATATACGCAAGGAAACGAAATTCCTGCACAACCATCTGCAATTGTAAAATGGACTGATAATGAAGTAGTTGTTATTAGGGAATAAGCATTGTGCATAAACCTGTTCTTAACCTGTGCGAAAATACTTTTTTGTTAGTTGGTTGATTATTAATTAGATATGAATCTAAAGGCAAAAAAAGCAAAAAGGTTAAACAAAACTTTGCATAATCTGTTCTAATGCTGTACCTTTTAAAATTCGCATCATGGCAAAAGTAATCCTTGATATTCCATCAGATAACATGCATTCCTTTTCACAGGCAATTGTAAAACTGGGTATTAAGGATAATATCATTCAGTCTAAGGGTAGCCAACTATCTTCAAAAAAAATATTTCCCACTCATTTATCTCAGTTTTTATTGTTCGACTGGGAGTTTTTCAGCAATGAACTAGAGTTCGAATAGTCCCCCAATAATTCCTTCTTCTAACAAAATCTTAACGCACTGGTTTGTGTCATTCATTGCATTATTCTATCTAATGGGTAATTATTTCACCATTAAACTTTATAATTATGGCACAGTTCACATTGAATATTCCAACCGAAAAAGTACAATCATTTTTAACCATGATGGTACAAACAGGGTTCAATAAAACCATCAATAACATAAAAAACTCAGATAGAAAGCTAATTGCAGTTCCAGTAAACAACAACAGTTTAGAACATCATCCTTATTACGATTGGGATTTTTACAACAACGATTTGCTTATCGATTAGCACAATCTTATCTTCTCAACTATATCTTTGCCGTGTATGGATATTCAGTGCACAGAGCAAGAATTGTTTATTTTAAAAAAGGTTGCAAAGGCTGCTGAGCAATTAAATGTCCCAGCATTTTTAATTGGCGGTTTTGTTAGAGATAAAATTATAGGTCGTGCTACAAAAGATGCAGATATTGTGTGCCTAGGCGATGGAATTGAACTAGCACATTTTTCAGCATCTTTTTTTAATCCTAAACCTTACGTTGCATTCTTTAAAAATTTTGGTACAGCTCAAATAAAAGTCGCTTCAAATAAATCGGATGAAGATTTATTTGAAGTCGAATTTGTTGGTGCAAGAAAAGAGAGTTACAACAAAGATAGTCGCAAACCCATCGTTGAAATTGGTACTTTAGAAGACGACCAAAACCGCAGAGACTTTACCATTAACGCACTTGCGATAAGTTTAAATAAAGATGACTTTGGCAAGTTGATTGATCCTTTTGATGGACTGAAAGATATTGAAGCTGGCATTTTGCAAACACCTTTAGAGCCCGAACAAACTTTTAGCGATGATCCTTTACGCATGATGAGGGCTATTCGTTTTGCAACACAACTCAACTTTACCATTGCTCCAAAAACATTTGAAGCCATAACAAAAATGGCAGATAGAATTACCATTGTTTCTCAAGAACGAATTACCGATGAACTTAATAAAATTATGCTAGCTCCCAAACCTTCTATAGGTTGGGATTTGCTGAGCAAAAGCGGTTTGCTGCAAATTATTTTTCCTCCCATGATGGCATTGCATGGTGCTGAGTATGTAGATGGAAAAGGGCATAAAGATAATTTTTATCACACCCTACAAGTGCTGGATAATATCAGCGAAAACACCAACGATTTATGGTTGCGTTGGGCAGCATTATTACACGACATTGCCAAACCCAACACCAAACGTTTTGAAGAAGGCTTTGGCTGGACGTTCCATGGGCATGAAGTAGTTGGTGCAAGAATGGTTCCTAAAATTTTTACTAAATTAAAGTTGCCACTCAACGAAAAAATGCGTTTGGTGCAAAAATTAGTGGCACTACACTTACGTCCTATTTCATTAACCAAAGAAAATATTACCGATAGTGCAATTAGGCGTTTATTATTCGATGCAGGTGAAGATATAGAAGCATTAATGATGTTGTGTAATGCTGATATTACCAGCAAAAACAAACAAAAAGTACAGCGTTATTTACAAAATTTTGAGCTTGTAAAAGAACGAATGAAGGCTGTTGAAGAAAAAGATCATTTGCGTAATTGGCAGCCACCAATTACTGGAGAATTAATCATGCAAACTTTTAATCTTACACCTTCAAGAGAGGTTGGGTTAATTAAAGATGCCATTCGAGAAGCCATTTTAGATGGTGAAATCGAGAACAATTACGATGCTGCTTATCAATACATGTTGATAAAAGCACAAGAACTCAATTTGCAACCTGTTCAATAAACTGTATTTTCGTTTAAGTGTTGTATTTTTTGTGTAACCAACAGCAGAACAACTATTCAGCACCTGTTGCGTCGCACACTTCAACAATAGAATATAATTTGAGCAATTAATCTCAAATTAGCAATCAAAAATTAGAAATAAACATGGCCATTTTAAAGTTCAGAATATATTTAGAAGAAGATGATGCTGTTTACAGAGATATCACCATTAAGCATACACAAACTTTTCAGGATTTGCACTTTGCAATATTAAAATATTTTGATTTTGATAATAAACACCAAGCAACATTTTATCGCAGCAACGATAATTGGTTACGTGGACGAGAAATTACTTTTGAAAAATACGATAAAGAATATGCTGCACCTCCATTGTTTATGGTTGAAACACCCATAGCAAGTGAGGTGAAAAATACCAATCAAAAATTTATTTATGTGTACGACTTTACCAAGAATTGGGTTTTCTTGGTTGAGTTAATCAATGTAAGTAAAGACGAAAATCCAAAATTGGAATATCCTGTAATGAATCGTAAAGAAGGTATTGGGCCACAACAATATGGTACCAAGAGTTTGCTAGGAGATAAGTTTGCTGATATTGAAGAGAAATACGATTTAAGTGAAGTTACGCCTGAAGGTTTTGGCAACGAAGGCGAAGAAGGTGAATCAACAGATGCTGAAACAACTGATGATGATAACAATGTAGAAGAAGAGTTTTAATTAAATAGTAGCTTCTGTGAATCCTAAAACTGTTGTTATTGTTTGTGGACCAACAGCAGTTGGTAAAACATCACTGGCCATTCAACTGGCAAAGTATTTTAATACTCAAATTATTTCGGCCGATTCAAGACAATGTTTCAAAGAATTGAATATTGGTGTTGCGAAACCATCGAGAACTGAGTTACGTCAGGTACATCACTATTTCATCAATTCCCATTCCATTCACGATGAAGTAAATGCTGCAAGCTTCGAACAATATGCAATACAAAAAGCTGATGAAGTTTTTGAGGAAAATGATACAGCCATTTTGGTGGGTGGCACGGGTTTTTACATTAAAGCATTTTGCGAAGGATTGGATATTATTCCAACTATTCCAGATGAAATTCGTAATTCAATTAATCAACAATACAACACAAAAGGATTGGCCTGGTTGCAAAATGAATTACAAACTAAAGACCCATTGTTTTGGCAAACAGCCGAACAACAAAATCCACAGCGTTTAACCAGAGCTTTAGAAGTAATTGAAGCAACAGGTAAGTCAATCAACAGTTTTAGAACAGGAGAGAAATTACAACGTCCCTTCAATATCATTAAAATTGGCTTAGAATTGCCAAGAGAACAACTCTATGAAAGAATTAACCAACGAGTAAATGTGATGATGCAAGAAGGTTTGTTGGAAGAAGTAAAAGACTTAATCCCCTTCAAAAAATTAAATGCATTACAAACAGTTGGCTACAAAGAATTTTTCGAATATCTCGATGGTGTATTTACACTAGAACAAGCCATCGAAGTATTAAAAAAGCATACTCGTCATTATGCCAAACGCCAAATGACCTGGTTTAAAAAAGATGAGCAAATTCAATGGTTTCAGCCATTCGATTTAGATTTAATACTTAACCATATACGCACAAAAAAATAAATGCACCCAAAAGTGCATTTATTCAATTCGTGTAATTCGTAAAAATTCGTGTAATCAATATTTACAATTCGTGCAATTCGAGTAATTCGAGAAATTCATGGTTAAAATTTAACTCCAAAAGTCAACATTACATTTCCTCTGTTTCCTCTTTGTTCAGCAAAGGTGTTGGGTTTGTCATTTAAACGATAAGGAAAAACAACATCTTTATTAAAGCTATGGGCATAACCTAAATCTATAAAAATACCATGATCTCTATAACCAATACCGCCAGTAGCTAAAATTCTATTGGCTTTTAAGTCAGCATCTTTGTAAGGACTACCATAAAATGCACCACCTAGTCTAAACATAATGGTGTGTAATTTCAACTCACCACCTAAACGAAAATTAAAGTTGCCCTTATAATAATCTTTCACTTCTTCGTTCACTACTTTTAAATATTCTTTGCCAACAATATCTTGATCATCAGCTGTCGAAAATCTTGCTCCACGATAATTTACATACTCAATATCTGCACTAATAAATGCTCTTTGTTTTTTGGTGTTTTCAATTTCTCTAAATACATAACTAGCACTTGCAATGGCTCTCCAAGGGGTAAGAATATTGTATTTCCTTTCGCCTGCATTGCCACTGTTTAAAGCATTGCTGTTTTCACTAATGGTTCCTGCATAAGTTTCAGTGTTGGTGGTCATCCAACTTCTTATTTCATCTTTAAAAGAAATAATTTTTGGGGTATGAAAAGCAAATCCTAAACGCCAAAATTCTTGTGGTTTGTAAATGATGCCCATTTTAGCACCAAGTCCAATTCCTCGGCTTTTAGATTCTTCGGTATAAGTAAAACTTTTAAAAGAATTGTTGGTGTTATTGGTTGCATCTGTTTCTGAATAGGTAAGGCTTTTATTGTAAGCAACAACAGGAATATCAATACTTCCTCCTAAATATAATTTATCAGCCATATTCCCTGCGAAGCCAATGCTTATTTCGTGATAACCACCACTGGTGTTTTCATCATACAGTTGTTGTACACCACTAGAAATTGGTACTAAACTTTGGTAGCCTAAAACTTGTCCTGACGTACCTCGTATGGTATCAATTAAGTAAGTTCTAAATGCCAAGGATGAACCAAAAATATAATTACTTAAAGCTGCATTAGTATCGGCTCTATCTCTAATTAATTCTTCTAAATATTGTTCAGAAAACGAACTCACGTTGTTAAAACCCCTGAACTGTACCTTATTGTTATAATTAGCTAGTTGATTTACTGAAATAGAAAATGCGGTACTTGCCCACTTGCTGTATTTTGGATTATGTGGGGTACCAAAAATAAATCCACTTGTACCGTAGTTAAAATTATTTTTAGAGGAAGTAGTATCCGTTCCTCTAAAATTCAATTTGTTATTGTTTAAATGAAATCCTGGTGATAAAACAAATTCACTTGTTTTAAATAAACCCAATCCTGCTGGGTTCACATGAGCAGCAGTAATATCTCCACCTAAACTACCCATAACACCACCAGTTGCAATATTTCGGGCAGTACCATTAAAGGTAAACCATGCTGTTCGTAATGCTTCATCAGGCGATTGTGCTGATGCATAAAAACTGCATAAAATAAGTGAGTAAAGTATAAGTTTTTTCATACTGTTTTCGTTTTTTGACATATGTGTAAACCATGAACACAATCAATATTGTATTCATACTGATTTTGAGGGAAAAGTATATGAATTAATTTTTGCCTGCACGTCCACCACTGCTGCTGCTTCCTGTACTATTGTAGCCACCACTATTTCCTCCAGCACTACTGCTGGTTGATGGCTGTGTGTTTGTACTTGTAGATGACGAACTACCAAAAGTTCTTGCAGGTCTATCATAGCTGCTACCAGCACTTCCATTGGTAGCTGGTGTAAATACCCTTCTTACCAAACCTCCAAATCCATTAGAACTATTGCTAAAAGATGTACCTGGTTTACCTGTGTAAGTTGTGTTGGTATTACTGTAACTTTTATTTTTATATGCTGTAATATTACTAGCAGCTGTAAAACCCTTGTAAATATTGGGGTTTTTGTAATTCACCACATAAAAATGATTGTTCCAGTAATCTCTTTTCCCTCCCCATCCTGTCCAACTATTGCCCCAAGAACAATTACAGTTGCAATTATTGTAACTATTGTATGAATAATAGTTGTTCCAACCATTAAACGAATTTTTATTGGTGTAAAAATTGTTACAATAGTTGTAATTATAACGACTATCGTTCCAATAAGTATAATCGTCAATTTGACTCCAACGTGTATTTCTTCTTACTTTCATTCGTAAGAAGTTGTTGTCTTCTGTTGCACTATTGTCTTGCTTTCTTTCAGTTTCTTCCACGCCTTCTTTTACTGGAGAATAATAAACATCATCTGGCGTTTGCCCGTTTTTAAATGCAGTTGAGCAAGAGGTTAATAAACCTAAGGTTATAATGCCGAGTAAAATTTTACTTTTCATATAAGTGGTTTTAGCAGATTACGTAATGTGAAGTTAATTACATTTGCCCCGTTTTAGTATATAAACAATTAAAAGCAAATATTTTGCCGTTTAACGTGCTAACGCAAATTAGTTTGTTAAAGTAATGGTAAGAAGTTAAAAGTTGAAAAGGTTGAGGTAGTTGAAAAGGTTGAAAGAGTTGAAGGTGTTGAAAGGCTTAGCATAAACATCAATTGACTAAAAGCGATAATTGGTGGGTTGATGAATAGTGTTATAAACGTTGATGCCGATAGCTATCGGCAGTGCAAAACGCAATAGTTGTTTAATTGAAAATCTACAGCTGGTTGCACAAAATAAAAAAGTGAAAAGCTACAATTTATATGAGTAAAGAAATTACAAGCAGAGAACAGGATTACAGCCAATGGTACAACGACCTTGTGTTAAAAGGTGGATTGGCCGATTACAGTGCTGTACGTGGTTGTATGGTTATTAAACCTTACGGTTATGCCCTTTGGGAAAACATGAGAGATGTATTAGACAAAATGTTTAAAGACACAGGCCATGTGAATGCCTATTTCCCTTTGTTTGTGCCTAAAAGTTTGTTTGAAGCCGAAGAAAAAAATGCAGAAGGTTTTGCAAAAGAATGTGCGATTGTAACCCATTATCGTTTAAAAAACGATCCTGATAAACCAGGCAAATTAATGGTGGATCCTGAAGCTAAGTTGGAAGAAGAGTTGATTGTTCGTCCTACCAGTGAAGCCATTATCTGGAATACCTATAAAGGCTGGATTCAATCTTACCGTGATTTGCCATTGCTCATCAATCAGTGGGCCAATGTGGTTCGTTGGGAAATGCGTACACGTTTGTTTTTACGTACTGCCGAATTTTTATGGCAAGAAGGACATACTGCACATGCTACCAAGGAGGAAGCCATCATTGAAACAGAAAAAATGTTGCATGTATATGCCGATTTTGCTGAAAACTGGATGGCAATGCCTGTAATTAGAGGTGTGAAAACACCAAATGAACGTTTTGCAGGTGCAGAAGATACGTATTGTATTGAAGCCCTCATGCAAGATGGTAAAGCATTACAAGCTGGAACATCGCATTTCTTAGGACAAAATTTTGCCAAAGCTTTTGATGTAAAGTTTAGCGATAAAAGCAATAAGCTTGATTATGTTTGGGCTACCAGTTGGGGTGTTAGTACACGTTTAATTGGTGGTTTGGTGATGGCTCATAGTGATGACCAAGGATTAATCTTACCTCCACGAATTGCACCTACACAAGTAGTGATTGTGCCAATATTTAAAGGAGATGAAGAAAAAGGAATGATTGATAATGTGGTTGATAAATTATTGCCTCAACTAAAAGCATTAGGCATCCGTGTAAAATTCGACGACAATGATAACCAACGCCCAGGCTGGAAATTTGCTGAATACGAAATGAAGGGTGTGCCTGTACGTGTGGCTATTGGTGCAAGAGATTTAAAAAATAATGTGGTAGAAGTTGCCCGAAGAGACACCAAAGAAAAAACAACTGTACCAGTTGAAGGCTTGGAGTTTTACATTCAAGCATTGTTGGAAGAAATTCAGTTGAACATGTTTAACAAAGCCAAGCAATATAGAGATGAACATATTACCAAGGCAGATACATGGGAAGAATTTATGGATATTTTAGACAATAAAACAGGCTTTGTAAGTGCACATTGGGATGGCACTGCCGAAACCGAAGATGCCATTAAAGAAAAAGCAAAAGCTACCATTCGTTGTATTCCTTTAAACAATGAGCAAGAAGCTGGTACTTGTATTTTAACAGGAAAACCAAGTACACAAAGGGTTTTATTTGCAAGAGCATACTAGAATTTCTAATTACAAATTTGAGATTTTTAATTTAGTACACAAGCAGGACTACAAGCATCAACTGTAGTCCTGCTTTACGTTACAACTACGCCACAATGCCAACGCACCAATCTTCAGCGTGGTTTTCACTGCAATCAGGTGTAAAATGCCCAACATTAGATCATATTTGAGCATTTTAACACCATATTTAGCATAAACAACCCTCGATTATTCAATATTACATGTCAATTTGTACTTAAAGTTTACTCAATTTGCTCAATGGCATTAATATTGACTTATTTTACCCTCATCCATAGATAGCTATGGGTTGTATTTTAATGACAATCTGACTTACATAAAAAATTGATATGACGAAACAAAAAATATTTCAAGCCGATGATGAGAGTGATTTTATGCCCCTTATCCCTATTGGAGAAAACGATGCTGACCAAGACAAAAATTTACAAATTCCCAGTGAAATTCCAGTTTTACCGTTAAGAAATACCGTGCTGTTTCCAGGTGTTGTATTGCCAATTACAGTTGGTAGAGATAAAAGTATTAAGGCGGTAAACGATGCTTACAAAGCCGATAAATTAATTGGAGTGCTTGCTCAAAAAGATAGCAACATAGAAGATCCAGAGATAAAGGATTTATGCAGTATTGGTACAGTAGCCAAAATTGTGAAACTCATTAAAATGCCCGATGGTGGAACGACCATTATTATACAAGGCAAAAAACGTTTTGAGTTATTGAATATTACCACAACTGATCCTTATTTTAAGGCTAACATCAAAGTATTAGAGGATGACGTAAAGCCTGATACAGATAATTTCGAAGCTTTAATTTCGTCTATCAAAGATTTGGCAACACAAATTATTCAGCTGTCGCCCAACTTGCCAACAGAAGCTTCTATCATTTTAAAAAATATAGAAAACCCAACTTTCTTAATCAATTTTGTAAGTAGTAATCAAAATACGGATTTGGCTGAAAAGCAAGCTCTGCTTGAGATGAACGATATTACATTAAGGGCAGAAAAATTAATTCAGTTGTTGCAACGTGAATTACAATTTGCTGAATTAAAAGATAAGGTTACCAATAAAACAAGAACTGAAATTGATAAACAACAACGTGAATACTTTTTGCAACAGCAACTAAAAAGTATTAAAGACGAGTTGGGAGGAGATAGCAACGAACGTGAAGTTGCTGAAATGAAGAAAAAGGGAGAAGCAAAAAAATGGCCTGAAGCAGCAAAAAATTTATTCAATGCCAGCATTGCCAAATTAGAAAGAATGCATCCAAGTACACCAGATTATTCTGTTGTTTATAATCATTGCGATTTAATGTTGGATTTACCTTGGGACGAACATACAGCAGATAATTACGATTTAAAAAATGCAAAAAAAGTTTTAGATATCGACCATTATGGAATGGGAAAAATTAAAAATCGAATACTAGAATATTTGGCTGTATTGAAGTTGAAAGGCGATATGAAGAGTCCTATACTTTGTTTTGTTGGTCCTCCCGGTATTGGTAAAACATCTTTGGGTCGTAGTATTGCCCATGCTGTTGGTCGTAAATATGTACGTGTAAGTTTAGGTGGCTTGCACGATGAAAGTGAAATTCGTGGCCATCGAAAAACTTATATTGGTGCAATGCCTGGTCGTATTTTACAAAACATCCGTAAAGTAAAATCGAGCAATCCGGTAATGATTTTAGATGAAATTGATAAAGTAGGAGCCGATCATCGTGGCGACCCTTCATCGGCTCTTTTAGAAGTACTAGATCCTGAACAAAACAATACTTTTTACGATAATTATTTAGAGTCAGAATACGATTTAAGCAAAGTATTATTTATTGCAACTGCCAATAACATCAATAATATTCAACCAGCTTTAAGAGACCGTTTGGAAATTATTGATTTAAGTGGATATGCAGTAGAAGAGAAAGTTGAAATTGCGAAGCGTCATTTAATTCCCAAACAAAAAGATGCTCATGGGTTAAAAAAAGTGAATCTTAAAATAAGCGATAGTGTTTTAGAAAAAGTAATAGAGAATCACACAAGAGAAAGTGGTGTACGTGAGTTAGACAGGCAATTGGCGAGTATTATGCGTTATGAAGCCAAAGAATATGCAGTTAAAGGAAAGATTAAGCCAACAATCACAAATGTTGATATTGAAAAAATTTTAGGAACACCTCGTTACAGCAATGATATTTATAAAACCGTAAATATGCCGGGTGTAGCTGTAGGATTAGCTTGGACTTATGTTGGCGGTGATATTTTATTTATTGAGGCTGTATTAAGTGACGGAAAAGGCGAATTAAAGTTAACTGGTAATTTAGGAAATGTAATGAAGGAAAGTGCAGCAACAGCATTAACCTATCTGCAAGCAAATGCTAAGAAAATCGGCTTAGATAATGAAGTATTTGGTAAGAAAACAATCCATATTCATGTACCAGAAGGAGCAACACCTAAGGATGGACCAAGTGCAGGTATAACCATGCTTTCAGCCCTTACATCGGCCTTTACAGGCAGAAAAATAAAACCTTACTTAGCAATGACAGGTGAAATTACTTTACGTGGGCAGGTTTTACCTGTAGGTGGTATAAAAGAAAAAGTTTTAGCAGCCAAAAGAGCTGGTCTAAAAGAAATTATCATGTGTTCGCAAAATGAAAAAGATGTAAAAGAAATCGACAGCAATTTTATAAAAGGCATGAAATTTCATTATGTGAAGACTATGCAGCAGGTATTAGATATAGCTATTGTGTAAGGATTATAGCTGATATCTATAAATAGTTAGTACATAAAAGTGAACTAAACTATTTTGCCACTGTTAATAGAGCATAAGTTTTTCATGTTGGTTGTTTTTAAGGGTTATAAATCCTCCGTTTTCACGGAGGATTTCTTTTTTTAGAACTTTTCTGTATGATTTTCCTAATTTTGAGCCTGCTTGCTCAATAATGCATAGTGTTTATGAATAAAGTTTTGTTTTTATTGCTGCCATTACTAGCTATTTTATTTTTTAGTAATACTGCTAAAGCACAAACCTATGCAATTAATAATGGGTTTACCTACAACCAAACTGTAACTACTTGTTTAGGTACTTTTTACGATTCAAATATCAGCGGTAATTATGGTGCTTTTGAAGATTACACAGTAACATTTAGCCCAGGAAATCCTGGAAGAATAATGCAAATGAATTTTCTGGAATTAGCTATTAACACTGGCGATACTTTATTCGTTTATGATGGACCAAGTACTTCTAATGCAATTATAGACACTTTTACTGCAATTTCTTTTCCTTATGCCCAATCAATTTTTGCAACAGATACCAACACAAATGGTAGCTTAACTTTTAAATTCAAGTCCGATGCTGCTTCCCAAGCATCTGGTTGGAAAGCAGAAATAAAGTGTGGCTATCCTTGCAAACAAAGAATTATAGGTAATATTGGAACATTGCCCGCAAAGGATACCAATGGGAATACAAATATTTGCTTAACTGCAACTGGTAAAGTTCAATTCAATTTGTCTTCTTCTTATCCTGAAAATGGTACTATTTACAATCAGGCAGACACAAGCAGTTATTTTCATTGGTTTTGGGGGGATGGAAAAGATACTGTCCGAAAAAATTTAACCAACGTTTCTCACACTTACAATCAAGAAGGTGGATATAATATACGATTGATTATTACTGACTCGAATGGATGCGTTAATCGATTGCCTATTACTGCAAAAGTGAGAACAGGGATAAAACCAATCTTTAAAATTACTGCTCCTGCTAATTTATGTGTAGGGGATTCTGTAAAACTTACCCCAAGTGCTTATTCTTCAGCAATTGGAGGATATGCAACACCACAGATTGGTTCTTTTTTATCCCTACCGATTTCTGGAGATTCTCTCTTTATGCCTGATGGCTCAGATGTTACCTACTTCTCAAATATTTTCATTAGCCAATTTGCATCTGGTCAAACTCTTACAAATATTAATGACCTCAAAGGAATCTTCATGAATATGGAACATTCTTATTTAGGCGATTTAAACATTTCGATAACAGCACCTAATGGGGTTATTGTTAATTTAAAATCTTATCCTGGAGGTGGACTTTGTTTTTTAGGAGAACCTGTATATGAACCACCAGGGACACTTTTAACGAGCCCACTATATAGAATTGCAGGTAAAGGATATACCTATTCGTTTAATTCAACTCCAAATTATGGTACAATGGCAGCGGAGTCTAATAATTTTACTTATAGTTTTATCGACAATTCTGGTGTTGCACAAAATAATAAAAAGTATCTACCAAGCGGTAGTTATACATCTTCTGCATCTTTAAATGCATTGGTAGGTACACCGTTAAATGGTACTTGGACTTTACAAGTAAGGGATAATTTAGCTGCTGATAATGGCTTTTTGTTTAATTGGAGATTGGATTTTAACCCTGCATTATTTCCAAATGTTGAAACGTATAACGTACCAATTATTAGCCAAAATTGGAAAACACCTGCCGATGGTTTAGTAAATGTTACTGGTACAATAGCCAACATACAACCTGATATGGCTGGCAACCTTTCTTATTTTTACAGAGTGGTTGATACTTTTGGTTGTGTATTTGATACAACCATTAAAATTGTTGCAGTTGCAAGTCCCTTGAAGCCCAATTTGGGAAACAATATTGCTTTTTGTAATGGTCAATCTTCATTAAATCTAACTGTAACAAATCCAGATAATTCAGCATTCTATACGTGGAGTAATGGAGCCAATGGTGTTGCAGCAACTGTATTTACGCCAGATACCTATATCGTTACTGCTAACAATAGTACAGGTTGCAAATCACGTGATACCATTGTTGTTAGCCCACCAGAAAATGTGACTGTGTATTTGGGTGTTGATACGATGTTTTGTGCAACAGCTCCTAATTTATTAAAGCCTATTGTTTCGAATAATGTGGCTGGTTATTTATGGAATAATGGAACTACAAAAGATACTTTACGTATTACTGCATCAGGTACTTATTCTGTTAAAGTAACGACGAATAATGGTTGTTTTGTTACAGATGAAATTATTGTAGAAGATAATCCTGTGAACAGTTTCAAAATGCCAATTGATACAATCATTTGCGAAAAAAGTAGTTATCTTGTTACATTGAATACACCACCTAATACCAGTATACTTTGGAATGATGGTGTAACTGGAAGTATACGAACAGTTACTGAAACAAATGTATACACAACAATAGCCAATAATGTTGGCTGCTTAAAACAATCTAGTTACAGGGTCGACGCAAAGCCATTGCCAGTAGTGGATTTGGGTTCTGATATTACATTGTGTAATTCTAAAACCATTTTACTAAAAGCAAGCTATCCTGGAGCAAGTTATTTATGGAACGATAATACAACAGACAGTACGTTATTGGCCAATGCTGCAAAATTGTATTGGGTAGAAGCCTCATACAATCAATGTACTTATAGAGATAGTATTGAAGTGAAATATGTAAAATGTGAGTGTAATACAACTGTTCCCAACGCATTCTCTCCAAATGGTGATGGTATAAATGATGCTTTTGGTCCTAAAATGGAATGTGTACCAACTCAATTTCAAATAAGCATTTTTAATAGAAATGGACAGGTAATTTTTGAAACAAAAGATTACACCAAATCTTGGGATGGCACTTTAAATGGTAAGCCAATGCCTGTTGGTACTTATTATTATGTGCTAAATTATTTTAATCCAGGTTTAGCAATACCTGAACGATTTGCAGGGAGCGTTACAATAATTCGTTAACAGTTAACTTGCAGCTTATGCGTTATTGGTTAACCATACTTACTTGCTTCTTAGTTCAATTTCTTACTGCACAATCATTAGGAGGTAATGCTGTATTCAATTTTTTGAATCAATCTAATACAGCACAATTTGCTGCTTTGGGTGGTGTTAATGTTTCTAATTTAAGTAATGATGTAGGACTGGGGTTTAATAATCCAGCCTTGCTTAGAAAATCAATGCACCATCAAGTGAACGCTTCATTTAATAATTTTTTAGCCGGTATTAAAAATTATAGTTTAACCACAGCTTATCATTTGAATAAGGTAAATACAACAGTAGCTTTAGGCATCAATTATTTTAATTATGGTTCTTCTCAACAAACAGATGCAACAGGAAATCTATTGGGAAGTTTTATTGCTAACGATTATGTTGTACAATTATCAGCTTCAAAACAATATAAAGAAAATTGGTTTTTGGGTGCAACTTTTAAATACATAAACAGCAATTTTGGAACTTTTAAAAGTAATGCAGTAGCTGCTGATGTTGCATTGGCTTTTGTTGATACCACTAATTTTTTGCAAGTCAGTTTGGTAGTTAAAAACATGGGTGCTCAACTCAAAAAATATGATGCATCTACACAAAAAGAAGAATTGCCATTTGATGTTCAGTTGGGCATTACAAAAAAATTAGCTAAAGCTCCTTTGCAGTTTTCACTTACTGCTCATCATTTACAAAGGTTCGATATTTTGTATAACGATACTTTGTTTAAAGCAACTGAAGGCGACGATAGTTATAAAAAGAAAAATTATACAGCCGAAAAAATATTTGCTCATTTGGTATTTGCTGCACAACTATTTATCTCAGAAAAAATTGAGTTTACTACAGGGTATAATTTTTTGAGAAGACACGATTTAAATGTGTACAATACTTCCAATAATTTAAATGGCTTTACACTGGGATTAGGCGTACTATTTAAGAAATTTCACTTTAGGTATGCAACTGGATTTTATCAACGCAATATGGTACACCAAGTTGGGATTAACTTAAACTGGAAAGGAGATTTGCAATAAGTTATTTCTTGTTCTTACTATTGTCTCCTTGTGGTTTGTATTCAAACGCAATTTTTGCATTACGCTGCAAGTCGGAAGTGAGAAATAATTGATAGGTTTTTCTGCCTGCCGTTACCACCATTAAAGAAGTGTTGGGTGGTATTTCTCCTAAATTATCAGCCACCATTACCAATTCATGTATTGGGTCTTCTGCACTTACTTTTATTTTAACAGTAATAGGGCTTCCACTTAACCTTCCTTTCAAAATTACAGGTTTACCATTGTGATAAATAGACACCGTATCATTGTCAATTTGCCCATTGTCGTATAATTCAACCAATAATTCACCTTCATCCACATAAAGCGTCTTTATTAAGTTGTTGGTTCTATCCTTTATGTCTTTAGGTAATGATTTTGCTTCTTCTTGTTTAAGTGCTGACTTTTCATTTACGTCATGCTTTTCTAATACATCCGATTTGCTATTCACAGTTTTTGCTGCTGTATTTTTATCAGTGGCTTTTGTTTCGGGTTTTATTAATGCATCTTCTGCACCAGGTTTAAACTTTGGTTTTAAAAAGCTTGCTGTAGTTTTGCTTGTTTCCGTTGGCTTCTTAACCATTGGTGGTTCAGGTTTTTTTGAAACAGGCGAAGTTACTGGCTTAGTTATAGGTTTCTTTTTCACTAAAAAATCTTCCTTTACAAAATCACTTTCTGGTACTTTTTCTAAATAAACAGTTCCCTCACCACAGTCCTTTTTACTTTTTATATTCAAACTAGTGTACTCACCCCTTAAAATTTGTTTTTTGCTGTTGGTTGAATAGTCTAAGTAACAGGTCATCAAACAAGGGTCAGAAAATTCGGAAATTTTAATTTCTAACATCTTCAATTCTTTAATAAGAATCGTTTTTGTTTTTTGCGTAAATATTCCTTGTAAGGATGCTTTACCATAAAATTTTGTATCTTGATAGGAATAAGTAACACCTGCAAGTGCATTTGATGTAAGATTGTCTATTTGAACTTCATACCTATAAGTCTCATCTTCATATTTACCTTTTATAGGGTTGAAACTTTTTTGTACAAAATATCCTCTCCAAATTCCAGTTAGATTAATTTTTTTGCTACTGATTTTAAGTGAATTGTTTGAAATAGTTGGTGCAAGCTTTCTTTGTACAGAAGAGTTCTTCTTCTGCAAGGGGTTTGTATTTATCTTTTTGCTAGGCTGTTTTGTTTGTGCAGCCACATGAAAAATCGAAACGAATATGAAAATAAGTGTAAAAAATCTTTTCATAAGAGCAAATCTACAACAGGGTTTATAAATTACTTCTCAAAGAACCGTTAAAGGTTTTTTTGCAGGTTCTTTAAACTCAAAATTAAGGGAGTTTAAGTATCGTGTTCATTCGTTACTTTTGCTGCCTTATAAAATAGTACAGTTTAAGATTTATGATTAACGTAAGTTTTCCAGATGGAGCAAACAGGCAATATGAAGTAGGCGTTTCTGCAATAGATATAGCCAAAAGCATTAGCGAAGGATTAGCCAGAAAAGTTTTGGCAGCAAGTATTAACAACGAAGTGTGGGATGCCACAAGACCAATAACAACGGATGTTTCTTTAAAATTAATTACGTGGGATGATGCTGAAGGAAAAAATACATTTTGGCATTCATCTGCTCATCTTATGGCAGAAGCTGTCGAAGCTAAATTTCCTGGGGCTAAGTTTTGGGTTGGGCCTGCATTGGATAAAGGTTTTTATTACGATATAGATTTAGTCGACAATAAATTATCGGAGGAAGATTTATTGGGTTTAGAAAAGAAGATGAATGAACTGGCAAATCAAAAAAATATGTTCGTTCGTACTGAAAAATCTAAGACCGATGCCATTAAGTATTTTTCGGAAAAAGGCGATGAATACAAATTGGATTTATTGCAAAATTTAGAAGACGGAAATATTACATTTTATACACAAGGAGCCTTTACCGATTTGTGCCGTGGTCCACACATTCCAAACACTGGTTTTATCAAAGCAATTAAGCTATTGAGTATTGCAGGTGCTTATTGGAAAGGCGATGAAAAAAACAAACAATTAACGCGTATTTATGGCATTACTTTTCCAAACCAAAAAGAGTTGGATGAACACCTTTTAATGTTGGAGGAAGCCAAGAAGAGAGATCATAGAAAATTGGGAAAAGAACTAAGTATCTATACAATGAATGATGATATTGGTTCTGGTTTAGTTCTATGGATGCCTAATGGAACAGTTATTATCGAAGAGTTAGAAAAATTAGCCAAAGAAACAGAGGAGGATGGTGGCTACAAACGTGTGGTTACACCACATATAGCTAAGGAAAATTTATATTTAACAAGTGGTCACTTGCCTTATTATGCAGATAGCATGTTTCCTCCAATGGAAATGGATGGAGAAAAGTATTACTTGAAAGCAATGAACTGCCCACATCACCATAAAATATTTGATGCTGAGTTAAAAAGTTATCGTGATTTACCTTATCGTTTGGCAGAATATGGAACTTGCTATCGATATGAGCAAAGTGGAGAGTTATTTGGGTTAATGAGGGTCCGTTGTTTACATATGAACGATGCTCATATTTATTGCAGTAAAGAACAGTTTTATGAAGAATTCAAAGCTGTAAATGAAATGTATCTTAAATATTTTAAAATATTTGGGATAGATAAGTATGTTATGCGTTTAAGTTTACATTCTCCAGAAAAGCTAGGTCAGAAGTATGTAAATGAACCTGAACTTTGGAAAGAAACTGAGGCACTAGTAAGAGATGTATTGATTAAAACCAATACACCGTTTATTGAAGTACAGGATGAAGCTGCTTTTTATGGACCCAAAATTGATGTTCAGATTTACAGTGTAATTGGAAAGGAATTTACTTTAGCAACCAATCAAGTAGATTTTGCACAATCTAGAAGTTTTAATTTATCGTTTACAAATAAAGATAATCAACCAGAAATTCCTTTAATTATTCATCGTGCACCTTTGGGTACCCATGAGCGTTTTATTGGATTTTTATTAGAACATTATGCAGGTAAATTTCCTGTGTGGTTAGCTCCTTTACAAGTGAAAATTTTACCAATAAGCGATAAGTTTTTGAAATTTGCAAATGAGGTAAAAGCTAAGCTGCGTAAGCATCGTGTAAGAGTTGAAGTAGACGAAAGACAAGAAAAAATTGGCAAAAAAATTAGAGAAGCCGAGTTGGCTCGTGTGCCTTATATGTTGGTTGTTGGCGAAAAAGAAGCAGCTGAAAACAAGCTTTCTATTCGTCGCCAAGGTAAAGGAGATGCAGGTCAATTAACGGTAGAAGATTTTGTAAACAATATTGTAGATGAAATTGTTAACCGCAAATCGGGAGAATAGAAAAATTATTCCTTATTTTTAATTTTCAAATTATAAATCAAACAAGTTTTAATGGCATTACCATTTAGAGGAGGTAGCGGGGGAGGTGGCAGGTTTAACCCTCGTTTTCAACGTCAACAAGAACCTGAACATCGTATCAACGAAAGAATAAGAGTACCACAGGTACGTTTAGTAGGAGACAATGTGCAAGTAGGTATCTATCCAACGCATGAAGCATTGAAAATTGCTCAGGCATTAGAATTAGATTTGGTGGAAATTTCTCCGCAGGCCGATCCACCAGTTTGTAAAGCAATTGACTACAAAAAGTTTCTTTACGAGAAGAAGAAGAAAGAAAAGGAAATGAAGGCAAATGCCAAGCAAAGTGAGGTTAAAGAGGTGCGTTTTACACCAGGTACCGATGATCATGATTTTGACTTCAAAGCAAAACACGCTGAAAGTTTTTTAAAAGATGGTAATAAAGTAAAAGCTTATGTTCAGTTTAAGGGGCGTGCTATAATGTTTAAAGAACGTGGTGAATTGGTGCTTTTAAAATTTGCTGAGCGTTTAGCCGAAGTTGGTACACCAGAAACATTACCCAAACTTGAAGGTAAAAGAATGTTTTTGATGCTCACACCAAAAACGGCAAAGAAGAAAAAAGAAGAAAAAGATAAAAATTAATACAACAAAATGACCTCAAATGAGGCCATTTTTTATTTGCTTATTTTTTGCATAGTTTTAAAATCTAAATCAAGTAGTTCAAACCTTTGTGCAGCATTCGGTAGATAAAAATGCCACCATTCTGTCTCCAATGGAATAAACCCATATTTCGTCATCGTATTTTTTAAAATGCTTCTATTATTCAATACTTCAGGTGTTAACTGCATGTAATCATTGTGTGCTCTTTCAGTAAAGTCGTCAAAAGGGGTGGGCAATAATAATTCTTTACCACTTTTCAAATCGTATAAAGTTAAATCTATTGCAGCACCTCGGTTATGTCCACTGCCTTTTGCTGGATTTGCAGCATATCTGTCATCGGGTACAACTTCCCACATTTTTTTTGTAACTGAATAAGGGCGGTAAGCATCAAAAATTTTTAATCCTAATCCTTTAGTTTCTAGTTCGATTGCTACTTTTTGCAATGCCATAACAGCTTCAATTCGCATAAAAGCTTCAGGGTTAATGTATAAAACTTGTTTAGTAAAATTATTATCAGTAGCGTATTTCCAATCAAAAATTAGGTTTGGCACATGTTTTTTTAGCAAAAGCATTTGCTTTAAACTATCTTTTTTAACCGAAAAATTGTAGTAAGCCAGTTTGTCGTACACCTCTAAGCCAAATTCGTTTTTGGTAATAGAACTAGGGTTTAATGTACATGATTCACAAATAAATGATAGCAATACAATGTATTTGCTGCAATTCATAACAAATTAATTGAGTTTAAATTTACTGAATAATTTCATTTGTAGAACTGAACAATGATTGAAAGGGCTTAACTTGTAGCAATTGGTGATAAATAATTAATTCTTAATTTTCAGTTAATAAGTTTCCACCCTTATTTTTGTCAAATCAATAAACATGTTATGAAGAAAATAATCTTGTCTTTATTAGTAGTTTGTTTAGCAAACATTGCATTTGCACAAACAACAACAGCTCCTAGCTATAAAAAAAGACCAACACTTAGTGTGAACTTTTTTTTGAAAGATTTTAAAACGCCTGATCTTATTGGATCGAGTTCACTCCAATCAGTATTAAATAACAGCCAATGGGCGAAAGCTTCAGAAATGAGCCCAGGATTAAGCGTTGGTTACTTCGAAGGCTTATCTGAACACGTTGATTTTATGGCTAATTTAGGAGGTACATTTATTAACTATCCTTTCTTAGGTCGTCCTAAATTAAACCAAGATAAATTTTTATTGGAGTTAGATGCCAATGTTAATTTAAAGTTGTTAAGCGATAAGTACTTTTTTGTACCATACTTAAGTACCGGTATCGGTGCCAGTATGTATGGGGGCAATTATTTTGGTGCTTATATCCCTGTAGGCGGTGGGTTTCAGCTTAATTTGGGCAATACCGAGTCTTTCCTATTTACACAAATTTCTTATCGAGTTCCCGTAACAACTGCAACCACGAACTACAATTTTAATTATTCAATTGGATTTGGGTCTCCACTGGTAGAGAAAAAAGAAACACCAAAGCCAATTATTCTACCTCCAATGCCTCCTAAAAAAGAAGAACCAAAAGATACTGATAAAGATGGCATTATTGATAGTTTAGACAAATGCCCAACAGTACCTGGTACTGCTAAATATAATGGATGCCCTGTTCCTGATACCGATAAAGATGGTATTAATGATGAGCAAGACAAATGCCCTACTGTTGCTGGTATTGCCAAATACAGCGGATGCCCAGTCCCAGATACCGATAAAGATGGTATTAATGATGAGCAAGACAAATGTCCTGCAGTTGCTGGTTTAGCTCGTTATCAAGGTTGCCCCATACCAGATACAGATAAAGATGGTATAAACGATGAAGAAGATAAGTGTAAAGACCTTGCTGGTCCTGCTAGCAATGGCGGTTGCCCCGTATTAACAGAAGAGAAAAAGCAAAAAGTAGAAATGGCTGCTAAAAACATCTATTTTGCCTCTGGCAGCTCAGTGTTATTAAAGAAAAGCTTTACATCTTTAGATGAGGTAGCTGCTTTATTAAAAGAAGAAAGCAATGCTACACTAATCTTAGATATTGAAGGGCATACTGACAATGTTGGTAAAGCTGCTTCTAACCTTAAATTATCTCAAACACGTGCAAATGCAGTAGCCGATTATCTTAAAAAGAAAGGTGTTGATGCAGGCAGATTAACTGCAACTGGTTATGGTCAAACACAACCCGTAGCTGATAATAAAACGGCTGCTGGTAAGGCTAAGAATAGAAGGGTGGAACTAAAATTGAAAGAGAAATAATAGTAAGGCTAGTAAAAATAAAAAGCTCCTGAAAAACAATTTCAGGAGCTTTTTATTACATTCTGTGTTGTAGATTCTGTTAAAAATGATTTTTTTTAATATACAGAGTACCGATAGTAAAAAAAACTGAAAATATTCCAATATTTTTTTTAAAACGTATTGATATTTGGCAGTAACCCCTTACTTTTGCCGTCCCGAAAAAAAAGAGTTATGGCTAGAGTATGTCAGATTACAGGAAAAAAACCACTTGCAGGTCATAGTGTTTCTCACTCAAACATTAAAACCAAACGTCGTTTTTTACCAAATTTACAAACCAAACGTTTTTTCTTTGCTGAAGAAGATCGTTGGGTAACTTTAAAAGTTTCTACTGAAGCTTTGCGTACCATTAATAAAAATGGTTTATCTGCAACAGTAAAACAATTAAGGGCACAAGGAGAAAAAATATAAACCCACCAAGGGTCAATTACAAAATTGTACAACAATGGCAAAGAAAGGTAACAGAGTACAGGTTATTTTGGAATGTACTGAACATAAAACTTCAGGACAATCTGGAACGAGCCGTTACATTACTGTAAAGAACAAAAAAAACACTCCTGAAAGATTGGAGTTCAAAAAATTTAATCCAATTCTCAAAAAAGTAACTGTTCATAAAGAAATTAAATAATCATGGCAAAAGCAGCTTCAAAAAACGCTAAGGTAAAAGACTTGAAAGCAGCCGCTGAGGCAAAAAACTGGACTAAAGTTATCAAGGCTGTACGTAGCCCTAAAACTGGTGCCTATACCTTTAAAGAAACCATTGTACACAAAGACAAGGTCAAAGATTTCTTAGCTGCAAAATAAGTGGTTAAGTACTCAAATATAGTAAAGCTTCCCGCTGAATAGCAGGAGGCTTTTTTAGTTTTTCAATATTTACACATTTTTACAAACTTGTATTTCATATAAAAAGCAATAAAAAACAATCTAATGGGCTTTTTTGATAAATTATTTGGAAAAAAAGAAAAAGAAACACTTGACGAAGGTTTGCAAAAAACAAAAGAAGGTTTTTTTGCAAAAATAACTAAGGGCATTGCTGGTAAATCGAGCGTAGATGATGAGGTTTTAGATAGCTTGGAAGAAGCTTTGGTTGAAGCCGATGTAGGTATAGATACCACGTTGCAAATTATTGAGCGAATTGAAAAAAGAGTTAAGCATGATAAATATGTAGGTACTGCAGAGTTGAATAAATTGTTGCAGGAAGAAATTCAGGAAGTGTTAATAGATGCAGACGATATATCTTATAAAAACTTTGAGATACCTGAAGGAAAAAAGCCTTATGTTATTTTAGTTGTTGGTGTTAATGGAGTGGGTAAAACAACTACTATTGGTAAATTGGCTCACAATTACAAAAAAGTAGGCTACAACGTTATTTTAGGTGCTGCAGACACATTCAGAGCAGCTGCTGTAGATCAGTTAACTATTTGGAGTGATAGGGTAGGTGTACCAATTATAAAGCAAAGCATGGGCAGCGATCCCAGTGCTGTGGCTTTTGATACTGTTAAAAGTGCTGTTTCTAGAGGTAGTGATATTGTAATCATTGATACTGCAGGGCGATTGCACAATAAAGCTCATCTTATGGATGAATTAACCAAAATTAAAAGGGTAATTAAAAAAGTAATACCCGATGCTCCACATGAAGTAATGCTGGTATTAGATGGTTCTACAGGTCAAAATGCTTTGGAGCAGGCCAAACATTTTACTGCTGCTACCGATGTTAGTGCATTAACGATAACCAAGTTAGATGGAACAGCAAAAGGAGGCGTGGTTTTAGCAATTGCAAACCAGTTTAAAATACCAGTTAAGTTTATTGGTGTTGGTGAAAAAATGGATGACTTGCTAATATTTGATAAAAAAGAATTTGTAGACAGTTTATTTAAGTTGGATATGTAAATTGAAATGAATTTTAATAAACCAAAGGTCGTTATAAACTACATTTTATAATAAGAATATCCATATAAATTAAATTTTGTATTAAAATTTTATTATACTTATTTAATGGTTAGAATGTATATCTAATACCTAAGCCACCCCATCCGCCCTCAAAATAATTGTAACCAATTAAATTAAACGATGGCTGCCAATCAATGCTCATATTAATTGGGGCTCCTTTAATTTTATAATCTAAGCCTAAAACACCATCAATCCCAATTGTTGTTCCACTCTCACGAACTGGATATTCTTTTTTCCACTTAGCGTTCCAAAAACCAAGATGTACACCAGGTCCTGCATACCATTTTAAACCAGTAACACCATTCACCTGCCCATGAAATTCATAAAGGCCTGTAATTCGGCTGCCATAATTCCAGAAATAACCCAAGCCCTCAAGAGCTACATTATCTTTTATAAAATGTTTTACACTAATGGCACTTGGATAAGCTTTAATGCCAAGTGAAGTTTTGTAGTCTGATCCCAGATTTTGGGCATTGGTTGCAGCTGCTTCAATTAAAAAAAGAGAGAAGAGCATTATTTTTTTCATCGTTAATATTTTTGTTCAATACCATATGCAGAAAAACCGTGCCACCTTTTATTTATTACCAAATGAGTCAAAAAAGAATAAATAACCACATTTTTGCAGAATAGTTAAAAAATATTAGCCCATGTTAAATGGAAAGAAAATAGTTGTTGTATTTCCTGCCTACAATGCAGCAAAGACTTTAGAACAAACCTACAATGAAATACCTTTTGAAATAGTTGATGATGTGATATTGGTAAATGATGCAAGTAAAGATAATACTGTAGCTGAAGCCGAAAGACTTGGAATTAAGCACATTGTTACCCATCAAAAAAACAGGGGGTATGGCGGAAACCAAAAATCCTGTTATAACAAAGCGTTAGAATTGGATGGGGATATTATTATTATGGTGCATCCAGATTATCAGTACACACCTAAATTAATTATGGCAATGTGTAGCATTATTGCCAACGATGTATATCCAGTTGTTTTTGGATCAAGAATACTAGGTAAAGGAGCTTTAAAAGGTGGTATGCCTGTATATAAATTTATAGCGAATCGTTTACTTACATTTACGCAAAATATTTTATTGAATCAAAAACTGAGTGAATATCATACCGGTTATAGAGCTTTTAGTAAAACTGTTTTAGAGAAAGTAGATTATGAAGCAAACAGCGATGATTTTGTTTTTGACAATCAAATAGTTGCTCAAATTTTTGATGCTGGTTTTGAAATTGGAGAAGTTACCTGTCCTACAAAATACTTTGATGACGCATCTTCTATTAATTTAAAGCGAAGTACCGAATATGGTTTAGGCGTTTTAGGTGTTTCATTTGGCTATTTCTTTAAACGATTGGGCTTATATAATCCGCCCATTTATAATCATAAAAAATAAGCATACTATTTTGAGTAGTATGCTTATTGAAGATGATTTGAATTACTAATTACTCAATTATTTTTTCTAAGTAAACAAATTTTCCACTAGAAGTAATTCCTTGAATAGTTATTCTAAATTTTTTGCAATTATCGGTGTTGTAAAAACTAATAGGAAAAGTTTTATTGTCCGAATTGATTATAACAGAAGGATTCCAGTACAAAGTAGTTCTGTTATCTTTCTTTATAAAGCTCTCTTTTGTGCTTTTGTATACAGGTGAATTAAATATTTCAGCTGTTGAGTATCCTGGTAAAGAAATTTTGTTAAGTTTAGTGAGGTTGTTATCTGTAAATCCATCTTCAAATTTTTTTGTATATACAGCTAATGCCCCACCAACACCATCACTACCTGAAAAGCCATTCGTGAAAATTTTAATCATTGCAATATTTTGCATAGGTACAGTTAATAATACAGAAGCATCAGCAGGAAACTCATCTAAAAAAAGTGCCATATAAATTGGTCCGCCAGACAAACTCATAGTATTTCTGTACTGTACTTTATAGTTTGGCATTGTACCTGTAATGGTTAAGTAAGAAAAACGACCCTGTAAATACTGAAAAATATTGCCACCCAAGGGCGGAGGGTTGTTTACAAAATCTATAACGGATCTACTCATACCACTAAACATGCCCCTTGAGTAACGTTCGTCTAATAGCTGTGTGGGGCTCTTCTTTTTTGCAGCAATAACTGTAACACCTGTTATTGTTGTTCCTGAAGTATCTATTCCTCCAATATCAGCTTGTGATGGCTTAACAGGCTCTGGTAAATAAGCTGCTATTTGGTGCCAGTTAGCAAGGTTTATCGGAGCTTGAAAATCCTTACTTATAGATGTTGAACTATTGATTATTTCTATTGATTTATCCTTATTTTTTTTACTATTATTTTGATAAAAAACAGTAGCTGTGTCTTCAAACAATAATCCATCTAAAATAAAGTTTCCTTCTTTATCTGTAGTGGCCAATAAATAATTAATGGATGAATCTTTTGTTTGAACAATGAATGTTAAATCTGTTTCAGGTAAAATCTTTTTTCCATTAGTTGTTGCAGTACCTTTCAACGAAATATAATTCTCGGCTATTGTTGTTTTTAATTCTTTAGTGTCCTGTAATCTACTAAAATCAGTAAATCTTGACTTTTGTGTAAGTAATAATAAATCTGTTTTTTGTTCAACCAACTTTACAGCTTCATTTAAGTTTATTGAGTTTGTAAAAAACGATTGCTCTAATTTATTGTGTAATAATAATGAATTGGCGATGTTATTATTTTCGGTTGATAAATCTTTGTAAGCATTTGTAACGGATATTGAAAAATTACCTTCTAAGCTATCAGGTAAGCTTAAAGTATATACATTTTTTTCTCTGTATGCAGTACTAACTGTATCGGTTATTAAAATAGGCTTAATTAAAAATTCTTGATTGTTTACAAATGTTTGACGCTGTGCAAGCACATGATTTTCTTTATCGAATACTGCAATAGTTATAATTCCACTGCTTAAGTTTTTGGTTGGAACAGTTCCTGTAAAAACAGATTTATTTTCGGGAAAACTTGTTTTAAAAATAAGTTCATTATCTCTGTAACCTACAATATAAGCTGGTTGAATATTGACAGCATTTATTGCAAACATTTTGCCTGCATTGGTAGTAGCAATCTGCAATGCAATTCCCTTTTCCTGCACAGTGGGCAAATTAATTTCATTAATATTTACAGACTCGGTTACAATGGCTTTATATCTTTCACCAGCTTTAGGAATAAGACCAAATTTGCCCATTCCTTCAACTGATGTTGAAAATTGCGTAATGGTATCCCCTGTAGAAGAAACGATTATTCCACTAGATTCTAACGGTAATCCATCATTAGAAGTACTGGTAAATCCAACCAAATTCAGTACACCAGCAATTAAATTACCTCCTTCGGGAAAGAATGAAATGTTTAGCTTGGTGTTGATAGTATTTTTTTTAGAACTGGGTACACCAATAATCAAATTTCTTTGATAAAAATCTTTAGAGTCAAACTGCATCATCCATTTTGTATAGGCTCTGAACAGATAGTTGCCTGTGGGTAAATTTGCAGATAAATTAATATTGCCATTAGCAACTCCACTTAATACTGGAAATATTTTTTGGCTTACCAATTCGCCAGCGGAATTGATGATTTCAATCTTAATACCAGTACTTTTAGTATCAACGATACCACCTGTTGTAAAATAGGCTTTTAACCAAATAGTTTCTCCCGGATTATAATTTTGTTTATCAAAGTGAATATAAATATTCTCTTGTTGAAGCTGAGCCAACTTCTTATCGAAATAATTACTATCGGTTTGTGCATTTGCGAACAAACACAGTAAAATTGCACTTATAAAATATAACCATATAAATTTCATATCACAATATAACAAATGTATTTATACTCGATACTTAAGTTATGTTAATTTTTTATACATTTTTTATTTCAATAACCAATTTTTGTAACGCAGCTTTTGCATCGCCAAATAACATGGATGTTTTTGGAGCAAAAAATAAATCATTTTCTATGCCTGCATAACCTGGTTTCATACTTCTTTTATTAACGATTACATTTTTAGCAGTTTCAACTTCTAAAATTGGCATGCCATAAATAGGAGAAGAAGGATCGTTTTTAGCAGCAGGATTTACTACATCATTTGCACCCAATATAAGTACTACATCAGTGCTTTTAAATTCTTCATTTGCATCTTCCATTTCTAAGAGTTTTTCATAACTTACATCCGCTTCTGCTAATAAAACATTCATGTGTCCTGGCATTCGGCCTGCAACAGGATGAATGGCATATTTTACTTCTACACCTTTCTCCTCTAATAACTTTTCCAACTCATGACAAATGTGTTGAGCCTGTGCAACAGCTAAACCATAACCGGGTACAATCATTACTTTATTTGCATAAGCCATAATGGTAGAAGCATCGCTTAGAGAGATTTCTTTATAATTGCCCTGCTCTTTTGTACCACTTGCTTTAGAGGCACCTGCACCAAATGAGCCTAACAATACATTTTTTAAACTTCTGTTCATTGCTTTACACATGAGTAATGTAAGCAATGTACCTGCTGCACCAACTAAAATACCTCCTGTTAACATTACCTGATTACCATACAAAAAGCCACCAAATGCTGCTGCCATACCTGTAAAGGAGTTCAATAGAGAAATTACAACAGGCATATCTGCCCCACCAATTGGTAATACAAACATTACACCATAAACAAGTGATAAAGCAAGAATACCATAGAAAAGTGGGATATGCTGACTAACCAATGCTGCTTTAGCTAGGCTGCCATCTTGTGTCATGAAGTTATATGGAAAATCGGCTGGAGTAATTGGTGTTATATAAACAAAGTAGCCAACATAGCTTAATAAACCAATTAGCAAAACAAGGTTTACATAAGATTGACCTTTGAATGAGATGTCTTTTACTTTACCATTTAATTTGCCCCAAGCAATCATACTTCCTGCAAAAGAAACAGCTCCAATTACCATTCCTGTTACAATAATTAAAATTTTGAGGTGCGTTAAATCATCATAAACAAAATAAAATCCTGGCAAATTTCTTACAGTATCAGCAGGGAAAGGAACGGTGTTTTCGGAAGAAAACACATGTTTAAATTCCATTACACTTATTAGCATAGCACAAGCACCTCCCATACCATTAAACAAACTGACCATTTCGGGCATGGCTGTCATTTGTACTTTCTTAGCTACTAAAAAACCAACCAATGTACCAATGATTAAAGCACCAAAAATCCAGATGTAGTTGTGTAGTTTTTGACCATCTTCATCTCTGTATAAAAAGATAGTACCAAAAATGGCAATGGTCATACCAAAAGCAGCAACAAGGTTTCCTTTCCTTGCACTTTCAGGATGCGACAACATTTTTAAGCCAATGATAAATGTAAGAGAACCTATTAGATAAATGATGGTGAGTAAACTCATGGTTTGAAAATTAATTAGTAAGGAATTTTAAGTCTTAGGCTTTAGTTTTTTTCTTAAACATTTCAAGCATTCTATCTGTAACTACAAAGCCACCAACAACATTTAATGTTCCTAGAACCACAGCTAAAAAGCCAATACCAAGAGCTAAGTAGTCATTTGAGTCAACACGTCCCATAACAATGATAGCACCAATAATTACAACACCATGAATGGCATTTGCACCACTCATTAAAGGGGTGTGTAAAACACTTGGAACTCGTCCAATAACTTCGATACCTAAAAAAATGGAAAGTAAAACGATATACACCATTTCGATATGGGCAGTAAACCAATGTAATAAGTTTTGTAGCATAGTTTTATATTTAAGGTAAAGGTGTAAGGTTTAGGGAAAAGGGTTAACTAATTTGAGGTAACACTTTTTCATGTACAATTGCTCCAGCATTGGTAATGCAAGTTCCTTTCACTAAATCGTCTTCAAAATTTAATTCCATATTACCTTCTTTGGTAATAATAAGCTGTAAAAAATTTAATACATTTTTGCCATACATTTTACTTGCATCGAATGGCATACCACTTGGTAAATTGCTATTGCCAACAATTAAAACACCTTTATCGGTTGTAAAATATTCGTTGTTTTTTGTAAGAGGTGTATTGCCACCTGTTGCTGCTGCAAGGTCAATAATTACACTGCCATTTTTCATGCTATTGAGCATGGGTTGTGTAATTAAAATAGGGGCTTTTTTACCAGGTATTTGAGCTGTTGTAATAATCACATCACTCTTGGCAACACTTTCAGCAATACGTTGTTGTTGTTTTTGTTTATATTCTTCATTTTGTTCAACAGCATAACCACCAGCTTTGCTTGCATCTGCTGCACCTTCTACTTCAACAAATTTTGCTCCCAAACTTTGTACTTCTTCTTTAACTGCAGGTCGAGTATCGAAAACCTCAACTACTGCACCCAAACGTTTTGCAGTTGCTATCGCTTGTAAGCCTGCAACACCAGCACCTAATATTAAAACTTTTGCAGGGGGAATGCTACCTGCTGCAGTCATAAACATGGGGAAGTAACGTGGTAATAAAGTGGATGCCAATAATACAGCCCTGTAACCAGCAATATTTGCCTGACTGCTCAGTACATCCATGCTTTGAGCTCTGGTTGTACGAGGAATCATATCTAGACTAAATGAACAAACATTTTTGCTTGCCCATACTTTCATTAGCTCAGTATTAAACAGTGGTTGAAAAACACCTAGGATTGCTGCACCTGTTTTTAGTTGAGTAATATCTGCATCGGCTAAAGGATTTATACTTAAAACTAAATCACTCTTTAAGGCTTCTTCTCTGCTAACAATTGTTGCACCAGCATCAATATAAGCTTGGTTGAATGCACTGGCTGTAAGACCTGCTCCATCTTGCACAACAACTTGTACATTTTTTTTGATTAAAGCTGAAACTTGTTCTGGTAAAAGGGAAACTCGGTTTTCACCGTTGGGTTCTTTAAGAATTCCTGCGATCATTGTTAAATTTTGTAGCGTGAAATTACTTAATTGGTAGAATCAAGCGTAGCAGAGTTACTAAATCGATTGCTTGTACTTGACTATTGAATACCTTACAAAGTAACAGTATTATTTAGTAGCTTTTTTAAAAGCGTATCACAAAATCTTGTTTTACTTTAAATTCTTTTTTAAAGAAAAGAATACCAATAAAGAATAAATCTATACTAAGTTTTACGGATGAATGGTTTTTAATTTCAGTCCATGCTTGCTCCATTTCTTTGCTCCAATGTATATCATCAAAAATTACAATGCTTTCGTCCTGTATATAAGGAAGTAATTTCTGAAAATAATTGATGGTAGGTTGATAGAGATGATTGCCATCGATAAAAGCAAAATCAACTGATGTTATTTTTTGTAAAGTGGATGGAAGGGTAACATCGAAATTACCTTCTACAATATCAATATTTTTTAAATTAAGGTAAGTGAAGTTTTTCTTTGCAACATTGGCAACAGCAGTAGAACCTTCCATTGTTGTAACATGACTATTGATTTTAGCACTTGCTAAATAGCTAGTTGTTATGCCCAATGATGTACCCAGTTCGATAATGCTTGTTGGCTGATAATAATCGACCATTCTAAACATTAGTTGTGCAAACTTTTTGGGTTTTAATGAGGAGGCTGCAATATCTTTTACTTTTCGTTGTTTGGTTAAGCCTGTTCTTGAGCCTGCACCAAAATCTTCAATAGTTAATGTTTCTTCATTTTGCATGAGTAACAAACGTAGTTTTTCTATTGCTTCATAAGCATAAAACGTACGGTTATCGTTTAATACATTAACTACAAAATCGAATGTAAAAGGAGAATGTATTCCATGACCTTTACCATTATCGGCAGTTAGATAATATTTAGCAAACTTTAAACCTAATTGTACTGGTGAATACATGTTATTTTAATTGCTGACTTGGTAAACGTTTCAGCAGCCAAAGTAAAGCATAAACTGCAACGAATAAACACAAGTAGTTTAAGATTTTAAATTCTGCCAAATAAGGCATATAAAACAAAATACTGAAGCTAGTTTGTGGCTTAAATAAACTATTGTACAACATAACAAGAACATCCCACTGAAGTATTACAAACATTGCCAAACTGAGTCCTATATTTCTTGCTAATTTTTTAGATAAAAATAAATAGGGTAGCGTAATGAGTAGAATGAATTTGATTTCGAACCAACCCAATTGTATTGGTTGTTTAGGAATTTTATCTACCTTAATATTTAAGGAAAGAATGAATTTTATTAAATTATAAAACTGATGCAATAAATACCAACTGTATAAGATGAGTAAATGATTGCTAACTGTAAGCAAATTTCTAAACCAAATGGCTGTTTCTTTTTTTAAAAATAATGCTCCAGCAATTATAAAAAGTATGCTGAAAGAATAAGCAATATCAATAAATTCAAACAGCATAATTATAGCTTTTCCCAGGTTTCGAAACTGTAATCATACAAATGTTTTAAATCGGCTTTGCATAAACGTTCAGTGATTTTTTGCCATTTTTTTATATTGAGTTCAGGGAAAAAAGTATCGCCATCAATTTGTGTATGCACCCTTGTTAAATAAACTTTATCTGCTTTTGCTAAAGATTGATTGTAAATTTCTCCACCACCTGCAATGAATAATTCTTTGTAATTGTGAGACTTTGCTACAAATATTGCATCATCGATACTGGTAACAGTTACAACACCCGGTGCTTGCCAATCTTTTTGACGGGTGATAACAATATTTAATCTTCCATTCAATGGTTTATTGCCTAAACTCTCAAATGTTTTTCTTCCCATTGCAACAGGCATTGCCCAAGTAGTATTTTTAAAAAACTTTAAATCGTTGGGTAAATGCCACAACAACAAGTTGTTTTTGCCAATGGCGTTACTTTCTGAAGCTGCAACAATGAGGGAGAGAATCATTTATATTAAGGTTAAAGGTTAAAGGTCAAAGGAGTAAGCTGTAAGGTGAAATTTGTGTTCTAATGACTTTTACCTTTTAATTAAACAGCCACAGGAGCTTTAATATGTGGATGATATTGATAATTCTCTAACACAAAATCTTCGAACTTGAAACCGAAAATATCCTTTACGTCAGGATTTAATTTCATGGTTGGCAATTCGTAAGGTAAACGAGTTAATATTAGTTCAGTTTGTTCAATGTGATTATTGTATAAATGTACATCGCCAAAACTGTGTACAAAATCGCCAACTTGTAAATTACAAACTTGTGCAATCATCATAGTTAATAAAGCATAAGATGCAATGTTAAAGGGAACGCCCAAAAAAACATCGGCACTTCGTTGGTACAATTGACAGCTTAATTTACCATCGGCAACATAAAACTGAAACAAACTATGGCAAGGCATTAAAGCCATTTTTGGCAATTCAGCAACATTCCATGCACTTACAATTAATCTGCGACTATCTGGATTGTTTTTTATTTGATTGATTACATCGGTAATTTGATCAACTACTTGTCCATCTGCACCTTGCCAGCTACGCCATTGTTTGCCATAAACGGGACCTAAATCTCCATTTTCGTTGGCCCATTCATTCCAAATGCTTACACCATTGTCATTCAAATATTTTATGTTGGTATCTCCATTTAAAAACCAAAGCAATTCGTAAACGATACTTTTTAGATGCAAACGTTTTGTGGTAACTAATGGAAAACCTTTTTGTAAATCGAAACGCATTTGATAGCCAAAACAACTGATGGTGCCAGTTCCTGTTCGATCTTGTTTTTGAGTGCCGTTATCTAAAATATGCTGCAGCAGTTTGTGATATTGTTCCATAACTGCAAATTAAACATTCGCTGGGGTAAAATACTAAAATGAGTTTTTGGGTGGGGAATAGTTGTGAATAGATAAGTACAGCTTTTGAATTGTATAAATAAACTATTGTAGAATTGAATTTTGCATCACATTTTGAATGTTCTCAAAATATCTTGTAGTAACTGGAATTTGAGAGAATTGAATTTCTTTTTCCAAGAAATATGTTTTTAAAAAGTATTGATGTGGAAAACTGCAATGGATTTCTTTCTTTCTTCACAAAGTTTTATTAATCGTTATTGAACTTAAAATGCTGATTAGTTTTATGTGCTTACTAATCCATTTATCTATTGAAGCCCATAAAACCTTACATCCATTTTTTATGGATGTTTTTTTGAGTACATTAGTTGCAAATGCTCAAGGTGATGATTTTAACCCTACAAGTTAAACCTAATCGTTGAAATGTGTATTTAAAGGATTTGCAGTTATATCTACAATCAGTGTATATTACATTAGGGGGGTAATATTTGATGTTGAACAGGGTAAGCCAGTTCCCGATGCTCTTTTTGAGAAATCGGGTAAGTTGAGCAAACTTAGAATAACCCGTTTGAATAGCTGTTTGGCTAATTTAATTAGGATAATTTTTTCTGTAACCTTAGCTAGGTGAAGCAAATAGAATCTCTTGAATTGAGAATGAGTTATCGGCAGTTGGATTGTTAACTGAACAATCTTTAAAATGCTTAAAAAAATTGAAAAGTTTAAGGCGATTAAACTTACCAAATCAATGTCCACCCGAAGATTACAACAAGTTGCAGGAATTACTGCCTAACTGTGAAATAATTATCAACATGAATCCTGAAGGAGCTTAATCAACTCCTTTTTTATTTTGTACTATTTTAATTCAATAGTTTGAAACTGAATATGGGCGGTTTGTAAGGCTTTTTCTAAACGTTCTTTATGTGTATCTGTTATAAATACTTGTCCATCGTCTTCTTTATAAACCCAGTTCAATAAATTGAACATTCTATTTTCATCTAATTTTTCAAAAACATCATCTAGTAATAGGATAGGAGCAAAGCCCTTGTTGTTTTTAATTGTTTGCCATTCTGCTAATTTCAAGGCAAATAATAGACTTTTTCTTTGACCCTGTGATGCCTGATTTCTAAAAGTAATATTGCTCATTGTAATTGAAATATCATCTTTATGAATACCAGATGTGGTTCTTTGCAAAGCCAAATCTTTTGATAAACTATTGTTGAGTAAATCTTCAAAAGAATGTTGGTTTAACTGACTTTCATAGCTTAATTCAATAGCATCATTTTTATCAGCTATTTTGTTGTAGTAAGAAAGTACTAAAGGAAGAAAATCAGCTGCAAATAGTTTTCTTAGTTCAAAAATATAATTGCCTTTTTGTATTAATTGAATACTGTAAATACTCAATAAGGCTTCGTCTAAATTTCCTTGTTCATTGGCCTGTTTTAATAAACTGTTTCTTTGCTGTAAGAGTTTGTTATAGTCTATCAGATGCAGTAAGTAAGTTTTGTTTATTTGAGATAGAATGGTATCTACAAATCTCCTTCTTTCTTCACTGCTACCTGTTACCAGCTCTACGTCATCTGGTGCAATCATAACACATGGATAGTTGCCAATATGCTCAGAAAATTTCTTGTAAACTTCCTCATTAATTAAAAACTCCTTTTTATTATTTTCTCGTAAAATACAAATCAGTTGTTGGGGTTCTTCTTTTAATAAATAGTTGCCCTCGATTCTCAGTCCAGCCAAACCTTGATGTACATTTTGAGCATCGGTTCTTCCAAAATAACTTTTTGTAAAGGATAAGTAATAAATGGCATCTAGTAAATTGGTTTTACCTGTTCCATTTGAGCCACAAATGGCCACTACTTTATGTGTAAAAGCAAATTGCTGGAACACATAATTTCTAAATTGTGTAAGTGATATATTGTTTAATTGCAGCATTATAATTGCTGCAAATTAACTGATTATTGTAGCAACTTTTTAGTTTAGTTCATGTATGCAAACTTGAAGTTCGTCTAAATATTTTCCGTATAATTTTTTAAGGTACCATTTGGTAAAATAATAAACACCAACAGCTAATAGGAGCATGTAAACAACCAAAAAAATGAGTACTTGTTTTGAATTAGCGAATAACGAGTTTAATTTATCGAATTCTTCAAAACTATCTCCATTTCTGCCATCTTGGTAGCCAAGGTAGCCTGAAAATAAAATACAAATCGGTATTAAACTCATTGAAAACTGAAAGTAGCGTTTAGTGAATTCTTTTAATGTAGCATGAATACTTATTAGGTTTTCTTTTACAGGCATATTTGTATTTGCTAGTTGCGTTATTTTCTTTAATAAATAAAATAGAAGTATTAAAAAAGCAAGAAACACAAAGCTAAATACCGAAAAATAAATATTAAAACTATGGTGTTTGCTAGTAATACCAATGTAGGCAAAACCTATGATTGCTAAAATGCAAAAGGCAATCTCGAACCATAAACTCTTTTTAAGTTTATGTAAAATAGACTGTGTTTTACGGGTTAGTAAAATAGCAATATCGGCAGCGGATTTTTGTCCTCTTGACTCATCTAATTTTTGCTTCAATTGTATTTTCAGTTCGTCTAGTTCCATGGTGTTTATTTTTAGGACAACTGATAATGTTTTTGTGTTTGTTCTTTCAACTTAGCTTTCAGTCTGTTCATTTTCACTGCTACATTATTGGCACTAATGCCCAGCATTTCGCCAATTTCTATATAACTATAATCTTCTAGGTAAAGCATTATCAAAGCTTTATCAATTTTACTTAATTCGCCAATTGCTTTATACATTGCACTTACCTGTTCTTCGATTGGATTGTGGCTTTCAGTAGTATCTGGAAGAATATCAGTAGAAAAAACAGGTACTTGTTTTTTCTCTTTTCTAAAAAAAGTAATGGCAGTATTTAAAGCTACACGATACAACCAGGTCGAAAATTTTGCATCACCTCTAAATGTTGGATAAGCTTTCCAAGCTTGTAAGGTTACCTCTTGAAAAAGGTCTTCCTTATCTGCATAGTCAGCCATATACACACTACATACTTTGTGTATAATATTCTGATGTTTATTCAGCAGTTGTATAAATTCCTGTTCAGCCACTAAAACAATTAAAAATAATAATTGAAAAAACTAAATAACCCGTAACTAGTAACTAGAAAATAACTGGCGTTAATTTATATCCTTGTTTTCTCAACAAATAAATTACACCTTTTTTACCAGCCAAATGTCCAGCACCAACAGCTATAAAAGTAGGCATTGCAGCAATTTCTTTTTCAATTACTGGAATCCAGTTTTTATTTCTTTTATCCAGCAGTATTTTTTCGTAGTTGCCCAAATCTGTATCTCCACTAATACCTTTTTGCATTTTATTAATGTCTTGCTTTTTATACAAGGCAACCATTTCGTTCATTTGTTCTTTACCGTCTAATTCAAACAAAGTTTTCTTCAGCATTTTAGCTTGCACATTATAAGGTATGGTTTCAAAAACATTCATCTGATCTTCTATGGTTTCTAAACCTTTTACTTCAATACCATCGGCTTTAGCCAATTTCTCAAATTCTTTTTCAAAAGCAATAGGAGTGCAACCTAATAAAGATGGGTACAACATCGAAGTAAGCATAAAGGGCTTATACGTATCTACCATACTTAACGGAATCTTAGTTTTTGCTTGGAACAGTTTTGCAACTGAATCATAATCGGCTGTTGATAGATAATCTTTTAACGTTTTACCATCTTTCATCTTTATGTTCTTCATCATTTTGGTAGTTAATGATGGGTCGTCTATATCTATTTCTAAAAACATTTGTTTGCTTTGTTTTACCAATGCTTTTAACGTATCGTTCATAGTAAAATCAGTTGGACAAAGCATGTGAAAAGTACCATATAAGTACGATGGACTGCTTAAATCTTTTCCTTCAATCTTCCATAATAAAGATTTCTCTTTAGGTTGTTGTGCAAAACTGGTAAATGTTGCAATAAGCGATAAAATGGATAGTAAAACCTTCTTCATTCAGGTAAATTTTATTATTGGTAGATAAATGTGTTTAAATATTACAAAGCAAAAAAAGTCCCGAGTGAAAACAAGGGACGTTAACCAAAACCAACTGTATTTATGGGAACACAGATAACACAGATCTAACAGATTTGCACTGATTATTTTAAATCTTCCAATCGGTGTCATCCGTGTTCCAATGTTTTTATAAAATCGTAATTTGTTTTGCTGCAATTTTTACTTCCTCCTTTTTAGGAATTAATAACTGCAACACACCATTTTCGTATTTGGCTTGTATAGCATCGGCATTTACTTTTTCATCTAAAGTAAAACTGCGTTTAAAACTGTTGAAGCTAAACTCACGTCTAATGGTTTTGTAATCTTTGTTTTCAGCTTGCTCAGCTTTTTCAAATGAAATGGTTAACAAGCCATTTTCAACTACAATTTTAAAATCTTCTTTGTTACGACCTGGAGCATTCAATTCTACATGATAACCTTCGATAGTTTCATGTATATTAACTGGTGGTACGCTAAAATTTTGTGCTTGTACATCTCTTCCCCAAGCGGTAGGAAAGTTGAAAAATAAATCATCAAAAATGTTGTTTGCTACTCTTGCATTGTTTTTTACGAGTGTCATAATTATTCGTTTTTAAGTTTTAAAAATTAATTTGTTTGTAAAAAATATTTTCCAAACAGCATACCATCACTTTTTGGTAAGTCATTTTTTCCTTTTTGAATACAATTTGATGACACAATGGCGTTTTCGATAGCCGAAAAAAGTCACCTTGTCTGTTTTTTCATTTAAAGTTCTATACTTAATTGTTTTATTTTTGCTTTTCAAAATTAAAAAAACATTTAAACGTATGTATCCAGCCGAAATCGTTTTGCCAATGAAGGCAGAACTTACAGAAGAAGGTTTCAACGAAATGTTAACTGCCGATGATGTAGAAGCCACTTTTAAAAAAACAGGAACAACTTTAGTAGTTATTAATTCTGTTTGTGGTTGTGCAGCAGGTACTTGTAGACCAGGTGTGGTAATGGCTGTAAATAATGCAACCAACCGCCCAGATAATTTAGCCACCAGTTTTGCTGGTTTCGATTTAGAAGCTGTACAAAAAGTACGTGAACATTTGTTGCCTTATCCTCCATCTTCTCCAGCTATTGCTTTAATTAAAGATGGTCAGGTAGTAAGTATGGTAGAACGTCATCAAATTGAAGGTCGCCCAGCACAAGTTATTGCTCAGCATTTAATTGCAGAGTTCGATAAATATTGCAACTAGTTTTTTTAATGGGTTATTAAGTAAAGTAATCCTGTCAATTTTTATTGATGGGATTTTTTGTACAGCAATATTGGTAATGCTAATAATTACCAGCACCGCTTTTCACTGCTACTACGCCACAAAGCCAAGGCACAACTCTTCAGCGTGGTATTCGTTTCAATCGGGTGTATAAATTTAAGCAACAGAACTTTAATAAACTAAAAAGCTACGTATTCTTCACCTTTACAGGGCTTGCGGGGTGGTTTTTAGGCTTGCATATATTATTCTTTTGTTCTGCGAGGTTTGCAGAGTTGGGTAATAATCATTACCAATCTCTCAATTCATATTTTCTAACTAACATTGCATTCTTAACACAACAGTATGTATCCAAACCTCTATTATTTTTTTAAGGATTTATTTGGTGTAGATTGGCAAGGGTTAAAGATTATTAACTCATTTGGTTTTTTTGTGGCAATGGCTTTTATTGCTGCGGCATGGGCTTTAACTGCTGAACTTAAACGTAAGCAAGCTCAAGGCTTATTTACTTATACAGAACAAAAAATAATGGTTGGCGAACCGGCTTCGATTGCAGATTTATTGGTGAATTTTTTGTTGGGCTTTCTTATGGGCTTTAAAATAATAGGTGGTTTTTTTATGACCAATGCTTTCGATGATCCGCAGCAATTTATTTTTTCAAGTCAAGGTAATTGGCTTTTAGGCATATTGGTTGGGTCACTTTTTGCAGGGTTAAAATGGTGGGAAAAGCATAAAGTGAAATTGGCAAAGCCTGAACAACGTACTATTAGAATTTGGCCACAAGATCGGGTTGGCGATATGGTAATTTACGCTGCTGTATTTGGTTTTAGCGGAGCAAAATTATTTGATATTTTAGAAGCACCTTCTAATTTTTTCAGTGCATTACAGGCTGTTCGTGACGGTAAGCAGGATGCAGGTTCTTTGTTGTTTAGTGGCTTAACTTTTTATGGTGGTTTAATTGTTGCAACAATTGCCATTATTTACTATGCTAAGAAACATAAAATTGGTATTATTCATTTAGCCGATGCAATTGCCCCAGCCATGATGCTAGCTTATGCAATCGGTCGTATTGGTTGCCAAGTTGCTGGCGATGGGGATTGGGGTATTGTAAACAGTGCATTTATAAGCACTGTAGATGGTCAAAGTATTATAGCAACTAAAGAACAGTTTGCTGCTGCATTACAAGCTAATCAAGGTTATTTAATCAGTAAATTTGGTTCTTTAGCTAATGTACATCAGGCACGTATAGAACCATTTTTGGGATTGCCTAACTGGATGTTTGGTTACACTTTCCCTCACAATGTAGTTGGTGATGGAATAAAATTAGCAGGCTGTGAAGGTATGCATTGCAGCTATTTGCCTATGCCTGTTTTTCCAACACCTTTTTATGAAATGATGACTTGTACAATTTTGTTTCTTGTGCTATGGAGTCTGAGAAATAAACTAAAGTATCCTGGACAAATGGCTGGCATTTATTTAATGTTTAATGGTACTGAAAGATTTTTAATTGAAAAAATACGAGTGAATGCTACTTACAATATTGCTGGTATTCAAATTACCCAAGCCGAAATTATTTCTTCTTTGTTGGTAATAGCTGGCATTGTATTATTTACGCAATCAAAGAAATGGTTTGGTATAAAAGCTTAGAAAAAAATCATTTAATAATACAATAAAAAGCCTGCAATTGCAGGCTTTTTATTGTAAATATAGGCTTGAGAAAATTACATTTTAATATTTACAGCTAACATAAAATTGATGCCAGCCATCGGAAAGTAAAAGTTTTCTGTAGTAAACTGTCCTCCATAAATATAACTGAAAGTATATCCGTTCGGTTCATACTTTTTGTTGAAAACGTTATTTATCTGGCCTACAATATTCCACTCTTTAAACAGCTTGTTTTTTACTGTGAAAATGGCTCTTATATCTTGTGTATAAAAACTATTTAAGGCTCTAGCTTTATTTTGGGTATTGTCTAAATACTGTTTACCAACATATTTGCTCAATAAACTTAACTCAACATTTTTTGCAGGTAAAATATTAATCGTTGCACCACCAATAATTGCTGGCGATAAAGTAATATCTGTTTTATTGTGAGCAATTGCAATCTGTCCACCATTATCGTAGTCATCAATATACTCTGTAAATGCTTTTATTTTATTTTGGCTTAGTGTTAGGTTGGCTGCAAAATTTAACCAATTGGTAAAGGTAAAACCGCCCTGCAATTCTATTCCTAAACGATGGCTCTTGGGTACATTGGTTCTTGTATATGAACCTACGTCATTAATTTTTCCGGTTAAAACCAATTGATTTTTGTATAACATATAATATGCAGTTGCAGCAATATGGTATTTATTGGTTTTCTTTTCAGTACCCAATTCAAAATTATGCAAGGTTTCTGCTTTAGGTTGTAAAGTTTGTCCAGCTTCAAAATCATCTCTGTTAGGTTCTTTGCCTGCTAGTGCATAACTCAAATAAGTTTGCCAACCATTTTTGCTGTAAGTAATGCCAGCCTTCGGATTTACAAAGTCAAACTTTCTGTTTACCCATAATGTTGGGTTGTATTTAAAGCCATTCATTTTATGTTGCACGTTTCTGTATTGTACATCAATAAATATATCTAAATTATTATTCAGCTGATGTTGCCATTTTAAATATGTATTTATATCACTTTTTTGAGCATAGTTGTTATAATATTGATAGTCTTTGTCAATACCTGTTTTTGCCCAAATAATATTTCCATAATGCTTGCCTTCATAATTGCTCCAACCACCACCAAAAGTAATGGTATTTGTTGCAGTTTTTTTCTGGAAAGAAAATATCTGACCATAGAAATAATTGTTCAGCCATTGCTGGATAATCAAATCTGTTTTAGTAATAGTAGTAGTACCAAAAACAATATTGGGTAAACCATATTTTGAAAATTTCTCATCTGATTTATAGTTTTCGTAGTAACCGATTCCCCTTGTAAAAAATGCCGCAGTATTAAAATTCCATTTATTTTTTAACTCTTGATTATAAAATAACTGATAATGTGTTTGTTTGTAATTATCTGTTTCATTATTATAGGGGTCGCTGGCTTTATCGGTGCCAGATGAGTTATGGGTTCTATCACTTTCTAACAAATATTCAGGAACACCATTCCAGGCTTGATAGGTTTTTTCTTTTCCAGAGAAAATATTTAAACGTAGCGATGATTTTTGGTTAATATATGCAGCGGATAGCCCAAATGATTGTAAATTACTACTGGCTCTGTCTATGTAGCCATCGCTTGTAATTTGGCTTAATCTTGCATCAATGGTAAAGTGTTCATTTATTAAACCCGTTCCGACTTTGATGGTATTTTTCCAAGTATTAAATGAACCAAAACTGTTGTTTAATTCACTATAAGGTTTATCATTTAGTTCATTGGTCAAAAGATTAATGGTTGCACCAAAAGCCCCAGTACCGTTAGAAGATGTTCCAACACCACGCTGCACCTGAATAGAGTTTACAGAAGAAGTAAAGTCAGGTAGGTTTACAAAAAATGTTCCCTGACTTTCGGCATCATTAAAAGGAATGCCATTTAAGGTTACATTAATTCTTGTTGCATCAGTACCTCTGATTCTAATGCCTGTATAACCTACACCATTACCTGCATCGGCATTAACAACAACCGATGGTGTTTGATTTAGTACGAAAGGCAAATCCTGACCAAGATTCACTTTTGCAAGTTCTTCTTTGGTTAAATTGGTTTTGGTAAAAGGTGCTTTATTACCTACACGGATAGATTTTACTTCAAGAGATTGTAAGCTTAATGCTTTTTGTTTTAGTTTAATAGATAAATTCTTTTTTAAAAAACCACTATTTATGTTTTCCTGAAAAGTTTCATATCCAATGCAACTCACTTTAAGCATAAAACTTTTACCATTCATTTTAGAAAATGTAAATGCTCCATTTTCATTCGTAATTACCGATTCATTGTTAATGTTAATTACAGCTCCATCAATTGGTAAGTTTGTTTTTTCGTCTGTAATAATACCAGCTACAGTAATTTTTTGAGCAAATGCAAAAATGGTGAATAGTGCAAATGCCATTGTTCCCAACAATTTTTTCATTGTTTAAATTTTTTAAATTAAAAAAAATGGGAACAGGAATAACGCTACAGAAAGAGGACTATGTAAAAAAAGAAGCCACCTTCCCTTCGCAGGAATTACCCTGTTCAGGTTCAACGGGTTTAATCTCAGCCGATTATAGTTGTTGAGGTCTCAAACAACCTATTCAGCACCCCGAGGAAAAATTTCAATGCAAATGTACACGATAATTTTTTAAAAATTTGATGTAACCTTTTCTTACAATATTCGTTTAATTGAAAAAATGATTAAAAATGAAAAAAATATTTGTCTTCTGCTTAACACTTCTTGGTGCAGTTTCAGTCAGTGCACAGGAAACAAAAACCGTTGTAAATGATCCAAACGCAATGTTAAGAAATGTAGGAAATTTTACAGGAGTTCAGGTTTCTGGGGGTATTGCACTGTACATTTCTCAAGGCACAGCAGATGCAGTTGCTATAAGTTGTGATGATGTAAAGAATATTGAAAAAATAACAACTGAAGTTAAAAACGGTGTGTTGAGAATTTATGTTGAACAGGGTGTCTGGAATGGATGGAGTTGGAAAAACAAAAATATCAAAGCTTATGTAACCGTAAAAAATCTTGAAAGTCTCGAAGCTTCAGGAGCTTGTGCAGTTAAAATTACTGATGCTTTAACATCGGCTAATTTAAAAGTACATTTAAGTGGTGCAAGCGTTTTGAAAGGACCGTTAAAAGTGGGTACAGTTAAATTTCATGTAAGTGGAGCATCGGCTGTAACATTATCTGGAAAAGCTGAGAGTGCAAAAATTGAAGTTAGCGGAGCTAGTGTATTTAAAGCATTTGATTTAGCTGTTGATTTTTGTAATACCGAAGCCAGTGGAGCCAGCAGTATATCTGTAAATGCAAATAAAGAACTAAATGCCGAAGCCAGTGGAGCCAGCAGCTTACGTTACAAAGGTGCAGCTTCGGTAAAAAGTGCCGATGCAACCGGAGCTTCTTCCATAAAAAAAGTGGATTAATACAAATTAATTTTGGCTGTTAATTTCGCTGCCCTTACTTTCGCACTCCAATACACCGCGAGGTAGAGCAGCGGTAGCTCGTCGGGCTCATAACCCGAAGGTCATAGGTTCGAACCCTATCCTCGCAACACAAAATTCAAAGCCTCTTTCGAGGCTTTTGTTTTTTATAACTTAGGCATATAGAGTATAGTTTTAAGAAACTATACTCTATATGCCTATTGTGTCTTAGATGTGAATAATTTTGCACAATAATGAAATCTGGATTTGTAAACATATTTGGTAAGCCTAACGCCGGTAAAAGCACTTTGCTAAATGCATTGATGGGAGAGAAGATGGCTATTGTATCTCCCAAAGTTCAAACCACCAGACATAGAATTAAAGGCTTTTTAACCAAGCCAAATGAATACCAAATAATTTTTTCAGATACACCAGGAATTATTGAAGCCAAGTACAAACTGCATGAAAAAATGATGGCAGCTGTAAAAGGTGCTTTGGAAGATGCTGATGTAGCTTTATTGATTGTAGATGTAAATGATAATTTTGAAGAGAACGATGCCATTTTCGAAGCACTGAAATTGAAAGCCCCATGTTTATTGGTGTTGAACAAAATTGATGAGGCCAGAAATGGTCGTTTGGCAGAAGCCGCTGCTTTTTTTGAAGCAAAATCGTATGTAAAAAAATTTATTAAAGTTTCAGCTTTACAACAACATCATTTAACCAAGTTGTTGAATGCAATTGTTGAGTTATTGCCAGAAGGTGTTCCTTTTTATAATGAAGATGACTTAACTGATTTACCGACCAAATTTTTTGTGAGTGAAATTATACGGGAGAAGGTGTATCAATTGTTTGAAGATGAAATTCCATACCATGTTGCTGTGTTGATTAATGAGTTTAAAGAAAAAGAAACCTTAGTTAAAATACAGGCTGATATTATTGTTCAAAGAGAAACGCAAAAAGTAATTTTGATTGGTGAAGGTGGGAAAATGGTGAAACAAATTGGCATGTTGGCGAGGCTAGACATTGAAAAATTTATTGAACGAAAAGTATTTTTAGAATTGTTCATTAAAGTGAAACCTAAGTGGAGAGATAATGAATTGCAGTTGAAGGAATATGGGTACTGAGGAAAGGTAGAAGCTGAAAGGTAAAAGGTTTAAGATGAAAGGAATAAGGTTTTAATCAGAAATTAGAAATTTCAAATCAACAATTTTTGTGTTGATTGAAAATTTACAGTACAAGGGTGCGACGCAACAGGAGCTCAATTTATAACCTGCTGCTTAGTACAAAATAAAAAATTTCAAGCCTAAAAATTTGAAATAATAAATTAGTTAGTTATGAGTTATACAATAGCAATTGTTGGAAGACCCAATGTTGGGAAAAGTACTTTTTTTAACCGTTTGTTAGAGGAGCGTAAAGCAATTGTAGATGATATTAGTGGCGTTACAAGAGATCGCCAATATGGGGTAAGTGAATGGTGTGGTAAAAGCTTCAACGTAATTGATACTGGTGGTTTTGTACCTGATACAGTGGATATTTTTGAAACTGAAATTCGAAAACAAGTAAAGATTGCTATCGAAGAAGCTGATGCCATTATTTTTATGGTGGATGTGGCAACTGGTATTACTGACTTAGATGATGCAATGGCCCATATTTTACGCAGAAGCAAAAAGCCAGTTTATTTAACGGTAAATAAAGTAGATAATGGCGATCGTGAATTAGAAGCTAGTGAATTTTACAGCTTGGGTTTTGAAACCATTTATACCATTAGTAGCATAAGTGGCACTGGTACTGGAGAATTGTTGGATGCACTTACTGAGCCAATTACCAAAGAAGAATCTGAAGATGCTGCAAGAGAAAATGAGTTGCCAAAATTTGCCATTATTGGTCAGCCTAATGTTGGTAAATCTTCTTTGTTAAATGCATTGGTTGGCGAAGAAAGAACCATTGTTAGTGATATTGCAGGTACTACTAGAGATACTATTCATACACACTATAATCTTTTTAATAAAGAGTTTATATTAATTGATACAGCTGGTATTAGAAAGAAGAGTAAGGACAAGGATGACTTAGAATTTTACTCTATTATTCGTGCCATCAAAGCAATGGATGAAGCAGATGTTTGTTTATTGGTAATTGATGCTGAAAAAGGTATTACCGCACAGGATGTAACTATTTTTAGTTTGGCATCTCGTAAAGGAAAAGGCATTGTTATATTGGTGAATAAGTGGGATACTGTTGAGAAAGAAACCAATACAGCCCGTGATTATGAAAAACGATTGAAGGAAAAAATTGCACCATTTACTGATGTACCCATTTTGTTTATTTCGGCAAAAGAAAAATTGAGAATTTTAAAAGCAATAGAAATAGGGTTGGATGTTTACGACAGTAAGAAACAACATATTGCAACATCTAAGTTGAATGATATTATGTTGAAAGCTTGTGAAGCTTACAGAGCTCCTGTTGTACGCGGACATATTGTGAAAATTAAATTTATCACACAATTACCAACGCATGTACCATCGTTTGCATTTTTTACCAATTTTCCCGATGATATTAAAATGCCTTATAAAAACTATTTAGAAAATAAATTGAGGGAGAATTTTAATTTCAAAGGTGTTCCAGTAAGAATATTTTTTCGGAAAAAATAATTGTTTTGAGTGTATATTCTTGAAAGTCAGACTTAGTCTGACTTTTTTGGTTGAAAATCATTTATTGTATTCAAACAATTATAAATGAAGTCGATTTAGCAGCCTAGCCAATAATTGCATTTAATAAACCATATTTAGAAATTATTTTTTTAACTTCATTACCAATTCTACAAAGTATGCAAAACACTGCATAAGACCACATATTTCAATTAGCTCTCTGTTAATTAATGGCAAAAAATATTTGCCAATTAGTGACAATGGCAGTATTGAGTATGCAAGAATTCAAGATAATTTTTTTGAATTATATCAATGTTTCATAACAATGAAGATTGTATGTGAATAGATTCATATTTACTTAACCTATTGGCGGATCTATTTTTAAGAAATTAAGGTAAAAGATGAAGTTCAGTTATCATAGTTAGTAATTAAACTTTTTAAAACAACTTGCACAACATCCAGACAAATTGCATTAAAATTTTTGAGCTCATAAAAGATATTGTTGGCAATGCAGTAGATGAAAAAGGGAACTTCTTAAGGCGGGGTTTTAGCCAAAATTCTCCGATATAAAAGTGATAGCATTAGGTCTTACAGCAAAACGTTTGAGTATTGATAGTGAGAACCATTTGCTTTCAAAATTGAATAATGAGTGGTTGAATGATTTTGAAAATGTGATTAGTAGATGTCAATACATTGACCACAGGAAAGTGCTGTTTAAAAAAACAGAAACTATGCGAAAATTAATGTTAGCAATAATTAACAGCAAGCAGATGTATTTGCAATTGATTTGATGCCGATGGAAATTTGTAAAATATTATGACAGGAAAGAAATAAAATAGGCAAAAATCTGCATATCATTAACCTGATAAAGGTCATTATGTATTGCAGCAAAAGTAATTTTATGGTATAAATTACACAGTGGTTGTTCAGTTAGCGGCAGAAGTGATACAATCATTGGATTTTACTAAGGCTATTGTACATTAGTTACCTGCAAGATTTAAAAGAATTGCTTAATAATTGTAATTGATTAAGGATACATGGGCAAACAACCTCAAATTAACGGTATTTGAAACACCAGATATTGAACTGGAGGTCTCTTTTAAAAGCAATCAGTATAAACAAAATGTCCAAAGTGGATTTTAAAAAACCGAGAAAGAGAATTGAAACCTTTTTCTCAATTATGTTGCTGGTTTATGAGGCAACGTAAATCTGCTAAATTCTTTACTGGCTTTAAGTTTAGAGTATTGGTTAAGGGATTAATAGTTTTGCAATTCCTAAACAAATCTATACAGAGTAAAATCTTTAGTAGAACTAAACACGCTCTAGCAGATTAACTCTGTCAAAGGGTGTAATTATTTAAAATCTTGTTTTACAAAACCTCAATAATGATTTTTTTATCAGGCTTTCCTGTATTCGATACAACTACTTCATAACGTTTGGGTGTGATATTGATTTTTGATGAATCGTTATTTTTTGCTTTAATAGTAATACAAGTAACCACTTCATTATTAATGGTAGATGTTGTAACCACAGGAATCGCAATATCAGTTGCATTATTCAATGCATATTGAAAGTGGGGAATTGCACCTGCAAGTTTATAATAGTTATTTTCAGTGATGGGTTCTTCTGCTTGTACCGAATTTCTTTTTCGTTTACTTTCAATTATTCTTGCTGAATCAATCATTCGTTTATTTTTTGCAATTTCAGCTTTAGTAACCGCTATTGTTTTAGCAATATTTTTACTGCTTAATGCTTCCCTAAAAGCATTGCTAATTTCCTGTTCCAGATTATATCCTTTCAACTTAAATACATCTTGCATTTGCTTAAACTGGTTAACGGTCTTATTAACTTCATTCAACCAAACACTTTGCTTATTTTGAAGACCAGATGGGAACTGTTTTTTTTCAAGTTCTGTTCCAGTTTTTTTCATTTCTTCTCCCAATAATTGCCAACCTTGTACAAACTGTTTTTCAGTAAACACAAAGTTTTGTTTTAAAGTGTCTGCAATAAACTGTGCAAGTTTTTTCTGTTCTGTAGCAATGGTTTGCTTAGATTCTTCTTCTAATTGTAGTGACTTTAGTGCTTGCATAGCAACAGGCATTACAGCTGCTACCTGAGCTGGCATTTGATCCATTCCTTTACTTGCTTCTGTAATTTCAGTTTCGGCCTGAGCTAAATTTTTACGTATCTCATCCTGCAAAGGTTTTCTAAAAAAGAAGAGCGGATTGAATAATGGGTTGCTCACTTTTGCAGCCATAGGTTCAATCATTAAAGAAGTACTTTTTAATTTGGTTGAATTTGTAACAATGTCTTTTTGCTGTGGTACAATCCATGTAACACTAAATAAAACAACGATAATTAATAATAAGCTAATCAGTTGATTGCGATAGTTAAAACGATTGTTTTTTGTATCTACCATTCTTCTAATCCTGCTTAATAAATCATTTTTTTTATTTACTGCTGTCATTGCTATTGCTGGTGAATTTTGCAGCACAGCAATTTGTAATAAAGCCGATGCATAGGTTGCAGCATTATATTGAAATTGTAACACCCAATCGTCGCAACTGTGTTCTCTTTCTTTTTTTATGGTATTGCTGATGAGTTGTGTAAATGGATTAAAGAATAATATGGTTTCAACAATAGACAAGGCAATATTTAGCAAATAATCCATGCGTTTTATATGTGCCAGTTCATGCAGTAAAACAGCTTCCATTTGTTCAGTGCTTAAATGGTTTAGGCTTGCTAGTGGAACTAAAATAACTGGCTTTAAAAATCCAATGGTTAATGGTGTGGTAACTTGCTCACTTAAAAAAATGCGTACTTCTTTTTTTATGCCTAAATAGGCCGATGTTTGTTTTACAAACAATTTCCAATCAACATCAATCTTTTGTAAACCTTGTGTACGTAGGGTTTGAGCATTGTTGTAGCAATAAATCCATTTTATGCTCAATGTAATAAATACCATTAAATAAGCAATTGATAAATAAGGCAACAACCTTTCCGATTGTAAAAAAAACGATAGTAAATAAGCATTAAAACCATCGTTGGTATGTGGTAAAACAAAATTGATTCCGTTTGTGCCAATCAATAAACCTGTAGTTCTGATTGCTTCAGTGCATTCAAAATAGTAGTATTGAAATGTAAATGCAAACCAAATAAAACCCAATAATTGTGCAATTACTGCAACACTATATTTTACACGTGCCTGCAGTTGCAAAAAATTATTTATGGCTGTACAAATAGCCCAAATAATGGCCATTTGCCAAAGGCTGTGTGCAATTGCATAACCCAAAGCCTGTAAAAAAGCAGAGTTGGTTAAGGTTTGCATTGGCTTATTGTTTTTTCAATTGATTCAACAAATGCTGAATTTCATCCAGCTCTTCTTTGCTGGCGTTGTGGTTGCCCAAGGCTTGCATAACCAGTTTGGTAGATGAACCACCAAATAATGTATCAATCATTTTACCCATAAATTGTTGCTGGGTAATTTCCTGACTAACATTGGGTTTGTAAATATGGGTTTTACTGCTATCGTCTCTTTTTACCAACCCTTTTTCAAACATAATCTGCATCAGTTTAAGGGTGGTAGTGTAGCCACTATCTTTATGTAAACTCAATAATTCATGTACCTCACGTACAGTTGCAGCTTGTTTATCCCACAATATTCTTAAAATCTCCAATTCGCTTTCGGTAGGTTTATTTTGTTTAGATATTGCCATGTTTACGATTTAATTCGTAGGCAATTTACGGGAAGTTTCGTAAACGAAATTCTAAAATTTTTATAAATGGTATTTAGTGTGGATAAGCTGATATTTATTTTGGTAACCAGCTGTAGAATATGAGTTGAACTGTAGTGGCGTCGCACCCTTCAACTGTAAAACTATGTTATGCTTTTTTATTGAATAAATACGCTGCTTTTGATAGGTAATTCTTTCAATATTTCATTCCAGTCAGAAGTATTTTGCTCATTAACATTACTAAATATTTTTTTTACGATATTGGTACAATAGTCAATATTTTCTGAGGAAATACAATTGATACATAATGAAGGACAAAGCAAAACAAATCTTCCAATCAACAATATATTACCCCCTTTTTTTAATGAGTCACATGGTGATATTTCTTTGATTTTAAGTGAAAGCATAGAACATGTATCAATATCCTCAATTTTATAAATGTCATAAATGATATTCGGTTTCCAATTGTTTAATTTTCTATCGGTAATTGAAAGTGTTCTCCAAAATAATATTTCCCCAATTTTTTGTATTTTATTTGAATTGTTATATACTAAACTATGGGCTTTATATTGGTAATTCCAAGGTTTAATAACATTATCAAAATATTCTGCGGAAGACGATTTGAAGTAGTTTCCTTCTTTACGGTTATTTGATTTCTGACTATGACTTGCTTGTATTGTGATAATTGATATAATAACCAATAAACATTTTTTCATTTATTTTACTTTAATTAGGTAATTATTTAATCAATCTTTCTTTCTTTAGCTCCTTCCTCATTTGCTTGGTTGTTTTCGAATTACCGTCATGGCTCCAACCAGGGGCATTAAATAAGTAGCCCAAAAAGTCCTTAGCTGAGTGTACTTTTTTTAAATCTTTACCAATATTTATCCATTCCCAAAAGGCAATTTTAACAGGATTAAACGTTTGCACATTTTTCGTTAGGCCATACTTTGGTGTAAATGTTTCTGGCTGAAATGTGCCAAATATTCTATCCCAAATAATTAAAATTCCAGCATGATTTTTATCTAAGTATTCAATATTGCTACCATGATGTACTCGATGATGAGAAGGTGTGTTGAAAACGTATTCAAACCATTTAGGTAGTTTATAAACTGCTTCTGTATGAATCCAGAATTGATAAATTAAGCTAACCGATTGCATAAATAAAATCATTTTTGGATGAAAGCCCATCAAAGGCATCCAACTCCAAAACAAAAATGCTCCAGTTAAATTTCCTGTCCATGTTTGACGCAAAGCAGCTGCCAGATTATATTTTTCAGAAGAGTGGTGCACCACATGGCTTGCCCAAAACCATCTTACACCATGGGCAGTTCTGTGCATGCAGTAATAACTTAAATCATCTGCAAAAAATATAATTATCCATGCCCACCAAGCATTAAAAGGAACAGTAAACAACCTATGTTCATAAATCCATATAAAAAATAAAAGGATAAAACTTTTCGTAATCAAACCAATAAATAAATTGCCTAAACCTAGGCTAATGCTGGTGGTTGCATCTTTTACCTCATATAAATCACGTTGGGTTTTAATGGCATAAACTACTTCGATGATTATTAAAAGAATAAAGGCAGGTATGGCATCAAGCAATATATTTCTCAACTCTGGCATGTAGTAAAATTAAGGCAGCAAAGTTAATTTTTTTAATTTTCAGCAGCATAAAACCACAACGAATCTTTTACATCAATCGTTTAACAAATCAGCCAATTTTAATAGCTCATTCTGTTTATATTCATTGCTATCTAAAGAAAAACATTTACTTGTTTCTTCCAATAAAATTTGAACAATGCGTTTGTGGGAAACAGGTTTATAAAAAGAAGGTATAGGCGTTACATTCATTCTTTTAAAATAATCTTCAATGTCTTTATGCCCATAAGCTTGCCCATTTACACCATCTACAAAAAACAATATTTTATCTTGCGGATGACCAATGTAATTAACAGGGTTGTGGTCTCGTTGATAAAATGCAATCACCATCTGGTTAGGAATATTAATAATTCTTGCATTAATCTCTAATAATTCACAAACTACCTGATAAATAATTCCATTGGTAATGGTATTGCCTTTTTTGGTTTCCAAAACTTTATGAATAAAAAAATCATCGGGATTGTTATAATTAACTTCTACACCTTTCAAGTTGTAATAATTAAAAATAATGCTGCTTAAAACATTGGCATGTTCTAAAGGTGTAAGGTAATTGTTCAGTTCAAGCCAAACATTTCTTCTTATTTTTTCAATATCCTGTAAAACAGGGGTGGTATGTAATTCAGGATATTGAAATTTGGAAACCAATAATGCACCAAACAGTAAATCGTTATAAGTACTGCCTTTCCACTCTTTAAAATCATTAATTAAATCGGTGTAATGCAAACTGTGAATAAGCATTTCAATTCTTTCCTGAATATTTTCGTTGAGGGTATTTTCCCAAAGATTTTCTAAGTTGGGTATTATGCCTTTACCAAAACCTATGATTTTACTGGATACCGTTGAATAAACCTCTTCATCGGGGTCATCTATCAAGGTAAATAGGGCGTTGATTTCTTTGGTTTCCACCATTGGGTTTTGTTTTTGTTATGGAAGACAGTTCATTAACGAATATTGCTCTACCATTTACATAACTCAAACTACGTTAAATTTAAGTGAAGAATCAAGCATAAGTTATTCCACCTATGTGGAAATGTGTACCACTCAGCTGTTTTATTTAGCGAAATGATCAAAAGCTTTCACAATACTCCTGTGGTTAATAAATGATGACACAAATCATACCTGTTTTCAAGATTATACGGCTATATTGCAGCGTAATTTTTAAAAACCTGTTAATGTCATCTATTAGTTTACCCAAATTTCCGGTTGTAAAAGAGAGCTTACATGCCGAATTAAGAAAAAGAGTTCAAAAATATTTCGATGAAAAAGGTATTTCTGCTACAGGTAATATCAGCTTATTTTCAAAAGCAATTATTTTAGTTTCTGCTTTTGTAGGAATATATATTCACCTAATATTTTTTACGCCTCATTGGTATTTTGCAATACCTGAGTGTATTGTTTTAGGTGGACTAATTGCAGCCATTGGTTTTAACATTATGCACGATGGAAGCCATGGTAGTTTCAGTAAATATAAATGGAAAAACCGTTTGGCAGCAGCCTCTTTAAGTATGATGGGTGCCAATCATTTTTTGTGGAATATGAAGCATAATATGATTCATCATAGTTTTACCAATATTGATGGTGTGGATGACGATATTGAAGTAGGTGTTTTTATGCGTATGGCCCCAACACAAAAACGTTTATTCATGCATAGATTTCAGCATTTTTATTTCTGGTTTCTATATATGTTGTTGTATGTGTTTTGGATTTTCTTTACAGATTATAAGAAATATTTTTCCCAAAAAATTGGGGATATTCCGCTAAAGAAAATGGAAGTAAAAGATCATATAGGCTTTTGGGTAACCAAGGTTTACCATGGTATTGTATTTATTGCTTTACCAATATTAATGGTTGGCTGGGTGAATTGGTTGGTAGGCTTCGCTGTAGCAACTATGTTCTCTGGTTTTGTATTAAGTATCGTATTTCAATTAGCACACACTGTAGAGCATACAGAGTTTCCTATTGCAGATATCGATACACAAAAGTTACCTGATGAATTTGCTGCTCATCAAATTAAAACAACAGCCAACTTTGCAACTAGAAGCAAATTGGTGAGTTGGTTAGTAGGTGGATTGAATTTTCAAATTGAACATCACTTATTCCCTAAAATATCACATGTACACTATCCAGCGATTAGTAAAATTGTAAAAACAGTGTGCCAAGAATACAACTTAAATTATATAGAATATCCTACAGTGCGTAGGGCAGTTGTAGCTCATGTACGTTTCTTAAAACAAATGGGAACACAAGCGTAATTAATATTAAAATCTATAAACTTAAAACTCCAATACAAGTGTTGGAGTTTTTTTATTTCTTTGCAGTATGACGAGAAAAATTGTGATAGCTGCATTAGCAACTGTTGTAATGATAGTTGTAATGCGTTGGATGGGTATAGGATTGGAAAGTAAGGTTAGTCCACTGGGCATTGTAAATTTCGAATTGACCAATAATTTTAGTGAGGCAAAAGAAATTATTCAGGCAGTTGGGCAAAGACCATTACAATTGAATATTGCAATAGATTTCTTGTTTTTAATAGCTTACTCATTCTTTTTCTTTTTATGTTGCAAGGCTTTAATGAACAATTATCGTTCTACTGGCTTAAAAACTATTGGACTAATTTTTTTAGAATTAAGTGTGTTGGTTGGCGTACTCGATTTAGTAGAAAATATTGCTATGCTAATTACCTTGGGTGGTTATGGAACTAACATTAGTGTTGGTTTTAGCTATTGGGCTGCGATTGCTAAATTTGGTTTACTGGCATTGGTAATTGTTTATATTATAGTTGCATCGATTACGATGTACATCATTTCAAAGAAAAAAGCATAATGTTTGTTCCAAAAAAAAATATAATAGCAGGACGTAACCCAGTTGTCGAAGCTTTAAAAAGCGGACAAACAATTGATAAGATTTTATTGTCGAAAAATGCCAGTGGCGATGTGATTAATGAAATTAGAAATCTTGCCAAAGACAATAATGTACCCATTCAATATGTGCCAGTTCAAAAAATAAATGGCTTAACCAATGTGCAGCATCAAGGAATTTTAGCTTTTAAAACTGCTGTACGTTATCAAGATTTACAAAGTGTAGTTGATTTAGTAAATAGCCAAGGCGAAGTGCCTTTGTTTATAATATTAGATGGAGTAACTGATGTTAGAAATATTGGTGCCATTGCACGTACAGCAGTTTGTTGTGGTGCACAAGCAATCATCATTCCTGATAAAGGTGTAGGGGCTTTAAATGAAGATGCAGTAAAAACTAGTGCTGGTGCATTGGAACAAATTAATATTTGCCGTGTAAATAGTTTAATGAAAGCTGTAGATGATTTGCATTTGAATGGTATTAAAGTTTTCGCCAGTGAAATGACAGCCGACAAAAAATTATTTCAATTAGAATTAAAAGAACCTTGTGCAATTGTAATGGGTAGCGAAGACAAAGGTGTTTATCCTGCATTGATGAGAATATGTGATGAGAAGTTCAATATACCCATGGTCAACAACTTTGAAAGCCTTAATGTAAGTGTAGCTGCAGGAATGATTTTGTATGAAACAATGAAGCAGAGAACCCAGTCAATAGTCAATAGTCAATAGTCAATGGATAAACCTATTCACCATTCACCATTTCCCATTCACCTGGTTGAATGTCCTCGTGATGCCATGCAAGGCTGGAAACATTTTATTAAAACCGAAGACAAAATTCGTTATATCAATAGCCTTTTAAAAGTAGGTTTTGATACCATCGATTTTGGCAGTTTTGTTTCCCCAAAAGCCATACCTCAAATGGCTGATACGAAAGATGTATTGAATGGCTTGCAGCTAACAGCTAATGGCTCAAAGCTTTTAGCCATTGTAGCTAATCAACGTGGAGCCGAAGATGCTGTTTTGTTCGATGAAATTACTTACCTCGGTTTTCCTTTTTCGATTTCACCTACTTTTCAGCAACGCAATACCAATAGTACTATTGAAGAAAGTTTAATTCGTGTTGATGAAATTCAGGAACTCTGTATTAAAAACAACAAGCAATTGGTGGTGTATTTAAGCATGGGATTTGGCAATCCTTATGGCGATGATTACAACGAAAATATTTTACTCCATTGGGCCGATGAAATGGTTAAACGGGATATTACTATTCTTTCATTGGCCGATACTGTTGGAGTGGCAACGCCACAGCAAATCAGTTTTGCATTAGAAACATTAATTCCTAAATATCCTGAAACTGTTATTGGCGTTCACTTACATTCTACCCCACAAAATTTTGAAGAAAAACTGGCAGCAGCAGTAAATGCAGGTTGCACTCGTTTCGATGGTGCTTTAAAAGGTATTGGTGGTTGCCCAATGGCTCAAGATGATTTGGTAGGCAACATGAATACTGAATTAATGATTCCTTATTTAGAAGAGAAAGGCTTGTTGAAAAAATTGAATAAAGATGCTTTGTTAGAGAGCTTGCAAATTGCTTCGGAGATATTTATTTGAGGAATTTTTATTGTACGAATTATAAGGATTATTCTTTGGGGCTGTACACAACACAACAAATCTCAACTTTTGTTGCTGCCTGCCCGTTCCATTCAGGCGGGCTTTCGCAAGTAGTGCTACCTGCGTTGGCAGCTACTTTGGAGTACTAAGTAAATTCGAATTATTAGGCAGCCTTTGAACGATATCATAAAAATCAAAAGTTTAGTTTAATTTCAAAGTGTTTGCTCCAATTTCAATTTGTTTTATATTTATTCTGCTTATGTAAAATTTAATTCCTTTAAAATTTGTCGAATCTATTTTCAATCAATTCTATGTTTAAAAATAAGTTGAAGCCTGTTTATTTTTTTGTGCTTTGCCTTTTAGTTGCTATACCTAAATCAAAAGCCTGGGTTTATCCCGAGCATCGACAAATTTTTTTAAAATCTATTCAAAACCTTAGTACTGCATATAAAATCCAACTGGATAATTTTTGGAAAGAAATAAGGGTTGGTCATGAAAACAGGCTAACTGAATTAGTTATAAATCCTACGCAAACCTTAAAAGTTACGCAGTTAGATTTTGCTGCATGGGCAGCAATTGCAGGCGATCATAGCTGTTCACCTGAAAATATGCTTTCTACAATTTTGTATGCCGATTGGATTTTACAAGTTGCTAATGTGAGTGCCAACCTAGAACAAAATCTTTTAAAAGCAAATACAAAAAGTAAACATACCAATGCATTGCGTTATGCTGATATACAGTTAATGAGGGCAGACAATGAGTATGTTTCAAGAGCAGGTGCCAATAGTGTACATTTTTTGCTTCCACGAAAATCACCTGATGTAGAAGCTATGGATTATTTAATGGCTTGTATTGCAAAAGGTGCTCCATTAAATGCAATAGGTGCTTATGCTTATTATCATTCAAGTGCATTACAACATGCAACAGCCTATTCGAATAGTAATTTAACTGGTAAAGAAAAAGCTACTTTAATGCTTGCTGCATTAGCCGAAGAAGCTTTTGCATTACATTTTCTGGAAGATGCTTTTGCTGCTGGTCATGCTGCAGGCTCTTGGGGAAATGCTTCATCGCAAAAAGGAACGCATGATTATTACAATGAAAATGGATTGGAATTACAAACATGGAATGGCAAGCGTAAAGTTTTTATGGGGGATGCTTATTTACGAAATGAAGATGCTGCATTTATTGCCAGTGTGATTGAGAAAAGCTTAATACAAATACTCAATGCTGCATCAACTACAAAAAATGATTTAAAGATTATTGATGGTTATTCAAATGCAATTGACACTTTTAATATTTGTAGTAACACACTGATACCTTCTTTTAATTATGATACTACTAGGCTGAAAGAAGTTTTTATACTTACAGTAATACCAGAGTTAGAAAACGGCATTGGTTCTTTGCCAAGATTCAGATCAGAAATAGGTCCTTTTTTTGGTGTCTCAGCTTCACTAAATGGAAACAGTATTTCTGGTGGTTTTGCAAAAAATCAAAACGAATTTGGAGGGGTTGGTGGTTTAGAAGCCAATCTTAGATTTGGTTTAGGTTTAGATGGTGTATTAAACCAATCAGGCGACGGACTAATGTTCATTCAATTTGGCTGGAGGCAGGATGGAGCATCATCAAATAATTTTATCAATTCAAATGCATCAATTGCATCTAATTCAATTGCATCAGCAATTCCGTCAAGGTCGGCATATGGTGTTCGTATTCGCCTTCCTTTTTATTTAATACCTGGCGATTTATTGGTAGCTAGTCCATTATTATTTTTTACTGCACCAAAAGCATTAAGTAAAATGGCTGTAGCATCAGTGAATGGAGGTTTAATACCTTGGCAGTCGGGTATTGCAACAGGCATTGGTCGCTTTCAGTTTGTACTTGGAAGAGAAGTGGGTGTTACGTTTTATGGGCTAAGAACACCTAAAGATTTTATCATTGTACCAACTACTGGCAACAATTCTTTGGTAGTAGAATACAGGTCTACCAAAATAGATTTCCCAATAGTCGAATACCGTCCGGTAAGAACTTTTTCGCAACTGCAATCTTCAAGTTTAATTGTACAGATTAGTGCAGGTGTAGATATTCCACATCATGCAAATACGATTGCACCTGCTGGTGATCCAACACCAGTATTGAAAAATGTTTGGTACACCGGACTAAGAATTATTTTTAATTGGAGGCGTTATTTTTAATTATTCTGTTAATCAGCAATATGGTATTCTTTACCAATCAGTGCAATCAAATGTTCGGCCTCTTTCAGTTGATTGTTCAATAAAGGAATCAGGTAATGTTCAGAAATGTCCGTCATTCGTCCAACCCTGTTGCCATAGCTTTCCAATAGTTTTTTATCAGCATTCATTAAGACTGCGTTTGCCTTTATCGAAAATTTATCTAGACCATAATATGGATCGTAGATTTTGGTTTGTATATACTTTCTGCTGAAAATATGAACCATTGCTTCTTCTGCTCTGTCTAAATCATCAATAAATTCTTTTGAGTTAACCATAATTTTATTAACGCCAATCCAGTAATTGGCAATGCCATCTGCCACTTCATTATTTTTTATCATTCTCATATTGCCAGAATACCTCAATTGAGAAATTGTTCTGTCATTAAAGTCTGGCAACAGCCATTGCATATAGTTGAAGTTTTGTTCATATAAAATGCTGTCAAATGTTGGGTTAAAGGAGTAGTTGTATAAATTTTGCTGAAAAGAATCAAGCCCGGTTGATAATTCTTTAGCTCGGGCAATGGTTTTGCGAATCATCAGTGTATCATCTTTTAAATCAATTAACATGCTTTGCATGTATTTGTGTTCTCTGTGTCTTTCTATTCTATTTTCCAAATTATATTCTGCCAGATAGCCACAAAAAACAGCTAAAAAAAGCATCATAAATTCCCATGCATAAGATTTCCAGCTTTTCTTTTCGTGAGCTCCATGAGCATGATGATGAACATCCATTGTCATTTATTTTAAAAATACTGAATTGTAAATGTCTTATTAAAAGTAATGAACTATGGTGTATTGACAAATTGGGTTTTCCTAAATATTTTTTTAAATCTCAGTAATGTTATGCAGTACAAGAGTGCGACGCAACAGTTGCTGAGTTATGTACTTAAGCTGGTTACATAACTTTTTTCTTCATCTTTGCAATCTTTCAATCTTAACAATCATGGTCAAATTTCATTACGAGTTCGATATAAAATCTTTACCTCAACCTATAGCTCATGTACATAAATTGTTTTTAGTAGGCAGTTGTTTTACCGAGAACATAGGAGAGAAGCTGAAGAAGCATAAGTTCAAAGTGCTCGAAAATCCGAATGGTATTTTGTTTAATCCTGTAAGCGTTGCAGAGGCTGTAATTAATGTGGTGGAAAATAAACAGTACACCGAAGATGATTTATTTAACTACAACGAAGGCTGGCATAGTTGGCAACACCATAGTCGTTTTAGTGGCATTACAGCCGAAGATGTGTTGCAAAAAATAAACACCACCACACAGGAAGCACATAATTATTTGAAAACAGCAGATTATATTTTAATTACGTTGGGCAGTGCATGGATTTATACTTTAACCGATAAAGCATTGAATGCAAAGTCGGGTACAGTTGCAGCCAATAATCATAAAACACCTGCTGATTGGTTTGAAAGAAGATTAATGGATGTGGGTCAAGTGATTACAGTATTGGGTACTATGTTGGATAGGCTTGGTGCATTGAATCCAAACATCAATGTAATATTTACCATTAGTCCTGTAAGGCATTTGCGTGAAGGTGTTATTGACAACAACAGAAGTAAAGCTGTATTAATTACAGGTGTACATTATATGATTGAGCAATTGAAAAAGCTTTATTATTTTCCTGCGTATGAATTGGTGATAGACGACTTACGTGATTATCGTTTTTATGCTGAGGATTTGGTTCATCCCAATTATTATGCAACACAATATGTGTGGGAAAAGTTTGTGAATGCTTGCATGAGTGACGATACCAAAAAACTGATGGAAGAAATTGCATCTATTAATCTGGCATATAACCACAAGCCTTTTAATGCAACATCGGCCATGCATAAAAAGTTTTTGCAAACCAATTACGATAAAGTAAAACAGTTGCAGGAACAACATAGTTATTTAGATTTTTCTAAGGAGGTGGAGTTTTTTGCTGAATAGTGAGCTTGCCACAGAAACACCGAGAAACAGATTATTTTTTGAATTAAAGGTTAACCATAAAGACACAAAGGTTTTAAAGAATCGTTTTTTTTGCCTTTGCGACTTAGCGGCGAATAAAAAAATGCTTAAAAGAAGAATTATTTACTTGGTTTTATTTTTTTTTTGTACTTGGCTGGCATTGGCTACAAGACACCACAAACAATATTTTCATCCATTGGTGGTAACTTATGGTGGTGATATTATTTGGGCTGGTATGTTTTTGTTTTTATTGAGAATTATTTTCACTAGAATCCAACTTTGGAAGTTGGTACTTATTAATTATGCTTTAGGTGTTGCCGATGAATGTTCTCAGTTAATTACTGCACCTTGGTTTGTTGCCATCAGACAAACTAAACTGGGCAAATTAATGTTAGGTGTTGGTTTTGTGTGGAGTGATTTGATGTGTTATGCCATTGGTACATTACTGGCTTGGGGAATTGTGGTACTGTTGGAGAGGCAAAAGGTTTATGGCGGAGGGTAGAGGGTTTAAGAAGGAAGATACAAGGCGTAAGTTAAAAGTTAGCAGGCTGTGACTTCAAAGAACAAAGAGATGTCATTGATGCAATATCAAATCAGAAATTTCAAATCAGTAATAACAAATTAATTCCTTTATTTGCGTTATGTCTGTTATTACTCATTATACAACTTGTCCTTGTTGCAATAACCAATCTATAAAAGAGGTATTGGTTGCAAAAGATTATACCGTAACTAAAGAAAATTTTAGTGTATGGGAGTGTAGTAATTGTACATTAAGGTTTACACAGGATATTCCAAATGCAGAAAGTATTGGGCCTTATTATAAAGCTGAAGCCTATGTTTCTCATACTGATACCAAAGAAGGATTGGTAAATAAATTGTATCATATAGTACGAAATTTTACGCTAAAAAGTAAACGCAATTTACTGAAACAATATACTGGTACACAGCATGGAAGTTTATTAGATATTGGTGCAGGTACAGGAGCATTTGCACAAACCATGAAAGAAGCAGGCTGGCAAATTACTGGATTAGAACCTGATGCTTCTGCAAGAAATATTGCACAACAAAAGTTTGGATTGCAATTGCAAACACCAGATAATTTGTATCAGTTACAAAATAATCAATTTGATGCAATTACAATGTGGCATGTATTAGAGCATGTGCATGATTTGCATGCTTATTTAGAAAAATTTCATGCCATATTAAAACCCAATGGCTTGTTGTTTATTGCTGTACCCAATTATACTAGCGGCGATGAATCTATTTATAAAGAATATTGGGCTGCTTACGATGTGCCCAGACATTTGTATCATTTCTCTCCAAAAAGTATCGATGTATTGGCTGCTTTAAAAGGATTTGAAGTGAAAAAATACCTGCCTATGTGGTTCGATAGTTTTTATGTAAGTATGCTAAGTGAACAATGCAAAAATGGTAAAGGCAATTTGTTTATGGCTTACATTAATGGTTGTATTTCCAATGCACAAGCATTGTTCAATGTAAAAAAATGCAGCTCGGTTATTTATGTGCTGAAGAAAAAATAGTTATGCCGAGAAGACTGTAAGTCGTGAAGATAGTTTGCTTCTTATCTTACGCCAGTAAATTAATTAAATTTTACTTCAAATATTTTAGGATAGTACTTACCTGTTATAAAGAAGCGTTTACCAATACTGTCGTAAGCAATACCATTTAAGCCTTTATCAACCGGTTCATTTAAGATTTCTGGAGCATATTTCGGTAACAAGTCGTCTAAATTAGCTTCCCCAACTACATTGCCAGATGCTAAATCAATTTTTACAATTTTAAAAGTTGTCCATACATTGGCATATACAAATCCGTCAACATATTCCAACTCATTAATACTGCCTAAAGGGCCATAATTGTTACTTACAGCAACTGTTTTAGTTACTGCAAAAGTTTCAGGATCTCTAAAGTATAAATTGCTGCTGCCATTGCTCATAATAAGTTGTTTGCCATCATTCGTCATGCCCCAACCTTCACCTTCATAGGTAAACTCTTTTAATTTGGTAAAGGTTTTTGCATCATACACAAAACATTTATTTTCTTGCCAAGTCCACTGATAAATTTTTCCATTCAATAATGTAATACCTTCTCCAAACAAATCATTAGATAATGAAATTTTTTGTAAAGCCTTTCCAGTTTGCAATTCAGATTTTGCTAAAAAGCTTTGTCCTTTATTCCCTGTTCCTTCATACAAAAAACCATCTCTAAATTCTAAGCCTTCTGTAAACGAAGATGCGTCATGGGGATATGTTGCAGTTACAGTGTATTGCAATTGTTTAGGCTCGTTGGTAACAGGTTTTTTGGGGTTGTCGTTATTGTTGTTGTTACAACTGCAACCAAATAAAATTATTATTGATGCAAAGACTTTTAGAATAGCTTGTTTCATATACTTCAAAGATGCTGTAAAATCAATATATACTTACGTTGTTTGCTAAATAATTTGAATAATTATTACAATTTTAAGAAATAGGGGTTATATACATTTGAATAAAGCCTAACATTATATCCAGCTTTTCGTTGCAAGCCTCAATTGCATTGGGGGCTTTTCACTACAATCTGGCAGCCAATCAACTACATAATAAGGCAGAGCAAACTAGGAAGTATGAATTGCTGAGTTGTATTCCAAAAGTTGAATCCGATAGCTATCGGCTGTGCAACGCCGAGAACGATGATGTTAGTACTACAGCTCGTTCAAAAATATTAATAATGAAATCCCAAATGTTTAATCAAAGAATCAGGAAGTTTGGGCAGCTTCTTTCTTTCAATTAAGTAGGTAGATAAACCTGATAAATCCTTATACACGTAGTGCTTATTTAATGCACCTTCCAAATAACCTGAGCCACTGGTGTTGCCTGTGCCAACTCTCATACCAATCATACGGCGAACCATAATTAAATGTTTGTGTCGCCAGCTGCTCATTAAATGGTCTATTTCTATTAGGCAGTCTAGTATTTGATAAGAAGTTTGAAACACTGGAAAATCTCTGTACAACATAATAAACAGAGCTGCTTTCAATGCTTTAGGGGTGAAGCTGCTACGCAACATTTCTAATTGCTCAGCTGGTACTGATGGATGTGGCTGTTCAAAAAAAACATAATCAAAGTCATGAATTTTATTTTGCTCTCTTTCAGTTAAACCAATGTTGTAAATATTTCTGTAATCGTTCCAAAAAGGATGTTGGGTTAGTGTATCTTGATTTGTATTACGATAATCGGACCAAAATTTTTCTTCAAAAAAAGGCATCCGCTCAAGCCAGCAATTCACCAATTGCAACAAACTTTTTTGTTCTTCTGTTTTATTGATGGTAGCATAATCTGGATTGGTAAAACCACCTTCGTTGGTGCGTTTATAGTAGTCTGCATGATGTCTGTTGTTCAGTTGTAAACCCATTTTGGCTTCAATTAAACGAAACTGTACACTCTGAAATCCAGACGATGGCGTCAATAAATTTCTGAACTCCAAAAAATCCAATGGCGTCATGGTATCCAAAATACTCACCTGTTGATTCAGTAATTCCATGATTTTGATGACTCGTGAAAAACGATGACGAACCAGGTTTAAATCTTCACTATTGTCATCAATGCTTTCCTTAAAAAAAACAGCAGAGATATAATCTAACTCAAATAAAATTTGTTTAAACCACAATTCATAGGCTTGGTGAATAATGATGAACAACATTTCATCATGTGCTGGTTCGTTGCCTTCTTTAAAAGTAACAGGGTATTGACTATCTAATACTTTATCTAAATGCAAATAAGAGCCGTAATACATGGATTGGGTTGACATAGCAATCGTCTTTTTGCAAAGAAAGGAAATTTATATGCATTGTTAAATAGAATTAGTTCTAATGATGCTTATAGTTTTTTCAAATATTCAATTACAGCTTTTCTTTCAGCATCAGTTAATTTATCACCAAATATGTGTCCATAATTACCATAACCATTTAAAGTGGTGTTGTAATATTTTTTGCCACTAGGATTTTCATGAACTTCAAATTTCCAACCCAGTTTTTCATAATCATAATCCGTTTTCGTAAAGTTTCTACTCCAATAAGCGGGGCGTAGTTTACTGTTTAACAAGGCTTCTATAGTAGGTACTGAACCATTGTGCAAGTAGGGTGCAGTTATCCAAACACCATCTAATGGTGGGGCAACATAACCATTAGATGGAAATAATTTAGCTGCAAATTCTCCTTGGGCATACCAACTTTTATTAAACCATTCTATAAACTGTGGGTTTTGATAATTGGCTTTAAACAACAATGAATCGGTTTTAATAATGTTAGAAGGAATTAATAAGTTAGGATAGGTTTCATTGGCTCCATAAGTGCCATGGCATTTACTGCAATTATTGATGAAAACAGTTTCGCCTTCTTTGGCCAATACTTCATCAATTGGTTTGGGATATTTTGGTGGTTTAATTGACTTTATAAAAGCCAATACATCGCCAAAATGACTATACACTTCTCTTGCTTCATTGGTATCTTTTACTGTTAGAATATTACTGAGCATTAAAAAACGTCCAAAGTCACCACGACCAAAACCGTTGTAAAACATAGCATTTTTCTTTTTCAACATCCACCAAGCAGGTACATCTGTAGGTACAGTTACGTCAGGTATGGTTAAGATAGGTTCGTTGCTCCATTCCAGTGTCTCAGGATTTCTATGTACCACCAATAAAGTGGCCAATCTATCAGCAGCATTTACCCCTCGAACTTCTGTTTCCATTTTAGGATACACGGTTGTAAATGCTGTTAACATTGGTTTTGCAGCATCGTAACCTTTTGGCGAAAACAGTTGCATGGCTTTTACGCCTGCATTGGTTACAAAATTGCTCTGCTTACTAATGTTACTAAAATCTATAAATGTATTACCAAGTCCAACATACAAGCTATCATCAAAAACTTGTGCATGACATTGCAAGCAAGTAGGAATAACCAAATCAATGCCCTCTTTATTGGTAATTACATTAAAGCCTTGTTCTACATTGGCATTTTTGCCAGTACGATGTAAATAGTTCTTTTTATCTTTTCCATTTAAGAAAGCATAGTAGTTGTAAGGAATTCCACTTTTTAAAAAATCGCCAGTTGTTAAGTATTCATAGCCTTTAGCAGCATCACCAGTTTTTTGAATACTAGGTGGAATAAATTGTGGCTTATCTTCTTCGTTCAGTAGGCTTATAAATGCTGTACTAGCAACAATTAGTGTAAGTAAACAACTTATAAGAGTAAGTTTTTTCATTGTACTAAAATTAAACCAAAATATTAAAACAACTATTTTATTGAAAGGTTACAGTTGATGTATTTGTAATAGTTTTTTTAAATCTTCTAAAGTATTTATTTCGTTTAAAGGTTTCTCTTTTCTCCATCTTACAATTCTAGGGAATCGCAATGCTACTCCACTTTTATGACGATTACTGGCAGCGATACCCTCAAAAGCAATTTCAAAAACAAGTTCAGGCTTTACTGTTCGTACAGGTCCAAATTTTTCGATGGCATTCTTTTTTACAAAGGCATCTACTTCAATTAATTCTTTATCTGTTAATCCGCTATAGGCTTTTGTAAAACTTACCAACTTGTCTCCATCTTTTACAGCAAAAGTATAATCCGTATAAAGATTACTTCTTCGTCCATGACCTTTTTGTGCATAGATTAACACTGCATCAATGGTTAATGGGTCAATTTTCCATTTCCACCAATCACCCACTTTTCTTCCAACTTGATAGTCCGATGATTTTCTTTTGAGCATAATTCCTTCGGCTAAAAATTCTCTCGATTGTTGTCGAATTGCAGTTAACTCCTGCCAAGAAGTAACGTTTAACAGAGGAGAAATTTGCAATACTGAATTGTTGCATTGTAACGTAATTGCTTCTAAATATGCTCTTCTTTTTGTGAGTGAAAAGTTTCTACAATCTTCTCCATTGTATTCTAAAATATCGTATGCAATAAAATGAATGGGTACTTCTGTCATTTGCTTTTTAGAAACATTTTTTCTGCCAATTCTTGTTTGCATTAATGCAAAAGTTAATGGCTTGTTATTTTGCATGGGAATAATTTCTCCATCTAATGCTGTGCCATTGGGCAGTAACTCTTTGAGTATAGTATACTCTGGAAATTTATCGGTCATCAATTCTTCTCCACGACTCCATACAAACAATTCATTATTGCGTTTAATAATTTGGCCACGAATGCCATCCCACTTCCATTCAGCTTGCCAATCATTAACATTGCCCAATTCTTCTAAAGGTTTATCCAATGCATAAGCCAAATAAAAGGGGTAGGGCTTAGAATAATCAACAGTATTGCTGTTCATTAAATCTTTAAACTCCATGGTAGCAGGGTTCCAATTACCACTAATTTTATGGGCAATTGCCGATGCCTCTATTTGTACAGTTTTAGCCAATGCATTAATCATCAATTTTTGTGAAACACCAATTCTAAAACCACCTGTAATTAGCTTATTGAATACAAATTTTTCTTGCTGTTGCATGTTTTTCCAGCAATTGATAATGTATTCTTTTTTAGTGGATTCATCGGCTTTTTGTAAAGTGATTAGTTGATTGATATAATCAGCTAAATTCAAATTGTTCGGGTAGTTGTTATTTATTTCTAGGTATCCAGTTAACAATGCTATTGTTTCTGCTAAGTCGCCAACTGTGTGGTAGCATTCCTCAAATAGCCAACTGGTTAATCCTGTAAGTTCAATACACCATTCCTTCAACTGAGTTGACGTAACTGCTCTTTTAGGTCTTCTGCCAGAGAAAATAGCAATTACCCAAAGTTTATCTTCGTCTTTAGCAGTATTGAAATATTGTTGTAGGGCTGCTAATTTTTCATTGGTTTTAGTAGTGCTGCCAAGTGTAAATACCAATGAAGCAAAGCTTTTGAAACCATGCTGTATTTTGGGTGACGTATATCCAATATTATCAGGATTCATGGCTGGTAGCATTTTCTGTTGTTAACTCCGTTTCTTCTTCACTGCCATATTCTGTTTTCACTTCTGCTGCTTCAATGCCTTGCTCATTTAAATAACGAGCTAATACCGATTGAAATCCATGTGTTACAAATACTTTTTTAGCACCTGTTTGCTGTATGGCACTCAATAATCCTTTCCAATCAGCATGATCACTTAATGCAAAGCCGGCATCAGCATTGTTCCTTCTGCTGTTGCCACGTACTTGCATCCAGCCACTGCAAATGGCGGTAGCATAAGGATTAAATCTTTTCATCCATGAACTGCCATCAGCCGAAGGTGGGGCAATGATGACAGCATTTTTCAAATTTTCTCTTGTAGTTGCAGGCGTAATTCTTTTTACTGCTGGTAAATTAAAACCATTGGCCAGCAATACTTCTTGTGTATTCCAAATAGCACCATGTACATAAATATTATTGCTCACAGCACTTGCGGCTGCTAGCACTCTTTGTGCTTTACCTAAACTGTAAGCAATTAATACAGAGTTTTTTTGTAATTGCTGATTAGCAACTATCCACTGTTGAATATTGTTGTAGATTTCCTGTTGTGGTTTCCAGTTGTAAATGGGTAATCCAAAAGTAGATTCTGTAATAAACGTATTACATTTTAAGGGCTCAAATTTTACACTAATGCCATCATCTTCTGTTTTATAATCACCACTAATTACCCAAACTTCACCTTTATATTCAACCCTTATTTGCGATGAACCTATAATATGACCTGCGGGGTGTAAACTTACCTTTACACCATTTATATAAACAGGCTCATTCCACCCAATACACTCATAGTTGTTATTACCTAAACGTAGTTGTAATAATGGTTTGGTGTAATGATGGCATAGGTAATGTTTAGAACCCCATTTGGCATGATCGCTATGGGCATGTGTAATTACAGCTTTATCTACAGCTTTCCAAGGATCAACGTAAAAGTTACCCTGAGCACAAAATAAACCTTTGTCTGTAAATTGAATAAGCATGATAATTAAAGATACAGGTTGAATTAATTTTTATGCTTCTCAGCTTTTTGTTTCCTACATTTATCGCTGCAGTATTTAATTTCATCCCAATTCTTTTCCCATTTTTTACGCCAAGTAAAAGGCTTGTTGCATACAATACAATTCTTTTGTGGCAGATACGATTTGTTTCCTTTAAACATGTTGTTATAACAAAAAAGGCAACCATTGGTTGCCTTAGATAATTTTATGTAGTGAACAACAGATATGCTATTGAGCTAAAGTTGCGTCGCACTTTTCAACTGTTATAACATTACTGAGCTTTGTTTATTTCAGTTTGCTTAATGCATCTTTAATTCTTACCCAAGCTCTTTCAATATTCTCAATGCTATTGGCAAAAGAAAAACGTACACATGATGGCTCACCAAATGCATCGCCCATTACACTGCTTACATGAGCGGTATTTAACAGGTACATGCAAAATTCAGCAGCGTTACTTACAGTTGTTGTGCCATCGGTTTTTCCATAATAATAACTTACATCTGGGAAAATATAAAATGCTCCTTCTGGTTCTACAATTTTAAAGCCTGGTATTTCTTTTACAATTTCCAGTACACGTGTTCTTCTCTTGGTAAACTCTTCAGTCATTTCAAAAGAAGGACGTAAGTCGGTTGTTAGGGCAACAACTGCAGCTTTTTGAGTAATTGAACAAGTACCACTGGTAAATTGACCTTGTAATTTTTCCATTGCTTTAGCAACAGTAACACTCGATGCAGTGTAACCCAAACGCCAGCCAGTCATTGCAAAACCTTTACTCAAGCCATTGACAATGATGATTCTTTCTTTTAAATCTTCAAACTGTGCAATGCTTTCATGCTTTCCAACAAAATTGATGTACTCATAAATTTCATCAGAAATAATATAAATATTTTGATGCTTTCTAAACACTTCAGCTAATGCAGCCAATTCTTCTTTGCTATACACTGCCCCACTTGGATTACAAGGAGAAGAGAATAAGAATACTTTTGACTTTTCAGTTATTGCAGCTTCTAATTGAGCTGGAGAAATTTTAAAACCACTTTCAGGTGAGGTTTGTACTTGTTTAACGGTACCGCCAGCAATTTTTACCAATTCACTGTAGGTTACCCAGAAAGGTGTTGGAATAATTACTTCGTCACCAGCTTCTGCCAATGCCAAAATACAGTTAGCCAAACTTTGTTTAGCACCGGTTGACGTAACAATGTTCTCAGGTTTATAATCTAAATTATTGTCTCTTTTTAATTTGGTGCAAACGGCTTCACGTAAATCTAAAAAACCCGCAACAGGAGTGTAGTGACTCCAGTTATCATTGATTGCTTTGATGGCTGCATCTTTAATGTGTTGTGGTGTATCAAAATCGGGTTCACCCAAGCTTAAGTCAATTACATCAATACCCTGAGCTCTTAATTCACGGCCAAGTTTAGCCATTTTTAGTGTTTCTGGTTCGCTGAATCTGTCTAATAAAGAAGAAAGTTGCATGTTACTAATCGGTTGTTAAAAGATGATTGTATAATGGGCGTAAAGATAAGCCTCATCAAAAAAAATCGATGTATCTATTTATAAATTTCTAAAACAATTGAAGATTTTTCGCTAACTAATGTTAGTTGTATTCTAGTAGTGTTAAACCAAGTTGTTGTGCAGTTCCTGTAGTACCAGTAACCGCACCTTCCAATATGCAGGTATATACTTTGCCCGATTGTAAATTTACATTTGGTAAACTGGCAATTAGGTTACCATTGGCACTGTTTTTTGCTTGAATGGTTATATTTGCTGCTGTTACTTGTTGAAAAACGGTAACAGTAGTATTGGTTCCTTGGTCATTAAAACTTCTTGAACTGCTTAGTTTAGTTGTGCCAACAAAAAAATCTGTTGCAGCTATATCACCTGCCAAATGGAAAAATCTGATTTTAGCTTTTCCTGTATCAGCCGATGTTATAGTATCGGTAATTAAACTCACTTTTACTTTGCTCAAAGAATCAGTCATCAGCAAAGTATAGTTGGTGTTTTCAGTTAATGTGTAGGTTCCGTTTGCTATAATTAATTCAGGTAGTACTCCATCCTTAGCTTTTATTCTAAAGTTGGGCTTTCCTGCATTTATAAAAAAATAATTACTGGCCGAAGGAAAAACAACATCTGTTGCCAATGTTAAACCATCTGCTTCCAATACTAATGTAGGTGCATTTACAGATGCATTAATGAATTTCATTTGTGCCTGACTACCCGATGTGCCTTCTTTACTACATGCAGAAAATAGGTTGGCTATAAATAGTAACAATAGAAGTTGCTTCATATACTATAAAAGTGCTGCTAAAATTTTAATAAGCGAGGGCAAATTTTGTTAAATTTGGCAGGTTATCTCTTTTTCTGGTTAATTCATAATTGTAAATCGTTTGCCCAAGGTTTTTCATAAATGGAAAACCAATGCTTTCATAGTCATATTTATCATCGTTGTAAATGCCATCACTATTACAACTGATGGTTGCACTAAGCATAAACTCTACATTATTTTTTGTATCAATGATATATGCTGCATCAATTAAAAAACCATAAGCGTCACCTACTTTATTAAACATTCTGATATGGTTTGGTGGCGTATTTTTTTCTGAACCGAAGAGTAAAAATTTGCAATAATTATCCCAATAATTTGTTGAATCGTAATAAGGATATTTACTTTCTTTTGGATAAGCACTCATCCAATGCAGTAAAAAATCATAATCATCATCGGTTAAATTAAATCTTTTTTTTGCAGGCATGTATTCTTGAAAAATAACCGACTTCAATATGCTGTGTAAGTCTTCCAGCCTTAAACGGTTTTTTAATGAAAAATCGAAAGGCTCATTTACCAATGTGCTGCCACTGTAATATCCTTTACCCAATTGAACATTCAATTCAGGAAATTTTGCTTTGCTGTATTGGGAAGACTGTGCTAGTAACAGATTACCTGCTGTGTCATAAAAATTAACTGCATTGGTAATTTTATTTTGTTCAATTGAAAGAGGTGTTTGTAAGCGATGACGAATAGCAGCATCTTTATAACCTTTTGCTTTCAGCTTTTTTTGAATGTATTCCTGTCCAAGAAACTCATATAATCTGTTAAATGCATCATTATCACTTACCAGAAAAATTTGTTTAATGTAATGAGCAATTGACGGACTGCTGTTTTCAGCACTGGGATGTGTGTACACAAAGGTTTGTTTGGGTGCACTGCTATCAGTAACCATTGTGGTGTACTTGTCTATTCCTTTTTGTTTCAACTCATTCAGTTTTTCCAATGCCAAAAAGGCAACAGGCATTTTTACTGTGCTTGCAGGATAAAAATACTGGTTGCTTAAATTGTATGTATAATCGGTAAAACTGGGTTTGTTGTTTTCGTCTCTATCAATTTTGGTATAAACAATTTGAATATTCAGTTCTTTTTTTTGCTGCAACATTTTTGCCAATGCTGCATTCTTTTTAAGCAGACTATCTAAAAAAATATCTTGATGATTTGATTGATTGTGTTGTGTTTTCTTCTGTGCCATAAGCTGCAGGCAAAAGCATGGTATTAATAGCAGGCAAGTGATTATTCTCATAAATCAAATATAAAAAGCAAAAACATTGTTTGTTCAATAATTATTTAAGTGTGCAGCTATTCGAGAAAGTAATTACGACGTTTCAGTAATCCATTAAAGGTTAATACAAAAAAACGCCCTTGCATGTAAGGGCGTTATAAAGAGTAAGTATATGTTTAAATAACTGCTTTTCTAAGTTTTACCAGTTTTTCCAATAAATCTTTCAACAAATGTAAAGGCAGCATATTGGCTCCATCACTTTTTGCAACAGCAGGGTTTGGATGTGTTTCAATAAATAAACCATCAGCTCCAGTTGCAATGGCTGCTTTTGCAATGGTTTCAATTAATTGAGGGTTACCACCTGTAATGCCAGTTGTTTGATTGGGTTGTTGTAAGCTATGGGTTACATCCATAATAACGGGTGTACCATGTTCTTTCATCCAAGTAATGTTTCTATAATCAACTACCAAATCCTGATAGCCAAATGTGGTACCACGTTCGGTAAGCATAATTTTTTCGTTACCTGCTTTTTTAATTTTATCCACTGCAAATTTCATGGATGGGCCACTGAGGAATTGGCCTTTTTTTACGTTTACAATTTTATTGGTATCGGCAGCAGCCAGCAATAAATCTGTTTGACGGCACAAGAAAGCAGGAATTTGTAAAATATCAATGTATTCAGCTGCAACAGCACATTCGTCGTGTGCATGAACATCGCTTGTGGTTGGTAAGTTGTAAGTGTTGCCTACTTTTTTAATGAGGTTTAATCCCAAGTCGTCGCCTAAACCCGTAAAAGAACTTGCACTTGTTCTGTTGGCTTTTCTGTAACTGGCTTTGAAGATGTAAGGAATTTCCAAGCGTTTGCAAATGCCTGAAACTTTATCGGCTATCTCCATCACCAATTCTTCACTTTCCACAACACATGGACCAGCAATTAAAAAAAAGTTATCCGGATTGTAGGATTGTTTTTTTACTAAATCGGCTAAAAAATTGGGTAACATAGCTACTGTTTTGTGATGGTGCAAACTTACAGGAAGATGTATGTTTTTATGGAAATGATTTTTTGTGTATTGTTATTAATAGTATTGCTCGTAATAAAAATTCCACACTAACAATTGTTTGTTTAATGTTCAGCAGCATTACTTTTGCTCAATGGCAGCCGGATTGAATTGAAAAGCCCTGAGGAACGAAGGCTTGAAATGTAAAGCCGGAACTGCTGCTGATGAATATTCTATTGTTTAAAGCCCCTAAAAATAATATGGCAAAAGAAAAAATATTGGTGATTGGTGCAAGCGGACAAATTGGTGTTGAACTAACATTGGCATTGCGTAAAATATATGGTAATAACAATGTTATTGCCAGTGATTTGAGAGAACAGAATCCATTATTGGAGGGTACTGGTCCTTATGTGAGTTTGGATGTAATGAACAAAGAAATGCTGCATGTACAAGTGATTCGTCAAAACATTACACAGATTTATTTATTGGCAGCAATACTAAGTGCAACGGGAGAGAAAAACCCTAACCTTGCATGGCATTTGAATATGCAGGGACTGTTGAATGTGTTGGATATTGCTCGGGAAGAAAAGTTGCAGAAAGTATATTGGCCATCTTCTATTGCTGTATTCGGACTAACAAGTCCTAAAGTGAATTGTCCACAACAAACCATTATTGAGCCTACGACTGTTTATGGTATTAGTAAATATGCAGGCGAATTTTGGTGCAACTACTATTTTCAGCGATATGGTGTAGATGTAAGGAGTTTGCGTTATCCGGGGTTGATTAGTTATAAAAGTGCACCGGGTGGCGGAACAACAGATTATGCAGTGGAGATTTATTTAGAAGCGTTGGAGCATAAACAATATCAGTGCTTTTTAAAAGAAGATACCTATTTGCCCATGATGTATATGCCTGACGCAATACGTGCTACCATTGAATTGATGGAAGCTCCTGCCGCTAATATTGGTGTACGTCATTCATATAATGTGGCGGGTATGAGTTTTTCGCCTAAAGAAATTGCTGCTTCTATTCAACAACATATTCCAGATTTTTCAATTTCGTATCAACCAGATTATCGTCAGCAAATTGCTGATAGCTGGCCTAGTAGTATTGACGATAGTGTTGCTGCAAAAGACTGGGGTTGGAAACCGGAGTTTGATTTGGAGAAAATGACAAAGGATATGTTGGATAATTTGAAAGGATGATTGCCTAACTGCAATGTGATTTAACCACAGAGTTCACAAAGGGTTTTCAAAGAGGACACAGCGTTATCTTAGTGGATTATTCTTCTGCGTTATCTGTGTTTTCTGCGAGACTCACTTTGCATCTATAATTTCTATTTCGAAAACTAAAATACTATTGGGTGGAATTTTGGGTGATCTTGTTCTGATAGAATAACCCAATGCAGAAGGAATAATCAATTTTATCTTTCCGCCTACTGTACATTGTGGCACACCTATTCCCCAACCTTTGATTAATCGGCTTAAAGGAAATTTGGCTGTTTTATCTTTTGTTTGATCGAATACTGCTGTTTCATTGTTAAACAGATAACCTTTGTAATACACTTCAACAGTATCTTCTACATTAACAGCTTTACCATTGCCCTCTTTTAAAATAGTGTAATAAATGCCTTCCTGTTCATGTACAGCATCTGTTTTGCCTTTTGCAATGGCTTGCTTTATAAGGCTTTGCTCCAATTTAAGTTGTGCCACACTATCTGCATGAGATAACAAATTAGTTATTGGGCTAATGGATGGTGCTGCTGATAAATTCTTCCAGCTACCGTTGTTCCTTTGAGCAGATACATTGGCAAAGTTTGCAGTTGCTTTGTTTTTTGTTTGAAATGTTTTGATGGTATTGACGTAACCCCATTGTCTGTTTATTTTACACGAACCAAGCAATTTCCATTTTTGTACTTCAGGCAAAAAAATATAACCTGAATAAATAGTGAAGTTTTCTACAGAATCACTGGCTGTTTGAATAAGCAGTTGATAGTTGGTATTGGGCTGCCAATTGTATTTTAAACTAAGCTGCTTCTTTTTGTTGGCAATTACATCAATTCCATTTGCAACAACAACTCCATTGGATGGAAACTGCATTACAATACTTGACTGTTTTTTGTTTTTGTTCAACGATAACTGAACAATAGAATTGCCAATACCCGCTTGTACTTTTTTTGCATCGCCAAACTGTACATTCAATTGTGTATAAAAGCCAGTTGCTTTAGCTGTATCGGCAATTGTATAAACTGAAACAGAGTCTTTGTTTGTAGTAAAAGCAAAACAATAACTATGTACAAGAGTGATGAAAATGAATATGGTTAATTTGTTCATGATGAAATGCTTTCTTGTACAAACCAATGTTTCAGCAAATTATTTAGTTAAGCTTTGAATTACATCGTACTTGGTAACAATATGGTAAGCCCCAGTTTCGTCTTTAGCCAGTACTGCACCATTTTCTTTAGTAATCAATGTACTTAATTTTTCAACAGGTGTATTAAATGCAACAACCGGAAAAGCATGTTCCATTACACTTTCAACAGTTGCTTTTTTAATTTCAGCATTATTAAAAATTTTCAGGAATAAACCTGTTTCACTAATGCTTCCTTTCATTTCACCATTTTCAATTACAGGTATGTGTTCAATATCGTATTTCTTCATTAATTCAACCGCTTCAGAAACGGTTTGTTGCAATTGTATGGTTACTAATTTTTGTCCAATTCTACCACTCACCATGTCATTAAATGTTTTCACATCTAAGAAGCCACGTTCCATCATCCATTGGTCGTTATAAATTTTACCTACATAACGGCTGCCGTGATCGTGAAATACACATACCACTACATCGTCTTTTGTTAGTGAGTTTTTCAATTGCATTAAACCCTGTAAACAACTCCCTGCACTGTATCCACAAAATAAGCCTTCTTCTTTTGCAATTCTTCTGGCCATTACAGCACCATCTTTATCAGTTACCTGTTCAAAATGGTCAATCACACTCATATCGTAATTCTCGGGTACAAAATCTTCTCCAAAACCCTCACTGATGTAGGGATGTACATAGCTCATGTCTATTTCACCTGTTTTAAAATAATGGGTTAATAAACTGCCATATACATCAATAGCCCAGATTTTAATGTTGGGATTTTTTTCTTTTAAATATTGAGCTGTGCCAGTAATGGTTCCTCCTGTTCCAGCAGTACAAACAAAGTGTGTGATTTTACCATCGGTTTGTTCCCAAATTTCAGGACCAGTACTTTCATAATGTGCCAAACGATTGGCCAGATTATCGTACTGATTCATATGGTAACTATTAGGAACTTCTTTTGACAAACGTTTAGCCACGCTGTAATAACTCATAGGGTCTTCGGGCAAAACATTGGTAGGGCATACAATTACCTCAGCACCAACAGCTTTTAAAATATCTGCTTTTTCTTTACTTTGTTTATCGGTAGTTACAAAAATGCATTTGTAACCTTTTACAACTGCTGCCAATGCCAAACCCATACCTGTATTACCACTAGTTCCTTCAATAATGGTTCCGCCGGGCTTTAGTTTACCTGTTGCTTCGGCAACTTCCACCATTTTTAAAGCCATTCTGTCCTTAATAGAATTACCTGGATTAAAGTAATCGACTTTTGCCAAAACCATACAGGGAAAGTCTTTAGTAATTTTATTCAGTTTAATTAAGGGCGTATTACCAATGGTTTCGAGTATATTATGCTTAATATTCATTATCAGCTTTTGTTGCAAATGTAAGTGTTTGTCTTTAAGCTAACGAGTGATAGTATTTTGTGATGAGTTGAATTGTAAATGCTGTAGTTGGCGAGTAATATTATTCGTACAGCAATTCGAAATCTATATTACATTCGCCGTTACAAAAATCATTTATGCATTTACAACTTGAGCGTCCGTTGGCTTTTATCGATTTAGAAACAACAGGTATAAATATTAGTACTGATAGAATTGTAGAAATTGCAATTGTAAAAATTTTACCTGATGGAACCAAGCAAGTAAAACGCAAGTTGATTAATCCACAAATACCTATACCACAGGGAGCTTCAGATATACATGGCATTACTGATGAAATGGTAAAAGAAGCACCCACATTTAAACAGGTGGCTAATGAACTGAAACAATTTTTAGAGGGTTGTGATATTGGTGGTTACAACAGTAATCGTTTCGATATGCCCATGTTAATTGAGGAATTTTTGAGAATTGATATTAATTACAATATTGAAGGAAAGAAGTTTGTTGATGTACAGAAAGTATTTCACCAAATGGAACAAAGAACGTTGGGTGCTGCATATAAATTTTACTGCAATAAAACATTAGAAGGTGCTCATGGTGCAGAGGCAGATGCAACAGCAACTTGGGAAGTTTTGGAAGCTCAGGTACAACGTTACCCCCAAATAGGAACTACAGTAGAAAGTATAGTGAAGTTTACAGGCGAAGATGATTTGGTAGATTTTGCCCGACGTTTTATAAAAGTAAATGGAGAAGAAGTGTTTAATTTTGGTAAGCATAAAGGTAAGTCTGTAACGAAAGTGTTGAAGGAAGAACCTCAGTATTATGATTGGATGATGAAAGGTGACTTTGCCATGAATACCAAACAGAAGTTCACCGAAATTTTAAACAGAACGTTATTAAAAAAGGCATAATCAGTGCTATTTTACAGTTGGAAAACATTTTGCAAATTTTGTAACAATGATATTTGTTATTTTAGAACCCTAAATACCCCCTGTAATCATTGGAAAAGATTGTAATAATACCTACTTATAACGAAAAGGAAAATATTGCGAATATTCTTTCAGCTATATTCTCCCTCAATCAAGGTTTTCATGTTTTGATTATAGATGATGGCAGTCCTGACGGAACTGCACAAATTGTAAAAGATTTATTCAGCCAGTATACCAATCAACTTTTTTTAGAACAAAGAAAAGGGAAGTTGGGTTTAGGAACAGCTTATATACATGGCTTTAAATGGTGTATAGCAAGAGGGTACGATTATATTTTTGAAATGGATGCCGATTTTTCTCACAGTCCCAATGATTTAATTCGATTGTACAATGCTTGTAAAATTGATGGAGCCGATGTAGCAATTGGGAGTAGATATGTGCCGGGAGGAAGAATTGAAAACTGGCCTTTAGATCGTCATATATATTCACGTGGAGGAGCTCTTTACACAAAACTAATTACCTGGATGCCTGTAAATGATGCAACTGCTGGGTTTATTTGTTATAGCAGAAAAGTGTTGGAAACAATAGATTTAGATGCCATAAAATTTGTGGGTTATGCATTTCAAATAGAAATGAAATTCACTACCTGGAAACTGGGTTTTAAAATTAAAGAAGTGCCTATTGTGTTTGTTGACAGACAAGCAGGTGCAAGCAAAATGAGCAAAGGCATTATTAAAGAAGGAGTATTTGGTGTATTAAAAATGCAATGGCAAAGCTTTTTTAAAAAGTACAAATAGCCATTTTTACATTCAATTTTTTTATCTTCAATCGAAAAATATTCTTCACAAACCTTTCTATGAAAGCAGCATTAATTAAATTACATATTGCTGTTTTTCTTTGGGGATTTACTGGTGTGCTTGGCAAAACCATTGATTTAAATGAAGGTTTATTAGTTTGGTACAGGCTTTTAATAACGGTTATTTCTTTATTTATTTTAATGAAATGGAAAAATGAAATTGATAAAATTTCTTTTTCACAGATTCTTCGCTTAACCGCAATTGGTTCAATTGTTGCATTGCATTGGGTGTTTTTTTATGGAAGTATTAAGTATGCAAATGTTTCAATTGCCTTGATTTGTCTTTCTTCTTCAGGATTAATGACTTCTTTACTAGAGCCTTTAATATTGGGAAGAAAAATTGTTATAAATGAAGTATTACTAGGCTCAGTTGCATTATTAGGAATCTATCTTATTTTTCATTTTGATATTAAGTTTAGAATAGGAATTATAGTTGGCGTTTTATCTGCATTATTCAGTGTTATTTTTTCTATTTTAAATAAAAGAACAATAGCTAATACAAATCCTAAAACAATGATGCTTTATGAGTTGGGGGGAGGGTTTATTATCTTAACTTCCTTAATGCCTTTGTATTTAAAGCTTTTTCCAACAGAAAAAATAGTACCAACAAATAAGGATTTTGTATGGCTACTATTGCTTAGTTGGGTTTGTACTATACTTGCGATGGACTTATCACTTCAGGCACTTAAAAAAATATCAGCATTTACACAAAATCTCACTTTAAATCTTGAACCTGTATATGGTATTATTTTAGCCTTTGTTATTTACAAAGAAAACAAAGATTTGAGTAATACTTTTTATATTGGGTTTACACTAATTTTTATTGCAGTAATTATACAAATGCTGCGTATTGTTAAGTTTAAGAAACATTAGTTATTGAATTTCTTTCCAAGTATGATCAGCCAATAATAAAACGGTAGAAATAAATTGTTTGAATGGCCCATTCCCTCCCCATTCTTTTGGGGATACAAGTGAAAGCATATGTGTGCCATCATGTTTTTCGTATAAATGATAGGTGTGGCCAATTTGTGGTTTAAAACGAAGTGTTGCTTCATAAATCATTAAACTCAATTCTTTACGTTTACTAATTTCTTGAGCTTGACGAGCCAATAATTCTATTTGTTGTTTAATTTGGTCTAACTGCATATTGGTTTGTTCTTCCATTGCAGTTAGTGCTTTGTGTTTTATAATACCTTCTTTTGTTGGACGAATTGCAACACCTGTAATACTTGATGCGTAAGGCAGTACACTCATTTGCTTGTGGTAAATCTCAATATTGGTAAAGGGTTCGTTTTTACTGTTCCAACCTTTTTGGGTAACCTTCATATACCCATTGGCTAAAATTTCATTTGTAACCTCCAAAATATTTTTACCTTCTTTTATAAAATGTGTACGAATTGTAGAGGCATTTTCAATGGTTGCTTGGATGGTATCAGCAATTTCTTGATTATCAAAAGGCTGTAATTCTCCATTTGGGTTTACATTGTATTGGGTATAAAATGCATCGTTAGTGATAGAAACCCAATTAATGCTTACGCTTAGTTCATGCCCATTTTTAATACTTTCAATTTTATAATTGCCACTTTTGGGGGCAATACCAAATTGAAAATCGCATTTCTCTGGAAATAATTGCCAACTTGCCAAAAAATTATACGCCTGTACCATAACCTCGTCTTTCTAAATTGTATAGCTTAACTACAAAATTGAAACAGAAGGGTTCGTTTTTGTGAACTTTTATTGTTCTTTTTTTAAACAAAAAGTCTAAATGTGCATTAAATGGGTAAATTAATTTAAGCATGAGTTTACTTACTTACAAAAAAGCTGAAAAAAACCATAATTAAATTGTACTTTTGCAGCCGTTTATCCACAATGTGGCAAACTTTAACGCAAGCATTTGCAACGTACCTCGAACTTTAAGAATCTATTGTTCGTTATTAAATACAAGTATTACACATTATGAGGCAGCTGAAAATTGCAACCCAGATTACCAATCGTGATTCACAAGCCGTAGAAAAGTATCTGCAAGAGATTTCTAAAATCTCTATGATCACTCCCGAGGAGGAAACAACACTGGCACAGAAAATCAAGATGGGCAATCAAAGGGCCTTAGACAAATTGGTGCAAGCGAATTTACGTTTTGTGGTATCTGTTGCGAAACAATACCAGCATCAGGGTCTTTCACTTAGTGATCTCATCAACGAGGGAAATCTCGGCCTTATAAAGGCGGCTCAACGCTTTGATGAAACAAAGGGTTTTAAATTTATTTCTTATGCTGTTTGGTGGATTCGTCAGTCTATTTTACAAGCATTAGCAGAACAAGGTCGTTTAGTTCGTTTGCCTCAAAACAAAATTGGTACTTATAATAAGGCCAATAAAGCATATATGGCTTTTGAGCAAGAACATGAGCGTGAACCAAGTACTGAAGAATTGAGTGAAATTTTGGAAATGAGTGAAACTGAAATCAACAACATTTTTCAAAGTAACACACGTCACACCAGCTTAGATGCTCCAGTACATGAAGCAGAAGATGTTGCAATGGGTGATTTATTGGAAGGAAGTGACGATACAGATGATGATGTAATGAAAGATTCATTGCGTGAAGAAATCAAAAGAGTCTTAAAATCATTGAGCCCAAGAGAGGCAGAAATTGTAAATGCTTATTTTGGTTTAGATGGTGAAAATGGTGTTACCATTGAACAAATTGGAATGAAATACGATCTTACCAAAGAACGTATTCGCCAAATTAAAGAAAGGGCAATTAAACGTTTACAAAAAGCCCGTTACAGCAACGCATTAAAAGCTTATTTAGGTTAATTCCTTATATCTGTAACTCAAAAAATCCTCTTGAATTTTTCAAGAGGATTTTTTTTGCTAACCTTTTACATTTCATTTTGTTATAGAAGCGTAATTTCGAAATTATGAAGCAATTTTTAGTTTGTTTATTCTTCAGCTTTTTATTGATTTCCTGTGAAAAAGATATACAGTTAGCTCCTGAAAGTCAGGAACCTAAATTGGTGGTAGATGCACAAATTGAAACTGGTCAACCACCTGTTGTAATACTCACCAAATCGTTGAATTATTTTTCTACAATTAGCAGCAGTCAGTTAACGGGTTCTTTTGTTCGTAATGCAGAAGTTATTTTGTCAAATGGAACTCAAACGCATCGTTTAAGAGAATATAATATTGTAAATAATGGCATTGTTTACTATTTCTATTCTAATGATATAACAAGTCCAGCTTCTTCATTTATTGGGGAAAATGGAAAGCAATATAACTTAAGCATTACAGTAGATGGACAATTGTACACCTCAACTACTTATATTCCTGTACTCACAAAAAAAATGGATTCATTGTGGTGGAAAAAACCGCCTACAAGTGTAGACACCAATTTTGCAATTGTTATGGCAAAAATTACCGATCCACCAGGATTGGGAAATTATATCAGGTACTTTACACAGAGAGGAAAAAATGCTCCATTTTTACCGGGTGACAATTCAGTTTTTGATGATCAGGTAATTGATGGAAAAACCTATGATGTTTCTGTTGCTGCAGGTGTTGATAGAAACAGACCACCATCTTCTTTAGATAGTTCAGGCTACTTCTATAGAGGTGATACAGTAACTGTAAAGTTTTGCAACATTGATCAAAATACCTATAAATTCTGGAATACTTGGGAGTTTGCATTTCAGGCAATTGGTAATCCATTTTCTTCTCCCGTAAAAGTTACCAACAATATTAGCAACAATGCATTGGGCTCATTTTGTGGATATGCTACACAATTTAAAACAGTGATTATCCCCAAATAAATGTTTTGTGTAAAAACGCTTTTTGAAAACTGGAAGACTATTATACATTTGTTCGTATAGATTAAAAGATATTTTATGAGTGAATCAATCGAAAAAGCAGAAGTGCTAATTATAGGAAGTGGACCGGCAGGTTATACAGCAGCAATTTATGCAGCACGTGCAGGTCTGAAACCAGTTTTGTATCAGGGAATTCAGCCTGGTGGGCAGTTGACTATTACAACAGAAGTTGAAAACTATCCTGGTTATCCTGATGGAATTCAAGGACCTGAAATGATGATTCATTTTGAGAAACAAGCTACTCGTATGGGTGCTGATATTCGTTATGGATTGGCAACTAAAGTTGATTTTTCTCAACGCCCATATAAAGTTCAAATAGATGAAGAAAATTGGATAGAATCCAATGCAATTATCATTTGTACAGGAGCATCGGCAAAATGGTTGGGCTTACCAAGTGAACAACGCTTAAACGGTTTTGGAGTGAGTGCATGTGCAGTTTGTGATGGGTTCTTTTTTAAACAAAAGGAAGTTGCTATTGTGGGTGCCGGAGATACGGCTGCTGAAGAAGCTTTGTACTTAAGTAAACTTTGCACAACAGTGCACATGATTGTACGAAGAGATGCAATGAGAGCAAGTAAGATCATGCAGGATAGAGTAAAGAATACTCCCAATATTAAGATTTACTGGAACAGTGTAACCGATGAAATTTTAGGTGAAAATAAAACCGAAGCTGTAAGAATTCATAATACAGTAACAGATGAAAAACTTGAAGTTCCTATCAGCGGTTTCTTTGTTGCTATTGGTCATCAACCAAACAGTGATATTTTCAAAGGCTTTATAGATATGGATGAAACAGGTTATATTTTAACTGTTCCAGGTACATCAAAAACAAATGTTGAAGGTGTTTTTGCAGCAGGAGATGTGCAGGATAAAACCTATCGTCAGGCTGTAACAGCTGCAGGCAGTGGTTGTATGGCTGCTTTAGATGCTGAACGCTATCTGGCAACTTTAGGACATTAAGATAAAGGAATTGGGAACTTGTAATTAGTAAGATTGCAAACTCCCAATCCCTAATTACTAATTACTAATTCCTCAAACATTGCTTACCATTCACTTAAATAATTTATTGTTTCATGCCCATCATGGTTTATATGAGGAGGAAATAGTATTGGGTAACGATTTTGAAGTAAATATTACGATACATCAAAATGAAGTTGCTGAAAAAATAACTTCACTTCATCAAACCATCGACTATTCAAAAGTGTATGAAATGGTGAAGTTAAGAATGCAGCAACCAACACCATTATTGGAAACGCTGGCTCAGGAAGTTTGTGACAATATTTTAACTGAATTTTCTTTGGTGGAAAAAGTATTGTTTTCTATTAAAAAATTAAATCCCCCAATTGCTCAATTCCAAGGCTCGGTTGGCATTAGTTTTGAGAGGGAAAAAGGACAATAGTCAATAAAATGAAACGACTTTCAAAGATAGTTTTTTTAGTGCTTATAGCTTTCAGCTATCATTTAACAGCTTACTCTCAAGATGTAAATACTATGTTGAAAGAAGCTGAAAATTTAGAATATAAACTAAAAGAAGTTGAAGCTTTAGATAAGTACAAGCAAGTATTGGTTGCAGAAGGTAATAATGTAAAAGCATTAGTGAAAGCTGCTGAGCTAAGTGCTGCTATTGGTGCAAGATTGCCAGCTAAAAAAGATAAGCAATTGTATTTTCAATCTTCATTGGCATTTGCTCAAAGAGCTATTGCGGTTGATGCAAACAATGTTGATGCCAATTATGTAATGGCTGTTGCAAGTGGAAAAATGACGGATGTTGAAAGTGAAAACAAGAAAATTGTAGCTTACGTAAAAGATATTAAAGTGTATGCAGATAAAGCTTTGGTTATTAACCCAAACCATGCAAAAGCAAATTACACTTTGGGCAAATGGCATTTTGAAATGGTGAACTTATCTGGTTTTAAAAAGGCAGCAGTAAAGTTGTTTTATGGTGGATTACCTGATGGAAAGATTGAATCAGCAATTGCATACTTTGAAAAATGCAGAAATTTAGATCCTTATTTTATGCTGAACTATTTAGACTTAGCAAAAGCGTATGTGCAGGATAATAAACCACCTAAAGCAATTGAAGTTTTACAAAAGTTGGTGAAACTTCCAATAAGAACTGCAGATGATGCTGCATACAAAGAAGAAGGCAAAAAAATGTTAACCGAACTTCAATAATACAATTATGGAATTAAAAGAAATCTTTGAACAGGCTGTAGCCAACAGCAAAAATTTAGCCGAAAAGCCTGATAACGAAACTTTATTAAAGCTATACAGTTTGTACAAGCAAGCTACCGAAGGTGATAATAACGAAAGTGGCCCTGCCAATCCATTTGATTTTGTTGCAAAATTCAAGCATGAAGCTTGGTCTAAATTAAAGGGCTTAACTAGTACTGAGGCGATGCAACAATATGTGGATTTAATAACCCAACTAAAAGGATGATAACTGTTGATTGTAGAAAAATAGCCATAGATTTTCTATGGCTATTTTAGTTGAATAAAATTTATGTAGCTGAAGGGTGCGATGCTCATGCAGTTTCAACAAAGTATCTACTGCTGGTTAACTAAACCTTAATTTTCTTCCACTTAGCGGAGTTCATATAAACGAAAGCAGGAATTAACATGCTCGTCCAATAAAGCCATTCACTTCCCCAACCCCAAATAATAGACAGGTTGAGTTTTTCTAAAACAATGTAAACATATAGGCAGTATAAAATAATTGCCATTATTTCAATGTACAAATTAATTTTAGTGTTGCCAGTTCCTGTTACTGCATTTAACCAAACTACAGATGCACTCATTAATATTAATGCTGCTGAAACAACTCTTAAAACAGGTATTGCAGCATTGGTGAAATTTGCATCTTGACCATAAACCGATAAAAATGGTTCAGGAAATAAGTTAATGATAATGCAAACTAGTACAGCAAAGCCCATGCTTAGCTTCATAATTTTATACACCAACTCAATTACCCTATGCTGTAAACCTTGTCCAATTACATTACTCACCATAGCATTACTAGTGCTGGCAAAAGCCCAAGTAAAACAACCAAAAAATCCAAAAATGTTACGCATGGCGTTGCTTACAGCCAAATCTGTACTGCCATGATGTTCGATTAAAATGTAAAAAAACTCCCAACTGATAATACTAATTGCAAATTGTGCAATTAATGGAGTAGATGTTTTTAAAATAAGCTTTGCATTTGCAGCATCATATTTCCAGTTATTAAATAATTGCAATTGCTTGCCTATACCTTTCCATTTTATGACTAAAAAAATAACAGCCAATCCAATGAACTCAGCAATTACCGACGCCACTGCTGCTCCATTAAAACCCATTTCCGATAACCCCAATTTGCCATAAATAAACCCATAATCTAAAATAATATTGCTGATGGCTTCGGCACCTGTTCCATAAATTAAAAATTTACTTTGATTAGTGCCTACCAATAGTGCATTACGCATTTGATACAGATACAAAAATGGCAAACCCAATATTCTGATATTTAAAAAGCTTACTGCCATTTGAACATGTTGCTGATTGTGCAAGCTGTGTTGTAAAATAGTTGGTGCAATAAACCAAGTAATTAACATACCACCCAGCGATAATGCCAACGCAACTAAAACTCCCTGAAAAAATAAAGAACCAATCGCATCAATTTTATTTTCGCCTGCACGACGGGCAATTAAACTTTGTAAGCCACTATTTAAACCATTACCAATTACTGCAAAAATCAAATAAAATACGCCTGTAATTCCAGCTACAGCTAATGCTTCTCCACCATTATGATTTAAGTGACCTAAAAAAATATTGTTGGTAATAAAATTTATTTGTGGTACCAGTATAGATAAAGCAATTGGAAAAGTAATTTTTAAGATTTGCTTATTCGTAATTTGAACCTGTAAACTGTTATGTACCGCTGTTGTTGCCATATTTGGGCAGCAAAGCTAAGGTTTAGAAACTGCATTAAAGCATTGATTATACAGCGATAATTTTATATCATTGCAATGCAATCTGTTTTCATGATACAAAAAACTATTGGCTTATACAACGATTCGTTGGCTCATTCACCTTTTAATAAGGATACTTTGGTAATAGAAGTAGCCAACGAACATGTAGTATGTTTAGTTAAGTCTGAAGATGATCAAAAAGTTACTGCATTCGAATTTTTTAAAATTGAATTGGATAACAACGATTGGGAGGATGTTTTTTATGAGCTGAGAACTAATTCGGGGCTAATGGACAAAAGCTACAATGAATCTCAAATTTATTATCATGTTGCTGAAGCTATTTTAGTTCCTGCTTACAAATACAATAACAGTGTAATAGATGCTTATCTGAATTTGATGTTTGGGGAAGATGAAAAAACAGTTGCTAAAACTGATGCTATAACTGTTGAAGAGGAGAAAATTTATACGATTTATAGAATTAATCAAACTTTACAAGAAACAATTAATCGAAATTTTTTGTCTATACAAGAGCATCACGTTTACAATGGTATTTTAAATGCTTCAAACATGTCTATTAAAATACCTGAATCTATACATGTGAATTTTTATGCAAATCATTGTATTATTCATGCATTCAAGAATAGGCAATTACAAATTATTCAAAGCTTTACATTTGCAACAGCCGATGATGTTTTATACAATATTATGAATGTGGTTGATAAATTTAAATTGCATGCTTCTAATATAAGTTTAACTATTGGTGGATCTTTAAATACCAATGATGAAACTTTTAAAAAGTTGTTACATTATTTTAAAAACCTAAGGTTAACTGTGGTTGATGTAAACCAATCGAGTTTAGAAAAATTATCTACGTATCCTTTGCATTATTTCTCCCCATTTTTCAATTTGCAGGCATGAGAATTATTTCAGGAAAATTTGGTGGACGAAAAATAAATCCACCTGCAAAAATGCCTTATACTAGGCCAACTACAGATATTGCTAAAGAGGGCTTATTTAATATTTTGCAAAGCCGAATGAGTTTCGATGAAATTAAAACCTTAGATCTTTTTGGAGGAACAGGAAGTATTAGTTATGAGCTTGCATCGAGGGGTGCAGCAGATTTAACTATTGTTGAAAAGGATAATACCATGCAAGTTTTTATCAAAAAAAATATAGATTTACTGGGTGTCTCAAATTGTAAAGTATTGAAAATGGATATTTTCAATTTCTTAAATACTTGCACTGAGCAGTACGATTTTATTTTTGCTGGTCCGCCTTATGCTCTTGGTCCAATTGATGAAATTCCTAAAATAATAGTTCAAAAAAAACTAATCGCTGCCGATGGGTTTTTTGTGTTGGAACATACGCCACGTAACAACTATGAAAAGTTCGAAGGCTTTAGTTTTGTAAGAAATTATGGAACAACCTTGTTTAGCTTTTTTATCAATACTTAAGTCCATGGTCTATAGTAAAATCTTTTAATTGAACAGCAATGGACAATGTACAATCGTCTAAATCAATTTTCATAACAGGCATAGGCACCGATGTTGGTAAAACTATTGTAAGTGCAATTGTAACAGAAGCACTGCAAGCCGATTACTGGAAACCTGTACAAGCTGGTTTTGAAACTGGCACAGATGCGTTGCAAGTAAGCAGTTTAATCAGCAATACCTTAACAATTGTTCATCCAGAAGTTTATAAACTGCAAATGCCTGCATCACCTCACATTGCAGCAAGAAAAGAAAACACGCTTATCAATTTACAAAACATCATTCACCTTAAACCTTCAACCTTGAATCCTCAACTCGTAATTGAAGGTGCTGGTGGAATAATGGTTCCTTTAAATGAAAATGAATTTGTAATTGATTTGATAGAACAACTGCAAGCAAAAGTTATATTGGTTAGCCGAAATTATTTAGGTAGCATTAATCATTCCTTATTAACAGCAGCTATTTGCAAGCAAAGAAATATTGATGTGTTGGGTTGGATATTTAATGATACTTATTTAGACTATGAAGATGAAATTGTACAATGGTCGGGCTATCCAAAAATTGGTAGCATTCCTTTTACAACGTGTATAAATAAAGATTTCATTACACAACAAGCTAAAAAGATACAATTATCTTTACGTGAGTTGTTATGATTAAAAAATACCTCAGAAAATTATATAAAGAAAAAAGATTGAACATCGCTTCAAAAGATAAATTGAAGTGGGATGATTTAATGCTCATTCAATTTCAACAGTTTGATTTTGGTAATGCACAAACATTGCTTACCTACTGGCCAATAGCCCATTCTAACGAACCCAATATGCACTTGTTTTCTGCTTATTTGAGACATACAATTCCAGATTTACAAATGGCTTATCCTGTGGTAGATATAGCAACAGAAACTATGAAGGCTATATTGATTAATGAAGACACTATTTATCACACAAGTACTTATGGCATTACTGAACCAACTGAAGGTGCTGTAATAAGTCCAGTAGATTTTGACATCATTTTTGTACCTCAGTTAATCTACGATGCACAGGGTTTTAGAGTTGGCTTTGGTAAAGGTTATTACGATAAATATTTAGCCAACTGCCGTGAAGATGCTATTACAATTGGCTTCAATTATTTTGAACCAGTTGATAAAATTGATGATGCCAACGATTTTGATGTACCTTTAGATTATTGTGTAACACCCGATAAAATATATGAATTTTAATACACTTTTTTTAAAATCATTCAGAGTTTTATTATTGCCTTTTGCAGTTGTGTATGGTATTGTAATCGTTATAAGAAATTGGTTATTCGACAAAAAATATTTAAAGAGTGCAGCATTCAATTTCCCATTGATTTGTGTGGGTAATTTGGCAGTTGGCGGTACTGGAAAGTCGCCAATGGTTGAATATTTAATTGAATTGCTTTCACCACAATTTGAGATTGGCACTTTAAGTCGTGGTTACAAAAGAAAAACCAAAGGTTATGCATTGGCCAATGAAACTACCACTGCATTAGAAATTGGAGATGAGCCCATGCAATTTCACAGCAAGTTCCCTCATATTGCTGTTGCTGTTGGTGAAGAACGCTTAGTAGCTATTCCTCAATTATTGCAAGATAAACCCAATTTACAAGCCATCATTTTAGACGATGCTTTTCAACACAGAGAAGTACGAGCTGGCTTTAATATTGTATTGACGGAGTACAGCAATATTTACACCCAAGATTTCTTTTTGCCAACTGGTGATTTAAGAGACGAATGGAAAAGTGCCAAACGTGCCGATGTGATTATTGTAACGAAATGTCCTGCTGATATCAGTCAGGATAAAAAATATAAAATCATACGCAGCTTAAAACCTTTGCCACATCAGCATTTGTATTTCACTGCCATCGAATACGGAACGCCTTATCACATTACCAATACAACAGATGAATGGATTTTAACCCCTAACGATGAAGTATTGTTAACTTGTGGCATTGCCAATCCAAAACCTTTGAAAGAATATTTATTAAATACCGTTCATACATACTATCAAAAAGATTTTAGTGATCACCATATTTTTTCAATTGACGATTTGAACGAAATAAAAGAGCGTTTTGATTCAATCAATACCAAAAGAAAAATAATTCTAACAACCGAAAAAGATGCCGTACGTTTAATAAAGTTTACAGAGGAATTGAAAGATTTACCATTATATGTGATACCTGTTAAACATCGTTTTTTATTTGATGATACTGATCAGTTCAATCAATTGGTTACCTCTTTTATTAGCAATTTTACTTTTAATCCAGAAGCATGAATATGAAGAAAAAAAACAAACATACCACCACAAAAAATACAGGAGAAATGAACCTTGCAAAAGGTGTATTGGATGTTACACGAAGTGGCATTGGTTATGTTGTAATACCCAATGGGGCAGGAGATGTACTGGTACGTCAGGGTGATTTTAATACAGCATTGCATGGCGATACTGTACGAGTAAAAATTGTAAAAGAAAATTTAAATTCTGGACGTAAAGAAGGAAAAATTTTAGAAGTAATCAGCCGAAAACAAACTGAGTTTATTGGTCATTTACAACTCTCCACCAACTTTGCTTTTTTTGTTCCTGCAACCGATAAACCAATGCCCGATTTATTTATTCCATTGGATAAATTAAAAGGAGCAAAGCATAAAGAAAAAGTGGTGGCTCGTTTAGTGAAATGGGAGAAAGGAGATAAAAAGCCCATTGGCGAAATTGTTAGTGTATTAACTGCAACTGATGAAAATGATGCAGCCATGAAAGAAATTTTAGCTGAAGCTGGATTTTCGCTTTCCTTCCCCGAAGAAGTGATGAAAGAAGCACATAAACTAACTGATGATTTTCCTGAAGCTGAAATTAAGAAACGAAAAGATTTTAGAGATATACTCACTTTTACTATTGATCCTATTGATGCAAAAGATTTTGATGATGCATTATCCATAAAAAAATTAAGTAAGGATGTATATGAAATTGGTGTGCATATAGCCGATGTAAGTCATTATGTAACACCAGATTCTAAGCTAGATGAAGAAGCTTATAAACGTGCAACATCAGTGTATTTACCAGATCGGGTCAATCCTATGTTACCCGAAAAAATTTCGAACGAGTTGTGTTCACTTCGTCCACACGAAACCAAATTTACTTTCTCTGCAGTGTTCGAAATGACTACAAAAGGAGAAATTAAAAAATATTGGTTGGGCAAAACAATTATTCATTCCGATCATCGCTTTGCGTATGAAGATGTACAAAAAATTATAGAAGAAAAGAATGGTAAAGGTGAGTATGAAGAAGAATTGTTGTTGATGCATGATTTGGCACAGAAGCTACGTAAAGAAAGGTTTAGTCATGGTGCAATTAATTTTTCTTCTCAAGAAGTTCGTTTTAAATTAGATGAAAAAGGCAAACCTATTGGCATTGTTGTAAAAGAAAGTAAGGAAGCCAATCAGTTGATTGAAGAGTTTATGTTGTTGGCAAACAGAACAGTTGCCGAGCATATTTTTAAATTGAAAGTGGTGGATAAAGAGTCATCTGCTGGTAAAGTGCCCATTCCTTTTCCTTATCGTGTGCATGATCAACCAGATGAAGACAAACTAAAACCATTTACTGTTTTTGCAAAGAAGTATGGACATAAATTCGATACTTCAACTCCTGAGAAAATTGCTGAGAGTTTCAATCAATTGTTATTAGATGCCAAGGGCAAACCTGAGCAGCAGGTGTTGGAGCAATTGGGCATTCGTACCATGGCAAAAGCTGTTTATACAGTAAATGATATTGGTCATTATGGCTTAGCCTTTGAACATTATTGTCATTTTACTTCTCCTATTCGTCGTTATCCAGATGTATTGGTGCATCGAGTATTACAAAGTGTTTTGTTGGGAAATACCATCAACGATAAAAAGATGGAAGAAAAGTGCAAACATTGCAGTGAACGTGAACGTGCTGCAATGGATTGTGAACGTGCCAGTAATAAATACAAGCAAGTAGAATATTTAAAAGATCATTTGGGGGAAGTATTTGAAGGTGTAATTAGTGGTGTAGCTAGTTTTGGTTTTTGGGTAGAAACTGTTGCACATAAATGCGAAGGATTGGTAAGCATTGTTGGTCTTAGCGACTTCGATGATTTTAGAGCAATAGAAGGTGAATACAGCTTAGTTGGCAGAAGAAGTGGCAAAGTATTCAGAATGGGCGATAAGGTATTTATAAAAGTTGTGGCAGCCAATTTAGATAAACGCCAACTAGATTATGAATGGGTTATAAACCCTGACGTAAGTGAGGAATCGGTAAGTGAAAGAACTGTTGTTAAGCCTAAACGAAAAAAGAAATAAATCAGTTTTTGTATAAACCAAAAACCTGTACTTGGTGTACAGGTTTTTTATCAAGAGATTTTAAATAAAGAATTATTGTACCACTACTTTATCGTAGTAAACAGATTTACCATTATTGTTGGTTACTTTAATAAAATACAGTCCACTTGCTGCACCTTTTGGTAAATTAATTTTTTCGTTTTGTAAGCCGTTTATTACAACAGTTTTTGTAATTACTCGTTTGCCATTGGCATCGCTTAACTCAACTGAATAATTACCAGCCGATAACTTATCAAACTGAACGGCAAATGTTTTATTAACTACAGGGTTAGGATAAACTGAGATTGAATTATTTAATTTCACATCTTCCAAAACTGGATTAGCTTTTTTATTTTGATAAGCCAAATTTGCATTTGCTAAATCAGAAGCGTTGTAAACTGTTGCATCAGTTTTATCAATTGGTTTTGCATCAAGTGTAGATAAATTAACCTTATAATAATTCTCAGTTTGTATAGCACTACTTACAAACACATCGCCATTCATATCAACAGCAGCACCATTGGTTGTAAAGTTTGCAGGCAAATTTTTTACAGTACCAATATGCTCAGCAATTCTTGTGGCAATATTAATTTTAAAAACTTGGTTACGGTAAGTAAATAAATATAAATTGCCATAAACATCTGCAATTAAATCGCCACCCCAGCTAGTAGATTGACTGTGTACACTGATTCCATTATTTTTTTTGCTATCTATTAATGCTCCCAGTTTTGTAATAACAGGTTTGTTACCAGTTGTAAATTGTATTAGCTGGTTACCATCGTTTGTAAGTGCATAGCCGTTTCCGTCAGCTGCAAAAGTCATACGAGTAATTACATTGCTTTCATTTATCCGAGGTCCTGTAGAGTAATTAATATCTGTATTAACAGTAACAATCGTTTCACTACTGTTTAAATCAATGTAACGTAAATCGTTACCCCACATTTGAGAAAAATATAAACGGTTATTTTTTGCATCGAATGCTGTTGCTGCAACACCATTAGCAGTAGGAACACCAGTTTGTTGAGGAAGAATAACTTTGGCATCAACATTTAAAAAATTATATTGTACTTGTTTGGCATCGCCGACACTGTACAACGTTCTAAGAACATTACCATTGCTTAAATCAATTTCTCTAATGGCCGTCCAAACATAATTGCCTTTTCCCTCTCCAGTAATTGCAAATGCTCTATTTGCCTGAGCCTGACTTTTGTTCACAATAATAGTAGATAATAAAAGAATGGGTAAAAATAATTTCCTCATAAGTTTTGATTTAAGAAACTAATTTATGAAGAAATAAGTTCATGCAAACAAATATTTTATGAACAATTAAGCAACAACTGCCGAATCAATTGTTTTTTTAACACTTCCATATTTTAAAAGCATTTCTTTTGCAGTTTCGTAGTCGGTTATTGACAACTGTTCCATTACCATTTTCACACCTCGGTCCACCAGTTTTTCATTACTTAATTGCATGTTTACCATTTTATTATCCTCAACTCTGCCTAGTTGAATCATTACAGTGGTGCTAATCATATTTAGAACCAGTTTTTGTGCGGTGCCACTTTTCATTCTTGTGCTACCAGTAACAAATTCGGGTCCTACTACTACTTCAACAGGATAATCAGCAGCAGCTGAAACAGGGGAGTTGGGGTTGCAACAAATACTACCAGTTACAATATTTCTTTTTTTGCATTCTTCTAAAGCACCAATTACATAAGGGGTTGTGCCACTTGCAGCAAGTCCAATAACCACATCTTTATCGGTAACATCGTACTGCAGTAAATCTATCCAACCCTGTAGCTTATTGTCTTCTGCAAACTCTACGGCTTCAGTAATGGCTTTATAGCCACCAGCAATTATACCAATTACTAAACCATAAGGAACACCATAGGTTGGTGGGCATTCACTGGCATCTACAATGCCCAATCGTCCACTGGTGCCAGCACCTATATAAAATAATCGACCCCCAGAAAGCATTTTATCACTTATTATAGAAGTCAATTTTTCTATTTGCGGAATGGCTTTTTCAACAGCTAACGGAACAGTTTTATCTTCTTCATTAATGTTGGTAAGTACTTCTTCAAGAGACATTTTTTCCAAATGTCTGTAAGTTGAGGGTTGTTCGGTTATTCGTATGAATTTATTCATATCAGCAAATTAACGCAAAATATTGCGGATTTATTCTGATAAATGTAAGTTACTTATGGTAATTTATCAAACCTTCCATTGGTTTTTTTAAAACTGTACCCATTTCCAATTCATAAGTGCTGCATAAATCTTTCAAAATGTCTTTAAAACCATAGGCTACACTACCTACAAAATGAATGGGTAAAGTCCAACTTTCACTGTATTTGTTCAGGTGGGTAAAGAAAAAATCATTCAGGCAATCTTCAATTATATTTTCAACCATAAAATGACCTCTGTTATCGGCTAAAAATTTTGTAAAAGTGGCTAAGTATCGGTTGGCCAATGGTTTTTTATAAACCGATTCCAGTATTTCGTTTTTGGCAGTGTTAAACTGTTTTTCAAATCGGCTCATTAAATCCTCATCAAACGTATTGTACAAATAATATTGAATTACTTTCTTGCCTAAATAAGCTCCACTGCCCTCATCGCCAAGTATATAACCAAGGCCTGGACTGTTTTTTGCAATTTTCTTACCATTATAATAACAAGAGTTTGAGCCTGTACCTAAAATACAGGCAATACCTTTTTGGTTGCCACACAATGCCCTTGCAGCAGCCAGTAAATCATGATTGGCTTCAATTTTTGCAGTTGAAAATAACTTCTTTAAGGCTGTTTTTACAATTTTTACATTGTTTGTATTGCTTAAGCCAGTTCCATAATAATAGATTTCGTTTACAACTACATTTTTAAGTTTTGGCATCAGTTCTTTTTGCAGCAAAACAGCAATCTGGTCACCTGTTAAAAAGTAGGGGCTTATGCCTTGTGTAATAATCGTTTTCTTTTTTCCATTATTAATCAAACACCATTCACACTTAGTAGAGCCACTATCGGCTATTAATCTTATCATATAATAAATTTATGGTAGTCAATTAAAGAATCAAACTTAAACTTACAAACTTGTAAACTTATTTGTCTGATATTCGTACTTTATTTTAGTACAAAGAAGCAACATTTATGGGAAGTAAAAAATTACAGGTTTGGTTACCAGCTCTTTTTTCATTGGTCATGGTAGTGGGAATGTTTATCGGATATCAGTTACGGGAAACATCGGGTAGCAGCAATTTTTTAAACTCTAGCAGAAAAACTTCTGTACAGGAAGTGATGGATTTAATACGAACCAAATATGTTGATGCTGTGAAAATTGATAGCATTAATGAGCTGGCAATAGAAGATCTATTAACACATCTTGACCCACACTCTGTTTACATTCCACCAACTGATGTGAAAGCAGTTAACGAAGATTTAATGGGTAATTTTCAGGGAATTGGCGTAGAATTCCAGATGTTTGATGATACTGTAAATATTGTTAATGTATTAAAAGACGGTCCATCGGATAAAGCGGGTGTACAAATAGGCGATAAAATTATTTTGGTAAATGATACTGTAAAACTTGCTGGTGTTTCTATTAAGCCAGATGCGATAAGAAAATACTTAAGGGGTGAAGATAACAGTAAAGTAAACATTACCTTTTTTAGAGATGGTCAACTAAAGAAGATTGAAATTACAAGAGGTAATATTCCAGTATCTACAATTGATGCAGCTTATATGATTGATGATTCGATTGGCTTTATACGCATTAATAAATTTGGCGATAAAACGTATGAAGAGTTTATGCAAAATCTTGAAAAATTACAAAAAAAAGGAATGCAACAACTGATATTGGATTTGCGTGGAAACGGAGGAGGATTAATGAATGAAGCAGTAGATATTGCAGATGAATTTTTGGAAGGAAATAAACTCATTGTTTATACTGAGGGTAATAAAGCTCCACGTTATGAATACAAGTGTAAGAGAGATGGATTGTTTGAAAAAGGGAAGCTTGTTGTATTGATAGATGAAACCAGTGCCAGTGCAAGTGAAGTTTTATCTGGTGCATTACAAGATTGGGATAGAGCAACTATTATTGGTAGAAGAACTTTTGGAAAGGGATTGGTACAGCAACAGTTTCAGCTGGGTAATGGTGGAGCACTAAGATTAACGGTTTCCAGATATTATTCTCCTTTAGGTCGAAATATTCAAAAACCATATTTCAATAAATCTCGTAAAGAATATAATGAAGAAATAATTGAAAGGTATCATGATGGTGAAGTTGTTAAAGGAGATTCTCTGAAAAGTAAGGGACCTGCATTTAAAACACCTGCTGGCAGAACTGTTTACGGTGGAGGTGGAATAACACCGGATATTTTTGTAGCTGCAGATACCAGCTTTTTAAATAAGCAGATGGCAGGTATTTATAAGAAAAACTCAATGAGTAAATTCGTATATACCTATTTTTTAGAAAATAAAACTTATTTCAAGGCCTTTTCTTCGGTAGAAAGTTTAATTCTACAATTTGTTCCAAGCGAAAAAGAATGGTTAAGGTTTAACGATTTTATCAAAAAAGATAGTTTATCGTTAAATAAAGTTGCGGTTGAACAAAAAAATTATATACTTAAACAAATTCAGGAATTAATGGTAAAACAACTTTTTAAAACGGAAGGATATTTTGAAGCCATGAATAAAAAGGATAATATCGTTCAAAGGGGCTTACTTGCATTTAAGAATTAATATGCACAAAATGGCTGTTAGTGATTGAATTATCAAATATTTTCGTACCATTGTACAACAAATTAATAGATTCGAGTATCAATATATTTAAATCAAATATGGAAATGACGGATAAGATATATGTCCTGAAGAAAAAAAAATTAATGTACGGACCTTATACTTTTGAAATAATAAAAGAAAAAGGATTAAGACAAACCGACATGATTTGGTTTTCCGGATTACAGGATTGGACTCCGGTAGAAAAAATAGATGCTCTTTCGGTATTTGTTAAGTCAAGTAAAACACATGAAACCAGAAAAAAGACTTTAATAGAAAAAGTTTTTAGTTTTTTAAACTGAAATTTTTTCAATGAAGCCCTCCAACCGCTGAAATTGCTTGCTACATGAAAAAGTTAAATTAAATTATTTTACGCTAAGTATTGTCTATTACCATGAATAGAATTTTAAAATCTTTATTTTTTTTGGGAATTATATTTGCAAGCATTCAATATGCTAATGCACAAGTAACATACACAGCTATTGCAGATGGCGACCCAACCAATCTCTCCAACTGGGACGATGGTTCTGGTGGAAACCCATCCGATTTTGCTCAGGGCGATTACTTTATAATACCATCTGGTATTATATTAACACTTGGCTCTGGTACTTGGGCATTAACTGATGGTTTAGCAACAGGTGGGCTAGGTCTTGAAATTGAAAGTGGTGCTACTCTAACTATTAATGGAACTGCCACCATTACATTTCCTACTAACGTTGCTCACACATTTAACATGAATGGCACTTTTATTTATAATAGTACCACCTTACTTTCCAGAACCGTTATAGAAATTACCGCAAATTTCAACAACAATTATGGTGCTGCCACCAATTTTACATTTGGGCAAAATCAAACATACACTTCTGGTTCATTACAAAACCCGGTAAAGTTTGGAAACCTAATTCTTGCAAGTGGGGTTACTGTATCAATAATAAGACAATTAACATTAGAAGGCTCACTTGACTTGAATACTGGTTCTACTTTAATTATGACTAATGGGGCTTTGGTAGGTGCATCTTTTACAGGTCAAACAGGTACAGGTACTTTCAGAACATCTAATGCAACCAATCCTCCATTTCCAGCAGGTCAAACTTGGGCTGGAACAATTGAACTAAACAGGTCTGGTGTACAATTTATCCCAGCCGGTACATATACAAATATCAATGCAACGGGAGGGGCAAGAACGCTTAATACCGGTTCAATTTCTATTTCTGGAACATTCACTCCGGGTTCTGGCACATATACGGTTAGTTCTAGCAATACCATGAACTTTAATGCCTCGGGTGTTCAAAATGTACCAGCACTGCCATCGGCAGATTATAGAAATTTAACTATCACTAATTCTGGAAGAAAATCTTTAAGTGGCAATGTTACTGTTACTGGTGTTTTAACTGTTGCCAATGCTGGTGGTATTTTAGCTATTAATGGTAATACATTAAATTTGCAAGGTACCGTTTCAATAATTGGTTCTTTAGCAGGCTCAAGTACATCTAATTTAACAATATCTGGAATTACGGGGGGGGCTACTGGTAATTTAATATTTAACACTGCCTCTGCAACCGACACTTTGTTGAACACTTTTACGTTGAATAGAACAGGAGCTTCTTCTGCAACGTCATTAGGTTCAAATATTGCCATTACTAATCTGTTACAAATTACAAATGGTACTTTTGATTTGAATGGAAAAATAGTTACATTGAAATCAACTTCAATTTCAAATACTGCACAAATTGGCACAATTGGAGGTACAATCACTTATAACAATGGTGCTTTTACAGTAGAACGCTTTATACCAACTCCTCTTAGAGCTTACAGGGATATTGCACCAGGTGTTAACACTTATACAGGAACAAATTTTTTTCAAACATGGCAAGAGAATGGTAACTCTCCAGCTGGGTTCGGCACACATATTACTGGTTTATCTGGGGTATCGCCAGGTGGTGTAGATGCAACTACAGGGTTAGATTTCACACAAACTGGAGCTGCTTCATTGTATTCAAACACAGTAGGTAATTGGGCATCAATTTTAAATACGAAGACAACCAAACCTAATGTTTACGCCGGTTATAGGGTATTAATCAGAGGCGATAGAAATGTAAATTTGTATCAAAGCCCAACGCCAACTACAATGAATGTTGCAACAACTCTAAGGTCTTCTGGTCAATTAATTGCAGGAACAGTTACTTACACAACTTCCGGAATTACTGGTGGTCTAAGCTCTAGTTATGCATTAAATCCAACAACCAATGGATACAGTTTTTTGGCAAATCCATATGTTGCAGCTTTAGATTGGAGCTTATTAGGGCGAACAAATATTTCTAGTAGTTATACTGTTTTTGATCCAACTATTGGTACATCTGGTGCATATGTTACCTGCAATACATCTGGGGTTAATAGCAATCCCAGTTCCAATGTAAACCAATACATTCAACCTGGTCAGGCATTTTTTGTAGAGACTTCTGCTTCTAGTCCTCAATTAGTAATATCAGAAGCAAATAAAGCTACCTCAAGCACATTAACTGGTGTATTCAAGTCTAATACAACAGTTAATAAAATGTCTTTTACACTTATTAAATCAGTGAGTGGACTTGGTAATATTACTATGGATGGGTGTGTTGCTGTTTTCGATGCATCCGAATTAAATTCATTAAATGACGCTGATGCAGCAAAAGTTGCCAATGGATCAGATAATATTTCCATTTTTAGGTTATCTAAAAATCTAAGCATTGAAAGTAGGGATTTGCCAACTATCAATGATACAATACCTTTAAAAATCTGGTCATTAGCCAACAACGCTACTTATACACTGTCGATTAATTCAAAAGATTTATCCACTTCAAAACAAGCTTTTATTGTTGATAATTTTACCAATACAGAAAAATTGGTTAAACCTACTGATACAACAAATATTACATTTGTAGCGAATACAAGTAATACTGCTACTTTTACTGATAGATTTTATATTGTATTTAGAAATTCAAATGCATTACCAATTAGTAAATTAACACTACAAGCATCCTTTAAAAATGGGGCAGTTAATGTAAACTGGCAAACTATCGAAGAAATACAGTTATATGGATATGAAGTTGAAAGTTCATCAGATGCAATTCAATTCAAAAAAATTATAAGTGTAACAGCCAGGAATGAGAGTGTTAATAATTATACAGCTATTGATCCAACGGCTCAAACCGGTATTTGGTACTATCGGTTAAAAATTATTAACCAGGATGGCAGCTTTAAATACAGTAATGTAGCAGTTATAAACCTGAATATTAAAAGTGGAGATTTAATGACTTACCCAAATCCAGTCAGAGGTAATAGTCTATCGGTACAAGTAAATAATGTGCCCAAAGGCAACTATTCAGTGAAACTTTATAATCTCGTTGGTCAACAATTGTTACATGAAAATGTGAAGATAGGCAACGCTAATTCAAGTACCACCATTTTGCTAGAATGGAAGCCGCAAGAAGTACCAGATGGTAATTATTCTGTTGTATTAACAAATGAGAATGGTTATAAAATTACTAAACAAATTGTTGTAACCAAATAAGGTAAAACAAATTTTAAGAAGGTTAATCATGTTAGTATGAAAAAAAACAAAAATATTTTTCTTTCTATAATATCAATAGTTATTTTGAGTACATTATCAGGCTTAAATAGCTCCTATGTATTCGCACAAACCAACAATATAAATAATGGGTTAGATAATACGTTAGATCCCAACAGTAATAATAGAATGTCAATAAATCCGACTACTCCAGAGAATCCAAATGTAGATCCTTTAAATCCAAGTTTTGACCCTCCCACAGATCCAGGAGGCCCTACAGATCCACCAGATGATGTTCCTATTGATGGAGGTATTAGCGTTCTACTGGCAATTGGTATTGCAAGCGGAGTAAGAAAAAATCGAAATAAGGGTAAAGAATAATTTTCTTTTCAATAACAGTTCAAAGACAGATTAGATATTAATTAATCTGCCTTTTTGTGTTGGTGCTTCAAAAAAGAAAATATCAATAAGATAATCAAAATGTAAGAGATGATATTGTAAGTAGTATGGTGGTCTAAGCTAAAAGGCTTATACCACTTTTTTTGGTTGGCAATTAGCAGTACACAAATTCTAATTATATTCGAAAAAATGATTACAGTAAATCCAATTAAAATCCATTTTACTTTAAACTGAATTTTTCCGTTGCTGGCAACAACAAATGCAGTCCAGAAACTCAAAACGCCATATCCTAAACAGGAATACACCAATTGTACAGAGGCACCATTCTTTATTTTAATTACGTAAGCAGTAATAATATCTGTTTCATATCCTAATAAAGCCATTAAACTTTTGGAACCAAATAAAATAGTATTTCTTAACCAAGTAACATAGTTAAAATACTGATCAATCCATTTAAAGTAGTATTTGCCACCTGGTGAAGAAATGCCTATAAAAAAAGTTGTTCCGTAATCCAATACTGCATAAATAAGCAATAGTTTTAAAGCATATATGTAAAACAATTTATCTTTTTTCACCAAAAAAATTTTGGTAAATATAAATTATCAATCATTAATTCAATTTTTCTATTCGAATAAAAGTGACATTTTAATGCTATATTTTTCTTTTATTATCATTTGAATACCGTTTTATGCTAATTTAGAAACCATGAACAGGAGAAATTTTTTAAATTTTACTTCAGCAATTTTTGCATCGGTTCCGTTTATTTCATTTAAACCTACTCGGCAAGTGAATAAACCAGTAGTAATTTCTACCTGGGATGCAGGATTAAGAGCCAATATTGCCGCATGGGAAATTCTTAGTACAAAAGGTAAAGCTATAGACGCTGTTGAAAAGGGTGTTATGGTTATTGAATCTGAAATTAACTGTTGTGTTGGCTTAGGAGCTAATCCTGATAGAGAAGGAATAGTTACTTTAGACGCAAGCATAATGGATCATCTGGGTAATTGTGGAGCAATTGCATTTTTAGAAAACATAGAGCATCCAATTTCAGTTGCTAGAAAAGTGATGGAAAATACACCACATGTTTTTTTGGTTGGAGAAGGAGCACAAAAATTTGCACTTTCAGAAGGTTTTGCACTTCAAAAAAAAGGATTAAGTACAAATGCACAACAAGCCTATACTGAATGGCTTAAAAAATCCAGTTATCAACCTGTGACCAATCGAGAAAATAAATCTCACAATAATAATTTACCCGTTAGTGATGAGTTTAACCATGATACAATTGGTATGTTGGCATTAGATACACAGGGCAACTTAAGTGGCAGCTGTACAACAAGTGGTCAGGCATTTAAAATGAGAGGTCGGGTTGGCGATTCGCCAATCATTGGCTCTGGTTTATTTGTAGATAATGAAATTGGAGCAGCTTGTGCTACAGGGCAAGGGGAAGACGTAATTCGTATTGCAGGCTCTCATTTAGTGGTAGAATTGATGCGTCAGGGGTTTTCGCCAACACAAGCATGTAAAAAAGCAGTTGAACGACTTGTTAAGTTGAAAGGAACACAAAAATGTACTAATATTCAGGTGTGCTTTATTGCTATTAATAAACAAGGAGAAATCGGGGCTTACAGTTTACAAAGTGGCTTTAGTTATGCAGTACAATCGGTCGGGCAAATGAATTTGCTTAAAAAATCAAATCACTTTTTGTAAAATGCTTTTAGAAGTTGCAGTTTTTAATGTTGCATCGGCATTGGCCGCTTCACAGGCAGGAGCTGATAGGCTTGAATTATGCGATAATAATTATGAAGGAGGAACCACTGCATCTTTTGGCACATTACTGTATGTAAAGAAACAAATTCAAATTCCAGTATTTCCAATTATACGACCAAGGGGTGGAGATTTTTGTTATTCTAACGATGAGTTTGAAGCGATGAAAAAAGACGTATTGCTTTGTAAAACATTAGGCTTTGAAGGGGTTGTACTTGGTATTTTAAATGCAGATGGAACGATAGATGAACATCGAACTTCAACTTTAGTAAATATTGCTTATCCCTTAGAAGTTACATTCCACAGAGCTTTTGATAGAACAATAGAACCATCACAAGCATTAGAAAATATTATAGAAACTGGTTGTACAAGAATATTAACCAGTGGACAAATGCCAAACGCAATTGATGGTTTGCTAACAATTAAACAATTGATAGAAGCAGCTAAAAATAGAATCATCATTATGCCAGGCAGTGGTATTAGAAGTAACAATATTCAGGAGATAGCAGAGTTTACAGGTGCAGAAGAGTTTCATTCATCGGCAAAAAAAATGATAATTAATGATAATGTATTCAACAAGCGATCTATGCAAGAGAAAAATGAAAACTTAAGTGTAGATGAGGCAGCAATTGAAGCAATGAAAAAAACACTACAACAAATTGCATAAAAAAAACCCCCGAAATTTCGGGGGTTTTTTAGTTAAAATCTTTCTAAGCCAGAGAAGAAAAAGCTTCCTTCAATTGCTGCATTTTCATAGCTATCACTTCCATGAACTGCATTTTCTCCAACCGATGCAGCATATTTTTTTCTGATAGTACCTTCTTCTGCATTTGCAGGATTGGTAGCACCAATCAACGTTCTAAAATCTGCAACTGCATTTTCTTTTTCTAAAATTGCAGCTACAATTGGTCCGCTACTCATAAACTCAACCAACTCCCCATAAAAAGGACGCTCTTTGTGTATTGCATAAAATTCACCTGCTTGCTCAGCAGTTAATTTTGTCCATTTCATAGCTTTTACGCTGAAACCTGCTTTCAGCATCATGTCTAAAATTGCTCCTGTGTAACCTTTAGCAGTTGCATCAGGTTTAATCATGGTAAATGTTCTGTTGCTCATAATATTCATTTTCTTAATTCGCCGCAAATGTAGTGTTATAAAACACTCATTTCAATATTCTTATTGCAAAAAGCATTTTTTCACAACTTCTTTTGATTTCTACTAAAAAAAAGTTAATGCGATTATTCATTGAGTAAAATGGATGCAATATGTTCAATTCCTTTACATTTGCCCACATTTATGCAGCCAATAGAAAATTTTTTTACTCAAATTACACAACCCAAGAGGGTAATTATCACCACTCACCAAAAGCCAGATGGCGATGCAATGGGCAGTTCTTTGGGTTTATATCATTTTTTAATTCAATTTGGACATCAGGTTACTGTTATTTCTCCCACCAATTGGGCTAATTTTTTAGATTGGATGCCAGGCGTAAATGCTGTAATTGATTTTGAATTAAATAAAGAAAAATGTAAACAATTGGTTGATGAAGCCGATGTGATTTTTTGCCTCGATTTCAATATTTTACATCGAACCAAGCATTTAGAACCATTATTAAAATATGCAACCTGTACCAGAATTTTAATAGATCATCACGAACAACCACAAGTGGAAATGTTTCATTATGGCATTAGTTCTACTGCAAAAAGCAGTACCTGCGAAATGGTGTATGATTTTATTACAGATAGTGGTTATGCCAATAAAATAAATTTAGATGTAGCAGCATGCTTATACACTGGATTAATGACTGATACCGGCTCTTTTCGTTTTCCTTCAACAACAGCATCAGTTCACAGAATGATTGCTTTTTTTAAAGATTTAGGGTTAAAGCACACACCCATACACGATAATATTTACGACAATTTCTTAGAAAATCGGTTACGTTTTATTGGCTTCGTTTTAAACAATAGAATGGAAGTATTGTACGAATACAATACTGCATTTATGTATGTTTACAGGAATGATTTACAAAAATTTGATATTAAAACTGGCGATACAGAAGGATTAGTAAATTACCTTTTAACCATTCAAGGCATTAAGCTTGCAGCCATTGTTATTGATAGAGATGAAGAAAGAAAATGGAGTTTTAGAAGCAAAGGGAACTTTGATGTAAATACATTTGCAAGAATGCATTTTGAAGGTGGGGGACATTTTAATGCGTCGGGCGGAAGAAGTAGTGAAGGTGTAGATGCAACAGTTAATAAGTTTAAACAAGTTATTCAACAATACGAATCACAATTACAATAACAAACAATGAGAATTTTAACAACAGTTCTTGCAGCCTCAACTTTATTTTTTGCCAGCTGCAACAAATTTGAAAAAACAAAGTCGGGTATGCCTTATAAAATTATAAAAGGTAATGCCAAAGAAAAATTGAAGCAAGGTCAAATGATTGCTATACACGTTGAGTATAAGCTTAAAGACAGTGTATTGAACAACACATTTGGGCATATTCCTATTTATTTTGCTATCGATACTGCACGTTTTGGTAAATACAATTTTGCTGAACTGATTACTAAATGTGGTGTTGGTGATAAAGTAGAATTTAGATTAAGTATTGATACTTTAAAGAAGATGGGGCAGCTTGAATACAACAAAGATTTTAAACGTGGTGATTACATTAATGGTAAAGTAGAATTCTTAAAATCATTTGCTACTGAAAATGAAATGAAAGATGATTATACCAAACAAATTGAAGCAGAAAAGCAGCGTGAATTGAAAGATGTAAAAGAGTATGCTGCTAAGAAAAATTACAAAACAGAAATAACACCCGGTGGAGTTTCAGTAGTAATTGATAATGCCGGGCAAGGTCCAAGATTAGATAGTGGTAAATTGGCTAAGATTTTTTACAAAGGAACTTTATTAAGTAATGGTAAAGAGTTTGACAGTAATATTAAAAATGGCGTTAAAGGCGAACCATTACCAGTTGTTGTTGGTACAGGTGGTGTTATACTAGGTTGGGACGAAGGTTTAAAATTATTTGCCAAAGGCGGAAAAGGCAAATTAATAATTCCTGCTATGATGGCTTATGGTATGCAGGGTGCAGGTGCAGCAATACCGCCATATGCAAATCTTATATTTGAAATTGAAGTAGCCGATGTAACCGATGCTCCAACTCCACAAGCTGCTAAGCCAGATTTAGTTACACCAATGCCTGCTGAACCTAAGAAAGACGTAAAGAAAAAATAATTGTTGAATACATTTTTGAAGTGCTGTAAGAAATTGCAGCACTTTTTTTATTTACTGAATGGTTTACCGTATTTTACATTTAAAATTAAACGTATGGAACAGGAAAACAATTCAATTTTTGGTTTTGGTATCGATGATTTGGCAACAAGCCATTTAATTTCTATTGCCAAATGGAATAAATTTTTATCAATTGTCAGTCTTGTATTTTATGCACTTGCAATTCTGGCTATTGTATTTGGTGGTTCTTTTTTCATTAGTTCATTTACAAATTTAGGTAGAACTGGGTTTTCAGGTGGTGCCGATATGGGCGTTTTTTCAGGCGTATTAATTTTTTATGCAATAATTCTGGTTGTATTACTGATACCTAATTTTTTTAGATTAAATTTTTCAAATAAAATGATTAAAGCATTAGCAGCACAAGACCAGCAATTGCTTCATGAATCTTTGGGGCATTTTAAAGCATACAGCAAGTTTTGGGGTATCTTAACTATTATTGGTATTTCTTTTTATGCCCTTATGATAATTTTAGTTTTACTAGGTACAATAATGCGATAATCTAGTTAGTAGATAAGTGATTATAATCTTTTAACAACACTTCTAAAAAATACAGCGGTTCTTGTTTTGATTCTATTTTTAAAGCAATTTGTATTTTTTGAGCAGTTCGTTCCATTAAATCGGCGTTATATTTTTTAATAGAACTGTCGTAAATATTCTTTATCATATTAATATCCCGATCACTCAATTTCATCACTTCAGGATACGTGGGGATATAACTGTTTTCAATATCCATAAAAACAGTATTGCTTAACGAACCTGTATTTTTGGTGCTGATTAATAGTGTACCAGCAGCAATATCGCCAATTCTTTGCCCTTTTTTTGTTAAGGCAACACAAAATATATCTGTTACAGCCAGTGCCGCAATAAAAGAAAACTCTTTAACAATTCTTGCCCCATAAACCATTAATAAAATAATCATTATAAACATAATAAAGTCCGATATTTTTAACATCCATCGTATTATAAACTGGCTGAGTGTTGCATTACCACCTGTTTCATTAATCACTTTTATATGCATAATTTTTTTCCCAATTGTTTGGCCTTGCATTAATGACTCCGTAACTAAAGTATATAATGCAATAGGTAAAAAAGAAATTAATAAAATCCAGTTAAAATCCTCACTTCGGTAAATTGTTGGGTCTAAATCGTATATTTTAAATACAATGTATCCATAACTAATAAATAGTATAAAATCTATTACCCAAGCAATTAAACGTTTGTGAAATGGAGCTGTGGTAAACTCCAGATCAATGTTAATATTAGTGGCAATCTTTAGTAAACTCATAATGTGAATAATAAAATTAGAGATGTCTTTTGTTAGTACCAACAGTTTCTTTAATTTTCCATGTATTATTTTGCATTTTAATTCAAGTAATCATTTTTAAATTTTTCAAAATAGTTGAGAGAAGCCTTATTTATAAAGAAGAATAAAGACCGTTGGACAGAAATCAGCCAATCTCCATCTACTGATACCGATGAAATGGCAGCTGAATTTATTCAGCTAACCGATGATTTGGGTTATGCAAAAACATTTTACCCTTACAGTGGTGTAACTAAATTTTTAAATGCTGAAGCATCGAAGCGATATTTAAATATTTATAAAAACCGAAAAGAAGAAAAGAATAAACTCATTACATTCTTTAAGTACGACGTACCACTTGCTGTAGCCAAACATCATGCAGTATTGGGTATTTGCTTTGCTATTTTTTTATTCTTCTTTTTTGTGGGCTTTTATTCAGCAATGAAAGATGAACATTTTGTAAGAGAAATAATGGGAGATGCTTATGTAAACATGACCGAAAAAAATATTGCAGATGGTAATCCTTTTGGGGTTTATCAAAATGGCAATAGTGTTTTAATGTGGTTGGGCATTATGATAAATAATATCAGTGTTTCTTTCAGGTACTATATGGAAGGATTATTATTTCCATTTTTTACTGTTCAGGAATTAATAAGAGATGGCGTAATGGTTGGTTCTTTTGATTATATGTTTTATTCAAAAGGATTAGGAGGCATGTTCATTTTAACTGTTATGATACATGGTACACTCGAATTATCTGCCATTACTATTGCAGCAGCATCGGGCATTATATTGGGTAAAAGCTGGATTTTTCCAGGTACACAAAAACGATTGGATGCTTTTAAACAAGGTGCAAAAGACGGTATAAAAATTATCATTGGTTTAGTACCTGTATTTATTGTAGCTGCATTTTTTGAAGGGTTTGTAACACGTTATTACAAAATGCCAGTGTGGACTAGTATTTCTATTCTAACAGCATCTTTGGTATTTGTTGCAGGCTATTTTGGTATATACCCTGTAATTCTAAAACGTAGATTAAAAAAAATGATGAACAGCTGATTATGTTACAAAGCCCATTAAAAAAAGCAGTTTGCATTTGTTTTTTCACACTCATTTTTTTGGGGCAAAAGTTGTATGCACAAACAGATGTAGATACAACAACCAATGAATTGGTTGAGCCTTTAGAAGATACAGTTATAGACACGGTTGCAGAAAATGAAAGCTCAACTAAAGAAAAATTCAAAGGCGATTTTACTTTAATTGACACAAATAATGTAATAAGTATAACAAATGGTAGAATTAGTTTAAAAGATACCATACAATCCTTAAAAAAAAGTGACGATTATTGGTATGCCGATGGGGTAGAAGAGAAAAAAGAAATTATAAATGAAAAGCCCAGTAGTTTTTGGCAATGGCTTGCCAAACTACTGAACAATAAAGTTTTCAGGGTTCTTTCATGGATTATTATCATTGGTATTTTATTATTCTTAGTTATAGCATTTTTAAGAAGCAATGGTATAGGATTGTTTACATCGGGAGCCCGTAAAATAAAATCTGCAGCTATTGAAGAGGAAATAGCAGATAATATTTTCGAAATTGATTTCGAAGCCGCTATTGCAAAAAGCATTCAATCACAAGATTATTGTTTGGCAACAAGGTATTTGTTCTTACGCTTGTTAAAAGGATTAGCCAATAAAAACATTATTGAGTATGCACCCGATAAAACCAATTTCGATTATTTGTTTGCTTTAAGTGGAACCATTGTTTATAATGATTTTGCTTTGGCTGTAAAAAACTATGAGTATGTGTGGTATGGAGATTTTACAATAACCAATCAGCAATTTCTTAGCATACAAACCCAGTTCGATAAACTGCAACAATTTTTATAAATCAATCTTTTTGAAAAAAAACCTACCATATCTATTATTAATTGTGCTTGCAGTAGTAGCAGCTCTGTTAATTTTTAGCACTAAACAGGCAAAGGTGTTTGATAAACGGGTAAGTCTTAATAAAAAAACAACCATCCTTATGGTACAAAAGTATTGTTTGAAATTTTACCCCAGCTACTTTCTGGTGCAACGGTTGACATAAATCGCAAATCACCCGAAGATTGGTTTTATGGCAATGATAAAGAAATTGATAGTACATTATTTGTTTTGGTAACCCAGCATTTTAATCCTACTAAAACTGAAATGCTTTTGTTAGACAGATTTGCCAAAAAAGGTAATCAACTTTTAATTATTAGCCCAAAATTTAACCAGATTGCTTCCGATTATTTTGATGTAGAGGTGTTTAATCCGATGTTTACTTTTGCAGATAATTATACCGATTCTCCTTCTTTGCTTTTACGAAAACCTTTATTTAGCAGAGATACAACTTACACTTATCCCGGCTTTTCTTTTGATGCCTATTTTAACAATGTAAATAAAGCTAATTTACAAATGATAGGTACAACAAAAGATGGTTTGCCTAACTTTTTAAAAGCATCCGTCGGAGAGGGGGCTTTTTTTATTCACACCAATCCATTCATATTTTCAAATTATTTTATTCTGTATAAAAATAATAGAGATTACTTAGAAAAAACATTTGCTTTAATTACACCATCTATTAAAAAAGTTATTTGGGATGAATATTATGTATATAAGCTTGAAGCAAATGAAAACCCTAAGGAGCCATCTCCATTAAGGGTTTTACTAAGTATTTCTGCTTTTAAATGGGCATTTTGGCTAGCAGTTGCTTTTTTAACAGTGTATTTATTGTTAAATGTAAAACGCAAACAACGATTTATACCTGAAATGGCAATTCCTAAAAATGAATCATTGGAGTTTGTTAAAACCATTGGTAGGTTGTATTTTGAAAAACAAGACCATATTAATCTTGCTCAAAAAATGTGTGCTTACTTTTTAGAACACATACGCAGCAAATACTTTATCAATACATCTGCATTAAATGAAGAGTTTATTGGAAAATTAATTGGTAAATCAGGTTGTACAGAAGAAGAAATTAGGCAACTGGTACAAAGCATTAAAGACATACAGTTGGCCAGTTCTATATCACAAGAACAACTAACAAACTACTATAAACAATTTAATCACTTCTATAAAAATACCATCTGATGGAAGAAAATATATTTGAACAAAGAACCGACTTGAGCCTTTTGAGTAATGCTGTTCATGCAATTAACAATGAAATTAAAAAAGTAATTGTTGGGCAAGATGATATGGTTAAAATGATAATTGCAGCCATACTGGCCGATGGGCATGTAATTATTGAAGGTGCCCCTGGTGTAGCCAAAACACTTACAGCAAGGTTAGTGGCTAAAAGTATTGATGTACAATTTAGCCGAATTCAGTTTACACCAGATTTAATGCCAAGCGATGTTTTGGGTACATCAATTTACAATCCTAGCGATGCCCTTTTCGAGTTTAAACGTGGACCCGTTTTTTCAAATATTGTGTTGATTGATGAAATTAATAGAGCTCCGGCAAAAACACAAGCTGCTTTGTTTGAAATTATGGAAGAACGTCAGGTGACAATGGATGGACAAACTTATTCCATGGAACCTCCTTTTATGGTAATTGCAACGCAGAATCCAATTGAGTACGAGGGAACCTATCGTTTACCTGAAGCTCAGTTAGACAGGTTTCTATTTAAAATAAACGTACCTTATCCAAATGAAGAACAAGAATTTAAAATATTAGCCCGTTTTCACGAATTGGGTAATGCTCAGGTATTGGCTAATATTTATGCAGTACTTACTGCACAACAAATTAAAGAGGTAAGGCAGGTGGTTAAGAATATCATTATCGAAGAAAGGCTGTTACAGTTTATTGCCAAATTAACTGTAACAACCCGTAACCATAAATCCATATTCTTGGGAGCATCTCCAAGAGCATCTTTAGCAATTATGAATGCTGCAAAAGCAGTTGCAGGTATGAGTGGTAGAGATTTTGTAATTCCTGATGATATTGTATTTGTAACGCCTTATGTTTTACGTCATCGTATTTTATTAACGCCTGAAAAAGAAATGGAAGGCATTACTACCGATGATGTAATACAACAAGTAATTCATTCTTTAGAAATTCCAAGATAGTGCAAGCCAAACTCATATCGTTATACGAGTCTTTTTACTTAACTAAAAGAACATATATAGCAGCGGCTGCTATTGTATTGTTATTTGCAGTATCATATTTTGTAAACTTTCTTTTTGCAATTGCTCAAATAGCACTGGTGTTGTTGGCAGTGCTATTTGTACTAGACGCAGCTTTATTGTATCTGAAACGTAAAGCATTATTGGCTGGAAGAATTTGTTTATCACGTTTTAGTAATGGCGACGAGAATACTGTTCAATTACAATTTTACAATAATTATGGCTTTACAATAGCACTGAATGTAATTGATGAATTGCCTGTCCAGTTTCAAGAAAGAAACTGGACAAAAGAATTAATTATTCAAAAAGAAGAAAAGAAAATATTGAACTACGTGTTACGTCCTGTACAAAGGGGCGAATATTTTTTTGGAAAAATTTTAGCTTTTGCAACCTCTCCGCTCAAGTTGGTGCAACGAAGATTTAGCTTTCCGGCCGATGAAAAAATATTGGTATATCCTTCTTATTTACAAATGAGAAAATACAGCTTGCATGCAATAGGCAATCAATTGAATGAAGCTGGTAATAAACGGTTGAGAAAATTGGGAAACAGTGTCGAGTTTGAACAAATCAAAGAATACGTTCGAGGCGATGATTACAGAACAGTAAACTGGAAAGCAACGGCCAGAAACAATCGTTTAATGGTAAATACTTATGTAGATGAAAAAAGTCAGCAGGTATATTGTTTGGTAGATAAAAGCAGAAATATGCAAATGCCTTTTGATGGGATGAGTTTGCTGGATTATGCAATTAATGCTACGCTTGTTATTACCAATGTTGCATTGCATAAACAAGATAAAGTAGGGTTAATAACTTTTGCTGAGAAGATGAACTCTTTTTTACCAGCCAATAGAAACAATGTTCAAATGGAAGCTGTTCTTGAAACTCTATATAAAGAACAAACCAATTTTTTTGATGCCGATTATGAGGCTTTGTATGCATTGGTAAGAAATAAAATAAAGCAACGGAGTTTATTGGTTTTGTTTACCAACTTCGAGTCGCAATATGCTTTAGAGAGACAATTATCATATATTAAGAAAATAGCTCATCATCATTTATTATTGGTGGTTTTATTTGAGAATACAGAGATTAAGAAAATGCTTTATAGACCAGCAACAAATACCGAAGAAATTTATATGCAGGTGATTGCTGAGAAGTTTTCTTATGAGAAAAGACTTATTGTAAAAGAACTGCAAAAAAATGGAATTCTAACATTGCTAACCACTCCTGAAAATCTTACAGTTAATGCAGTAAATAAATATTTAGAAATAAAATCAAGACAGGCAATATAACTGTATAATTGAGTATCCAACATCTTTCTTACTTTCGCCAATTATGCAGCCATTACAACATTACGCAGATGGACAGTTTATTTTATTTGATAAACCTTTAAAGTGGACGAGTTTCGACATTGTTAAAAAAGTACGCATTTTAACCAAAGTAAAAAAGGTGGGTCATGCTGGTACTTTAGATCCCTTAGCTACAGGGCTATTAATTATATGCACAGGAAAATTTACCAAAAAAATTAATGAATACATGGGCATGGAAAAAGAGTACACAGGTACGTTTACATTAGGCTCAACTACAACCACCTATGACTTAGAAAAAGAACCAGAAAATTTTAAGGATACTGTTCATTTAACACCTGAAGATATACATGCTGCAACACAACAGTTTATCGGTAACATTCTACAAATGCCACCACAACATTCGGCTATTAAAAAAGATGGCAAGCGTTTGTATGAATCTGCAAGATTAGGTATTGAGGTGAAAGTAGACCCACGCCCTGTTACAATAAAAGAGTTTGTGATTACACAAATAGAAATGCCTGTTGTTCATTTTAAAGTTGTTTGCAGCACAGGTACTTATATCAGAAGTCTAGCAAACGATTTTGGTGAAGCATTAGGTGTTGGTGCATACATGAGCGGTTTACGAAGAACGAGAATTGGTATTTTTAATGTAAATAATGCTTATGATTTAGGTTCTTTTGAAGCAATAGTTCAACAAATGCGAACCGAAGAATCTTCTAATACTTCTTTGATTGCTGATTAGATTATGATGCATTTAAAAAAAATAGGTGAACAAAAATATAGATTTTTTTTGCTGTTTTTATTGGTAATACATACCATGCTTACTTTAGTGTATTTGCAGCAACAACCTTTAACCAACGATGAATCCGATTATATAGAATATGCCAAACGTTGGGTTAAAGGACAACCTGATAAAGTGTATGATGTAGATGATAGTAAAACTCCAGTCATTGCCATAGCCTGGTTGCCTAGGGTTATTAAGCAAATGATAAAACCCGATTTGCAACTAAACGATTGGGGTAGGTCTGATCAGCTGATGGGTAGGTATGTAATGATACTTTTTTTTGCATTGGTATTTATTTATCTGTATTGGTTTAGTAAAGCCTTCTATGGAAGTAATGGTTGGTTATTGCCTGTTTTATTGCTGTTAATTGATCCATTGTTTATGGCATTTTCGCCAATTGTAACCAGTGATGTTGCAAGCGTTTTTGTTTTACTTGCATCTTGTTATCATTATTATAGATTTTGCTCAACAAAATCTTATAAACAGTTTTTACTTGCATCTTTTTTTACAGGCTTGGCTTTGGTTACAAAATCGAGCATGTTTTTTTTACCTTTTATTTTTTTGATTATTTATAGCATACGGTTGTTAACAAAACAAGCATTTGTAAAAACAAGCAAATTGGTTTTTGTATATGGTTTTGTATTTGTATGTATAGTTTGGCTGGCAGTTAATATGAGTTACTATTTTCATCATTCATTTAACAGTTGGGGAAGCATTGAATTGAAAAGTACTTCTATGAAAAATTTAATGCAAACCTTTTCTTTTTTAAAACCACTGCCAACTTTATTGCCAGAGCCATTTATAAAAGGTTTCGATTTGTTGCAATACCATAAAGAAGCTGGTCCGTTTATTCCCAATTTGCCTTATAAAGGTGTATTTATTTTAAATCAAAAATTTAATACTGGTGTTTGGTATTACTATTTTGTAACAGCTTTTTTTAAATTTACGATTGGCTTCCTTTTATTATCGGTTTGTGCTTTATTCATTGGGTTAAAATCATTTAAGTTTCAAAAATTCTCTAGTAAGTATATTTTTATCGTTGTGCCATTTTTAGTATATGGGTGTATGCTCACATTGGTAAACCCTTTTCAGCAGGGAATCAGACATGCCATGATTTTGCTTCCTTTTATTTTTTTGGCTATTGGATATTTACCTGCCTATTTCTCCAATAATTTTAAAAAAGGTAACTGGATAATCTGTGGGCTTGTATTGTATGCATTTATTTCGGCGGCAAGGTTCTATCCAGATATTATGCCTTATACCAACGAGTTTTTAATTGATAAAACAAAATTATTTAATTATTTAGCTGAATATAATTATCGTCCAGGTGATATTCTGAGAGATGTGCAACCTTTTTTAGAAAAAAATACCGATTTTAAAATAGCACCAAATAAACCCGAAAAAGGTAAATACATTATTCCCGGTGCTTATGTTTTCAATACAACTTATGAAGTGCATCATAATTACGCTTGGCTAAAAAACTACCAACCTATTGGTCAATACAGGTATGTTTTTTTGTTGTATGAAATTAAGTAAAAGTAGTTTAATTGAAATTTTACAATTCAATCTAAGTGCCTACAACCAATTTTCTGATTTTTGAAGTGCTGTTAGTGAATAAATTATTATCTAAATAGTAATCCTTATTTGGTATAGCTATACAACTTAACTTTGCAGGATGGATTAAAATTTATTTATGCTAAGACTAACAAAACTACTATTGTTGTTACTGTTTGCTTCTACGGCGGTAATAGCTCAAAAAAAACAAACATCCCCCAAAAAAGACACTGTGATTACTGCATCTGGCGACACTACTATTACAGACGAAACAAAAGATGCTATTTCCGACAATATTGCTGTTGTTACCGTAGATGATAACGACCAAGGCGATGGAGGCAGCCAAAACGTTTCCAGTGTACTAACTGCAGGTAGAGACCCCTTTTTCTCTGTAATGTCTTTTAACTTCAATGCTGTTCGTTTTAGGGTAAGGGGGTATGATGGTGATTTGAATACCACTTATATGAATGGTATTCAAATGGATAACTTAGATAATGGTTTTACACCATTTGGTTTATGGGGAGGTTTAAACGATGTTATGAGAAATAGAGATGTTTCTGTTGGATTACGTTATAATACATTTGCTTTTGGAGACATTTCTACCTCTAGCTCTATCGATGCTAGAGCCAGTAAACAACGTAAGCAAACTCAAATTGGTTATGCGTTAAGTAATCGCAACTATACACATCGTTTATCTTTTTATCATGGTACAGGTATCAGTAAAAAAGGATGGGCATTTGTTGTAGCAGGAAGTTTTAGAGGAGCCGATGAAGCTTATGTACCAGGTACTTATTATAATGGGTATAGCTATTACTTAGGTGTTGATAAACGTTTTGGTCAAAGGCATTTATTGTCTTTATCTGCATTTGCAGCACCAACTGAAAATGGTCGTCAGGGTAGTGCAATTGAAGAAATGAGAACCATTACCGGCAATAACTATTATAATCCAAGTTGGGGAATGCAAAATGGCAAAAAACGTAATGCCAATGTTGCAAAAAGTAATCAACCAACCATTATTTTAAATGATGAATATCGTTTTAATAACAGAAGCACAATCACAACGGCCATTAGTGCAACTTTTGGTAAAAGAAGTACCAGTGCTTTAGATTGGTACAATGCTCCAGATCCAAGACCCGATTATTACCGATATTTACCAAGCTATCAAATTGGTTCGGGCTTGCAAAATGAAGTTTTAGATGCAATGAGGGCCGATATAAACAAAACACAAATCAATTGGGCTGGATTATATGATGTTAATAGAAACAGCGTGTCTTCTATTCAAAATGCTAATGGTATTACAGGCAATACTGTTACAGGAAAAAGAAGTAGATATATTGTAGAAGATAGAATCATTAATACCAAACGTTTAAATTTTAACTCTGTATTTAATACTTCAATTGGCAATCATGTAGAAATTACAGGTGGCGTTTCTTTTCAATCTCAAATAAATAATTATTACAAAGAAGTAAATGATTTATTGGGTGGTCAATTTTATGTTGACTTAAATCAATTTGCAGAAAGGGTTACCACCAATGACCCAAGTGCTAACCAAAACGACTTATTAAATCCAAACCGAATTTTATACAAAGGTGATAAGTTTGGTTACGATTACGATATCACTATTCGTAAAGCATCTAGTTGGTTACAAGGTGTATTTAAGTTTAAAAAATTCGATTTCTTTATTGCCGGAGAAGCTTCCAATACACAGTTTTGGAGAACAGGGAGAGTTCAAAGTGGATTGTTCCCTAAAAATTCTCTTGGTCAAAGTAGTGTAAACAACTTTAATAATTATGCTGTAAAAGGTGGGTTCACTTATAAAATTGATGGGCGTAATTACTTTTATCTAAATGGAGCAATGTTAACAAGAGCTCCATTGTTCGACAATGTATATATCTCTCCACGTACAAGAGATTTAATTCAAGACAATACGACCAGCGAAGAAATTAAAACTATTGAAGGTGGTTATGTATTAAATGCTCCAAAAATTAAAATTCGATTGAGTGGTTACTATACTAGTTTCGAAAATCAAATGAATGTGCTTACATTCTATCACGATGATTACAGAAACTTTGTAAACTACGGTTTAACCAATATCGACAAACTACATTTTGGTGGTGAGTTTGGTATTGAAGTCAAATTGGTTAAGAATGTAACCATGAATGCAGCTGCATCGGTTGGTCGTTATTATTTTAATAGTCGCCAAGAAGCTACAGTTACTTTAGACAACGATGCTAGTATTTTAAATAAAGATTTAATTTTTTCTCAGAATTATAGAGTTCCAGGAACGCCACAAAATGCATATAGTTTTGGTTTAAGTTATAGAAGTCCTAAGTTTTGGTTTATTAGTTTAAGTGCCAATTATTCAGATAATATGTGGCTCGATTTTAATCCAATTCGTAGAACTTATGGTGCTGTAGAAGGATTAGATGTAAACAAACCTACTGAACTGGCTGTTCGTGAAGGTATTTTAGCACAAACCAAATTAGATGCTCAATATACAGTTGACTTTTTTGGAGGATGGAGTTATAAACTGCCAAAAAAATTCTTAGGTTTTAATAAAAGTACATTCTTGGTATTTAATGCAGGTGTCAACAACTTATTGAATAACCAAAACATTATTTCAGGAGGTTTCGAGCAATTGCGTTTCGATTATGCCGATAAAAATATCAATAAGTTTCCTCCCAGATTATTTTATGCCTATGGTCTAAATTATTTTACCAGCATAACGTTTAGATTCTAAAATTTAATTAATTCATTCTTCAAATAAGAAATATGAAAAATAAACATTTAATTTGGTTGAGCTCATTCATGGCAATATTTTCTGCCACGTTAATAATTAGTGCATGTAACAAAAAGTTTGATGAACCTGATGTTTATCCAGATCCAAACATTCCTGTTACAATGACACTTAAAGAACTTAAAGCTTTGTTACCAAATGCTGGTACAGTAAAAGCAATAACCGATGATAAAGTTGTTTCAGGTATTGTTGTTGCCGATGATAGAAGCGGTAACTTTTATAAATCTATTTCAATTCAAGATGCAACGGGTGGTATCAGTGTTCGTTTAGATGGAACAAACCTATTTAATAACTACCCTGTTGGCCGTAGAATTTACATTAAAATAAAAGGATTGTGTGTTGGCGAATATGGTGGTTTACTTCAATTGGGTGCAATTGATAATACCACTACAACTATTGCTCAAACTCCTTTGCCACAAAATTTATTTGATAAATACATTATTAAAGGAAGTTTAGGTAATCCAGTTACCGCAAAAACATTTGCCACAGTATCACAGTTATTAACCTCATTACAAGATACTGTACAAAGTACTTTAATTAAATTAGACAACTTTGAGTTCTCAGCTTCCGATACAGCTAAAACTTATGCAGATCCAACTTTATCAGCTTCAGCCGTAAATTTTGTTATTCGTAACTGTGCAGGCAATACCATTACATTAAGAACAAGTAGTTACTCAAACTTTGCAGGTACAAAAGTAGCAAAGGGTAATGGTAGTATTACTGCTATATATACCTTTTTCAATGGTACAAAACAGTTATTAATTAGAGATACGGGTGATGTTCAGTTTACAGGTTCCCGTTGCGGACAAGGACCAACAACATTAATGAATACAGCCGATTTGAGGGCTTTATATACTGGTACCCCTTACACAGTACCTGCTGCAAGAAGAATTACAGGTATTGTAATTAGCGACAGAGCTAATATCAATACAGTTGCACAAAACTTAATTGTACAACAAGGCAATGGTTTAGCTGGTATCGTTGTTCGTTGCGATGCTGCACATTCATTAGATTTAGGTGATTCAGTTGATGTAAATATTTCAGGATCTACTTTAGATATGTTTAGTGGTACCATGCAAGTAAGTACAGTACCAACAGGCTTTATTACTAAAATAAGTTCTGGTAAAACAATTACACCAAGAGTTGCAACTGCTGCTCAAATAAATACCAATATTGGTATTTGGGAATCTACATTGGTAAACATGGTAAATGTTACTATTTCTGGTGGTACTGGTGGCACTTGGGCTGGTAGTGCAAATATTACAGATGCATCAGGTACAGTTGTTGCATTTACTCGTAGTGGAACATCGGGTGCAGTGTTTCAATTAAACCCTTACCCAACAGGCAATGTAACTTTTGTACAAGGTTATTTAGGTCGCTTTAATACAACCAATCAAATTTCTTTAAGAAACTTGAACGATGTTGGAACATCAACAGGTGGTGGTGGAGGAACCACAGGTATTAGTTTAGGTACAACTTCTCCATTCTTATTAAATTTTAATAGTATTGGCACAGGCTTACCTGCTGGTGTAACTGTATTTACAGGTGCAACTTCAACAGCATTTGGTAATGCTGGTACCTTTAATTCAGCTGTTGGTTTATGGGCTGCAACTGGTGCAGGTTTCAAAAACTTTGCATCGGCTACTGGCTTAACAGCAACTGCTGATCAGGCAACACAAGATGCTGCAACAAATAGAGCATTGGGGGTACGTCAAACAAGTTCTACTGGTTATGATCCTGGTTCTTCATTTGTTTTTCAAATTGCCAACACAACTGGTAAAACCAATGTGCAATTGCAATTTTTGTTACAATCTTTAGACAACTCTATTGGTAGAACAACTGTTTGGACTGTTGACTATGCTTTAGGCGATAGCCCAACTTCGTTTACTGCTGCAACGCCAACAGGTACAATGACAACTGCTGGTACTTTTACCAACAATACCATTAACGTAAACTTTGGTGGTGCATTAGATAATAAATCTCAAAAAGTTTGGATTCGTGTTTCTACTTTCTCTGCAACAACAGGTAGTGGAAGCCGTCCTTCAACTGCAATTGATGATTTTAGAGTTAGTTGGAACTAATTTTTTAAAAAATATACCATAAAAACCCACACTATGTTGTGGGTTTTTATTTGCCAACCTGTCAGCAAAAACTGCATTGGTATTATGTTTGAATTTATGGTTAATGATATAAAAAGTGGTGTAGTAAACAGTTGAATATGCATTGAACTGTCGTTGCGTCGTTTACAATCCTGCTGAATAGCAGGGCACACTTGTACGTTTGGTTCAATGTTCACCAATGTACAGAACCTTGAAGTGAGTGACACAACAGGCGATGCCATGAAAAACTTACAGCTTGTAAAATGAAAAATCTTAAAACTATACATATGCAAAAAGGACAAATTAGGGTACAAACGGAAAACATTTTTCCAATTATTAAAAAGTTTTTGTACAGTGAACACGACATTTTTTTACGTGAATTGATTTCAAATGCTACCGATGCAACACAAAAATTAAAAACCCTTTCCTCTATTGGAGAAGCAAAAGGTGAATTGGGAGAATTAAGGATTGACGTAACCCTTGATGCAAAAGAAAAAACCATAACCATTGAGGATCGTGGTGTTGGTATGAGCCAAGAAGAAGTAGATAAATACTTAAATCAAGTAGCTTTTAGTGGTGCTGAAGAGTTTTTAACAAAGTACAAAGACGCCAATATTATTGGACATTTTGGATTGGGTTTTTACAGTGCATTTATGGTTGCCGAAAAAGTAGAAGTATTAACTCAAAGCCATAATGCCGATGCTGCAACAGTTTACTGGAGCTGCGATGGTAGCCCTGAATTTGAATTATACGAAGTAGAAAAAAAGCAACGTGGTACAAAAATTATTTTACATATAAATGAAGAAAGTAAAGAATTTTTAGAAGCCTACCGCATTAAATCAACATTAGATAAGTTTTGCAAATTCTTGCCAATCCCAATTTATTTTACAGATTTAGCAGAAGAAAAAAAGGCAGACGATGTAGAAAAATCAATCAATAATACCAATCCAATTTGGGTTAAAAAACCAAGCGATTTAACCAAAGAAGATTATGAAAATTTCTACAAAGAATTGTATCAATACAATGAAACACCATTGTTTTGGATTCACTTAAATGTAGATTATCCATTTAACTTAACAGGTATTTTATATTTTCCTAAGATTAAGCAAAGCCACGAAATTCAAAAAGATAAAATTCAGTTATACAGCAATCAGGTGTTTGTAACCGATGAGGTTAAAGAAATTGTTCCTGAATTTTTGATGTTGTTACAAGGTGTGATTGATAGTCCAGATATTCCTTTAAACGTAAGCCGTAGTTACTTACAAGGCGATCCAAACGTTCGTAAAATTAACGCACACATCACCAAAAAAGTAGCTGATAAATTAGAAGAAATTTTCCGCAACGAAAGAACTGAGTTTGAAGCGAAGTGGGAGAGTCTTGGTTTATTTGTTAAGTATGGTATGATGACGGATGACAAGTTCTTAGAAAAAGCCAATAAGTTTTTAGTGATGGAAGATATCACTGGTAAGTTTCACACTTTTGAAGAGTATAAATTAGCAACTGAAGTATTACAAAAAAATAAAGATGGTAAGCATGTAATTATTTATACCACCAATCCAATACAGCAAGATGCTTATATACAAGCTGCTTTGGGTAAAGATTATGTGGTAGTTAAAATGGAAACTTTGGTAGATGCTGCGTTTATCAACAACATGGAAATGAAATGGGAGAACACCACATTTGTACGTGTAGATGCGGATATTGTAGATAATTTGATTGACAAACAAGAAGGCAACGAAAGTGTATTAAGCAAAGATGAAACCGAAAATTTGAAAAAATTATTCGAGTTTCCGAAAGGTGATTTACGTGTAACCGTTGAGGTAAAAGGCTTAAATAAAGACACTGCACCTGTAATTGCAACAAGGCCAGAGTTTATGCGTAGAATGAAAGATATGGGTGCTGTAGGTGGCGGTATGACTGCATTTTATGCTCAAATGCCTGATGAAGTTACTTTAACTGTAAATGGTAATCACCCAATTTATCAAGGCTTATTAAAAGAAGCAGATGTAGCTAAACAAGAAAAGCAAATTAAAAACTTAGCAGATTTGGCTTTATTGTCTCAAGGATTATTAAAAGGAGCAGAGTTAACAAACTTTATTAATAGGAGTGTAGAATTGATGGAAAGTGAGAAAGCTGTAACAGCATAATACGCTAAAGATTCATCTAATTAAAAAAATGCTGAACAAAAGTTCAGCATTTTTATTATAGTCATACCGTTTAATTTATCTTAGTCTACTAATTCATTTTTTACTGCAAAAAATACCAATCCTGCAGTATTTTTTACACCAAATCTTTCCATTAAACGTTCTTTAATGCTTTCAACAGTTCTTGCACTAATGTCCATTTTTTCACCAATTTCTTGGCAAGTAAATTCCATACAAATGTATCGAATAACATCTTTTTCTTTATCTGTAATATCAATTGAACTGGTTAAAGAACCAATTGTTTTCGATTTAATATGAGAACGTTTCAGCAAAATTCTATTCACAAAATTATTAAGGTAATAACCCTTTACCGATACTTCTAAAATAGCCTTTCTTATTTCTTGTGGATCGGTGCTTTTTAGCAAATAACCACTTGCACCATTTTCCATTAAATGTGTAACAAACTTATCGTCTTCATGCATGGTTAGTACCAACACAGCAATGTTCGGATAATGTTTGCTAATATATTTGGTGGTTTCTATACCATCTTTTACAGGCATTCTTAAATCCATTAAAACAACCTGTGGTGCAGCGGTTTCAATATTATTTAATAATTCTTCGCCATTTTCGGCCTCTAAAACAAATTTAATATTAGAGTAGTACCTTAATGATAAAATTACCCCTTTACGGAATATCTTATGATCGTCGGCAATTGCTACTCTTATTTCGTATGACATTTTGCTAAGATAAATTATACAAACATTAAATTAACAGTTTATTATGTACACATGTTTATTAAATAAGTTCTCCATCTTCTCGGGGAATATCTAGGGTAACCTTAAATAATGATTGAGATGCATCTTTTTCGTACAAAATATCACTGTGAATAACCCTTAAACGGCTTTGAATATTCTTTAAGCCCAGCCCATCTTTAAATTTTGTGAAACGTAAAAACTCATCCTGAGTTAAACCTTTACCATCGTGGTGTAAACGGATAATAATTTTTTCAGAAGCATCGTGTTGTGTAAGGTGAATAAAGGAAGAGTTGCTGTATTTTAAAATATTATTCACCAACTCTTGTAAAATTCTAAACAATATTAATTCTTTCTCAGCTTTTAAACGTATTTTATAATCGTGAAAACGACTACTAACATTAATTGAACCTGAATTGCTTATTTTTTGAAAAAAATCATTTACTGCCGACTCTAAACCAAAGTTTTTTAACGTCGGAGGCATTAAACTGTGTGAAATGTTGCGTATTAAATTAATGGATTCATCAATGATTTGCTTAGCATTATATATAGACTGCATTTGGGCAGATTTATCTAAATTAATCAGGTTCTCGTTTAAATATAAACGTGCAGTTGCCAGTAAAGGACCAGCATCGTCATGTAAATCTGCAGCCAATCTCGAACGTTCTTCTTCCTGAAGTTTTATCGAAGCCCTCAATAACATTTTTTGATGTTCAGCTTCCATGTTTTGAATTCGCTGTTGGTAACGCATTACCTTGCGTTGGTGAAAAATAATAAATAAAATAAGGGCTACAGCCAATAATAGCATAACAAGGGTACCAAAAAAAAGTACGGGTGATATAGTATTTGAATGTTGAAATACGTCTAATAACCTAATCATACGAAATAGCCTTATTCTTTTAAATCTTTGATGTAATAAATGCTGTTTGGGTTGGGCTGGTTTTTAGGTACATTAACCAAATTAAGATAAAAGGCAATGGTTATGAGAATGCTTTTAATAATACTTCCAATTCTTGATATATATTCAAACACTACAATGTCTGAATTTGTTTCAGATGGGTTCATAGGAGTAAAAAAACTAAAAAAAGTACCGGCACAATAAATTAGAAATGCTGAAACAAGCCAAAATTCATAAGTATTATAAATGAATTGGGAATCCGATACCTGCGTTTTTTGAAAAAAATATAGTAAACAGAGAAATAAGAGTATTATAAACTCTATTGCTTGAGAAATATAGTCGTAGGTTAAAATTTTTTTAGAAACAACATTTAGAAATACCCATGTAATTACAAAAACCAAACAAAGTGCCAATGTTAGCTTTTGCAGCACTTTTATTGTAAAAAAAAGAAAGTAAAAAAAGTAAGTTAGTAATATACCCTCTACAAGTGTAAAAACGTTTATTACTATTAAGTTAGACATCGATTTCTGTGCCAAAAGAAAGCTTAAAATATCTACAAGAACACTAAGAATTAGTAAAATAAAAACTACCCATTTAAGTCTTTTTTTCTTATTAAATTTTAAAATAAGAAAAACTAAAATGGGTAGTAATGGCGAATAAATTGATATGGTTTGTAGAAGCAAAAAATTATAGTTTAGCCAAAATTAGTGATTAAACTATATTTCCGAAACTTTAAATCATGGTTTTTAATTAATCCCAAGATAAAGTTAATGGACCATGATCTCCACAGCTTGGTGGACAAATTGTATTTCTGTCAGCTACAATGCCTTTGTGCTTAACAATTTCTCCGTTATTTGCAACTGTTGTGTAGTTAAAAATATTGTTACCATTTTTATCGGCACCAACTAAAACCAATTGCTTAACGCCTAAATCGTTAATAGCGTTAAAAAAACGAATTCCGGTACAACCCGGTTGTGCTAAAATACTTTCAATAATGTTTCTACCAGTAAAAGAAGCAATTACATCATCAGGGTTTTCGGCATGCCAGCGTTTTACCATTTTAGCACCCAGCTCATATCCAATGTCTTCTCCAACTTCAGCAGTGAAAGAACGGTTTTGCTCAATTACACGTCCTTTTACAACAATTAATTCTTTTGCCATTTTTTTTGTATTAAATAGGTTAATGATAAGGTTTTTACAAAGCGAAAATTCAACACAAATTATTTATCCACAATGTATATTGGATATTGTGTTTTAAGCTTAAATTTGATGTAATTCAATGCTGATAAGGGTTTTAGAGAATTTACATAGTATTTATTCTGTATAAAATTCAGTATTTTTTCTATTAAATGAGCGTAGTTTTACGGTACATAAATACCGTATATTTAACATCTCGAAACGTAAATATTCATAGAAAAATTACGATTTTTTTAACCGGCTGTTGAAAATGCAGACTAATTGTTTTGATGAAAAATATTTCTGTAAATGTGTGTTTCGGTTGGTTACTGTAGTGTAAAGCCCAACCCGTTTTCAACAAAAAATGCCCTGAAAATGGGCAAACTGAATGAATGTAACCTATTGAAAACCGATAACACTAATATTCACTAGTATGAACAGAAATAGAACCATTAAGTTGGCTATTGCAGATGATCATAAAATTTTTAGAGATGGTATAAAAACTTCTTTAAAAGATAAAGATTATATTAAAATTTTATGGGAGGCAGAAGATGGCAGAGATATGACCCATAAATTGCAAATAAAGGAACCCGATGTTTTATTGATGGATATCCGAATGCCCAAAATTGACGGAATTCATGCAATACAAATGATTAGACATGAATACGAAAATTTGAAAATTATTGTATTGAGCATGTATGACGATCAGGAGATTATTACCAAAATGATGGAAATGGGTGCCAACTCCTTTTTAACTAAAACTACCGATCCTCAGGAAATTTATCATGCAATTGTTACCTGTATGAATGAAGAGTTTTACTTCAATGATTTGGTAAATTCAGCTGTTTTATTAAAACTGCAACATAAAAAAACAGTAAAACGTTTTTATCCCAATACTGTAAAATTCAACGAAAAAGAGCTGCGTATTATAAAACTAATTAGTGAAGATAAAACCACTGAAGAAATTTCGCTGGAATTATTTCTAAGTCCACGTACAATTGAAACCATACGCCAAAGTATGAAACAAAAAGTAGGAGTCAAAACCATTGCCGGTCTGATTATGTATGCAATGAGAAACAAACTATTGGAATAAATTGTATTTATTGAATGAGTTATTACCAATAGTTATCTGCTCAGCAAACCAAAGTGCAACTCTCCAAAATTTTGTAAAGACGATAATTTTAAATCAGCAGCTCCCCAACGTTCATCTTTAGCTTGGGTGTGGTGTGGTACAATAACACAGGTCATTCTGGCTGCTTTAGCAGCAATCATTCCGTTAAATGAATCTTCAAAGCAAATGCATTCATGTGGATGTACTTGCAGTTTATTGGCACAATCTAAATACACTTGTGGGTGTGGCTTACCGTAAGGCAAATCTTCGGCCGATGCTGTAGCATCTAAATAGTTGCCGATACCGGTAATAGCAATAACAACATCTATTAAGTTTTGTGGAGAAGAAGTAGCTAATCCTATTTTAAACTGTTTTTGTTTAAAAAATCTGAAAATATAATCAACACCGGGCATTATCGTACCACGTTGTTGTACTTTATAAATAACTATATCTGTAATTTTATTTTCTGCTTTAGCCAATTCATCGTCGCCAATATTAAATTTACGAAACCACCATTGCACAAACTCTTTTGTACGTAAACCTGTGGTTGTTTTATACTGCTCACCGCTAAGGCTTACACCATATTGCTTAAATACTTCATCGGCGGCTTCGTGCCACAATGGTTCGCTGTCTATTAACAAACCATCCATATCAAAAATTACTGTATTCAGCCTCATGGTAATTTAAATTGCTACAAATGTAAAGGCCGAATGCTTTTGTTGGGTTGAATGTATTTTATAATTGCTGCTAAATTTTGATGAATACACAATTGTTTTGAAATTATGTTACAATGTTTATATTGCATTGCTCAATTACAAAACTAAAGTAGCTGCTATGAGTTTGGTTGATAAACTAAAACATATTCGTATTATTCGTTCAATTGTTTATACAGTTGTTGGTGTTTTCACTTACCCTGGATTAACCATTTTCAATAAAATAAAGATTGAAGGAACCGAACATATTGCCAACCTGCCCAATAGAAATGTATTGTTTGTAAGCAATCACCAAACATATTTTGCAGATGTAATTACTTTTATTCACATATTTGGTGCAGTAAAATGGAGAAAAAGAAATAAACTTGGCATACCTTATTACCTGCTGAACCCGTTTACCAATTTATATTATGTAGCTGCCGAAGAAACTATGAAAGGCAGTTGGATTAGCCGTTTCTTTATTTTGGCTGGAGCATTAACCGTTAAACGAACATGGCGGGCTGAAGGTAAAGAAGTACAACGTGGTTTAGACCCAAGTGATACCAGAAAAATACACAGGGCTTTAGAAAAAAGTTGGGTGATTACGTTTCCGCAAGGCACTACAAAACCTTTTGCACCTGGGCGAAAAGGCACTGGTTTTATTATTAAGAATAACCAGCCTATTGTTATACCTGTTGTAATTAATGGTTTTTGGAGAGCATTTAATAAAAAAGGTTTGGCATTTAAAAAGAAAGGCTCCCTATTATCTGTTCGATTTAAGGAGCCAATGGTAATAGATTATACACAACCTGCCGAAGTAATTGTAGATCAAGTAATGGATGCAATTGAGCAAAGCAAAAAGTTTATGCTAAAAGGAAAACATCACTTAATGAGTGCGTTAGATAAATAGCCTATCGACTAATTTCCCTACTTACAAATTAAAATAAGCTTTCAATTCACTGGCGTCATCGGGCTTCATTTTACCTGCCAATATTAAACGTAGTTGCCTGCGTCTTAACGCACCATCAAATAATTTCTTTTCATCTTCGGTTTCAGGAATTAATTCAGGTACTTTTCTTGGTTTTCCATTTGGGTCAAGGGCAACAAATGTAAAATAAGCTTCATTACTTTCGTATTTGTATTGATGCAGCAAATCTTCTCCCCAAACTTTAATATGTATTTCCATTGAAGTGTTAAAAGCTCTACAAACTTTTGCTTCTATATGTACTACATTACCCAATTTAATAGGATTTTTAAAACTAATATTATCTACACTAGCCGTCATGCTAGGTGTATTGCAATGTTTACCAGCAGCAATACCAGCAGCAATATCCATCCAGTACATTAAACGGCCACCCATTAAATTACCAAAAGTGTTGGTATCATTGGGTAACACCAATTCATTCATTATTGTAAAACTTTCACTAACTGTTTTTGCGTCCATCGATTTATTCATTTATGGGGCGAAGGTAATTGTTTGCAACAGCACAAACGATTGCACTATTTTATTTTTCTGTTAGCGAAAGTATTTATGTAAAGCTGGTTTATTTATAATACAACTTCATTTTATAGTCATCCGATACTACTTTTATTGCTGATAGGTATTCTCAAACACTGTTTTCTTAACTTTTTAAGTTTAACATTGTATTTAAAGGAAACGTTTGTTTGAAAATTAGTGTAGCATCTATTACTAATAATTTTGACTGCTTTTAGATTAAAAATAATTACGATGAAGTTTAAGATTTTGGGTGCATTGGTTATTCAGCTAATAATTTGTACAACATTAACTGCACAAAATGGTGTAACACTTTCTGGGCTTGTAAAAGATAAGAATACTAAAGTGGTTTTACCATTTGTAAATGTGGTTATAAAAAACGAAAAGGATAGCTCATTTATTGGTGGAACAGTTACGAATGAAGAAGGTAGGTTTACGATTAACAAAATAAAAGCAGGAAACTACTTTTTAGAATTTTCTTATATAGGCTATATTTCTAAAACACAAACTTTATTTGTGGGTAATCTGTCAGAATATTTAGATATTAAATTAGTAGAAATTGAACAAAAACCTAACGCTTTAAATGAAGTAATCGTTACCTCTAAATCAAATGAAATAAGTGAGAAGATGGACAAAAAAACGTTTTCTCTAAAAGATAATATCAGCCAAAGTGGTGGTTCGGTTTTACAAGCAATACAAAATTTACCAGGTGTAACTGTTCAAGATGGAAAAGTACAATTGAGAGGCAATGATAAAGTGACTGTTTTAATTGATGGTAAGCAAACTGCAATAACTGGATTTGGTAATCAAACTGGGTTAGACAATATTCCAGCTTCGGCAATTGAAAAAATTGAAATTATTAATAATCCTTCTGCTAAATATGATGCCAATGGTAATGCTGGTATCATTAATATTATTTACAAAAAGAATAAGCAAAATGGGTTTAATGGTAAGGTAGGATTTACCACTGGTTTAGGTTCTTTGTGGCAACGACAAGCCAACTTACCCAATATTAGACCACAGTTCACATTAACACCAAAACTTAATCCGAGCGTATCTCTTAACTACAAAAAAAACAAAATAAACTTATTTTTTCAAGGGGATTATTTGTACACAAAAACATTAAATAAAAATGAGTTTGTAACAAGAAATTATACAAATGGAGATACCATTAAATCTCAATTAAAACGAAATAGAAATACACACTTTACAACATTAAAATTGGGTATTGATTACACAATTAACAACCAAAATACATTAACTATTTCAGGTTTATTTGGAAGTGAAAAAATTATTGATAGAGGAGATCAACCATTTTACAATGGGGCTTTAAATCAGCGAAAAAGACTTTGGCAGTTTTTAGAAGATGAATTAAAGACTACCATAATGGCAACAGTTAATTATCAGCATAAATTTAAAGAAGCTGGACATTTATTAACAATGGGTTTTAATTATACTTTTCATAGAGAGGATGAAAAATATTTTTACGATAATTACTTGTCTTCTTCTACTGGAACAGATGCATTTAAATTATTATCAGACGAACGAGTGTACGATTTGAACATTGATTACATACGACCATTAAAATATGGAAGAATAGAAACAGGAATAAAATTTAGAAACAGAAATATTCCAACCAATATGCAGTTTATTCCTGGTGCAAATTCTGTTTTAGATGTAAACGCTGGAGGGTGGGCAACGTATAAAGAGCTCATTCCTGCAGTATATGGCAATTATATTTTTGAAAATCAAAAATGGGAAGCCGAATTAGGATTACGTGTAGAGTATGTAAGTATTCAGTACGATGTCAATCCAAATCATAACGTGTATAAAAGTGATGGATATAATTATACCCAACCATTTCCCAATGTACGATTGGCTTATAAAATTAACAACAACCATAAACTTTCTTTTTTTTATAATAGAAGAGTAGATAGGCCAAATGAAGTGGATATTCGTATTTTTCCAAAATATGATGATGCTGAAATTATTAAAGTTGGTAATCCTGCACTCAGGCCTCAGTTTACCAATTCGATTGAAGTTGGCTATAAAACAAGCTGGAAAAAAGGAAGTTTATACAATGCTATTTATCATCGTTTTGCCAATGGAACAATTACAAGAATTTCTAGTACCGTACCTCCTAATAATTTAATTTATGCAGTATTTCAAAACGTAAATAAAAGCTATAATACAGGTTTGGAGCTTGTTTGGGCACAAGAGTTATCTAAGTTATATTCGTTTAATGTTAACTTAAACGGATATAAAAATCAGATTAACGCATTTACAGTTGAAAATAAATATCCAACAACGCACCGCTTTACGGCTGAACAACAAGAAATTTTTTCAGGTAATATTAAACTGAACAACAGCTTTCACTTTCCTAAAAATGTAGATGCCCAATTAACGTTTATTTATTTAGCTCCTGATATTATTCCACAAGGGAAAATAAAGTCTCGTTTTTCAATTGACCTTGGTATCAAAAAAGCAATTCAAAAAGGTAAGGGAGAAATGTTTTTTAATGCAACTGATTTATTAAATACTATGGTCATTAAACGAGAAATTAACGGACAAAATTTTAATTATACCAGCAACGATTATTATGAAACACAAGTTTTACGATTAGGGTATAGTTATAAGTTTTAATGCAAATGCATTTTATAATAGTGACGTATTAATTGCAGTATAGCTTTATTAGTTATCTCAAATATTTCTCACATTTTTTCCAATAGGCAAAAAAGCTATTAAAGTTGCCCTGAACTTCAGGAAATAACCAATCTCTGCTTTCTTGTAATCCTTGATAATGCTGTGTTGTAGGATGCTCTTTAAAGTAAATAGTTCCATTGGTTAAAGCAGTTAATTTACTAAACTCGCCTACAAAAATTTGAATATTGGGAATATTTTTAGTAGCCAATTCCATTATCCAATTTAACACATTATTACTTATTGGATAAGCTTCAAAAAGCGATGGTTCTAACAATAAAATTCTATTCGCCTCTTTTTCTTTGTGCCAAAAAGGCTCTATGTTATAGGTATTGTACACTAAGGTTGGTAAGGAAGTATCAATTCTAATAGCATCGGTAATTGGTAAATTGGTTTTCAGTTCAACTGTAATTGTTTCTTCTAATGCAGTTGGAATAGGCATATTGGCAATCGTTTCATAATCAAATGCCAAATAACCACGTTGTTGATTACTGCCTGTGTACTTGCTGATATTTTCTTGATTGGCAAAATATTTTTTACTACTAAAACTGCCTGCAACCCATTGCCAGCTTAAGGTATTACTTGCAAGATCTCCATCTAATAAATGATAATACATCCATTTTGCAGGCAAACTCCAATGGCTTTGAGCAACATTGCAAGTAAGCATGGCTGTGTACATGCGTAAATGATTGTGCATATAACCAGTTTCGTATAAATTCTTTATCCCAGTATCAATGCCATCAATAGTAGTGGTTGCATTTACAATTGCAACAGAAATTTGATGATGCTGCACATTTTGTTGTGGTTGTTTTATGTCATTAAAAATACCATTGCCATAAAACTGCCAAATGCGTTGAAAGTATTCTCTCCAAGCCAACTCTTGCATGAGCTTTTCAACTTCGTACAGTTTTTTATTGTGCATTACTACGTCTCTAATTTGTGGCAGACTAATAAATCCTCTTGAAATATATGGCGACAAATAGGTGACTGCTCCATTAATAAAATTTCTAGTCTTGGCATATTTGACAGCATCAATATGTTGAATGCGTTGCAGTACAGATGCATAATCAGTTGGAAATAGAACTTCACCGTGTTCCATTTCAACTTCATTAAATAAACTGGGTTGTTCTTTATGTTGATGTGCTTTTAAATTTTTCATTCTAATTGTTGATTATTCAATTATTTATTATTGCTTTGAAGTTTAAGAATTGATTCAAAAATTTCTTTCCGACTTTCCGCCTTCTCGGCAAAAATTATTCTTCATTTGTAAACAACTGCAATGGCTTCTCTTTTTCAGTTTTTCTATTGGTATGTTTTTGTAAAATGCCTTTGTTGTTTTCTCTAACAGGGTTCGATTTTTTTATTGCCCATAAATGTTCTCTTGCATATTTAGCAGCTTCTTCTAATTGTATAATAGGTTTAGGGTAATGATTGCCCAATTCAAATATATTTTTTGGAATATCGAATGGTGTTATTCTCCAAGGTTCGTGTATGAATGCTGTTGGAACGTTTGCTAATTCGGGTAACCATTGTTTAATAAAAACTCCATTGGAATCATGGTTTTGTGATTGCTTAACAGGATTGTAAATTCTAATTGTATTAACACCCATTGTGCCAGCTTGCATTTGAAATTGTGGGTAATGAATACCGGGTTCATAATCTAAAAATAATTTGGCTAAATGATGTGTTCCTGCTTGCCAAGGTTGCCACAGATGATGCGTTAAAAATGATACCAACATACTCCTCATCCTGAAATTTAAATAACCTGTTGCAGTTAAGCATCGCATGCATGAATCAATTAAAGGGAAGCCTGTTTGTGCATTTTTCCAGGCATTCAAAAAATCTTCATTTACTTCATTTCTTATCGAATTAAATCCACTGTTTAAATTCTTGTATTCAATACTGCATTCACTTTCGAACTTTTGAATAAAATGGCAATGCCAATGCAATCGAGTAATAAAAAAGTTTATATTTTTTTTATCACCTGTATCTTTTTTAGCTTTCAGACTAGCTTGATACACTTGCTTTATAGAAACATTTCCATAAGTTAAATATGGAGAAATTCTGCTGCAACTTTTTCTACTTTCTAATGGCTTGGAGATATGTTTACTGTAATTTTTTTTTCTCTCATACAAGAAACTTTGTAAATATTTTTCAGCAGCAAATGTACCACCCGGTTGAAAATTTTTATTGGTTGTAGTAATAGTTTTATCTAATACTATATTGCCCAGAAGTTCTTGATGAAGTGAAACACTTTTTAGTTTGGGTAAATTAATAAAAAATTGTTTAGCCTCCATTGTTGTTAACCAATGCTCATTAAAATTATTCCTGTTTTGTAAACCTCTAACAATGGCGTTGGTACTAAACTCTACCCATTCAATGCCTTTTAATCTGCTAAACTTTTTTACTTGTTTATCTCTATTAAATGTAGTTGCATTACCTATTTCTTGGTGAGAAAAAATGGTTTTAATAATATAGTGTTCTCGCAGCTTTTCTAGAAATGCAATTACTTCATCTTGTACTATATTAAAATGTTGATTGTATTGGTGCAACTCATTTTTAATGTTTTGCAAACTTTCAAGAATAAAACGTAATTGCCTGTTACTAGTAGTAGCACATTGCATTATAGAAGGCTCAAAACAATACAATAAAATTGTTGGCAACCCTTGCTCAATGGCTGCTTGTAAAGGAGCATGATCTTGCAAACGTAAATCTTTTTTAAACCAAACAATATTTATTTCGGGCTTGGACATTAAATTCTAATAATTTTTTTTTCTCCCAAAATTTGAGTATTAAGCGGAGTTCCGTCATGTAAGTTTTTATAGGCAACTACATTACAGAGAAATAATTTGTGATCTGGGTTATCAATACCAATGGTACCATCAAAGGAGAGGGGTACAGCTTTCATTTCCATTACTGCCAATGCATCTTTCAAAATGTAAAAACTATTCCACTCGGTTAATAAATTTCTTTTTTGTAAACGTTCAATTTTATTAATGTTGTTACCCGATTTTTTACCCAATAAATCAACCAATCTATATTGTTCAGCACCTAAAATTTGTAATACAAAGTGTGGATTTTTCTCTACTAGTTCAAGCGTTTTTGTACCATAATAAATGGCACAAATAAATTGCTTGGGTTGCATGCTTACCGCTTGAGCATAAGTAATAATATGCATGTTGGCATTGCCTGCTAAGTCTTTACTGCTGATAGAATACACAGGTAGGTTTACTCTGTTCCAGGGTCGTTGCATAGGTTAACTATTTTCTCTATCCAGTGATGCTAAATAATTTTCAGCAATAGTTAAATGGTTTTGTTTTTTCTCTTCAGGCATTTTATCCCATGTGTTCAATAACATACCTAAACGCGGATTTTGTTTGAAAAAGTCTTTATGCACTGCCATAAAACGCCAAAACAATGCATCCCATATTTCCTGCCATTTGCCTTTTTCAAAATCACCCATTTTTATTAAGTAGTTACTGCCACTTATGTAGGGTTTCGTTGTCATTAATCCACCATCAGCAAATTGTGTCATCCCGTAAACATTTGGCACCATCACCCAATCGTAAGCATCAATATACATTTCCATAAACCATTTGTGCACTTCATTAGGATCGAATTCGCATAATAAAAAAAAGTTCCCTAAAATCATCAATCTTTCAATGTGATGATTGTATGCAGTGTTCAATGTTTTTTTAATAGTTGTATCAATAGGTAAAATGCCTGTTTCGCCTTGCCAAAAAATAGCTGGTATTTTTCTAGTAAAATTCCAATAGTTGGTAGTTCTTTGTTTACTGCCTTCACGTTCGTACACAATTCTTATAAATTCTCTCCAGCCTGTAATTTGGCGAATAAAACCTTCTAAGGAATTTAAAGGAATATCATGTTTTGCTGCATGTTGTAAAGTAGTATCAATAATTTGTTGTGGATTCAACAAACCAATATTTAGTATAGGAGTGAGGATGCTGTGGTATAAATAATGTTCTTTAGCAACGATAGCATCTTCATAAATTCCAAATTTATTAAAACGATTTTGTAAGAAGTTTTCTAACCAGGCTTCGGCTTCTTCAAAAGTTGTAGCGTAGAAGCTTTTAAGAGATGAAGTGTTTGTTCCGTAATTATTGTGAAAATGTTCAGCAACATATTTTTTTGCTTCAACCACATATTTGTTTGTAACAGGAAATTCTATAGTTGGTACAATTTCATACTTAGGAAATTTGCTTCTGTTTTCAGCATCAAAAGTCCATTTACCACCAATTGGTTTCCCAGCATCATCTAAAAGCAGGTTTTGTTTCTTTCGTTGGTATATATAAAAATCTGTTTGAAAATAAGTTTTCTTTTTATTGAAAAAATCAGCTGCTTCTGCCTTTGTATTTAAGAAGTTGGGCGTTGTGTAAACCGCGGTTTCAATTGTATTTTTCGTACAGGCTTGCTTAATTCGATTGTTCAGCCAATTATCTACCACTTCACAATAATGAATTTTTGTGATTCCTTTTTCAGCTAAATGAATAATGAGATGACATATATCTGAATTTCTGTTTCCACTTGCAATGTATTCAACTGAATATCCTTTATCGGTTAAATAGTTTTTGTAAAACTGCATGGTTGCTCTGTGTAATATCAGTTTTTGTTGATGAAAATTGTATTGTTTAAAGAACAACCATTCTTCCACCAAAAAAACAGTTCTGCTTTTTTCAATTGCAGGGTGCTCTTTAAATAACTGATGTGGAAATATGATACTTACTGTTTGCATAATTTAATATTCATTAAAACAAAAAGCCATTGCCTTTGTTTATTACTTAATAAAATAAAAAGTATGGAATTTTTGAAAGGGAAAAATGTATTGCTAACTGGTGCAACAGGTGGTATTGGTAGCAAAACAGCTAAACTATTGTTGGGTAGTGGTGCCAATATTTTTATTACCGGTCGTAAAGCAGAGAAGTTAGAACAAATTGCCAATGAATTAGGAATAGATTCAAGCAGATATTGTGTGGCCGATATTAGCAATAGCGATGATGTTGAACGTTTGAAACAACAATTCTTTTTGGTTTATTCAACCATTGACGTTTTGGTGAATGCAGCTGGAATAGGTATTATTAAACCAATGGACACTTTAACAGAAGAAGACTTTACAAAGACCTTGCAATTCAATTTAATTGGCCCTTTTTTATTGATGAAGGCTTTTTTGCCAAGCATGAAAGAAATAAAAAAAGGATTAATCATTAATATTCCTGGTGTTTTAGGCAAAGTGCCAATGGCTGGAGCTGCTGCTTATACGGCAAGTAAATATGGGTTAACAGGCATGATGCAAAGTATTCGTGAGGAACTAAAAAGAACTGATATACGTATTACCAACCTATTTCTTGGTGGCGTCGATTCCAGCTTTTGGGATACCATAGATTTACGTGTTCAAAGAGATAAAATGATTGTAACCGATGAAGCTGCAAAAGCTATTTGGTTTCTGTGTCAGCAGCCTGTAAGTGCAGTGGTAAGTGAAATGGTTTTGCAGCCGTTTAATCATCAGGCAATATAATTATTAACGTATATTGTTAATATGGTAGAAAATATATTTTATAAAAATTTATTTATATATTCTTGTATTTACAGAACTACTAATGTTGTTTATCAATTAGTACAATATTATTATAAATGTTGAAGCCGATAATTATTGGTTATGTTATACAACGGGTGTTTAATAGTTATTCAACTGCCTGCTCTAAAATAATTTACCTACTTGCATAACCATTTCTTTTTTATTAATTCATTGCGTCCGATATTCGCAATAATAACATACGTTAGCATGGCAACTATTTCTTTCGATAATACAGAAAACGCTTTCGCATACAAATCTGAAAAGGATTTAAGAAAGGCAAAATTTTTGTTCAGTACAATGGGCTATCCTTTTTTTGTTCAATTAGGTACACGAATTACCCCTTTACTAATCAAGGGCAAATTACCTTTTATTGATACCATTGTTCGCAATACAATTTTTAAACAATTTGTAGGTGGCGAAAGCTTGGAAGAGACAAAGACTGTTGGCGAAATTTTGGGCAAATATGGTGTACAGGTTATTTTAGATTATGGAGTTGAAGGGAAAGAAGGAGAGGCCAATTTCGATTATGCTACTGACGAATTTATTCGAGTGATAGAATATGCTGCACAACAAACAAATATTCCTTTTATTAGTGTAAAAGTTACTGGAATTGCACGTTTTGGTTTATTGGAAAGTTTAGACGAAGCTCCCCGTTTAAGAAGTGGTATTCACGATCATGAAGCTGAAAATGCAGAGTGGGAAAGAGTAAAAGATAGAATGTATGCCATTTGTGCTGCTGCTGCCGAAAAAAATATTGGTGTATTAATAGACGCTGAAGAAACGTGGATTCAAGATCCTGTTGATAGACTTACCATGGAAATGATGGCTGAATTTAACAAAGGCAAGATTATTGTTTTTAATACCATTCAGTTATACCGTCATGATAGATTGCAGTTTTTGAAACTGTCTCATAAAATTGCTCAACAGCAAAATTTTATGCTGGGTATAAAATTGGTAAGGGGTGCATATATGGAAAAAGAGCATGCAAGGGCCATTCAAAGAGGGTACAGAGACCCCATTCAGCCAGATAAAACATCATCGGATAGAGATTATAATGCTGCGATGTTGTATTGTTTAGAAAACATTGATACTATTTCTACCATTATTGCAACCCATAATGAGCAAAGTAATCTCATGGCTTACGATTATATGCAAAGCAATAATATTCCATTAAATCATGCACATATACACTTCTCTCAGTTATATGGCATGAGTGATAATATTACTTTTAATTTATCGAAACAAGGTTGTAATGTAAGTAAGTATTTGCCATTTGGACCAATTAAAGATGTTGTTCCTTATTTAATGAGAAGGGCACAAGAAAACTCATCAGTGAGTGGACAAACCGGAAGAGAATTGTCTTTAATTAAAAGAGAGTTATTAAGAAGAAAAGGAGCTTAAAAGCTCCTTTTTTATTTCAATTGTTTTTTCAGTTTTTTGATGGTTAGTTTAAAATGCTTTAAATCTTCCTCTTGTTGTTTGATAAAACTATTATCATCCAAACTTCCCATTACTTTATTCATTTCTTCTGTAGTATCGTAGGCCATTTTTCTAAAATCGTTGATGTAATCTTTTGCACGTGATTGATGAATACCGTTAGACATCCAAGTTTTTATTTGTACAGCTTCTTTTAATAAATTCTCGAAATCTTCAAAGCTGAGATTGCTTGTTTTTGTATTTTTTAACGCTGCATAACTAGCAAGAGCATGTTGTAGTTTTTGGGTAGGGTAGCTATGGCCTTGATTAATATAAAACTGATGAATATTCTCCCACGATTTAACGCTTCCTTTTTTAATTCTTTCTTTCAACAACGTAATTGCTGTTGCAGGAATTAATTGCCCACCAATGTTTAACCATTCTTTATCGGCAGTTTTTTTAGGTAAAGCAGCTTTCACATCTGCCCAATTTTTAAAAGAACCTTGCTGAATAAAGTTGAGTAATTGCATAGCTGTATAATAACCAATCAACTCTTTATAAATATTGTAAGAAGTTGCAACTTTTACAATCAATACTGGTCTTTTGGTATTTTCAAAACCCTTGGCAGTAATTGTTAAGTTGTTTACAATGCTGCTGTTACTGTTCAATAATTCTTTTCCTTTAGCAATACAATCGTTTTCTGTAAGTTCAACAATATTATTGTTTTGATTGTAAAATGCTCTACCAGTAGCTTCTTCTAAAATGGTTAAAGCATGCATTATTTCATTAACTGTGTCAGGTGCTAAATAATCGTATTCAATGTGTTGAATTCTTTCAGAACGTTTGTCTCTATCAACATACTTCCAACTATTTCTTGCCAATGCATACATATTATACATAAACCAATAGGCAGGTAAAACAACCAATTCATTTTTACTTACATCATTACTTACTAAACTAAAAGGAATAGGAATATTTAGTTCAGCAGGATAATCACCTTTTGCTAATATCGTGTACGATGCAAACTTGCTATTGTGTTTTAAGCTCACACATAAACCTGGCCAAAAGCCACGCCCAGCAATTATTTCACCATCAGCTGCTCTTGAATTATGATTAGAACCAATAGTTGCACCTGCAGCAATATTACTTTGACCCATTACCAATGCAGCACATAAAAATGAGTTGTTGTGGTGTTGTTCATGTGCAGGAAAAATTAACGAATTCAATACTTCACAACAAGAGATGGTTGCATTGTTACCCAAATAAGAGTTAATCAATCGGGCACCATACTTTAATTGAGAATGCGATGCCATAATAAAACGAACAGCTTTAACACCATAAAATAACCGGCAACCAAAACCAATTATTCCATTTACAATTTCACAACCTTCACCAATTTGAGTTTTGCCCTCTTCGCCAGAGTTGATGGTTAAGTTTTTGAGTTTATTGGCTCCTTTAATGTAGGCATCGTCGCCAATCCAAACATCTTTAATTATTGCAGTGTTTTTAATAACTGTTCTATCGCCAATTTTTCCATAATAACCTCTTAAATCATTGAACTTAGCTTCGGTAAATTGTTTGAACTTTTGTTGTAAGGTATCATCATCTCTAAATTTGCTCCATATGTAAGCATCGCCAGGTAACATGCCATTAAAAGGCAATACACTTCGGCCACCATTTTCGTTGCAAATTTCCATCCATATTCTTACACTCTCACTTTCGCCTCTTTTAATAATCCCATTTCCAAACTTAGCATGGTTGGTACTTACCAGCTCGTTTACATTGGTAATAATTACTTCGTTGCCTAAAATGTAATGTGATAAATAATTTACATTATCAATACAAACATTGTCACCAAAATCACAACTAATAATGGTAGAATTATATAAACCAACAGGAACCCTTAAATCGCTAAAACCCAAACAATAAGGTTCTAGTTTACCAATGCGTACCAGCCCACAAAATTTACAATTTTTTACAAGCTCTGCGTTAAAAGAATCGCTTACTAAAATGTTATTCCAGTTATCGCTGGTGTTTCTGTTACGTACCAATACCTCTATTTCGTATGCACTCAATTGGCGGTAATTAATACCGCTTCTGTTCTGCATGTTACGTAAATAGAATTCATCTTTTCCTTTAGGTATTTGCTCAATAGGAACAAAACCATATCCCAACGATGCAAGTGATGTTTTCTTAATAATATTCTGCGGCATCAGCAATGTACTTTTTAATTTTTTGAAAACCAGTAACTGAATCAATGTTAACTGTATTGGCGTTGTTAAAAATTCTACTGAATAGCAGAGTACAGCCGATTGCTATCGGCTTCAACTATATATTCCTACTCAACAGTTACACTCTTTGCCAAATTTCTGGGCTTATCAACGTCAATTCCTTTGGCAATACCAACATAGTAGCTTAATAGTTGTAATGGAATAGTGCTTAATAATGGTGCAATTACTTCATCTGTATCTGGTACAAACATTACGTCATTACTCATGCTTGGTATTACTTCATCCCCTTCTGTAGCAACAGCAATTACTTTACCTTTTCTTGCTTTAATTTCTTGTACATTACTTACAATTTTTTCGTAGTATGAGTCTTTGGTTGCAACAAATACAACAGGTAAGTTTTCATCAACCAAAGCAATTGGTCCATGTTTCATTTCTGCTGCAGGATAACCTTCTGCATGTATGTAAGAAATTTCTTTCAACTTTAATGCACCTTCTAATGCAACAGGGAAATTGTAACCACGACCTAAGAATAAGAAGTCAGTTGCATCTTTATATTTTTTGGCAATGTTTTCAATATTGCTGGTATCTTTTAAAATTTCTTTTACTTTTTCTGGAACATCGTACAAGTCTTTTACCAATTGAGTGTAACGCTCATGATTGATGGTTCCTTTTGCATAAGCAATTTTTAATGCCATCATCGATAAAACGGCTAACTGACCAGTAAATGCTTTTGTACTTGCAACGCCAATTTCATGACCAGCATGTGTATATGCACCTGCATGGCTAATACGTGCAATACTACTACCCACAACATTCACCACACCAAAAATAAATGCACCCTGTTCTTTGGCTTTTTCCAAAGCAACTAAAGTATCAGCAGTTTCTCCACTTTGAGAAATGGCAACAATTACATCGCCTTTATTGATGATTGGATTTCTATAACGAAACTCACTTGCATATTCAACTTCAACAGGTATTCTGCACAATTCTTCAATCATGTATTCTGCAATTAATCCAGCATGCCAACTTGTACCGCAAGCAACAATAACTATGCGTTGTGCACTTACCAAAGCGTCTAAATTATCTTCAATTCCACTCATAATGATTTGCCCTGTTTCAGGTATTAATCTTCCACGTAAACAATCATGTATCGTTTCTGGTTGCTCATGAATTTCCTTCAACATAAAATGTTCGTAACCACCTTTTTCAATAGCAGCCAATTCCATATCCAACTTGGTAATAAAAGGTGTTTGCTTTTCATTACCTAAATTCTTCAAGATCAATTCATCCGGACGAACAATGGCTATTTCATAATCATTTACATAAACCACTTCTTTGGTATATTCAATAATAGGAGAGGCATCACTTGCTAAAAAGTGTTCGCCTTTGCCAATACCAATAACCAATGGACTACCTTTTCTTGCAGCATAAATGGTTTCAGGATCGCTTTGTTCAATCAGTAAAATACAATAAGCACCCACAATGCGTTTCAAAGCAATACGCAAAGCTTCTTCAACAGTGCAGTTATTGTTCTCTTTAATGTCTTCAATAAAGTTTAATAAAACTTCAGTATCAGTATCACTTTTAAAAGTGTAGCCTTTTTTGAGTAAGTCGTTTTTAATGGGTACATAGTTTTCTATGATACCATTGTGCAACATGGCAATTTTACCACTGTTCGATAAATGCGGATGAGCATTTCTATCACTAGGCTCTCCATGAGTAGCCCAACGGGTATGACCAATGCCAATATGAGCATGAAGGTTTTTACCCACTAAGGTTTCTTCTAACTCAGCAACCTTGCCTTTCTTTTTATAAACATCTAAATGTCCATCGTGTAATAAAGCAACTCCTGTGCTGTCGTAACCACGATATTCTAATCTTTTTAAGCCTTTCAATACAATTGGATAAGCTTCTCTTGGGCCGGTATAGCCTACAATTCCACACATAGTTATTAGAGTTATTATTTAAAATATGCAATGTCAATTTTTTTGTTCAAATTGCTGCCTTTAATTAACGTTATAATCAATCATAAAAGTATATATACTATGGCTCACTTGTTTGATTTTAATAGAAACTATATTTTAGAAGATGCTTGCGTTTTATTGCGACCTTTAATAATTGATGATTGCAGCAATTTGCTGTCTTTTAGCTTACATGAACCATCAACTTGGCAATATGGGTTGGTTACAGCAGCAGGTGAAGAAAATTTGAAAAAATATATTGCCGATGCTGTTGCAGCAAGGGAATCAAAAAATGAATATGCATTTATTGTGTACGATAAACGCAAACAAGCTTATGCTGGTAGCACTCGTTTTTACGATATTAATTTACCATTCAATACACTTCAACTTGGGTATACCTGGTATGGAGAAACATTTAGGGGTACTGGATTGAATAAGCATTGTAAATTTTTATTACTGCAATTTGCATTTGAACAAATGAACTTTTTAAGGGTAGAATTTAGAGCCGATGCAAATAATGCAAGAAGTATTGCAGCCATGAAATCTATTGGCTGTATTGAAGAAGGAATATTAAGAAACCATATGCCTACACAAACTGGTGGCAGAAGAAGCAGTATGGTGTTATCCATTTTACAAAATGAGTGGAAGGAAAAAGTGAAGGAAAAGCTATTGGCTAAGTTATGATAATAACTCTTTGTAATCACAAGACTTTGAAGGACATGAGTTTATTATTTTTCAAAGAGAAAAAAATTGTGGCAGCACATTCAGCATTTATTTTAATCAGAAAGCTCAAAAAAATGCTTAAGAAAAACTAAAAATTCCCACTCATTTTCGAGTATTTTTTAGTTTTTCTTAAGCATTACTAAATATGTTGGAAAGTGGTCACTATAACCACTTCTGTACGTATTACCATCCCAAGTACGCATTGGATAACCCTTATAACGACCTTTGTTTTCGGTCATAAATTCTCTATTAAAAATAACCTGTTTAAAAAAGAAAAAACCGTTTTGTTCTTTATCCAACCAAGGATAAGAAATTACAATTTGATCGAATAATCCCCATGCATCCTGATAAGCCAATGTACCATATCCTTTTTTATACATATCTACCCAGGGATTAAATAAACCACCTAATTTAACATCTTTAATTTTAGCTTTTGCTTTAAGCACTTCTGTTAAGCTAGGGCTAACAGGGTCATCGTTCAAATCACCCATTATAATTACCTTTTGTTCACCATCGGCTTTAGTAATGCTATCCATATGGTTTTTGCTAACCAAAGCTGCAGCAGCACGTGCAGGAGCACTTCTTTCTTCACCACCCAATCGGCTTGGCCAGTGATTTACATAAATATGAATGGTTTCTCCATCTAACTTTCCTTTAACCCAAAGCACATCTCTTGTAAAATAAGAATCTTTAGAACCACCGGGCAGTTTAACAAATAAAGCCTTACTTTCTTCTGGCTTAAAATATTTTGGATTATACAATAATGCAACATCAACACCTCTAATATCTTTACTATCGTAGTGTACAATCTTGTAGCCTCTCTTTTTTAATAAAGGATGATTTACAAGATCGGTTAAAACAGTATCATTTTCAATTTCGGCAACGCCAATAATTGCTGGTCCATCTGGACTCATACTTTCTGGTTTTTCATCGGAACCCAATTTTGATAGAACGCTGGCCAAATTGCCTACTTTATCCCAGTAAATGCTCCCATTATAATTTTTTTCTCCTTTGGGCGTAAAGTCATTATCATTTACCAATGGATTATCAATCGTATCGTAAAAGTTTTCTAAATTATAAAAAGCAATAATGGAAATCTTATAAGACTTTTGTTGTGCAAACACATTGGCTGCAAAACAGGTAATCAACAGCAGAAGCAAATATTTTTTCATTAATTTTTAAGTATTGGCAAACATACGCAAGTATTAAGGCAAACTTTATTAAAATACTGTTGTTTTTTGATATTGATATTTCGCTGATAGATTATGAATGAATTTTATAAAATCACTTTTTATTCAGTTTATTCAATATTTTTTTCCCTCTGCTTTTAAAAGCTGCTGATTCTGTAGGCAACAAAATCTCAATAACAGTTTTTAACTCCGATTTAATATCTGGGTAAATCATACTTAAATTAAATATAACTGTTAATGAATAAGCCTTAAATGCAGCTGGATAAAGTGGCTGTTCAATAAATTCAAAACACTTATTCATCACTTTGCCTTGCAGGTATTCGGGAATTTCTACAAACTGTAAAATTCTAAGAGCGTTTCTTATAACGGCATCATGTTTATTGCTTTTATATAATACATCTACTAAATTCTGTATGTAAGGTATAATAATAGATTTGTCAATATCTACAGCATGGCTTACACACCAAGATGCCATTTGTGCCAAACGTTGGTTTTCACCAATATAGTAAGTCATCAGTTCTTCAAACACAGTTCTATTTGCGATGGCATGTTTTGCAATTTTTTCTATCTTGCCTGATGAGTAATTACTGATTAATTCCTCTGCTAGATTCACTTTGGTATCATTTAATTCAAATTTTACAATAAAATGCTGAAAATATGTACGGGTAATATTTTTTTGCTCAATTAATTTACAAAAGCCTACTTTTGCAACCCCAATTCTGTTTTGGCAGAATCTTTTTCGATAAAGTCGAAATTGTCCAATGGGTAAAACCAATTTAATAACAAAAAACAAGAGTAATGAACAATTACGAATTGATGGTAATTTTCACTCCCGTTCTTTCTGAAGAAGATTTTAAATCTGCTCAGAAAAAATATGCAGAGTTAATTACAGAAAATGGAGGTTCTATCATCCATTCTAATCCTTGGGGATTAAAATCTTTAGCTTACCCGATTCAGAAGAAAACTACTGGAATTTACTGGGTGTTAGAGTACACTGCTGAGGCATCATTTAACGAAAAGTTGAAAATTCAATTATTACGTGATGAGCAAGCAATGAGACACATGATGACCAAACTGGACAAATACGCCGTTCAGTACAATGCTGTTAAGAAAAGTGGCGTAGGTTTTAACACTCAAAAGTCGGAGGCTTAAGATGGCAAAAAATGAAATAAAATACCTTACTGCCATTAAGCAGGAGAAACCTAAGAAAAAGTTTTGCCGTTTCAAAAAATACGGTATCAAATACGTTGATTACAAAGACGTTGATTTTTTAAAGAAATTCGTAAATGAACAAGGTAAAATGTTACCTCGTCGTTTAAGTGGTAACTCTTTAAAGTACCAACGTAAAGTAAGCGATGCTGTTAAAAAAGCTCGTCAAATGGCTTTGTTACCTTATGTAACAGATTTATTAAAATAAATTGATAGAAGCCCTAAAAGCTTCAAAAATTAGTAACCATCCCTAATCCCTGAAAATGGGAGACAGTCTGTCAAACAAAACCAATTTGATTGGGCTCTTGGGAACTAAAACAAATAACAATGGACGTTATATTAATACAAGACGTAGATAATTTAGGTGGTAAAAACGAATTGGTAAAAGTAAAAAACGGCTATGCTCGTAACTACTTAATACCTCAAAAGTTTGCTATAGAAGCAAGTCCATCTAACTTAAAGCAATTACAAGAGCGTTTAAAAGTTGCATCCAAAAAAGAAGCTGCTTTATTAGCCGAAATCAATAAAGTAATCGAAGTACTTAAAGCAGCAGCTGTAAAAGTTACTGCTAAAACTGGTACTAGCGGTAAAATATTTGGTAGCGTAACTTCTTTGCAAATTGCAAGAGCTATCAGAGACCAAAAAGGATATGAAATTGATCGCAAACGCATTTCTATTACCAATGAAGTAAAAGAATTAGGTACTTATAAAGCTACAATAGATTTTGGTGGCAGCAATGTGACTGAAATTGAATTTGAAGTAGTTAGCGAATAATATTCTATCTAAAGTAGTAAAAACAAAAAAGCTTGCAGTAATGTAAGCTTTTTTGTTTTGTAATGTAAAACTTAGATACGATAAAGCTTTTTCATAAAAAATGTTTGGTAAATCCACAAAAAGCCTATTTTCGTATAGTCCAATTATCAGTTCTTCCATATCTCAGAAGGTTTTAACGTAAATGCTTCAAGGTTTTGGGTTACTGTTTTTATTGGTTTTTTTAATTTTTAATTTCATTAAAATGAACATTTACGTTGGAAACTTAAACTGGAACATGACCAGTGAAGATCTTCAAGAATTATTCACTCCTTATGGTGAAGTAACTTCTGCAAAAATTGTAACAGACAAATTCAACAACAACCGTAGTAAAGGTTTTGGATTTGTAGAAATGAGCGATGATGATGCAGCTCGTACAGCAATCAGTGCTTTGCACGATACTGATGTACAAGATCGCAAAATCGTTGTAAACGAATCAACTCCACGCCCAGAAGGCGAAAGACGTTCAGGTGGCGGTGGTGGATTTAAGAAGCCAGGTGGTTACGGCGGCGGTGGAAATCGTAGCAGTGGCGGTGGTTACGGCGGTGGTGGAAGTCGTGGCGGAAGCGGCGGCGGTGGTGGTTACAATCGTGACCGTGGTAACAGCGGTGGCGGTGGTGGTTACAATAGATATTAATCTAAACTACTCCACATATTAAAAAGGTTCTGCATTGCAGAACCTTTTTTGTTAACCAAACAATTTGGTTGCTAGATAATGTAAGGCAAATCTATTTAGATTGTTGTGTAGTCGATGTCCCAAATGGTTTAGCTGTTCCTCTATGGCAAGTATTGCAAGAAATCAATTGTATTTTAATACTATCAGCATGTGGTATTGCAGCTATATATTTTTTGTTCATTTCGGCAGTCATTCTCATCATATCTCTGGCAATATCTTTTTTAGGGTTATCATCACTTGCCATATCTAATTTTTTAGAATTTTCTTTTGATGTTGCATGGTAAAAATTACATTTTACCCAAAGATCAACTTTAAATTGATCCATTGCATGATCTACTTCTCTGTAAGTTGCTGTAGCTGGAAAAACTTTGATATTTTTTAACTTCTTTTGTTCGGGCTGAATGGGTTTAAACGAACTGGTTGTTATTGCCACCCAGCAAGTTTACAGGCAAAGAATAATCAGCCTTTTTTTGTTTATATTGTACATATATTCTTATTTTTTGGAAATATACTAACACTTGTCAGTTGTATTTATCTTGATTTGTTAATCTGTTTGAATAAAAATTATTATGTACTATGCTTTGTAGAGTTTTTAATACTAATTTTTTACAAAAGTATATCGGGGTGTAGGAATGATAACAACTAAGCTTATAAAGGCTTTGTTTTATATATTTGCGAATTAAATTTTGCCCATCCTGCAAATGGGTTCATTATTCATTGAAACATTGACCTTGGTTGATGTCTGAAATTTTAAGTTATGCCAGTATTACACAATCGTATCAGCAATGAAGAGCTGAAGCAAAAATTAATGGAAGAAACTGAACCAAGAACTACAATCAGTTTCTATAATTATTTCCCCATTCAAAACCCTCAGGAGTTTAGAGATTTTTTATATAAAAGCTTAAATGTTTTGCAAGTATTTGGCAGAATTTATGTGGCTAAAGAGGGGATTAATGCACAAATAAGTGTGCCTTCGAATAATTTCGAATCATTAAAAACATTTTTATATTCTATAGAGCCATTGAATGGTTTACGTTTAAATATTGCGGTTGATGATGATGGCAAAAGTTTTTGGGTATTAAAAATAAAAGTTCGTGATAAAGTGGTGGCTGACGGAATTGAAGATCCAGCTTTTAGTATGGAAAATAAAGGTCGTTATCTTAACGCCAAACAAATGAATGAATTATTATTAGATGAAAGCACTGTGGTAATTGATATGCGTAATCATTATGAATATGAAGTAGGCCATTTTGTAAAAGCCATTGAAATACCAAGTGACACTTTCAGAGAGCAATTGCCCATGGCTGTTGATATGATGAAGGGAAATGAGGAGAAGAATATTATTATGTACTGCACTGGTGGAATACGTTGCGAAAAAGCCAGTGCTTATATGTTGCACAAAGGTTTTAAGAATGTATTTCATTTAGAGGGTGGTATAATCAATTATGCTAAACAGGCAAAAGAAGAAGGTTTAGATAGCAAGTTTATGGGCAAAAATTTTGTGTTCGATAATCGTTTGGGTGAAAGAATTACAGAAGATGTAATTGCCAAATGTCATCAATGTGGCAAACCTTGTGATGTGCATACCAATTGTAAAAATGATGGTTGCCATTTATTATTTATTCAGTGTGAGGAATGTGCTAAGGAATACGATGGTTGTTGTACAACTGAATGCAAAGAAACCTTACACATGCCGGTAGAAAGACAAAAAGAAATTAGAAAAGGTGTAGAAAACGGGATGATGATTTTTAATAAAAGTAAAGCCAGATTGCGACCAAGATTAAATGAAAAATAATTTTATGAATTAGAGTATATATTTGATTGAATAATTGAAAAAAATTATTTCCATATTACTCCTTGTTACTTTACTTGTATTTACAAGCGGAAGTTTTATTGCATTTAAGTTTATGCAGTACCAAAAAAAGCTGGAGATGAAAGCTTTTTTAAAAGCAAATCCCAACTCATACTTAACTTCAAATTTGACTTTTTGTATACAGGATATACAACAAAACAATAACAATTTTGAATGGGAAGAAGTAGGTAAGGAGTTTAAATTCAATAATGAAATGTATGATGTGCTTAATGCGATTACAACTAAAGATTCTGTTCGCTATTTAGTGATTAAAGATGTAGGCGAAAATAAATTACTAATGCACTATGCATCATTGCTTAAGCATCAAACAAACAAAAAATCAAATTCAGATTCAATACTTAAACTGCTTAGCAGTTTTTTTATAAAAATAAATGATGAAGAAACTATTATTTCAGACCAACAAAATTTAGTACATTCTTCTTTGTATATAGCTTGCTCCTCATCAATAGTTTTAGCAGTAGTTGCACCTCCACCACAAGTTTAATCTTCTATAAACATTTTTGTTTTTTAGATTATTAATATTTAACCAAATCATTTTCATGAAAAAAAAATTATTGGCTATGGCTTTTGCCATGGCTATGCCGTTTATCGTATTGGCTCAAGAGGAAGCTGTTAAAGATACAACCCAAAAAGCACCAGTTTCTTTGGGCGAAGTGGTTGTTTATGCAAATAAGTTTCCTGAACTATTTAAGTATGTAACACAATCTGTAAAAGTTATTAAAGATCAAAGTGTATTGAACTTTCAGGCCAATACTGGAGATGTTTTAATTAATACAGGAAGCCTTTTTGTACAGAAAAGTCAGCAGGGGGGAAGCAGCCCAGTAATACGTGGGTTCGAAGCTAGTCGTGTGTTGCTAATGGTAGATGGAATTAGAATGAACAATGCTGTTTACCGAGCAGGGCATCTACAAAATATAATTACTGTGGACAATATGATTTTAGACAGACTAGAAGTATTGTACGGGCCGTCATCTACTTTGTATGGTAGCGATGCTTTAGGTGGTGTAGTAAGTATGTACACTAAAAATCCAACTTTAAGTAGCACAAAAAAAACAATGGTAACAGGAAATGCAATTGCCCGTTATTCCAGTGCAATTGAAGAGGCTAGGGGACACGTAGATTTAAATATTGCTGGAAAACAATGGGCATCTCTAACTTCTGTTACGTATGGCTCGTTTGGCGATATTACACAAGGCAGCCAACGCCAATCTGCTTATCCAACATTTGGATTAAAAAACTTTATTGTACAACGTTATGGAAATACAGATAGTGCTTTTGTAAATCCCAATCCCAATAAACAATCACCCAGCGATTATAAGCAGGTTGACGTAACCCAGAAGTTTCTTTTTCAACCAAAAGAAAACATACAGCATATATTAAATATTCAGTACAGTAATTCAAGCGATGTTCAACGTTATGATAGGCTTACTGAAGTTGCAGCAGGAGCCCCTGTTTTTGCTGAATGGTATTATGGTCCTCAGTTAAGAAATATGATTGCATATCATTTTTTTGCAAACAAATTAGCTGGCTTTTTCAGAGAAATTAAGCTTACTGCCAATTATCAAGATATAGAAGAAAGCAGAATTACACGCAGGTTTAAAAATAATAATAAAGATTATCGTTGGGAGCGTATTAATGTTTTTGGTTTTAATGTAGATGCAAAACATTACAGTGGAAAAAATGAATTGCATTTAGGTGTTGAAAGTAACATCAATTATATACGATCTACAGCCGAAAGAGTAAATATTGTAACAGGAGTATTAAGCCGTATTACAACAAGGTACAGCGATGGACCAACTAAAATGAGTCATAATGCTGCTTATGCTCAGCATACGTTAAAAATAAACGACAGATGGACGTTGAATGATGGTTTACGTTTAAGCTATGTAAAATTAGATGCTCGTTTTGCAGATACTACTTTAATGCATTTTCCTTTTAATAAAGCCATTCAAAATAATGTAGCTGTAACAGGCAATTTAGGCTTGGTTTATGCAACACCTAACAACTTTCGATTGGCATTTTTATTAAGCAGTGGTTTCAGATCGCCGAATATAGATGACCTAACTAAGGTATTTGATACAAGAACAGGTTACGTAGTAGTGCCAAATACTGATTTAAAACCAGAATACACTTACAATGCAGAAATTAATTTTAATCAATATGGAGAGAAATTTAGTTTTGGAGGTTCTGTATTTTATACATGGTTTAAAAATGCAATTGTAGTAGATAAGTTTCAGTTAAATGGTCAGGATAGCATTATTTATCAAAATATAAAAAGTGGAATATTTGCCCCACAAAATAAAGCCAAAGCACATATAGTCGGCTTTAGCATAAATGCTTCTTTTACCATTGCTGAAAATACAAGCTTAGATGGTGTATTTACTTACACAAAAGGCAAGTACACCAATGCCGGGGTTACCGTGCCTTTAGACCACGTACCACCAACTTATGGTAGAGTTGCCCTAAAACATGATGCCAAAATTTGGTTGGCCGAATTTTACTCTTTGTTTAATGGTTGGAAACGTATTGCTGATTATAATCCTAATGGGGAAGATAATGCACAATATGCAACTGCTGAAGGTATGCCTAGCTGGTTTACTTTAAATATTCGTGCTGCTGCAAAATTGGGTAAAAACTTATCGGCACAGGTACTGGTAGAAAATTTGCTGGATAGAAATTACCGCTATTTTGCAAGCGGTATTTCAGCACCTGGTAGAAATTTTGTATTTAGTTTAAAAACTACTTTTTAGTATGTCTAAACTATCTTAAACAATAAAGAGCCACAGATACTGCGGCTCTTTATTGTTTTTTAATACGGGCTGTATAATATCTATGCAACTAGCCTGTGCTGAGAATATTCGAGGTATCGCACACCTATACTATCGGCTTATACTATTTAATAAAACTGAACAGTTATAAATTGATTAGTGCTGCTGCAATTCTTTCAAAAGTTTCTGCGTCACTCAATGCTTCAGGCTTAAACTTTTCACCAATAACTTTTTCATACAATTCAATGTAACGTTTAGAAATTGTATCAATCCATTCTTCACTCATCTGCGGCACAGTTTGTCCTTCTTTACCCATAAAATTATTTGCAATTAACCATTCTCGAACAAACTCTTTACTTAGTTGCTTTTGTCTTTCACCTGTAAACTGTCTTTCTTCAAAACCATCTGCGTAAAAGTATCTAGAAGAATCAGGTGTATGAATTTCGTCCATTAAATAAATAGTATCACCAATTTTACCAAACTCGTATTTTGTATCTACTAAAATTAAACCTTGTTTGGCTGCTATTTCTTTTCCCCTTTCAAACAGTTGTAACGCATATTTTTCTAAAACCATCCAATCCTCGGACGATGTAAGTCCTTGTGCAATAATTTCTTCTTTGCTAATGTCTTCATCGTGCCCTTCACTGGCCTTTGTACTAGGCGTAATTATAGGAGTAGGGAAATAGTCATTTTCTTTCAAACCATCAGGCATTTCGACACCACACAAAATTCTTTTACCACTATAATAAGTTCTCCAAGCATGGCCAGTTAGATTACCTCTTACCACCATTTCAATTTTAAAAGGGTCACATCTTTTTCCAATGCTTACGTTGGGTGCAGGAGAAGAGATTAACCAGTTGGGGCAAATATCTTTAGTTGCATTGAGCATGTAAGCTGCAATTTGATTTAATACTTGTCCTTTAAAATGAATTGGCGAAGGCAGAATTACATCGAAAGCTGAGATGCGATTACTGGCAACCATCACTAAAATATCGTTACCAATACTATAAACATCTCTTACTTTTCCTTTATAAAAATTGGTTTGGTTGGGGAAATTAAATATAGACATGCAACAAAAATAATGCAGCCTTTTCAGTTAAAAGTGTATAACTACTATTCAGTTTATGTTTTCTTCTCACACAATGGGGAAAATAAAAATTTTTATAAGAAACTAACAATCACTATTTTGCCTTACAATTTATTAAAATAATTGTCGTATGAGAAAATTTAAGTCAGTATTTATGCTGTGCTTGACTGTTTTAACAGCCTTATTTGCAAATGCTCAACAGTCAGTAACGGTTTCAGGAAATGTTACCAACAGCAAGTCTAAAGATGTAGTTTCATCAGTATCTATTACCATTAAGGGTTCAACCTTAGGTACATTTACTGACGATAAAGGAAATTTTAAAATTACTTCTACACAAAAATTACCTTTTACTTTAGTTTTTTCGTCTGTTGGCTTTGCCGACAAAGAAGTTGTTGTTACAAGTAATAACCAAACCGTAAATGTTTCATTAGAAACAAAATTTACTATGGGAGATGAGATTGTTGTTGCAGCATCTCGTACAGCTGAAAAAATTATAGAGACCCCTGTTTCTATTGAAAGAATGGGATTGAATCAAATTCGAAATGCAGCAGCACCCAATTATTATGATGCAATTTTAAACTTGAAGGGTGTTGATATGACTACTTCAAGTATTAACTTCAGAACAATTAGCACAAGAGGTTTTAATGGTAGTGGTAGTTTACGATTAAATCAATTGGTTGATGGAATGGATAACCAAGCACCAGCTCTAAATTTTTCTGTTGGAAATATCATTGGTTTAACAGAATTAGATGTGGAAAGCGTTGAAATTTTGCCTGGTGCATCTTCTGCATTATATGGTTCTGGTGGTATGAATGGTACAGTTTTAATGAATAGTAAAAGTCCTTTTAAATACCAAGGCCTAAGCTTTCAAATTAAACAAGGTGTCAATCATGTAGATAATGCACAACGTAGTGCTGCACCTTTTTACGATTGGAGTTTTCGTTGGGGTAAAAAAATATCTGAACGTTTTGCATTTAAAATCTCTGGGCAGTTTATGCAAGCTCAAGATTGGCAAGCACAAGATCAAACCAATTTGCTTAGAAACAACGTATTAAGTAATGTTACTGGTGGTTCTAGAGCATCTGACCCTAATTATGATGGTGTAAATGTTTATGGAGATGAAGTAGCAAATAATTTGCAATATGCAGCTCGTTTAGGTTTAGCTGGAGCTGGTTTAGGTCCAACAAGCCCTGGTTTTTTAGCACTAAATAGCATTGCTAACTTAGGTTTGCCATTTGCAAACTCTTTGGCCATTGTTCAAGGAAATCCTGCATTAGCACCAGCAGCAGCAGCTTTTGGTTCAGTTTTCGCCTTAAATAGAGGTTATTACACCAATCAAACAGTTAGTAGAACTGGTTACGATGAGAAAGATTTAGTCGATTATAACGCCTATAATGTTAAACTTTCTGGTGGGCTGTATTATAAGTTAAATAAAGGTGTTGAAGCATCTATAATTGGTTATTGGGGTTTAGGAACAAGTGTTTATACTGGTACTGATAGATATAGTTTTAAAAACCTAAAAATGGGTCAATACAAGGCTGAACTAAAAGCTAAAAACTGGTTTTTAAGAGCTTACACAACACAAGAAAATTCCGGTGATTCTTACGCAAATACTATTACTGCTGTGCAAATGAACAGACTATGGAAAGGTGATGGTACTTGGTTTAGTGATTACATAACTAGATACACTCAAGTAGCCATTGGTACTAATGGTAATCTTCCAAGTGCACATGCTGCTGCAAGAGGTGTAGCTGACGTAGGAAGACCGACTGCTGGTTCAGGATCTTTTAAGAATCTATTTAATCAAGTTACTAGCACTTCTATTACCAATGGTGGTGGTTTATTTGCGGATAAAAGTTCTTTGTACCATTTTGAAGGTCAATACAACTTTGCCGATAAAATTAAATTTGCAGAAGTATTGGTTGGAGGCTCTTACAGAATCTTTAATTTAAATTCTGGTGGAACCATTTTTGCTGATAATACTCCTAAATTTAACACAGGAAATATCAACATTAAAGAATATGGTGGCTATTTACAAGTTGGTAAAAAATTATTAAACGATATTGTTAAACTAACTGGTTCTATACGTTACGATAAAAACCAAAACTTCGATGGAAGATTTACTCCTAGAGCAACTGCATCTATTAAAGTTGCTAAAGACAATAATATTCGTTTAAGTTATCAAACGGCTTATCGCTTTCCTTCAACTCAAGATCAATGGATTAATTTAAATAGCCCAAGTGCTACTTTAATTGGTGCATTACCTATTTTTAACCAAGTTTATAATTTTAGTGGTAACCCAATTTATTCTGCAACAAGCGTTTCTAATTTTAGAGGTGCATTTACAACAACAGGTGCAGTTAATCCTGCTCTTTTGCAAGCAGTTCCTTTTAATAGTGACATTAAGCCAGAATCTGTTTCTTCTTTCGAAATTGGATATCGTGGTGTAATTGCAAAAAAATTACTAATTGATGCTTATGTTTATCAAAGTGAGTACACAAATTTCTTAGGTAGAGTTGCCGTAGCAAGAGGAAAAACAGGTATTCCAGACATGTTAAGTCCATTAACAACTGATAATTTTTCGTTTGTTGTAAACTCTTCAACTGCAGTTAAGGCTATGGGTTGGGGCGTAAGTGCAGATTATCAATTACCAAAAAACTTTGTCTTTACTGCAAACATATCTAGCGATAAATTAAGAGATGTACAAGCTGGTTTAGTAACATTCTTTAATACACCAGAGTTACGTTACAATATTGGTTTAAGTAACACCAAAATTGCAAAAAACTTTGGCTTTAGCATGATATACAGATGGCAAGATAAGGTTAATTGGGAAGGTACTTTTGGTAGTGGGGAAGTACCAGCTTATGGAACTTGGGATGGTATGATTAGTTATAAAGATAAAAACAAAGGGTTGTATAAAATTGGTGGTATAAATGTTTGGAATAAATATTACAGAAGTGCATTCGGTAATCCACAAGTTGGTGGTTTATACTATATAAGCTACACTTACAACTTGTAATTTTTTACAATAGTTTAGTTTTAAATCCCTCCGAATTTTCGGAGGGATTTTTGTTTTAGGGAAAAAATAGATAGCTGTGCTTTTTTAAAATTATTTTTACAACATGAAGTACCAGATAGGTGATGATATAATTGTGTTACTAAGCCATGAAGAAGGCAAGGTTGTAGATATTATGAACGAAAATATGGTGATGATTGAAGTACGTGGAGTTAAGTTTCCTGCGTATATGGATCAAATAGATTTTCCTTACTTCTATCGATTTACTAAAAAGAAAGTGGTGGAAGATAAAAAAGAAGTAAAAACTTTTATCGATAATATTCCCAAAGAAAAACCCAAACCCAATCAAATAAAAGTGGCCGATGGTGTGTGGTTGTCTTTTATTCCAAAATTTGCTCTAGACGATTTTAATGATGAGGTAGTAGAGCTACTTAAAATTCATTTAATCAATAAAACAAATCAGGCTTATATTTTTACTTACACCCAAAAGTTTGCAGGTGAAGCCAGCTTTGAATTGAAAAATGAAATTAAAGCCTTTCACGATTTTTATATTCATGATATGGACTTTGCGTTAGTAAACGATAGCCCATCTTTTTTTGTTGATTTTTCATTGCAACAGCCCGATAAAAAGAAAGCCGATCATTTTGAAACTTCTTTGAAACTAAAGCCCAAGCAGGTTTTTCAAAGAATTGAGGAAATGAAAGAAAAAAATGAACCTACCATTTCGTACAAGTTGTTTGATGAATATCCGGAAAGACAATTTGAAGAAAAATTTGAATTGAGTGGACTGGCAGCAAAAGGGTTTAAAATTTATGAAGCCAATAAGATTCGTCAAAACCTTGAACCTGCAAGGAGTGTAGTGGATTTACATATTGAAAAATTAAGTAACAATTGGCAACACCTCAGCAATTTTGAGATACTTACCATTCAGTTAAAAGAATTTGAAAAATGGTACGATTTAGCAATCGCTCACCGTCAACCTTCACTTATTGTTATTCATGGTGTAGGCAAGGGTAAATTGAAAGATGAAATTCATGATGAGTTGAAATTGAAGAAAGAAGTAAAATACTTTGTGAACCAGTACGATGCAAGATTTGGTTATGGAGCAACAGAAATACTTTTTAAATACTAATTTTTGTTGACCAATGAACAGAACCTTGAAGGGTGTGACACAAGTAATGCCCAATTGAAATCCTACAGCTGGTAATACCTTTAAATAATTCGTCTAAGGGCTTCTCTTTTACTAAGTGCAGGTAATGTTTGTTGGGCAACAAATTGTTTAACCCATTTTGGATTGCTTTTGCCATATTCTCTCAATGCCCAGCCAATAGCTTTTTGTACAAAAAACTCTTTACTGCCTGCACAATTTACAATGTATTTGCCCAATAACTCAGTATCGGTTTTTTGCTTAAATGCTTTTTGAAACATAATGCTGCTGCGTTGTAACCATATATTATTGCTAGCATTCCATTTGCTGGTAATTGGAATAATTTGCTGAGGAAAGGTTTGAAAATAAAAAGTAAAACATTCTAGAGCAATATGATCTACACTATCCCACCAACTTCTATGCACCAAACAATATTCAATTGTTTTGATGATGCTTGGCTGCCATATTTTTTTGTGAAAACTCAATAATTCAACTGCAAAATATTGATACTCTCTTTGTGGTAAGTTGAAACATGCTTGTACAATAATTTCTAACTCTTTTTGAGAAGTTAGTGTATTGGCTTTCATGTATTCTTTTGCTAATTTTCTTCTGTTGGCAGTAACCAATCCATAAAATTCAAATTGATTAAGCATATATGCTTTTGCACCAACTGCTCTCTCTGCATTTGCATGTTGCTTAAAAATATCAGTTATGCCAATAATATAACTATGCATTGAATTGTCTTAAATGATGGTCGAAATGTTTCCATTGGCTAAAGCCCCATTCGTAAGCAGTCATCTTACCAAATAGTGGATGTTTAAAGCCATCTGCCATACTTGCTCCACGTTCAATAAACTTTTTGTAAACAGCAATCAGCTTGGCTTTTTCTTCTTCGAAGTTCTTATCATCTTTAATAATAAAATTTGGTCCAGTGGGTAAACCTTGTTTATAAGGCTTATCATTTAATACTACTTTTTTAATAATGGGGCCAAGCAATAGGCCAATCAAGTTTGGTTTTTCAGTTCTATCTCCAGTGCCCAATTCTAGTACAGTTCTTAAGTGAGCCAAGGTTTGTGCAGCAGTCATTTTGCCCCATTGCTTTTGGTTGGCAACTGTTAAATTTTCTATTCGTAGTAAAATAGCTGACGCAACTGCAGGTTCAAATAAAGAAGGCATAAATAAAGTTTATGAATGAATTAATCTTTCCATAAAAAAGGAAATAATATGAGTGCTAATAAAACCACCATTACATCTAATGCTACCAATAGTAAAGCCATTTGCATCCAACCTTGTTGTACAACAGTTGCAAATGCTGGTGTCGAAATTTTCATTAATAATAGCAACTGAGGAATTATTATTGGAAATCCCATAATGGCCATTAATGCAGCCTGTTGTTGGGCTTTTGCTGCAATCGCTGCTAAAAATGTGAATACCAAACTAAGACTAATACCACCCAAACAAGTAATGCCAATAAAGAGTAGGGCATTGTTTAATGGATTATCTAACAATATTACAAACAGCAATAAACTAATTAAGCTCATACAAAGCATGAGCAGTAAATTAAAAATTAATTTGCTCAGTATAAAGTCTCTTGAACCTGCAATGGTGTAGAAGTATAACATTCGGCCTTTGCTTTCAGCTAAAAAACTTTTTGCAACGGCATTTACACAAACAAATAATTGTACCACCCAAAATAAACCATTCCAAACTTGTACCTCAGGCTGCCCCATAGATAAGTATATAACAAAAATGGTACAGGCAACGTATAACAGTATGCCGTAAAAAGTATATTGCTGTCTTATTTCCAATAATAAATCCTTTTTAACTAAACTTATTATATGTTTATACGTTTGCATTACAATTTTATACAGTTATATTGGTTTCTTTGCAAATTTAACTAATATCGGTTGTTCGTATTTAAATAATTCAATGAAACATTATTTTCTAATTGTTATACTTGTTCTTCTTGCTTTTACGAATGCTGTTTTTGCTCAGAATGATTCTGTGCAACCCAAGCAAAAGAAATGGCCTTTTTCATGGATAGAAAAATTGCAAGAGGGAAATTTAAGTGTGGTACCCATTCCATTTTTTTCTATTAGTCCAGAGAAAGGTGCAAGCGTAGGAATTATTTTAGAATATTTTTTTAACACGGCAAAGTCCGCCGATAAACAGCGTACCCGTTTATCTAATGCATATCTAAATTTTCAGTACACTACCCGCAATCAAATGATTGCAGAAGCAGTTTACAGCATTTATACCAATCAAGAAAAATATTTTTTGCAAGGTGCATTTGGCTACAAAGATTTTTATGAACGTTACTGGACGATGAGTGCCGATACTGTTGGCAACAACAATTTCAGAGGCATCGATTATCAGCAATTGTACATGAGAGGCAAGTGGGTAAAGCATTTAAACAATCAAATGTTTGTTGGGCTGAATTATAACTTTAATCAGTTCAATAAAATTGAATTAGAAGATAAAAATTATCCATCTACACCAAGTGTAAGTGGATTAAGCAGCAGCCGAACTTCCGGTATTGGACCATTGCTTATTATAGATAAAAGAGACCATCAATTTAGTCCATCAAAAGGTTGGTTTGCCGAAGCTGGTGTACGTTTTCATGATAAATTTATTGCCAGTGCATTTAATTTTATCCAATACAATTTCGATGTGAGGCGATACATTCCCATTAAAACAAAAGGCATATTGGCACTACATGCAACTGCTACTTTAAACGATGGTGAAGTACCTTTCTTAGACAAAGTAAAAATGGGCAACGATAAAATTATGAGGGGCTATTTTGCAGGAAGATTTAGAGACAATGAGTTTGCGGCAGCACAAATTGAATATCGTCATTTTATTGGTAAAAGTATTGTGTTGGCTGGTTTTATATCAGCAGGACAAACTGCTTCAACCATTGTACAGTTTAATGTGCAGGCTATGCAAAGCAGTGCAGGTGGTGGTTTGCGTTATATAATTAATAGAGACAAACGTTTGTATATACGTTTCGATGCTGGTTATACTCAAAAACAGAATTGGGGATTTTATTTGAATTTAGGAGATGCATTTTAGTAGTTTTATGTAATGAACTACAGATTAAAAATATAACTGCTCTCGATAGCTATCGGGATGCGTCGAACACTTCAACAACATAAATTCTTATCAGCAAATAAATACAACTACTTCTTCGCAGCACAAACCCTGCATCTTGGTTCATACACATCTTTTTCACCCAATAAAACTTGGCCTTCCTGTTCAGTTAAACGATAAGAGATATTTGCAATATTGCCACATTGCACACAAATAGCATGTAGCTTGGTAATATAATCGGCCTTGGCTAACAAGTTGGGCATTTGTCCAAAAGGTTTTCCTAAATAATCCATATCTAATCCTGCAACAATTACACGTACACCTTTAGCAGCAAGGGTTTCGCAAACATTGGCAATTTCATCATCAAAAAATTGGGCTTCATCAATGCCCACTACATCTACACCTTCAGTAAGCAATAAAATTTCTTGTGAGTTGGAGAGTGGGGTTGACTGAATGGCGTTTGCATCATGACTAACCACTTTTGTTTCATCGTAACGTATATCAATGCCGGGTTTAAAAATTTCTACTTTTAAATTGGCAATTTTTACACGTTTCAATCTGCGGATTAACTCTTCTGTTTTTCCACTAAACATGCTGCCGCAGATTACTTCTATCCAGCCTCTTCTTTCTCCACTTATATTAGGTTCTATAAACATTGTACTAAACTTACGTTTGTTTGCAAAAGCTCATTAACTTTAAGCCGTGAAAATTAATTTATAACCCCCCAAATGTAATTTATCCAATGGAAAGAGTGGGTACACTTATTCACAAATTGCAGGAACAATTTGAACAGCAGCAGGATAGCCACAAATTATTGTTAACCGCTCAAATGTTAATTGCCGAATTGCAGCAGCAACAAATGAATAACAATACAGGAAAAGTATCGGTAACGATGCCCTTTTTTACAAGTTATGAACAGCAACCTATATTAGAAACTGCTTCTGTGGTTGAAGCAATTCTTGTAAAAAAAATAGCTGAGCCAATGAATGCAAATATTGAGGAAGCAGTAAAAGAAAAAACTTTACCAGCAGAAGCTTTAGCAACACAACATAGTAGTTGGTTATTTGATCCTGTAATGGTTGCTGTACCCACATTGGCACATCACACAGAAGAACCCATCAATGTATTGCCAGCAATACCTAAAATTCAAGAAACTGCAAAAGAAGTACTTGAATTAAAAGATACCATTATTACAGAAAATGAAACGGAAAGTTTCAACGAAAAATTAAAGGAAGAGAAAAAAGAAGTTGCAGCAGTTTTACAAGGAACACCTGTAAAAGATTTACGCAAAGCAATTGGTATAAACGATAGGTATTTGTTTATTAACGAGCTTTTCAGGGGCGATGAAAACATGTACGAAAGAAGCCTTAAAACCATTAATGGTTTTACTATTTATCCAGAAGCTGAATACTGGATTCAACGAGAATTGAAAGTAAAACTGGGGTGGTTAGAAGAGCAGGAAACTGTTAAAGTATTTGATCAATTGGTTAAAAGACGCTTCTCATAAATATATGAAATAATTTTTTTGGTAGCTCCGGCTTTGCTGATTACATAATTGCCTGCGTTGTTGCAGGCTTTTTTATAAGCAATTGTATCATTCAATAATTCATTAATGGTAGCTTCTAATTCAACAGTGCTATCAATACTAATGGCTCCATTGGTTTCTAAAAGTTCGGTTGCTTCAATAAATTTTTCATATTCAGGTCCAAAAACAACTGGTTTGTTGTACACAGCAGCTTCTAAAACATTGTGTACACCATCATTACCAAAGCCTCCTCCAATATAACAAATGGTTGCATAATGGTACAATTTACTCAGCATACCAATATTGTCTATAATCAAACAACTATAATTGTGGTTCTTGTTGAGCGTTGTTTTCCATTTACTAAACAATACTGCGTTTTTATAGTAGTTTAAACATTGGTCTAATCTGCTTTTCGAAATATCATGTGGTGCAATAATATATTTAACATCAGTATGCGTATTGGTAAAATGTGCCAATACCAAATCGTCTTCAGTCCAGGTACTGCCAGCAACAATTGCTGGACTATTACCAATAAATTGTTCAATTGCTTCAATCGGAGAAAAGTGCTGGGCAATTGCTATAACCCTATCAAATCTGGTATCTCCACTTATCGAAACATTTTCTGTAAAACCTATCTCATTCAGCAGTTCTTTGCTTTTGTTGTTTTGAACAAATACATGTGTAAAGCATTGAAGCATTTGCTTGTGAAAGTTGCCATACCATTTAAAAAATGGTTGGTTGTCCCTAAAAATACCTGATATTAAAAGGAGTGGAATGTTCCTTTGTTTAGCTTCCTGTAAATAATAAAACCAAAATTCATATTTCACAAAAAGAATCATGGATGGTTGTACAATGTCTAAAAATTTGCTTGCATTTTTTGCATTATCCATGGGCAGGTAAAAAATCCAGTCGGCACCAGCATAATTTTTTTGTACTTCATAACCCGATGGAGAGAAAAAGGTAATCAATAGTTTGTGGTTGGGATATTGTTGTTTCAACTGTTCAGCTACTGGTCGGCCTTGTTCAAATTCACCCAAACTGCTGCAATGTATCCATATAACTGGTTGATGGTTAGTAGAAAAACCAGTTTTTAGCTGTTCAAAAATTTGATTTCTGCCTTCTACCCAAAGTTTTGCTTTTACATTGTTATTCGCAATGATTTTTGCTAATAGTGGGTAGCAAACAATAAAAATATCGTATAAAAATTTCAAGAAATTGCTATTATTGCACGCAAATTAACAGATAATAATCGTCGATTATATACTTTATTGATTCCCCCTTCAATTAGCTGTTTCAATCGATTTTTACAGTAGCTTTGCCGCCACTTAAAATTACGTATGAAGCCAATACAAATGGTAGATACTAAAACACAGTATCTCAAAATTAAGACTGAAGTTGATGCTGCTATTCATGAAGTATTGGATAGTGCCATGTATATTGGTGGAAAAACCGTTCAAGGTTTTGCAACTGCTTTAAATACCTATCATGGTAGTGGTTTTACTATTCCTTGTGCCAATGGTACAGATGCTTTACAAATAGCTATGATGGCGTTGGGATTAGAATCTGGAGATGAGGTAATTACTCCATCATTTACCTACATTGCTACAACCGAAGTAGTTGCTTTATTAAGATTAAAGCCTGTATTTGTAGAAGTAAATCCACAAACTTTTTGTATCAATCCTGAATCTGTAAGAAAAGCAATTACCCCAAAAACAAAAGCCATTGTACCTGTACATTTATATGGACATGCAGCACCCATGGAAGAAATTTTAGCCATTGCTAAAGAACACAACTTATTTGTAATTGAAGATAATGCCCAAGGCATTGGTTGTGATTATACTTTTAGTGATGGCACAACCAAAAAAACTGGAACGATGGGGCATATTGGTTGCACTTCATTTTATCCAAGTAAAAATTTAGGAGCGTTTGGCGATGGGGGTGCAATGTTTACCAACGATGCAGCTTTGGCTGATAAACTTAAAATGATTGCCAATCATGGTCAGCAAACAAGATACTATCATGATATTGTTGGTTGTAACTCAAGGTTAGATGCAATACAAGCTGCTATCTTAAATATCAAATTAAAAGAGCTGGATAATTATATTGCTGCAAGAAGAACTGCTGCTGATTTTTACAATAAAGCGTTCGCCAATCATCCAAAAATTACTACACCTTTTGTAGCAGATTATAGTACTCATGTTTATCACCAGTACACATTGATTTTAGAAGGAGTGAACAGGGATGGATTAAATGCATATTTGGCTGAAAAGAAAATTCCATCCATGATTTATTATCCTGTTCCAGGACACAAACAAAAAGTATTTGAATCATTTGGGCTAGATGCGTATAATTTGGCAACAACAGATTGGTTAACTGAAAGAGTAATTTCGTTACCCATGCATACCGAGTTAGATGAAGAACAGTTAACGTACATTACAACCGAAGTATTAAACTATATTAATAATTAATTTTTAATTTAAAATGGATAAACCCCCTTATTGGGTTTAAGGCTTATGAAAATTGCAGTTGTAGGCACAGGCTATGTTGGATTGGTTTCAGGAACATGTTTTGCTGAAACAGGAAATACCGTTACTTGTATTGATATTGACAAAAGTAAAGTTGATAAATTGCATAATGGAGAAATTACCATTTATGAACCTGGCTTAGAAAAACTATTTCTTCGAAATTTAAAAGAGGGTCGTTTAAAATTCACCACCAATTTAGCTGAGGGAGTACTGGATGCTAAAATCATTTTTTTAGCATTACCAACACCACCCGGTGAAGATGGAAGTGCTGATTTAAAATATGTATTGGGTGTTGCAAAAGACTTGGGCAATATTCTTACAGATTATAAAGTAATTGTAGATAAAAGTACCGTACCTGTTGGCACAGCAGATAAAGTGCATGCTGCTATTGCTGCTAATGCAAAAGTTGAATTTGATGTAGTAAGCAACCCAGAGTTTTTGCGTGAAGGTGTTGCTGTAGATGATTTTATGAAACCAGATAGAGTGGTGATTGGAACATCATCTGAAAGAGCCAAAAAGTTAATGGGAGAATTGTATGCTCCTTATGTTCGCCAAGGTAATCCAGTAATTTTTATGGATGAAAAAAGTGCTGAGTTAACCAAATATGCTGCCAACTCATTCTTAGCTACAAAGATTTCTTTTATGAACGAAATTGCACAATTGTGTGAGCGTTTAGGAGCCGATGTTGATATGGTTAGAAAAGGAATTGGTAGCGATGACAGAATTGGCAAAAGATTTTTATTTCCAGGTATTGGATATGGAGGAAGTTGTTTTCCTAAAGATGTACAAGCGTTGATTAAGTCTTCGGAAGAAGTGAATTACGATTTCCAGATTTTGAAAGCAGTTGAAGAAGTTAATGAAGCTCAGAAATTACATTTAATGCCAAAGATTAATGCTTACTTCAATAACAGTTTAGCAGGGAAACATTTCGCTTTGTGGGGATTGGCATTTAAACCCAATACGGATGATATTAGAGAAGCTCCAGCTTTATATTTAATTGATGCATTAACCGCTGCAGGTGCTACTGTTACTGCATTTGACCCTGAAGGTATGCCAAATGTGAAAAGACAAATTGGCGATAAAATTGCTTATGTAGAAAATCAATATGACGCTTTAAATAATGCCGATGCGTTGATTATTGCAACAGAATGGGCAGAATTTAGAACACCTGATTTTGATAAAATAGAAAGTGCTTTAAAAAATAAAGCCATCTTTGATGGTAGAAATTTATTTGAAGTTGCTCAGGTAAGGGGAATGGGTTATCATTATGAAAGTGTTGGAAGACCATAATTAAATTTCTAATTTCTTATTGCTGATTTGGAATTATTAATCAATCTCATGGTACTAATTTAAAATTAGCTAATCTAAATTTTAAAAATGGAAAAAAAACGAATTCTTATCACAGGTGCAGCAGGCTTTTTAGGCTCACATTTGTGTGATAGATTTATAAATGAAGGTTATCATGTAATTGGTATGGATAATCTGATTACAGGTGACTTGAAAAATATCGAACATTTGTTTCCGCTGGAAGATTTTGAGTTTCATCACCATGATATTACTAAGTTCATTCATATACCAGGCAAGTTGGATTATATTTTGCATTTTGCTTCTCCAGCTAGTCCAATAGATTACCTGAAAATTCCTATTCAAACATTGAAAGTTGGTGCTCATGGCACACACAATTGTTTGGGTTTGGCAAAAGATAAAGGTGCAAGAATATTGGTTGCAAGTACCAGTGAAATTTATGGAGATCCTTTGGTGCATCCTCAAACAGAAGAGTATTGGGGCAATGTAAACCCAATTGGTCCACGTGGCGTATATGACGAAGCCAAACGTTTTCAAGAAGCCATCACTATGGCTTACCATACTTTTCATAATGTAGAAACAAGAATTATCAGAATTTTCAATACTTATGGTCCTAGAATGCGACTGAACGACGGACGTGCATTACCAGCATTTATTGGACAAGCTTTACGTGGCGAAGACTTAACTGTTTTTGGAGATGGTAGCCAAACAAGAAGTTTTTGTTACGTAAGTGATTTGGTAGAAGGTATTTACAGATTGTTGTTAAGTGATTATGCAATGCCTGTAAACATTGGTAATCCCAATGAAATTTCTTTAAAAGATTTTGCCGAGGAAGTATTGAAATTAACGGGTTCTTCGGTTAAAATTATTTACAAACCGTTGCCAACCGATGATCCGAAACAAAGGCAGCCAGATATTACCAAAGCAAAAACAATTTTAGGTTGGGAACCTAAAGTTGATAGGGTTGAGGGCTTGAAAATTACCTACGATTATTTTAAATCTTTACCCAAAGAAGAGTTGTTAAAACTGCCTAAAGAGTTTCAGAGCAGAAAGTAATCATATTGTTGAATAGTTTAAATACGAGATAGTTTATAAGTACACTATCTCGTATTTTTTTTCATCGAATCCAAGGGTAATTATTTTATTGTTTTTTTCTATTATAGGTCGTTTTATTGTACTTTGCCTTATAGTCATTATTTCAACGGCTGCTGCTTCGGTAGTAGCATTCATTTTTACCGCAGGATGAAGTTTTCTAAAAGTAGTTCCTTTTTTGTTCAGCAGTTTTTCCCAACCAACTTGTGTACACCAGCTTTGAATTTTTTCTTTCGAAATTGGCTCGGCTCTTGTGTTGTGAAAAATAAAGTCTATTTTATTTTCTTTGAACCAATGAATGGCTTTTTTGGTTACATCGCAATTGGATAATCCGTATAAAGTGAAATGCATAGATATTGTTTGGTTCAAATATAAGTTTAGGATTTCATCCGTACATACAATTTATTCCACTTTAGTTATAGATTAGTTGTTAATTTGTAATTACGCACCAACTGATACCAATGTTGTACAGAGCTATATTATTTTTTTTAATCTTCTTTACTGCTAAAAGTATTTTCAGTCAGGATAAACCACAAAAAACTAATCAGGATTTTGGTGTAATCATTGGCAATGTGATGGATGCTGCAACAAATAAGCCTGTAGCTTTTTCAACCCTACTTTTAGTAAAGGCTGCCGATACCTCTAAAAAAATTGTTCAGATTGCCGATAAAAATGGGGCTTTTGAGTTTGAGAAAATTCCTTTTGCTGTGTATAGTTTGGTTGTAAGTGCTGCAGGATATAAAAATTTAAGCTTAGATAGTATTAATATAAGGGCAGAACGATACGATTTTAATTTAGGCGACGTAAAGCTTACCGCAGCTTCTTCAGATTTAACAGAAGTAGTGGTTTATGCCGAAAAACCATTAATTGAAAATAAAGATGGAAAATTGATTTATAATGTTGGGGAAAGTGCATTGAGCAATGGATCGAGTACTGCTGAAATTTTAAAAAGTATGCCCTTAATTAACAACGACCCCAATGGTAAAATTTTATTGAAGGGTAAAGAACCCAAAATTTTAATTGATGATAAACCTACCGATTTAACAGCTGAACAATTAAAAGATTTGTTGGAAAGCTTGCCGGGTAGCAGTATTGAAAAAATTGAATTGATGGTAAACCCGCCACCTGAATATGCTACAGAAAGTGGTGGTGTAATAAATATTGTTACCCGAAAAGGAAAAGTTGGTTTAACAGGAAAAGTTACCCTGAATGTTGGTTCAAGAGGGGAGGTTGGTTTGGCAACCAACATGAGTTACCGCCATCAAAAATTTTCAATAAATACAACATTTGGGGTTAATGGAAGTGTGTTTACTGGAAACAATTATTCAAAACGCCAAAATAATTATACCGATTCTTCGAATCAGTTTAATACCGATGGAAATTATGAAAACAAAGGTGTAAGACCACATTTGCGTTTTCAGGTAGATTATGAATTGAACAAATATAAAAGCTTTGGATTTACCTATCAAGGTAATCTGAATTTGTATCACAATTACAGTATTACCCGATTTACCAATTTTAACAGGTTTAATGAAGCATATAAATTCAGTTCAAGAGAAAATGATAGTGAAGGAGATGGGTACAGCCATGCACTCACTTTAAACTATAACATTAAAGCAAAGAAAAAGCCAGGCGAAGTTGTAAGAATAATACTGAATGCCAATTATGGAAAGAATGATACAGATAGAGATTTTTTTCAACAGTTTTTAAGTGGTAATCTGATTCCGTCAGGAGATAGTACACAAAACCAATTTTTCAATGTATTCAACAGTAGTTTTTCTGCAAGGATTAGCTATGATAAACCATTGAATAAGGTAGTCATTTTTTCAACAGGAGCAACTTTTCAACATACCTCTTACCATAGTGTATTAAATACCAGTTTTCTCAATAAAATCGATACAACTTTTATAGCCAATGATTTACTGAGCAATGATTTTAAGTTTCATCAAAATTTAACAACAGCTAGAGTAGCTGCAACCTTTATCTTTTCTAAAAGTTTTAGAATTATTGCTGGCATTCAGGCAGAATATACGCAAATGGAGTTTCGTTTTTTTAAAGGCAACTCAAGCAATGTAGCCAATGATTATTTGAATGTATTGCCTACTGTAACTATTCGAAAAGAGTTTGGTAAAGAACTCAATACTTCGTTGGTGTATAGAGCCACTATTAGAAGACCAGGCTTAGGAGAGTTGAACCCAAATATCGATTATAGTGATCCATATAATTTAAGATTTGGTAATCCTTATTTGTTACCCACTTTGGCCGATAATTATGATTGGAATGTTAGTTGGATAAAGGGTAAGTACTACATCAATACATCGTTGGGATACAATAAAATAAAAAACATTTTCAACACCATTCGTACATTAACAACCAATGGCAAAACTCAGATTACCTGGTTAAATATTTCGGATAGAAATGAGTATGAAGCTAGTATTTGGGGTGGCTATACATTCTCTAAAAAATTCAGGATGAATAGTAGTTTTGGTTATACATTTAACCAATATGGCGAAGCTGAAAAAATATTATATAGGTACATTGATGGAAGTACTTTTTATACCAATATAAATTACAATTATACACCTACTGCAACTTTAACCTTTGAAGGTAATGCTAGGTACAGCAGTTTTGCTACACCACAGGGCAGAAGTAGAAGTAACCTCACCATGAATTTAGGTGTACAGAAAAAGTTCTTCAATAAAAGATTTATTGTGGGTTTTAGTGTTGTAGATCCTTTTAGGGCTCAACAATCTACCAATTATACTTATGGCACCAATTTTTCTTTAGAATCCTTCAATTCTACCAACACCCGAAACTTTAGATTGGTATTTAGCTATCAGTTAAATAAAATGGTACAAAAAAGTACGTTAACCGATAAGCAAAAGAAAGCTGCATTGGAAAAAATGAAAGCAAAAAAGCTATAAGTTTCTAGCAATCTTTACTTATCGCTTATTTTAGCAGCATGTACAAAGGAATTGCTTTTTTATATTTTGTTTGCTTTTCGTTATACATTGTATATAGTAGAGAACCCGATTTTTTTGATGGAGAATTTACACCAGCTACGATACATTGGGCTAAAGACTCTGCAAGCAATGAAGTAATACCCAAAGCCATTTTTTTTCATGGTAAAAAAAGTTATGCTGTAGATGCTAGATATGTATTGCGGAATTTACCTGAGGGGAAAAAACTTGAAGTTATTTATGTTCCTTCTCATCCGGAAAAAGCTACTGTTTATGCATTTTTTGGCTATTGGATAACATGGGGTGAGTTGGCTGCTTCTATCGTTTTATTTATTGCATTGTTTCAGGTAGCAGTTGCCGTAACCAATAACCCTACGGCTGAAGCTAAACTTGAACAATCGAAATATAAAGAAGAAAAAAAAAGAAAGTACGATGATTAAATTTATTCCGAATTGAAACACAAACATTTCACCAATTTTTGGTAGCTATATTCCCATTTATATAAGATGTTATTACAACAACAGTCGCCACATTTGTAAAGCCCCATATTTGCCCCATTCTTTCAAAGCTTTTTTCATAGAATTTTCTAAACCAATCCAATCTGTTTTTTTTCCCTTTTTGTATTGGGTTTAATTGTTGTGTTGTAGGTTCTAGTAATTCAACTTTAGTGGCATACCAAGTGGTTGATAAACGTGGAACTGCTAAACCTAAAATCATACCGGGTAAACCTCCAAAACTTTCAGGACCTGCACTAACTGGTATTAAATCTGTATAAAATGCAACCACATAAACCGAATCGCAAATTTTAGTTACCGCCTTCTTACATTCAAAACCTGCAATCTCTCTTGTTTCATCTGTAATTCGCCACTCGAGGTTTCTAATACTATCTTGTATTAGAAAAGTTTGTTCATAAACATCTCTTTGTATGGCAATTTTATTGTTGCTTAATTGTTGAACTACATTGTCTGTTTCCGATGGTTTACCACCCCATAAATATTTATTATCTGTGTTTTCAACACCCAATTTATATACTGTTTTTTCTGAATTGAATAATAAAATATAATTTTCTGTAACAAATTTGGGCATGTTTTTTTTTAATTGTTGAATCCATTCTCCATCGCCATCATCCTCTAATTGACGATGCTGATTTTTTTTCATTTCAAAATCAATTTTTCCTTGTACAATAAATTGTTGCTGAGCTTCTGTTGTTGAGAAACAATTCAATAAAAAAAGTATTGCTATCAGTTTCATAATTACATGTTTTAACTACGTAAATTTTTTAAATTACCATCCATTCGATGGTTTGCCATTTTTACTAAAATTATAAATCAAATTTAGCATAGCAAATCGCCGAATATTTTGTTGTGTTGTTTCAGAAATAAAGTTGCTGCTAATGTTTCTGTTAATTGCTTGATTCTGGTTAAAAATATCATTTACCCTAAATGCAATTTGCCATTTTTCAGCTTTATCTATCGATTTCTTAACGCTTGCATTAACGATAAATATATCTCTTGCATTAGCAAAAATGGCTGTTTTTTCATAAATATTAAAATCTGGGTTAATGTTTACATACCACTTTTTGGGTAATTTCATTTCCACATCTGCATTAAAATTATAGGTCCAATATTTGGTGTTTACATTGTTTATTGAGCTTGAAGAACTATTAAAAGTTGGCCCAATACTAAACCAATAGTTAATCCATTTATCTCTCCAATATCCAGAGCTAATATTAAAACCCAAATGTTTGCTATCGTTTATATTTTCTGTACCATTAACAATGTTTTTAAATCTAGAAATACTTGGGCTTAACTGAAAGTTTAGGTTTACACTTGGTGCTACATTAAAACCATAATTAGCCCACATATTAAAGTTATAATTTCCATTAACGTTTACCGATTGACTGGTTCTTTCACCCTTTAGTTGATTAATGCTGTTAGAGCTAGTAATTGCATTTTCTACAAAACTAAAATTAGCACTTACGTAAATATTTTTTTCTTTCAATACTTTATAATCGCTAAAATTTATCCCAAAATTGTGTCTAAACTCTTGTTTTAAATTTGGGTTGCCCAATACTCGATTTAGTGGGTCAATATTGTCAATAATTGGGTTAAGTTGTTGTAATGTTGGGTTTCGAGTGGTACCATTATAGGTAAAACCTAACCTAGTTTGTTTTTTTGGTGTGTAGTTAAAGCTAGCCGAAGGTAAAAAGTTGGTGAAGGAAACAGCATTTTTTGCATCTCTTCTTTTCTCAGTTAAATTAAAGTTTACAACACCCAATGATGAACCAATTGCAAAATTAAATTTCTTTTTATTGTGTCGTATGGTAAACCCTCCACTATTGTTATCGTTGTTGTACAAAAAATGATTACTTAAACTATCAATAATTCTATTATAGTCTCCTACACCATTTGTACCACCTTCTAAAGTATAACGCTCGGCATTGTTTTTATTGAAGGCAAATCTATAGTTCAATTCCAAAAAGGTTGTTTTAGAAAGTGGTTCTGTATATGATAGCCTGCCAGATAAGCTAAATGTCTTTTCATCGTTTGTTTTTTTCTGGTCAATATTATTAACTGATGGGGTTGAACCAAAAAAATTATTTTTTGCAAATAAAAATCCATTACCATCATTATTACCTAGGTTAATATCTGTGTTAAACGAAATAGTTCTACCTTTTTTCTTCAATCTTTTTCTCCAAAAAATATTGGTTATTAAAGTTTGTTCATCAATTTTATTGGTAGTTCGTCTGTTTGTTTCATTTATATTTAGACCTTTGCTATTGGCCGAATTACTTGTAAATAAATTATCTAAATTGCTATTAATAATTGAACCTGTAGCAATTATTTTTAGTGAGCTGGTACTATCAATTTGCCAATCGTAGGTACTTCTTAATCGGTTTCGACGTTTGTGGTTTTCAAACCGTTGTATAGAATTATCTATTAAAAAAGTGGTGTCGTTAAGCAAAGTTTGTGTAAGGGTTGTATTTAAACCATTTACCCTTAAATCGTTAAACTGGTAGGTGTTGATGCTATTTTTTTTGTCTTTATCCCATTTTTTAGAAAAGTGTAAACCACCAGTAATTGAGCTGGGTAAACCCTGACCCCAACTAAAATCATCTCCGTTGCTCCACATACTTACACCACCATCATCATTTACTTGTGTGTTTCTATTTAAATCTTCTCCATAATTGCTTCTTTCACTCCATTCCATATTTTCAAACCGTGTATTATCGGTAGTTAAGTAGGCTGCAAATTTTCTTTTGCCTTTAAATGAGTTAACCAATGCTTTTCCGTTTCGGTATTTATCAAAATCGGTTCCAGCATCTAACTTGCCAAAATAACCTTTCTTTTTATCTTCTTTTAATTGAAGGTTAATTGTTTTAGCTTTTTCTCCATCATCAATACCAGTAAAAGTTGCTTGATCGCTCTTTTTATCAAACACTTGCACTTTATCAATTGCATCTGCTCTTAAATTTTGTGTTACCACTGCTGGGTCATCGCTAAAAAATTCTTCTCCATCAACCAATACCTTTTGTACTTTTTGTCCTTGGGCGGTAATTTCTCCTTTACTGTTTACGGTAATACCCGGCATTTTCTTTAATAGTTCTTGTACATTGGCATTTGCAGAAACTTTAAAGCTATCTGCTTTCATTTCAAGTGTATCGCCTTTCATACGCACTGCTGCAATTTTTTGGCGTACTACAACATCTTCTAATAAGTGAATTTTACTTATCATATATATATTGCCAAAATCTTTTGTACTAGCATTTATTAAAATAGTATCATAAAAATCGGCATAGCCCGGATAAGTAACCATTATCAAATATTTGCCTTGTGCCACATTGTTTAAGTTAAAACCACCATTTTCATTGGTTCTTTTAAACTTATATAAAACCGAATCTTTGGTTTTTAATAAAGCAACTACTGCTTTTGATAGCTTCTTTTTTTCTAACGTATCAATTACTGTACCTTCTACATTGGCTAATTGGGCATGGCAAATTTGAGAGATACAAAAAAATACAAAAGCCAATAAAATTAGTTTTCTCATTCGTAAATATTTTAAGCAGTGGTAAGTGTTTTTATATAATGGGTTAACGGCAAAAAACCATTAATTAATTTTGACGAAATATTAATTGTTTCCACAAATAATTGAAAATTTAATTTTCGATTGCAATATCGATAAACATTACACTTACCTTCATTACCACTTATCCAATTTGTTACATTTTTCAAATTTTATAAGCTTTTTTTAACATTCATAAAATTGATATGCCAAAGAAACAATCAAAAGCAAGAGTAGCAAATGCAGAAAAGGTTGGAATGGTCGCTTCAAAAAAATACGAGGATCTTTTCTTTGTAGATACCGTTCAACCTGTTTGGAATTATTCTTTATTTACGGATGAAGATGTTACGAATTTTCAAAATGGAACACATTATCGGTTGTACGAATTTTTTGGGAACAAACAAATACAAGTATTACATACACAAGGTACCTATTTTGCAGTTTGGGCTCCTAATGCAACCTATGTTTCAGTAATTGGTTATTTTAATGAGTGGGATACAACCACACATCCTTTATTTGTAAGGAAAGATGGTAGCGGTATTTGGGAAGGATTTATTCCAAATGTTTTAGCAGGAGAGGCTTATAAGTATCATATTATCGGGTTTAAAGGATTGAAATTAGATAAGGGAGATCCCTTTGCACATTTATGGGAAAAAAGACCTTATACAGCAAGTATTGCATGGGGAACTTTTTATGAATGGAAAGATGATAAGTGGATGACGCAAAGAGCCAGTCATAATTCATTAAATGCACCTTGGAGTGTGTATGAAGTGCATTTGGCAAGTTGGATGAGGCCCGATAAACACGATGAAGAAAGTTATAACACTTATGCCGAGATTACTGCACGTTTAGTACCTTATGTAAAAGAAATGGGCTTTACCCATATAGAATTAATGCCAGTAATGGAACATCCATTTGATGGTAGTTGGGGCTATCAAGGGATAGGTTATTTTGCTCCAACCAGTAGGTTTGGTAGTCCACAAGATTTTGCTGCCATGGTTGAAGCTTTTCACCATGCAGGTATTGGGGTTATTTTAGATTGGGTGCCTTCGCATTTTCCTTATGATGCTCATGGATTATTTATGTTCGATGGAACGCACACTTATGAATATGCCGACATGCGTAAAGGCTATCACCCAGATTGGAACAGTTATATTTTTAATTACAGCAGGGGAGAAGTAAAAAGCTTTTTAATTAGTAGTGCAAGATTTTGGTGCGACCGTTTTCATATAGATGGAATAAGGGTAGATGCAGTTTCATCGATGCTGCGTTTAGATTACAGCAGAAATGAAGGACAATGGGAGCCCAACGAATTTGGTGGAAATGGTAATTTAGAAGCTATTGCTTTTATTAAAGACTTAAATGAAACCCTTTACAGAGATTTTCCCGCAATACAAACTATAGCCGAAGAGGCTACAGATTGGCCTCAAATTAGCCGTCCTACTTTTGAAGGTGGACTAGGTTTTGGTATGAAGTGGATGATGGGCTGGATGCATGATACACTACGTTATTTTAAAAGGGATTCAATTTTTCGCCAGTTTCATCAAGATGAAATTACATTCAGTATGATGTATTTCTACGACGAAAATTTTATGAAACCCCTCAGTCATGATGAAGTGGTACATGGAAAAAGCCCCATGATTTACAAAATGCCTGGAGATACATGGCAAAAATTTGCTAACCTAAGGTTGTTGTACACCTACATGTTTACTCACCCTGGAGCAAAATTATTGTTTATGGGTAACGAATTTGCCCAAACCAACGAATGGAATTATAAAAGTGAGTTGCAATGGGAATTGTTGGACTTTGTTAGTCATGGTGGAATGAAATATTGTGTTCAGAAGTTAAATGAATTATATAGAAACAGTCCGGCTTTATACGAAAATCAGTTTACGACCGATGGGTTTGAGTGGGTTGATTTAAACCACAGAACAGAAAGCGTGTTGGTTTTTAAACGAAAAGGTAAAAAGCGAGCCAACGATATTTTGGTAATCTTAAATATGACACCTGCCATACATTATAACTGGGAAATAGAAATTACGGGTAAATCGAAATGGAAAGAAATTTTTAATAGCGATAGCAAAGAGTTTTGGGGGACTGGAGATGTGTTTAATCCATCGATACAAATAAATCTAATAGATAAAAGGCTTAAAAAATTTACTATAAAATTAAATTTACCAGCTTTAGGAGGAGTTGTGTTAGGCTAAATAGTCCTTTAAATGTTGAAAATTTTAGTTTTAAATCATTGATTTTTAGGTGGAGCTATTTTTTTAAATAAATTTTGAAGAAAAATGCCTTACGTCGAAGCAATATAGGGTTTAACGCCTACTTTTGCAGCCCCGAATTAAAACCATCGGGATTTTATAATGAAACTTTTTGTAAAACAATTAAACGCAGATGCTCAGGAAGCTTCTGGTGCTGCTGAAGCAACAGAAACTGCTGCGACAACAAACAATCCTGTAGAAGCAACAGAAACTGTTGTGGAAGGTGCTGCCGAAATAGTTGCATCAAAACCAATTGTAGAAGAAGTGGTGGTTACTGCCCACGACGATTTTGACTGGAGTGTAGATAAACGCAATGTTGCTACTTACAGCAAAGAAGAAAAAGAAAAATACGATCATGTGTACGAAAACACATTCGTAAAAATTGAAGATGGTGAAATCTTAAATGGTGACATCGTTGGTCTTACTAAAACCGATGCTGTAATTAACATTGGTTTTAAAAGTGACGGTTTAATTTCTTTGAACGAATTCCGTGATTTACAAGGTGTGAAAGTAGGTGATGTTGTAGAAGTAATGGTTGTAGAAAAAGAAGACAGACAAGGTAATTTACACCTGAGCCGAAAAAGTGCAAGAATCTTCCGTGCTTGGGAGCGTATTATGGAAGTGCATAAAACTGGTGAAGTGGTTACCGGTTTGGTTACCAGCAAAACCAAAGGTGGTTTAATTGTTGATGTATTTGGTATGGAAACATTCTTACCAGGTTCTCAAATTGACGTGAAGCCAGTTACAGATTACGACCAGTTTGTTGGTAAAACAATGGAATTTAAAGTAGTGAAGATTAACGAAACTATTAAGAATGCCGTTGTATCGCACAAAGCATTAATTGAAAGTGATATCGAAGCACAACGTGCTGAAATAATGAGCAAACTAGAGAAAGGACAAGTATTAGAAGGTACTGTGAAGAACATTACTGATTTTGGTGCTTTCATGGATTTAGGTGGCTTAGATGGCTTATTATACATTACAGATATTTCTTGGGGACGTATTTCACACCCTTCAGAGGTTGTGAAAATGGATCAGAAAATCAATGTTGTAGTATTAGACTTTGATGATGACAAAAAACGTATCAGCTTAGGTTTAAAACAATTAACTCCACACCCTTGGGATGTGTTGCCTGAAGGTTTAGCTGAAGGTACAATTGTTAAAGGTAAAGTTGTAAATATTGAAGATTACGGTGCATTCTTAGAAATTCAACCAGGTGTTGAAGGTTTGGTACATGTAAGTGAAATTACATGGGCTAACACACCAATTAATGCAAAAGAGTTCTTTAAATTGAACGATGAGCATGAAGCTAAGGTGGTTACTTTAGATAAAGACAGTCGTAAGATGAGTCTGTCTATCAAACAAATGACCAGTGATCCTTGGAGTACCATCGAAACCAAATTCCCTGAAAACAGTAAACACAAAGGATTGGTTAAAAACATTACTCCTTATGGCGTATTTGTTGAGTTAGAGCCAGGTATTGGTGGAATGATTCACATCAGCGATTTAAGCTGGTTGAAGCGTTTCAATCACCCAAGTGATTATGTAAAAGTGGCTGAACACATCGATATCATTATTTTAAGTATAGATAAAGAAAACCGCAAATTACAATTGGGTCATAAACAACTGGAAGAAGATCCTTGGACTGCGTTAGAAGAAACTTTTGCAATTGGATCAACTCACGAAGGTTTAGTTACCCGTAGAGATGATAAAGGAGCTTTAGTACAATTACCTTATGGGTTAGAAGGATTTGTGCCTAACCGTCATACTTTTAAAGAAGATGGCAAACAAGTACAGGCCGATGAAACTGCACAATTTGTGGTAATTGAATTTGATAGAAATGAGAAACGTATTGTTGTAAGCCATACCCGTATTTGGGAACAGGCTAAAGCTGAAGAAATAGAAGCTGAAAAGAAAGAAGCAAAAGTTCAGGCAGAACAAACTAAAAAAGCAGTGAAAGCTGTACAGGCTAAAGTTGAAAAAGCAACTTTAGGTGATTTAGGTGCACTGGCTGATATTAAAGCTAAACTGGAGGGTGGGGAAGAGGCTAAATAAAACTTCTTCGATCTCTAATTATTTTATTAAATACCCCTGCAAAAGGGGTATTTTTTTTCTCATTAACAAACTTTTGTTTAATGATTGAAGTATTTTCAATCTGAAAATAAAGCCTCATCGAAGTGTATAGATTTATTTTTTATTGGGGTTCAAATGCATTGGCCTGAATACCCAATTTTCAAATTCGGCTTGCATATAAAGGGCATACTCAAAAATGCAGCTACCCTATTGCAAGATAAAGCTTATAATATGAGTATTTAGCGTGGTACTGTATTTTCAGGCATTAATAGCACTATTTTACCAACTTCTAAAAATATGTATTATAAATAACCCAACTTTTAATGGTAGTTTCAATCAAATATATTTTCAACCTTTTGAACTAATTCTTATCTTGTAATATCTTTAGAAGAAAGCTCTGATTCTCTGCCAATATATGTGTTTAAATTGCCTACTAAATATAAACAAAGATTACCTACCGAATTATTTGTTTGTGCTTTAACCCTCCAGATACCAGCTTCTATTTTGTAGTGTTCGATTTCGGCTATCAATTGCTTTAAATCTCTGTTAAACAATATTTTTAAGGTATTAGTAATTATAGTTATAAAATAAATTTTCCTTCTAAAATTGTTACAGCTTCGCCCAAAATATAAACTTTGTTCTGTAAAAGCTCAGTACTCATTATTCCTGTTCTTAATGAAGATTGATAAGCATTCAATTTTGTTTTGTTCAATTTTATTGCCCAATATTTAGTCAAAAAAGTTTGAATACCACCTGTTACAGGGTCTTCATTAGTTCCTGCCCAAGGCCAAAAATACCTGTAATGAAAATCAAACTTTTCATTGTTAGAAATGGCTGTTACCAATACCCCATTTATTCCGATGTATGAATTTAACAATGCTGTAAAATCTGGTTTCAAATTCGCTAGTTCAATTGCACTCTCAATTTCGAGTAAGACTATTTTATTATTGGGACTGTATTTTTTATTGATAATTTCAGAAATTCCAATTGCTTCTAACATTAGTTGAGGCACTTCAATTTCTTCTGTTTCGTAAACGGGGAATTGCATTTTGATTTTATGCTCTACTTTCTCAGTTAATAGTTCAACATTATTACAGGTAATAAATTTTATATTGTTATATGCAGTAGTATCGAAAATAACTTTTGATGAAGCCAATGTGGCATGTCCACATAAGGGGATTTCAATTTTGGGTGTAAAAAATCTAATGTTGTAAATATTGCTGGTAATTTGTTGGATAAATGCAGTTTCAGAAAATCCAATTTCAGCTGCAATTTTTTGCATGGTATCAACTTCTAATTCTGTGTCGGTAACACAAACTGCTGCAGGGTTTCCTTTAAATTTTTCACTTGTAAAAGAATCAACAAAATAGGTTTTCATTTTTTAAGTTAGCTATTCGTTTAAAGCTATACAAAATTGTAGATTATAAGTAAATATACGTCCCATTCACCACCTATAAAATATAAATCACATTAATCGTAGTCGATAATTCGTTTACTTTTTGCTTAATTTTTTCAATTACAGTTGTAAATTTATATCTATATCAAATCACTGTAACATTTATTTTAAGCTTGTTATAAAAGTTAAAAAACTGGGCATTGGAGCAGGTTGCAGCATAAAGTGTAAAAACTAAATTGTTAGGCTGAGTTGAAAGAATACAAACTCATTTTTTTGTAAAAATGTATCATAGTTGTTTAAATAGTACAATACAAGGTAATAACTTGTAAGCGTTGGAAAGCCAAAAGATGTGCTTTTATTTGGTTTATTTAAGTTCTGACAGGATTAACTTTTTTTGTTTAAATGTATTCTTCATTGCCTTTTCTCTAACCTTAGAATCATTATTGTTAATCAGGTCAAAATATTCAACTGGAACCACCTGCCACGATAAACCATATTTGTCTTTACACCACCCACAAGAACCTTCCTCTCCACCATTTGCTGTGAGTGCATTCCAATAATAATCTACTTCAGTTTGGTCTTTACAATTAATAACAAATGAAACCGATTCATTAAACTTGAAGAATGGACCTGCAGCCAAAATGCTAAATTCTATATCACCAATTTCCATAATTGCAGTTTCAAACTTGCCACCATCCTGCCCATTTTGCTGGGGTGGGTTTTTATACTGACGAAACTCTTTCATTTTTCCATTTTTAAAGATAGAAAGATAATAATCCACCACTGCTTTTGCATCTTTATCAACCCAGAGACAAGGTGTTATTTTATGCTTAATTAAATCAGCCTTTTTTGCCGCAGTTTGATAAGTGGTTGTATCTGTTTTACCATTGTTGGCATGTGGTTGTGAGTTTCCACAACCCATTAGATTAACTATCATGAATGCTGTTAAAAAACTAATTATTCTTTTTTTCATTGCTCTATTACATTTTTTATGAAAAGTTGTATCATGATTACTCAAGGCAACACAATACAACGCAATAAGCTGTAAGTGTTGAAAAGCTGTGTGTTATTTTTTCAAGTCATTTAAAGTATCTTTCGTTTGTTGGTCTGTAGGGTCAAGTTCTATGGCTTTTTGATAGCTTTTGATGGCGTTGGGTTTATCGTCGAGTTTTAAGTAATAGTCGCCCCAACGGCTGTAAACAATAGAAGAATTTGGATGCTGTTCAATGGCAACTTCTAAAATTGTTTTAACAGCGTCCAGGTTCATAGGCTTTTTATTCATCTGGTCATAAGCCAAATATGTAATTTGATATTCATTCATTTTCATTGCCCCAAATGCTTCTTTAGCTTCGTTGTATTTTTTCATTTTCAAATATTCACCTGGCGAAAATTCATCGTCTTTCATTTTTGGCATTGGCTTTTCTTGATAAATGTTTTGCAATGAAATTACTTCTCCTTTTTCATTCATTTTAAACCCTGCTTTGATGTTATAATCGGTAAAAACAATGGTATCTTTTGTAACGGGAAAGCAATAAATGTTCTTGCCTTCATTGATGTTTTCAACTAAATAGTTTTTCTCTTTTCGTAGGTAAAGCACTTCGTCTGTTGCCATTCTGTAACGACCTACAAATTTGTATAACTCTGAATCTGTCAAATTAATTGGTTGTACTTCTGTTGGCAAAAAGTTTGTCCAATTATATGTTTTTGCAACTGCTCTTCTAATTTCTTTTCCCAAACCATTTACATCGTCTCCTGAATTGAGCATAATGATTACACCATTGCCATTGGTAATACTTGCAATGCCATAAGCTAGGAAACCTGCGTTTACACCTGTAAACTCAAAGTAAACGCCGTTGGGGTTTTTGTTATCTGTTCGTTGAATTAAAAATGGTCCAATACCCATTTGCTCTTTGTATGAACCATCAGAAACATTTTGCTGAGCTGTAAACATTTTTTTTGTTGTGGATTGGCTCAATATTTTCCCTTTGCCAATGTAAGATTTTTGCACATCTATAAAAAACTTTGCAAGGTCTGTTGGTGTGGTATAAAGTCCTGCTGCTGCTTGTTGAGGATAAACGTAAGGCATTCCTTTAAACCAAGATGCAGACGAATAAGCCCAAGCACTTTGTTTTGTAAATATTGAAGGAACAGGTTGTTCAAAAGTTGAATTTTGCATTCCAAGTTTATCAAAAAGCAGCTCTTGTGTTAGATTGGAAAAACTTTTTTTAGACACGTCCATTAAAGCCATTTGGGCAATCATACTTCCACCGCCTGAATAACGAAATTCAGTATTGGGTTCACTGTTTACAACTACAGGTCTTGTTTCGGATATTTTTGCACCACTCAAAATTTCTACAATGGTTGGTACTGGTTGAGTTGGTGTAAAGCCAAAATAAGATGATTGTGAAGTTCCTGCTGAATGGCTCAACAACATTCTTAAAGTAATGGGTGTTTTTTTGGTAAAGTCGTTCTCTGTAATTTTCCAAGAGGTAAGGTAGTTATTGATTGGCTTTTCTAATTCAATTTGTTTGTTTTCAACCATTTTCAAAGCTGTAACAGCCATTAAAAACTTACTGATTGAACCTGCTGAAAACATTGTTTCAGTTGTTACAGGTGTATTTTTAGAAGTATCTGCCAGTCCATAACCTTTTGCCCAATCAATTTTGTAGTCTTTGATAACTGCAATACTTACCCCTGGCACGTTGTAATATTTCATCCTTTCAGTAATATTCCAACCTGCAAGCCCTTTCACAGGTACAAAGGGGATTAAGCTGTTTTCAACTTCTTTAATTCTGTTTGGCAGCGATTTGTTTTGGGCAAAAATTTGTTTCGCAAAAAGTATCAATAATAATAAGGTTATTTGTCGCATTTTTTATGATTGAAAGCTGTTTACAATTTCTAACTAACGTCAAAAATTTACATTGATTATTAATTGTTTATAAATTTAAAATTTTCGTCCATTTCGTTTGCCTGAGAATTTATTTCGCTGCCGAAAATTGGGAATAGCACAAAATATAGCACACAACACCTCAGGCTTGGTGGTGAAGGTATGGAATTGGCTTTGTGTAAAGCCTAGAACAGTTGTTTGTTTTTAGGTGTGTATTTATTTATTTACTTCAATTTTCCAATTATTGAATTTTTGTCTCAAAGCTTCAACTGCATTTAGTTTATCATTCGTTCCATAAACAACCAAATTTATATATGGACTTTTAGGATTATCACTAGGTTTAGAAACTGTTAAAAAAGCACTCAATGCCTTTATGTCTCCACATCTTTTATCTCCACCAAGTTTAGCTCCTGCTTCTAATGCAAGCATTAATACTTCTTCTATTGGCAATGCGTCTTTTTGGGCTTTTATGGCTGTATTTAAAGCAGATTGTAATTCTTCAAAGTTAGTTAATGTGTTTCCTTGTACTGAGATTCCTTTTGCAGTTAAGGCTCCTTTGATAGGTGTTGTTGAAGAGCCTGTGTATGTAAGCGGATTTTCTAAATATTTTACACATATAATCGCATACTGTTGATGCTCAGGATTAAACATGGAGTCTTTCATTGCTGTTAAGATTTCTTCAGGGGAAGCATTAGCCATTATCATTTTCAAGCCCTTTGCACGTGCAAAAGGGTTGCTCATTGCCTGTACTACAATTGCCCCTTTCCCAGGAATAATTGCCCCAATTCCATAAACACTATTGGTACAAGATGCACCAGCAATTCCTATTTCATTTGTTTTAGGATCAACAACTATGATTGACCAAGTAGCATAAGATGAGGAAATGAAAATTAGTAAAATGCAAAGTGTAAATAAAGTATGTTTTAATAGTTTCATTTTAAAGTTTGAAGGGTTTGTTAAATGGTGTATAACGAACAGGGCTTTGTGCAGTTTCGGAAATAGTCTCGATAGCTATTGGAATCCGTTTGCCCACAGCCTGTGCTGATTAAAAATCTGATGTTGAAATTAAGAACTAAAGTTCGAAATACTTTGTGCAGCCCGAACAAAAGCGAAACAGAATTACAAATGTTTATAGTTACTCCGTTTGATCAACTTGCAAAAAAACTCATCTTGGCTATTTGTTGTTTTCTCAGTTAGTGTTGATTGTGATTTGAAATAAACTTACTGTTGCATTGTCGTAATGTGCTGGTAGTCCTTTTGTATTTTTAAGTTTCAATAATCCTAAAAAGTCAAAACCACATTTTTTATAGTAACTAATGAGTCTTAAATTGTTGCCAACGGTATCCATTCTAACAAATTGTTTTTCATTTTCTTTGGCATAAACTGTTACCCACTCTACAATTTGTGTAACTAAATTTTGCCCACGAAAATCAGGATTTGTTGTTATACGGTGAATGTAAACAGATGGGTCTTTATTTCTTTCTTCCCAAATTTGAGGGTCGTTAAAAGTAGTCGCCCAAACACAGGCAATTCTCCCATCTGCAACTATTTTCCATTGTCTGTTTTCTGAGATTTCAGTTTCAATAAGTTTTCTGTCAAATTCTGGCCAATGAACTGTAAATCTTGTCTTTTGAAAATCAGTAGCGATTTTGTATAAACTAAAAATTTCATCTATATCGTTAATGTTGCTATTTTGTATTTGAACATTCATTTTCGATTTGTCTTTTGTATTAGGAAAATTTTATAGAGTGTTGGTTACAATGAAAGCCAACTTCCTAGGCTTTTCTTTAGCAGTACGGCTTTAGACGTTCTTCTTGGAACTAGTATTTACCCAATAGCTATCGGGTAAAGATATGTAGTTACAAACAAATTCTACTGCTGAGTAGCGTTCGGTCAAGCCAAGAACTGAAGCCCAATTGAAAAACTGAAGTTGAGAGGCTTGACCCGTCAGCCCTGCTGACGTAAAACCTTTTGTTGGCAGTAGTACTACTTTTTGTATCCTCTTTCATTTCTCTCAAAACCGTTTGTCTCGATTTGAATTTGGTTGGCTAGTTTGTTTTTTACAATTTGTATTAATTTGTCTGCTTGGTCTCCTGTTATAAAATTTGCATAATAATCTTTCTCTATTTTACTTATATACTTTTGTCTGTCTGTTAGAGACATATTTTCAATGTCATTTTTTTGTTTCTGCAAATAAATTTTGCTATTACTTAGTTTTAGCTGTCCATTATTTAAAACTTTGAATTCTTGAATACGAGCACCAAAAAGTCCAGAGCAACAACCACCTTGCCAAGCCCAATAACTGTAGAAAATTATAGAACTGTCACTGAATTCATAGTCACCAAGTTCAATGGTTTGACTATTACAGTCAACAAAGTTTTGTCTGATAATATGAGTTAATATCTTTTTCCCATTTCTAAATAACAGCAAATTTGTTTCAAAGTCTGTACTGTCAGTTTTATGAGTTTCTTTATTATAGAAATATCCGTTTCGTATGATAGAATAATAGAAAGAACAATTATTTACTTTTAAAATTCCTCTATTAATTTTTTTCGACTGAGCATTTGTGATGCTGATTAAAAAGAAAAAAAGTATAAATATTAGAGAATGTTTCATAAAGTATTTCTGCCAACGAAAAAGGCTTGGCGTTGTTGGGGAATTAGTATTCCGTCTGCCCATAACCGAAGCCCAATGATTGCAATATTGCTGATGTTTTATTCATTGCCAAATTTATAACGTCAAGCCCGAACTGAAGCACAATAAAGAACTGTCTCGTCCTGAATTTAGTTGACTGGTTAAGGCTGTAAATCCTGTAATTTGTTTACTAAGATAAATCATCCTAAATAATGT
>JBIKRV010000043.1:0-23649 GCA_044348985.1 Chitinophagaceae bacterium
ATTATCATGTTAGAAAGGCTTTTATGCCTATTAGGTTTTACCATCTTATTCCGCCCTTTGTTCTTTCAATTTTTGTTATTCTTCCGACCAATAAATTTAATAAAATGTAAACATAGGAAGGGGTTTGCCAATATTGGGGCAGGAAGTTGTTATCTTCATCTTCAACAACATGGCAGCAGTTGTTCGGGCTGGACAAACATCGCTGAACATTTATTGTTATCTTCGGCAAAAGTTTTTCAATCGGCAGCGGTTCCGGGCTGGACGTTTTCCAAATCCCCCAACATCGGCAAGCCCTGTTCGTTGCTTGCAATGCTTGGTGCCACACCCTAATTACTTGAAAGTTTATTCAAAACAGTTAAGTTTGCGTAAATATTTTTAAATGACACAGATTGGACCTTTTAATTTCAATACCATCGTTCAAGGCGACTGTATTGAGCAGCTCAAAAAGCTTCCTGACAATTCCGTTGACTTAATTTTTGCAGACCCACCTTATAACCTGCAACTCAATGGCGATTTGTATAGACCAAACCAAACAAAAGTTGATGCAGTTAACGACAAGTGGGACAAGTTTGAATCAAAAGAAGAATACGACAAGTTTTGTATTCAATGGCTTGGAGAATGTCATAGAGTTTTGAAAAACACAGGTAGTATTTGGGTAATTGGCACATATCACAACATTTTTAGAGTTGGTGCAATTATGCAAAACCTAAATTTTTGGTTGCTTAATGACATCATTTGGGTTAAGACTAACCCAATGCCAAACTTTAAAGGAACACGTTTTAACAATGCACACGAAACTTTAATTTGGGCGACAAAATCGCAAAAGTCAAGCTATACTTTTCATTACCATTCAATGAAAGTTTTGAATGACGATTTACAAATGCGTAGTGATTGGCTAATTCCAATTTGTCAAGGAGATGAAAGAATAAAAGTGAATGGAGTAAAAGCACACTCAACTCAAAAACCAGCAGAACTACTTTACAGAATAATACTTTCAACTTCAAACGTAAACGATTTGATACTTGACCCATTTAGTGGAAGTGGCACAACAGCAGCAGTTGCAAAACGTTTGGGCAGACGATTTATAGCATTTGAACGAGAACCATTTTACATTCAAGTTGCTAACGAAAGACTTGCTAAAATTGCACCAATAGACAAACCACTTTTAGAATACAAAATTGAAAAGCGAAAACCAAAAGTTCCTTTTGGAAATTTAATTGAAAAAGGCTACGTTAAAATTGGCGAAAATCTTTATTCTAGAGATGCAAAGTTTTCAGCACAAGTTTTAGCAGACACAAGTTTACAGTATTTAGATGTTGTTGGTTCAATTCACAAAGTAAGTGCAACCATTCTCAACAAAGAAAATCATAACGGTTGGTCTTATTGGTATGTTAAACGTGATGGTATTTTATACAGCATTGACACATTAAGACACGACTATGAAAAAAAATTTTTAGCAACTAAAAACAATTACTCGGAACTTGACTTTGGTAATAACGTTGTTAATGAACCAAAAGAAACATTTTTAGCTTATGAGCATAATGCAGTATAATACTTTCAAAAAGATATTTAATGAAATCATTTTTGAAAAATCTAAAGCCGATTTAATTGAAAAGATTGCAGACAATCCAAGTAGATACATAGGACTTTTTAGACCAACAAAACCCAAAGCAAAAATTCTTCAAAACCTTTTGCAATCACACGAAATCAGATTTGGAGATGCTTTTGAAAAAGCAATAGAAGAATATTTGAAACTTAAAGGCTGTGAAATTCTTATAAAGCGATTTACAACAGCAGACAATGACGTTTTAAACATAGACCAATGCTTTAAATACAAAGACAAAATTATTTTCATTGAGCAGAAAGTTAGAGATGACCACGACTCTACAAAGAAGCGTGGACAAATTCAAAACTTTGAAAAGAAGTTAGATATAATGCTAACCAAATTCAACGAGACTGAATTAGTTGGTATATTCTACTTTATTGACCCTGATTTAGTAAAAAACAAAAATTTCTATGTTGCCGAACTTTCAAAAATGACGACTGACTACAACGTAGAAACTCACATTTTTTATGGGAAACCACTCTTTGATTATTTAGGACTTGCAGACGTTTGGGAAGAAATTTTAAATTATTTGGAAGTTTGGAAAAGGGAAATTCCTGACTTGCCTGAAATAAATTTTGATTTGGATGCTTCACATACCTTTGAAGAAATAAAAGACTTGAAACCTCTTGTATTTCGTAAGTTTTTCAGCAGCGACAAAATATTTGATGAAATTGTATTGACACTTTTCCCAGAGAAAAAAACTTTGAAATTATTGCTTGACTATTTCAATTCAAAAGAAGGAACAATTTATCAAACGTTAGCAAATAGATTGACAGAAAAAATATAGCACTGCAAGCAACATTGGGTTTTGTGCAAGTTGGGCAGACGGAATAAACCTCAACTTTTGTTTTTCAATTTAGCTTCAGTTCCAGCAGGACGTTATAAATTTGACATATGAATAAAGCATCAGCAATATCGCAATTATCAACTTCGGTTACGGGCAGACGGAATTCTATTTCCCAACCTGCACAAAGCCTTTTTCGTTGGCAGAAATAAGCAGATACACCACTTAGGCAAGAGTCCGTAAAAAAAGTGAGTGAAAACAGAAACTAAAGTAAGCCACAAAAATGTAGCAAGTCAAACTGCATAGGCGTATTGCCATTTGACAAAAATTAAAAAGTAACAAAATGAAAAAAGTAATTGTCTTTTTTTTCTCTTGTATTTTAACTTCCAGTTTAACAATGGCACAAGAGAACCGAGCAAATCCTTACGACTTTGTAGTGCAACTTCATAATCAAATACTTGAAGAGTCTTTGAAATTAGGGAATAAAAGCACTAACGAAATTCCAGAGACAGTTGAAAATATTGCATTAGCAAATGCAGATTTTGCAAATCGTTGTCCGAACTACTCCAAAAATGCGGAATTAGTAAAAGGTATTATAAAAACAGGCATTAACGATTATAATAATAATTTTCGTAATGCAATTAGTCAATTAAATATCTCGTCTGATGCAAAAGTTTACAGCCAAAAATTAGTTGACTATATGTTTGCAGGTGGTATTAGTTCAAATCCTCCTACTTATGAAGATTTCAATACTTTCGTAATTAACTTAGAACAAGAAGTTACTTCAAATTCAAAGCTAACAGAATTAGACAAACAAACTATATTATGCGGAACTTCTACGGCACGTTACTCAGGTGCATTTTGGTCAAGACAACAAGGAGATGCAGCTGCAAGACGTCCTTGGTGGAATTGGTTAGTAATTGGTGTTTGTGATGTTGGCGGAGCAATAGCAGGTGCAGCAGTTAACCCAGGTGTTGCAGTAACAGCAGGTGCAGCTGCAAGTGTTGCAGCAAACACTTTAACAAATCCCTCAAATAAATAAGAATTATGAGAGCAAAATATAAAACAAATATATTTTGCTCTCATATTTTCAATACAAATTGTTAAGTGAAAATGTAAAGCCTTATAAATAAAGGGTTTCAGGGGTTGCGTATTTATTTGGGCAACAACTGGGCAACAAAACCCACTAAAACAAGTGCAAGTACAGCACAAAGAAAAGAAAAAATGTTGTTTGGTGTAGAGTGTGTTTGTCCTTATCATAAGCAAAAGGCGAAGATAAGTTTTTACACTATCTTAATTGACCAACAACTGCTTCCAATTGTAAGCCCATATACTGGCAGAACTCTTCAACGGTAACAACTTGGTGTTGCTCTTTGTTGAAGTACTCTTTAATCCTCTTAATAAGGTATCTACCATATCTGTCGCTTTTGCCTGTGATTATCTGAATGTCTTTCGGATAAATACACAGTCTATTCATTTTTAAAATACTCTTTTCATACTCTATCCATACATCAGGTATAAAGTAAACATTGCAAAGATAATATGTTTTTGTGAGTGGTAAAAGTGTGTTTGTTGGAATAATGTGGCAATAACGGAAATGTCGGAAGTGGTTATTTGTAGAGCCTTATAAAGCATTATAGTTTTGTATCGTGATGAAGAAAATAATTGTATCGGTTTTGTTTTTAACGGCTTTTACAGCCGCTTTTTCGCAAGAAGAAGCAAGGGTGATGAAAGTTAAGGATGGCGATACATACGTTCTTAAAACGACTGCAAAGGAGCATACAATAAGGTTATTAAATGTTGATGCTCCCGAACTAAATCAACACTGGGGTTTTAACTCTTGGCTCAATGTAAAAGCCTTGATACTTGGTAAAGTGGTAAAGTTTGAAGTATTGAAAACTGATGTGTACGGTAGAGAATTGGCAATGGTATATGTGGATGGGCAAAGACTGGATGAAATACTAATTGCAAATGGTTGGGCTTGGCACTACATCAATTTTGATACTGATGCAAGGCTTGAAGATTTGATGCGTAAAGCATCAAGCGAAAGAAAAGGACTTTGGGAATGTGGGGCTGAAAAAGTTTGTCCGCCCTGGCTATTCAGAAAGTATAATGCAAGAAACAGATACAGGTTTTGTAAAGGCTGTATCGCAACAAAAAAGTAATTACTAACAATTTAAATAAATAACAAAATGGCAAGATTAAAAGGCTTACTAAAAATAGAAGGTACATTGGATAACCTTACCTTCTACAAAACACAGGATGGACATCTTGTGAAAACAAAAAGTGGTGTATCTGGTGACAGAATAGCCAATGATCCTAACTTTCAACGTACCCGTGAAAACGGTAGCGAATTTGGAAGCTCTGCAAGTGCTGGAAAATTACTCCGCAATGCTGTTCGTAATTTGATGATGAACGCAAGTGACAACCGTGTTACCAGTCGTTTAACGCAAATAATGACACAGATTAAAAACTACGATGCCACTTCTCCAAGAGGTGAAAGAAATGTAGGTGTCGGAATTGCTGACCCAATGGCAAAAGCCTTGTTGAAAGGTTTTGATTTCAATGATAGTGCAACTTTGGGAAGTGTAATATTTGCTCCGTTCACTGTAAACACTGGTACTGGTGATATTGCTTTCCCTGCATTCACTCCTATCAATGATATTTACTACCCTACTGGTGCAACTCACGTTAGTTTTAAATCTGCGTTTGCTGATGTAGATTTTGTAAATGAAGTGAGTGCAATTGAATACAGCCCTGTGCAAAATTTGGCAATTGATGGCACTAACACACCATTCAATTTAATTCCTGCTGCTGTTCCAGCCGGTGCAGGTACAAAACTTTATTTCTTGACGATTGAATTTTTCCAAGAGGTAAACGGTATTCAATACTCGTTAAAAAATGGTGCTTACAACGTGTTAAACATTGTTGAAATAGCCTAATAGCTTTCTTTCTTATCGGTTAAATAGAAGCCCTGCCCTTGTGGTGGGGCTTCTTGTTTTAAAGCAATAGCAAAGCCCTAAAAGGGCAATGCTGAAAGCTCACGAACACCTGATGGATAACACCAAACGAAACAACCACAAGGAAGCTGATAAACCTTGATGCCAAAAACTGGCTGATGGGCTAACCGAGACCTGCGGATGTAACGCTGATAAGCAAAAGGTGAAAGCTGCAAGTGCTGATGGAGAACCTGCGGAGTAAAAGGACAAATGCCTAACTGGCTGCCTGCTGAAATACGTGGATGATTTTGCATAATGAAATAATTTATATGCTTCTCACAGCAAGGGGGTTAAAAAAACCAAAAGGAAACGGAATAAATGATAGCCTTGTGCGGTGGGTCTGTGTTTATGCCGTAGTCTTTTGGTTTTTTTAGTGTTGGCTTTGTGCGTCTGCCCCCCTTGCTACTTTTGCATATAAATTTTTTATGGTGCAAAAGCATTTCCCCAGGTTATGGCAGCCAATACGGCTACCTTTTAAAGTGCCTGTACATCATTGCTTTTTTTACATCGGCTAAGAGTGCCAATGTTTCGTATATCTGTTTTTCTTTTCGTTCTATCAGCTTTACTTTATGGACATCTTGCACAAATGCATATTTATCTTTGCTGACTGCTTCGGCTTGTGCCTTAATGGTGCTTTTAAAATCGCTGATGCGGATAAATGGAATAACTGAACCAGTAAGGAACTGATGAAAATGCTTTGCCTTCCATAAGCCGAAAGAAAGGGTTTTGTAAAAATCCATATCATCAGAATTTTTGCAGGAAATTACAAAGCAATTTGGGCAAGGCTTTTCAAGTGGTTTGCCACTATTTAAACCTTTGCATAAAATGTAAACATCAAAATCGCTTGTTTGACTTTTTGGATTGAATGTGTGAATTTTTGGACTGTGCATAATACTTGCTTTAAAGTTTGTATCTGCTTTTGCCCTTGCCTGTGCTGTGCTTCGCTTACGCTCCGCAACACATATATAATTTGACAAAGAAAAAAAACAGAAAAAAAAAGAAAGCATTCTGATAGGTGGCGTGGCTAAAAAACCAAAAGGAAACGGAATAAGTCCCGAAGGGTGAAAGGCAAATACCAATAAAAAATAAAAGATTATTTGCCTTTCATTATGCCGTAGTCTTTTGGTTTTTTTATCAGCGTGGGCTTGTGTGAGCCACCTAATTTTGCTGCACTTTTTATTTTTATTTTTTTATCCTCTTTTCAAAACTGTATTCAGGATTTCAATAAAAATTTCTTTGATAAAAACCGATTGGCTTAAATCAAAATCAATAATCAAAAAACGAAATGTCTTTAGTGCGTTGGATTGGGGCTATATGTCGCAGAAAAAATAAAGCATACCATACTGTGGTAGCGTAGGGAAAAAGCAAGTGTATGACTGAATGGAATGTTGCAAAAAGTGCGGAGGTGCTTGGAGTGGCTTGTAGCTTTTGCTTGTGTGGGATTGCGTTTTTTGTAAATTATTGCAACACAAAAAACATTGTAGCGTTGGCAAAGCAAAAGCCAAGACACGGAAAGCAAAGGGTTGGTTTTGCAATATGGAATGAGGGAATACTCTTGCTGTGGGGTGCAAAATAAATGGTGAAATGAATGGAAGTGTAATGTAGTGGAAGGTAGTGTAGCGAAGCGAAACGCTGTAACGAAATGGAACTGGAATGAATGAACCTTTTATTGCACATTGCCATCAACAACTAATGCTTTATTTTTTTCTGCACCGCTGAAAAGGGTGGTTGGGGTGTGTGGCTTTAGGGGGCTGTGCGGTGGGAGAAAAGACGGCTTCCATTTTATCAAAATGGCTATGGTATTGGCTATTTAACATAATGTTATTATAGGACTGACTGTGCGTTTGGATGCTTGCATAAGCGTGGAAAGAGGCAGTACTATAATGCCACATTATGTTATTTAGCTTCAGGCAGTTTTTATACTGGCATAAGCGGAACGGTGGTGGTGGTTGGAGTGTAGCGTTTTTTTGTTGCTATGCTGAGTGTTGGCTTGGCTCTTTGGCTGTGGAGCAAAGCGGAACAGGCAATGTGCCAAATGCTTGGGGAGCATAGCCACAAAAAATATGACAGTTAAAAACTGACTGCAATACCATAGAGTGCTTTGAAGCGTTTGTCTTGTGTGTTGGCAAAGCACTAAGCCGTCTTTTCTGTGCGGTGGGTTGGGGGGCTGTCTTATTTACAAGTGAGGAACGAACACCTATTTATTTTGCATTAGGGATTGAAGCGAAAATCCTTTTGCAATAGCAAAAGATTGAAGCAAAAAGCCCGACCCGAAGGGTAATGCCCAAAACTATTCTATTTTAATTTGCTCCTCTGATGTTACAATAATTTCGGGTTTGCCTTTATAGATTTTCACTTTCCCAGTAATGCAAATATTCTTGTCTTTGAGAAACTCCGAAGGTGTGTATTTGAACTTAGATAAATCTGCTTCAAATATTACTACTGTGAAAGTTGATTTTGGGTAAGGCTTACCAAAGTTTAAAAATGTAGTTTTTTCTCCTTGCTTTGCAACATAAGTATCTAATACTTTGGAACAAACAGTAATTGTTTTGCCTTCGTAATTTGTAACGCTGTCAAGCGGTACAGTTTGAGCAAATGAAATTTGCTGCAAGCAAATTGAAGTAAGAAGTATTAAGATGTATTTCATTGTATCAATATTCTAAAGATTACAAAAACCAAAGATTACTTTTGCCAAAGTCTGGTAAATTATCCTCTTGAAAATGGGGGTAAATTTCTGCCACCATTTCGGGGTACTTGGTTGTTACTGGTAAATTCTGTTGGCTGATGCTTTTCCAATACATTCGGCTGAACTGATATACTTGGTCTATCAATTCTCTTACTACTTCTACATCTTCTACCAATTCTTCTTTTGTGGCGGTTATTGAAACCTTGATAGGGAAATGGTAATCTTTAGGGAATAGTTTACTATCCTCTGCATAACGTGTATTGTTGAATAGCAAATAAGAATTGTACCCAACTTTTACATATCTGCCACTACGAGGCATTTTACCCGGACTGCCCAAATCAAAACCTAATAACTCTTTGCTATCTGTTTTATTAATGGTTACTACTATTACTGGCAAATCCTTCTCACCCAAATTGTCTAACATTTTAAGGATGGGTTGCAACTCCTTCTTATCGGATATTTCTTTGTAAAAATGGATGATTACCCTTTTGGCTGTTTGGTTCTTCTCTATGAATTTCTCAACTGCATTGCTTATTGATCCTGCCAATAAATCGGTTTCATCTTCTCTAAAACAGTCAAAGTTTTCAAATACTCCTTCATTGCTAAAACAAAAGGCACTGCCTACAAACCTATGTGCTGAACCCTGTGGTTTAAATGCACCTACGCCTATTATTATTTCATCTTCCTTTACTCTTGCCAAACGCCACGGAATACCGCCAATTTTAGCCAATAAAGCCACATAAATATTAGGTATGAAGTAGTAAAAATCTTCTTTGTTTAAATGCTCTTTGTAAAGTACCTGTGAGGATATGCCTTTGTTTAATAACAGTTCTTTGATTTTGTAGTATGCTAAGTGCTGTGGATGGTCTTTTTCGGTTTTTGATATTGGGCTAATGTATATGGCCACAAATCTTGAACTGGTATCGTTAAACTCCTTCAATTGCTCGGCTACTTCTTCAAAAATAGTTTCCTTGTTTTCAAATACTATTCTTTTAGACTTATCTATGCTTAGGGTTTGATTGATGTAGTTTTGAAGGTTTGTTATATGCTTTTCAACCTTATTTACTGGCCTATGCCAACCATTGATAAAGTAATCATACAAGGTGTCTTTTATATATTCTCCATCGTCTTTGTGATAGATGAAAAACAGTTTAACGTGGTCTTCGGTAAATGCTTTTAATGGTTTGTGTTTCCAAATGCCATATCCTGGGTTTACTTCTGTTTTACCACCTTTAAATTCCAATAGGTTTGAGTTCTGGTGTGTTTCAAATACTTTGTTGTTGGGTACTTTGTAGAAACCATCTTTATTGAGCTTAAACATTGCTTTAAAAGCATCTGTATTGAGATAGGCATTATAGAAGTTCTCTAAATGCTTTAAGTAGATTGGGAAACGGTTTTCTTTTTTCAGTTCCTCTTTCTCAATGATAAATTCTTTCTTTAATGTATTGCTTAAAATTGGGTACAGTGTTTCTTGGTTCTGCCTTAAATCTTCTGGCATCTTCTCATACTTATACACTGTGCCGTTACAATTGACAAGGTTGTATTTGGTGGTATCAAAATCTGCTATTTCGGAAATGCTTTTGTGCAATATTTTAGAAGTGCCATTGTAGGCTACTACAAATTCATAACCGTTTGCAGTAACTTGGTTGAACTGGACTTTTATAGTAAAGTTGTTGTAAAGCTGATATACTTTGTTTTTGTGCAATGGGTCTTTAAACCATACTTCAATATCATCTACATAATTCGGAAACACAATTGCCCCTTCAATACTCTTGAGATAATTAAATACCAAATGGCGGAAATAATGGAGTGAAAAGTTTATGGCATCAGCAAACTTAATTTCTTTGGTAATTGCTCCCTCTCTTGGTGCTTGGAAATCGGTGTAGTAATTCTTATGCTTTGCTTCTCTGCCTTCGGGGAAGGTTTCCATTATTTTACCCCAATAGATAGGTGCAAAGCCTCTTTGCTTCTCACCATAAAATGAGAAAGTACCTTTGCTTGCTACTGGTGTAAATGGAATGATATTTAATTGAATTTGTTGCATACGTTGAATTTGCCACAGCTATTTTTAGTTAATCAAATTTTACATTTGGTAATGAGTTTACAATTTCTACTGTTTGTACACTTACATTTATTACACTTAAAAGCAAGTCTAAAATGTATCGTGGATTGCCTGTTTCGGTTGCCCAGTCGTTTGGATTGTTGGTTATGCCACTTTCTTTATGTGTAGAAATTTGATAGCGTTCCATTATCCATTCTATTGCACTCTTGCCGTTTACTACATACTCATAAGCCTGTGCAGGGATATTTGAAATAGTAATTTTAGAATTGTAAATGATGGTGTCTTTTTGGTCTTTTTTTGGAAAACGAAGTTTTTCAACTGTATAAAATTTTCCATCGTCACCAGTAACTTTTGCATCTGCAAAAGGTGCAACAGTTTCATAATTCAAATGAAGTTCGGCTAACTTTCTACCTGCTTTGCTGAATGCCCAAAAGTCTTTTACCTCCTCTACTAATGGCAAACGTGGCAACATCTTCTTTAAATCATTGGCAAACATTTCTCTGTATTCCTTACTATGCAAAAAGCCGTACACATAGTAAAATATATCTTCTTTGGTTACATTTTTACCATATATTTTTTTGGCTCTTTCTAAGATAAAATCACTAATTGCATCCCTTCGGATGAAATCGTTTTTATTATCTTCATCAAACATTCCTTTTTGCTTTGAGGTATTTTCTTCGTAGTAATAAAGTGGAAAACATTGACCTGCACTAATCAAACCTAAGTCTGAAATATTACTAATTGCTAAAGTTGAAAATGGCACAGTAGCCCCTAAACCATTAACACTAAACACAATGTTTGAATGTTCAGGAGTAGGGAAAAGTTTTTTATTTTGATAAAGCATTGCATTAAAGTCCTTATCAAAATACATATTCTGTTTACAGAATGGCCGATAATGCCCGATTACAATATTTTCTTTTTGAAAACTATGTATCTTAAATTTTTCTAAATCCTGTTTCAAGTTTCTATTCCAGCTAATTTTCTGTGCGTTTGTGTCAATGAAATTTTCGAGAGTTACTTTAGAATGAGATTGCTTCTCTTTTTTGTATGCCTCTGATTGTTGATTATAGAAACTTACTGTGTTGAGCATATTTTCTGCTAATCTTTTCTTTGAAAAATTATATGCCCAACTATCACGACCAGTTGCAACACCTAATGAGTAAGTAAGAAAATATGAAGTTGATTTAGGGTCAAATTTTTTATCTGCGTCTAACTGTGTATAATTTTCAAACGAACCATTACGCATACTTGTCCAGTCACCGTGTTCATTCGGTGTTAGTGTTTTTAATGGTAAATTCGGGTTTGCAAAAGTTTTATAATCAGAAATAATTTTTAATTTTTCTTCTCTGTTCAAATAATCACCAATGTCGTGGTAATGTATTGTTGCCTTTTCTGTTTTTACATCAGGGTTTTTAACCAATAATGTAATTGCTATTGGAGTTCTTGAACCGCTGCCAAAAATCTTTCCTCCTTCTTTTCGGCTTAGTTCGCCACTTGTGCGTTGATTACCACGCAAATTGAATACATAGATTGATGTAAATTCTTTCTCTAATGACAACCTAAAACCATCCATACCATTACCATCTAACCAAGCACCATTTGAAACAAAAGCAATGATACCGCCTGTTTTATCTAATCTATCTGCACTCCATCTAAATGCTTTTATATAGCTATCATATAATGCTTTTACAGAAGTGGCTTTACTTTTTTTGGCATAGGTCATTTCAATTCTTGCATCTAATTTGACATATTTTTGATTTTGTGCATTGTCGTTGGCTGATTTTTGACCAACTGAATATGGTGGATTACCAAAAATTATACGCAATGGTGCTTTCTGTTGGCGTTGTACCCTTTTGCTATTTTGAGGGAACATATCAGAGAAAAGTTTGTCTGCATCATTACTTTCTCCTAACTGGAAAGTATCTGTTAAACAAATGCCTTCAAACGATTGGTAGCTTGTAGCATCGGGCAATAAATCGTGGTAAGCATTTTCAATATTTACTGCTGCAATGTAGTAAGCTAATAAAACAATTTCGTTGCAATGTATTTCGCTTGTGTACTTTCTTGCTACATCTCTTGAATTGATTAAACCACTTTGTAATAATCTTGTAATGAATGTACCTGTACCTGTGAATGGGTCAAGTAAGTGTATGTTTTCGTCTGAAATATCTCTGCCAAATTCTTTTTGAAGAATATCGGCAACAGAATAAATAATGAAATCCACCACCTCCACAGGGCTGTAAACAATACCTAATTTTTCCACCAACTTAGGAAAAGCAGTTTTAAAGAACTTATCGTATAACTCAATAATGATGCGTTGTTTACCCTCTGCATTGTCAATGCCTGATGCCCTCATTTTAACTGACTGATAAAAACTCTCTAATGTTTCTGCATCTTTTTCTAATGATTGTTCTTCCAATAAATCCAACATCTTTTGCATTGATTGGCTCATAGGATTGTTAGCCACAAACGAATAATTCTCAAACAAAGCATCAAATACTGGTTTTGTAATGATGTGCTGTGAGAGCATTTCAATAGCATCATTTTGAGAAATAGAAGGGTTTATATTTTTGTGTAAACCTTTTAAGAAGCTATCAAATGCTTTTTGGTATTTTGGATTTTCGGTAATGAGTTTTACAATACGTTCTGTTTGTCTTGTAGCAATATCGGCTACTGATTTTGCCCACTGTTCCCAATATCTTCTGTCGCCAACTTTGTTCACCATTCTTGCAAAAACCACACTCTGTAATTCTTGAAACTGCAATGATATTTGTTCGGCTATATTCTTTCTATCTGCACCATTGTCATTATCGGTTGGGTAAATTGGATTTCCGTCTTTGTCAAATGAAATTTCGGGTCTGCCTACTAAAATTTGTTCCGGTCGATTTTTGTTTAATTCAATTTTATTTACAGTAGCATTAAAACGATCATCGTGTGCTCTAAGTGCATTTAATACTGTCCAAACTACTTTATACCTTTCATTATCATCTAAAGCCTTATCTGCTTCCACATCGGCAGGTACAACAATAGGAATAATGATATAACCATACTTTTTGCCTGGGGATTTTCGCATAACTCTACCCACTGACTGCACAACATCTACCTGTGAATTTCTTGCAGATAAGAATAATACTGCATCTAATGAAGGAACATCTACTCCCTCACTTAAACAGCGTACATTTGTTAATACTCTGCACTCTCTTTCGTTGGGTTCGTCTTTAAGCCAAGACAGTAACTCGTTACGGTCTGTGGCGTTCATAGTGCCATCAATATGCTTTGATGCCACCAACTGCATTGTTTCCTGTTTCTCGGTTGGCAGTTCTGCAATGTATTTATCAGATGCTACGTTGAAAGTGTTTGTAATCTTTTTTGAAGCTGCAATACTTTGGCAAAATGCAACTGCCCTTCTCATTGGCTCGGGGTCGGTTTCTTTTATAATTCCTTCATCGCCTAAAATTTGTTTTGATAAGGCATTGATACAACCAATTAGTTTTGAAGCATCATCAGTATTGATTTCACTTTCCTTGTCCATTATCATTTTTTGGACTGCTGGCGGTACATCGTTTTCATTGAGTGTAAGAATGAGAACTTTATAATCTGTCAATAAATCTTTTTGTACTGCTTCACCAAAACCAATTCTATACATTTCCTCACCGTACAAACTCACATCATCCATTGAGCATAAAAGGGCTTCTGCTTGTGCTGCTTTGCTCTTTGTTTCATCGCTGTATAAACGTGGTGTAGCTGTCATATAAAGGCGTTTTTTAGCCTTTATAAAATCGTTGTTGTGAACTTTGGTAAATGCACTTTCATCTTCATCAGCCAATGAAACACCAGTAGTACGGTGGGCTTCATCGCAAATGATTAAATCAAATTGAGCATATTTAGGATTGCTTTTTTCTAATGCCTTTTGTGCTTTGGCAATTACTTCAATTGATTGGTATGTAGAAAAAACAACTGTTAAGCCGTTGTTTGATTTTGTTTCTAAACCTTTAAACTGGTGTAAAATGCTTTCAACATTGGTAGATGCAGGAAATGCCAAATCCACAACTGAAGATGTATCTATGTCCTCTAATTGCTTTCTGTTCTTGGTTATTTCTGGGTCGGAACAAATACAGATTGCATTAATTGGCTCTAAAGCATCAGCATACCATTCATTTAGTGTTTGCCCTAATAAAGCAATTGATGGAACTAAGAAAAGTATTAATCCTTTGCCGTTGGTTTCATTCTCTGCAATACGAAGTGAATTAAATGTTTTGCCTGTACCACAAGCCATAATGAGCTTACCTCTGTCGTGGTTCTTAAAATGAGTATTGGTATTTGTAAGTGCTTCTGTTTGGTGTGGTCTTAATTGTTTCTTATTGGTTCTTGCTACTTCACCAGTAATTCCATTGTCTAATTTTTCCCAGTCTAAAGGTGCATTGATTAGGTCGTATAAATTTATCCTTGAAACTGGTGGGTTCTGATTTTTGATTGCATCTTGTGCATTGATGCCCCACTTGTTTGTTGTGCTTATCCAAAGCCTGTGAGCAAAGGAATATGTTTTTAAATCTTCACCTTGAAAATGACGGCTTGAAGTAGATAAAAAGCTGTCTACTGCTGGCTTATCAATAGTAGAACTTTCTTGATAGCATTTACATTGTATTGCCCAATAGTCGCCCTCATTAGTCAATGCAACTAAATCAATGCCTGTATCACCACCTCCTAAATCTTTTCTACCGGGAAACTCTGCCCACAGCCAAACTTTCTTGAACTTGTAAGCATACTTAGGGTCGGTAAGCAAATAGGCTTTCATTAATCGTTCAAATCTTTCTCCTTTGTCTTTTTCGGAGAAAGAGATTTTGCGGTATTTTGTTAGAATTGAATTGAATGTATTGCCCATTGCTATTTTTTATTTTTAATAATTATATCCATTGCTTTCTTACCCAATGGCTCGTCTTTGATGATTTCATTTAACTGGTCGGCTAAATAGAGAGTTTGTAATTCTTCTACATCAGCTTTAAGGATTTCGGCTAAGTGAGGGATTTGCTCTTTCTTTAATTGCCTTACACCTTTTTCAATTTTGCTCAACTGTGCAGTGTCCATTTCAAGATAGGCAGCCACTTGACGCAAGTAAAGTTTTTGCTTCTCTCGTAGGCTTTTAATTTTATCACCGAACCTGTTTACCATCGTTGTATTTTTGACTTGTCAAATATTGGCAAATATAAGAAAGAAAAAACAACTAATGGAAGAAGTGAATAAAACTTGAGAAAGTGGGGAAATGAGGATTTGAGGAAAGGCGGTTTACCGCTTCCTCATATCCTTAAATCCTCAAATAGGAACTATTGAGGATTTTTGGCGTTGGGGTTGGTGTACTGGTCGTGACCATCGTACTGGATAATATCAGCATCTTTAAACTCCTTGATGTAACGCTGTGCTGACTTGTCGGTAATGCCCAAACTTTGGGCTGTGGCTACATAGGTTTGGCGGTTGAAATGGTAAGGCAGGTTTTCTAAAAACTGCTCTTTCTTGTGCTTAGGTTTGGGCTTGTAGGTTTCCTGGGCTATTTGAGAATACACATAACTGCTATGCTTTACCAGTATGGTAATCATATCCAATGTGTTTTCAAAGTCGGTATCGTTGCAATAAATGGTCTGTTCTATGTTTCCATCTTCCATAATTCGGAGTGCTGAAAAAATCATCATTATACGGAAGGCAATTAAGCCCAAACGCCTTACTGAACTTATAATCTCCTCTTCTTGGATATTGACATACAGGGTTTGCATTTTCTCAAAGAATTGATTGAACTGCAATTGCTGTGATGGGGTCAAAGAAAAGTGTACATCGGGGTTGGCTTGTAAAGTTTGATACAAACTGTAAAACTCATTGCCCAGCTTTTCAAAATGCACATCTAAACCGTTTTCGGTTTTAGAGGCAAATACATCTTTCCAAATCAATTTCATATTCATTACATAGAACATAAAACGGCTGAACAAACCATTTTCAGCATTGGGAATGAGGGTTGTTATTTGCTTGGGAGTACCTGAAAGTAAAGCTGATAAACAAGGTCTGTCAATTTCTACATATTCCTTGTCTGTTCTGCGATAATATGAGATAGGTTCGTGTTGAAAAGCATTGCGAAAACCATCGCTAAAGTCTCCGTAATCGCTTTTAAATGCTTTGGCAAGGGTATCGCCCTCTGTTTCAAAAATAAGCCCTCTTTTATCGCTATCGCCCAATATTTCTAAAAAGCCTGTTGCACTGTTATTGGCAGGAATGAACAACATTTTTTGAGGTGGTTTCTGTGGCTTTTCGGTGGTGGCATCTTTACCCTTGTTTGCGTTGTACTCTTGCATATCTACCTCAAACTGTTGCTTCATTATCTTGGCTTGGTTTCTTAGTGCTAAGTGTATAGGTTCAACCAATTTTCTGCAATGAATTAAAATGCCTTTCCCTGCTGATGCTTTGGCAGAAATGAAAATGAACAGGTTTGTATTTACTGGATTGTCGCCATACTTACCAATGAGTTTAGGAAATGCCACACTTAACGTAACCAATGAACCTAACAATAAAATATCCCTTTCCTCTTTGGTGGTGGCTACTTGTGTAATGTGTTTTAAAAACTCTGGTATTGTGTCAAATACTGCATCGGGCAAAGTAGGCATTTGTTCTTCGGGCTGTGTTTCCTCTTGATCCGTTGCCTTTTGCTTTGGTTCAAACTTTTTGTGTTCTTGGGTGTGGTGTGAATAGGCACTATTTACGGCAGTCTTAATTTCTCTTTCAGGTAAATCAAAATGCTGTGTACATAGTATTTCAGTATCGGATTGCGATAAACCAACTCTGTTGCAATTAGAAGCAAGCAGATAAATATAATTATTTCTGTTTCCATCGGTATATGATGCTTTTTGGTTTGTGAATTGAATTTGTTGATTGAATAAAAATGTAATGTTGAGGTCTTCGGGTTCTGCCGTTACTATTGGAACAACTGGAGCAATAGCCGTAGGCGTTTGCGATTGTTGTTCTTGAATGAATTGGGGCAAAGCCACAATGAATTTCTCGTTTTGGATGGTTCGGTATGCGTTGGGGTCGTGGCTCATAAAACAAAGCCTTGTAACATCCTTGCAGCTTGGGTCTGCCTTTAGTCCTGTGGCTTGTTCATAATACTTCTGCACTTGCAAATAAGCAATGTCGTGGTGTTCCAGTTCTGTGCTTACCTCAACAAATACTTTTAAGCCGTTGCCACTTGGACTGATGAAACAAAGTGATGTGTAGGAGATTTTACTAATGATTGCAAACGCAGTTTGCAATTGCTCTGGTATTAGTTTGTCAAAATCTAAATGCACAAAGCCACTGTACATTTCAAGAAAAGGCATTTGCCTTTTTTCGCTGAATACAGCCGAAGGCGTAAAAGCCAATAACTGTTTCTTTTTGTTGTCGGCTTCTGCCTTATTGCCTTGTTCAATAAGATTGCGGATTTCTTCTACTTCCGTTTTGTACTTGTCGGAAATAATGTCTTTACCTATCAGCAGTAGAGATTTTTTTTCTACCGGGACAGTAAAGTTTTTAAATATGGTACTTGATGCCATTTCTTTTCTTTCTTATCGGTTAAAAAATTCTATTTGCGTTTGTTCTTGAGTATGTACTCGGTAGCCATAGCATCAATTTCATCGGTTGATGATTGACGGTTACGCTGCAACCAGTCGTCTAACTCGGAACGCTTGAAATAGAGTTTTTTACCCTGTGGGCAGAAATGGGGAATACTCTTTGTACTTGTAAGTTTGTACAAATGTGAGGGGCTTACATCAAGGAATGTGCAAGCCTCGTTGAAGTTTAATACTGTTTTTTGCAGTAAGTTTTGCTCATCTAATTTGTTTGCAATTTCTGTGAGCTTGTCGAGAATTAAATTTTCTGTTGCCATCTTTTTATATTTTTAAAATTGATGGAACAAAACTCTACAATGCAGCAGGGGCAAAGGTTAAGGGGTTATTCCCTTAATCACTATTCATAATAATCTTAATGTTTTTTATTGCATTTGTTTGAAGATTTTATCAATAGTTGCCTTTTCTTTCGGCTCAACTGCGTTCTTATTATTACTTGCTGAAAGATTATTTGCAGTAATTAGATTGTCGCTTTTAGAATAGAACAATTGCGATTTTTCAATATTGGCTAAAGTGAGATTATGAAAGTATGGTTTGAATTTATTTACGATGTATCTAAAGTTCTTGGTTTCGCAACCGATTTGGATTTTCACAGAATTGGGTAATATGCTTTTTGAGATTAACACTTTCAATAATTCATCAGCACTGGTAACATCTTCATTCAAAAATTCTACTTGGTGGCACAATTGATTAACAACTGATTTCAACTTTTCAAAATCATCTTTAAAGCCAAAGTTTAATACTTCTTGACCTTTGAAATCAATATCCGCAGGGTTTATTGGTTTCAACTCTTGTATCTGTGCCTTTGGTAAATTCAAATCCAATAAATAAAAATCCTCAATACTGGTGGGGCTGTCAATACTGGCTTTGCTCAATTCCTGTATTTCAAAAAATAAAATAGTCAGGTGTTGCCTTAATAACTGCAATACAAAATGAGGTAAGGTGCTTTGCTCGGTTGGTGCTTCCTCAAATCCTCTTTCCTTAATCTCCTTAACTGTGTTTACGGTTAAGGCTTTGATGTTCTTTAATGCAATGGTGGTGTGGTACACTATATCCACCTTTTTGCTGTACTTCTGCATCTTGGTATTAAAAGCATTGTAAACACGAAGTGTTTCAAGGCTGATAACTGCATTATAAAACTTGCTTACTGCATCGCTGTAAGCTGGAAAATCTATTGCGTAGCAATGGTTTTTCAAAGTGCTTGTACCCTTTGTATTTTGCTTTGTAAGCCATTTGGAGAGGTCGGAATAATCAGCCAACAATATTTGAAGCTGTTGCACCAACTCGGCTTCTGTGGTGGGTTCTTTACTGCCTACCTTTTTTATTTTCTCGTTGATGGCTTTTGTGCCTTTGGTATCAAAAGTCCAGGGCATAAGTTCTTTGAACAAAATGCTATTCAATATTTTTATTTCCATTATAAGCCGATATTTATTTTGTTAGCTGCTACTGTTTTCTTTTCATCAATTACATTAGCATAAATCTGTGTTGTTTTTAAATGCCTGTGTCCAAGCAATTTTGATACTGTGAAAATATCAGTACCCAAAGTAAGCTGCAATGTGGCGTATGTGTGCCTTGCACAGTGGAAAGTGATGTGCTTTTCAATACCTGCCTTTACCATCCATCTGTATAAATCAGCATTGCGACTATCGGAGTAAATCAAATCGGGAAATACAGGGTCGGTTGGCTTTCCTTTTTCTCCTAATAAATTATAGGCTTCATCAGATATGGGCAATGTTTCAGATCCTTTTGTTTTTTGCTGTACGAAACGTATGTAATGCCCTAACTCGGTTGATTGTTGCATTTCACTCCATTTCAATTTCTGAATATCGCTGAAACGTAATCCCGTAAGGCAAGCAAAAATAAAAGCCCTTTTCATCAACTCGTTTTTACAGTCGGTTTTGGCTAAGGTCTTTAATTCATCAAGGGTTAAAAACTCTCTTACTGGTTCGCCTTGTGGCAAGCCTTCCACCATTTCTGCAGGGTTGGTTTTTAGTATGCCATCCCTCACAGCTTGTTTGAGTGCTGCTCTGAACTTATTGAAGTAACTGTATTTGGTGTTGGTTGAAATTGCCTTTTTGGTTTTGGTACTCGCTTCTTTCAAAAGGTAATCCCTGAAGCCATCAACAAAGGCTTTATTGATTTGGCTAAATTGTATATCTCTTGGGCAATACTTTTTCAAGTGCTTTATGGTACTATCCCAATTGCCATAATTCCCTTTGCTGTCTTTTCTCTTTTCAGCCAATGCCTCCATATACATAATGAAATAGGTTTTTAGCTTCTCCTTATCGTGGAAATCATAAGTGCTGTTCTGTATTTCCAAATGCCTTTTACTGCGGATGGTTTCGGCTAATGCCAGTATCTTTTTATTCTCCTCTTTTACTGCATTGGTGAGCTTCCCTTTTTCGGGGTCGGGTGTTAGATACAAATTCAAATACTCATACTGGCGTTTGCCATTGGAGTAGTACTCTAAGTAAAGGCTTATTTTATCGCCTTTGAGCCGTTGTCTTAATGTTACTTTCATTTTCTTATCAGTTAAATAAATTATCAATTGAAGCCCTTTTGATGATAGTACGACTGCCCAGCTTTGCCACCGGCAAACGATTACTTTTTATCATCCGTTGAATGGTCCATCTACTTGCACCCAAAAGGGTAGCAACTTCCAGTATGCTTAAAAATTCTTTCTCTCTTAAATTAATGTGATTACCTGCTATCGGGTTGGATAGGGTTTCAGTAGCAACTACTGGAGAAGGGGAAACAATTTTGCTTTGTTGGTTCTTAAATTCTGCGTTTACCTTTTCTTCTCGTTTGGCTTTCTTGTAGGCAGCACTATTGCATTTATGGCCACAATATCTTGTTGTGGTCTTTTGGGCTATGAAAGCCTTACCGCAATGGTCGCAGAATTTGGGAAGTTTAATTGTACTACTCATTTGTTGCTATTTGTTGCAGTATGTTGCTGGGTGGTGCTACTTGGTGCATTATTTCGCCTGACTTCCATCAAACTGATATGTGGGCAACAAAATAGCCAATTGGGCAACAACTGGGCAACAAATATAAGTAAAAAAGTAGAGTTGGGCAACAAAAAAGAGAAAGAAAAACACTCTAAAACCTATGAAAAACAAGCACTTGGCAAACAAAAGAAAGTAAATTACTTTCCAATACAAAATTTATAAAAAAAAATTATGAAAACATACATTTTAATATTTAGCATTATTGTATTCTCAACGCCTATAATTGCACAAAATAAAGTTTCAATATTTGGCTATGGTGGGTCAGCTTTCGCAAATGAAAAAGTTGGTTTTGATTTTGGACTTGGGGTAAATTATGATATTTCTCAAGTTATTGCATTATCGTTAAGTGGAGAATCATTAACGTTCAGAAAACTGCCAGCACAAGAATTTACAAAGTTTAACTTAAATGCAGAAATTACACCTAAGCATAAAAATTCAACATTTTTATCATCAAATATTGGCACCTCTTTACTTACAGTCAACAAAAGTACTTATCTAGGCCTTGATATAGGTTTAAAGTTAAATCAAAAAATCAAAGAACGTTTATTTGGAAGTATTTGGATTAATACTAACTTCAATAAAGTACTTAATGGAATAATACAAACAAATTTATGTTTAAAATACAAGCTATAATTCTATTCTGTTGTTTAGTCCTTTTATCAATTGAATGCAGTTGTCAAATTTATTTAGAAAAAGACCAAAAGGCTCTTTATTTTGTTGGTAGGAGTACAAGTTTTAAGGCAGGTATAATTGCAAAAGAATTCAATTCTATTGATACTACTTTAACGCACATAGGGATTGGTATGTTTATTAATGACACATTGAAAATATATAATGTCTCTGATTCTGAACAAGACAGATTTGGTTCAAACCTATTATGTCAGTCAATCAAAGAGTTCTCAAACATTACAGATATTATTAACATAAAAATATTCAAACTAAAAGTGTCAAAAAAAATTAGGAGAAATATTTTATCAGCAATAAGTAAATACCAAAGTCGAAAAATTACTTTTGATTATGACTTTAAATTTGAAAATGGTGACAGTTTGTATTGCTCTGAGTTTGTTTTTCAATTATTAAAGGAAGTTGGGTTGAATGATATAAACAAAACCTATTTCCAAAAAAAAGTATTATCTCCATTTCTTTCATATGCTTTAAAAAGAGAAACCCTTTTTTATATTCCAGTTGATTTCTTTTTATCGCTTAAAGACGTTAAACATATTTTTGAACAAAATTTTCCAAATAAACTTTAATTATAAATCGATTGAAACTATATGTTACAATATCAAAATTCATAAAATATATTTTATACATATTCATATTAATTCAAGCACAGAATGGTAATGCTCAAAATACAAAATTGCCAATAAAACCTGAAATATTTAATTCAGGGTTTATTGATGTAATGAATAACGGGCAAGTAAATGCTAGTGCTAGGTTTATAAGACTTTTTATAGGAGAACCCGGGAAATTTTCAATTCCACTAAGCTTTTATGGTGGAGTTAGTAATAATCAGTTTCAAAGTCAGCAACAAAATGGACAATTACTTAGAAGTAACGACCATTTAGTAAACCAATACATCAATCCTATGAGTGGATTAATAAATATAAGCATAGAAGGAATAAAGTTTTCTAAAAGGAAAGATACATTATTAACAAAATTTGGTTTTATTTATCAAATTGGAGAAAGAGTTTTAAATGGTGTAAGGATTGGGCAAATATCAAATCCATTAACAGGAAAGCAAAGTAATTTTTTAAATACATTTGCAACAAGTGGCTTATATTTCCAAACAGGTGCTTGGGAGCGAACAAATTCAAAAAATGTTGGTGTATTTTGGCTTGCAGGTCGTTATCACATTTGTAGGAGTAACCCTAAGCAAATAAAAGAATTTTTACCAGACATACAAACTAATGGAATTTATCACGGTTATAGCATTGGTTTTGGCATAGAAATAAATAATTTGGTAAACATAAAAGCAATTTATTACAAGTACCAAAAAGAACCTGAAATTGATTATGGTTTTCCAATTTATCAGTTTAGTTTTAATTATACAATGAACAAAAATTGAGAGAACAATTATTACTTCTGCCAACAAGCGGTTTGGCTATATGGCGGGCAGAAGTAATAACAATCGGCAGCGGTAATTCTAATAAGCTTCGGCTCGGGCAGAAGTATTTCAATTTGGCTTTTTGTTGTTATCTTTATCTTCAGCATTTCAATCGGCAGCGGTTACGGACAGAAACAGCAACTATTCCGCCACATCGCCAAGCCGTACCGTTGTAGGCAACTTTATAATTTAGTTTTCTCAACTTGTGTAACAACGTAATAATTGCAATCGTGACAGACACAACGCAAAAGTTTAAACTGATTTTTCTGCTTAACAGCATCAAATTTTTGGCTCATTGGCATCGTAATTACTTTTAGTTTTTGTAGTACTGGCTTCGCTCCTTTTCATTTTGGCAAAGCAGCCTACAACAAAAGGTTTTGCAAAAGTGTGGCAGACGAATCTACACTTCAACAATTGAAAAAAAATGAACTTCAGTTATCAGCTTTCCAGAATAAATCCAAGCTAAAGTTGTTAACTTCAACTTTAAAATAAAACCAAACTCCTGTCCCAAGCTGGACGCAAAGCTAATGCCACACCTTCGCAAAGCCTGGGACGTTGCACGTCAGCTTAGTCGACAATTCGCAATCCTTAATTTAAAATATAACATCATGGCAGACATTAACATTGGAGTGGAAACAATAGTGTCCTAAACGATTTTTTAATTTTATAAATTAATTAATTTTAGTTGTGTGTAGGATGGTATTAATCGTTTTTTAGAAAAGTACCCCTTGTATTGTAATTTGTGGGTCATCAGTATGTT
>JBIKRV010000044.1:0-23577 GCA_044348985.1 Chitinophagaceae bacterium
CTGCCAATTATTTGGGCAAACAAAGTTATTTTTGACATGGGAGAAAGAGATTTTGTTTTGCAACCTCAAAGCTAATTTGAGTTACAAATAACTTTCTCTCTTTTTTAAACGTTTAGGACGCTATTGAAAAAAAATGATTAATTAATTGTTTGTTTCGAAAAATTGTCAATATGAAAAAAAATCTATTTTCTGTTATCCTTACAACTTGCTTTTTCATTGCTGCTAATGCACAAAACGATTTAACTGTAGCTCAAGATGGAACAGGCAATCATACAACAGTTCAAGCTGCTATAAATGCAGCACCAACAGGGCGTACTACCCCATATAAAATTTATGTTAAGAAAGGCAAGTATCTTGAAAAAATTAGTATCCCATCAAATAAACCATTTATTTACTTAATTGGTGAAAATGTAGGAACTGTAACGTTAAGCTGGGATGATTATTCAGGCAAGGCGATGCCTGGTGGTGGAACATATGGTACTAGTAATAGTGCAAGTGTAACATTTAATGCAGCCGATTGTGGAGCTGTAAATATTACTTTCGAAAATACTACTGGCGATGCACCACAAGCATTAGCAATTAATGTGAATGCAACAAGATGCGTATTTAAAAACTGTCGCTTTCTTGGAGGTCAAGATACGGTGTTAACCAATGGCAATGGCAACTTTCAATATTTTAGAAATTGTTATATTGATGGTGTTGTAGATTTTATTTTTGGAGCAGCAGTTTCTGTATTTGATTCATGTATTGTTTATGCCAAAACCAGAGTTGATGGTTTAAGTGGTAGTTATATAACTGCTGCAAATACACCAGCAGGACAAACCTATGGCTATGTATTTAGAGATTGCGTAATACCTGCAAACAGAGGAACCACCAGCTATGTAATGGGTCGTCCATGGCAAAACGATGGTACCACTTCTCCTGCATCTAACACCAAAGTTGTTTTCATAAATACAACTATGAGTTCTTCAATAAAGCCTCAAGGATGGGATGTTTGGAATAGCAATACAGTTACATCTTTAATTACGTATGCTGAATACAGAAGTAGAAAATTTGATAGCACTTTGGTTGACGTAAGTCAGCGTGTAGCATGGTCGCAACAATTAACAGCTGCACAAGCAGTTGGCTATACCAATGCTGCTATTTTTGGCTCTTGGGATCCATGTGCTACAATTGCTGAAATTTGTGCATATACTGCAAAGCCCTTAATAACTTCTAATTTCAAAGGTGTTAAAGGTGCAGTTAATTCCACTTTTACATGGAATATCAGCTGGCCAATTAGCAATGTGAAGTATGAAATTTTTCGAAGCAACGATAGATTGAACTTTACAAAAGTTGCCGAACAAACATCTTCAAACGATACAACTGTTAACTATAACTATTCAGAAGCAATACCACCTCCTAGCTCTACTTACTATTATTATGTATGGTCTACAAAAGCTGGGTTAACAAACCATAGCTCTGACACTATTGCTATTTCAAGTACACCAACCATTACAGCTACGGGATCATTGGGAAGTTTTTTACAAGGCTTAGGAGCACCATCAAGTGCACAAACTTATTCAGTTTCGGGTATTAATTTAACAGCCCCTATATCCATTACTGCACCAACCGGTTATGAAATTTCAAGCAATGGTGGTACATCATGGAACAATAGTAGTACACCTATTTCACTAACGCAAGATGTAAATGGAAACATTGCTAGTACTTCAATTTCAGTAAGACTCAATGCAACAATTATTGGCAATTACAATGATAGTATTATCCACACAAGCACTGGAGCAAACACTGTAAAAACTGGGGTAACAGGAACCGTTCAAAGTGCACCAGTAGTAAATCAGGTTACTTTACTACAATGGCCTATGACAGCCAATAATTTAGATGATGCTGCTGCAAGAAACAGTGCTGTTACTGCAAGCTCTCCAACACTTACTAGAATGGCATTATCCAATGGAACAACTGTTAGTGCAGTGCCTTCTTATTCTACTATTTATGGTCAAGCTTTTGGGGCATCTAGCAATGGAGATGGCACATGGACTACAGCTACTGGTGGTCCTGGAGGCAATTTAAACAGAGCAGTTTATGAACAATTTACCGTAACTGCTGCAACTGGAAGTACTGCAAGAGTTGATTCTTTTATTGTTACCTCTTCATTTTACAATACGAGTAGCAACACAAAATTGGCAGTAGTATATTCTACAACAGGTTTTGCTACAGATTCATCGAATGTAAATGGTGGTATTGGAGCTGATGGTTTATCGATGCCAGGTACTGCCAATGGAGCGTTTACAACTCCCATTTTACTAACCAATGAAACAGCAGGAACTACTACCACTTATAGATTCTCTCTTACTGGAGGAACAGGTATTACACTTACGTCAGGACAAACTTTAACTATACGACTATATTTTAGTTGTGGTAGTGGCAGTGCTGGAAGATATGCAAAAGTTAAAAATGTAATTGTAAAAGGTGTTGGCAATTCTACAGTACCTGTAACAATACTTTCTTTTAATGCAGCTAACGAAACCAATCAGGTAAAGCTTGCATGGACAACAAGTAACGAAATAAACACATCTCATTTTACAATAGAAAAGAGTAATGATGGCACAACATTCAATCAACTTGGCCAAGTAAATACTGGTAGTAATAATTATAATTTTATAGATGCCAGTCCAGTTAAAAATATTAACTACTACCGTTTGAAAATAGTAGATAAAGATGGTTCATTTACTTACAGTAAAACAATTACTATCAATAATAAATTAAAAGGCAGTATTAATATTTATCCTAACCCTGCGACCAACGATTTAACTGTTACACATTTAGCAGCGAAACCTAATAGTACAATTACAATTACCGGGGTTGACGGAAAGCAACTATTGTCTCAAAAATTAGTTTCAGGAACAACTCAATCAAATATTGATATCTCTAAGCTGAATAATGGAGTTTATATTTTAACCATCAATAATTCCGATATCAATACTATTAAGTTTATTAAAAACTAAATTGTCAATGTTTAATAAAAGTGTTTTTTTTCTGATACTGATGCTACTTGCATCAGTATCCTTTTTATATGCTCAACAACCTGCTTTTCCTACAGCTGAGGGGTTTGGGAAATTTACAACAGGAGGAAGAGGCACAACTTCTATACCTACCACTGTTTTTGAAGTAACCAATTTAACAGATGTAAATACAATTGGTAGTTTACGTTATGCTATAAATGCAACTGCAACACACAGAACAATTGTATTTAGAGTAAGTGGTACTATTCGTTTAACCTCTAAATTAAATATCAAATCTAATACAACCATTGCTGGCCAATCTGCTCCTGGAGATGGAATTTGTTTAGCAGATTATCCTGTTGCATTAAATGGCAACAATATTATAGTGCGTTACATTAGATTTAGAATGGGCGATAAAAATCAATTACTTACTTCTCCTGCAAATTGTGGTGTTCCAGTTGCACCGTTTACTGCTGCTTGCATGCCCTTAGATGGAAGTGGTGGAGATGATGCTTTTGGAGGAACAGGTTACAAGAATATTATTATAGATCATTGTACCAGTAGCTGGAGTACAGATGAAGCCATGACTATTTATAGAGGCGATAGTACAACCATGCAATGGTGTATGATGAGTGAACCATTGAACTATTCTTACCATTTTGAAACTGGTGATACAGATTTTGAACGCCATGGTTATGGTGGAATTTGGGGTGGACAAAAAGCTAGTTTTCACCACAATTTATTTGCTCACCTGCAAGGCCGTGTTCCAAGATTTGATGGAAGTAGAAATCTTGGAAATGGGGCTACACCTGGACTAGAAAATGCTGATTTCAGAAACAATGTTTTATACAATTGGGCAAGCTATAATACCAATGGCGGTGAAGGTGGCAATTATAATATTGTAAATAATTATTACAAATATGGTCCATCCACTAGTACAGGTTCTTCTAGTGGTGTAAGCATAAGATACGAAGTCATTAACCCCGGCAAACAAGCAACTCCAGTTTTACCTTATGGAAAATATTATTTATCTGGCAATTATGTGGATGGTTCTATAGCAAATACCAATAACAACTGGTTGGGTGCTGCGATGAGTGGTGGTTCTTATGCTGATACAGCATCTGCAAAAGTTACAGTCCCTTTTGCGACAATTGCAGTAAATACACATGTTGCTTTAGATGCTTATAATTATGTTTTAGCAACTGGCGGTTGTTCTTTACCAAAAAGAGATACACTTGATGCAAGAATTATTAATGATGTTAAAAATAGAACTGGTAGAATAATAGATGTGCAAGGTGGTTACCCACATGGAACACCTTTTGCAAATACAGTTAATGCGTGGCCAACATTGGCAAGTTTAACTGCACCAACAGATACTGATCATGACGGAATGCCTGATTCATGGGAAATTGCAAGAGGATTAAATAGTAACGATGCCAACGATAGAAACATATACAATGCAAATGGTTACACCAACTTAGAAAATTACTTGAATGGAGATAGTATTGTTGCAAGAGGAACAAGCAATACTTGTATATCATCTAAAGCAGTCAATTCTTCTAATAGCAATAACTGGTTGCATCTAACTGATACAGCATACAGCATTACAACAGCAATAGATACTTTAAACTTAATTGCTTCAATAAGAGATAATAGTGATTTAGGTTCTTTGCGTGCTTCCTATTATACAACCAATACAACAAGAACCAATAATAGCCGAGCATATTTAAACAGAAACGTAACTATTAGCAGTACTGCTACAATTTCAAGTCCAGTAACATTGAGACTTTATTTAACTATTGCTGAATTTAATACTCTAAAAACTGCTGACCCTTTAATTAGTACAATTGCCGATTTGAAAGTTTTTAGAACACCTGCTAATGCTTGCATTACTGCTTTGGGCACTACATACGATACTTTGGCATTAACTACAAGCGCTGTTTTTGGAACTTATGCCAATGGATATTTTGTAGAACTTAATACTAACACTTTAGGTACTTTCTTTTTGGGTGGTGCTTCTTTTGCAACTGGTGTAAGCAATATTTTGCAGAACAAGTTTTTAAAAGTTTTACCAAATCCATTTCATGATGAATTGATTATTCAATCTTCTTACACCCAACCATTAAAGGGACAAATAATTGATATTAATGGAAGAAGTATTAAAGAAATTACATCCATTAAAAGTGGAAACAATACAATCAATACAAATTGTTTACCTAAAGGTGTTTATGTACTTAAAGTAGTTGTAAACAAAGAAGTATTTACACAAACAATCATAAAGCAATAAATATTTTTTAAACGAATAAAATTTTACAAAACCATTTTTGGTACATATGCAGGAACAATTAACCTACCAGCAGTTTTAGTAATTATTTCATCAACACCAACGCCAGGAGCTCTTTCAAGCAACTCAAAACCGTTGGGTGTAATATTTAATACGGCCAACTCAGTTACTACTTTTTTAACGCATCCCAAACCTGTTAGTGGCAACGTACATTGTGGTAATAACTTACTTTCGCCTTTGGGGTTAGTATGCATCATGGCAACAATAATATTTTTGGCACTAGCTACTAAATCCATTGCACCGCCCATTCCTTTCACCATTTTACCAGGAATTTTCCAATTGGCAATATCACCTGAATCGCTAACTTCCATGGCACCTAAAACAGTTAAATCTATTTTTCCAGCTCGTATCATGCCAAAGCTTTCAGCACTATCAAACAAAGCTGCACCTTTAATTAAAGTAACAGTCTCTTTGCCTGCATTAATTAAATCAGCATCTACTTCTGCTTCTGTTGGATAAGGCCCCATGCCCAATATTCCATTCTCACTTTGAAATACAACAGTCATCCCTGCTGGAATATAATTAGACACTAAAGTTGGAATACCAATACCCAAATTAACATACATGCCATCTTTCAACTCCTGTGCAATGCGTTTTGCAATACCATATTTATCGAGTGCCATAATTATTGATTTAAGTATTGATGAATATGTGGTAATTCGGCCATTTTAATAAACTGATTATCTATTGTTCTTGCCAAAGGTTTATTTATGGTTTTAAGTGTAGCAAGATTTTTAGATAGCAGATTTTTGATTTTATCTATTCCTTCTTTATCTAAACCACTTTCTAAAAAAGCATTTTCATCATTATTTTCTCTGTCTTTATCTAAATCTTCTGCGTCGTCTAATAATAAAAAAGAGCCAATTAATGCAAACCAGTAAGCCACAATTTTTTCGGCAGTTGCATCATCAATATCCAAAATTGATACTGAAAATAGAAATATATCTCCTCTATGTAAAGCAGGAAAACTAGTAAGCAAAGGGTTGATAAAATTATTATGACCGCCTTTTATATAATCAACAAGACCAGTATAAAAAAATTGATTTACTACTTTTGAAGATGTAAGTACAATACATTGTTCAACAGCTTGTTCGTAGGTAATTTTTTTAGTTTCTTCTAATGCTGCTATATGTCCAATTTGCTCTAATAAATTAATGTATGCATCTCCCAATAATACATTTCTAGGAATACCTAATTTAAACAATGTATCTACCATTGCAGGTATAAACAAATAGCCAGGTTCGAAACGCAAATACAATAGCTTGCCATGCCAATATAAATTATTTGCTGGAGGTTCTCTATCAGCAAAGAAAGTAGCAATTTTATCGTCGATGCCATATTTAATTGCAAGATGATCGGCACTTACAAACATGAATAAATGTTTATGAATTTAATTGAATGGTTTTTCGTTCAATTCTTTTTTGATAATTGGTTCCCTGAAAAATTCGATGTACATAAACACCTGCAACATGAATTGCGTCTGGATCTAACATGCCAGGTTCTACCAACTCCTCTACTTCAGCAATGGTAATAGTGCCAGCCTTAGCCATAGAGGTAGAAAAATTTCTGGTGGTTTTTCTAAAAACCAAGTTGCCCATGGTATCTCCTTTCCATGCTTTCACAATTGCAAAATCTGCATGCAAAGCATGTTCCATTAAATACATTTTTCCATTAAACTCCCTAGTTTCCTTACCCTGTGCTATTTCTGTTCCATAACCTGCAGGTGTGTAAAATGCAGGTATGCCCATCCCTGCCATTTCAATTCTTGTTGCTAATGTGCCTTGAGGTATTAAATCAACTTCTAATTCTCCACTCAATAATTGTCTTTCAAACTCAGCATTTTCACCTACATAACTGCTCATCATTTTTTTAATTTGCCTTGTATGCAATAGCAACCCCAAACCAAAATCATCGACACCAGCGTTATTAGAAATACAGGTTAAATTTTTAACACCTTTTTCAACCAAAGCATGAATGCTATTTTCGGGAATTCCATTTAAACCAAATCCTCCAAGCATGATAGTTGTACCATCTTTAATGTAAGCAATAGCTTCTTGAGCATTAGCAACAACTTTATTCATAGTAAAGCAATTTATAAATAAATATACAATTAAGTTAATCAGTTTGGAGCAGAAACTGGTGTAGTGAGTATAGTTTTAGCTGGTTTATACCTATCTCTTAATCCATAAGCTTGCACAGAATCCATGAGTGTTTTAAACTGATCGATATGTGTTTGATAATATCGATAGTTGCTATAAAATTTATCTTTAGAAATTTTATGTATTGCAAAAATTTGCTCATACATTTTAAAACGTTCTTGAGGCATTTTTAAATAAGCTGAATCTCTAGCCTGTCGTTCATTAAAAAGCTCTTCGGCACAAGCCATATCCCAAACTATTACTTTCATTGTATTTAATGGAATGGTATTACTTGCTGAACCATCTTTGCAAGAAGCAACAACAATAATGATTGATAAAAAAGAGAATATAAATTTCATTATTTTAATTCCTCTTTGTATTTAGACGAATTGGCAACATCCAATAAACATAAAACATCTTTGGCTTTCTGTTTTTCATCGGGTGCAGCTTTCTTAAATATTCCAATAAGCTCCATTGATTTACTTTGCATAAAGAATTGCAAAAACATAGTATTGGCATTTTCTTTATTAAAAGCTTGTAATTGTGTTAATGCCTGAAGAATATTGGATCTAGCTTCGGCTTCTTTATCATACATATTATCCAAGCCTGCTCTGTAGTAAGAGTAAATAACATCATGAATAATATTATAACGACTGTTTAATAAATTTTCTACTAAAAAGTATCTGTTTCTTAATCCATCAAACACTCTCCAGCCACTAATGCCTTTTCCTTCAGGTGCATTGTTTACCACATTTTGTGCTTTTTGGAAAAAAGCATCTCCACCTCTTGGAGCAAACGACTCATAATCCATCCCAACAATCATATAAGCATAAAAAGCAAAAACAGCAGTTAAGTTAGATACCAATGCATCAGTACCTTGTACCCTGTTATCATTAAATTCTACAGGTTGATATTCGATGTATTTAAACAATACATCGGCATCCATAAAGTTAATCAATGCAGCCTGATAACCAGCATTAAAAACTGGTCTTGCTGCCTGAACAGTTAAAGATGCTTTATACACGTTTGTTTCCTGAATACTTTCGATATTTAAAAGAAAACTACATTCTATTTTTTCTGATTGCTTAAAAACATCATTTCCCCATTTGCGTGTATTAAGCAAATTGGTTAACTGTGTTTGTAGTGTTGTAAATATTTTTCTATCTACCGTTGACGGAACACGGCTTGCAATTACAGTTACTTTAGCTTGTAACTCTTCGGCTTGCATAGAAGTTGAAAAACTAACTAGAAGCAATAAGAAGAAAAATATTTTTTTACTCATTATATATGCGTTTCGATAAATGAAATTATATCGGCTGCTACTTCTTTTTTAGATTTCAATCCAAAATTTTCAATAGTGCCATCTTTGTATAAAATACTCACTTTATTGGTATCGTATCCAAAACCAGCTTTCGAATCATTTAGTGAATTTAAAACTATACAATCGGCATTTTTAAGCTTTAACTTATCTAAAGCATTTGCCTGTTCATTATTTGTTTCTAAAGCAAAACCAACTAAAAACTGGTTTTTCTTTTTTTGGTTACCCAACTCAAATAAAATATCCTTTGTTTTTGTAAGGTTCAGATTAAACTTATCTTCTTTCTTTTTAATTTTTTGGTTTGCTTCTACTTCGGGTTTATAATCTGCAACAGCAGCACTCATAACAGCAATATCTGTTTTTTTAAACTCTTTTATGCAAGCTTTGTACATTTCTTCAGCAGATACTACTGAAATAATTTTAATACCAGCGTAAGCTGCTTTTTGATTTGTAGGACCTGAAACTACAGTTACGTCGGCCCCTTGCAAGTAAAAAGCTTCTGCCAACGCAAAACCCATTTTACCCGATGAGTAATTACCAATAAATCTTACAGGGTCTAATGCTTCATAAGTTGGACCTGCAGAGATTAATATTTTTTTGCCGTCGAATATTTTCTTTCTACCAAAATTTTCAATAATATAATTCAATATAAATCCAGGTTCAGCTAATCTTCCCTCTCCTACTAAACCACTTGCCAATTCGCCATTTCCTACACTTAAAATTTTATTCCCATAATTTTTCAACCGTTCAATATTATATTTTGTAGCTGGATGATGCCACATATCTTCATCCATTGCTGGAGCAACCACAACAGGGCAAGCGGCAGACAAATAAACTGCTAACAACAGATTATCACAAATTCCATTAGCCATTTTAGCTAATGTATTACAACTTAATGGGGCAATTAAAAAAACATCTGCCCAACGAGCTAACATTACATGATTTGCCCACTCATTTTCATCGGCCAAATCAACCAGTACTTTGTTTTTAGATAAAGTAGATAATACCAACGGAGATACAAAATTTGTAGCTGCTTTTGTCATTACTACTTTTACTTCTGCCTCAGCTTTTGCCAGTAGCCTAACCAATAAAATTACTTTGTAAGCAGCTATGCTACCAGTAATACCAATCAATATTTTTTTGTGTTTAAGCATGCTTTATTTGAAGTATGAAAGTAAATAAAAACGACAGTATTATTACTGTCGTTTTAAAAATATATTGTACATAATTGTTTACTATCTAAACAAATCTTCCTCATTTTTTCTGTAATATACTTTACCTTCCATAAACTCTTGTGTTGCAAGAATAGCAGGATTAGGCATTTTCTCGTAGGCTCTAGAAATTTCAATTTGTTCTTTGTTCTCATGAATTTCTTCCAAGCTATCTGTATGACTAGCAAACTCTTCCAATTTGTTGTGCAATTCTTCTCTCAAAGAAATGTTGATTTGGTTTGCTCGTTTTGCAACGATAGAGATTGATTCGTACAAGTTACCTGTTTGAGCTTTTATGTCAATCAGATTTTTTGTTTCAACCACACTGTTCGTATTGGCACTAAGCTGCCTTCTTAACTTGCTCATTTTTTGAATTTTTAATAAAGTTATTCGATAATGTTTTATAACGTTCAACTTCCGAAAAATATTTACTGTCTCTGAAACGCTCAATAAAATCGGCACACTCACTTACTACTTTTTCGTACCGTTCTGCTTGCTTTTCAGGTATGCTCATTTCAGCATATTTGTAATACGATTTGATAACCAATAGTTTATATTCATCGCCTTTTTTTGAATCAGGAAAATTTTCTGAAACATTCGAAAAGCTGATAGCAGCTGCCTTAAAAAAACCAAGGTTATAGTACAATTCGGCACTTTTATAATCTTTCTGCTCTAATTTTTCTCTACACAAATCCATAATTCCGGTAGCTTCTTTTACTCTTGGCGAGGTAGGATGTGTATTTATAAACGCCTGCATTAACCCAATTGCCTTGTTTGTATTTGTTTGATCTAACTCAACTTTAGGCGATTGCTTAAAGTAGCTGTAGGCCCTCATATATTCACATTCTTCAGCTTTTGTACTATTGGGAAAAGTTTCCACAAAACTTTTGAAAAGATTCTCTGAGTTGAGGTAATCTTTTTCATAGTAAGAACAGTATGCAAATTTGTAGTACACATCTTCGAACTGAGAAGTCCCTTTGATATACGGAAATACTTCCTCAAATAAAATTTGAGCGTAATTATATTTCTTTTTTGCATAGAACTGTTCAGCCATTTTAAGCTTGTACTGATAATCTTTGCTTTTTTGAATTTTAGCAAATTTTGATGTGCAAGATATAAAAGCAATAGTAGCAATAAATAAAAAAGTAAGTACTCGTTTCATGGAAGTTTGCAAAAGTATGGTTTTGTTGGCAATTTAAGTACTGTTCTTTTAGAATGTGTACTTCACAAGTTAAGAATAATACAAAAAGCCCTCAATATTTCTATTAATGGCTTTTCGATGAAATTAAGTAAGTTTTAGGGTTAGGCAGAATAAACATAGGGTAGGATAATGGAAATGTGAATAAAGTATCCGTAAAATATCTTCTATAATTGAAAACTACAGCAAATGATTGCATTTTGAAAAAACAAATAAAATATTAATCTACAGTGGTTATTAATAAAAAAATAAGCATCTGAAAATTGGCTGTACTAAAAATTTCTCCATTACCTCTCCACCTCTCCGAATAAAAAGAGGCTGTCTCGAACTTTTGAGACAGCCTCCTTTCGATAGAAATGCGATAAATTATTTATTTTTTACTTTTTAAATTTGGATGCGGAGCTGGAACTGAATTAGGTCCATCTTCTGTTGTTCCTTGTAAATCTACAGTATTGGCATCTCCTTCCTGAGCATAAGTAAATACAAATCTGTTTTCGGCTACACCTTGCTTTTCCACAAGGTATTTGATTACAGCATTTACTTTTTCCCAACTAGATTGTTGAGCTTTTTTGTCAGTAGAACCATAACCAACAACTTTTACTTTACAAGTAGGATTAGCATTAATTTTTTGAGCTACTGTTGCCAAAACTGCTTGTGCGTCTTTGGTTAATTTAGAACCGCCTTTAAATTGTACACTTGGTAATTCGCCAATAGCACAATTATTTTTTGCAGCTACACCATTTGCAATATCTTCTTTAACTTTTGCTAACTCATCTCTTAACTCCTTGCAGCAAGATGGTTCAGGGGCTGTACCAACACCTTCATTGTTAACAGGGAACCATTTTTGAGGAGTAAGAATTTCTTTGTCTTTATAATCAGGAATACCGTCTCCGTCAGTATCAATTGCACGACCATGAGAATCTACTTTTGCACCAGCTGGTGTGTTTGGTTCTAAGTCGAATTGATCAGTTACACCATCTCCATCTGCATCATCCAATTTAACTTTTGGCATTTTCATATGCTGCGGTTTATTCAACTCATTGTAAACAAAGTTGTTAGGATTAATCCAATAAAGTGGTTGAACTCTTTTTGCTGTACTACCAATGTTAACATTAACCCTTGCACCAGTATAGCTGTAAAAATCATTACTATTTCCAGCTTTAAAACCATCAGAATAGTCATATCCTGGAGAAATGAAAGTAAATCTTTGTTCTAACCCAATATTTACCTTATTGTTTAACTTGTAAGCAAAACCAGCACCAGTTGAAAAACCTTGCATTAATGACCAACCTTTGCGGCCATTTCTTTCTGTACCCCACATTGTAGTAAACAACCCAGCTTGCGAGTTTGGTTGACCAAAACCATAAAAAATATTCTCTACACCTGCAACGCTTTTTTGAGTTACTTGACTTGCAATTAAGCTATAACCACCAAAAACGTACACATTTGTTTTAGGATTACCCCTGTAGTTACTTAAAGTATTCAAAGAAAGAATAAAGTCTAGATTACCGCTATGGGTTTTGGTTTTATATTCTCTTTGTCCTGTTGCTAAACCAAAAGTGTTTGGATTGCCTGCATTAAAGGTACCTAAGTACTGACCACGAACTGAGAAAATATGGTTTAACGCTTTTCTAAGACTAATACCACCACCAAAGCCAACTTTAGATTTTACATCTCCTATAATCATTGCTGCACCACCAGTGAAACCCAATTCCCATTGGCTGCGTGGTTGAGCAGGATAAGGATAATTGTTATTTAAAAACTCATTGTGTTGAGGCATACGTTTCGCTGGAACCTTAGAACTGTCTTTCCAATCCCAACCCCAATCGTTACCTTGTGCAAAGCTTGTTACTTGTAAAGCAACAAACAGAACTGCTAATAAAATGTACTTTTTGCTTGCCATAATCATGATTTATTAATAAAATGTTGAATTATATTTATGAACATTTGAACAAAAGTAGTCAAACCCGTTAAAATATCAAAATATTAAAGTTTTTTTAGTCTACACCTAGTGACAATAACCGGTTTTAATCCGTTGCATAGGATTAGATTGAATGAGGTATATTGCAGTTTTATTAACAATAGAGATGAATTTAGCGAAACAGATTATAGGGGAAGAACTAAAATTATTTGAAGTTCGCTTTAGAGAAGCGGTAAAAAGCAGGGTATCCTTGTTGGATAGAATTATGCAATACATTGTTAAAAGGAAGGGAAAACAGCTTCGGCCAATGTTTGTGCTTTTATCAGCAAAATTAGGAGGAGCAATTAACGATACCTCATATAGAGCAGCTTCTTTGGTTGAATTATTACATACTGCAACCCTTGTACACGACGATGTTGTAGATGAAGCAATGGAAAGAAGGGGTTTTTTTTCTATTAATGCACTTTGGAAAAATAAAATAGCTGTTTTAGTTGGTGATTATTTACTTTCAAAAGGATTGTTACTTTCTCTAAATAATAAAGACCATCAAGTTTTACAAATTCTTTCTAACGCAGTTCGTGAAATGAGTGAAGGTGAATTGCTACAAATTGAAAAATCAAGAAACCTGAATTTAAAAGAAGAGGTTTATTATGAAATAATTAAAGGCAAAACTGCTTCTTTACTAGCTTCATCTTGTGCTGCTGGGGCATCATCTACTTTTGAGAGTGAAGAACAGGTTGAACAAATGCGTTTATTTGGAGAAAAAGTAGGCATGGCATTTCAAATAAAAGACGATTTATTCGATTATGGTTCTGCTAATATTGGTAAACCAACTGGAAATGACATTAGAGAAAAGAAGTTAACACTGCCAATTATTTATGCATTGAATAATTGTGATGCTTCTACAAAAAAGAAAATCATTTACATCGTAAAAAACGAAAATACACAACCCGACAAAGTAAAGTATATAATTGATCAGGTAAATGCACTTGGAGGTATCGATTATGCAACAAAAAAGATGTTTGCTTACCGTGATGAGGCTTTGTCTATTTTACATCAATTCCCTCAATCCGATGTTCGTGATGCTTTGGAAGAATTGGTTCGTTATACTACAGACAGAGTTTATTAATTTTAATATGTTTATACAGATTAATTTATGCAGAAACGTTGGAACATATTACAGGCAACCGAACAAAATATAATACACCTACAGCAAGCTTTAAAAATCAATAAAACGCTTTGTAAAATCTTGGCTCAACGTGGTTTGGATGATTATGCTAAAACAAAAAATTACTTTCGACCGAGCTTAACTCAATTGCACAGTCCATGGTTGATGAAAGACATGGATAAAGCTGTAAATAGAATTACATTAGCCTTCAATAATAACGAACATATTTTAGTATTTGGCGATTATGATGTAGATGGTACAACCAGCGTTGCATCGGTATATCAATTCTTGAAAGATATTTATACCAATGTAGATTATTATATTCCTCACAGATACAAAGAAGGCTATGGTGTTAGCAAAGCAGGTATAGACTATGCCAAAGAAAATAATCAAACTTTAATCATTTCATTAGACTGTGGTATTAAAAGTGTTGACTTAATTGCTTACGCAAAAAGTTTAGACATTGATTTTATTGTTTGCGATCATCATTTACCCGATGCAATTATTCCTGATGCAGTAGCTATTTTAAATGCCAAACAAAAAAATTGTAATTATCCTTTTAAAGAGTTGTGTGGTTGTGGAGTTGGCTTTAAATTAATGCAGGCATTAGCCGAAACTTTGGAGTTAAATGAAAATAGTTATTTGCAATACGTAGATTTGCTTGCAACTGCTATTGCTGCTGATATTGTTCCCATGGTTGATGAAAACAGAATATTTGCTTACTACGGATTACAGAAAGTGAATACCAACCCAAACACTGGCATTAAAGCATTAATGAACTTGGCCAATGTGCAAAAAGAAATGACCATCAGCAATTTGGTTTTCATTATTGCACCCAGAATTAATGCTGCTGGCAGAATGGATGATGCAAAAAAAGCGGTTCAACTATTCATTGAAAAAGATGTAACCAAAGCAATGGAGTTTGCCGAAATGTTACACAGCGATAATACCGATAGAAAAGAAGCTGATAGCAGCATTACTGAAGAAGCTTTGTCCATTATAGAAAATGACCCAATTTTAGTCAACAGAAAAACAACAGTCCTTTTTCAGGAACATTGGCACAAAGGTGTTGTTGGCATTGTTGCCAGCCGATTAATTGAAACTTATTATCGTCCAACGATTGTATTAACTAAAAGTGGAGAAATTGTTGGTGGCAGTGCAAGAAGTGTAGCTGGATTTAATTTATATGAAGCCATTCATGCTTGCAGAGAACATTTACTGGGTTACGGTGGTCATTTTGCTGCAGCAGGCATGACGTTACTCCCTGATCAGGTTAACAACTTTAGCAATGCATTTGAAAAAGTAGTTAGCGAAACAATTCCACCAGAATTATTAATTCCTGAAATTATTGTTGATAGTGAAATTTCATTTGATGAACTCACTCCATCTTTCTATAATATCCTCTCCCAAATGGAACCATTTGGACCCGAAAACATGCGGCCAGTTTTTGTTGCAAAAAATTTACGAGATACTGGTTTTTCTAAAATTGTAAAAGAACAACACTTACGATTTTCTGTAAAACAAAAAGACATTCACTTAACAGGTATTGGTTTTAATATGGCTAACAAATTTTCCTTATTACAGAAAAATAAACCATTGGATATTGTTTTCACACTAGACTTAAACGAATTTAATGGCGAAAAAAATTTACAGATGAAAGTGATTGATGTAAAATTGAGTGACTAATAAATACCCACTCAATCTAAAAGTAACTTATCTAAAATCATCTTCTTCCAATTCATCGTCACTAAAATTCATGGAATTTAAATTCATCATACTGCCCATTAAATCTTTAAACTCTATTCTTCCTTCAATTATTTTTTTACTGATTAAAGAATAAGCCGATAATCCATGCAACACAAACTCCATCAACAAAGCATTTTCTTTATCATGGGTAGCATGAAAGTATTTTTTTACCAAACCAAATAATCCATCTACTTTGTACAATGCCTGAACTTTTTCTTCGTCCTTCATATCAACCAAAACATCTAGGTGATTGCCTGCATCAAACCATCGAGTAATAAGTTTATAAGGATTTTCATCTGGCTTTTCTTCTACACTTTTTTTGCCTGTTGCCTTTTTCTTTTTTGCTTGCTCAGGGTTAGGAAAATATTGTACAAATAAAGTACGTATGGCTCTGTCAATTAAATTAACAGCTACTTGATACGGTCCTTCCTGCTCACCTTCATACACCAACTCAATCTTACCTGTTAACGATGGAATTACACCCACCAAATCACTTATCCAAACCTGTGTTTGTTTTTCATTATTTATGATGGCTCTGCGTTCAGCACTGCTTACTAAATTTTCATAAGCAGCAATAGTTAACCTTGCACTCACACCACTTTTCTTATCTACATATTCATTACTTCTTGCTTCAAATGCAATTTGCTCAACCAAACGTTTTACCAAATCACTTACTGCAACTTTATCTTGCTGCTCTTGCAAAATATTTGCTTCCTGTTCAGTAATGGCTAAACTTTCTTCAATGGTTTTTGGATAGTGGGTTAAAATCTGACTTTGAATTCTATCTTTTAAAGGTGTTACAATACTTCCTCTGTTGGTATAGTCTTCAGGATTTGCTGTAAATACAAATAAAATATCCAAAGGCATTCGCAACTTAAATCCACGAATTTGAATATCCCCTTCTTCTAAAATATTGAACAAGGCAACCTGAATTCTTGCCTGCAAATCGGGTATTTCATTAATTACAAAAATGCCTCTGTTGCTGCGTGGAATAATGCCATAATGAATCACTCGTTCATCTGCAAAACTCAGTTTTAAATTAGCTGCTTTAATGGGGTCAATATCGCCAATTAAATCAGCCACACTTACGTCAGGTGTTGCTAATTTTTCTCCATAACGTTCCTTTCTATGTACCCAATGAATCGGCGTTTCATCTCCATGTTCAGCAATTAAATCTTTGGCATATTTACTCAAAGGTTTTAATGGATCATCATTTACTTCACTACCTGCAATTGTAGGAATGTATTCATCCAGCAAATCAACCATTTGCCTTGCCATACGTGTTTTTGCTTGTCCACGTAAACCCAAAAACAAAATATTATGTCTGCTCAACAAAGCTCTTTCTGTATCAGGAATTACCGTGTCTTCATACCCAATAATTCCAGTAAATGGGTTTTCTTTTGATTGAATTTTTCCAATCAAATTTTTTCTCACTTCATCTTTAACCGATAAAGTTTTATATCCACTTTTCTTTAACTGACCTAATGTTACAATCTTACTAATATCCATAATTATATATTTTAATCCTGAGCGTAGTCGAAGGATGAACCAAACTTTTGTATTTCAATTTAATAGCAGTGGCGTCGCACTCTTCAACTGTATAACTTTTTTATACTTTTTTATTTTAAACCACAAAGACACAAAGTTTAAACGATAAATCGTTTAATGCCTTCTTTGATAGTTGGTACATTAAAATTTATTAAGTATCCTAATCTACGATTGGTTAATTTTAAATGACTGATAATTTGTGCATGCCAAATTGGATTAATTTCATTTACAGCTTTTAGTTCACAGATCACTAAATCATCAACCAAGACATCTGCTACAAAACCTTCCTCAAAAATTTTATTATCATATACAATTGGTATTGGGACTTGTCTTATAAATGGTATGTCTTTCTTTTCTAACTCATAACAAAAGCAAGCTTCATAAACTTTCTCCAAAAGCCCTGGACCTAACTCTTTATGCACTTTAAAAGCACAATCAACAATCTCCTTCCCGAGAAATTCTTCCTTTTCAGATAAATTAAAGTATGCCATCATTGAATTTAATCACAGTTAATGTATTTCAAAAAACGAAGTTTTCCCTTTGTGTTCTTTGTGCCTTTGTGGTAAAATTGTCTACAACCAAAACTCTTACCGTCTTTCCGGCAAAACTTAATACACCGTTTTCCTCTTTCCACTTTCAAAATCCTTAAAAATAAATGCTCCCAATTTATCCAAACTTGCAAAGAATGCTTTACCATTATTCATCTCCGTAAATTCCTGTACAAAACTTTGTAAGTATGGATCACTCGCAATCATAAAAGTAGTAATCGGTATTTTCAACTTTTTACATTGTGCTGCTAAATTGATGCAACGATTCACCACTTTTCTATCTAACCCAAAACTGTTTTTATAATACTTCCCTCCTATTTTTAAACAAGTGGGTTTACCATCGGTAATCATAAAAATTTGCTTATTGCTGTTCTTTCTTCTTCTAAAAATATCCATTGCTAATTCTAAGCCAGCAACTGTATTGGTATGATATGGCCCCACTTGCAAATAAGGCAAATCTTTGATTTCAATTTGCCATGCATCGTTACCAAATACTACAATATCCAATGTGTCTTTTGGGTATTTAGTAGTTATTAATTCACTCAATGCCATGGCTACTTTTTTGGCAGGTGTAATTCTGTCTTCTCCATACAAAATCATCGAGTGAGAAATATCAATCATTAATACAGTGGATGTTTGCGATTTAAAATCGGTCTCTCTGATTTGCAAATCATCTTCCTTCATGTTAAATGAATCAATACCATGATTGATTTGTGCATTACGAATACTTTCTGTAAAATCAATTTGTTCCAGCATATCGCCAAACTGAAAATTTCTGGTATTAGGACTCACTTCATCGCCTTGTCCATGTTTAAACGTTTGATGATTACCTTGCTTGGTTTTCTTCAGTTTACCAAAAATTTCTTCTAAGCTTTTCTTGCGAATCGTTTGCTCACTTTTACCTGTGATGTTCATCGAGCCATCTAGAGGATTTTCATTCAAATAACCATTATCTTTTAAATCTTGAATAAAATCACCCATACCATATTCACTTGTTGTAAATTGATATTTCTTATCCAATTCATTCATCCAACTTAACGCCTCACTTGCATCGCCATTGGTATAAGTGAGTAATTGCATGAAAATATCGAGCATTTGCTCAAACTTGCTTTTGCTATTTTCATTTGGATTTAATTGTATAAAGCGGTTTCCGATCATGCTGAATTTATTTACACTAATCTCTTAACAGTTGACAGAACATTAAAGTTCAGGCAAAAAAATATCCTGCCAACATTTTCAGCCGACAGGATATTTCGATATAAGAAATAATATTATTTCACTTTAGGTGAATCTTTTGCTGCAGGTTCTGGAGAACTTGGTTTTGGTGTACCATAAGTTTTTTCCATTTGTTCAACTTCCAACAACATGCTATAACTCATTCGAATTTCATCAGTCATTTTTAGTTGATGTCCACTCAATCCATTTTCCAAAATTTGATCGGCCATAACCTGATCTTGTCTTGTACGAGCAGTATTATAACGGAAAATGTATTCTTTAATCAACTTGTCGTAAGCTGCTCTATCCATTTTGCCACCACCCAACGAAACATAGTAATCTTGTTGCTGGTTCAAATCTTTTCGTAAGCCTTTCAACACTTTTGCAGCCAGTTCTTTATCATCAGCACTGTAGCAGGCAGCTAAGAAACGCATTGCATTTCTATTATGCTGGTTGCCACGACTAACTTGACCATAGCTGAAGTTTTCTTCCAACATCATTTTATCGCAACGATTTAATGCAGCTCTTGCATCTTCTTTACGATTTCTGTTAATTAAATCAAAAGCTAAATCGGTATAAGCCTCTCTAATAGAATTCAAATGTCTTCTATTCTCTTCATCATAATAAACACCTTTTAATTCGGCATTACCAAATGCAAAAGTTTTCATCATTTTGGTGTAAGCCCAATCGGTATTTACAAAAGGCCAATCTCCTGATACAGCAGTATTGGTATTTTCAACAGGTACCAATCTGTAACTTAATCCATCCATTCTTAAATATTTCTCAAACCCTAAATTAATTTGGTATGGAGAATTATTGGTAAAATAAATTGGACGATTCCACTTATTGGCAGCAATAATATTTAATACAGCCAAATCATTTTTTTGCAATGATGTACGTGGAATATCAAATCTTAATTCATTTGCTACTGTATCTTTTTCATTAACTGTTCCATTTTTCGTAACCACATCTTTAGCAACAGGTACAGATACTTTTTTAACAGGGAAACTGTTTAAAGGTTCCCCCCTTGAATTATCCATGTACTCTGGCTTATCGCTACCTACATAATTTTTCATTAAATCATATAAGTCGTAGTACATATTCTCTGGGAAGTTTGGTTTTGGAGCATATAAGATGAAATCTCTCTTACGTCCTTCTATTTGATCAGCACTCCAAATAACATCAATGGCATCACTTTGATTTACTTTATAACGCAACTGATTAATATACCAATCTATACCCAATAAACTGTAGTTGATTACACGAATATCAGGACGAATCCCCTCAACCTCTTGTGCATACCACAAAGGATAGGTATCGTTATCGCCAAACGAAAATAAGATTGCATTGGGGGCACAACTTTCTAAATAATCTTTAGCCAAATCTCTAGCTATAACTTTTTTGCTTCTGTCGTGATCATCCCATTCTTGCTGAGCCATTAAAACTGGAACAGCTAATAAACAAACAGCAGTTGCCAATGTTGGTGCAAGACTATTACCAGCTATTTTACTTAACCAATCTTTTACTTGTAAAACACCTAAACCAATCCATACAGCAAACGCATAAAAGCTGCCTACATAAGCATAATCACGTTCACGTGGTTGATTACCTGCTTGGTTTAAGTAAATAACAATTGCAAAACCTGTAAAGAAGAATAATAATAAGTTTACAAAAGCATCGCCACCTTTTCTTTTGAAATGATAGAATAAGCCAATTAATCCCAAAATAAAAGGTAATGCAAATAAGGTGTTATGTGCTTTGTTCTTTTTTAAACTATCTGGTAATTTACTTTGCTCACCCAATCTTAAATTGTCAATAAAATTGATACCTGTAATCCAGTTACCATCTCTCACATTACCTTGATAAGTGCCTTGCACATCATTTTGTTTTCCAGAAAAATTCCACATAAAATATCGGAAATACATGAAGTTTATTTGATAACCCATTAAGAAATGGATGTTATCTCCCTGAGTTGGTTCTTTATCATAAGTACCATCCTGATTTTTACCAATACCTAAGAATGTTGCATAATAATCTGCATGATATTGGTCGTTACTGCCATCCCACACACGTGGAAACACCATTTTATCTTCAGCAGCATACACATATTTGAAATCCTTTCCAATTTCTACATAATTGTCTTTGCCTTTTTGGTATTTAGTGCCTGTCTCTTTTGAATCATAAGGACGAGCAGTAAATTTTTGTCCATATAAAATTGGGAAATCACCATATTGTTCACGACCTAAATAACCCACTAAACTCATTGGATTATCTACATTATACATATCAACAGCAGGATCAGCACTACTACGAATCATGGTAGTTAAATAAGTGCTGTAACCAATTAACATAAATGCAAAACACCAAATACCCAATCTTAAAGACTTAAATACACTTTCCTTAATTATGTAACCAAGTATAATACCGACAGCACAAGAAACTGTTACTATTACCACATATTTTAAAATGCTACCAAGTGCTAAAGGAAGTAATAAGAATAAAACGAGAGTTACAAACCAATACATTAAATAAACAATTTTAGTATTGTTTTCTTTTTTCCTGTTCAAGTACCAAATAACCAAAGCTCCCAAGGGACTTACAAAAACACCAAATAAATAGTAGGAAATAACTGGAACATTTTTTCTAGATGTAATGTAGTTTGTTAACCTTAAACCTGTAAAAATTATTATAGCTAAAATAATAAAATAATAAGTAAACCCAGAAAAGAAGGGTAAGTTCAAATCGTTTACAAAAAATCTATCAAAAGTCCCTGCCGCTTTTATAGTAAATTGTATTACTACAACCTGAACAATGCCTGTAATAATACATCCTATTACAAAGAAAATATACATGCCGCCGTAATACTCTTTTTTCTCTTTATTTAAAGATTCTATAAAGTATAAAATACCTATGGCAGCAATTGTTCCAAAAATCATTAACCCAGCAACAGTAGCATCCATTGGCACTCTGTCAGTAGCTTCTCCACTAGCAACAACCAATCCGCCAATAAAGGCCAATACACCACCAATTATTGTTAGTAAAACAAAATATTTACGAATCGCTTTATAGTTTAATTCTGGCTTCTTACGCAAATAATAAACCATTACAATTGCAGGAATGGTTAACAAGTTCAATAAGTGAACACCAATTGATAAGCCCATCATAAAGAAAATAAAAACAATCCAGCGGTCAGCACCTTTTTGATCTGCTTCATGTTCCCATTTTAAAATGGCCCAAAACACCAATGCAGTAAAGAAAGAACTCAATGCATAAACCTCGCCTTCAACAGCACTGTACCAAAAACTATCGCTAAATGTATAGGCCAAAGCACCCACAATACCAGCACCCATAATGCTCCAAATTTGAGTACCTGTTAATTCTTTTGTAGTATCAGTATGCACAATTCTTCTGGCAAAGTGGGTAATACTCCAAAACAAAAACAAGATGGTAAATCCACTTGCCAAAGCACTCATGATATTCACTGCTTTAGCTGCAGTCATTGGGTTATCACCAAATAATATAATAAAGAACCTACCCAATAATACAAACATAGGAGCACCAGGAGGATGCGGAATTTGTAATTTAAAACAGCTACTTACAAATTCACCACAATCCCATAAGCTGCCACCAGCTTCTGCAGTTAAAATATAGGTACTACAAGCAATTAACGCTACTAACCAACCTACAATGTTGTTCGTTTTTTTAAAATTCATTTGTTTTGGTTTTTAAGAGAGTAGCAAACATAATAGATTAAAAGGAAAATGGAAAATGCAGTTATTGTATGAGTGATAAGTGGTTGTTAATTTTTAAAAAAATCGTGTGTATAAATTGAAATAAAATCCAGCAAACTCCATGTTTGCAATATTTCAAAGCATCACAAGTGCGTTACCCAACTAAAAAAGTAATTGAAATATAAATATAAGGTAAGTTTATATTGATCAATCTGTTTTGTTACTATGATTCTTAGTGGCGTTGTTGTAAATCCTGCTGGCTGCCAGAGGTACACTTCAACATTCAGTATGCTATTGAACAAATTAAAGCAATAAAATAAATCGACTAATTATAGTAGCAAGTACATAAGCTGGTAAATATAGCCCTTTTAAGACAGTCTCATTTAAAACAAAAAAGCCTTTTCTATTTATTTAGAAAAGGCTTTTTAATAAATACGGCAGCTACCTACTCTCCCAGCAAAATGCAAGTACCATCGGCCATGAGGGGCT
>JBIKRV010000045.1:0-23294 GCA_044348985.1 Chitinophagaceae bacterium
CAGAACCTATAAGACCTAAAAGAACAATAGTAAGAAAGAAAACTTCCAAACGTAGATACGGTAAACATCAAACTCAAAAAAATTATCGAAACAACTTCTAAATAACCTTAACTAAATGACATTGGGCGGCAGCCCTGCAAATGCTTCATAAAACTACGTCACAGGCACAGCTTTACACCGAGTGATGGTGGGGTGAACTACGCCAACTGAGAGCTTACACCACCATTGTTTAAATTAATAACGGAAGAATTCACCGTATAGCTTGTTGAATAACACTCCAATAATCTTCGTTACTAGCCAATTGTTGTGGTGTAAGATTGGCTGCTAATTGATTGGCTGAGCTGAACGGTGCAGCTTGCAATTGATTAAAAATGCTGTTTGCCGAAAATGCACCAGCCAATAAACCCACTTGTTGTATAAACTTTCTGCGATGTTGCATTACAAATATTGAACGGTTAAGGTAAATATTTTTTGCAGAAGGTAGCAACGTTATCTTTGCAGCAGAAAATTTTAGGGTATGAACTGGAGGCGTTTTTTATTGATTTTTATTGGTGTGTTGGCTGCATCTTTTACAGCCACTGCACAATGTTCTATATGTACTAAAACAGCCCAACAATTGGGCGAAGGGCCAGCCTCGGCACTCAATAATGCCATTGTTTATTTAATGATGACACCACTACTCATTATGGGTTTTGTGGGTTATCGTTGGTGGAAGAGAGAAAAAGAAGTGATGGCTAGTGAGGGTGAGCAAAAATAAAAAGCAGGCAGTTTAAAATTCAATTATTTATCTGATTGATAATTTCAAACGGCTACAATTTGTAATCGTTTCGTTTTTGGGCTCTATGAGACTTGAAGTCTCGTAGTACTATTTTATTGCTTTTAGCAATGAACACTATAGTTGCCAAAGGCAACAGCATAAAACTTCGGGACTGCAAATCCCGAAGAGCAGGGGTTTATAAATTGCTAAGTCATTTCATTAAATTCAACTTCTAAACCTGTCTCAAAATCCTCAACTCTAAAGTCTTCGCCACAACAATCACAGTGAAAATAAATAGTAGTCCTTTGGTTATAATTTTCATCATTTTGAACAACTATTTCTTCCCAATAGTCGTCATCACATTTGCATTTTTTATGCTCTAACATATAAAATGGTATAAGTAGTTTTTATTGTTCATCGTATAATCTACCTAAACATAATTTAGGGACTTACAGAGACAAGTTATGAAATTAATGATTTCTACTTGTGTTTTGTTAACCTACGATGGTTTAATTAACAGCTTAACTAAGAGTGATAAATGGGAAGCAATGCTATGTAAAAGTTTTATAGACAAGTAAGGGGAAGTAAAATAGTTTCAATATTTCTTTTAATCCAATTTGTATAATATAGTTATTCATTATTCAAATCAACTATCTCATTCTCTTTATATAAAGAAGAAAGGTTCGTAGAGTTAATTCTAAATAAACTTCTTGTTTTAGTTTTCTGACCCCTTTCACCTTCAATGGCTAATTCCAATTTTATCGCAGGATCATAATAAACATTGCCAAGATAAACTTGTTTTAGAAATAAAGTAATGTCTGTATAGCTGCCTAATATTATTTTGTTACCATACGAATATTGTAAGTCTGAAAAAGGAAAAATTCCGCTATTTTCTCTTTTTAAAGAAGGTACATAACATGCTTTAGAGTGCTTTTTATTCCAATGTTTAATTAGGGATGAAAATGACCATGATGCAGCCATGTTTTCGTTTGTATCAATCAATCCAATATATCCATCGGTATTTATAATTTTATTACTATCAATATCAAAACCCTCAACAAGTAATGTTAAATTGGTTCGCTTATGTTGCTCATTATATTTATGAGTTCCTCCGAAATTAAATCTTGCTTCACGTCCTTTCATATCTGCATAACCATATTTTCTTATAAACGCTTCTGCTCCATTTTCTGCAAAAAATCCATGACTTGGGCTATGATCCATTAAAGAAATTGGCTTAGAGCTAAATGATTTAAAGTTTCTCACTGCAAATTGTTTTATTTCCCAACCTAAGTAATCAGGTTCAGCTAAACCATTTGAAAAAACACCAAGTTCTGCCTCTAAAGTATAGCCCCCACAGTTTGTATTATTACAAGGAAGTAAGACACCAGCAGATTTTAATCTTTTTGAGTCGATCCAGCCTAATTGATGAATTCTTTTTAGTTCATTAATTAACTGCTCTTTTGTATTAAGTTGTATCTCATTTTTCCGTATGGTTATTTCTTTAAATACACCTATGTCCTCTAAATTATGCAACTCTTCAAATTCCTTAGAAATTTCAGAATCGGGAGAAGCAACAAAACCAATAATTTTTTCGGTATCTGTAATCCCAAGAAACAACAAACGGTTTTCAATTCTATTTGCCATCAAACTTGAAGGAGCATTTTTTGCACCTTTTAAAAAGCCTGAAAATCTTACCTCAGGATATTTTGGATAAAGTATAAGTTGTGCATCAGGAGCAACGTTTAAAGTACCTTCTTCATTTACCCAAGAAAAATCTAACGCTGTTTTGAATCTTGTTCTTTTCCAATCACCTGGATCATGAGAAGTAATCTCTTTTATGGGCAGAATATTTAAAATATCAAAACTACCTCCAAAATAAACTTGGTTTTTTGAGTTGTCGTTTGCTGCAAGTCTTTTAATATAAATTTTCTTACAGTTTTTGTCACCAAAAATTTTTAGAAGTATTTTTAAATTCATTTGATTTTTGTTTGTAGTACTTCAACTATTTTTTCTCCAATTACCTCAATCAAAGGCACAACAACCGAATTTCCAAATTGCTTATATCCTTGATTCATCGAAACTGCATCGACCTTGAAATGATCAGGATAACCTTGCAATCTAGCAGCTTCACGAATTGATAATCTTCTTGGATTTTTATTTTTTTGAGGAATCAAAATTTCTGAACCATCCTTATAATATCTAGCACTCATTGTTCTAGAAGTTCCATTGAGGTCAACAAGTCCAAAACCAAAACCATTACCTTTTTCTTTGTGCTTTTGAGAGTAATCTTGAAGGTATTTCCAAAGGTGGTCAGTAAGGGTGTATTTTGCTTCAACTTGCTTTTCTAATATGTCTTTTATTTTAGTTGAAGGGTCAGGTAAGATGGGAAACTCAAATGATTCCCTATAATCAAAAACATTTGAATCAAATCCAACCATGAACGTTCTTTCTCTATTTTGAGGAACAAAACTTTTTCCATTTAAAACTTTTGAATGGAATGAATATCCGAGGTCTAAAAGTGTTTCTTTAATCACTTTAAAAGTAGTGCCTTTATCATGTGAGACAAGATTTTTTACATTCTCCAAAAAGAATGTTTTTGGTCTATGTTTTTCAATTATTTCGGCAATATGGAAAAAAAGATTGCCTTGTTTTTCATCTTCAAATCCATGTTTTCTGCCCAAACTATTTTTCTTTGAAACTCCAGCTATAGAAAAAGGTTGGCAAGGAAAACCACCGCAAAGAATATCGAATTTATTAGGAATCCATTCTTTTGTTTCTGGTTTTGTAATGTCTCCAAATGGAATTTCTCCAAAATTTGCATAGTATGTTCTTTGTGCCATTTTATCCCACTCAGATGTAAACACACATTCTCCTTGATTTCTTTGCATTGCAATTCTAAAACCTCCAATTCCTGCAAATAAATCTATGAAGGTGAACTTTGGGTTAGCAGGTTTTGGAAATAAAACATCATTATCAAATTTTATTAGATATTGTAAAGCTTCTTCTGCGACTTTACTATTAATCTCTTCATCGAAATAACCTTCTAAAATTTCTGAAGCAAATGCAATTGCATTTTTCTTTAGCTTTTTGTTTTTGGTTCTTAGATAATGACTTATTAATGCAGTTCTGTAATTGTCAGGTCCAAACACAGAAACCTTAAAAATTTTATCAGAAAGAGAATGAATTTTTGAGCTTTCTAAAATGACAGATTTATTTTTTATCATTTTCTGCTCCTCCTTTTTGAATTAAAAAGAGAGTCATCAAAAAAATCTTTTAATGAAACATCAAGTGCGTTCAATATTTTTTCAAGTGTAGCAATAGAAATGTTTTTTCTGCCCTTCTCAATGTGGTTCAGATAAGTTCTTTCCATATCTGCTTCAATAGCAAACTTTTGTTGTGATAAATCTTTTAATTTTCTTAATTGGGTTATTCGTTCACCAATTTTTTCAATTGTTTCAGGCATAAATCGAAAGTATTTTTATGTGTCCTAAAAAGCTGCATACTTTAGGACACACTAGGTAAGTGTGCTAAACCTTTTTGGTTTAGCACTCATATTAACATGATGTAGTTGGGAAAGAAATGGCTAAGCTTCTATTTTGAGTATTGTTTGCGTTTATTTGAATGTGTAATTCAATGGCAGATTTAACATAGCAATTCTTCAGTTCACGGCCTGTGGATTGCAGTGAAAAGCTTTTTTGTGCGTTATAGTGAGCGAAGCCGAACTACGAACAAAAAACTTGCAACTAAAAGCCACAGTAGAACTGTTGAGTTTTGTACTGCTGCTTAGAGCCCAAATTGTACAAGAAGGATTTGTATAAGAGAGGTCTGCTCTCGAAGAGCAGACCTCTCTATGGGAATTATTTCAACGCATTGTAAATGGCTTCCTGAATATTGGGACGAACATTGAGTTGCCCCAATTTATTGTTGTTTCGTGTTGGGGTTACCCGATTGGATAAGAAAATATAGATGAGGTTTTTGGTAGGATCGACCCAAACACAAATGCCTGTAAAGCCTGTGTGGCCAAAGGTTTCAGGAGATACACTTTTGCTGGGATAGGCTTCTTTACGTGTGGCATTGTCTTTCTCGGGTTTATCAAATCCTAAACCACGCCTGCTGATATCGCTGTTGTAAGCAGTAAATTTTTCGATGGTGGTTTTTTCTAATAAACGTTTGCCATTGAGCTCTCCACCATTGAGTAAGAGTTGATAGAGTTGTGCCAAATCGTAGGCATTGCTGAACAATCCTGCATGGCCTGCCACACCACCAAACATGGCTGCTCCTTCATCGTGTACATCGCCATGTATTAACTGCTGACGGAAGTGCTTTTCCAGCTCAGTGGGTACCATGTTGTTTAAGGTATAACGTTCTCTTGGTTTGTAGGTGGTACTCATCATTTGCAAAGGCTCATAAAAAGTAGTTCTTACATAATGGTCTAAACTGTTGTTGGTTACAGCTTCTATAATTAAACCTAGAAAAATAAAATCGTTATCGCTGTACACATATTTGCCTTGCTCAGTAAGTTTACTGGTGGCAATACGTTTGTACAACGTATCACGATAATCGTTTCTTAGAAATAAATTTTCGGCAACACGATAACCAAATTGCTGAGTTGGCTGTTTACTAAAAAAGCCCTCATTGGGCTTTCCTGTTGCAGTATCAATTACTTGTCGATAAAAGGGTATAAATGGATTTAACCCTGCCTGATGCAGTAGAATATCTTTAATTTTTAGTGGGGCTTTATCTGTGCCTTTTGTCCAGCTGATGTAATCGCCCAAGGTTTTTTCTAAGTCTATTTTTCCTTCTTCGTACAATTTCATTACGGCAACAGTGGTTGCTGAAATTTTGGTAACTGATGCAAGGTCGTACACCATATTGGTGGTTACAGCTTCTTTTTTATCGAAGTTGGTATAGCCAAATGCTTTTTCATACGCTACTTTACCATCTTTAGCAACGAGTACAACCATACCTGGTGTGGCTCCTTTTTCAATGGCTTGTAATGCAATGGTATCAATGGCTGCCAGCTTTTCGCTGCTCAGTCCAACTTTCTCTGGTTGTGTGTAGGGGAAATAATAATTGGCAGTAATGCCATCGCCAAATTTAAATCCATCGCAAACGGTTACTGGAAGTTTTCCTTTGGCTACTATTTTGCCTTGCAATAAATCGGCTGCTGCAACTTGTGTAAGATTATCGTCTTCGTAACAGGTAACTAAATTTTTGGCATTACAAAAATTTCTTATGGCATAAGGGTTACCAAAATCGAAGATGATGGCATTGTCTTTTTCGCCCAGGTATTGTACCAATTCAACAGCATCTTTACTCATGCCATAATTGTTGGCTGGCCTACGACTGTAAGCATGTACACCAACAATGATGGTTTTGTATTTGCGTTTGAGTTTCTTTTTTATGCTTTCTAAAGAAGTAGAATCTTTATAATCCATTAAAAATACTTTGGCATTAAAAGCTTCTTTTACTTCGGCTGCAAATGTGTTCATTTGATTGATGCCAATACCTACAAATGCCACTTTTCTTTTGCTTTTATTGGGCAATAATTTGGCATTGCTTAAACGCAATAAGGTTAATGCTTCTTTGCTCAATTGTTCACGAATGGCATTGGTAGATGCGTTTAAATCGGCAGTGATATTGTCGATTTTAATTTCTTCTATTTTGTTTAAACCGAGGTGGTATTTGCTGAGCAATACTTTATATACTTTACTGTCGATATCGGTTTGAGCCAATTTGCCATTGGCAATGGCTTCCATTACTTTTTTAATGGTGTTGGCAACATCTCCTGGCAAGCAAAGCATATCATTGCCAGCAATCAGGCTTTGTACTGCAGCTTCTCCACTTGGATAAAATTTTGCAACGCCTTTCATTTCTAATGCATCGGTAAAGGTTAAACCTTCATAACCCAATTCATTTCTTAAAATGCCGGTTACATTTTTTTTAGATAATGACGTAGCTTGATTGGCAGTAGAATCAATGGCAGGAATGTATAAATGTGCAATCATCATGCTGCCCACACCTGCTTTAATGAGTTCACGAAAAGGATAGAGTTCCAAACTATCTAGCTCGGCTCTTGATTTATTGATTACGGGTAAATCTAAATGCGAATCTACACTTACGTCGCCATGACCAGGAAAGTGTTTGGCACATGCCATAACACCTACGTCTTGCATACCTTTCATGTACTGCACACCAAATAAGGAAACCTTGTATTTATCTTCTCCAAAACTTCTGTCGTTAATCACCGGATTTTCAGGATTGTTGTTGATGTCGATATCTGGAGCATAGTTTACTTGTATGCCAATACGTTTACATTGTTCGCCAACGGCTTTGCCAAAAGCATAAATGAGTTTGGCATCGGGTACAGCACCCATCATTAATTGTCGAGGAAAATTGATGACACTGTCTAATCGCATGCCCAAGCCCCATTCTCCATCAATGGCAATCATTAAAGGGGTTTTGGCCAGTTTTTGATATTGGTTGGTGAGGGTAGCCTGACGAACAGGGCCTCCTTGAAAGAAACAGAGTCCGCCCACATTGTATTTTTGAATGAGGTTGGTTACTTCATCTACATGTTTCTGCCCTAAGTTGCTGTGTGCTCTAATGACCATAAGCTGGGCAATTTTCTCTTCGTTGCTCAGGGTTTTAAAAATACTATCCGCCCAATGAGTTGCTTCTTTTGTTTTTTGCAAAAAAGATTGTGCAGTACTATTTTGATAGAAGAAAACAGTGGCAAGAATGGAAAGCAATATAATTTTTTTGAACATAGTGGGCAATTGAAACAGCAATATAGCAAAAACCTGCAAAATGGTGATTGTTTTTGCTGTTTAGTGATGAATGAAATGAATCAGATACAATAAAAAGAATTGTTGTGTAGTAAACAATATTCGATTACCAGTGATTAATAAACTCTATTTGATATTTCTGAGCTCTTTCTATGGCTTGCATAACAAATTCATAAGAGCCTTGCCTAATCGTTTTTTTAATACTACTCTTTTTCTTTTTTGATATGCTTATTGTTTTTTCTTTTTTCATTTTAGATGACATAGAAAAAGTTTACAGCAAGTTATAAAAAAAGCCACCTGATTTATCAAGTGGCTGAAATTATATTCACACGATTTTTGATTATTCTGCTTCTGGCGTTCCTTCTTCTTCTGGCTCTTCGGTTAATTTCAACTCTACATTATTGGCTTTTAAAATGGCATACCATTTTACCATCTTCTTCATATCGCTTGCAAATACACGATCAAAATCCATATCAGGATACACTTTTTTCATGTAATCAGTAACTGCTTTTGGATCTTTATCGTTAGGTAAAGCTTCTTTACTTGCGTCCATGGCTTGCAATACTTCTACTAAGTTTACATTATCACGAACGGTATATACTTCGATGCTTTCTAAATGCGAAAAGTTGTGAATACGGCTGCTCACAAATTTAGTGGTTTGGTCGGCTAGGCTTTTTACAATAGCTCCATCGGTTTTGCTGCCTACCAATTCAAATAATCCTGGTAATCCTGTTACTGATATTAATTTACTGTATTCCATTTTTAAAAATTAAGTGGTTGCAAATATAGGTTTGCAAAGCTTATAAGAACGTGAAAATATGTGAGATTGTACCCAACTTAAATTATTGTAGAATAATCAATTTGAGCTTGTCGTTGGTGAATTCGTTGAATAATACCAGTTTCGACAGGCTCAACTTGACATTTAGTTTTTAATAGTTAGTTCAACCTAGATAGAAGGTTCCTGCTGACTTAAACAATGAAAACTTCCTAAGCCCCATATAATTTCTGTTGAGTCGATGCCAATTACTTCACGGTCTTTAAAGCAGCTTTGTATTATTTGTAAGGCTTTATCGTCTTTACTGCTTCTGTAAGTGGGTACAATTACATATTTGTTGGCAATGTAAAAGTTGGCATAGGCAGCTGGTAAACGTTGCTCATCGTATTCGACAACATCGGGCATGGGTAATTCAACAATATTCAGTTGTTTACCATTCAGCAAACGCATTTGTTGCAATTGCTTCAAATTGTGTTGAAGTATTGCGTAGTTCTCATCGTTTTTGTTTTCTTCTACAACAGTTAATACAGTGTCTTCATTTACAAAACGAACGGTATCGTCAATATGTCCATCTGTATCATCACCCACAATTCCTTCATCTACCCAAAGTATTTGTTCTACGCCATAATAGTTCATCAGGTATTCCTCAATTTGTTGCTGGTTTAAATGAGGGTTTCTATTGGGGTTTAATAAACAGGCAGTTGAGGTAAGCAAGGTTCCAGCTCCATTAAATTCTACAGAGCCACCTTCCATTACAATACTTGGATTAAAGACTGGAATGTTGTAATGCTTACCTATTAAAGTTGGTATTACATCATCCAAATCGAATGGAGGATATTTTCCACCCCAGGCATTGTAACCCCAATCTACAATGGCTTTCTTTTGTTCTGTTTTGTGTAGTAAAAATGCTGGACCATGATCACGGCACCATGCATCATTGGTAGGATGCATAAAGAATTCCACCTTACTTAAATCAATATTTGCTTTTTGCAAATGCCCTAAAGCAAATTGTTTCATTGCTTCATTGTTTACATTAATGCAAACACGTTCATTCTTAGCCAGATATTTAATAAACTCGCAGTAATAAGGATAAATCGTATCAATTTTACCCGGCCATGATGCTTCTTTGTGAGGCCAGCTAAGCCAGGTGGCATCGTGTTGGGCAAATTCGGCAGGGAAGTAGTAGCCGAGTTGTTTGGGGGTTTGCATTTATAATTTCTTTTTAAGTTCTTTTTCCAATTGTTTAATTGTTGGCAATTGAGCCTGCATATTTTTAGGTAATGCACTTTGTACTTTATACTCAGATACACCCAACGGTGCTTTTATATTTTTCAATGTGTATTCAACCACCACTTTATTGGGTGTTTTACAAAGTAATAATCCTATGGTTGCATTATCGGTTTTTTGTTTTACTTCTACATCTACAGCATTTAGGTAAAAATTCAGCTTACCTACAAATTCGGGTTTAAAGTCTTCAACTTTTAATTCCACTACTACATAACAATGCAATCTGGTATGATAAAATAATAAATCAATATAAAACGCATCGCCGTTTACTTGTATAGGAAACTGTTTGCCCATGTATGCAAAACCTTGTCCAAGTTCTAACAAAAAGGTTTTGATGTGATTAATTAAACTGTTTTCCAGTTCTCTTTCTGTTATATCCAACGCCATTCCCAACAACTCAAAGTTGTATGGGTTTTTAAATGTTTCTTTTGCCAAATCTGATTGTAACCTGGGTAGCGTCAGCTCAAAATTGTTAATCGATTTTCCTTGTCTTTTATATAGCTTACTATTTATTTGAGCGACCAATACACTTCTACTCCAATTATTTTTAACGGTTTCTTTTATATAAAATAAAGCTTCATCTATTGTTTTTACTTTAGAAATTATCTCTCTATGATGACCCCAAGGAATTTGTCCCACAAGCTGTGGGACTTTTTCATTTTGTAAGGCTTTTTTAGGTAATTGTCCCACAAGCTGTGGGACAATTATATCCTTACTGTGCTTACGTTTCAGAGAAGTAGAAATAGAACTTTGTACAGTTGATTGCGTATAAAAAATATACCATTTTTTTATGTAAAAAAGGTTGGTTCGGCTAAAACCTTTTATCTCGGGAAAAGCTTTTAATAAGTCAATAGAAAGTTGATCTATTAATCCATCACCCCAATTACTGTTGGTTTCTTTTTCAGCAATTTCTTTACCTATTAACCAATACAAAGACAACAACTCTTTGTTTACAACAATGGCTGCTTTTAATTGGGCTTGTTGTATTTGCTGCTTTATTTCGCTAAACCAAGATTTGTATGTTCTATTTTTTTGAAGAGCTGTAGGCATAGTTTAATGCAATTTAATCTTCATCAATAAACCTTTTAGTAATTGGCTGGTAACTGTCAATTCTTCTGTCTCTTAAAAATGGCCAATGTGTTCTATACTGATCTGTTTTTTTAGTGTCAATTTCTACAACTGTTGTTTCTTCATTATCGTGAGATGCTTTGTATAGCAGGCTTCCAAAAGGATTGGCTACAAAACTGCCACCCCAGAATTTCATGGCACCATCTTGTTCAAAACCAACTCTGTTTACACTTACTACATGCACACCATTGGCAACTGCATGGCTGCGTTGTATGGTTTGCCATGCATTGTATTGTTCGGTATTGGTAGCTTCGTCTTGTGAAGTTGCCCAACCAATGGCAGTTGGATAAAACAATATTTCAGCACCCATTAATGCAGTAATTCTGCTTGCTTCAGGGTACCATTGATCCCAGCAAATTAAAATACCAATGGTAGCAAATTTGGTTTTGAAAACTTTGTAACCCAAATCACCCGGCGTGAAATAAAACTTCTCGTAATAAGCAGGATCATCAGGAATATGCATTTTACGATACTTACCTAAATAAGTACCATCGGCATCTAATATAGCAGTGGTATTGTGGTACAAACCTTCTGTTCTTTTTTCAAATAAAGAAGCAATAATTACCACACCCAATTCTTTGGCTACCACACTTAATGCATTGGTCGATTCACCGGGAATAGATTCTGCTAACTTGAAGTTTTCATAATCTTCTACATCGCAGAAATACAATGATGTAAATAACTCTTGCAAGCATACAATTTGTGCTCCTTTTGCAGCAGCTTCTCTGGTTTTCTCAATTGCTTTTCGCAAATTGGCTTCTTTGTTGCCACTGCAAGTCATTTGCACCAAACCTATTTGTACTTTACCCATATTCAAATTTTGAAGTGCAAATGTAACAACCGCCAACCATTTTTTAGGTGAAGTTTTAGGGCTGTGAGCAGCAGAGCCAATCTCAGCAGCAGTTGCAGCTTTTCGTTACAAGTTTTTGCTTGTCACACAGAGCTAGTCGAAGTGCCTGCAAGCAAAAGGCTTTTCACTTCAATCTGCCAGCCATTGAACTGAAGAATATTAATTAGTCTTTTAGTTAATCAAATTCATTAATCTTTCAATCAATAATCCACCGCATAATCTTTTTTAAAAGGCTTTCCACTCCATGCTTTCATTTGTGTCCACTCAGTAAACGGAGCACCCCAAAACTCATGCATTGCAGGTAAACCCAATGGCAAAAACACCAATGATGTTAAATATAAACTTCCTGTGTTGGTATAAGAGTCTGCAATATTGGCTTGCTGGTTACCTATCAAACCCAATGTAAGCCAGCCATCTTTTGTAAACGTTTCATTGATGAATATGCGTTTCATAACAGCTGTTAATGCACAACGTACTTGTGCAGGTTGTATATCTTCAGGTAGTGTATTTTCCAATGCCAGTTTTACCAATGGTTGAAAAGCTCCAATTCTATATGTAGAAGAACGACCAACCACTAAATAAGTTCCTTCAGGAGAAATATATCTTTCCTGAAATGTAGCATAACGCTGCATTCGTTTATAGGCTATGTCCAACTCCTCTTTTTTCCTTCTGCCCTTGGTAACATTCACCCTTAATATTTCAATAAGCATTGGGTGCATTACATAACCATTGTAGTGGTCGAAATGAAATTTATCACCGTCACTATACCATCCATCGCCCACATACCATTTTTGTAAAGATTCTATTGCGTTATCAATTCGTTTTGCATCAATGGGCACATCAATACTTAATAAAAAACTTTCGATGATAGCAGCAAATAACAACCAGTTACTATTTACAGGTGGTATCTGCCTTATTTGCACAAACTCTTTAATAAATCTGTTCTTTGTTTCTTCTGCCAATGGTTTCCAAAGTACATCAGGTGCTGCTAAAAATGCTTGTGCTATATAGGCAGCATCTACCAATGGCTGACGTTCTTTAGGTGAACCCCAATACAAATAATCTGGACTTTCAGGATTTACTGCATGGACCAAACTATCCAATGCTTGTTGTAGTAATCGTTCTCTTATTTTTCCTTCGTCAGAATCTTCTTTGGGTAATGCTAAGAATGGTGCAATGCCTGCCAATAATCTTCCAAAAGCTTCCATATAAGCTACATTGGGGTTGCGTTTGTCTTTTGTTGGACTAAATTCAACCTGCATATTTTTTTTCAATAATCCCTGACTCATATTGGCTAAAACAGGTGTAGCTATTTTATCTAACAAGGCTACCCAATATTGTCTGTCGGATTGTTTTTTGTTCTTCTCAAACAAAGTAGAGGAGTTGGCTACAACTTTAACTGGTTGGGTTGCACCTAAAAATCCTAGTACGGATGACCATTGTAAGAATTTTCTTCTTTGCATAATTGTTGTTTTATGAAATATGCCTTACTAAAACCTGAATTGAATCCCAGCAAAGGTGCATTAATTTTGCTACGAACTAATCTTAGATTAAACGCTCATAATTGTCATAATTTAGCAAAAAGATACCATGCACTTTTAAAAGTGCCATTAGCTGGTTTGAAATTCCAGCTACAGATATTAACCGTGATACTGAATTTTATGAGACTTTATTTAATGTTAAGTTACTAGAGTTGGATATACCGGGTAGAAAGATGAGAACTTTTCCTGTACAGGATATGATGACTGATATAAGTGGTGCAATCTTTGATACAGAAGGGTTTCATAAATCATCCTCAACAGATGGGGTATTGATTTACTTGAATGGAAACCCTGACGTTCAAAATATTTTAAATAAAGTTGAATCAGCAGGCAGCAGCATTTTTTGCCCAAAACAGAGATTAGTTCACAACATGGTTGCATGGCAATCATAATTGATACTGAAGGCAACAGAATTGGTTTACATTCTGTAACTATGTAAAATACTTTCATTAAAATAAATGCTATGCAATCTAAAGCAACTACTGTAGATGAGTACATCAATGAACTTCCTGAAGAAAGGAAAGAAGCGGTAAAGAAATTGCGTGCTGTTTTCAAAAAGAATTTACCAAAAGGGTTTAAAGAACTAATGAGTTATGGTATGATTGGTTTTGTTGTACCGCATTCAACCTTTCCTGCTGGTTATCATTGTAATCCTTCTTTGCCATTACCTTTTGTAAATATTGCTTCGCAAAAGAATTATATAGCTGTGCATCACATGGGTTTGTATGCTAATCCAATATTGTTAAAATGGTTTGTTGATGAATATCCTAAGCATTCGATAACAAAATTAGATATGGGTAAAGGATGTATACGGTTTAAAAAGCCTGAATCCATTCCATATAAGCTATTAGAAGAATTGGCCACTAAAATAACAGTAGATGAATGGATTGAATGTTGTACTATTGTTTTAAAAAAGAAATAATTTTTTTCAATTGCTTGTAAGGTTCTGTTTTCAGCTTCGTAAATAGCTGCAATCAGAACCTTTTTTATGAAGTTTTATATAGGAATTATTTCAGTTTTGCTCTTTTTTACAGCCTGTAAGAAAGAAACGACCTCTTCTGTTATTTTAAATGAAAACCCTGATACTTCTGCAATTATTAAGTTCAGTGGGAATTTTATCAATGGTCCATATGGTACTGTTAGTGGTAAGGCAAAAATTGTTTTACAAAACAGTCAATATAAATTACAGTTAGATAGTTTTATGACCACCAATGGTCCTGATTTAAAGGTATATCTCTCTCAAGAAATTCAACCCATCAATTTTGTTAATCTAGGTTCTTTAAAAAGCACGAATGGTGTGCAGTTGTACAATATTCCCAGCGGTGTTGAATTTACGCAGTATAAGTATGCATTGATTCATTGCCAGCAATACAATCACCTTTTTGGAAGTGCAGCATTAAAGCCATAACTATTACCATGAAAAAAATATCGTTTCTTTTCTGTGCTGTTTTATTTGTGTCGTTTGCTACAGCTCAAGGTTGTAGTGATGCTGGCTTTTGTAGTTTAAGTGTATTAAAAAATCAGCAGAATAATAACCCCAATAAAAACAGTTTTAGTATTGGTGCTAATTATGGAATTGGAGAGCAAAATACTCATTCAATAAATCCGTACATTGAATATTCCAGAAAACTGAATAGTAATTTTTCTTTGCAAACTAAAATTACTGCTGCTTATGCTACTGGTTTTTTAGGAAGTAGTTTTAATGCTGGAGATATTTTTGGCTTTGTAACATATACAACACAATCAAAAAATAAACTAAATAGTTTTTCTTTACTTAGTGGAGTTAAAGTTCCACTTACGTCATCCAACGATAAAAACAACAGTGGTTATCCATTACCATTGGATTATCAAAGTAGTTTGGGAACATTTGATTTTATTGCAGGATTTAATTTTATAGCCAATCAAAAGTGGGAGTTAAATGCAGGGCTACAGATTCCTCTAATCAACAATAACAAAAACACTTTTTTTCCTGATGAATATTCTGACCCCAAAGCATTAAAGTTTGCACTTACTAATAATTTCGAAAGAAAAAGTGATGCTTTGGTAAGATTGGGTTATTACATAAAGCTGCCTAAATCGATAACCATTAAACCCAATTTATTAGCGATTGCTCATTTAGCTAATGATACTTATGAAGACAGGTTTGGTAAAAGACAAACTATTAACAACTCAGCGGGATTAACATTAAATGGAGGCATTGTTGCAACTAAATATTTCAATACTAAAAACGAATTGGAATTAGTAACGGCAACACCTTTTATTGTGAGAGACATTCGTCCTGATGGTTTAACAAGAAGTGCAGTTATCAATCTTCAATACAAATTCAACTTTTAAACAACAAACATTTTTATGAAGCAATTAGTCTTTATCGCAACATTATTTTGTATTTCACTCAATGCATTTTCTCAGGCTGATGTAACGGCTTTACGTCAGGCTCAATTCAACTTACCTAAAAATAAAGTTGCTGTTGAAGGCTACGATGTAGTTGCTTATTTTACAGAAGGTAAACCCAAAAAAGGTAAGCCAGAGTTTGCAGTTTATGTACAAGGAGTAACCTATTATTTTAGCAGCAACAGCAATAAAGAATTGTTCAAAAAGAACCCTTCACAATATGAACCACAATATGGTGGTTGGTGTGCTTATGCAATGGGCAATGATGGAAGTAAAGTAGAGGTAGATCCCGAAACATTTAAAATACTAAATGGCAAATTGTATTTATTCTATAATAAATTTTTCACTAACACATTAAAGAGCTGGAATAAAGATGAAGCAAGATTAATGAAAAGTGCCGATGCTAACTGGATGAAATTCTATCATTAATTTTTGTCCAAGCCAATCACAACTATCAGCTACAGTGGCAAGTTTATCCTGAGCTAAGTCGAAGGACACACTTCAACTTTTATCTATAACTCAACAATTTAAACCTTAAAAAATTTTCTCTTGAAAACGACAAATATTATCATTTGGATTTGCAGAATAGTGGCTGCAGTCATCATGTTACAAACATTGTATTTTAAATTCTCAGCAGCCGAGGAATCAGTCTATATATTTTCTAAAGTAGGTATTGAACCATGGGGAAGAATTGGAACTGGAGTTGCTGAACTAATTGCGGGCATTTTAATCCTTATTCCAAGAACTTCTGTTTATGGAGCATTAATGGCCATAGGTATTATGGCTGGTGCAATAGCCACACATTTATTTATTTTAGGAATTGTTGTTATGAACGATGGCGGTCAACTTTTCATCTATGCTCTTATTGTTTTTTTATGTAGCAGTTATATTTTTTGGAAACAAAAAGATCAATTACTTAAACTGATAAAAAAATAAGTATGACGCAAAAAATTATCGACGATTTAATTGAACTATTAAATCAAATGAAAGATACTGATTACACAAAAAAAATTAATCGTCTAAACCATTCAACTATTGGTCAACACGTAAGACATTCTATAGAAATGTATCAACTTATAATAAACCAGTCAGATAAAAATGAAGTTGATTACAGTAATAGGAACAGAGATATTGTTATAGAAACCTCTACTAAGTATGCCATAGACTGTTTGCAAAAAATACAGGAGGAAGTCGTGCAAAAAGACAGGATTCTTTATGTGAAAAACAATGAAGAAGAGGTTGCTGTATTATCCAGTTATAACAGAGAAATTGTTTATTGTGCAGAGCATTTGATTCACCACATGGCATTGATAAAAGTGGCACTACAAGAAACTGCACCATATACAATTACCAATGCATTTGGTGTTGCACCATCTACTTTAAAATACAGAAAACAATGTGCACAGTAAGTTTTATTCCTTCTAAGCATGGAATTATAATTACATCAAATAGAGATGAGAAAAGTTTAAGGCAACAAGCTTTGGCTCCTCAAATATTTGAAGTGAATGGGAGGCAACTTGTTTATCCAGTAGATGCAAAATCTAATGGTACATGGTTTATTGTAAATACTATGGGGACTGTTGGCGTGTTGTTGAATGGTGCATTTGAACCTCATGTTGTAAAGAGTGAATATAGAATGAGCAGAGGAACAATTTTACCAGCGATTTTTGCAACCGACAATCCTGTAGAAGCGTTGCAAAAGCTCAATTTGCAAGGTATTGAAAACTGTACTCTATTGTTGTATCACGAAAATGAATTAAATGAATTTAGGTGGGATGGCGAAAGTTTATTCTCTAGAAAATTGGATACTACTCATCCACATATTTACAGTTCAGTTACATTGTATAATGAGGAAATGATACAACAAAGAGTAATTTGGTTTAATGAATTTCTTTCACAATTTCCTTATCCAACTCAAGCTGATGCCATTCATTTTCATTCTACAGCAGAGGATGAAAATAAAGAGTTTGGTTTGCAAATGAACAGGAACAATGAAATGCTTACTGTAAGCGTAACATCAGTTTGTATTCATCAAAACAAAGCAAGGTTGTTGTATAAAGATTGTGTGCATGAGAGAGAAGTAATACAAGAAGTAAATCTTGAACCATCAAATGAAATAGCTCATGCTTAAAAAGATAATGCACCATCCTTTTAGCATTCGTTTATTGCATTGGGAGTATTGGCCTTTTCATGTGGTGTATGCTTTATTGTATCCAATATTTTTTTGGTATTGCTTTAGAGCAAGAAGTTTTTTCTTTTATTCTGCTGCGAATCCTACGATTGAAAATGGTGGTTTTTTGATGGAATCAAAAAAGAAAATTGCTGATATTATTCCAGCCGAATATCAACCCATTACTTTGTTTTTTGAAGCAGGTGCAAATCCTCAAATTATTCTCAATAGTATTCATCAACATCAACTCAATTATCCATTCATTATAAAACCTGATATTGGTGGACGAGGTCGTGGTGTTACAAAAGTGGAGAATGAATTAGCCTTGCTTGATACTATTCAAAAATTTCCTTTTGCATTTATCATTCAACCATTTGTTGCTTATGAAAATGAAATAGGGTTGTTTTATGTTCGTTATCCCAATGAAACAAAAGGAAAAATTACAGGTATCGTACAAAAAGAATTTGTTCAAGTAATTGGTAACGGGAAAAACACCATTGAAGAATTATTGCAACAAAACAAACGTTATATTTTGCAAATGGATGCTTTAAAAAATTTATGTAGTAATAAAATGCATATTGTTTTAGCCGATGGACAAAAAGAAGTATTGCTGCAATTTGGTAATCACGCAAGAGGTTCATTGTTCTTAGATGCAAGTCATTGGATTGATGATGAATTAGAAGAAAGCTTCAATAATATTTGCAATTCTATTGAAGGATTTTATTATGGGCGTATGGACATAAAATATGAAAGTTTAGCATTGTTGAAACAAGGAAAAAACTTTAGCATTATAGAACTCAATGGTAGTGGAAGTGAACCAACGCATATTTACGACCCCAAGCATTCTATCTTTTTTGCTTGGAAAGAAATTATTCGTCATTGGGATATGATGTATAAAATTTCTATGATTAATAAAAAAGACGGTATCCCATTTATGAGCTATAAAAATGGCAAGAAAATGTTCACTGAAAATACTAAGTATGAAGCTCAATTGGCAAAAATGTAAAAAGCCCGAGCATAAACTCAGGCTTTTTACAGGATAAAAATTCTCTTATTATTTAGTTCTTGTCAATTTCATTTCCATAGTTTTCATTTCCTTTCCATCCACAGGGCTTGGACCATACATTTCCATCATGTGTGTATTATTGTCAATTACTGTATACACTTCTCTCATCGTACAATCTTTACCAGAAGCAGGGTCTGTACAAGTGCCACTTAGCTTTAAACTTTTTGTAGCTGCATCCCAAGTGCCTTCCATTTTTAATAAACCGCTACCCATATTATCTATCCATGTACTGATAAATATTTTTTTTGCGTTATCAAAAGCCATTGTTCCAAGACCTTCAAACGGCATACCCATCATATTACCAGTGTATTTTGTTTGCTGATATAGCCCATTTAAAATAACTGAATTAACACAAGCACCTCCGCCTTTTTGTGGTGGTGCTCCAGGTGCCATCCATACAGATGTTTCAGTTTTCCAATTACCATTCCAAGAAGCCATCATTTTGTGCTCCTCACCTGGGGTCATAAAAGCTTGCCAGTTTTTTGCAGCAGTTGCACTATCAACAGGTACAAAAGCAGTTTCTTTTTTAGTAGAATCTTTCTTGTTGTCGTTGTTTACAGAATGTTCAACATGGTCACATGAACTGGCCATAATTGCAACACAGGTGAGTAGAGAAGAAATACGTTTCATATAACAGTTGTTTTGTTGAAAATGTAAAATACAAAGTGGTAATTAAAAATGCAACTTTAAATGATGCCAGTATAGATTGTAACATTAAATATTGGTCATAAAATTAGAAAGCAACAAAATAGTATGCATAAAAAAGCCTCACACAAATTCATTGGTGAGGCTTTTACAATGGGGGGTTCTTATCTTTCATTTTCAGCTATTTAGTGAGAATCATTTTTTTGGTGATTATTTCTTGTCCGTTAACCAATAAACTGTATAAATACATACCAGCTTGTAAGCTGCTTCCATTAATAGTTACTTGTGATGCACCTCTTAAATTAGGAAACTGCAACAACATTTTACCATTTAAATCAAACACGGCAACCATAGCAACATTATTTGCTGGAATACTGTATTTAATGGTAGTGCTACTTGTAAAAGGATTGGGGTTGTTTTGGCTAAGCATAAAACTACTTTCTTTTAGCTTGGCAGTTATTACATCAGTAGCTTCATTAATTACAGTAATTTCGTTGGTTTTAGATTTTAATTCATTCAACTCTGATTTCAATTCTTGAATAGCTTTTGTTAGAATTGGTATAAGAGCAATATAATTAACGCTTTTAAAGGTTTTCGGCTCCTCAAATTTTTCTTTATTAGATAAGGGTTCTTGAAAATCTTTTACCAATTCTGGTAGTACTTCAGCTAATTCCTGAGCTATAAAACCCACTTGTTTTCCTTTGGGCAACATCAATGTTTTACTAGCTTCTTTGTTATATTCATAACTACTAGGTTTTAGTTGCATAACAATATCTAACATATTTGTCATTGGCTGAATATCTTTTTTAAGCCTTTTATCCGATGTGAAATTATCAGTACCCGATCTAAATACATCACCATTAAAAAAACCAGCCCAATCGCCACTTGGTGCAATACCATAAATAGCTCTGGTGTTGCCATTTGCAAAACCTGCAGACCCATCTCCAAATACGCCTATGCGTTCAAATCTGCCAAAATTTGCAAACCCATAAATAGCACTTCCACTAAAAAGATTTCCAGCACCTGCATAAGCTTCTGCAAATAAAGTAGGACTACTTAAAGGACTAAACGTACTAAAATCTGCTCCACCCATATAAGTTTGTCCAAAAGAGTTTAGCGTAATTGTATTTAGTAATGTACTTGCGTTTTGTGCAAACTGAAACTTCATAAAACCCCTGTCATTATTACCCCAAATAAGCCTTCCATCTACTGAACGATTTCCCGAAGCATCTAAATCATCTACAATACCAAAACCTAAATTTTGGTTACCAAATTTTATATTATTGCCATAAGCACTCCCAAAAGGGATGCCAGTTAGGGTATTAAGCTGACCAATACCAATCCAGTTATCGTTAATGGTTGTACCTCTATAGGTACCTGCTGCTAAATGTCCTAAATAACCACCTCCATTAACATTTGCATTGCCTAATACATAGGCATCTGCAAATGTGCCTGTTGCATCTGGCTCCATTGTAAACATTGTTACAGGACTGGCTGATGTTGGGCTAACACCAAACCTAAAGTCTAAATTACCAGGTGTAACTGATGCTGTGCTGTTGTTACCAATCCATTCTATAAAAGAATTGGACAATGCTAAGGATGTATTGTTAATGCTGTGCCCCCATGCCAAGGCTCTACCATCTGTTTGTGTTCTAAAGCCATTTAATGTTTGACTGCCAGCATTTAAATTACCCATGCTATTCCAACGAGCAGTGTTACCAAAATTACCTGTAATTCGTGGGTCACCAAAAGGTAAGAATGAGAAGGAGTTTTGGGTTAGAAGTCTGCCACTTACTTCTAATTCACTTATGCTTGTGGGAAGTGTTAGTACGGCAACTCCGGTAGGAATTGTTCCTTCAACTGCTTGTCCAAAGACATTACCAACTATCCCGGTTGCCAATGCCAAAATCATGATTTGTTTTTTCATAACTTTTTTAATTTTTAATTGTTTTTAAATAAAAATTCATTAGTAAGATATTTTTTTTTTTTCTATATTCACAAACAAATGCACAATAAAAGTTATCCACACATAACATTTTATCATAAAAAGTTAAACAAACTCATATTTTGTTTAACAATCATACTTTTTTCTTTAAACGAATCGAACTCTCAACAATTTAACAATTGGTATTTTCCGTTACAAAATGGTATTACATTTAATACAAACCCACCTAGTTTTCTTGCAGGTTCTCAATTAGGTACTACTCCTTTTGGTGGTCAGTTTACTTGTGCTAGTATTAGCGATAAAAACGGAAAACTACTCTTCTCTTCTGATGGCATGAAAGTGTGGGATAGAAACAATAATCAAATGCCCAATGGCTTTGACTTATTAGGACGTAACGCTAAATTAAATGGTGTTTTAATTGTTCCATTTATTAATGAACCTAATAAATACTACCTATTTACTGGAGAAGGTTATTTAGGCACCTCATCTAGACCTGATACTTTGAAATATTGTTATACGGTTGTTGACATGAATGCCAATAACGAATTAGGAGATGTAGTAATAAAAAATGCTTTTATAAGAAACTTTTCAGCAGAAAAAATGGTTGCAATACCACATGCAAATGGTACAGATATTTGGTGGATTTGCAGGGATTGGACGAATAATTTTTATAGCTATAAAATAACATGCAACGGTATTGATACTTCTAAAAAAGTAACTAGTATTATTGGAAATAATATAAACAATAATGTAAATCTTATTTTTAGCGATATTAAGGCTAGTAATGACGGTAAAATGATTGCTGCCTGTTACAGAGATTACTTTGAGCTTTACAAATTTGATAATACTACCGGTCTTCTTAGTAATTCAATAAAAATAACTGATCAAAACACTACCTTAAGCTTTTATGGGGTAGAATTCAGCCCAAATAATAAATTATTGTACATAACACAGCGTATTGACTACTTAACTTTTGGTGGCATAACACAATACAATTTAGCCAGCTATGATAGTTTAAGCATTAATAATAGTAGAGTTCTATTGGCTAACATATCTGATGCTGGGTTACAACTTGGTCCAGATAATAAAATTTATTTTGCAAATGGCACTCCAAAAGTGGGTAGAATAGAATTTCCGAATGTTCTAGGAATTGGATGTTTGGTTAAAGATTCTATTGTTTTGCTTCAAAATGTTACCCGCCGTCGTCTTCCATACTCCTATGTAAATCTCATTACCGCTCAAAACGTCCAAATCCCCACTTACACTGTAGCTAATGATTGTAGAACAGTAACCCTTACTGGTAAAACCTATATTAAAGGCAATAACCTAACTTTTAAATGGAAGTTTGGAGATGGTGATAGTACAGTGCAAATTGTACCTAGCATGGGTGATACCACCTTTACGTCAGTCACTCATTTTTTTCCTTTGGGTACAGATACTTTTAATGTGCAATTGTTTGTAACCAGCGATACCGTTTGTGGGCAAGCCAGTGCAGGTAAAAAAGTAGTATTGCCCCTAAGTTATTTTGGTGAAGCCAAATTTGGTGTTCAAACAAATTGCGGCGACTTATTGGTAAACTTTAATGATAGCAGCATACTTAGCAATAACAATAGTGCTGCATTTAATTATCAATGGCAGTTTTTAAATAAAAACAATGTTGTATTAGGTACAGCTTTTCAGCCTAATGCTAGTTTTGTATATCCCAATTATGATACGGTAAAAGCAAGGCTAATTGTAACACCCAATATTTTATCGAACTGCTCAAAATCCGATACCCTTGAGAAGGTTTTTGTACTTAGTACCAAACCCATTGCAGCATTCAGCAATGGATTGGTTTGTTTGGGTAAACAAGTGAGTTTTTTAAATGAAAGCAACAATGCTGTAGGGGCAATAGTAAATAGTGAGTGGTTGGTGGGGAATGGTGTAGTGAGTAATAACAATACAGGATTTG
>JBIKRV010000072.1:0-7044 GCA_044348985.1 Chitinophagaceae bacterium
ACATACTGATGACCCACAAATTACAATACAAGGGGTACTTTTCTAAAAAACGATTAATACCATCCTACACACAACTAAAATTAATTAATTTATAAAATTAAAAAATCGTTTAGGACACTATTGGTTTGTAAACTAAATTTAATGGGGTTCGTTTTTTATTGTGTAAATTGTATTTAAAAACCTTGCGTAGTATATTAGTGTAGAGGAATGCTTTATAAATTCATATTATAATTATTGAGTTAATGTTTAAAAAAACAAACAATGCCTAGAACATTCATTAAACGCTTTCAAACAATTGACAGGCTTATACAAAGAAAAGCCACTGGTAGCACAGAGCAACTTGCAGAAAAAATAGGTGTTTCTAAGCGAACTATTATAGAGTTTATTAATATTATGAAAGAAACAGGTGCACCTATTTATTTTTGTAGAATCAAAAAATCATATTGTTACAAAGAAGATGGAAATTTTAACATTTCTTTTATTAAAGTGCAATAAGGCTGCACCAACACATTTTAGTTTTGTTTTATCATGGTTGACGAACCATTGGGCAATTTGTACCACCGCCCTGTTATAGGCCAATAACATAGGTACGTAAAAATAAAAACAAATTAAAATGCAAAATTTAGAATTAAGCAAAATGGGGCTTGCACCCATGACCGAATTTGAAATGCAAGATATTGATGGTGGTGGTTTTTGGAAATGGTGTTGCATTATAGGTGCAGCAGTACTTGCTGTTGGTGTTGCTATTGGCACAGGAGGCCTTGCTCTCGTAGCTGCTGCTACAGCCGATGGTATAGCAACAGCTGGCGGGGTATTATTAGCAGCTGGAGCACTGGGTGGGGGTGCCTAGAACCAATCGCATAATTTTTATGGGGGCTCTTTTAAGACTCGATGTGCTGAAAATTGCCTCCATCTTAAACTTTCATCTTATGAAATCCTTGGTGCTTTTATTAGTTTTATTTATACTGCCATTTTTATGCCTTACCCAAACTATAATACGTGTAAAGATAATAGATGCGAAAACTGAAACTGCTATACAAGGGGTGAGCATAATACTAAAGGAGAATATTTACTTAACTAATGCAAAGGGTGAGGCTATATTAAAAAAAAACTCAAATAAAAAGGTAAGTGTAGTACTAAATCATATTGGCTACAAATCCCAAACAATTACTATAGATACTACCGATAATGTTGTAGTTAAAATGGAACAATTTTCAAATACACTTCCCGAGGTTGTTATCGGCACACAAACAACTAGTATTATCGAGTTAGCCATAAAAAACATCAAACTAAACTATCCGCAAAAACCCTTTGTTCAAGATTTTGCAATAGTAATGCTGCATAATACAGAAGAAAAGGAGAGAATGGCTTATCAGTACGGCAAAATAAATGGTGTGATTAGGGTTAGGAATACACCTTATTTTAAAAACGCAAGTATTCCAAATGGTTTCTTAATCAACAATCAAATTAGTAGATCATTATCTGAAACAAATTTATCAGACACCACAAGATATTATAATAATTGGTATCAGCCTTCAATATTAGATATTGTGCATTCTAGATCCTTATTTTTAGATAAATCTAGAATTAAAGAGTATCAATTTCTTTTAACAGAAAAAATTATTTGGAATAACCGATTGGTTTACAATATTGAGTTTAATCATAAAACCAATAAAACCTTGCAAGGAAGTGTTTACATTGATTCTGCTACGTATGCAATAGTATTTGCAAAATACACAAATACCGACATCCGCCAATTGTTTTTTAGAACCATCGAAAAAGCTACCTATAGCGTTTCGTATAAGCTTTTTGCTAATAAATGGTACATGGATGAAGCAACAAGAGATGCGAACTATAAATTAAGAGCAAAAACAACTCTAAACGATGGTTTTAAAGCTTTTAAAACTGTTTTAATCGATACACTTAACGAATCTCCCACTAAAAATTTTTTGCTAATAGATCAATGGGCAGATGTATATACTCTTAATGCTAAAAGTACAGATACTAGTGTAGATAAATACAAGCCTTATTTCGATTCTATTGAAAATGAGGTGCAACATACACAATTGAAAGAAGATTCGTTAATTGCAAAAAAACAAATATCGGGTTTTACAAAACTTATAAACAACATAGGTAAATATGTAGCTAGCAATAAGGTGCGTATTGGTCTTATTTTAACAAGAGGACAATTTGCTTTTGCGGGGCTACAAAACCAAATAAGCAAATATATTAATGGTTCTAGTGAGTATTTGTTTGGCAATCAATTAACTTTTTCCTTTTATAAACAATGGGTATTGTATTTACAAAATTGCAGCAACTATGGAATTGGTGGTGTAAATTTTTCTCAAAATATTGTAGGTATTAGCACAAAAATTAATGCCAAAAAATTTTCGATTCAACCAATAGTTGGTTATAGTCGCAACATTTTTACAGACAAGGAAAAAAAGGTATTAGCTAGATTAAACGGTTGGGTTGGGGGCTTTACTATTTTTCCAAAACGAAAAACTAGGTTAACACCTTTTTTTTCAATCCTTTATTATAAAGATACCAATATTAATAAAGCATCTTTATTAATTGATAATAGAAATTTTTTAATTTCATTAGGAATTTTACTAAAATAATGGAAATGAAATATAATAAGATACAAGAAATGCAAAAAGCTTTTTTGAAGTATAGAGACGAATTGCATGAGCATGTAAGCTCACCCAACAAAGAGATTTCTGTAGTAATAAATGGCAAACTTGAAATTACCGAGTTGCACATTGAACAGTCTTTGCCAAAAGAACAAATCGAAAGATTACTCATAGAAAGTATTAATTTGGGAATCAAAAGCATTTCTTTAAAAATACAAAATCGATTAACGCCAATTCAAAATGCAATGGGTAGATAAGAATGGATTTTTTCAATGCATTCGAACATTGACATATGCTAAGGCTTCGTACGAGGCTACCAAATGATGTGTTTATGGAGAAATAGTTTTACTCATGGAAACCTACTTCACTTAAATCAAAATGTTCGTCAAAAATAAAAACCTTCAGAAATTCTAGTTGTGCCTTTTTTCGAGTAATTTATTTGAAAAAATATCTTTCTAGATAAGTTTCTTAAAGGTATCATTTCATTTATTTTGAAGAAAGAAGATTAAAAGACATCGAAGGGGAATTAGTGTAATTAATTACAACATCATTTAAATAAAAGAATTTAAAATAGTTTTTCCCTCAAGTACTGGACTGATAGGTATAGCTGCATTAGCCAATAAAATATAAAAAAAATTAAACAAAATGCTGAGCTTATTAAAATTCCGCATCTTAAAAAAAATTTACAGGGTGAAACAAATCAAAAAATACAACATGGTTAGTCTTTTTAAGGAATTTTTATCTGTAGTTGGGATTTTGCTAACCAACATTTTTTAAGTAAAATTTTTGGTTAATTTAATTGAAAACAAAACAGAAATTTTGAACTTTCCCGATACTTTTAATTCGTCACCCGCCTATCCACGTAATAAAATTTCGCTGTATTATATACTGCTTTTTTTCGTTGTCGTAACAATAACTTGTTTGCCGTTCATAAAAACAACTATTTCTATTAAATCCATGGGTCTTACCCGCCCTTTAAACGAGCGTACAGAACTTAAACCACTTATTTCTGGCATACTAGATAGCTTATTCGTTAACGAAGGAGATACAGTACAGCAAGGTCAATTATTAGCCACCATTAAAGACAATAATACATTGCCACGTGTTATACTTAACAAATTCGAATTAAACCAACGTTTAAATTTTATTAACGACTTAGAAAAATTAACCACCGTAACAGATTATCAATATCTGGTTTTACAAACTCCCCTTTATCGCCAACAGCTAAACAAGCTTTTGTTTCAGTTAAACGATCAACAAGCGGCCTTAAAAAAAGTAGAACGTGAAAAAGAAATTAACAACCAACTTTTAAAAGATAAAGTAATTGCCCCAAAAGAGCATTTTGATAAAGAAATAGAAGCAGAACGCTTGCAGGCAAACTTTAGTGCCTTTAAAAATGAGCAAATTACCAATTGGCAAAACGATTTGCAACGCTATAAATTAGAGGTATCTCAATTTACCGCCCAAAAACAACAAATTGAAGTGGATAAACGCAGCCACTTTATGTATGCTCCTGTTGCTGGTGTGGTTCAAAACATAAATACAAGGTATGCAGGTGGCTTTATTGCTACTGGCGAAACACTTTGCATTATATCGCCCCAAAGCAATTTAATTGGCGAGTGTTATATAAGTACAAGAGATGTGGGGTTATTGAAGGTAAACCAACCAGCCCGTTTTCAGATAGATGCTTTTGATTACAATTATTTTGGCATACTTACAGGTAAAGTAGTATCTATTGATAATGATTTTACAATTGTAGAAAACAAGCCTGTTTTTAAAGTGCGTTGCAGTTTTGATAGCAAGCAGCTTTTATTAAAAAATGGGTACAAAGGCGAACTTAAAAAAGGCCTCACTTTTCAGGTAAGGTTTGTAGTTGCAGAACGCAGTTTATGGCAATTGCTGTTTGATAAAGTAGACGATTGGTTTAATCCATCTGCACCTACACCAACAATAACAGCAAAGTAACAATGAACAAAAAGGTACGTATAAAGCAAAGAGATATTACCGATTGTGGTGCAGCCTGTTTGGCTTCTATTGCCATGCACTATAATTTACAAATGCCAGTTAGCCGAATTAGGCAATATGCTGGTACCGATAAACGTGGCACAAATGTACTTGGCTTAATTGAAGCAGCAGAAAAATTGGGCTTTCAAGCTAAAGGTGCTAAAGGGCAGTTAGAAAGTTTAACTAAAATACCTTTGCCTGCTATTGCACATGTGGTGCTTAAAAACGGATTGCATCATTATGTGGTTATTTATAAAGTTACAAAAAAAAGCATCACCTATATGGATCCTGGTGATGGAGATTTTCATGAATTAACGCTACCTAAGTTTCAAGAAATTTGGAGTGGAGTAATTGTACTTGTACTTCCGGATGATGGTTTTGTAACTGGCAAACAAAAAATAAGCAATGCAGCTCGTTTTTGGCAATTGATTCGTCCACATTCGGCAATAATGATACAGGCTTTGGTGGGTGCATTGGTATATACCATACTCGGCTTATCAACATCTATTTACATGCAAAAAATTATTGATTTTGTATTGGTAGAAGGCAATATAAGGCTACTGAATTTATTGAGCGTAGGCATGGTTGTTATTCTTATTTTTCAGCTTATAATTGGTGGATATAAAACCATTTTTGGCCTACAAACAGGGCAAATGATAGATGCCCGTTTAATATTGGGTTACTACAAACATTTGCTGAAATTGCCACAACGATTTTTTGATACCATGAGAGTTGGTGAAGTAATAAGCAGGGTTAACGATGCAGTGAATATTAGAGAGTTTATAAATAGTGTGGCACTTAATTTTATAGTTAATGGGCTGATAGTAATTTTTAGCATGGTACTCATGTTTTTTTATTATTGGAAATTAGCCCTTATTATGCTGGCAATTATTCCAATTTATATACTTGTCTATTGGATTAGCAATAAAGTAAATAAAAAATGGCAGCGACGTTTAATGGAAGAAAGTGCCGAACTAGAAAGCCAGTTGGTAGAAAGCTTAAATGCAGTAGGTACCATAAAGCGTTTTGGATTGGAGCAATTTGCGAACGATAAAACAGAAGGAAAATTTGCAAACCTATTGAGAAGTATTTATAAAACCAGTATGTATTCATTATACATTGGCACAGGGTCTGAGTTTTTTACAAGGCTATTTACAATTATTTTGCTTTGGGCAGGTTCTTATTTTGTAATTAACCGAGAACTTTCTCCAGGTGAACTACTTTCGTTTTACGCATTGGTTGGTTATTTTACGGGTCCAGCATCATCGCTTATTGGTGCAAACAAAAATATTCAAGATGCCTTAATTGCTGCAGATCGTTTATTTGAAATTATTGACCTTGAAACAGAATCTTCTAATGAAAATAAAGTAACACTAACGCCCGAACTGATAGGCGATATTCATTTTACCAATGTATCCTTTCGTTATGGAACAAGAACCACTGTTTTTGAAGATTTAAACCTTTCTATTACAAAAGGACAAAGTACAGCCGTTGTAGGCGAAAGTGGCAGTGGTAAATCTACCTTACTTTCTTTATTGCAAAACCTTTACCCACTCAAAGAAGGAAATATTACTATTGGAGGGCTCGATTTACAGCATATAAGCAATAGTAGTCTCAGGCAAATTGTAGGCGTAGTTCCTCAGCACATAGATTTATTTAGTGGCACCATTACTGATAATATTGCCATAGGCGATTATGAACCAGATTTGCAAAGGGTTTTAATGTTGTGTAAAATGTTGGGCATTGATGAATTTATTGAAAAGCTACCCAATACCTACAACAGTATTGTAAGCGAGCAAGGCGTTAACCTGTCGGGTGGGCAACGTCAAAGGCTTGCAATTGCAAGAGCTTTATACCGCAACCCTGAAATACTCATTTTAGACGAAGCTACCAGTAGCCTAGACCCTGCTAGTGAGCAAAAAGTACAAGACACACTTAATTGGTTTAAATTACAAAATAAAACCATTATTATTATTGCCCATAGGTTAACAACCATTAAACTTTGCGACAAAATATTGGTACTTTACAAAGGCAATTTGGTAGAAGAAGGCTCTCATAATGAGTTAGTACAAACAAATGGGCATTATACTCAATTATGGAGTTACCATACAGCAACAATTTAGTGTAATGAACAAAAAAAATGAGTATAAAATTGTATAAACAAAAGCAAAAACGCTGCAACCTATTATCTTTAATTACTGCATTTTTTTCTATCGGTTTGTGTCCCACCTACCGAAAAGCACTTGTTGTGGGTGAGGCACCACACCACTAGAGAAAATTTATAATAGACCTCTTTCATAAATTAATTTTTTAATTCAAAGTTATAGATAGCTGCAATTAGGTTTAAACGCAAACAAAACCGCTTTCTTCTATTCCTGTACCTTTCGGCTATAATCTTGAATATTTT
>JBIKRV010000073.1:0-7001 GCA_044348985.1 Chitinophagaceae bacterium
TTAAAATATACTGTGGTGTCAACTTGTAAAACAAAGGATGTTGGAAATAATAAAATAAGTATTGCATTGAGGAAAGCAAAGTCCACAAAGCAATTTTGAACCATAAACGTTTGTTTACGATTTCAATAAGCGATTTTGTTATGTCTGGTGTGTCCATATAAAGTTACTGCCAACGTCCCAGGCTTTACGTTGGCAGGACGGCTTTAGTCGTCCTGCTTGGAACTGGTGATTGTTAAAGATATGCAGTTACAAACAAATTCTGCTGCTGAATAGCGTTCGGTCAAGCCAAGAACAAAAGCTACATTGAAATACAAAAGTTGAGAGGCTTGACCCGTCAGCCCTGCTGACGTAAAACCTTTTGTTGCCTGTAGTTTTTTTGAGCTGGAAAGGAGTGGTGTCAAAACAAAAAAACGTACTCTAAAACTGCAATACAAAAAACTTAGAAGAACCGAAACGAGTAAAAAATAAATGTTTTTTGTCTGCACAGAATTAAAGCAACTTAAAGTTTAGAAAACTTTAAACGAAAAACATTTTACAAAATTACAGGCAACGGTTTGCGGCTTTGCGAAGAAGCGGATTTCGGAGCACAAAACTGTCAATACACCACAAAAGTTGATGCGAGGTAGAATGTTCAATTAACCACTGAACCCGCTTTTTTGCAAAACCGCTGTTACAAGCTGGCCTTCTGTCTGTCGTTGTAGTTCTGTCCATATTTTGCAGTGTCTTGGTGCGTTGGCTTGGTGGCTCTTTTGGATTTTTTTAGCGTTGGTCTGTGCGTTGAAAAAAATACAAATGTGCCACTAAATGCGTTGGCTTATCCTGTCATTCCGTTTATAAATGTTTCTACAAAGTCCATAATACGTTTCAATATTCTGTCGCCTAATTTTTTGCGTTGAAGTAAACTTGGTTTTTCACCGTCTATGAGTTCTAATACTTCGTCTCTCAATGGTTGTCTTTCCGCAAATAAGTAGTCTTCAATTAATTTCTCTGTCTTGTCTGGTGAAAGGCTTTCTTCTGTCACCAATTTAGAAAATGCTTTTTGTTGCTCCTCGTTCCAATACTTGTCAAACGCAGGTGCAACCTCGTCTGTGTCAACAATTACTGGTAAATTTTCTTTAATAAATTTCTCTATCAATTCTCGTTTGCTACGCAAAGTCGTTTCGGTGCTTAACAAATTGAAAATTTCTTGCTCGGCTTTGGTCGTGTCTTTTTGTGCTTGTGCTTTGAGTTTGATTAAAAGTTGAATGATGTAAGCAACATTAATTTCGTCACGGTGAATTAACTCCAATTCAAAATCCACATCTTCCAAAATGGAAACTTTCTCTTTTTGGTGGTTGCTTTTTACCTTGTCGTAAAGGTCAAGATACTTGCTTTTAAAATCTTCAAATTGTTGCTCGGTCATTTTTAAGTCCGCCCATTTGAAGTCTGAAAATGCTGTGAGAATATTTTTTATTCTCATTAAATCTCTGAACGCTTTTATGAATTCAAGTTCGTCATCTTCGGTTTCTAAATCATCAACTTTGTCCGTTGTTGGTGTTAATGAAATTAAATGCTCAAACGCTTCATCAAATTTGGCTGTGTAGTCTTCATAAGGTTTCATTATGATTACTTCAATAGCTTCTTTGTTGCTAAATAAAGTAATTGCTTCGTCTGTGCGACTTTTCAGGTTGCGGAACGCAACAATATTACCTTGACTTTTCTGCTCGTTTAATATTCTGTTTGTTCGGCTGTATGCTTGTATAAGTCCGTGATACCTCAAGTTTTTGTCAACATACATAGTGTTCAATGTTGGGCTGTCAAAACCTGTGAGGAACATATTTACAACTATCAAAATATCAATTTTGCGTTCTTTTACTTTCTTGGAAATATCATTGTAATAGTTGTAAAAGCTTTGACTGTCTTTGGTAGTAAAGTTGTCACCAAAAAGTTTGTTGTAATCTTGTATGAATTCTTCTAACTTATCTCTGCTGTGAAGATTTATTTTGTATTCAGGTGTTGGTTCTGCCACTACATTCAAATCTACATTATCAAAATCCGTTTCAAAGTTTATGAAGCCGTTTGCATCTGCATCATCTTCATTTGCTCCGTAACTGAAAATAGTGGCAATGTTCAAATTGTGCAATCCTTCCGCTTTTTTCCTTTTGAATAAATCAACATACTTGATAAGCGTAGGAACATTATTGATACAAAACATTGCAGTAAATTCTCGGCTGTGTGTTTTGCGGTTGTGATGTGCAATAACGTAATCCGTTATTTTTTCTAAACGGGTTTCATCTTCCATCAACTCTTTCGTGTCAATGTCTTCTACTTCAATATCAATATTGGTTTCCCGACCGTCTTTGTGCTTGTATCTGCCAACATATTCAACAGCAAACTTTAAAACATTTTCATCTTTGATTGCATCTGTAATAACATATTTGTGCAAACAGTCTTCAAACAAATCTTTGGTGGTTCGTTTTCCGTGTTCGTTTTTGGCGGCATTATCTTTAAAAATTGGTGTGCCTGTAAAGCCAAATAACTGAGCATTATTGAAAAACTCTTTTATTCGTTTATGTGTATCTCCAAATTGGCTTCTGTGGCACTCGTCAAAAATGAAAATGATACGCTTGTCTTTCAGTTCAGCCATTTTCGCCTCATACTTCAATTTGCTGATTGCCGTATTGAGTTTTTGAATGGTAGTTACTATGAGTTTTGAGTTTTTGGCTTCTCCTTTTTTGTCAACGTATGTTCCTGTAAACTGCTTTACTAAGTTTTGAGTATTGTCTGTTCCGTCAATACAACCTTCTTGAAAGCTGTTGAATTCTTTGGTGGTTTGGTAATCCAAATCTTTTCTGTCCACCACAAAAACTACTTTGTGAACTTGTGGCAAAGCCATTAAAATTTGACTGGCTTTAAAACTGGTTAGGGTTTTTCCCGAACCTGTGGTATGCCATATATAACCGTTCTTGGTTGAATTTTTTACTCTTTCAATTAATGCTTCAACTGCGTAAAATTGATACGGACGAAGCACCATAGGAATTTTATATGCTTCGTTCAGCACAATGTACTTGCAAATCATTTTGCTCAAATGGCAAGGCTCTAAAAACGTATCGGTGAAGCCATTCAGAATATTGGAAAGTCTTTTGTTCTCAACGTCTGTCCAATAGAATGTTTGTTTGAAACTTTGGTTTCTATTGTTTGCGTAATACTTTGTATTTACTCCGTTGCTGATTATGAAAATTTGCACGTACTGAAACAGAGCCGAATTAGCACCAAACGAATGTCTTTGATAACGGTTAATTTGATTGAATGCTTCTTTGAGTTCTAAACCTCTGCGTTTCAATTCTATTTGCACCAATGGCAACCCGTTTATGAGAATGGTTACATCATAACGGTTTTTGAATTTTCCTTCCTGGCTTACTTGGTTGGTTACTTGATATTGATTTTGACACCAATGCTCAATATTCAAAAATTCAAAATAAAGATTGTCGCCATTATCCCGAACAATGTGTTGCTTTTGGCGAAGCATTTTAGATTTTTCAAAAACAGAGCCTTTGCTCAATAAATTTAAAACCCTTTCAAACTCTGTTTGCGTAAACTGTGCATTGCCTGTTTTGGCAAGTGCAATATTGTTGTGTTTTTCTAATTGTCCTTTGAGGTTCAGCAATAAATCTTTTTCGCTATTGATAACAATATAGCCGTAACCCAATTTTTGTAATTGGACAATGAGTTGTTCTTCTAATATTTGTTCCGACTGTCTAGACATCTATTTCTGCTGTTTCTTTACTATCTAAATAGTTTTGTAATTCTTCCTGATATGTTACTGGCTCTTGGTCAAAAAGTGCTCTGCTGTAACTTAAAAAACCTAAAGGATTTTCACTGTCAAGCCATTCATTAAAATCTGAATTGTCTTCATATTCCAATTCTTTAATCAATGAAACCTTAGAGAAGGAATGAAGCACATAATAGAGCATATTGTCGGTAATGTTCATTACCAAGTTTGAAAATTGGCTATCGCTAAAATATTCTTTGGGTGAAAGTTTACCGTGTGAAATATCACCACGTTTGTTTCTCACTTCTCCGATTGATACAATGAGCTTATTTACCTTGTTTACAAAATCCAATTCAATGTCCTCATTGTAGTCTGCCAACTTGGTCATTGCTTGCCTTACAACTGGGTGAAAATCCATTTTATCGGCAACCAAAGCATCATAAGAAATGTCTATTTGTTTCCAAATGAACTTTGATAAACCTTCAAGCAATGCTTTACAACTTTCAATACTTATATCGGGATTGCTCTCAACATTTTCTTCTATCTTTTCAATAATGGTTTGGTAGTAGTCAATATTGGTATATCGGCTTTCCAAAGCTTTTAATATGTCTTTTGTTTGTTTCATTGATATTAAATGATTGACATATTTTCAATATTCTCAGCTTGTATTAAACTTATTTTTTGGTCAATTACTCTGAATAATTCAGCAATTTTATTTTGCTCTATATCAGAAGTGGGCATATTTAAATCCAATTTTTTTATATCCTTATTGTAAATGTGCTTTACAGTCGTACCAGACACAATTTGAATTATTTTATTTTTGTTGTAGTTCAACAAATAACTAAGAAATATTGAATTGTAGCCATTTTTAGGTCTTAAAATATTCATATCACCGCCTAAAATTACATTGTCTAATTGTATTGAAGAAGCCTTTGCTAGGCCATCAGGAGTTACATCAGAACTTGGCATTAGAATATCACCTATTACACTCATAAAGCCGGTTTCTAAATCAGTTTTAGAATATATTTCTGTTATTACTTCTGAATATTTTGTAAATAATTCTCCATAATGTATGCAAGGATATTTTCCTTCTATTTCTAAATCACTTTTTGAAATGGGACTGCCTCTGAAATAATCAAACACTTCATCTAAATTTATTTCCTGCCAATCAGGGAACTCTTTTTTATCTGTGTCTAAAAATCTTACTTGTTGTGTAAATATTTTATTCTGAACACCTTTTTTAAATGAGTTTAGAAGTGGGATATTACTACCCTTAGGGAAAGCTATTTTCAACTCCTTGCAAATTATTTCTAGCTTTTCATTTACTTGTTCATTAAGGCTATTAATTTTGTTTAGAGTAACAACAATTTTTTCTAGGTCAATGTTTTCAGCTTCCTCAAATGAATTTACGTATCGTGGTATATTTAGGTTAAACTCATTCTTTTTAATTTCTTCTAATGATACTTTTTTACTGTACTTAGGTAATTCATTTCTTTTGCGATAGGTGTCAACAATTAAATCAATGTCTTGCTTTCTTAAAACATTTTGAGTTTTCACTTTTTCAAAATGCTGACTTCCATCAATAAACAAAATATCATCAGGATTTTCTCTACATTTTTTGAAAACCAAAATGCAAGTTGGAATACTTGTGCCGTAAAATATATTAGGTGGCAAGCCAATTACGGCATCTAAAAAGTTTTTATTGTCAACTAAATATGTTCGAATATGTTGTTCGGCATTACTTCTAAACAAAGCACCGTGAGGCAAAACAATTGCCATTGTTCCATTATCTGCCAAATGGTAAATCATATGTTGCACAAAAGCAAAGTCGGCTTTGCTACTTGGTGCAAGGCGTCCATATTGGCTAAAACGGTCGTCACTTGTAAACAATGGGTTTGCACTCCATTGAGCCGAAAATGGCGGATTGGCTACAATGGCTTCAAATTGCTTGTCAATATGCTGTGGGTGTTCAAGTGTGTCGTCTTGTTTTATATCAAATTTTCTGTAATGCACACCGTGCAAAATCATATTCATTCGGGCAAGGTTATAAGTAGTACGGTTCATTTCTTGTCCGTAAAAATTACTAACTTCTTCTACTTCTTTGGCAACTCGAAGCAACAAAGAGCCTGAACCACAAGTTGGGTCGTAAACAGACTTAAGTTTTTGTTTTCCTGTAGTAACAATTTTGGCAAGTATTTTAGAAACCTCTTGTGGTGTATAAAATTCACCTGCTTTTTTACCTGCTCCGCTGGCAAATTGTCCAATAAGGTATTCGTAAGCATCACCCAAAACATCTAATTCGGTATGCTCCAATTTGAAATCAATTTTGTCAAGGTGCGTTAGCACCTTTGCAATTATTGCATTTCTTGCTTCGGGTGTTTTTCCTAATTTGGTGCTGTTTAAATCCATATCTTCAAAGAGATTGTCGAAATCTTCTTCGCTGTCTGTACCCATTGTACTCAACTGAATATTGATAAGGATTTTTTGTAAGTCCTCTAAAATGAAATTGGTTTTGCTTTCGTCAAATTTGTCAACATCATCTTCATTGTCGCCTTTGCCACGTTTGGCAACTTCGGTGAATAATTCTTCGGGTCTTAAAAAATAACCTAATTTTTCAAGAGCTTCTTCTTTGATAGCTTCTATAAATTCTTTTCCGTCTGCTGTCTTTGGTGTTATGTCCCGAAACTTAACATTGTCTTGTTTCAATATTTCATCAGCGAAAATGTTCATTTTTTCGCTTAGGTATTTATAGAAAATGAAACCCAAAATGTAGTCACGAAATTCGTCTGCATTCATTTTGCCACGTAGCGTATTGGCAATGTTCCAAAGTTGGGCTTCTAATACTCTTTTATAATCTTCACTCATTCCGTTTGTCGTGTTTTTTAGGTCGTAAAGTTAGTTTTTTAAACTCCGTTAATGCCATAAGTTACCGTTTAGTTGTCCATTGTCCACTGGTCGGGTGGTGGGTGGGCTTTGGGTGCGGTTGGGTAAAATTAAATGTGCTGCAAAAGCGTTGGATTGTGTGTCGGCTTGCAGCTCTTTTAATTTTGCGAAGGGTTGGCATTTTGTCTGTCATTTTACTGCTCGTTTGTTGTCGGTCGTGTCGTCTTTTAGGCTTGCTTGTAACGAGCAGGTATTGCCGATGGTGGGGAATTTTATATTCGTCCGCCCGGAACCGCTACCTGGCTTTTTGATCAAGTTAAATATTAAGAACTAAAGCTGGGCTTTATTCGTCGAGCCCCTAACCGCA
>JBIKRV010000046.1:0-22752 GCA_044348985.1 Chitinophagaceae bacterium
TGAAAACGTTCATCAGGCAAATTTTGTATGGTTATCCAATGCATATTTGTTATACGAAATTGCAACAAACTTTAGTATCTGATATTTATCAACATATCTGAATTTGGATTTATGAAAGAGGTCTAATGATTCGTTAATAGAAGAAGTATATCAATTAATTCATCCAGAATATCAAGTCGAACAAATTAATATGGAGGCTTTACCGATAGACCTTCAAGGCAAAATACAGAACGCTTTAGAAGATTATAAAGCAGGTAGATACATAACCCAAGAGCAAATGAAACAAAAGGTTGGCCAATGGCTTACAAAATAGTTTGGAGTGCTGAAGCTGAAAATGATTTCCTTTCAATTTTCAACTATTTAAAAGAAAACTGGTCGTTATTATCAGCCCAAAAATTTGCTGAGCATACATTTAAACGATTGGATAAAATAGCTGCTACCAATTATTATAAGCCAAAATCAACATCTAAATCTGCTATTCAAATAATTAAGTTGGATAAAAAGAATGTTCTTTTTTTACAATAGATCAAGATTTTATGGTATTGCTAAGTATTTATTCTTACAAAAAAGACATTACAAAAAGTAAATACTATTAACCTGTAATCAACCTAAAACAATCCTTCAAAATCTGAATATCAAAAGAGTCAAAAGTTTCTTTTGGCTCGCCATCTATATGAAAAGGTGCATGCTTTAAATTATTTATTTTAAGCGATGGTGTTTGAAAGTAGAGAATATTTTTTTGGGTAACATCATCTACCAATTGCTGTAATTTATTATTGCCTCTTATTTGTCTAAGTACTGCAAAAGGTAATTTTGCTTTGTTCATTTTTTGAACAATTACAATATCCAGTAATCCATCATTTAAACTGGCATGTGGTGCAATGGTAACATTGTTGCCAAACTGGTTACTATTGGCAATACTTATAAAAAAAGCATCGGTATAAAACGAAAAATCATCAATAATAATTTCAAATTGGTAAGGCTGTGCCTTAAAAAATTGAATTAAACTTTGGGTAGTATAAGTAAGTAAACCTCTACTTGCCTTGGTGCTAAATTCATGAGCTACTTTAGCGTCGAACCCAATACCACTAAGCATACAAGAGAATTGACCATTTATTAAAAAAGCATCCGTTGGCTGAGCTTTTCCTGTAAAAATTAATGCCAATGCAGCAGCAGGCTTCATAGGTATGTTGGCTGCTCTTGCCAATCCATTACCACTGCCAACAGGTATAATACCAAATTGCACAGGCATATCATATAAACTGTTTACCAATTGGTTTACAGTACCATCTCCACCAACCATTACTACATCGGTAAAATGTTCGGCAATAATTCTTTCTCTTAAAAAAGTATAATTGCCATGTGCATTGGTTGCAATAATTTCAAAAAGAATATTGTGAGCAGTATTTTCTTTTTCTATCAACGCTTGTATACCTTCTTTTTTTGCAGTACCCGAAATAGGATTAATCAGGTATGCTATCTTTCTACTCATAATCTGCTATTTATTTTATCTTAACCTTGCAAAGTAAAATTCTTCTCACTCTAACAGTTGCTGCTATATTGGGATCTGCTGGTGTAGCTATTGTATATAATTTATAGGTTTTCCCTTTTTCTGTTTTATTAAAAATTTCTTTTAAATCTGCATCAGTTTTGCCAACCATTCTGCCAGTAAAGGCAATTTGCAAATCTTCGTCAGCATCTGTCATCAACATATATTTCCTTATCCAACTAGTTTCATTTTTTGCATTCGAATTAATAATGCTGAATTTTCCTTCTTTCTTTTTGCTTAGTAAAACAATAGAAGCTGTATCATTATTACCATCTAATGATGCCTTTACACTACTACCCTGAGCATAAATAAGTACAGGTACTTTTTCCTGTGCAACGCATGCTAAAGAAACAAGCATGCATAAAAGCAATACAATTTTTTTCATAAATAATAAAGTATTTGGCAAAGCTATACAAATACATTGCCATACTGTGTTACAATACAATTCTTTAAAGAAGTATTACCATTTTAATAAGGCACTTGCCCAAGTAAAACCACTACCAAATGCTGCAAGGCAAACCAAATCTCCATCTTTTATTTTACCAGCTTCCCATGCTTCACACAATGCAATAGGCACACTTGCAGCTGTGGTGTTGCCATATTTTTGAATATTGTTATACACCTGATTATCTCTCAATTGCAATTTTTGTTGCACAAATTGAGCAATACGCAAATTGGCTTGATGCGGTATCAGCATATTCAAATCTGCAATCGTTAATCCATTAGCAGTTAACGACTCAACAATTACTTCGGGAAATTTTACAATGGCTTTTTTAAATACACTTGGCCCATCCATGAACGGATAAATTTGTCCATCATCGATCATGGCATGGCTAAAAAACATTTGTCCAATTTCAGCATCATCGAAATTGGCATATTTTTCATCTTTCCAATGGTTGGCATGTGTTCCAGGATTGTACATGGCCAATATTTCTGCACTATCACCATCGCTGTGTAAATGTGTACTTAAAATACCTTTATTGGCATCTTCTGTAGGTTGTAAAATAACTGCACCTGCACCATCACCAAAAATGACACTCACATTACGTCCTCTTGTTGTAAAGTCTAAACCAAAACTGTGTTTTTCGCTGCCAATTACCAATATGTTTTTATACATACCTGTTTTAATAAACTGATCGGCTACGCTTAATGCATATACAAATCCACTGCATTGATTACGAATATCCAATGCACCAATTTCTTTCATCTTCATGGCACGTTGCACCAAAACACCACAACCTGGAAAATAATAATCTGGAGAAAGTGTTGCAAAAATGATGAAGTCAACATCCTGTACTGTAATACCTGCTCTTTCAATAGCAATAGTAGCAGCTTCTACCGCCATTGTTGTAGTGGTTTCTTCAGTTCTATGAGCGTATCTGCGTTCTTTAATACCAGTTCGTTCTTGTATCCATTCATCACTGGTATCCATGTACTTCAGCAGATCGTTGTTGGTTACAACAGTTTCTGGTACATACATACCAATACCAGCAATTTTACTTTTAGGCATATCAATCGTTTTAGAGTGGCAAAGTAAGGATATTTATGTATTCACAAACAGGGGCTGTTAACTGTAGTTCAATATTCAGCAACAGTTCCCTACCCGTCTCCAATTTTTTGTTTGTCATACTGAGCCTGTCGAAGTATTATAGCCCGTACAAAACAAACAAAAAGATTTACGCCTAAGCAGGGCAGCCCAATAGGCAACAGAATAAGCTTCAACAACACTTTCACATAATACCAGCTTTTCTTTATTGCTTATTACTTATTTTCGGTTGGTATAAATTACAACATGCAAATATTACTTAATAAGGTTATACCCATTCCCTTAAAAGATAAAATTGTGCAACGTATTTCCGATGTATGGAATACCACACAGCAATTTTCATCTAGCGAATGGACTAAAATAAAAGCTCCAAGTGGTACAGGTAAAACCACTTTAACCAATATTCTTTACAAACTTCGTTTTGATTTTGAAGGAGCAGTTTTATGGGATAATATTTCCATCGCAACCATAAATGGAGATGCATTGGCAAAAATTCGTCAGCAAAAATTAAGTATCATTTTTCAAGACCTGCGTTTATTTGCCAATCTTACTGCCAAAGAAAACATTGAATTGAATCGGGTTTTACAAGAACCCTATTACGATGCATCTGTAATTGATACAATGGCAGAACAATTGGGTATAAAACACATATTAAACCAACGTGCAGCACTGTGCAGTTATGGAGAACAACAACGCATAGCAATCATTCGGGCATTGGTACAGCCTTTCGAATTTTTATTAATGGACGAACCCTTCAGCCATTTAGATAAAGTCAATACTGCTATTGCGGCAGCATTAATTGCTGAAGAATGCACCAAACGTAAAGCTGGTTTTATATTAACCGATTTAGACGACGATAACCATTTTGCATATAGTCGAAAATTGAGTTTATAATATTTAGCCTTAGAGAAACTATATTCAGAAGTAATACAAAGAAAAAATCATTTCTCTGAGAACCCTGTACTCCAAAATTCTCTGGTAAAACTTAATTGTCATAGAGCAATTACAATCTTAAAATTTCATTATTCAATTGCCATTATCTTCGCTTTCTTATGTTATTTAAAGATGTCATTGGTCAACATGCAGTAAAACAACACCTCACTGAAATGGTGGAGCAAAACCGTTTATCGCATGCATTACTTTTTTTAGGAAAAGAAGGCAGTGGTGCATTGCCATTGGCTTTGGCATTTGCACAATTTGTTGTTTGTCAGCCAGGTGCAGCACCAGTTGTAGAAGATTTGTTTGGTGGCATGAGTGCATTAAGCAGCGGACCAAAATTTATTCATCCCGATCACTTAGAAGAAGTTGAGTCTTACCAAAAAGCCAATCAACTCGTTCATCCCGATTTACACTTTTCTTTTCCCGTAATTACCAAAAAAGCTGGCGAAAAACCCACTAGCTCCGATTACATTTCTGATTGGAGAGAATTTATAAAGCAATTTCCGTATGGCAATGTTTACGATTGGTTACAAATGATTGGTGCCGAAAATAAGCAAGGCAATATTACTGCCGAAGAGTGCAACGATATCATGCGAAAGCTAAGCCTCAAAAGTTTTGAAGCTGGTCACAAAATTTTATTGCTGTGGATGCCTGAATATTTGGGTAAAGAAGGCAATAAATTGCTGAAACTGATAGAGGAACCTCCTGCAAATACTTTGTTCATTTTAGTTGCCGAAAACGAAGAACAAATTTTACCAACTATTTTAAGCCGTTGCCAACTGGTTAAAATTCCTTTATTAGAAAATACTGAAGTTGAGCAGGCTCTAATTACCAGAGCCAATACACCACCAGATACTGCAAGGCAAATTGCTGCCATTACAGAAGGTAATTATCGAGAAGCATTGCATTTATTGCAACATGCCGATGAAGATTGGCAATCTTTATTGGGTGATTGGCTCAAGTTCATCATTCGTAAAATGTTACAAGATCAAGTAAAATGGACCGATGAAATCAGCAAACTGGGTCGTGAAAAGCAAAAACAGTTTTTACGCTATTTCAACCACATGTTAGAGCAGGCCATACGTATAAAAGTTTTAGGAGCCGATAATATTGCATTGCCAGCCAACGAAAAAGATTTTGCCCAACGCCTCAACAAAATTGCCAGCGTTAGCCAAATGCAGGCAATGGTAGAGGAGTTAGACAATGCTTCCTATTACATAGAACGCAACGCCAATGGTAAAATTCTTTTTCAGGCATTAACCATTAAACTCTTTCACATTATTCAAAATAAAGTAGTGGTAGAAATGTAGTTTGGCTACTTCTTCTTCAATTTTCTCTTAAAAACAGGATTATTTTCTAATAGCCTAGCTTGGTGATGCACAGTTAAAATATGTACTTCTGTATCACTAATTATTTTATAGATAATTCTATAACTATTCACCAAAAGTTGTCGGTAATTCTTATCGTTTAATTCAGGTACAAAAGAGCCAATTAAAGGGTAGTTTTCTAATATTTCGGTTTTTTCAAAAAATCTATTCGTTTGCAAGTTGGCTGCTTTTAAGGAGTCTTTTGCTATATATTCAGCAATATTACCAATGTCTTTCACAGCTGTAGGCGACCAAATTAATTCAACCATTTTTTAAGCTTTTTCTTAGCTTCCGCTGTTGAAAATCCCTTTCCTTCCTTTATTTCAGCTTCGGCTTTTTCAACTTTTTGTAAAACAATTAATTTATCAATCGCTTCATCTATCGAAAATTCGTCCGGTAATTGTTTAAAGCTTTTTAAAACTTTTTGTTTTGTAAGCATCATTTGTTTTTTGTATTTGCAATGTACAAAAAAACAGTATTACCTGTGCTAAACCATATAACTCAATTTCCCATTAACAACATTGGTTCGCTAAATTCCCTATTTTTGAGTGTCGAGGAATATTTGTGTAGTGAGCTTTAGAATAAGAGTGTAACACCTGTGGCGTCGCACTCTTCAACTGTATAACGTTTATCATCTTTGTAAAATAATATTGTTGGCCATTAAAAAACAATATATCGTCGTAGTAAAAAAAGTTCAGTAAAGTACCGAACGTACAAGAGTGCCCTGCTAATCAGCAGGATTTACAACGACTAACAAAAGATACATAGCAGTACAACAGCTGGTTACCCAAAATTCTTCTTTGAGTATTTAATTAATAACCTTATCAACTTAAGAATATGGGCTGTGGATCTTGTGGAACTGGTAGTAGCGGAAAACCAGGAGGTTGCAAAAGCAATGGTGGTTGCGGTACAGGTGGCTGTAACCGTATGAATGTGCATGATTGGTTGGCCAATTTACCAATAGACGACTCCGAAAATAACTGCAAAGTGCTTGAAGTGAGTTTTAAGCAAGGTAGCAGAAAAGAGTTTTATAGAAATTTAACTGGGCAAATTTTTGAAAAAGGCGACTACGTTACCATCGAAGGTGTAAATGGTTTTGATGTGGGAGAAGTTACTTTAAGTGGAGAATTGGTTCGCATACAAATGAATAAAAGGGGCATAAGTGAGAACAGTGATGAAATTAAAAAAATACTTCGCCGTAGTACCGATAGAGACATTGAGAGTTTCTTAATAAGCAAGGGTCGTGAAAAAGCTGTTCAGGCTCGTAGCCGTGAATTGGCCATTCAACTAAAATTACAAATGAAGTTGAGTGAAGTAGAAATTCAGGCCGATGGTAAAAAAGCAACTTTCTTTTATACTGCTGATGATCGTGTAGATTTCAGAGAACTAATTAAACAATTTGCTGCTGAGTTTAAATTGAAGGTTGAGATGAGGCAAATTGGTATTCGTCAAGAAGCTGCAAAAGTGGGTGGTATTGGCAGTTGTGGACGAGAATTGTGTTGCAGCACTTGGTTACACGAATTTAAAAGTGTAAATACTACGGCTGCTCGTTATCAAAATTTAAGTATTAACCAAACCAAATTAAGCGGTCAGTGTGGTCGTTTAAAATGTTGTTTAAATTATGAATTGGATACTTATTTAGATGCATTGCAACATTTTCCGGATAATGCCGAAAGTTTTGAAACAGCTAAAGGCACAGCTTTCCTAATTAAGAAAGACATTTTCAAAAACCTGATGTGGTACATTATTCAAGGTGGTAGCAAACATTATCCATTAACCATTCAGCGTGTAAAAGAAATTAAACAATTGAATGCCAAAGGCATAAAACCTGAAGAATTAGAACCAGTTGATGTTACAACAGGCAAACCAAAAGAAATTGAACCAACATTTGTAGATGCTGTTGGAGAAATTAGCTTGCGTAGCTTAGAAAAAAATGATAGAAGAAGAAGAGACCAACAAAGAGATCAAAATAGAGGCAACGATAGAAGAGGAAATGACCCAAGAAATGTTGGTGGCGATAGAAGACCAGATAACAGAAACGAAAGACCTGCACCTCAACAAGGTGGTCAGCAAAGACAACAGCAACAAGGGCCAAGACCACAAGGAAATCAAAAGCCTCCACAACAGGGGGGTGGGCAACAAAGGCAGCAGCAACGCCCACAACAACAAAGACCCAACCAGCCAAGGCCCAATGAACCAAAACCTAACAATCCAAATACCAATAAGCCGGAAGATAAAAAAGACTAAAAACAAGAAAGCCACACCTTAAAGTATGGCTTTCTTGTGTAGTTAAATGTTGGGTTATTTTATAGTCGCCCAAACTGCTTCATTCACTTTTACAGGATATTTTTTCTTTAATTCATCAATCCATTTTTGCTCCAATACTTGTTGGTAATCGTTGGTTACCATGCCTCTTGCATCATCAAAAAGCCTTGTCTCAGTTTTATCGTGTACAGCAGTTACAAAAATAAATGTGTACGAACCATCAGTATTATTTTTTTCAGGCTTGCTGATATAACCAATCCTGTTATCAATTTTTTGGGTAATTGGCAATTGATTATTTTCAAAACGATTGCTATCGGCAATTATAGCATTGCCATAATTACCCACCCAAGAACGCCAGTTTGTTGCGTTTGCTTTTAAGCTATCAATTACTTCGTTGGCAGTTGCTTCAGTAGTACTGGTAATTACCAATGCACTAATACCTGGAGCCCAGTTGTATTTAGCTGTATGTGTGTTGTAATAATTTATTAACCCAGCACTATCGGCATTGGCTTTAGCCCAAACATTTTTATCCATTGCACCAAATAATAAATTGGCTTCGTCGAATTCTTTGCTTTGTTCTTTTAAGCTTTCATTAAAATCTTCTAAATGCTCACGGTAATATTCGCCACATACAATTTGCTCATATTCTCTCAATAAAGCCATGGTTGTTTTTTGAGCCAATGGGCTACCACTTTGTTTAATGGCTTTTATCCATTTTGCCCAATCGGCAGCAGTAACTTTTTGTTTGGTAAAAGAAAATAAAACAGTTGTAGGGGTTACTTTTTTAAAGCCTTCTAAAGAAGCTTCTTTAATAGCACTATCGGTAAATATTAAAAATTCTTTTTCATCGAAAATACCAGCTTTGTAATTGCAAAGACTCATCCATTTTTTTATCAATCCTTTTTTGGCAATACTCAATCTATCGGCACGTTCAACTTGTTGTCTTATTAAAGCTGCTGTAACAGGGTCGGTAAAATCTTTGCCAACTGGTGTAACTTCTATAAGTTTTAAAATATGCCAACCATATTGGGTAAGAAAAGGTTTAGATACATCGCCAACTTTGGATATAGCAAAAGCCTGATTTTCGAATTCAGGGTCAAATTTGCCTACACTTATTTCAGGTATAATACCATTGTTACTTAAAGATGCTCTGTCTGTACTATATTCAACCACCAATTTCTCAAAACTAAATGCACCACGTTTGTATTGGTTGTAAACGGTATCGGCAGTGGCTGCAAATTTTTTCTTGGCTTCGTCGCTTGCATCTTTTGGAATGGTAATTAAAATTTGTGCAACTTTTCTTTTACCAGCTGCAGGGCGTTCGTTTACACTTTTAAAAATATGGTAACCAAAAGAACTTCTATAGGGTGCTGAATATTCACCTTTTTTCAGTTTAAAAATTTCATTTTCAAATTCATAAGGTAAAGTAAATGCTGTAATGTAGCCTAAGTTGCCCTTGCTTTTTTTAGTATAATCGTCGTTCGAAAAGTTGGCTGCCACTTCTCCAAAGTCTTTACCTTCTTTTAGTGCTGCATAGGCATTTTGGATTTGCTTGTTGGCATCCATATTATCTACACCAGGCTTCATTTCTATAAAAACTTGTGCAACGTCAATATCTTTTAAACTTCTTTTAAATGCTTCATTAATCAGCTCATTAATGTTGGCTTCGTTGTTAATGATATTATCGGCAATTTGCTTTTTAAAATTGCTACTCTCGTATTTAAAAGAAGCTTGCTCATTTAATTTTTCGTCGTAAGCCGATTGTACTTTAAGTTTATAGTTTACATACAAATCCAAATATTCTTTCAACGCCTTTTTTCTATCTGTTTCGTTGGGCGATGGATTTTTGTTGTATGCTTTTAAAAACTCAGCTTTGGTTACTTGCTTTTTTCCATAAGTGAACAAAGTTTGGCTAAATAAAATGGAACTTATCGAAAGGCCAATTGCAAGAAAAGATAATTTTTTAAGCATACATTATTTTTTAGTCTGGTTTTTTATTTTGGCTGCAATTACATCATCAAACTGTTCTAAGCTTAGCTGTTTGGCAATGATGCGTTTTTTATCATCGAGCAAATATAAGGTTGGCGTAAGCCTTGCATCGTACAATTGTCTAAAGCCAGGCAAATTACTTTTGGCTTCTGCTTCTTTGGCTTCTTTGGTTTGGTAAACATGGATCCAGTCGAACAATTGTTTTTCATTAATGAATTTTTTCCAGTCAGGCACATTATCATCATACACATAAACGGAATATACTTTTAAGCCCAAAGCTTTCCATTTGGCTTTGTAAATGCTATCTACTCTTGGAATTTGTTCTTTACAATGCCCACAATGTGGATCCCAAAAAACAACCATTGTAAACTTAGCATCCACCCCATATAAAGGTTTTACAACGCCCAAAGTATCTGTTAAATTAAGCACTGCAGCTGGTTCTCCTAGCTGATTGGCCATTAAACTATACGCCCTTTCGAAAATCATTTTTCTCGATGCATCGTTTAAAAATACCGTATCTCCTTTACTGTAAAATTCATTAAATAAATACAGGAAAACTTTATCCTGACCCATGTATTCTGGATTCACATATTTATTGGTAAACTTGGTAAGCATGTATGGGAAAATTTCTTTCCCTGTACGACCAGAAAGTAACATGAATTTTACTTCTTTGATGATAGAATCTGGCTCAGGGCTAACTTGATATTTAAAGTAATCATCCATTTTAGGTTCAAAAAATGGTGTACGCAATAAACGATCATCAAAAAAGTTTACATCATCCCAATAATGATCTTTTATAAAACGGTAAGGATATAAAGAATCAGGTTTTCCGTTTACCATTGGTATTGCTGGTGCTTCAGGCCTTTTCATTACTGTAAACAACATAGCCAATAATGAATTTGGATTTTTTGCAACAAGATTGTCTCTGTAAGCCTGCAATTCCTTATTGCCCTTAATAATCTCATTTCTTATAGAAGTACTATCTGCACTGGTTTTAACCGTAGCTAGCTTATTGTTTAATTCATATAAGTATTTGCCTTTTGTAGCACTTACTTTAGAATATTCTTTAAATAAATCGTTTTCGGCCGAACCAATAATTTGGAAATTTTCTTTTTGGGCACTATCACCCACAATGCTAAAATGCTGTTTGTCATCCATTAATAATTCAAACTGAATGGTGTATTGCGGAGAAACCACAAAATAAATTCCACCCGTTAATTTGGTATTTCCTTTAAAAACACCTTTGCTATTGCCATCTAAATAAGCACTATCGGCCAAGGTTTTTCCTTTGCCATAATAGCTACCCAAATACACCCAGCAATTTTTAAAAGGCGTTAATGTAATAGGGATATGTCTTCCTTTTTCTGCAGATGTAGTGGCTGATTTTGTTGGTGTACTTGTAGTTACAGGCTTTTTTGTTACTAATGGTTTTTTAACCTGTGCAAATACATTAATTGCTATGCAAATGGCTAAAACAATAAATAAGCTTTTCTTCATGTTCCTTTTATTCAATTATTGAGAGCGTAAATTTAAGTAAATGCAAGATGAGGGTTGTTAATCATTTGTAAAAGGAAATGAATACACTTATCCGAAAATTGATAAGTACATTTGCCACCGTGAAAAAGAAAAAACAACCCATTATACTTAGAGATGTTTTGGTGCAAGATTATGCTGCCGAAGGAAAATCTTTAGCCAAAATAGATGGCAAAGTAATTTTTATTGAAAGAGCTGTACCTGGCGATATTGTAGATATTCAACTATCGAAAAGTAAAAAAGATTGGGCAGAAGCGTATCCGATTGAATTTAAAAAGCTATCTGATATTAGAACAACGCCTTTTTGCGACCATTTTCAGGTTTGTGGTGGTTGCCAATGGCAAATGTTGCCTTATGAGCAACAACTGGTGTACAAGCAAAAACAGGTAAGTGATAATTTAACCAGAATAGGAAAAATTGAATTGCCCGAAATGTTGCCCATTGTTGGGGCTAAACAAACAGAATATTACAGAAATAAGGTAGAATATACGTTTGCCACTAAAAAGTTTGTGCCAACAGACGAATTCAAAGCCTTGAAAACAGCTGGTTTACCCATTGTTACAGAAGGTAGTTTTGCTGGATTTCATGCAAAAGGCATGTTTGACAAAGTAGTGGAAATTAATACCTGCCATTTACAGGCAGAACCTACTAATAAAATAAGAAATGCCATTGCTGCATTTTGCATACAGCATCATTACCCATTTTATGATATAAAAAATCATACTGGTTGGTTACGCAATATGATGGTTCGTATGGCAACTACTGGAGAATGGATGGTGAACATCATGTTGGGTTATGAAGATGAAACCATGAGAAAACACTTGCTGAATTATGTGTTGGAACAGTTTCCAGATATTACTTCTTTGTTGTACACCATCAACACGAAATTGAATGATAGTATTTACGATTTAGAGCCAGTGGCTTACCTTGGTAAAGGCTTTATCATGGAGCAGTTAGAAGATTATCAGTTTATTATTGGTCCAAAATCCTTCTTTCAAACCAATACCAAACAGGGAGAAAGATTGTACCAAATCACTAGAGAATTTGCCGAATTAACAGGCACACAAACCGTATATGATTTGTATTGTGGCACAGGCAGTATTGGTATTTTTGTGAGCAATCAAGCAAAGAAAATAATTGGTGTAGAAGCTGTACCTGAAGCCATTGAAGATGCTAAAAAGAATGCTGCATTAAACAATATTCAACATGCAACGTTCTTTGCTGGAGATGTAATTAAAGTATGTGACGATGCTTTTTTTGCTGAACATGGCACTGCCGATGTGGTAATTACCGACCCTCCACGGGCTGGCATGCACGAAAAATTAGTGAATAAATTGTTAGAGATTGCAGCACCAACAATAGTTTATGTAAGTTGCAACCCTGCAACACAAGCAAGAGATTTGGCGTTGTTAAATGAAAAGTATGTGGTTACAAAAATTCAGCCTGTAGATATGTTTCCTCATACACATCATATAGAAAATGTTGTTCAATTAAAATTAAGAAGCTAAGCAAAATAAAATTCGATTTGCTTAGTTAGACAATTATATTATTATGACACAGTTTAGACCATCGAGATTCGAGATATTGCCACCAGCAATAAAAAATTTATTGATAATTAATGGATTGGTTTTTTTGGCACAAATTTCTATTGGCAACAAGTTTAACATCGATGATATTTTTGCTTTGCATACTTGGCAAAGCCCCTTTTTTAAGCCTTGGCAGTTTTTTACGCATTTGTTCATGCATGGTAATTTTTCTCACTTGTTCAGTAACATGTTTGCCTTGTGGATGTTTGGTTCGGTTTTAGAAAATGTATGGGGACCAAAACGATTTGTAATATTTTATATGGTATGTGGTTTGGGGGCTGCTTTATTTCACATGGGTGTTTTATACTACGAAACTGAACAAGCTATTAAAGCATTTAATGTAGCATCTTATCAACAACAATATTTGTTGCAAGAAAATATTGCAATAAAACTGAGAGAAGCTACTTTAGGTGCCAGTGGTGCTGTATTCGGTTGCTTGGCAGCATTTGGTTATTTATTTCCCAACACCTATATCTATATTTATTTTTTACTGCCATTAAAAGCAAAATGGTTTGTAATGATTTATGCTGGTTTCGAATTAGTACAAGCTGTAGAAAATTCTGCTGGTGATAATGTTGCCCATGTTGCTCACTTAGGTGGGGCATTGGTAGGTATTATTTTGGTGTACTACTGGAACAAAACCAACAAAAAAACGTTTTATTAGTAAGCACAACTACGCTAAAAAATGAGTAAAAATAAAATTCCACTACTTGGTGCAGCCGATAATAACCTAGTTATTTTAGTTGCGTTGAATGCATTTACATTTATTGTTCTAAATTTCTTAAGATTAGTTTTTGCTGTTTCGTATAATCCACAAGCAATTGCCGAAACTGAATTTCAACAACAAATTTTGCAATGGTTTGTGCTACATGCTGATACAGGTAAACTGTTTACCAAACCATGGACTTTGTTGGTGTACATGTTCTCTAACTATAGTGTTTGGATGCTAATAAGCAACTTACTTTGGTTATGGGCTTTTGGTTTTATTTTACAAGATCTTGCAGGCAATAGAAAATTATTACCACTCTACATTTATGGTGGTTTAGTTGGAGCAATTGTTTTTCTACTTAGCTCTAATACATTACCTTATTTACAACATACTATTACTAATGGTACATATATGATTGGGGGTGGTGCAGCTGTTATGGCAATAGCTGTAGCAACAACAACATTAGCTCCTGATTACAGAATTTTTCCTTTAATACATGGTGGTATTCCATTATGGGTTCTTACTGTAATATTTGTAGCAATTGATTTTGGAAGCATGGCTGGCACTGGTGGCAGTTTTGCTTTTGCTCACTTAGCTGGTGCAATAATTGGTTTTATTTTCACCAAGCAATTAAACAAAGGAAACGATTGGAGTAGCTGGATTTATACATTTATAGATTGGGTAAATGATTTATTCAATCCAGAAAAAAAATATAAGCAAAACAAGCAATCTCTTTTTTATAAAGCCGATAAACAACCTTTTGAAAAAAAGCCAAATTTAACACAGCAAAAATTAGATGGAATTCTTGATAAAATAAATCAAGAAGGTTACGAAATGCTAACAGATGAAGAAAAAGAATTTCTTAAAAGAGCTAGTAAAGAAGAACTCTAAAGCATGTTAGTAAACGTAAAATTATTTCTTAGGAAAGCTGTATTAATAGCAGGCTCAATATTTTCCTGTATATATTTATTAAGCTGTTGTACGCCTTACGTTAGTCCTGTTACGTGGAGTTATTTTAGTTTCTTTTCTTTACTATTTCCTTTTTTGTTTGCTGGCATGATGCTTTGGTTGGTTATTGTTTTTTTCTTTTATAAAAAGTTCAAGTGGATTTTTTTATTGGTTCTTTTATTTGGGTTTAAAAACATCAGTGCATGCTTTGGTTTTAATATTCCAAAATCGTTTGTAGAGCAAAAAAATTCCAAAACCATTCGTGTACTTTCTTGGAATGTGCAAGATTTTATAGATAGCCAGATTAATACCGATACACCAGGTAATGCAAGAAGAAATATCATTGCTTTCATTAAGAAAAACAATGCTGATATTGTTTGCATTCAGGATTTTACACAGCGTGAAAGTCCTGCTTTTCGAAACAGCATTAAAGATGTAATTAATACTTGCAATTATCCTTATTATTTTTTTTCTTGTGATTACACTCGGCAAGATGGAGATATAACAACCAAATACGGTACAGGCATTTTTTCAAAATATCCAATAACCGATTCTGGACGACATGTTTATTTTGGCCGAAAAGTTGCCGAATCACTGGCTTATGCCGATGTGAAAATCAACAACGATACAATGAGGGTTTTTAATACCCATTTACAATCGATGTACTTGAAACTGCAATGGACACCTGAATTGCAAACAGATGGTTTTTTAAATGATGATACAGCATTCCTGAAAGAAACCAATAATCAATATCATCAACGTATTAAACGATACGATGTAAGGCATACTGCACAAGCCAATATGATTAAACCCATTTTAAACAGTTGTAAAAAACCATTTATTTTCTGTGCCGATTTAAACAGTGTTCCATCAAGCTATACATACCATACCATTCAGTATGGTTTAAAAGATGCATTTACTGCGAAAGGATTTGGTATTGGTGGTACCTACGATGGTTTTTCACCTACGCTTAGAATAGATGTTATATTAATGAGTAAACAGTTTAAGCCTGTGCAATATTTTTCGCCAAGACTACATGCATCTGATCATTTTCCCATTGTTACAGATATTGAACTTCACTAGCATATTTTATTTATTTTTAGGGCATGGCTAAACCTGTATCCCGACGTACCTTTAAATTACTCCTCCTTACCCTTACTGGGTTGGTAGTGGTGTTTTACTTGTTGGGATGTTTAAGTGTGTGGATTAATCCTGCAGGTTATTGGATTATGGGTTTTTTGAGTTTGCTCTTTCCGTACACTTGCTTACTCATGATTTTACTGTGCGTTTTTTGGTTAATTGCAAAACCCAAAATTGCATGGATAAGCTTCACTATCTTGACATTGGGTTACAAACAGTGTATAGTAATGCTGGGCTTTACATTGAGCAACGATTTAAATAAAAAAAGTACCACTACCACCTTACGATTGGCCACTTGGAATATTCAAAGTTTTAATGGACTTTCTAAAAATAGAGAAGCCAAAAAAATGGCAAAAACCGAAATAGAAAATTCCATTACCAAGTATAATCCAGATGTAATTTGCTTACAGGAGTTTAATACCATTACCACAAAAGGAAATATTGCCGATAATATTGCATTGTTTACAAAAGCCTACCCATATCATTTTTTCTCTGCCGATTATCAACGTAAAAAAGGCAATTATCAAAGCGGTTGTATTATTTTTTCTAAGTTTCCATTTGCGGCTGCCAACAAAATAAAATATCCTGTTGCCGAAAGTTTAATTTATGCAGATGTTGTAAGGGGAAAAGATACCATACGAGTTTATACTACCCATTTACAATCATTCAAATTTAAAAAAGAAGACTACGATGAAATAGATAATTTAAGTGCCAAAGATGCATCCACATTGGCATCAATGAGTTTTTTAAGAAAAATGAAACTAGCTTTTAAAAGAAGAGGGTTACAAACCGATATTGTTCAAAAAGAATTGGCAAAAAGTACTTATCCAACGATTATTTGTGGCGATTTTAACGATGTTCCTAACAGCTATACTTACCACACCATTAGGGGCAATATGCAAGATGCTTTTTTAAAAAAGCAATTTGGTTTTGGACGAACTTTTATTTCTTTAGCACCCACATTACGTATTGATTATATTTTTCTAGATAACAATTTTACAATTAAACAGTTTGATTTAATCGACGAAAATCTCAGCGATCATTTAATGCTAATTACCGATGTAGAGTTGAAGTAGTTATAAAAAAGCAGCCAGTTCGAGTACCCTATTTCTACTTCGCAAAAAAGCATTTTTGAGAATGACACAATAGCTATTGGGTTTAACCACTAAAATTCTGTAAAGGCACTAAAAAAGAAAAAAGAATGTTTTCTTTTGGGTTTTCTGTGCATTTGTAGTTAAATAAAATTTAATGCATTTACAAATGTTTTCTATAATTTACTAACATGTTACTGGCAGCCGGTAGATAGCGGCTTTTCAAAAACGAATTTCTGATTCAATCTCATCACTCCTTCTTTAACACCACTTTTATAAACTCAGTGCCTAACAGTTAAAGTCGATGCAGCACTATTTTTTACTACAGGTTGTTTCATAAAAATTCAATTGCCTTTTCTCATAAATTTTTTACCTTCATTGCTATGAGAAAATTTGCCTGCCTCATTATTACCATCGTTTGGTTTAGTTTAATACATGCCCAAGAAAAATTTCGTTATTTAAGAACTACCGGTAAGCTGCCAATGATGGCATATGGTTTGGGTGAAGATAGATTGGGTGGTGCCAAAATGAATTATATTGATACCAATATTTTGATTAAAGTAGTTGATTCGACCAAAGAAATGTATGTGGTACAATTGTCAAAAAATCATACCGCGTACTTAGAAAAAACCTATACCAAAGTTGATACTTCGTTAAAGCTAAAACCCTTTTATCTTACCAATTCGTGGAGTGTAAAAGGGGTTGCTGATAGTTTTGATGTGGTAAGTATTAGTATGGATGAACGCTTGCCCTATAAAGTTTGGATGGAAACCAACCCCAATAAAATAATGCTCAACTTGTATGGTGTACAAAGCAATACCAACTGGATTACGCAATTTCAAAATGTAAAAGCAGTTAGCAATATTTATTTTAATCAAACAGAAGACGATGTTGTACAAGTTACCATTGAACTAAAACAAGAACAACATTGGGGTTATACGGCCTCGTATAAAAACAAAACACTGAGCATTAAAGTAAAGCATACACCAACTGATTTTTCTTTTAACAACATGGTAATTGCAATAGATGCAGGACATGGTGGTACAAATACAGGTGCAAGTGGATTAACCACTAAAATATTGGAGAAAGACTATACTTTATTATTTGCTAAAGCTCTTGAAAAAACATTGGTTAAAAAAGGGGCTAAAGTAATTATGACAAGAGATAAAGACACTACCATTGATAATAAAGACAGGGTACTTTTTTTGCAACAACAAAATCCACGTTTGTTTATCAGTATTCATTTAAACTCTTCGTCTAAAACTGAAGTACAAGGCGTAAGTACGTATTACAAACACGTTGGTTTCAGACCATTATCGGTAAGTATATTACAAAAAATGCTTGAACTGGATTTGAATGAATTTGGTAATGTAGGCAATTTTAATTTTGTACCCAATGCCATTACCGATTTTCCCAACTGCTTGGTGGAAGTTGCCTTTTTAAGTAATGAACAAGACGAAAAAAAGATTCTTGATTCCAAATTTCATAAAAAAGTAGCCGAAAAAATTTATTTAGGTATTCGGGATTTCCTAAAACATAGTAAAAATTAACAACTTATTTTTCAACTAACAAAAACTTTCTTTCCTCCTAACGTTTGTTAGTGTATTTTTGTACCCATGGGACGAATTAAAACTTCAGATAACGCCAGCCGTAAAGATGTAATTGTACAAAAGGCTGCTATTCTTTTTAAAGAGAAAGGATTTAAAGCTGCCAGCATGAGAGAGTTGGCAGAAGTAGTTGGTGTAGAAGCTGCAAGCTTATACAACCACATAAAAAGTAAAAACGAGTTGTTACATGAAATTTGCTTTAGTGTAGCCAATAGATACAATCAAAAGTTAGAAGAATTAGAAACCAAGGAAACTACTTCGTTAGAAAAAGTAGAAAATTTATTACGTTTTCATATTGAAGGAATGGTAGATCATTTCGAAGAAGTATTTGTAAGCGATAGAGAATGGAAATATTTATCGGAACCTTATTTATCGAACTTTCAAAATCAACGTCGCAGTTACAGAAAACGTTTTGCTACCATTATTGAAGATGGTATTAGAAAAAAAGAAATCAAAAAAATTGATGCCACTACAGCTGTATTAATTATGCTTCATGCGATTAGTGGTATTGAAAGCTGGCACAGAAGCAAGCAAAAAATTAACGGCGAAGAATTGGAAGAAAATATGATAGCTATTTTGGTTGGCGGATTGAAAAAGTAATTACTAGTTGCCTTATTTGCTCATTCATTTTATACAATGCTGTAAAATGAATTAAACGATTGAAATTACATATGTCAATACATTTTCATGCACTTACTATAAAAAATGTACAACAAGAAACCAATGATTGTGTTTCTGTAGCATTTTCCATTCCCGATAATTTGAAAGAAAGTTTTGCGTTTAAACAAGGGCAAAATATTACACTAAAAGCAATGATTGATGGAGAAGAAGTACGTCGTTCCTACTCTCTTTGTTCTTCTCCATTAGGCAACGAATTTAGGGTTGCAATAAAAAAGGTTGACGGAGGTAAGTTTTCATCTTTTGCAAATACTCAACTTAAAGTTGGAGATGTTTTAGAGGTAATGCCACCAGTTGGTAAATTTTATACCGAACTGAGTTCTTTAAATCAAAAAAATTATGTAGCATTTGCTGCAGGTAGTGGTATAACGCCCATTTTATCTATCATTCAAACAACATTGCTTACAGAGCCAAACAGCAATTTTATTTTAGTGTATGGAAATAAAAACCACAACTCCATCATTTTTAAAGAAGCATTAGAAGGCTTGAAAAATAAGTACTTGCAACGTTTTCAATTAATACATATTTTAAGCAGAGAAAGAACGGACGCTGATATTAATTTTGGCAGAATAGATTCAAACAAGCTACAACAACTCAACTCCTTAATCAATTATAAAACGATTGATGAATTTTTTATTTGCGGACCAGAAGAAATGATTTTTTGTGTGAAGGATTTTTTAACTGCACAACAAATTGAGCAAAAGAAAATTCATTTTGAATTATTTGCAGCATCTACTCCAAAAACAAAAATTGCAACAACCACAACAACAGATACCACAGCAAAAAGTAAGATTTCTGTAACGGTAGATGGTAGAAGTTTCGATTTTGATTTACCATTTAACGGAATCAATATTTTAGATGCAGCATTACAACAAGGAGCCGATTTGCCTTATGCTTGCAAAGGTGGCGTTTGTTGTACTTGCAAAGCAAAACTGTTAGAAGGTCAAGTAAAAATGGATGTTCACTGGGGTTTAGAACATGAAGAAATTGAACAAGGATTTATACTTACTTGTCAAAGCCATCCAACAACAGAAAAAGTTGTAATTGATTTCGACGTTAAATAAATATGCACTATTTCTTTCATCATTTTTTTTGAATTCTTTGTTATGCAAAAACTACACAACTACATTTTAGGTAAACAAATTACCGGAGATGGCGATGGTCAATTATTATACAATGCTGTAACTGGAAAAGTCATTGCATCAGCAAGTACCAAAGGAATTGATTTTGAAGAAGTGCTAAATTATGCAAGAAAAAGTGGAACAGCATTACGCAAAATGACTTTTCACGAACGTGGTTTAATGCTCAGGGCATTGGCTTTACACCTACGTGAACATTTAGATAAATTTTATGCAATCAGCTATCAAACAGGTGCAACCAAAGCAGATAGTTGGGTAGATATTGAAGGTGGAATTGGTAATTTATTTGCCAATGCATCGCTTCGTAGAAAATTACCTAATACTCCTTTTTGTTTAGATGGAGAACATCATCCTTTAGGAAAGATGAATACGTTCATGGGTCATCATTTATTGGTACCCAAAGAAGGTGTAGCAATTCATATCAATGCATTTAATTTTCCTGTATGGGGAATGTTAGAAAAAATTGCTGTGAATATATTGGCAGGAATGCCTGCTGTAGTTAAGCCTGCAACAGTTACCTCCTATTTAACAGAAGCAGTGGTAGCAGAAATTATTGCGTCGAACATTTTACCAAAAGGAGCATTGCAATTGGTTTGTGGTAGTGCAGGTAATATGTTAGATTTTGTAACGAGTCAAGATGTAATCACTTTTACAGGTAGTGCAAGCACTGGTTTAATGCTGAAGTCTCAAAAAAGAATACTTGAAGAAAATGTTCCATTTACTATGGAAGCTGACTCATTAAACTGTACCGTATTAGGAGATGACGTAAGTCCGAATTCACCAGAATGGGATATTTTTATTAAAGAAGTGAGAAGGGAAATGACTACCAAATGTGGTCAAAAGTGCACAGCCATAAGAAGAATATTTGTTCCTGAAAATAAAATAGAAGCTATACAAATAGCTTTGGGTAAAGCATTGGCACAAACCACCATAGGAAATCCTTTGAATGAAAAGGTAAGAATGGGCAGTCTTGCAGGTAAATCTCAAAGAGATGAAGTAAAACATCAGGTACAAAAGCTGTTGGCTTCTTCACAAATTATTTATGGTAGTTTAGATAGTGTTGAACTAATAGATGGTGATGCTATTGATGGAGCATTTATCAGTCCTATATTATTATTAAATGAAAGCCCACTTACGTCAACTGATGTACATGAAGTAGAAGCTTTTGGCCCTGTAAGCACATTAATGCCTTACAAAAATTTAGACGAAGCAATAGAATTATCTAAAATGGGTAAGGGTTCATTGGTAAGTTCTATTGTAACAGCTTCTACAAAAAATGCTCAAGATTATGTATTGGGTGCAGGTGCTTATCATGGCAGAATTTTGGTGTTGAATAATGATTGTGCCAAAGAAAGTACAGGTCATGGAAGTCCGTTGCCATTGTTGGTTCATGGTGGTCCAGGACGTGCTGGTGGTGGAGAAGAAATGGGTGGTTTACGTGGTATTAAACATTATATGCAAAGATTGGCTGTACAGGGAAGTCCTGCTATGATTACAGCCATTAGTCAAGTGTATCAATCAGGTGCAAAAGGCAATCATGATGGCATTCATCCATTCACCAAATATTTTGAAGAACTAAAAATTGGCGATCAATTAATTACCGAAAAAAGATTAATTACTTCAGAAGATATCAATCGCTTTGCAGATTTAAGTGGCGACCATTTTTATGCCCATAAAACTGATACTGATTTTACTGGTACCATGTTTGAACAACAAGTGGCACATGGTTATTTTATTATGAGCGTAGCTGCAGGTTTATTTGTTGATGGTTATAAGAAAAATCCTGTGCTCTTAAATTATGGAATTGATGAATTGAGATTTACTAAGCCGGTTTATCCGGGTGCAGAAATTTTTATTCGATTTACCTGTAAAGAAAAAATTATACAAGAACAAAAAGAAGCAACTGATATTCCGAAAGGCATTGTAAAATGGTTGGTTGAAATGATAGATGAAACAGAAGAATTAACAGGTATTGCAACAATATTAACGATGGTGGAGAGTAAAAGGTAAAAATTAATTTATATTTTTTACACAAACGAAATCGGTTTAATATTATTCAATTCCATTAAAAATAATTATTTAGACATTATATTAAAGAAAAATTTGTTTAATTATATCAGATTATATTATTTTGTTCTTTACTAAATATAAATCTTTATGAAAAAAATTCTTTTGTCGACAATTTTTATTGCTGGTTTTATGTTTTCAAAAGCACAAATGGACTTTTCGAAGCTAAAAGTTGAGTTGGGCGGTAATTATACTATGTATAAAAGTACTTTAAAACAAAATACACCCGGTGCTAAATTACGAATTTCAGTTCCTGTTTCTGAAAAAGTTGCTGTTGGTTTAGGATTTACTTATGGTTTTGCAATAAAAGAACCAAGTACCGTTAATCTTAGCCCAACTGGTAGCGTAGCATCTGAAATAGTATATAATTTTAAAACTATTTCTTTAGAGGCAAACTATTTTTTGGGCGAAGAAAAAGAGGAAGGTTTTAATGCATATGGAATTTTTGGAGCAGCTTTAGTAATGGTTAGTTATCAATAGTGTCCTAAACGATTTTTTAATTTTATAAATTAATTAATTTTAGTTGTGTGTAGGATGGTATTAATCGTTTTTTAGAAAAGTACCCCTTGTATTGTAATTTGTGGGTCATCAGTATGTTC
>JBIKRV010000047.1:0-22635 GCA_044348985.1 Chitinophagaceae bacterium
GCCAATTATTTGGGCAAACAAAGTTATTTTTGACATGGGAGAAAGAGATTTTGTTTTGCAACCTCAAAGCTAATTTGAGTTACAAATAACTTTCTCTCTTTTTTAAACGTTTAGGACGCTATTGATTGTGTACCTATGATACTGCTGAATTGTATAACAATAAAGTGGTACAAAGTACTATGGGCTCTTTCATAAGAACCAATATTTGGTATGGCGATGTGGTAAATGATGTTTTAGCAAAAACTACATTACCTGTTTATGGTGCATTGCTCAATGGTAACAGCATTTACCATCAAACAAAAATTAAAGAAGGAATTTTAGTGATTGGTAATGAGGGTAAGGGGATACGTGAACAAGTGTTGCCATTTATTACCAAAGCTTTAACCATTCCTAAATTTGGTGGAGCTGAAAGTTTGAATGCTGCTGTTGCTACAGGCATTATTGTATCGCATCTTATCGAAACTGAATAGCTTTTACTGGCTGAATTTTTTTAACCAATAAAGCAGGAATGGTAAGTGATACAAAACAAACAATAGCTGTACCAACACAAACTGCAATTACCTGCCACCAAACTATTGCAACTGGTGCAACAGCTACATAGTAATTGCTTTCGTCTAAGGTAATAAAGCCAGTAAATTGTTGCAATAAACAAATACCAACGCCTAAAACCAATCCTAAAGCGATACCAGCCAAAGTAATAATGCCTGCATGGTACAAGAATATTTGTTGTATAGTTCCATCTTCGGTACCAATGGCTTTTAAAATGCCAACCATTCTAATTCGTTCTAATACCAATATTAATAAGCAAGTAATTAAATTGATGATTGCAACGATAGACATCACAATAAACATTACGTTTCTGTTTACATCTTGAATGTTTAGCCAATCAAAAATATTGGGGTAAACCTGCTTAATGCTTTTGCTACTCCAAATGGTAGGTAATTCAATGACATTGTTCACAGCATCCATTTTTTTGTAATCTTTCAATACAACTTCATAACCACCAATTGCATCATCATTCCAATTGCTCAAACGTCGTATTAAACGAATATCTCCCAACGCAAATAGTTTATCGTACTCTTCAATTCCTGTTTTATAAATGCCAACCACTTTTACTTTTCGATATGTAGAAATGCCTTCTTCGGGAGAAACAAAAAATACATTTATCGTATCATTCAACTTTATTTTCAACTCTTTAGCTGTAGTAGTTGATACTATAATTTCTTTACTGTATAAGCTGTCTGTAAAGTTTAACCAACGCCCAGCCTGTATAAACTGTTTCAACAATACACTATCGTAAGCAGCATCAATTCCTTTTAATAAAATTCCTTCAATATTTTTGTCTTTTTCAATGACAGCACTTTTTGTTGCAAACACTTGTACTTTTTCTACTTCAGGAATTTTTTTTAGATAATTTAGGACTGTATCATTTTTAAGAATGGGTGTCTCTTCACTTACCAATGATTTGTTTACTTCGAAATGTTGCACACGAATATGTCCCCAAAAGCTAAATACTTTTTGGGCAACTGTTTGCTGAAAACCATTTACAAAAGCCAAAGTAATGATCATTGCAGCCACACTTAATGCAGTTGCAGTAACAGATAAACGTATAATAAACTTCGAAAAAGATTGCTGTTTATTAAAGGCGATACGTTTTGCTATGAAAAATGAAATATTCAATGGCATAATTTTGGAACAAGTCAAAACTACATGCAACTCTTACACAAAACAAATTGCTTTATATAACCTGTGTAAGAGCTGTAGTTTATAGTTACTTTTGAATCAATCATTTTAGCGTATGAAATTTTGTATCAGTATTTTTTTATTTCTTCTATCCAATATTTTGGTTGCTCAAAATGTGGCCAGTGATGGAATTTATATGTCCAACATTAAAACGGTACAGCTGTATCAACAAAATAACCAACAGAGTTTGCCCATTTTAAATTTAGGTTCGAGTGATATCGTTGAACTGCATTTTGATGATTTGGATGGATATGTTAAAAACTATTTCTACACCTATCAGTTGTGTAATGAAGATTGGGAAGAAGTAAACCTAAGTCAATTCGATTACCTAAAAGGTTTTACCCAAAACCGTTTAAACCAATATCGTGTAGCATCTATTGCACTTACTAAGTATGTACATTATCAAGCACTGTTGCCCGATAGGGGCAGTATTCCAACAAAAAGTGGTAACTATTTATTGAAAGTATTTTTAAATGGAGATGTTAAACAACTTGCTTTTACCAAAAAAATGTATGTGGTAGATAATAAAGCCAATATTGGTGCACAAATTTTGCAGCCATTCGACAATCAATTGTTTAGAACCCATCAACGTGTACAGGTGAGTGTTAATGCAGTACAGTTAAATCCTATAAATCCACAACAACAAGTTAAGTTGGTAATTATGCAAAATACCCGAACTGATAACGTAGTACGCAACATAAATCCTGCTTTTATTCGTGGAAATATTTTAGAGTATAACGGTGAGCAAGATTGTCTTTTTCCTGCAGGAAAAGAATATCGCTGGGCCGATTTGAGAAGTTTTCGTTTCGAAAGTGAACGTGTGCAAAGCATTGATAAATTAGCTCAGCCCAACGAAGTGTATTTAAAACCTGATGGTGTTAGAACCAACTTACGCTATGCCTATTTCAGAGATTTTAATGGTTGGTACAATATTTCAGCAACAGAAAATATCAATCCCTTTTGGCAAGGCGATTATGCCAATGTGCATTTTATTTTTATACCAGATGGTAATCAACCTTTTACAAGTAGTGATTTGTTTTTAACTGGTAATTTTATCAATGGTCAGTTGGGAGATAGTGCAAGAATGATATTTAATGCTGATAAAGGTGTTTATGAAAAAACGATGCTGCTAAAACAAGGCTATTATTCTTACACGTATGTTACCAAAGAAAAGAAAACAAAATTGGGCAAAGCCGATGTAACTCAAACAGATGGAAACTTTTGGGAAACGGAAAATGATTATACCATTTTTGTGTATTTCCGTTCATTAAGTGGTAGGCATGATGAATTGGTTGGAATTACAAACATAAATTCAAGGGCTGGAAGAAATGGGTTGTAGTTTTTTATATTTTACTGATAGAGAATACTTTATAAAAAATAATTTATTTTAAAAATCGATATTAAAAACTGTTTATGCAAAAAAGACAAGACTATATTTCTTGGGATGAATATTTTATGGGTGTTGCTTTATTATCAGCAAAACGCAGCAAAGATCCTGGAACACAAGTTGGTGCATGTATTGTTAATAGTCAAAATAAAATTGTTGGGGCTGGTTACAATGGAATGCCAATTGGGTGTGATGATAACGATTTCCCCTGGGGTAAGCATGGCGATTTTTTGCAAACAAAATATCCTTATGTATGCCATGCAGAGTTAAATGCGATTTTAAACAATATTGGAATGGATTTGCAGGGTTGCAAAATTTATACTGCATTATTTCCTTGTAATGAATGTACAAAAGCCATTATTCAATCGGGTATTAAAGAAGTCATTTATTTAAGTGATAAATATTCGGGTGAAGATGTTTTTAAAGCGTCTCGAATGATGTTAGAAAAAGCTGGTATTAAATGTCGCAGAGTTAAAACAAAACTTGCGGATATGGTTTTATCTTTTAATGAAAAACAAGTGTAAATTTTTTCGTTCAACAGTATTGTTATCTCAAAACTTTATCTTGCACACTTTCAATTTTACTATATGAAATATCTTCCTTTAAATCCAGCCATTTTTATCAATAACCGCAAGCGTTTTATTGATAAAATGCAACCCAACAGCATTGCCATTTTTGTAAGTAATGATGAGTTTCCAAGTAATGGAGATGCTATACACTCTTTTAAGCAAAACAGCGATTTGTATTGGCTTTCAGGTGTTGAACAGGAAGATAGTATGGTGATTTTATTTCCCAATAATCCCGATCCTAAATATCGTGAAGTATTGGTTTTGGTACGTCCCAATGAAATGAAGGAAAAATGGGATGGCAAACGTTTACGTGCCAATGAAGCAATTGAAATTTCAGGTATCCAAACCATTGTTTGGTTAGATAGTATTGATGCATTGTTGCAAGGATGGATTCATTTAGCAGATACCATTTATTTAGATAGTAACGAAAATGATCGTAAAGCATCATTGGTTCGTAGCAAAGATTATCGTTTTATAGATGAAATGAAAAGCCGTTATCCATTACACAATTATGCAAGAGCAGCAAGACTTTTAAAAGATTTACGTGGCATAAAAACAAAAGAAGAAGTTGAAGTAATTCAAAAAGCTATTGATATTACCGATTTAACTTTTCGCCGATTGCTTGGGTTTATTAAGCCTGGTGTCATGGAATACGAAATTGAAGCAGAAATTGTACACAGCTTTTTAAGCAATCGTGCAACTGGCGAAGCCTATGGAAGCATTGTTGCAAGTGGAGATAGGGCAAGAACTTTGCATTATGTGAGCAACAACCAAGAATGTAAAGATGGTGAATTGATATTGATGGATTTTGGAGCTGCTTATGGTGGCTATAATGCAGATTTAACCAGAACAATTCCTGTAAATGGTAAGTTTACCAGACGACAAAAAACAGTGTACAATGCTTGCTTGCACTTGCACAACTATGCAAAAAGTATTTTAAAACCGGGTATTTCGATTGTTGATTATACTGATTTGGTAGGAGAGGAAGCAACGCAGCAATTCCTTAAGATTGGTTTGTTGCGTAAGAGCGATGTAAAAAATGAAGACAAAGAAAACAGAGCCTATCGCAAATATCTATACCACGGCATCAGTCATCATTTAGGTATTGATGTACACGATTTGGGCACTAGAACAGAACCCATAAAAGCAGGAATGGTATTTACTGTTGAGCCTGGTATTTATATTCAGGAAGAACAAATGGGCATACGTATTGAAAACAATTTATGGATTACCAAAAATGGTCATGTTGATTTAATGAAGAATATTCCGATTACTGTGGAAGAGATTGAGGCGTTGATGAAGAAGTGAGGGAAAGTCGACAGTCCATTGTCCACAGTCGACGGAGAATAGAAAGCCGTTGACCGTCGTCTATTGACTGTTGACATTTGAAGTTGAAAAGTTGATTATTAACATATTCTGGTTATTTTAAAACGTATTCAATGCCTTTTAAGTTTGAAAATTTGAAAGTATGGCATGCTTCTTTAGATTTAGCTGATGCGATAGATGCTGTTGCAATGACTTTTCCTAAGCATGAATTGTTTTCATTAACAAGTCAAATTAAAAGAGCTGCGGATTCAGTTTCTTTAAACATAGTCTAAGGTTCTACTGGTCAATCAAATGCAGAGTTTAAAAAATTCTTAAGGTATTCAAATAGGTCAGCACTCGAAGTAGTTGGTGCGTTATATTTGGCAAAAAGAAGAAACTATGTTGACGATGAAAAGTTCAATCAACTATATCAACAAGTAGAAACCTTAGTAAAAATGATTCAAGCATTAATTAACTCTTTAAAAGACTAAATTGTTCTTCATTCCGTTGACTATGGACTGTTGACCGTCGACCAATACCATGAAACAAATTCCCAACATATTTACTTTACTCAATTTATTCTTTGGCTGCCTTGCAATTATTGCAACGGTACAAACGGGTTTAACCATTGGTACAGATGCTGCAACAGGCTTGCAGGTGGTTGAAATCCCAGAGAAGATTTTCATGGCCAGTATTTTTATAGCCATTGCAGCTGTAATTGATTTTTTAGATGGCTTTGTTGCTCGTTTACTAAAAGCCAGCAGCGAAATGGGGAAACAATTAGATAGTCTGGCTGATGTAGTAAGTTTTGGTGTTGCACCAGGTATGATTGTGTACCAGCTTTTACGTTTATCCTTCGCACAACAAGAAGGTGGACTAGACATCAACACTTTATACTTAATGCCTGCATTTATTATTCCTTGTGCCGGAGCTTATCGATTGGCAAGATTTAATATCGATACAGAACAATCGTATGGATTTAAAGGAGTACCAATCCCAGCTGCTGGTTTATTGGTTGCCTCTTTTCCACTAATTTATTGGTATAGCAATACTGAATGGATTATCAATGCATTTAGAAGCCCTTGGCTTTGGTACACAGTAGTTGCTATCGTTAGTTTTTTAATGGTAAGCACTTTACCTATGTTGGCATTAAAATTTAAAGGCGTTACAGTAAAAAAGTTTATGCCTTTTATTATTGTTGCAGCAGTATCAGTTATTACAGCCATTTTATTTAGTTGGTTGGCTGTACCAGCAGGATTTTTAACCTATGTGCTAGTATCTTTACTTTTCAAACAATCAAAAGAAGCTTAAAATAATTATATGGTGTACAATGTTCAAATAAAGGTAATGCCTTTAAAAAATTTGTTAGACCCTCAAGGTAAAGCAGTTCAAAGCGGATTAAGCAATTTAGGTATTAATAGCGTTACTGATGTTCGTGTGGGTAAACACATCACTTTACAAGTTGAAGCTGCTTCTGAAGAAGAAGCAAAAGCTATTGCCGATGAAGCCAGCAAAAAGCTTTTGGCTAATGCAGTGATGGAGTTTTATGAAATTGAAATGGTGAATTAAAGTTGACTAGTTACTTGGTTGAAAAGGCTGACAAGTTTTTCTTTAATCTTTTCAACTTCATTAACTTTTTCAACTTTATCAACTTAAAATAATGCTCTACCTTGTTCCCACGCCCTTAGGTAATTTAAAAGACATGACTTACCGATCTGTAGAAATTCTACAATCGGTAGATGTGATTTTGTGTGAGGATACACGTACGTCATCTCGTTTACTCAATCACTACAATATACAAAAACCTTTATCGCCTTACCATCAGCACAACGAGCATAAAATTGCTGATCATTTGGTGCAGCAAATGCAGGCTGGTAAAACATTTGCATTGATTACGGATGCTGGAACTCCAGGCATTAGCGATCCTGCTTTTTTATTGGTTAGGGCTTGTGTACAAGCCGATGTTAAAGTGGAATGTTTGCCTGGTGCAACAGCTTTTGTACCTGCTTTGGTAAATAGTGGATTACCCACCAATAGTTTTGTATTCGAAGGTTTTCTCCCATTAAAAAAAGGTCGTCAAACAAAAATGAAAGGATTGGCTTTAGAAGAAAGAACCTTCATTTTGTACGAAAGTCCCATGCGGTTGGTAAAAACTTTAGAAGAGCTGGCAACTTATTTAGGTAACGAAAGGCAGTGTTGTGTAAGTCGTGAACTCACAAAAATGTTCGAAGAAAATAAACGAGGTTCGTTACAAGAAGTTGCTGAACATTTTAAAGCAAAAACTGTGAAAGGTGAAATTGTTATAGTTGTTGCAGGTAAAGAATAAATATTTGCTGATTTTTCTGATTAAAGAATCTTTAAAATCTTAAAATATTTTATGTATTTGTTGAATCATTTATTACATTAATGATAGCAAGTACTTTTTGAAATATTGTTTGAGGTAAAGCTTATCAAAACCTACGAAAGCAGGTCAACGATTTAGTAATTGCTTTTGATAGGTCTTAAAAGAATCAGTTAAACCAATGAACGATGATGAATAGAAATTCTTTTGCACATGCCGATAGCTATCGGCTTTGCAACGCAACTGAAGCAGAACAAAGTATTGCTGCCTGTTCAATAAAAAAATATACTTTCTTTTTGCTTGGCTTTTTGTTGGTAGGAGTATTTGTTAATGCACAATCAAACACAGTTTATCCTCAACAAATCACTGTTGCAAAAGATGGAACTGGCAATTATAAAACCATTCAGGAAGCCATAGATGTCATTAGAGCTTACTCTCCTGAACACATTACCGTAAATATAAAAAATGGAGCTTATCATGAAAAAGTTGCAGTGCCAGCTTGGGTAACCAATGTTTCTTTTGTTGGGGAAAGTAAAGACAGTACCATTATTACTTATGAAGATTATTCAGGTAAGTTTTTTAGTAGTGATACTGTAAAAAATAAAAAGAAAATGAGCACCTTTAATTCATATACCATGTATGTGCATGGCAATGATATTTGTATAGAAAATTTAACGATTAAAAATACCGCTGGCCGTGTGGGGCAAGCCGTTGCTTTACATGTAGATGGTGACAGATTTGTAATTAAGAATTGTAATTTGCTGGGCTATCAAGATACATTATTAACAGCTAATGATAGCAGTAGGCAATATTATTTGAACTGTTACATAGAGGGAACAACAGATTTTATTTTTGGTAATGCTACAGCTGTTTTTAAAGATTGTACAATAAAAAGTTTGAGCAATTCGTACATTACTGCTGCATCTACAATGCCTCATCAGCAATTTGGTTATGTGTTCTTAAATTGTAAATTAATTGCAGCTGATGGGTGCAAAAAAGAATATTTAGGAAGACCATGGAGAGCATATGCTAAAGTAGCTTTTATTGGTTGCGAAATGGGCAGTCATATTCTTCCCGAAGGTTGGCATAATTGGAGCAAGAAAGAAAATGAAGCTACTGCTTATTATGCTGAATACAAAAATACAGGTGATGGTGCAACAACTAATAAACGTGTTGCCTGGATTCATCATCTAACAAAAAAAGAAGCCAGAAAATATACACTGAAAAATATTTTTACCAATTGGAAACCTGAGTAGGTTCATAGACTTTTATCCAGATTATCAGCAACTTTATTTTTGCTGTTTGGCAGGCATAATCAATGCAATTTCAAAAGCTATTTGTTTTACTATGTGATAAGCTTTAATAAACTAATTTATTTTGTACAGTTAACTTTAATTACAAATTCTATATAGATGACCTTGCAGTATTTTAACTACGAATTGCCATTTCAATATCCTTTTTCAATTTCTGGTGGAAGAACAAAAACACATCAGCCAACATTGGTTGTTGTGTTACAATTGGGTAATTGGTGTGGCGTAGGGGAGGCTCCTGCAATTAATTACTATAATATTTCGGTTGAACAAATGATTGCAGATATAGAAAGCAAAAAAAGGATGATTGAAAAATTTGCTTTCACTGAGCCCGAACGTTATTGGCATTATTTACATCACTTATTACCCAATAATCCTTTTTTAGTATCAGCTTTAGATATGGCAGCATGGGATTTATTTGGGAAAATGAAACAAAAAAAATTATTCGAAATTTGGAATACTCAATGGGAAAATTTCCCTGTTACCGATTACACGATTGGCATTGATACCATTGAAAAAATGATAGAAAAAATGAACGCCAAACCCTGGCCAATTTATAAAATTAAATTGGGCACAAATGAGGACTTAGAAATTGTAACAGCACTTCGTAAACATACCAGTGCTGTTTTTAGAATTGATGCAAATGCAGGTTGGACAACAGAAGAAGCTTTATTTAAAATTCCATTTTTAAAAGATTTGGGTGTTGAATTAATTGAACAACCACTGGCAAAAGACAATTGGAGTGGCATGAAAATATTGTTTAATCAATCTGTACTTCCATTGATTGCCGATGAAAGCTGTGTATTTGAGCAAGATGTAAAAAAATGCTACCAACATTTTCATGGTATTAATATAAAGCTTACCAAGTGTAGTGGTATTACACCTGCAGTTAGAATGATATCGGAAGCCCGTAAATTGAATATGAAAGTAATGATGGGATGCATGAATGAATCCAGTATCGGTAGTGCAGCAATTGCCAATTTTTTACCTCAGTTAGATTATGTAGATATGGATGGTCCATTGCTTTTAGCAAAAGACCTTGCAATCGGATTACACATTTCATCGTCTAATGTGCAATTACAAGGTAATTATGGTTTAGGCATTACTCCTCAACTACCATAGTTTTTTGTTTTCCTGAATTGGGGTTCCTGTTTCTAAAAAAGATAAAAATACTTATTGATTGAATAATAAATAATTGATTTTCAATTTATTATATTGTTGTCATTCTTATGGTTTACTGAAGAAGCAACCTTGCTAAGATAACACAGTCAGATAAAAACTCAGTAAATTTAAATTTAGCAAATTGTATCGCAGGGGATAGAAAAAGTCAGAAATAATTGTATGATTGTTTTTCTGCAAAAATGTTTGCCATCTGTTTGCGTTATGCAAAAAACCAAATTGATGCTGAAGATATTTTGCATGAAGATTTTCTTAAGTTGTATAAAAAATTTAGATTGTATTCGTTACGAAGGTTCTTTTGATGTTTGTGTTAGAAGAATTTTTGTGAATACAGCAATAGAGCATACTCGTAAAAACAAATTAACCAACGCTGAAATTAATGATACAATAGAAAATGTAGTAAGAGATACAAAAGCCAATGTTTTGGATAACCTTTTAAGAAAGATTTACTAAAAACCACCAATGGCTTAAGTGATGGTCATAAAACAGTATTCAGTATATATGCTGTTGAAGTGTATTCTAATAAAAAAAATTGCAGATGAACTGGTTATTTCTCAAAGTACCAGTAAATCATAATTCAGCAGGGCTAAAGCTATTGTAAAAAATTTAATTTAGGGAAATTCTGCTTATGTGGCTGCATCGTAAAAATAAAATTCTAGCTATGGTTCATAATAGAAAAAGCACTGTACCAAAGGTGCTTTTTTATTTTAAAGGGTTCAATTTTTTAAAGCCAGCATATTCACTACATCTTTTTCTCTTGCTTTTGGATGCACATCCAGTTTTTCTATTTTTCCATTTTTATAAATCACTTCTAAAGTTGTTCTATAAGGTGCATGTAACTTAAAATGAACATTCCAATCTTTTGGCCAAGCAGAAAAAAGGATAATTTTTTTATCATCAATTTGTAGCAACATTTCCTGTAAACCAATCATTGCACTACCACCCCAATTGTAATCTGGTGTCCAATCGAAGCCTGGTCCCAAAAATGCAGGAAAACGTTGGCTGCCTTTTTGAAGTTTTAATAAAGTCAATCTTTTGGCTTCTTCAGTTAAACCCAATCTTGCAGCAAAAATATTATCCTGTTTCCAACCAATATGGCTTCTGAATTTAATAGCCAGTGTATCGTATAAATAAGTATTGATAGCAGTATCCATTCCTGGTTTTCCTACGCCAAAAATTCCCCAGGGGAAAACAGGATACAACTGCATGGATTCTGTATTGTTTACCCTAGCCCAACTTTTTGCAGGAGCAATGGTTACATGATTATTAAATTGCCTGTATGTAATTGGAGGAATACGTTGCAAAAAATCAGTGAAATATGCTGTGCTTTCAGAGTCGAAAAAAGCAGACTTTAACACTGCTTTGGCAACTGTTTGTAAAGCTGCAATGGTACTGCTTGGATTATCTGCTAATTTAAATGTTTCACCTGCTGAACCTGGAAAAATTCTTAAATGTCCATTTTCATCTAAAGCAGGTAAACCTCTTTTTATAGATTCGAATTGGTAGTGCTGGTCAAAAAAAATCAAACAACTTTTTATCAGTGGCATGTATTCACGAATATTCATGCCATTGTATTTTTCTGCTTGCAAAATCATGTAACAAAATTCTAAAACAGTGTCCCATTCATATTCTAACCATTTGTTGTATTCAACACCTTTATCAGCACTGTCTGGTCGTTTATAACCATATTCAGCAGGGTTGGGTAGTCCAAAATTTTCCAATTGTTCTGTAAAGCAGGCTCCGCCATGATTCCAGTAAACCTTACTTCTCAGTTCAGCATTGTGCAGTAAGTTTTTATAAAAATCAAATTGAGGTTTCATTAAATCTGCATCACCACTTTTTAGCATTGGCCAATAAACCAGGCGTTGGTTTTGTGCTGTAAATGTTCCGCCACCCCAATTTCTATGGTCAGGTGTTGCATGAATAGAAGAGTCGGTAAATACAGGATCTACTGTAAATAAGCCACCATTAAATTTTGTAGGATAACTGCCTGTTGCATTGCAGCCAAGCATGTAACGGAAAAGATGGTAGTTTCTGCTGGCTTCTTCAACTGGTCGCCAAGTTGTATCGTAAACTTTTGTATCAGTTAAGTGAATGAAACTTTTGTTCCAATAGTTATGCCACCATTTTTTTGTTTTTTCAAATTGATAATTTCTGAATTTTTGAGTATATGAATATTGGGTGCTGATTTGTTTGATTTCAGTAATTGCTAATGTTTTGCCTTTTGTAAGGAATATATCAATTGTGTAATTTGATTGACTACTGATTGAAGTAAGCTGATAGCTTTTAAAATCTGCACATTGGTATTGGCCTGAAATAACTGTTGATGCTTTCATATTACTACCCCAAAGAAATCCAATAAATATTGCTCCTTTTAAAGGATTGTATAATTTTTCTTTTTCAGCTATTAATCCTTGCTGCCTTACTGCATAATCAAAAACTGAACTGTCTTTGTTTTGATGATAAAATAAAACTGCGTTTTTATAAAATGATATACTGTCTTTTGGTGCAATAACCCTTACATGCTTGGCCCATTTCCAGCTGTTGGCATTACTGGCTTTACCTGTAATTTCTCTGTCTTTATAACGCCATGTTTCATAAGCTGCTGTTGCCGCAATTTTTTGGTTGCTTTGAACATCGATATGTACAACAGGATTAAAAACATCGACCCAAACTTTTACTGTTGCTTTTAATTGGTTATTGGCTCCTTCAATGCTTATATAACCATCCTGTAATTGTAATTCTTGTTTGAAAGTCTTTCCTGCAAAAGGATTAGGGCTTAAATCAATTTTTATTCTACCAGCTTTTAATGCTGTATTGTTTTCATCGAACCAACCACTTTGTTGCAAATACAAATAAATACTTCCGTTTTCAACCCAAACATTGGTGCCAATATCTCCACCACCACATGGCATCGATTCAGAAGCATTTTTGCTTTGGGTTGTCCAGATAACATTATATTGGTCGGTTGAATTGACTTGAGCAAAAGAAGTTTCACATAATACAACAAAGGTTACTAAGTATATAAAACATTTTGCTGAATCTGAATATTGATTCAGCATTACAAGTGTGTACTTCGGCAATCTCAGGATAAACTGCAACTGCAGTTTAATATTTGTTCCTAAAGCTGGTAACATAAAAATTATTTGTTCTGTGCCTTTGTAGCAAAAAATTACCAATTGTCTGTTCTAAAACTGCTTGCAGGAAAGCCTTCTGTATTAAATAATTCACCTACTACAAAATCTTTAAAAGCATAACGTACAGCAACAGGTTTGTCAATTTCTGGCGATGATACAAGCACTTTACCCTGATAAATCACAGCTCTTGCAGGGCGATACACTTTGTTCTCTCCGGCAATTTCAAAATTGGTTAATGTTTTTCCGTATGACGTAAGTCCGTTCACGGCATTATTGAACTTAACAGTAGCAACATTACCATTAATTAAAAGAGAATCAAAAAATGGACTTGCATAGCCAAATCCTTTGTGCTGATAGGTTTTAGCCAAAGCCATATAAGCAAAACGTTTACTGCCAGTTTCTTTATTGGCAGGATGAATGTTAAATTCTTCGCCAATATCCATTAGTACAACCATACCACTGTTAGGGATTTTTGCTAAGGTTTTTCGTTGGGCATCTCTCAAATAAGCACTATTGAATTTTGGGGCAGAATCTGTTGTGTTATTGGTATAATTATAAGGTGCAATCTGGGCATAATAAAAAGGCAAACTATCATTATTGCATTTTGTTCTGAGCATTTGTATAAATGCAGGAAATAAGGTTTCATATTGTTTGGCCCTGCTATTGTTGGTTTCTCCCTGATACCAAATGCAACCCTTCACTGTAAAGCCTAAAAAAGGGTGCAACATACCATTGTACAAAGTAGTTGGAGTGCCATTGTTTATTTTTTTTGTAGTATCGGTTTTAGATGGAAGTTTAATGTCAGCAAAGGAAGCTAAGGAAGCTTCATCCATAAAAGCTTCTATAGGAGAACCTCCGTAACTGATACTGATTAATCCTACAGGCACTTTTAATTTATCGTGTAGCACTTTACCAAAATAATAGGCAGTTGCACTAAAATTACTTACAGCTTCAGGCTCTGCAACTTTCCAGGATTGTTTTTTACAGGTGTCTTGTTGTGTACGTTGTACAGAACGGGGTACAATGAACAATCGAATATTATCATTATTTGAATTAAAAATAGCTTCGTTAGAGCCTATAATCGGCTGATCTCTAAAACCCTTCATAGGCATCTCCATATTGCTTTGTCCACTGCATAGCCAAACTTCCCCAATCAGAATATTTTTTAAAGTAATGGTTTCTCCATCTGAAATTGCCATTTCATAAGGACCACCAGCAATAGGTGTTTCAATGTTTATTGTCCATTTGCCTTTTTCGTTGGCAGTTACCGTGTATTTTTTTTTATTCCATGATGTAGAAATGGTTACTTTTTTGTTCGAATTTGTCCAACCCCAAATTAAAGGTTGAGCCTGTTGCTGTAAAACCATATTGTCAGCTATAAAATAGGGTAGGGTAACAGCAGCTGTAGCAGTATTTGAATAAAAAAATGCAATACATAAGTTGAGTATAATTACTTTTAAATGCTTCATGGTATAATTGTAATTTAGATGCGTGTAAAGTAATAAACCTACTTGTATAATTTAGGTATTCGAACGATTATTTCTTTTTGTAATTTTTAACTATATGGCTGAAAAAGATAAACAGGGCTCTCATAAAAATATTTGGTACGGTTTAGGCCGCCAAAGAATAGAAATTCCTAGGAGCGTTTTGAAAAGTAAAATATTCAATAATCCTTTGTTAAAAGGTTTGTATCTAAGTAGTCTGGGCTACTATCCAAAAGCCAAAGGGCATTTTACTTATCGGAAAAATGGGTTGCCGGAAAATTTTTTATTTTATTGTGTTGATGGGCATGGTTGGTATAAACTCAATGGAGAGTACTATGAAGTTGGACCAAACGAGTTTTTCATTTTGCCTCAAAATGTAGAACATTCTTACGGAAGTTCTGAAAATCATCCTTGGAGTATTTACTGGATTCATTTTGGTGGTGAGTCTTTACCCACCTTAAATGCAACTGATACTGTAAAAAAACATTGTAAATCTTTTTATATTAAAGACAATGGAGATATCGTTGCATTGTTTATTAAAATGTACCAAACATTGGAAGCTGGCTACAGCATCGACAACCTAAGCTTTATTAACATGAGCTTGTATCACTTTATTTCATTGTTTATTTATAATTCAAAACATTATCCGGTTAATAAAAGTGCAAAAACTGATTGGATTGATAATGCTGTTGCTTATATGCAGGAACATATAAACTCCAACATAACTTTAGACGATTTATGTAAACATTGCAATTACTCTACATCTCGTTTTTCAAGTTTGTTTAAACAAAAAACCGGTTATGCACCCATTGATTATTTTATTCAAATGAAAATGCAAAAAGCCACGCAACAGCTTGATTTTTCCGACAGGTCTGTAAAAGATATTGCATTAACAATGGGTTTCGATGATCCTTATTATTTTTCAAAACGATTTAGAAAAGTAATTGGTGTTTCTCCACAGAAATACAGATTACTTAAAGAAAAAGTAATGATTTAAGAGTTTTGAAAAATACAAATAGATATATGAGTTTAAATTTTCCTGCTTTAAACTGTAATCTTTTATACACAAATGAAAATTAATTTTATACAATAAAACAATGAAACAACTGATTGGTATAACAGCCCTTTTCTTTACAATGGGCTTGTCTGTAAAGAAAATAGATGCACAAAAGAATTACATTTCAAAAGTTTGGGTAGCCGATAATGGCGATGGTACTTATAAAAACCCCGTCTTAAATGCCGACTATTCAGACCCGGATGTTATAAGGGTTGGTGATGATTATTACTTAGTGTCATCTTCTTTTGAAGATGTGCCTGGTCTGCCAATCTTACATTCAAAAGATTTAGTAAACTGGACAATACTGACCCATGCTTTAAAGCGTCAACCGCCCTTTGAGCATTTCTCTAAAACCCAACATGGCAATGGTGTTTGGGCTCCATCTATGTGTTTTCACAAAGGTGAATTTTATATTTATTATCCCGATCCCGATTTTGGTATCTACTTAACCAAAGCAAGAAATGCAGCTGGTCCGTGGAGTGAACCTGTATTGGTTGAAGCTGGTAAAGGTTTAATAGACCCTTGTTCTTTATGGGATGAAAATGGAAAGAATTATCTAGTTCATGCCTATGCAGGAAGTCGTGCAGGAATTAAATCAATTATTGTTGTAAAACAATTGAATGCAGATGGTACCAAAACAATTGATGCTGGTAAGTTGGTGTACGATGGTCATGAAATAGACCCCACAATTGAAGGACCCAAATTGTACAAACGCAATGGCTACTATTATATTTTTGCACCAGCCGGTGGTGTGCCTACTGGCTGGCAGTTGGTGTTACGTTCAAAAAACATTTATGGACCTTATGAAAGAAAAGTGGTAATGGATCAAGGCAATACAAAAATTAATGGACCACACCAAGGGGCATGGGTGACTACACAAACTGGTGAAGATTGGTTTTTGCATTTTCAAGATAAAGATGCTTATGGAAGAGTGGTTCACTTAAATCCAATGAAATGGATGAATGATTGGCCGATAATTGGTACAGATCAAGATGATGATGGCAAGGGTGAACCAGTAACCATTTATAGGAAACCCAATGTGGGTAAAACATACCCCATACAAACGCCTGTAGAAAGCGATGAGTTCAACACAAACGAATTAGGGTTACAGTGGCAGTGGATGGCTAACCCAAAAGCAACATGGTTATTTACCAATCCTGCCAATGGAAGTTTACGTTTATTTTCAGACAGAATAGATAGTGTAGCCAATTTATGGTTTGCTCCAAATGTGTTACTTCAAAAGTTTACCGCCGATGAATTTATGGTTACCACAAAAGTTACTTTTAACCCAAATACAAAAATTGAAAATGAAAAAACAGGATTAACTGTTATGGGCTTCAGTTATGCCAATATAGCATTGAAAAGTAAGAAAGATGGTACTTATGTGGTGTACACTTTATGCAAAGATGCTGATAAGCATAAAGCAGAAATCGAAACCATTATTCTGAAAGCTACCAGTTCAACTGCATACTTCAGAGTAAAAGTTGCCGCAGGTGGCAAGTGTCAGTTCAGTTATAGTTTTGATGGTATAAATTTCAACGATGCTGGAGACGTTTTTACAGCTGAAGTAGGTCGCTGGATTGGAGCAAAATTTGGTATTTTTTGTACAAGACTATCACAGATTAATGATTCTGGTTCAGCCGACTTTGATTGGATAAGAATTGAACCATTGAAGTGAAGTTAGTACTTGGCTTTAGAATAAACATTGTCCTATAGTTCAAGTAAGTTGGGATAATGCTATGGTCTATTGTAAATGAGCTAGTAAACGTTTACCCACAGAAGCTGAATTGGAGTTTACAGCAAGAGGAGGTTTAATAAGTAGTATTTATCCTTGTGGTAACTAATCAATGAATACTGGCAAATCTAAAGCCAATAGTTGGGAAGGGAAATTTCCTTACCTGAACGAAAGAAAAGATGGCTTTGATAAAGTAGCTCCCGTAAAATCATATGCTGCCATTGGATATAAATTATTCGATATGGCTGGTGTTGTTTGGGAATGGTGCAGCAATTGGTACGATTAATAATTATTACCAAAGATTACAAGGTAAAACAATTGTTAAGCCTGAGAGTCCAGATAAAAGATATAATCCTGATGAACCTAAGACAAAGAAACGTTCTTTAAAAAGAGGACGTTTTTATGCAACGATTCGTATTGTGGGTGAAAATTTCAAAAATTAATAGCAATATTATTCATAATAAATGGTACAATGTGAAAGAAGAAATTGAAAATATTTTTAAACAACATTTTGGTAGTCAAACTACACATATTGTTGTAAAGTCTCCTGGTCGTGTAAACATTATTGGAGAGCATACTGACTATAACGAAGGTTTTGCATTGCCAGCAGCAATTGATAAAGCAGCTTATATTGCCATTGGTTTAAGAGACGATCATGAGATACGCTTAGTAGCGAAAGATTTGAATGAAATTTTTTCTACGAATATACATGCACTAACACCTGTCAGGAATGTAAGTTGGCCTAACTATATTATTGGTTCATTAGCACAATTTGCTAAATTAAATATTCCTTTAAAAGGCTTGAATGTAGTATTAAGTAGCAATGTGCCAATTGGAGCTGGATTATCATCTTCTGCAGCAGTAGAATGTGCAACTGTATTTGGTTTAAATGAATTACTACATACCAATTTAGATAGAATTACTATGGTAAAAATGGCTCAAAAAGCTGAACATGAATTTGCAGGTGTTATGTGTGGTATTATGGATCAGTTTGCTTCTATTATGGGTAAAAAAAATCAGGTGATTAAGCTGGATTGTAAAACCATGGACTACGAATATGTACCATTTAATTTAGAAGGAATTAAAATTGTTTTACTGAATACAAATGTAAAACATTCATTGGCATCATCTGAATACAATACCAGAAGAAACGAATGTGCACAAGCTGTTGAATGGATTAAAGAGTTTGAACCACAAGTAAATTCTTTACGAGATGTAAACGAAGAAATGTTGAATAAACATGTATTACCCAAAGATGCATTAATTGATAAGAGAGCCCGTTTTATTGTGCAGGAAGTTAATAGACTGAGAACAGGATGCAAAGATTTGGAGAATGGTAATATAGAAGCATTAGGTAAGAAAATGTTTGCAACACATAATGGTCTTAGCAGTATGTATGCAGTAAGTTGTAAAGAGTTGGATTATTTGGTAGATTTTGTAAAAAATAATGATGCCGTAATTGGTGCAAGAATGATGGGTGGCGGATTTGGCGGTTGCACAATTAATTTAGTAAAGGAAGGTGCAATTGATGATTTAATTGCAGCAGTTAAACCTGCTTATGAAACTGCAATACAATTGCCATTATCTTATTACATTGCTTCAATTGAAAACGGAACAGAAATAATTTAATACATATGTTCGATTTAAAAGAACACCCACACACAAGGTTAAATTTACTTACTGGAGAATGGATATTGGTTTCTCCACATCGAATGAAACGTCCTTGGTAAGGTAAAGTAGAAGATTTGCTTAAAGACAAACGATCAACCTACGATGCAACCTGTTATTTATGCCCCACCAACAAACAATGGATAATACAGAAAATCTTGATTATCCTGATGCTTATACATTTATTAACAATTTTTCTGCTTTGTTAAACGATACGCCTTTTGGTAATGTGAATGAAAATGATTTAGTGGTAGTCAATAACCAAACTGATACTTATAAAGTAATTTGTTTTTCACCCAAATATGATTTAACGCTGCTTTTAATGTCGGTGGAAGAGATAGAAAAAGTCATTCAATTATGGAAAAATGAATTTCAATCTCTTGCAAAAAATTCATCTGTTAAATACATTCCAATATTTGAAAATAAAGGAGATGTAATGGATTGCAATAATTCACATCCGCATGTTCAAATATGGTTTTCATCTAATATTTTTATTGAGTTGGCTAAAGAAACCAAACAGCAATTAAACTCCTATAATAGGTATGGCAATAGTTTGCTGAGTGTACACCTAGACATTGAATTGAAAAAGAAAGAAATAATTGTTTTAGAGAACGAATATTTTATAGCCTTAGTTCCATTTTGGGCAATTTGGCCTTATTAAACCATAATTATCAGTAAACGACATGTGCAAAAGTAACACAGTTTACTTACTAGGAAGATAAAGCATTTGCACAAATACCAAATGAACTCACTAGTAAATGCGATAATTTATTTAATATGTCTTTTCCATCTTCTGCAGGCATGCATCATGTTCCTGTAAATGATGGAGAACATACGCCATGGCATTGTCATATGCATTTTTATCCACCGTTCTTGCGTAGTGCTACTATAAAAAAATTTATGGTAGGATACGAGATGTTGGTAAATGCCCAATGAGATATAACGCCTGAGGCTGCTGCTAAACTAAAAAGTTTATTATTTGTACAATAGTTTTATAACTGCATGTTATTATAATTGTTTATTTAACCGTTTTGGTTATGAATGTTATGAAGACAATGTTTATACAAATTTAGGTTCTGCTCAAACCATGCAGCCTAAATTATTACATGTATAAGGTTTCCGTTCTCACAGAGTTTCTACTCTTGCTTCTCTGCTTAGGCAGGAATCTGCGAGAACGGAAAAATCAAATTAAAAAACTAAAATTGAGAGGCCTGATCCGTTAGCTCGGCTGACGTAAATCATTGGTTGGGCGAACACTTTAATTTTTTTTTAGTGTTAGCATCTTAGTGGTTATTTAATCGATAATTGCCATTTATTGTAAATATCAGTCAAGTCAACATCACAGGCTTTATTGATCAGCAGAGGGAATTCCTCCATTGTGAATGGCCGTTTATTTTCTTTTGACCAATAATAAAGAAAGCGTATCACATCTTTCATTGACTTATTGCCACCAGTTTTTTCTTTCAGGTAATTATTCATTTCAATGGCCATGCTGGCACCTCTTGAAAATACTGCCTTGCCTAAACGAAAATCGCTACCATACATCAACGACGCTTCCTGCGACAATTCCTGCAAACGCATTTTTTTTATTTGCGGGTTAGCTTCAAAAGTATTCTTGTAAAATATTTTTTTCCAATCGTCTGACGGAAGCGTTTCATACGGTAAAAACCACATAAAACCTTCGTTAAACCAGATGTTATTAACTATGGGAGGAATCTCTTTTACATAAGGCCTGTAAGTATCTCCATAACAACGCAAGGGAATAAAGGCATGACCCATGTGGTGAAGGTAGGTGGGCATCGTTTCAATTAAATCTTGCTGGCTCATGGGGCGTGGTCTGAATTCTGAGGTATCACCCATAAATGTGGAACTTTGCAAATGTTCCATTCCAAGTGCAGGAACTGTTCCAGGTTCCAATGGCAAAGCCTTCCTTAATAGGATGGAGTACTGTTTAAAAGGTAGTTCACCAAAATATTCATTCAGTATTTCAAGGCTCATGGTTCCCTGTTTTCCATAATCATCAAGGTATTCATCACCAGTTTGGCAATAGGAAGCAATAAATAAGGGAACCAGCCCTTTGAATTCTTTTACTCGTAATCGGGTGCCAATAAACAATTGCCCATCTGCCAATTCATAATAGTTTTTGGCATGAAAAGTTAGTTTTCCTTTAGCCATTTGAGCCCTTGGCTCATTGGTCGTAAATATAGGCCATTCGTCAATTGTAGTAACACTGCATTCAGCAGATTGCTCCTCAGTTCCCTCAATCCATCCTAAAATGGAATAGTTAAGTATGCCAACAAAACCCTGGCGGACAATGGAAGCATCGGCGGAAACCAGACGCCGCTCCATTTTTTTCAAATCTATTTCATATTCAATATGGTGAAGGATTTTGGAGGTGTCAGTGCATGTCCAACGAGGGGCATCGTTTCCGTTTTTAGGTATGGTCAGTTTTTCTCCGTTGCTGCCGATGGCGGTAAGCCCTTCAATAAAATTGTCGTAATTAATAATACTGTATGCACCAGGTACGGAGCGGGGCATTATAAAAGCTGAAGTTGTTTTAATTTTTTGGATCGGGCGAATGGTTACTTTTACCCTTGAAGAGCCTTTGTCTTTATATTCAATGGAATAACTAACCTGAGCTGTTACCTTTAAAGAAAATAAGAAAAGTAAAATAATTGTATATTTCATGCTATTAGTTTTAATTCAAATCATCTGTAACTAAATTTAGTGATTCTTCTAAAGTTTCGTACAACTTTTCAGCATTGGCGTTGTTGGGGAATTAGCATTCCGTCTGCCCTACTTGCAGCAATAACCCATGTTGTGCGTTCGCTTTTCTTCACACAGTAGTCTAAATATTCTGCCTTAAAAAGTCTGTCGTTACTACGGTTGCAAACTCACCGTTTAAACTTGCTAAAGCGGTTTCGTGAATTAATTCTGCCGGAAAATTTTGCCCATCAAGCCCTTTTTTATTGAATGTAGCAGTTGCGTCAGAAACTATAAAAGTGTCAAACCCAAAATTTCCTGCCATTCTTGTTGTTGTTGAAACGCAATGGTCTGTTGTCAAACCCACAATGACAAGTTTCTCTATTTTATCGTTGTCAAGTCGCTCTTTTAGGTCTGTGCCAATAAAAGCACTATTCACATTCTTTTTGATAATTGGTTCGTCGCCTATAGGTTTTACCGAGTCTTTAAACCCGTTTCCTTCATTAGTCTCGTTTAGTAAAGAAGTAGGCGTTGAAGAACAATGCTGAATGTGAAAAATTGGAAGTTGATTTTTTCTCCAAAGTTCTAAAAGTTCTGCTGCGTTATTTTCTGCATTAAGATTGTTTCTCTGTCCGCCCCAATATTCAACATTGTCAAACCCTTTCTGAATATCGATTAAAATTAGAGCTGGTCTGTCTGATTTTGAAATGCTCATTTTATGTTTTTTATCTGATTACTACTTCTATACGGAGGATGTCTAAAGTGACGCACAACGGACAGGGCTGCCAACTGACGATAATCAGTTCTCTGGGTTAAATACTCCGTAATACATTGTTGTCTGATGTCCATTTTTGGTTGTTTTTTAGTCAACCTATTTCAGGACGAGACAAACAAATGCTGAGGCAATATTCGTCAAGCCCCAATAATGCCAAACCTAATCCTATGTTTACATTTTATTAAATTTATTGGTCGGAAGAATAACAAAAATTGAAAGAACAAAGGGCGGAATAAGATGGT
>JBIKRV010000074.1:0-6834 GCA_044348985.1 Chitinophagaceae bacterium
TGCTTTCTTCATTGCGATAATCCATTGAAGAAATGACTTTTTCTTTTGCTAAGGATTCGTTTGCTTTAAAAGTTTCGTTGGTTAATAAAAGGTCTTTTTGTAAGAGTTCTTTTTGGCTTATCAGTATGGCATTTAATTTTTGAATATTCTGTAAATCAGTTTGTAGCATTGTTTTTTTACGCAGGTAAAAACCATTGTTTAAAAAATCTTTGAAAGTAATGAAGGATTGAATAAAGGTTTGGTAGCTTGATTGTACTTCACCTAATTGGTTTAATAATACTTGATTGGAATAGTTTGGGAAAAAGTGGATGATTTCGTTGGTTTGGTTGTTACTGATTAATTTTTGGATGGTATCAATTTGAGTATTCACTTGCTGGATAGCAGTTGGATTTGCAAGGCTTTCCATATAAGCCAAAACTTGCCCAGCCTTTACGGTGTCATTTTCTTTAACTGCTATTTTAATCAATTTACCATCGGTATGGGTAATGATTTCTTTTGGTGCATTTACACTATTTAATTTTGCTTTTGCTGTTACTAAATCAGGGTATTGAATAAACCAACAAGCAACACCTAACAATAAAAGAACGGTGAAAAATATTAGAATACCATAACGAACAAATAAGGGTGGTTTTGTGGTAATGAGTTCTGTAACCAATGTAGAACGTTGGTTGGTAGGGGTTAGGTTTCTATATGTAGTTTCTATTGGCATTTTTTTAGTTTCCTAATTCTAATTGATTTTTTACAAGGTCGTAATAATAACCTTGTTTTTTGCTTAATTCTATGTGTGTTCCTTGCTCTACAATTGTGCCTTCGTGCAGCACTACAATATTATCGGCATTTTTTACTGTGCTTAAACGATGTGCAACAACAACAACTGTTCTACCACTAAAAAAGGTTTGTAAGTTTTCCATTATGGCTTTTTCGTTGTTGGCATCTAAAGCATTTGTGGCTTCATCAAAAAAAACAAATTGAGGATTTTTATAAACTGCTCTTGCAATTAAAAGTCTTTGCTTTTGACCTTGACTTATGCCGTTTCCTTCTGCTCCAATAATGGTATTAAATCCCAAAGGCAACCCATTTACAAAGTGCAAAATATTAGCCACTTTACAAGCATTAATTAATTGCTCGTGATTGGGTGAATCGTCTCCAACTGCAATATTATTTTCGATAGTATCGCTGAAAATATAGCCATCTTGCATAACACAACCATATAAAGAACGCCATTGATGTGGGGCTATATTATTGAGTGAAGTTTCAGCAATTTTTATTTCGCCTGTGTAGGTGTTGTAAAACTGTTGCAAGAGTTTTAATAAAGTTGTTTTGCCACTGCCACTCATACCCACTATTGCAGTGGTTTTGTTTTGTGGAATGGTTAAATTTATATCGTCTAAAACTGGCTCGTTGCCTGCACCTGGATAGGTAAATGATAAATTATAAATAGTGATGTTGTTTTCTTGAAAATGAAGATTTGATAGAGGGTTTATGTTTTTATCTTCATCGTCTAACTGATGGATTTCGTTTAAACGTTCTAAAGAAATTTTGGCATCTTGTGCTTGTTGCACAAACTGAATAAGTTGCTCAACAGGGCTGCTTAATTGCCCTACTATATATTGAATTGCTAACATTGCCCCTAAAGTTAACTGCCCATTGATGACTGCTGTTGCAACTAAAAAAGTAATGATAATATTTTTGCCTTCATTTATAAATAAAGCCCCTGCTTGTTGGTATTGGCTTATAGAAAGTGATTTGAAATTGAGGTTGAAAAGTTTAGACTGTAAATCTTCCCATTTCCAACGTTTTAGTTGTTCACTATTGTTAATTTTAATTTCTTGCATTCCATAAATAAGTTGCATCGTTGCGGAGTTTTCTTTGGCTGCAAGATTGAAACGCTGCACATCTAAATTTCTGCGAAACTTTAAAAACAATCTTATCCAAAGAAAATATAAAAAACTACCGATTATAAAGACGAAAAATATTTGATTAGAATAGATTAAAAGAACTATTGAAAAAATAATGATGTTGATGATGGAAAATAGCGTTGATATAGAACTATACGTTAAAAACTGTTCTATTCGTTTATGGTCGCCAATACGTTGTAAGGTGTCGCCAACTTGTTTGGTATCGAAGTAGGAAAGTGGTAATTTCATTAGCTTCATCCAAAAGTCTGAAAGTATAGAAATATTTATCCTTGTACTGATGTAGAGTAATAAACGACTACGAATAAACTCAATAATTGTTTTACTTATATATAGGGTTAGTTGTGCAATTAAAACTACATAAATGTAATTAAGGTTGTGGGTGTTAATGCCAGTATCTACAATGCTTTGAGTGAGAAATGGAAATAATAATTGTAGTAATGAGCCAATTAGTAATGAAATGATTATTTGTGTAAAATATTGCTTATGCACTAACAAATATTTAGCTAATGTTTTTAAACCGATTTTGGTTTCTTTTTCATTTTCGAGTGCATAAAAATCTTTAGTTGGCTTTAATAAAAGTGCAATACCTGCATTATCTCCTTCTGTGGTATTAGTAGTTAACCAACTTTTTAAAAAGTCTTGTTTTGTGTAAGTGATTAAACCAGCAGCAGGGTCGGCAACTGTTATCTTTTTGTCGTTTATTTTTGGTGTTACAACAACAAAATGATTTTGATTAAAATGGACTATGCAGGGTAGTTGTGCTTCGTTGCAAAGTTGCACGTAAGTGAGTTTGCAGCCTGTGGTTTGAAAGCCTAATTTTTCTGCAGCTTGTGAAATGCCTAATAACGAAACACCATCACGAGCAAAAGAACTATAAGCCCTTAATGTATTAATTGAGAATGTTTTTTTATAATAAGCTGCAACCATTTTTAAACAAGTAGGTCCACAGTCCATTATTTCTCGTTGTTTAAATATGGGAAACTGTTGAAACATTTTGTTGTTTTGCTGCTAAATGAATAAAATGTTGTAAGTCGTTAAAATTGTATTCGTTTAAATATTGATAGTTGTTGATGAAAAGCATTGGTGTATGTGTTACAGCATTTTCATCGCACCAAATACGATGTGCTTCCATCGTATCAGTTATATTTTGATTAGTAATTGATTGATATTTATTAAACCATTGTTCACTGTTTTTAAAACCTGTTGAATACCATTCTTCCATCGCTGTTTCTACTGCTAAGGCACCATTAGTTTTGTAGATTGAAATTAAATTATTAATGACTTTATTCTTAGGTTCTTTTTCATTTGCAGAAACGGTGTAAATAATATTTAACTTCAAATAATCTCTTTCATCATTTAGTAAGGCTTTTAATTTTTTGTGCATTTCGGCACAAGGATTACAGTATGGATTTGAAACAAAAGTTATTTCAAAATTTGCATTTGGATTGCCTAAAATTATTTTATGTTCTACTGCAATTTCTTCGATTGATTTTTGTTGTTGCAATAAAGTATTGAAAATGTTTTCATCTTTTTTAAATTGGTTAACATCTTTTTGCAGCTTAATAAGATTTTGGTTATTTACAAAAAATTGTTTAATGAAATACCAAAATAAAATAAGGGTTGCAAGTAACGAAGTATAAACTAAAAAATAAAATAATAGCAAATTGGAAAATTGAATGTTTGGTAAACTAAATATTGCCATTGCAAACTCTAATAATAAAACAACTTGCACACTTACACATAATTTACACCATTGCTTTTTTTGATATTGATAAATGATTGAATAAAATGTATATGGAAAAACTAAAAAAGAAAAAATAGAAATAAGGGTTAAAGTGTTTTGAAATGGCTTTAAAACAAGTAATAAAAATGTACTGATAAAGTAGAAAAAACCTACTTCGCTCCACGATAATTTGCCTCTGAAAATTTTTGCAGCAGAAGAATTTAAAATGCTGCTACAACCATTACCAGAAGATGAACTACAAAGTTTATTGATGAAGGGATTATTTGCATCGAAACTTTGGATAAGCAATAAAATTGATATAGCTAAACCTGTTGCTTTGGTAAAATATAAGGTTATTGATTGCCAAGCAAAATTTTGAAATACTACTGCACTAAATGATAAGATGAATATTGAAACAATTAATAAAGCTATGTTGAAATTTTGCCAAAAGTATTTTTCCTTGTTGGCTAAATAGTTTGGTTCAATAGAATTTGAGTTGGTTTCCGCAACTAAAACAACTCCACTGTATTGCAAGTAGAATTGTTCTAAAGTTTCAGTGACAGTTTCGTTTAATTCGTTAATATATGTAATGTTTTCATTTATAATTTTTGTTATTAAACAAAAATCTCCTTCGCTTGATTGTGTTTTTGCAATAAATGGTGTTTCAATTTGATCAAATTTATCTTTATTTATTCTTACCGCTGCGTTGTCAATATTAAACTCGTCTAATAAGTCGCTAATGCTTAGTATGCTTGGGTGATATGAATGTGTATTTAAGAAATCTACTACTGTCTTTTTATTGAACTTTACTCTTTGTTGTTCAAGGAATTTATGGCAGAGTTGCATAAGGGCTATTGGTTAATATATTTATCTATTAATGTTTTTAGCTTAGGGTCTGATGGACGGGGTGCATCAGCTGAAATTACTTTACCATCTTTACCAATGAGTATATAACGTGGGATTGAACTAATGTTGAATTGAGTTTTTAATTTAGAAAAATTGAAATCAAGTAATAAATAATTTTTAGTGTAATTATTTATTCCTTCTCGAATACTCGCTGACTTCCAGAAATTAATATTTTCATCAATAGAAAGAAAATAAAAAGCTATAGGCTGATTTTTGTAGTTATTTATTAGTTTTTTTGAATTGGGAATTTCTGAGAGACATGGTATACACCAACTTGCCCATAAATCAATTAATATCAGTTTTCCAGCATCTAATCGAAAATTATTTTCTAAATTTTCACTTTTCGATAAGTTGAATATAGAAATTATGGAGTTCTTACCTTTTGTATTTTCAGTAATCATTTTTTCTACATTTAAATAATTTATAAAACTTGAATCAGTACAAGCAGTTAAGAATAGTTTTTGTTGTTTTTTAAACTTTTGATAATCTTCCGCTTCTAACATAGAAACACACTTAAATTGTAAGTATTCTTTAATGTTTGTTTTAGTTAACATTTTACTTACACTATCATAAGTAGCTATCAATGAATCAGCTAATGTTGGTAGTTTTTTATCTATTGAGTAAAAAAATATTTCAAATAAAGCTTGTCTATAAGTAGATAAGTTTATGTCGTTTTCTGTTTCAAATAGTGCTTTATAATTATTAATATTAATATTTTGAAAGGTTTTTTGCTTAGAATAAATATTTTGACATATAAAATTATATTTTAGTACATCTTTTACAGAATTGTAATAGGACATATTGCTCTTGTTTATTTCAGAAATGCTATCAATAAAAGTTAAATTCGCTTTGTATTTATCTTGCAAAATCTCAGTTATTTTTTGGTGATTTTTTTTGGGGGTTAACAGTTGAGTAAACTCAAATTCAATTATTGAAGATTTGGTTTTAGACAAAAGAGTAAAAATATTGTATGGGTTGGTATTTACGGTAAATTTGGGATTATGGAAATTAGGTGGTTGATTGTTTTCTGTGTATGTAATAACTATTGTATCTCTTGGATAAATTAAGCAGGGTGTGAAAAATGGAAATTTATTAAACCAAACTATATCCTTACCATCTATAAATAATTTCTTAACAATATGTTCTTCCTTTGGATTGTTACTATTGTATAATATTGAAGTGTTATTAAACTTGTCTATATATGATAATGTTCCAAAAATATTTTTCTTTTTATTTATAATTAACGTTACAGTATCTCCTATTTTTTGTTTATAGACTGCTTCTTTTGGTAGTTTTTTTTGATTACTTACTTGACTACAAGCAAGCAGAGACAATAATATCATAGGAATGTAAGTTTTATTATTCATATTAGTTGCTTTTTTTAATTAAATAATCGAAATTAAAGGATACTTGTTTTAAATAAACAAGTATCCTCTCTAATTCTACTAATGCACAGCCCATGATGCTGTACTACAACTATCACAGCACCATCTTTTCACATCTCCACTCTTGATAAATTGCTTAACAGTTTCTAAAGTTGCTCCTGTACCAACCCATGTTTGTCCTGGTGCTGTTGTAAACAAAATTTGACAAGTTCCAACAGTTCCCCCTAACCCTTCTTCAGCTGCTAACCCTCCTTTTACATTTTTCATTTCTTTTTTGGTCAATTGTTGACCAAGTTGAATTGCTTTTAACATTTTTTAAAATATTAATTTGTTTTTAAATTACCAAACCTAACACTATTGGCTTATAATACTTAGCGATGTGATTTTAACGTAATACACATTTTTACTGTTTACAAATTTTAGCTCTAGGCTATGGTTTGTTTTATGCTTCACCAAATTAAGTGTAGTTTAATCAAACTTTCTTTTTCTTTTTTTCTTTGAGAAGATTAGGAATTATAAACTCGCAATTCGTAGCTACTGAATGTCATGTGATGATACTATTATAATTGTTTGGTGATATGTTATTCTATCGTTAAATTGAAATACTACTGCTTACTGAAGCGTAGCAGTTTACAGCTCTTTTGCAAGGTTGGCTTAGTGTGTTTGCTATGTGTGCCTTGCAAATGTGCTATAAACTGTGTGTTGGCAAATTAGGGTGTGTCAACCAAAATACAACTTAAATTTTATTAGGGTTTTTCACCAAAGGGTTACCTACAACGTCCCAGGCTTTGCGAAGGTGTGGCATTAGCTTTGCGTCAAGCTTGGGACAGGAGTTTGGTTTTATTTTAAAGTTGAAGTTAACAACTTCAGCTTGGATTTATTCTGGAAAGCTGATAACTGA
>JBIKRV010000048.1:0-22415 GCA_044348985.1 Chitinophagaceae bacterium
ACATACTGATGACCCACAAATTACAATACAAGGGGTACTTTTCTAAAAAACGATTAATACCATCCTACACACAACTAAAATTAATTAATTTATAAAATTAAAAAATCGTTTAGGACACTATTGGTTTCAATCAAATCAATACCTAAAACTATTACCATCCTTCAAATCTTGAACATTAAATTAATTCTATACAATCAAAATAAATTAAAAATTAAATCGAAAAGCAAAATAATGTAAATTGATTCATGAAACAATGTTGACTTTATATAACTCATTTACAACCTATTAAATTAAAAATCAAAATATTTTAGATAAATATAACTACGTATGGCAATAAACTTTATGAAGCTATATTATTGTAGCTTAAATTTACATTTTATAAAAAACAATTATTACAATGAATCTTTTTGTTACTGGTTTGATGGACGATATGGATGATACAGACTTAAGAGAAATGTTTGAATTATATGGTGAAATAAAAACTGCTCGTGTTGTTTACGATAGAAATACTGGGAAAAGCCGTTGTTTTGGTTTTGTTGAAATGACCAATGATGCTGAGGCTCGTGAAACAATCAATTTATTAAATGGTGCACAAATGGGACGTAAAACCATGAGTGTGCAGGAAGCCGAACAACAATCAAATGGCCCTAGAAATAACAACAATGGTGGCGGTTCGAGAAGAAATAACAATTTTGGTGGAGGAGGTGGATATAATAGAAGGTATTAATCTTAACAAAAACTCATACTAGAAGCAATAAAAGCTAAAATTAAAATAGCTGTTATTGCTTTTTCTTTTTTCTGCTATCCCTAAATTTTAGGATAGGTACTTTACCTTCAGTTCCTTTGAGGATTCTGCCAATATTTTTTTGGTGGGTTAATACAATCATTAGTGCTACCAATACTGCAAAAATGCGGTACAAGGTTTCTTTTTCGTTAAAGATAAAAAGGATAAAAACCATAAATGCAACACCTGCTAAGATTGAACTTAACGATACAAAACGGGTTAAATATAATACTAATAAAAAAACTGCAATACAACAAACTGCCACCAAAGGTTGAATAGCTACAGCCATTCCAAATAAAGTAGCAACACCTTTTCCTCCTTTAAAATTTGCCCAAATAGGAAAAATGTGACCCAATACTGCAGCCAAACCTAAACCAATCATTAAGTTGGTTCTATGTAATTCGTTATTTCCTTCACTGCCTAAATAACTTGGTAAAAAGAAAAAATATAAAGAGGTAGCAATTACACCTTTTAACATATCGACCACCATTACAAATGTTCCCCACTTAGGACCTAAAACCCTATAAGTGTTTGTAGCACCAGCGTTGCCACTACCATAATCTCTAATATCGATATTGAAGAATTTTTTACTAACCCAAATAGAGGTAGGAATAGAGCCAATTAAGTACGCTAATATGATGAGTATTAATTCGTTCATTCTTTGGTTGAAGTTTGCGAATAACAAATATAAGGCTGAAAGTGATTGTTTAATTCACAATTTCTTAATAATCGCTATACAGCTAAATGGTAAAATGCATAGCAATCCAAGTACCTTTTGTAATTGTTTGTTGATGTTGCCAATTGTATTTTTTTACAGCTTCAAGCATATCTTTTTCATCTTCAATTAATAGTCCACTTAAAACAATTGTTCCATTTGCTGCAATTGATTGATGTAATTGTGCCAAATTATCGAGAATAATGTTTTTGTTTATGTTGGCTAGTACAACGTCAAAAGGTTCTTTGGTGTAAGCCGTATCGCCTTTTTCAACTACTACATTTTTACAATGGTTGTTTTGAATATTTTCAATACTGTTCTCAATACACCAATCATCATAATCTACGGCCAACACTTTTATGGCTCCTAATTTTTCTGCAAGAATGGCTAAAATGCCAGTTCCTGTTCCAAAATCAAAAACCGTTTTATTGGTAAACTCTATACTACGCATTAACTGCATTACAGAAAATGTAGTGGCATGATGACCTGTGCCAAAACTCATTTTAGGAGTAATCAAAATTTCGTTTTGCACATTTTGAATAGGCTGATGAAAGTGAGCCCTTACGCCTACAAAATCATCTACAATAACAGAATCAAAATTGGATTCCCAAAGAGCATTCCAGTTTTGCTTTTCGATAGTTACTTGCTCAAAATCTAATTCAAATGCATTGAGCATTTCTTGTAGTTCCTTAGCGTTGAATAACGCTGATGAAATATAAGCTTTCACTACAGCTTCATTGGTTTCAAACCCTTCATAGCCCTGATTTTCTAATAGAGCAACCAATATTTCTTGTGTTGATTCATTGGTTGTGGGTATGGTTATTTCTGTGTAGTTCATAATTTTTTTTGCTAAGAGATAAAAGGAGTTGATAAGAGCATTAAGGAGAGAAAGAGGAAAAGAGAATTGCTTAAATTTTTAATGCCTCTCACTCTTCATTTAAATCAAATTTAGTTTAAAAGAAATCTGTGAAAATCTTTCCAATCCGTGTCATCTGTGTTCCAATCAAAAAAACAAACCCCCGAGATTATCGAGGGTTAATTTTATTTATTCACCTTGTGGCTGTTCGTTGTTCTGAGCAGACTTAGGTGTTATTTGTGGTCTATCTGGTCTTGGTTCTCTTGGAGCTTGAGGTTGTTGTTCAGGCTTTGGCATTAATGCCTTACGGCTTAATTTAAACTTGCCAGTACGAGGATCAACTTCCATCAATTTCACTTTCACTTTATCACCTTCGTTAAAAATACCTTCCATAGTATCTAAACGTTTCCAGCTAATTTCACTAATGTGCAATAAGCCTTCTTTCTTAGGTAAAAATTCTACAAAAGCACCAAACTCTTTCACACTTTTTACAGTTCCTTCATACACTTCACCAACTTGTGGTACAGCAACAATTCCTCGTACCCAATTCAATGCTTTTTCTAACGCTTCTTTGGTTGTAGAGAAAATACTTACTTCTCCAGTATTACCTACTTCTTCAATATTTATAGTTGTACCAGTTTCTCTTTGAATTTCCTGAATTACTTTACCACCTGGCCCAATTACTGCACCAATAAATTCTTTATCGATGACTAATTTTTCCATACGTGGTGTATGAGGTTTAACTTCTGGACGAGGTGCAGCAATGCACTCATACATGGCATCTAAAATATGCATACGACCAGCTTTAGCTTGTGCCAATGCTGCTCTCATTACCTCCATGCTTAAACCATCTACTTTGATATCCATTTGTACGCCACAAATACCATCTCTAGTACCTGTAACTTTAAAATCCATATCTCCTAAATGATCCTCATCACCAAGAATATCAGTTAAAATTGCATATTGATCACCCTTAGTAATTAAACCCATTGCAACACCACTTACGTGTTTAGGAATAGGTACACCTGCATCCATTAAAGCCAAGCTACCAGCACAAACTGTAGCCATAGAAGATGATCCATTACTCTCTAAAATATCACTTACCACACGTGTTGTATAAGCATATCCATCAGTTGGCATCATTTGTTTTAAAGAACGCATGGCTAAATTACCATGACCCACTTCTCTACGGCCAACACCTCTAATCATTTTCACTTCACCTGTAGAGAATGGAGGGAAATTATAATGCAAGATAAAATCGCTGTAAACGCTACTAGCTGCACTTTCTACCAACAACTCATCTAATGGAGTACCCAATGTTACAGTTGTTAAAGATTGCGTTTCGCCTCTAGTAAATAAAGAAGAACCATGTGGAGAAGGTAAAATATCTGTTTCCATTTGTAATGGACGAACCACATCTAAATTTCTTCCATCTAAACGAATTCTATCGTTCAAAATCATGTCTCTTACAACATAGTATTGAAGGTCGTGAAAATATTTGCCTACTAATTTTTTATCAGCATCTTCCAAATCGGTAAAATGTTCTTTTACTTCTTTTTCTAATGCTGCAAAAGCATCGCTACGTTCGTGTTTTGCACTTGCACTTTTAGCAATGGCGTACACTTTATCTTTAGCAAATTCAGTAATTTTTTGTTCTAATTCATCATTGGTATAAGGCTTAGTGTAGTCTCTTTTTACAGTACTACCAACCTTAACTGCTAAATCTTGCTGAGCTTTAATTTGCACACGAATGGCATCATGAGCAATTTCTAACACCTTTACTAAATCTTCTTCGCTGCACTCTTTACTTTCACCTTCTACCATCATCAAGTTCTTTTCAGTAGCTGCAATGATAAAATCCATATCAGCAGTTTCTAGCTGGGTACGAGTAGGATTAACTACAAATACACCATCAATTCTTGCAACACGAACTTCAGAAATTACTTCTTTAATAGGAATATCAGAAACAGCCAATGCAGCACTTGCAGCTAAACAAGCCAATGCATCGGGCATTACTTCTTTGTCAGAAGATATTAAGGTAATTAATACCTGAACATCGCATAAATAATCTTCTGGGAAAAGTGGACGTAAAGCTCTATCCACTAAACGACTGGTTAAAATTTCGTAGTCGTTTAAACGAGCTTCACGTTTAAAAAATGAACCAGGGATACGACCTGCAGATGCAAATTTTTCCTGATAATCTACTGATAATGGGAAAAAAGATTGACCATCTTTGGGTTCTTTATTAGCAACAACTGTAGCTAAAATAACACAGTTGCCTTGACGAACAGTAACTGCTCCATCGGCCTGACGGGCAAGTTTACCTGTTTCTATTACCACTTCAGCACCATTGGGTAACTGAAAACTGGTTTGTATAGGTTTTAACATAATTTGTAAAATTGTATTGCAGCAAGATATCTATTTTACCCTTCTGCTTGTAAAATAATTGTATAGCACAAATAAAATATTCCCAACATCCTTGGGAAGTTGGGAATACAGCTATATGAGTTGGTTAAAATGTTTAATCAACATTAGGCAAAGTAATCCGTTCTCCCCTTTTGGGGATTGCAGGATTATTTTCTTAAACCTAATTTTTCAATTAAAGCTCTATAACCAGTTAAGTTGTGCTTTTGTAAGTAAGCCAATAAACGCTTACGCTGACCAACCATTTTCATTAATCCACGTTGCGTAGAGAAATCTTTTTTGTTCACTTTCAAATGGTTGCTGATGTCTAAGATACGTTCTGTAAGTAAAGCAACTTGTGCTTCGATAGAACCTGTGTTAGTAGCTGCACCACCATATTGCGTAAAAATGGTTGCTTTTTTTTCTTTAGTAATTGACATTTTTTTCTTTTTTGAGCGTCCGTGTTTTGTTATTTCTTTTTATAGTGGCGGCAAAAGTAAGCGTTTTGTCGAAAAATTTACTTTTCGGTCAAGATAAATTTTGCCAAAGCCTTTATTTTAGCCCAATTTAGCCCTTTTTGAAACCTATATTTGTACAAATATGCCACAAAAAACGCCCAAAATTATTTTTTGCGTTACCAACGACCTCACTTACGACCAACGAATGCAACGCATTTGTACTTCGGTTGCTACTGCTGGTTTTAAGGTGGTTTTGGTTGGTAGGCATCTCCCATCTTCGAAAGCATTACCAAATTTTAAGTTTACAGGTAAGCGATTAAACTGCTTTTTTAATAAAGGATTGTCATTTTATGCAGAGTATAATATTCGACTGTTTTTCTTTTTGCTTTTTTCTACAGCCAATTGTTTTTGTACCATTGATTTAGACACCATTGTGCCTGTATATTTTGCTGCTGCATTAAGAAACAAAAAAAGAGTGTATGATGCTCATGAATTATTTACTGAGCAAAAAGAAATTGTTACCCGACCTACTGTACATAAAATTTGGTTGGCAATAGAACGCTTTTTTGTGCCTAAATTCAAGCATGGCTATACCGTAAACCTATTTATTAAAGAAGAATTGCACAGAAGATATGGTGTGAATTATGGAATTGTGAGGAATATCCCTGTGAAGGTGGAAGGTGGAAGGGAGAAAGTAGAAGGTGTACAAGAGAAATTAGGAATTGGGAATTGGCAGTCAGAAATTAGCAATCATAAATTCATCATTTATCAAGGTGCTATAAATGAAGGGAGAAGTTTTGAAACTTTAATTCCGGCAATGAAACAAGTGAATTGTAAATTATTGATTTGCGGTAATGGCAACTTTTTTGAACAAACCAAACAATTGATTACTGATCATAAATTACAAGATAAGATTGAATTAAAGGGTTATGTTGCTCCTGCAGAGTTGAAACTAATAACGCCAAATGCCTTAATTGGATTAACCCTTTTTGAAAAAACAGGATTGAACCAATATTATTCTCTATCGAACAGATTTTTTGATTATATAATGGCTGGTATCCCACAGGTTTGTGTGGGTTATCCCGAATACAAGGCGATTAATGATGAACATAATATTGCTTTGCTAATTGATGAAACTGATGAAAATACCATTGCCAATGCAATTAATAGATTGATTGCAGATAAAGAACAGTACAATCAGTTGCAACAAAACTGTTTAAAAGCAAGAACTGTTTTAAACTGGGAACAGGAAGCTATTGAATTGGTGAAATTTTGGAAAATGGTAATAGCTGAATAGCATTACCCATAGTTGAAGGGAGTGACACAACAGGCGTTGATAGTAGTACAACTGTTCATTTAAAAAAACAACCCATTTATTAACTGCAAACAATTAGGTGTGTTTATTTGTATTGTATTAATATTTGCATTCACTACTCGAATCATAAAAATTGGAAAAGCATCTACATATAATTGATTTCACCGTTCCCTACCCTGCTGATTATGGTGGTGTGATTGATTTATTTTGGAAACTGCAAGCATTGCAAAAAGCTGGTGTACAAATTCATTTGCATTGTTTTGATTATGGTCGTGGTGAACAACCTGAGCTTAATAAATATTGTTCAAGTGTACAATATTACAAACGCTTAACTGGTCACAAAGGCATTAGCACAACATTGCCCTATATTGTTGCAACACGTAAAAATGAAGAGCTGTTTAGTAATTTGCTGAAAGATGATTATCCAATTTTTATGGAGGGTGTACACAGTACGTATTTATTGAACGACGATCGTTTTGCGAATAGAAGAAAATTTGTTCGTGTACACAATGTAGAGTATAATTATTATGAACATTTAGCACAAAATGCAACTTCTTTTTTTAAGAAAGTATATTACCAAAGAGAAAGTAAGTTGCTAAGAAAATATGAGCAACAAATTGTACCAAAAGCTACTGCATTTTGGGGTGTAACTACTAAAGACGTTGACACTTACAGAAATGAACTGGGTTGTACAACCATAGATTTTTTGCCATTGTACTTACCAACAGATTGGACTGTACAAACCAAAGAAGACAAAGGAAGTTATTGCCTGTATCAGGCAGACTTAAACGTTGACGCAAATGAGCATGCAGCTATTTGGTTGTTAGAAAATGTATTTAATAAATTAGAAATTCCATTTGTAATAGCCGGCAAAAACCCATCAAAAAAATTAGAAAATCTAGCTCATTCATTTCAACATACTTGTATTGTTGCCAATCCTAGTGAGAAAGAAATGAAGGATATGATTGGCAAGGCTCACATTAATGTTCTTCCATCATTTAGCAATACTGGTATTAAGTTAAAATTAGTGAATGCCTTATTTAATGGAAAACATTGCATTGTAAACGATGCCACTGTTGAAGGAACAGGATTAGAAAAATTGTGTCATATAGCCAACAATGCAAGTGCTATGCAAAACTGTATTGAACAATTATACAATCAACCAATTAGTTCGAGTGAAATAGGTATGCGTAGAGATGTGTTGCATAAAATATTTAACAATGACAACAATGCTGCACAACAATTAGAATGGATTTGGGGTGAAGGGAAATACCTACTTAACTTTTCTTAAAAAACTGCCAGTTAAAGCTGCCATGCCAGCAAGTAATCCACCTACAAAACCTGTAACAATTATTAAAGCAACATGATTACCACCTAAGGGTAAAATGGCTGCGACTTTTTTAGATAATAAATGCTCATTGACAGCATCAATCATTGCTACCAATACAATCCATAAAATAAACACTGCAATAAACCCAGCAGCAAACGCTTTAAATGGTTTTTGATGTACTGCAACAGCCACAATCAATGCACAAAAAATAAAACTAAACCAAGGTAAAATGGTAAATAAACCAATCGCAAAACTGAGTAATGCGGTTAATGCTATTGCTACTAAAAATTTCATATCTACAATTTAAAAGTAATCATTAAAAATCGATGTTAAGTTTAGCCAGTGGCTTCAATACTTACAACTCAATAAACTAACAAAAAAAAAACGTTAATTCAATTCCCGACTTACCGTCTTTCCGGCAAAACTAAGCATGCACAAAAGCCATATGCCATTTCATGCGTTCGTCTTTACGAGCCTCTTGTTTTTTTACAAACACAAGGCTATAATATCTTCCTGTAGCCCAATGCTGCACAAAATTGTCGTAATATTTACTGCCCGGGTTTCCACTTTGTCCACCAGGGTAAACACCATAAGCTTCAATATTATCAGTCATGTGTACAATCATTCTCCAGCTTGGCCCATGTACGGCAGTAGTTGCATTAATAATGTGTTGCCCACCACCAATTGGTAAATGCATACTGCTTAATGCTGGTAATTTTAATAAATGTTGAACTTTTGTGTCTTTGTATTTAGCCCAATCTAGATTTTTTTCTTTTTCTAGAATCGCTAGTTGTTTTGCAGCTTTAATAAATGAAGCCAGCATTACGTCGGCTATGGTTTCTTTTTTATTGGGTGTACTTATATCATCTGCAAATTGGTAAGCACTATCTTTTATTAAACTCTCAATTAAAGTACTTTCATCGGGCCAAGGCAATTGCATTTTTGTATTTGCAAATTCATCACCCCAAGTTTGTACTTCTAAACTATCCCACCAAACCCTGAAAACAGTTGCACCATTTTCATTTACATCGTTGCGTAAATTCCAATCTTTAAATATCTGTAGATATTTTTTTTGCTCGGCATTCAACCCATTTTCATTCAAATATTTTAATAGAACAGGTTTAGCAATTTCTGCAAAAACATTGTAATTATCGGTTTGCAGTATTTGCATATCCTGTGGTGTAATATTGCTCATAGCAGCCAATTTTCTATTAATAATAAAACCACGATAAGGAGGAAAATTACTTGGCCTGCCTAAATAGTAAGGATACGTAGCATCGACAGATTGCTGGTTGGCACTACTTACAAAGCCTCTTTCAGGATTACTCATTTGTGGATTCTCTTTTACAGGAATAATGCCTTGCCACATATAACTGCTATCGGTTCCTGGCATTACAAAATCGCCTTGTTGTTTCCATTTGGCAACAAAAGCACCTTGCTGACGAATGGCAATATCACCTGAATGACTAGCAAACACAAAATTTTGTCCCGGGCATTGAAACGTTGAAACAGCATCGGCATAATCGGCATAATTTTTCATACGATTCAACTTATAAAAAGTTCTTAACTCATTGCTTGCATCGTGTGCTTTCCAACGAACAGCAATGTACTTACCATCGTTGGTATTGGTTTTATATTGCTGATCGAACATTACAGGTCCAAAAACAGTCATCGCCATTTTTTCTTCTACATTAGGCTTTCCTTTTACTTTAATGATTTCTTTACGAAGTTCAGCAGTTTTCCAGCTTCCATTAAACCAATACTCTTGCATGGTACTGTCTTTAAACTTAATTTCATAATAATCTTTCACGTCTCTGCCAGAGTTGGTTACTCCCCATGAGCAACTATCGTTAAAACCAATAATTACGGCAGGTGCACCTGGAAAAGTTGCACCATAACTGCTGTACTCAGGAGTGGTAATTTGCATTTCGAACCACAAGGAAGGTAGGTTTAAACCAAGGTGTGGATCGTTACACAAAATCGGTTTACCACTTTTGGTTTTGCTACCAGCAACAGCCCAGTTATTGCTACCATTGTTTCTATCTGGTTTTAATTGAGGCGTATTGGCTATGCTATCTTTTCTGTTAAAATAAGCACTGTCTATTGTTGTAGGAGCCTTTACGTCAATGGCTGGTTTTTCGAATACTGTTCCCCTTGGTATAATTGGATCTAAAGTATCTTGGATGGATGGAAACAATTTCATAAAATCATCGTATCCAAAATAATTTTTTGCATTGGTATAAGTTAAGTCATCTCCTTGGCCCGATAAATCCCAGCTCATGAACTTTAAAAACAAAGCTGTTTTCATGTTAGTCCAAGGTTCGGGTTTATAATCTAACAACTTGTATTCGAAAGGTAAGTTTTCAGGAGATAATGATTTGATGTAGGAATTTACACCTGCTGTATAAGCATCACATGCTTCTTTGGTTTCAGGGTTGGCTTCAATTTCTTTCAGCGAATTTTCTGCACCATATACCATGCCCAATCTTCTAAAATATTTATCAGTACCTAATCTTTCATTGCCTACAATTTCACTTAAACGACCACCAGCTACATAGGTTTGAAACTCCATTTGCCATAACCTGAACTTGGCATGTAAAAAGCCTTGGATAAAATATGCATCTGCATTATTCTCAGCATAGATATGAGGTACTAATCTTTCATCGAAATATACATCTACCTGTTTGCGTACGCCAGCAATTTTGATGTCTTCATTAAATGAGACATTGGCTGGTTCGGCATTTTGCCAAAATCCGTATTGTGGCGAAAGGAAATAACCCAAACGTGGTGTTTTAGACTTTCCAGATGGCAATTGAACATTTAAAGCTGTAACGAGCCCAGCTGTAATTAAAGCTGAAATCAACAATGGAACAATACGCATATCGTTTATTTAGGTGGCCGAAATTACAGTTTTTCAAGAAAATATGAATGCTTTTTATTGAAGTGTTACATCTCAATGTAAAACCCATGTGCCTAAATATCTGTGTGGTAATTTAATTGCTCGCAGATAACGCAGATATCACAGAAGTTATAAAAAAATAAATGTATATGTAGGAAACCTAAATCTATGTGCCTATGTTTCTATGTGGTAAACTTTTTCTCCAACCCAAATACTTGCTAAATAGTAATTTCGCAGCAATGCCTTCAACAAATTATTACCAAATTTTACAAATTTCTCCCAACAGCACTGCCGATGCTATTAAAAAAGCATATAGAAAACTGGCATTACAATACCATCCTGATATAACACAAGGCAATGCTGCACTTACTGAAAAATTTGCTGCAATTAAAGAAGCTTATGAAGTACTCATGAATCCTATAAAAAGAAAACAATTTCATGAAGCATTTTATTTTGCTACTTACCAACAAGCAGTAACCACCATTGAAGAGATTTATGAGCAAGCCCACCAACTGCAACAATTTGTAAACCACAGTGATGTTTTTAGGATGGATTATGTATTGGTTACTACACATCTTGAAAAACTATTGAGCACAACCAATTTGGAAATTATTGCACATTCAAAAAATATAACCCTTAGAAAAAAAATAACGGATGCCATTTTAATAATTGTCGGTGCTTTAAACTATGAACATCTACTTACAGTTGAGTTGACCATCACTAATAACTTTAAAGAAATAGCTATTCAATTTACTGCATTATTGAAACAAAAAAAACGAAGCATGTTGTGGGATAAATATGCTTTTATTGCTGCACTAATGGCTGCAATTGGTTTTTGTATGGTGATGGGGTTGTTGGTTTAGAAATTAAAATAAGCCCTTATCAAAAACATTCTGGGCCGAATAGCAAAAGAATTTTGAACTAAATTATTTGCACTAATATTTGCAGTGGTATATTGCTTAACATTAGCTAGGTTGGAGACTTCAAAAACAAAATCGGTTTTTATTTTATTGGCTTTATACCTTGCAGATGCATCGGCAAAAAAGTAATTATTGGTAGTTTTTAATTGTTTTTGCTGTACAAAAAAGTCTTCTCCTTTTAGTTTAATAAACAGGTTATCATTGGGAAAAATATTCACTTCTAGTCCATGTTGCATTTGAACTACTGTTTGAGGCAAAGCATTATCAACCTTTGCTTTACTACTACTAATTGTATATGCTCCACTATAAGCCATATTAAGCCATTTACTTATTTTAGGTGTTAACCCAGCAGAAACTGAATACGTATTATTTGTATAGCCCAGTAATGCCCCATTTTGAAATTGCATCCAATCCGATTGTTTGGCACTTGCTTTAATGTTTACAGTAGCATGTAACTTAAACAAGTATTTACTAGCACCACTAAATAATGTAAAACTGTTAATGGTATTGTTTAAAGGAATGGTTGTTTGACGTTGAAGATTATTGAATAAATCGAATTGTGAAATGCTGTTATTTTTTACACTGGTATAAATAGCTGCAATATTGGCAAAGAAAATTTTAATTGTTTTTCTATAATTAAATGCAATACTTGCATTTTGCATATTGCTTTGCCTTACAGGTATAGCAGTATTTACAAGCTGGTTGTAATTGTGCAATACATAGCCTCCATAAACATCTTGAATATTGGCAATACTATTTCCAAAAGTATAATTGGCCGAAACAAAATTTTCTACCCCTGTTGCATACTTAATATTAAAAGTTGGATTTACCAATAACTGGTTAAACTGTACAGAAGGTTTAGCTTTAAAAACACCATCTGAGTAAGTAATATTTTGCCAATTGAAAGGCAAGGACAAAGAAAATTTTATGCGGTCGCCCAAATAATCATAATCTGCATTTGCATATAATTTTTGTTGCTGCCATTGAATTTTATTAATAAAGCTATCGCTAATATTATTTGTGCTATTATTAGTTTGGGTTACTTCGGTATTACTATTTAATTGTTGCCATTGGTTGGTGAAACCAATTCTATAACTCTGCAGAAATTTTCCTCTGGGTACTCTATAATTAAAGTAATTATTGGTAAAATAAGTAGGAATATTTACTTGTTGAGCTAGTTGTACAAAGGGAATACTATTATTAAAATAAGCTTCATTTAAACCGGGGTTTACCTGCAACAATTCTGGTTTATTTAAATAGCTAAAATAACTGTACCACTCTATTATATTTTTAGTGTGTTTTGTTTTAATAAGGTTAAACTCATTACTGATATTAGTCGTTTGCTGTAGCAAATTTTGACTAGTAATTTTTCCATTAAAGTTGGTAACTGAGCTACCAGGCAACTTATTATATTCTACCAATAACTTATTGTTCCAATAAGCTTTTTCTTTATTACTATTCAAATTCAGCTGTGCATACACAACATTAAAACGGTTTTGCGTATTTTGCTGTTGCAAGTATTTAATTGTGTCGCTATTGGGCAAATAGAAAAAAGAGTTGTTTGTATAATCTTGCATTTGTTTATCGTACAAATAATACATATTCAATTTAACTTGTACACCATTCTTTGTTTTAAATAAATTATTTGTATTGGCCAATGCTGCATTATTATATAAATAGCGTTGCTGGCTTATATTGGGATTTCTAGGATAATTTAGACCCAACATATCGTTAGGCACATTATTTTGTATGGTTTTCATGTAATCAGCAATGTTGTGGCTAAGTACATCATTACTAATATCGTTACCAGTATTATTGGCTTTAAAAGAATTAATCGCTTTATAGTTTTTCTTAAATGCCATTAGGTTTAAAGTGCCATCATACAAACCTTTATCAGCAATGCCTGCACCTGTTTCTGCCCTGGCAGTTAGTTTTAAACGTGCTTTATCTTTCAGGTTTAAATTAATGCCCACTTTATCGCTGTAAGCTGCATTTTTTAATGCACGAATGGGTTGGTGATTTTCTAACACCTGTACATCTTTCACCATATCTGCTGCAATGCTATTGGTAGCAATATTGTATTTATCATCTAACAAATTATCTCCATCAATATAAAAGTTGCTAATGGCTTTACCATTGTAACTTATTTTACCATTTCCATCTACATCTATTCCTGGCATTTTACGCAATACATCGCCAATCGTTCTATCTTGTTTTTGGGTAAAGCTATCTACATTATAACTTAACGTATCAGCCTTGTACTTTAAAAAGGGCTTTGGGTTTTTAACTGTTACATTGGGTAACTGAACGCTTGTAGTATTTAAAACAAAACCAATATTTTGGGTAAACGATTGTAATTGTATTGTTTTTATTTTATACCCAATAGCATTGGCTTTAACAAAAAATGTATCATTGATATTTGCATGATTATATAAAATAGTAAAGCCTCCTTTTGTGTTACTAATAGCAAAAGCAATAATTAAATTGCTGTTGCCTTTGTGTAACGTTATACTTGCACCTATAATAGGTTTATGCAAACTATCAGTAACACTGCCAGAAATGTTTATTTGGCTGTGAAGATTTGATAGAAAACAAAATACAAAAATTATACAAGTTATTTTTTTCACAGAATAATTTTAGCTTAATCTTTAGACAATTCAATTGGATTATTGTATATGTTTCGATTAAGAGTAGCTGTTCTCTTAATGCTAATTGTTGCCCCACTATTTAATTGGCTCATTTGAGCATTAAAAAAAGCTTCTGGATTTGCTTTAACTCCTTATCTTAATTGAGTGTATTCTTTGGTTGTTGTTTTTTGGTATTTTTCTGGATAGTTAATAAGAATAATTTCGTCTTTGTTTACTTCAATTTTATTCAGTAAAAAAATAACTTCTTTTTTTGTATCGTACACTTCTACTATTAAACCTAGTAATCCATTAAATTTCCAAATGTCATTCATTACATTAAGCCAATGTCCCTTGCAGAAGACATTATTAAAAAAGTTTTGACTAATTAATTGTTAGAACGTCTTATCCATAGATATACCTAGAAAATAATTTTATTGAAAAAATATTATTCTCCTCTCTCAATGGGATTATTAAATGTATTGCTTTTTTTTACAGCAGGGTTACCACCCGACACTCTCTTTAGAGTGAATTCAATATTGTCGGTTTTTGAAACATTTGTAATCCCTTCTCTATATGCATTTATCGTTTTTAGTAATTCATTCTCACTAGTCATAACAATTGGAGATGGAAAGCTAATTGGGCTGCCCAAAGAATCTTCCTTTTCTATCTCTTTAAACTTAAAAAAAACTTGATGCTGGCTATCATTTGCTTCCATAATAATACCTGGCAAACCGTGTAATTTCCATGGCCCAAAAGGGAATGGTAAGTCTTGTGTAAACCAAGCTTCATAGTCTCTTCCCCTAAATCGAGTAGTAGCTTTTTGACAGTTATATCCACCTATGCTTTTAGTAGAATCTGAAATAGACCAAATAATTTTAGGAAAGGAATCACTAATAATATAATTAATGCGTCTAAAAGGTTTTAAATGAAATAATTTATTGGTTAGTTTGAAATAAAAAAACTCATCTGATGAACCTTTTAAATTTAGTCTCCCTATATTGATATTATCGGAACTTTGTTCCTTTATGGAGTTTTCAAGTTGAGCTTTAAATAAAGAATCACTTAATATTTTTGTATAACTTTTATATTGACTTACATCTTTACTGAAGATTAGTAACATTTCTTCTTTATAAAATTTACTTGGCTTAGTAGTATCCTTTAGATGATAAAATTCGTAGTGGATTTTGCCTATCTGGAAATTATCCTTTTGCCCAAAAGCAAAAGAAATAACAAAAAAAAATGAAAATAAATTAAAAACTAATAGTTTCATATTCTATTTTTTAGTTAACCGTTTAATTGAAATACAGTGTAATGATATATCAAACTTTATTCTAGAATAAAGGGCAGCTTCCGGTAGAAGGTAAGCCACCCTAAATTGCTTAAAATTAATCAGCATCAAAACAAGGTTCATCATCAACAAATTCAGTTAAATTATCTTCTTTCCATTGCTCTATTGCTTGTTGCAATTGCACATTCGTACAAGAGCCGCAGGAAGCGGTTATAGTCCATTCTGTACCACAACCATCTGTAAAACTTACACTGTAAGATTTCAAGAGCTTTCTTTCCACAAGTTTTTTATTTAATTCATTTGTATTTGCTAGAGTAAATTTCCCTGCAAAAGCCCCAACACTTCCCAGCAGCATAAAAGCTGCCAATAAAACCATTACTTTTTTCATTGTTTTTAATTTTTTAATTAAGAAATTAGTTTTGGTGGCCACCAAATGTGAGATGTTCTTTCTCGATAGTAAAATAAAGCAACATATTTTGCATTTTATTGTAGTGTTTTTACTACAATTTTAAGTTTTGCATTTTATTTTATAATATAAACATAAATTAGCATACCTGTTGGCGGAATTAATTTGCCAAAGTGTGTTTAACTCTTCCGACAGGTTTGTTGTAAATAAATTTGTTTAAAAACTGTAAAACTGTTAATCCAGTTACTTTAGCTAATTCTCTAGATTTTAAGCCTATAAAGGATTTAGCATAATTACGTTGCATCATAAACTGGTCACATAATTGAGAAAAAACAGTTTCAATTCTCTTTCTAACTTTTTTCAAAATCTATAATATTGGCTTTTGTTCTAACTGATTGCCTCTTAATGGAACTTCTATTTCAATACCTGCTGTTTCAAATAAGTTGATTTGCTGCTGCTTGCTAATATATCCCTTATCAGCTATAATCATGCAATTGCTAAATAGTTCTTTTACATCTTTTAGGTAGTGCACATCATGTACGATAGCCTTCGTTAAATCTAATGATTCTATCACTCCAGCTGCTGAACAAACACTGTGCAATTTATACCCATAAAAATACTTTTTCTGTGATGCACAGTAGCCTTTATAGGGTGAATGATGTACAGATTCTTTACCCATTTTATTTCTTTGCTCTCTTGATATTTTGCAAATTTCTAATGGCATCGAATCTATTGCAAACACATCTGCTTGTTTATATGCATTTGTCCACCATTTTCAAAATCTATTCTTGCCTTTTCCATTACTGCATTTCGTGCAGAATCTGCTGCTGCCTGATCTATTGTTTTATAAACACTGATCTTTTGACCCAACTGAAGCACAAAATTTTCGGTATTGTATTTATCCAAAAACATGGTATCTCTTGCATGAGAAAAAGAGTAATACACTGACACTTTCACTGTATCTAATGGTTGTGAAAACCCTTTAAAAAAGCAAAGGAATATAAAAAGTAAAAGGAATCTTTTATTCATAGGTTTTTGCTTTGAAAATTTTCACTATTCCAATTCTTATCTTCTTCTATTTGGTTTCTAAAAAGTCACAATTCCTTTCAGGAGAAATTGTTAGAGAAAAAATATTTGCTCAATTTTTTTTATGCTATTGTTTTCTACTCAATTTTATATTAGCATCACCAATTCCAATATTCCCACCATTGAGTATGGATTCTGAATAAGCTCTTTTTGCTCTATCGAAATCCTGTTTAGAAACAACTTGATACGAGAAGGGAATATTATTATCTTCAACTAGTTTATCAAATTGTTTAAGTGATATAAGTTCAGCTTTCCATCCTCTTTCAGATTCAACTTTTACAATTAAACCGGGTAGCCCATCGTAAAATAACGGGCCGATTGAAATTGGAAAAGTTGGTAAATACCAAGCTGTAACTTTAAACGTATCATTTATAATTGCCTTATAACAAGTAAAGCCATTTATTAAAAGAGAATCATTTATCAAATTCCATTTATCGTTACTCAAATTGTCTTTGCTATAAGCGAAGTTGCTTTCTCCTATACTTTCAATAATAAAAGTGCTATTTGGGGAATATTTTTTTAAAACAGAGAAAGACAAAAATTTACTTATACTACGTGTATCGGCAGAATTTAAAATCAAAGGAGTTTTATCAACTATAGCTTGTTGCATTTTTTTCTCTAATTCTAGCATTGCCCTTTTTTTTGACAACGAATAAAAATAACTATAAGAGTTGCTTACATCCAACTCACAGGAATCAATAATTAGTGCTCTATTATTTTTACTATAAGTAGTTAGATATACTCCTTTTGCAATTATTTTTTCTCCTTTTTGGGCATAACTACATATTACTAAATGTAATAAAAATATTATGATTTTCGTCTTTTTTTTGCCTTGTTTCATTTTAAGTAATTAAAATTGGGTTACTATTTCAGTAACCCAATTTGTGATTTATTAAGGTTCGATTTCAATTTCAACATATGTTTCCCCAGTTAAACAAGCTGCTTCTGCAGCACCAATTAATTGTAATAAAGCAGAAGTTAACTGGCTACAACTACAACTAGGGCAAGTTATTTCAAAATTCCAATACCCACACGATGTACTAAAAACACCACTGAGATCGCTTACAACAACAATTGTATTTTTAAGCTCTGTAGCAGATCTCTTTTCTTTAAGAGGGCTTGATTTCCCTGCAAAAGCCCCAACACTACCCAGCAGCATAAAAGCTGCGAATAAAACCATTACTTTTTTCATAAATTTTAAATTTTGTTTGTTTGAAATAAGTTTTGGTGGCCACCAAATTTTGAGATGTTGTTTCTCGCCAGTAAAATAAAGCAACATATTTTGCATTTTATTGTAGTGTTTTTACTACAATTTTAAGTTTTGCATTTTATTTTATAATATAAACATAAATTAGCATACCTGTTGGCGGAATTAATTTGCCAAAGTGTGTTTAACTCTTCCGACAGGTTTGTTGTAAATAAATTTGTTTAAAAACTGTAAAACTGTTAATCCAGTTACTTTAGCTAATTCTCTAGATTTTAAGCCTATAAAGGATTTAGCATAATTACGTTGCATCATAAACTGGTCACATAATTGAGAAAAAACAGTTTCAATTCTCTTTCTAACTTTTTTCAAAATCTATAATATTGGCTTTTGTTCTAACTGATTGCCTCTTAATGGAACTTCTATTTCAATACCTGCTGTTTCAAATAAGTTGATTTGCTGCTGCTTGCTAATATATCCCTTATCAGCTATAATCATGCAATTGCTAAATAGTTCTTTTACATCTTTTAGGTAGTGCACATCATGTACGATAGCCTTCGTTAAATCTAATGATTCTATCACTCCAGCTGCTGAACAAACACTGTGCAATTTATACCCATAAAAATACTTTTTCTGTGATGCACAGTAGCCTTTATAGGGTGAATGATGTACAGATTCTTTACCCATTTTATTTCTTTGCTCTCTTGATATTTTGCAAATTTCTAATGGCATCGAATCTATTGCAAACACATCTGCTTGTTTATATGCATTTGTCCACCATTTTCAAAATCTATTCTTGCCTTTTCCATTACTGCATTTCGTGCAGAATCTGCTGCTGCCTGATCTATTGTTTTATAAACACTGATCTTTTGACCCAACTGAAGCACAAAATTTTCGGTATTGTATTTATCCAAAAACATGGTATCTCTTGCATGAGAAAAAGAGTAATATACTGACACTTTCACTGTATCTAATGGTTGTGAAAATCCTTTAAAAAAGCAAAGGAATATAAAAAGTAAAAAGGAATTTTTTATTCATAATGATTGATTAAAAACTTTACTATTTCAATACTTAGCATATTCTTCGTGTTTGCTATTAAATGGGAATGTCTCTTTCATTAGCGATTAGCAAAAAATACTATTCAGCCTCATTTTTTTTAATTTTCTCTTTATAAGCGTTTACTGCATTATAAAAATCTTTATAAGAAACTACTTGAAATGACTCTACATATTTATTTATTTTATGGTTACTTTCTATAAAATTATTATAAATCAATTCAGTAGTCAAACCTGCTGAACTAATAGACTTTACAATTAATCCAGGCAAGCCAGAAAAAATGATTGGACCATCAGAAATTGGTATGCTTGGACAAAACCAAACACTTAACTTAGTAGTATCATACATACCAGTAGCTCTTATGCACAATAAACCATTTATAGAGGTGGTATCTGATTTAATATCCCATTTAATAGGATGAACATCATCAACTCTATAAGCAAAATTTACAGATCCCAGTCTTCGAATTATAAACTTTTGGTTGGAAGTAGCTTTTTTTAAGCATGCATATGGAAAATATTTAGCCAAAGATGGCACTTGAATAATGTTGTCTTGACCAGGCACAGCCTTTAGAATAAACTCTGCTGCTTTTTGCTTTCGAGCTTCTTTATACTCTTCTTTGCCTAAACTATAGAAATAACTGTACGATTTACTTACATTCAACACACATGTATCATCAATAAATGGTTGTTTATTATTTTTTGAACTAATTTTATATTTAGCAGTAAATATTAAAATTTCATTATCTTGACAAAACGCAGAGTTGATAAAACAAAAAAACAGAATTACAAATAAATACTTCACAGCCTAATTTTATTTACTTAAACAGGTTCAATTGAAGATAAACATGCCAATTCAGCATTATTAACTGCATTGTATTCAGCTTGCCATAATTCAAAACTTGAACAGCCTAAACACCAGTAAACTGTTTCGGAATATGCACCACAGCTTGAAACATAGCGAAAAATATATTTATTCGCAGGCTTTAAAAATTTTACTTTCTTTTTTAGCTTATCACTTCCATTTGCCTTTTTTGTTCCTGTAGATGCAAATGCCCCAACACTTGTAAACAGCATAAAAGCTGCCATAAATACTACTATTTTTTTCATAATATTTATTTTTTTATTTTCAAATATTTGTTTTATTTAAGGCTTTCTCACATCGATTAAATACAATACATTAAATTTTATAAAAATTAGTTTGTCAAAGCAAAAGAAAATGTGAACCTAACACAAATACAATCTAACATCTTATTTTTAGACTGTTTCTACAGTTACACAAGCTAGTTCAGCATTATGAACTGCATTATTTTCTGCTAACCACAAATCAAAGCTAGAACAACTAAAACACCAGTAAACAGTTTGTGTATATGCTCCACAACTGGAAACATATACAAAAATGTGTTTTGTAGCTGGCCTCTTATTTTTTACCTTTTTTGATAATTTATTCGAAGTCGTTACACTTCTTTTAATCCCTGATGTTGCAAAAACCCCACTACTTCCCAACAGCATAAATGCTGCTAATAAAACCATTACTTTTTTCATAAATTTTAAATTTTTTGTTTGTTTTAAAAAAGTTTTGGTGGCCACCAAATTTTGAGATGTTCTTTCTCAGCAGTAAAATAAAGCAACATATTTTACATTTTATTGTAGTGTTTTTACTACAATTTTAAGTTTTAACTTTTTCTTTTACAACATAAACATAAATTAGTATATAAACTTTACTATTTTAATACTTAGCATATTCTTCGTGTTTGCTATTAAATGGGAATGTCTCTTTCATTAGCGATTAGCAAAAAAAAACTATTCAGCCTCATTTTTTTTGATTACATTTTTTGCTTTTAGTTTGATTAATTAATTATCAGATTTCCTCTGTATTGTAATGCCATTTGAAAGCTGAACAGGATTCCCAGATTTAAGATCATCTAAAAATTGTTTTTTTGCTATTTGAAATTGAGAATATGTAGTAAATTGAAAGTTATTGTTAAGTTTATTTTCAAGTTTTTCACCGTTCATGTAATTTAAGGAAAGCAACTCAATTTTTAGCCCAGTAGAACTTTCAGATTTTAAAATTAAGCCAGGCAAACCTTGTAAAATTGAAGGACCATCAGAAACTGGGATATTCGGTGCGTAATAAACGGTATAAACTGTAGAATCACATTTGCCAATAGCTTTCAAACATAAAATATCATTAATTTTCAATGTATCATTTTGTAAAACCCAACTAACATTAACACCTGTGGGCGGATTGTAAGCAAATAATTCACCCATTAATTGTTCTATTCGGTAAATTTTATTTTCACTATATGATTTGTAAAAAATAAAAGGGAAGCAATTTGTACAATTATAATTACCATTTATAGCGTTGGTTGTAAGAAATTCTTTTTCAGCATCTTGAGCCGCCTTTATTTTCCCTAAGCTATAAAAGTATGAATAAGTGGGGCTGGTTGAAAGTAAACAAGAGTCATTAATTATTTTTTTTTCATTTGATGCGGATTGTACTTTATAAACAGCTTGAATACTTACATTTTCTCCTCTTTGAGAGTAAATGTGTATTGGAAATAAAATAAAAAATATAAAATATTTCATAAAGAATTTTTTAAAATTATAAAAAGTAAGACTGAATTTTTAAGTTGCAGTCTTACTTTATAAGGAGCTTTACAATTAAGTTTTAAAATTACCAAACAGGGCATGCTGCATCAATCTCTACTTGAGTTTGCTGTTGCATTTGCCAGATTGTAAAAGTATTTTGAACGCAAAGATTATAACATTCCCAAGATACACTATATGGTATTCCACAGCTTGAAGTTTGCGTCCACTTTACTGGTTTAAGTATATAGTCAACCCCACCCAAACTTGACTCGCTTTTAGAGTCACTTGTTTTGTATAAGGAAGCTTTTCCTGCAAAAGCCCCAACACTTCCCAGCAGCATAAAAGCTGCGAATAAAATCATTACTTTTTTTATAAATTTTAAATTTTATTTGTTTGAAATAAGTTTTGGTGGCCACCAAATTTTGAGATGTTGTTTCTCGCCAGTAAAATAAAGCAACATATTTTGCATTTTATTGT
>JBIKRV010000019.1:0-67792 GCA_044348985.1 Chitinophagaceae bacterium
AACATACTGATGACCCACAAATTACAATACAAGGGGTACTTTTCTAAAAAACGATTAATACCATCCTACACACAACTAAAATTAATTAATTTATAAAATTAAAAAATCGTTTAGGACACTATTGAAATAATATCATCAATGCTCCAGATACTATGGTTGCCTGAAAAGAACGAATTGTACCGCCCATTTTATCTTTCAAGGAAATCAATAATGGAACAGAGCCTACAATATCAATTACTGCAAACAATGTAAAACTTACGGTTAATAATTCGTCGAGTTTAAAGTCCATAGTGTTAGGCTTTATTCAAAAATAAAACATCCCACAGTAAAGCAGGATGTTTTTATTCAGATGAGTTTTTTTTGAACTTTGATAATTTGATATTGATATTTCAACAAGTGCAAACAATTAATACACAAACAGTCGGCATACTTATCTTCTATAAATACTTTTTCTTCGTAGCTTAACTGTATTTGACTGCATTGACATTCCAGCACATTACCTACTTTACATTCAAAAGTTTTATTGCAACGAGGGCAGCTTTTGTTTTCGTGTTGAGGCATTTTTTACCAATTAAAAGTCACACCAATATTAGCCATTGTTGGTATCGAATTATAACCCCTTAAATCAAAAAATTGCTTGTTACCAATATTCTGAATATCGGCAAAGAATTTTACATGTTCGTTTAAAAGATAAGCAGCATTGGCGTTTACTAAAATGTAACTGTCTAATTCTACATCAGCTTTTTTATAGCCACCAACATCAAAACGCTTATCTGTAAACTTGCTGTTGACAGAAATATAGAATGCTTTTGTAGCCTGCCATCCAATCGTTAAGTTGATTGCATTTTTAGGGCGACGTAATAAATAATTATACGTCACGGTATCTTTAACTGTAATTCTATTTTGAGTTAATTCTTCAGGAGATAAAATAGAATAATTGGCAGAAATACTCAACTTATCTGAAGGGTTTATTGTTGCCTCTAACTCAACCCCATTAACGGTTTGTTTAATGTAGTTGAAGTATTTAAACGTTATGTAATTGTAATCAATTCCATTATCAATTTTTCTGCTGAAGTACACAGCACGGGCGTTGAATTTTTGACGGGTAAATTGAACACCACCTTCAAAATTCACCGATTTTTCTGCTTCTAAATTCTGGTTACCACTGTATGTATCATACAACTGATAAATGCTGGGAGATTTAAATCCACTTGCTACACTTGCAAATACTCTCCATTTATCATTGAAGTTATATGAAGGATTAAACGTGTACGTGCTGTTTTCTCCATAACGAGAATGTTTATTGGTTCTTCCACCCAATTCAATATGTAATTTATTATTCAATCCACTATACAATAAAGATGCATAAGCAGAGAATTGATTCATGCTTGTATCTTTATAAGGACTAGCTCCAAAACTAGATGAAACATACTTTCCGTCCATGCTCGCAAAACGATTATCCGTTCCTGCTAAGAGTGTAAAATGTGTATTCAGTTTTACAGAAGCATACAACTCATAATAATTGCCAAATCCATTGTAATCATTGGTAGAGTATGATGAAGAACCAGCAGTAAAATTATCGTCATAATGTCTGCTTGTTTGGCTGTATTGATAATTACCCACAACATTCCATTTAGCAGTTTTAAAGTTGAAACCGGCACCAGTATTTAATACTTTATTATCTATAAAATAATTTCTTTTATCACTAAAAACACCAGCATCAATATCAGCTTTGTAATTGCTGTGCTGTACAAATGTTCTGAACGATAATTTGCTGGTAGCTTGATATTGTACAGCAGCATTAGCAACATTTCCATTGTAACCATCGTTGTCAAAGTTCTTTGTTCCTGTGCTATCGTAAGCACTGGAAAAACCATCCGTTTTTAGTTGAGCAAAACGAGCTGTATAAGTAAGTTTATCAACTTTCCCAAACAGTTGAATATTTGTTCTGCTGCTATTTTTATTACCAAAGCCAGTGGTTGCTTTTATGTTTACTGCTTTAGCTACATCTTTTTTTACTGTAATGATATTTACTACTCCTGCAATAGCATCACTGCCATACAATGTGCTTTGAGCACCTTTACAAATTTCTATTCTTTCGATGTCGTTAATCGAAAATAAATTTAAATCATAATCAGTTGTAATGGTACTTGGGTCGTTCATGGGAATGCCATCCATCAGTATCAAAGTCCTGCCAGCATTGGCTCCACGCATGTACAAAGTTTGCACATTACCAGCATTGTTGTAAGCACCATTAATGGTAATACCAGCTTGCTCGTTTAATAGTTGAGCAGCAGTTTTACCATTACTTTTTTCAATTTGTTCTTTGGTAATTACGGTAATTACTTTACCTGTTGTGTTTTGCTTTTGTTCTACTTTGTTGGCAGTAGTAACTGTTACATCATCCAGTGGTTTGCCACTCAATGTGTCTTTTTGTGCAACTGCATTTAATGCTGCACCAAGTGCAATAAGCGTTAATAATTTTCTGCTCATTGTTATAAAATTTAAATGTGAACAATGAGCTTTCAGGGAATCAAAAAAACGGAGAAAAATAAATGACTGTAGCTATCAGCCTTTTAAATTCCATGCTTTTCACCCGAAAGCCGTGAATAATCCTGCTTTTCAGCAGTGCTGGCATTTGGCAGGTCTTCTGGCTTAACCTAAACATCTCCTTCCCATTCTTTTTTTGAACAGTGGTTTATCGATGTTCCTCTTTTGCAAGAGTGGCTTCACAGCTACGGGGATAGCTCCTGATTTTAACAGGATTCCCTTTTAATCTTTCGAGTAAATTTTTTGTAAAATGGGCAGTAGAATTGCTATTTAGCTTCTCCCGATAGCTATCGAGATGCGTCGTTGTAAATCCTGCTGAATAGCAGGACACACTTCAACGTTCAATACTTTACTGAACTATTTACTTTCAAGAACCAAATCCTACACAAATGTGCAGTCGGTATTTTTCTATTCAAAATATTGTTACCCACACTTAAAAAATAGTTGTTATTTTCATTTTTACAATTTTTCCACATACAATTGCTTATGCAACAGAAACAAACTTTGGGTTTATTTTCTCTTACCATGATTGTAATTAGCCTGGTAATTGGAATGGGTATTTTTAAAACACCTGCAACTATTGCAGCAAAGTCAGGAACTGAATCTATTTTTTTTGCTGCATGGTTATTAGGAGGTTTTATTGCTTTATGCGGAGCATTAACCTATGCAGAAATTGGCTTACGATTACCAGTGGTTGGTGGTTATTATAAAGTATTTGCTCATGCATATCATCCATCTATTGGATTTACCATTAATGCATTAATACTCATTAGCAATGCTGCTTCTTTAGCTGTTGTTGCATTAATTGGGGCTGATTATGCCAGTGATTTATTGTTTGGAAAACCATCCGGGGTATTCTTTAATGTTGTTATTGCAATTGTACCAATTGGTATATTTTATCTAGTGAATTTATTGGGATTAAAAACCAGCAGCCGAACCCAAAATATTTTAACCATCATTAAAATTTCTTTGGTGGTTTTATTAATTACGTCCTTATTTAAAGGTACAATTGTAGAGCCGCATGGATATAATACAACTGCACCTGCTTATGCCTATACAGGTAGTAATGCAGGTTTGTTATTAATGCTTAGTTTAGTTGCAGTCTCGTTTACGTATGGAGGGTATCAACAAACCATCAATTTTGGTGGAGAAATCAAGAATGCCAAAACCATGCAGCGTGGAATTGTAATTGGCATTTTTGTAGTCATTTTTTTATACCTCTCCATCAGCTATGCTTATGTACAGGTAATTGGTTTTGATAAAATGAAAAATGCAACCGCCATTGGTGCGTTGTTGTGTGAAGTGTGGTTTGGAAAAGCTGGTGGTAAAGTATTTGATGCCTGTATGTTTTTAAGCGTAATGGCCTATGTAAATGTTTTACTGATGAGTAATCCAAGGGTAATGTATGCCATGAGTGAAGACAAAGTTTTCCCAAAAATATTTTCATTCAAACATCCAAAATCAGAGGTGCTTATTCATGGCTTAACCTTATTTGCAGTAACAGCAATGTTGATCACATTCTTTGGCAAAGAGGTAGATGACGTGTTGAGCTTCAGCATATTTTTAGATTGCTTTGGTATGAGTTTATCGGCAGCTACTTTATTAATTTTGCGTAAAAGAAAACTGGGAGAAAGTAATGTAGAAGCTGGTTTTGCTAAAAACATAACGCCATTGTTGTGCGTATTATTTGTAATTGCTTATGGCTTTGTTGCAACAGCCGTAGTAATAGATAAACCAATGGCTGCATTAACTGGTGTAGTGCTGATGGTAATTTTTATGGTATTGTATTTTATGTTTTATCATAAAAAAGTAACACAAATAAATTCATAATTACTCATTTATTTAGTCGATACATAGACTTTAAAGTTTCATAACGAAAAGTGTTCAACAACTTAGTTCAGTCCCTTTACTTTGTTATTTTGTAAAAAAAATCTATTGTGTGAATAAGTTTTTTGACAAATGCAAAAATTGAGAATTTAAACTTACAGCTTTTGTTACATTTAGATTCATAAGTACATACATAGATTCTTTTTTTTGAAAACATTAAATAAGCAGTATAAACACAAAATTAAATTGCTCAAAGAAGCCTAATTGTTCAAATCTTTCAATCTACATAACTAAAAAATATTCAGTGAATCGCTGAAGGCACCATCTTTCATATGTAGGATTCTGTTGCTTAATGTAGCAAGCTCTTCATTATGGGTAACAATTAAAAAAGTTTGATTGAACTCGTCTCTCAATCGGGTAAATAAATCATGCAATTCTTTGGCGTTTTTGCTATCCAAATTTCCCGTTGGCTCATCGGCAAACACAATAGTCGGATTATTAATTAAAGCCCTTGCAACAGCCACACGTTGCTGTTCACCACCACTTAGCTGATTGGGTTTGTTATCCATTCTGTTTTCAAGTCCTAAAAGTTGTAGTAATTTTTCAGCCGCTGCTTTTACTTCACTGTTTTTTCTTTTGGCAATCCAACCCGGAATACAAACATTCTCCAATGCTGTAAATTCAGGCAATAAATGATGAAACTGAAAAATAAAACCAATATGCTTGTTTCTAAAAGCAGCTAACTTTTTACCTTTTAATTGGTGTACAGGCTGATTGTTTAAAAATATTTTGCCTTCATCAGCACTGTCTAATGTACCCAAAATATGCAATAAAGTACTTTTTCCAGCTCCACTGCTGCCCACAATACTCACAATTTCACCAGCATTTACCTGTATATTTACGTCTTTTAGTACTTGTAAACCGCCATAGGTTTTATGAATATTTTCGGCTTGTAACATGCTGCAAATGAGTTTAATAGTTGCGTAAAATACACAAACCTACTAAAGCAACACTTTTTTTAAACAAAAATTTACATTGCTGTAACGATATGCAATTTGGTAGTTTCATATATACGGTTACATTTGCAAAAATTTAAGAGTATGTTTTGGACATTAGAGTTAGCCAGCTACCTGGAAGAAGCACCTTGGCCAGCCACTAAAGATGAGCTGATTGATTACAGCATTCGTAGTGGTGCACCTCTTGAAGTTGTAGAAAACTTACAAGAGTTGGACGACGAAGGCACTGAGGTGTATGAAAGCATCGAAGACATTTGGCCTGATTATCCTAGCCAAGAAGACTTCATGTTTAATGAAGATGAGTATTAATACCCATTCTTTAAAGTAATTATACAAAACCATTCAGCAATGAATGGTTTTTTGTTGTGTAGATATTTTTGGGTGACTAGCTACAGATACTTTGTGCAAGACAAGTTGCGTCGTTGTAAATCCTGCTGAATAGCAGGGCTCCCTTGTACGCTTTGTACTTTGTTAAACAGATTATTTCTTAAATGTCAACTTAAAATAAATGAGTAAAGCACTTAACACCATAATTATTCCATTACAAATAATTACAGGCTTAAGATGTAATCCAAACCCATAAACCAGCCAAATAATAGTACTGCTAAAAACGATTAACATCATTCCCATGCTTAAATCGCCTGCACTTTTACTTTGCCATGTTTTATAAACTTGTGGTATAAAAGTTATGCTACTTAAAAAAGCACCTACTAACCCCATGGTTTCAGCTAATTCGTTGGTCATAGTTTTTTATTTGTACGGTGAAACTAAAAATAAAAGCCGGTACAACAAAAATGTACTGGCTTTTACTATGTTGAATTTTATTCTTAAAATACAAGTGTGCCCTTCGATTTTGCTCAATATAAACTGTAACTAAAGTTGATAATAGTATTAATTTGATTACATAAAAAATTCTTACCCTGTAAACTTGTCAACTAATTAACTGGTTAACTATTCTTCTCCACCAACACCTAATTTTTTCATTACATAATCACTTACGCCAGTGTTTACATAACCACCATCGTGAAAGAGATTTTGCATGGTAACCATTCTGGTTAAATCACTAAATAAAGTGATGCAATAGTTGGCACAATCTTCGGCACTTGCATTGCCCAATGGTGCTATGGCATTTGCATAATCGTAAAAGTCGCCAAAGCCTTTGATACCAGTACCTGCAGTAGTTTTTGTAGGGGATTGAGAAACGGTATTTACACGAACTTTTTTCTCTAATCCATAATGATAACCAAAACTACGGGCAATACTTTCGAGCATTGCTTTAATGTCGGCCATATCCGTATAAAAAGGAAAAGTACGTTGTGCAGCCATATAACTTAATGCAACAATGCTGCCCCACTCATTAATAGCATCCAGCTTTTTAGCTACTGCCAGCATTTTATGAAAACTCATTGCACTAACATCTATGCCTTTCATGAAATAGTCGTAATTGCTTTCTGTGTAAGGAATCTTTTTACGAATGTTTACACTCATGCCAATAGAATGTAAAACAAAATCTATTTTGCCACCCAATATTTCTTGAGATTGCGTAAAAAGATTGGTCAACTCTTCTACACTTGTAGCATCGGCAGCAATAATTTGAGAACCTGTTTTTTCAGCCAGTTTATTGATTTCTCCCATACGCATAGCAATAGGAGCATTGGTTAATACAAATGTTGCACCTTCTTCGTGGGCTTTTTCAGCTACTTTCCAGGCGATTGAATTCTCGTCTAAAGCTCCAGAGATAATACCTCTTTTGCCTTTTAATAAACCGTATGCCATGATATTTATTTTTTTAAAAATGAATTTCGAATTTCAAATGTAACGTTTGCAATTTCACTAGGCAAATTTTGTATTTTTTCTGGTTGGTCGAAGTATTCTACAGCGTAATACAGTGGTTTGAAAACGTCTTTGAAGTGGATGGTTTTGTTTTCAAATTGAAATTTTACTTCGTTTACTATCTTTTTGCTAGTTAATACTAAGTGTTCTGAAATCAAGTGCTCAAAATAAGCTTTAGCTAATTTCTTTTCAAATGAAAAATCAGCTTCTTTAAAAAGAATTACACATTTTAGTAATTGTTCAATGATTTTACTTATGATATCTGCGTTTACTTCTTTCTCTAATAATAAGTTGGAGCCTAATACCAATAAAATAACTAGAGAAAATTCATAAAAAGCTTGATATTCCCCATTTCCTGAGGAAGAATCACTAAACAAAGTGAATAGTAAATTTTGGTCTGCTGTGTCTAGTTTTATAAGAAGATGAGCAATTTTAGCTTTCTGATATTCAGTTACCTTATTTAGTTCACTTAGATATGTTACTAATTTTGAAAAATTTTTCTTGTCATACATTAACAGTGCAGCCTTAAATAATTCTTCATCTGAAAGCTCCATTCTCTTTGTAATATATTCTACAGGCGTTTCTCTCAATATCAATTTTTGATTAAGAGACAACCTACTTAAAGAAGTATACACATCATTAAACAAATCAACTTCTACTTTGCCCATTTTTCCTTCTTTTGTTTTGACTACAAATGACTCAATCCGTTTTGTAATCTCATCATTATCGCACCAGCTTTCTAAAAATCGAACCAACCATATTACACGTTCTTTATCATCTTTTCTACCATAACGCATTAAAAACCAAATATTCCAAAAGCGTTCTTTTAATAAGTATTCATGGTTTTTGGTATCGGTTGTTTTTTTATCAATAATTTGGTTTTTTTCTAGTTGCCGTAATTGTGCAGAGATTACTTTACTTTCTAACCTTACTTTATCTTTTAAATCTTTTACACTAATTGCATCCCAATTACGGGCAACAGCATCAACAATTTTTTGTTGTTGTTTAGGCAGGTCGTCCATTCTGTGTTTGTACAAAGGCGTAACAGCATCTAAAATTTTTTCTAAATCTTTAATACTATTGCTATGTTCATTATCAATAAAAATTCTAAACAATAAAGCCATTGTACGTGGTACACCACCAGTTAAGTTTCTCATGGCTTCTATACGTTGAGGGCTTTCTTTTATAATTCGTTCAATTTTGTCTTTTTCGCCATGCACTTCTCCCAACTTTAATAAAAGCCTTTCTGTTTCAGCTTTATTCAATCCGTCTAATCTAATAACTTTAAAAAATTCGAATAAGGGTTGCTGATAATCTAGAATACTTTCTAAATAAAAAGGAGAGCCAGCAATTAGCCTAATAAAGCCTTTAGTTTGCAAAATTTCTCTCAAACGCCTTACTTCCAGTTCATCTATCTTTTTTAATAAATCACCAATATTATCAATTAGTAAAACAATTTTTTTGTTCTTTTTAGTCAAATGCTTTTCAAGAATGTCAAGGCATTTTTCTTCAAAATTGCTTTTAGTAATATGTAGCTCCATTTCATTGTACAAGCCATTAAAGCCCTCATAGTCTTCTAAATATTGTCCAACATTTTCCCAAAGGTTAGCCAGCTCACTAAAATTGTATTGTTCTTCGCTAAATACTATTGGTATTAGCCAAGAATTTAATTTAGGCGAATCATTAATACCATATTTTATACGATGAAGTAATGTAGTTTTGCCAGCACCACGCTGACCAACCAGTAAATAGTGTTGTTCAGGATGTTGCATATCGGAAGTTTCCAAATCATGCATAATGTCTTCATATACTTCTGTACGAACAACAAATTCTGCAATTAATTCGTCCTTACTTTTTCTATCAGGATTATATAAGAAAGTACTCATAGTTATTTTATTTACAAATGAATTTTTGCCACCACATTCTAACAATGGGTGAGTTAAAACGGTAAGTATTTACATCTCCAGTATTATGGATGTAACCATCATAAACAAGAATTTCAAGTATTTGACGGTAATTATTTTCTTGATTAAATTTTGCAGATAAATCAAATAGTTGTGTTTTGGTTAGTGTTTCTTCTTTGGCCAATTTTTGCAGTAGTTCATCGGCATAATTAAATGCTTCACCTTTAAACTGGCTTTTCAACCTACTAGAATAATGTTCAAAATGATTATTATTTCTGGCTTCTATCATTTCAACGAAAACCAGATTAATATGTTTAGTCTCAATATGCTTTTCAGCATAAACCAACGAAGTAAGTTCTTGCACAGCTAATTGTATATGAAAGGGAATAAGCCATTCTAGCTTTTGCAAGAGCAATTCCTTAGCAGTGTTTTCTATAGTGATATTTTTCTCCAATAATAATTCACCCAATAGTGTTTCAGCATCTTCTTTTGAAAGAGCATCAATTTCTACAGAACTTAAAGCATTTACAAATGCTGTGGAGTTAATAGAAGCCACAGTATGGTTCAAGCCAATGGAACCAGTATAAATAAAATTGACCCGTTCATTTATTTCAGGATTTAATCTTAAATCTCTGTTTAGCTGCAGAAATTTCTTTGCATTGGCTTCATTGCCATTTGCTCTTTCTACCATATTTTGTATGGTTTGAGGAAACTCATCAATAAGCAAAACAAGTTTTTGGGAGTTATCCAACTCAATTGCCGAAAGTAAGTTAGTTAAATCTTCATAATAGTAATGCTCTTCTTTAGTTTCACTCAAATCAAAACCATGCCCAAGAATTTTAATGCTCTTGATTTTTGAAAGTGCTTTGATGCCTTTATTGAAAAGTTCTTTAAGCCTAGCTGATTGGTTTATTTCGTTGGAAGCAAGTATTGCTTTCAGCAATTTTTTAAAAAATTCCTCAGAATCATCAATTGCCTCTGTGTCTACATAAACATAAGTGTAGCCATTAATTTTGTTATCTAGCAAATACCAAAGAATGGAGGTTTTTCCTACACGGCGAGGTGCAGCAATTTGGAGGTTATTTCCATCTGCAAGTCTTTGAACTATTTTTTCTACTTCCCTTTCACGTTTAAAAAAGTCTGTTCCTCTTGCTGGATTACCTACTTTATTTTTCATGACAATTTATTTTTTGTTAAAAGTAATAACAATTTTTTTATTGTCAAAAATTTTGGCAATATATTTTTTGTCAAAAATGGTTATCTAGGAAAGAAGAATTTAGTATAGCAATACATAACAACTGCAAACCATAGCAAAGATGCTATGAGAACAGAAATTATCCATAATAAGAAGCTTTTACAGCCAGCTTTTGGTTGTAACTTTTTCTCTAACCATTTGCTAAAGAAAAATATAGGTAAAGACAAGAGCAAAACTTTCCCTAACAATAATAAACTGCTGTTGTACATTTTTTAATAGCTTATTTTATTTTACCACAGAGAAAAGAAGTGCACAGAGTTACACAGAGTATTCAAAATACACTTTGTGTGAAACTTAATTCATCATTTCCCTAGCACTTTCCAATGCTGCTGCACTTGGCTTTTCGCCACTGAGCATTTTTGCAATAGCTGTCATTCGTTCATCTTCGTTTAATAAACGAATATTGGTTTTAACAGAATCGCCTTTAATTTCTTTATACACGAAATAATGAGCATTGGCTCTGCCTGCAATTTGTGGCTGATGGGTAATACAAATGATTTGGCGATTGCTGGCTAAGCCTTTCATAATTGCACCTACTTGTTTGGCTGCTTCTCCACTAATACCAGAGTCGATTTCATCAAATATCATGGTTGGTAAATCAATGCTTTGAGCAACCAAACTTTTGATGCAAAGCATCAATCTGCTCAATTCTCCACCACTGGCAACTTTACGTATGGGTTCAAAACGATTGCTTTTATTGGCATCGAACAAAAATTCGATATTGTCTTTTCCAAAATGATGTAAAGCAGTTGCTGCAATTTCAACTTTTAGTACAGCATTGGGCATTCCTATTTGCTGCAATAAAGTATTCACTTTTTCTACCAATGGTTTTGCTTGCAAGTTTCTTGCTTTAGATAATTCATCTGCTTTTTGTTGGGCTTGTTTTTCTAAACTTGCAGTTTCTTTTTCTTTTGTAATAATGGCTTCATCGATGTTTAAAACAGCTTGCAATTTTTCTTCTAATTCAGATTGAATGGCTAATAATTCGCTGGTTGCTTTAACACCATGTTTTTTGAGTAACTTATAACCGGCAGCCATTTTATCGTTGATGATGGCTATACGTTTTTCATCGTAAGAAATGGAGTTATTTAAGCTATCCACTTCTTCAGCAATATCCTGTAATTCAATTTGTGCAGAATGTATTCTATCGATAATTGTTTTTACATCAGCATGATAAGATGTGTAAGCATTTAACTGATTACTCAGTTGTTTTAATGTTGCAACAATAGGCTGTTCATTGTCTTTCAATTCGGCGTAAGCCTTATCCAATGCAGTTTTTATGCCTTCACTATTACTCAACAATTTTAGTTCATTGTCTAAATTTTCCAGCTCATTTTCTTTTAATGCAAGTTCATTCAGTTCGTCGAATAAAAACTGGTTATAGTCGGCTTCTTTAGTAAAAGCAGCTTTTTGTTTTTGCAATTCTTCTAATTGCTTTTTATTTTGCAGCCATTGTTTGTAAATTGTTTGATAGGAGAGTAGTGTGTCATTGTTGTTAGCCAATGCATCTATCACTTCACGTTGAAAATCGCTGTCACCCAATTCCAATGTATCAAACTGTTGGTGTAAATCAACCAACAAAGAAGCCAGTTCTTTCAACTGTTGTAATGTAGCAGGAGTATCGTTTATAAAGGCTCGACTTTTGCCATTGGCTGCAATTTCACGGCGGATAACCAATTCGTTTTCTGTGTCTAATTCATGCCTTACTAAGAAATCTTTTACAGCAGCTTTTTCGTCAACTGAAAAAAAGCCTTCAATAAAACATTTCCTATCAGTTTTAAGTAGTACTGACGTATCGGCTCTTTCACCTAAAATTAAACTCAATGCTCCCATTAAAATACTTTTACCAGCACCAGTTTCGCCAGTAATAATATTTAATTGAGAGGAGAAATTAATTTCAATCTCATCTATAATTGCGTAGTTCCGTATATGAAGCTTGGTTAACATATTGCTATTGCAGATTACTGATTTGAAATTGCAAATTACAGGCAAAGTGAATAATTGAAATCAATGTGTAATTTTTAATTTACAATCTCTAATTATTTATTCTCCTTTACATCTGGCAATGCCACTTTTAGCACGTTGATCTAAGCTGTTTTTATAATCGTGGTTATCCATTGCCAAGCATTGTTCATAGTAATTGATTGCACTGTTTCTGTTGCCACGTTTTTCATAAATCATGCCTATTTGTAAAGCAGCCCGTGCAGCATAATATTCAGTTCTTTCTTTACCAATGACTATTGCTTTTAAGTAAAAAGCAATAGCATCTTCATCTTTTTCTAAATCGTCATTTATTCTGCCAACACGATAGGTGTATTCCAATTGTTCTGCTTCACTACTAAAGCTGCTGGTGCTTTTACCTTGCAATACAGCCAGTGCTTCATTATTTAAGCCACCATCGTTCAATATTCTTGCTTTCAATAAAACGATATTTGGCCATACATTTTTTTTGGCATCTTTTAAAGCCTGTTTATCTGCATCGCTAAAATCAGATCCATTTTTTATACAATTTTTTCTGGCTTCTTCGGCTGCTGTTTTATTGCCTTGCAAATGGTAACACCAACTTAATTTTTGGTAAACATCTTTTACATAAAAATTACCTTTAAACTTCATTAAATAGCTATTGAAATAGTTGATGGCTTGTGTGGTATTTAAATGATATAGCTGAATAAACCCCATTTGAAAATCCCAAACGGCAGTATTTAAATATTCGGCAGATTTGTTTCTGCTTTGTATAATCGATGCAGCATAATCTATTTGTTTATTATTGATATTCAAATTGGCAGCCATATAAGTAAACAGATGATTGTTTACTACATCTAATTTTTTCAGTTTAATAAATTGTATAGCTTCATCTTTTTTATTTTCTATGTAGAACTTAAGATAACAATACATAAATGCAGCCTCACTAAACATAAGCTTAGCCCAAGGGTCGTTACTGTTAACAAATACCTGAACGGTTTTCATTCCTTCGCCAATATTTCCCTTAACGCCCAATATCCCAGCTATCCACTGATAACCTTTAGGAATAGTGCCTGCAATAGCTTGTAACCCACCATACAACAATTGATTAGGTACAAAAGTTGGGAAGGCTTTTTTATTTTGCTTGATGTACTTGTAAGCTGTTTGAAAATCAAATCCTGCACGGGTTTTATTATCGAATTTTATGTTTACTGCTGCTTTATGTAAGTAAGCTGCACCCAGGCAAAAATTATAGAAAGGAGAGCTGTTATTGCCTTCTTTTAGTAGTTTAATGCGTTCGTCGAATTTGTGAGAACGTTGTTTAAATACAGCAGGATCTTCATTAAAAAAAAGGGTAAAAAAGTCTATATAACTTTCTAAAATAAGTGGTATTAAATTATCTGGATTTTGTTGCTGTGCTTTACGAATAAGTTGTAAGCCATTATCTAGCTTCAGTTGCATAATTTCTCTGTAAGCTTGTTGGCAAGTACTGTTAAATTCATACACTTTTTCGGCTTTGGTAAAAAAGCATAAAATAATACATACAATTAAACCAAGTAACTTTTTCATTGTGCTAAAAATAAACAAGGGCAATCATTTACGATTGCCCTTAATCCAGATTATTTAAAATTAGGTTTGGATATTTTAATACAGTTTCAAAAACTATTTTACCTTAATGCTGTCAGCTAAATCGGTATCAGCTAAAATGCGGCCACAGTTTTCACAAACCATGATTTTTTTGTGCAATCGTATTTCACTTTGTTTTTGAGGCGGAATAGCATTAAAACAACCACCACAAGCATCACGTTCAACAGGCACAACTGCTAAGCCATTTCTGTAGCTTTTTCTAATTCTGTCGTAGCTGTATAACAAACGATCATCAATTTCTTTTCTGGCCTCTTCACTTTTTTTGCGAAACTGAGCTTCTTCTTTTTCAGTATCCACAATAATTTTTTCTAATTCACTTTTCTTGTGGGTTAATACACCTTCTTTTGTAGCAATTGTTTTTTTTGCACCTTCCAGTAATCTTGCTTTATCAGCAATTTCTTCGTTGGCATCTTTAATATGTTTTTCAGCCAATTTCATTTCAAGCTGTTGCATTTCAATTTCTTTATTGATTGCTTCAAACTCACGACTGTTTTTCACATTTTCACTTTGCTTTTCGTATTTTTTTGCTAAATCATCGGCTTCTTTAATAGCTACCTTTTTACTTTCAATAAATTCGGTAATACCATTAATTTCTTCTTCAATTCTATTTCTACGAGCATGTAAACCAGCAATTTCATCTTCTAGATCGCTTACTTCTAAAGGAAGTTCGCCCTTTAAAATTTGAAACTCATCTAGTTTACTGTCGATTTTTTGAAGCTTAACTAAGCCTGCTAATTTTTCTTCAACGGAGAAATCTTTAACTGCTGCCATTGTATGATTGTAGTTTAACGTTTGTTGTTAATTGTTTGAAACCAGTTTAGTTTTATGTTATGAACATTCAGTATTTCATGGTAACATTTGTTACGTTGCATAGCCGATAGCTGTAGGCTTGTACTTTTTGTTCTTTATTCATCTAGTATAGCATTATAAAACAATTTGCAATTTTAAGATAATCGATTCACACTGCTTTTTAGATAAAATACTCAACTGGATTCGTTTTCACCTTACTTTTAAGGACGGCAAAAGTAGGGAAATTTTGCTGTAATACGTCCATCAATAATTCTACAGTAAATTGTTCACTTTCCCAATGCCCAATATCGGCCACAACCAATTGATTGTTGGCATCAAAAAACTCATGGTATTTTATGTCGCCAGTTATATAAATTTCGGCTCCTGCACTTGCAGCTTTGTCAATTAAAAAGCTACCTGCACCACCACAAACAGCTACTTTCTGTACGGGTTTGTGTAATAGTTTTGTGTGTCTAACTACTTGTAAATCAAATGAAGTTTTTAACATTTGTAAAAAATAATGTTCATCTATGGGTTCAGGTAAATTGCCCAATAAACCACTTCCAATTTGGGCAAATTCGTTGGTTAAATTAACTACATCGTAAGCTACTTCTTCATAAGGATGGGCTTTTTTTAAAGCGTAAACAATACTGTTTTCTAACCAAGCTGGAAAAAGAACTTCAATTTTAATTTCTTCTTCTTCATGTCTTTTTCCTTGTTTTCCAACAAAAGGGTTGGTTAACTCGTTGCCTTTAAAAGTACTCGTACCAGCAGCATTAAAACTGCATTCGCTGTAATTGCCAATATTTCCGCCACCTGCATTAAAAATGGCCGTTCTAACTTGTTCAGCCTGTTTTACAGGTACAAATGTGTACAGTTTTTGTAACAAACCTTTTTTAGGAGCTAGAATTTGGGTGTTTATGAGTCCCAACTTATCGGCTATTTTATGATTTACACCATGCAACACATTGTCTAAATTGGTATGCATGGCATAAATGGCAATATCATTTTTAACAGCAGCAATAATGGTTCGTTCAATGTAATTATTGCCGTTAATTTTTTTTAATCCGCTGAAAATAATTGGATGATGTGCAACCACTAAATTGCAACCATTGGTTTTTGCTTCAAGTATTACTGCTTCAGTTGCATCTAAGGTGCAAATAACACCAGTGCAATCCCAGTTTTTATTGCCTGTAAGTAAGCCAATGTTGTCGTAGCTTTCTTGTAATATAGGAGCAGCAAAGGCTTCTAAGGCTGCAATAATTTGCTGAATTTTCATGAAGTAAATGTAGTGTATGCAACAAATAATAAAATCGAGAAATAAAAAAGGTTAGATTTTTTTTAATCTCATTACACTTAATTTAGTTTTTAAACCCTTCAGGAATAATTGGAATATTTGTTTTTCTGTCCTTTAGAACATTGGCTTTCTGTATATATGGTTCAGAAACTGGTTTTTCGAAATAGTTTCTTCAAAACGGTACAGCTTTTCAGGAATTGCTGTATTTTTAAAATGTCTTTTTTAATACTTCGGTTTTTGGTTTTAAATAGGGTTTTGGATTTTATTGTTGTTCGGTTTTTAGATTCTACTTTTCTTATAAAGGCTGGGTAAACCATTGTATCAAATTGACAATGTAAATATACAATCCATAGTTTCCCATAAAAAGAATAAAACTTATCTTTTGTAAAACTTTGGCTTTATGAATAAATGTGGGAAAAATAGGATACTATGCTTCGTACTTTTTCTAATACTTTCGTAGTAAAATAACACAACTGTTTTTTAGTTATTAACGTAACGAATTTAGATGAACCTCAAACAACCCCAATGAGTGAAAAAATCAAAGTAATAATCACTGACGATCATGCTCTTTTTAGACAAGGAGTAAAGGCGGCATTGAGTTTCAGACCAGACATAGAGTTTTTGGGAGAAGCTGAAAATGGGATGCAATTGCTCAATTTATTGAAGTTTCTGAAGCCCGATGTGATATTATTAGATATACAAATGCCTATTATGGATGGTATTGCTACATTGCCAGAAGTTAAAAAAATACTTCCCGAAACGAAGATTATTACGCTTACCATGCACAATGAAATAACTTTAATCAGCAAATTAATGGGTATTGGTGCTAACAGTTATCTTACCAAAGATTCTGATAGCGATACTATTTATCAGGCAATTAAAACGTGTTACGAAAACGAATTTTACTTTAACGAGTTTACCAACAGAGCTATGTTAAATGGGTTACGCACCCAAGCTGCACCCAGTAAAAGTGATGATGATGCTGATTTGAGCGATAAAGAAATTCAGATTTTAAAACTGATGTGCGATGAAAAAAGTACCAAAGAAATTGCTGAAATTGTAGAAATCAGCCCACGAACTGTTGAGGCAATCAGAGACCGATTAAAAATTAAAACGAGGGCGAAAAGCACCGCAGGCTTAATATTATATGCTGTAAAACACGGCTTGATAGAGGCTTAAATATTAAACATCAATATATCTAAAGTGGCCTTCTCTGTAAGAGGGGATTACTTTTTTGCAGCACATTATTAATCTAATTCTACACAATAATAGCCAGCCATTTGTACTACAGTTGCTATTGCTTCTGGAGTTAAACCGTTGGCCTCTACACGTAAAACTTTATCGCAATCATGCAAATCAACATTCCATTTTGCTACACCATCAATATTACCCATATATGTGCTTACTTGTTTTACATGATTGCTATTAATTATATTGGTTTTAAAAACATGAATAGTCATAAAACAGATTTTTATAGTTGAAGAATTACTCAGTGCCAGCAAAGGACTCTTCGGTTTTCTTTTTCCATGTATTGCATTTACTACGCCATTCCAGTTTAAATTTTTCTTTTTCTTCGGCACTCATATGATGCCATTTTTCTTTCATTTCGTTGCTCCATACTTTATGTTTTCCTCCCCATTTATTAAATCCGCCAAATAAAACTTTACTTAACAGTAGTAAACCCATTGCCTGCCAGTAGGTAACTATTTTTACAGTAGTAACTTCTGCCAATACATTATTCCACAATAGCATTACAACCCAGCCAGTCAATGCAACTACTGCAATCATACAAAACCCAAAGCCAATGGCTTTTTTAATCCAAAATTGTTTACTGTTCATAAAGTGGTCTATTAATAATTTAATAATTCGTCTTTTAATATTTGTAAACGCTCTCTAAGGTGCAAAACAGCATAACGTTTACGAGATAAGAGTGTATTTACGGCTACACCGGTTTCTGTTGAAATATCTTTAAAAGAAATACCTTCTAATTCGTTTTGTACAAAAACCGTTCGTTGTTCTTCTGGCAATTCGTTTAAGGCATTGTTTAAGGTTTCCCAAAAAATATTTTTTAAATATTCGGTTTCAGGATTGTTCGAAGCATTGAAAAATAAATCCGTCCACGAAAAACCATTTTCTTCATCGCCGCTGAAAATATCCTCTAATAATTCAGGTTTATGTTTTCTTTTTTTATCGGTAATTTTATTTCTGGCAACTGTAAATAACCAACCAGTAAGTTGTTCAACAGGTTGTGTATTACCAATAAACTGATAAAATACGTCTTGTAAAATATCTTCAGCATCGGCATCATTGGGTACACGTTTTTTAATGAAGCCCAGCAACCTTTTGCTGTAATCATTAATTACCTGCGTAATATTTCTTTTTTGCCCGTTAACCATTAAGGCATCTAAGGTAGCCACTCTGTTCATCTTAGTTTAGATTGACGAATAGCGGTTTATAATATTTTGGATAGAAGTTTTTTTTTTTGATTAATCGGCTTTTAGTGCTTTTGAACTAAAATTGGTCGCATTATTGTATCTTTTGTTCACGATTCAGCTAAATTTAGATAAAATTTTATGAAAACAGCATTAATAATAGGTGCAAGTGGGTTAACAGGCAATCTTTTGTTACATCAATTGTTAAACTCCAATTATTATACATCAGTTACTGCTTATGTACGCAAACCTTTATCTGTAAACCATCCAAAGCTGCTTCAGCAAATCTCCAATTTCGATACCATAAATAATGGCATAACTGCCAATGATGTTTTTTGTTGCTTGGGAACGACCATAAAAAAAGCTCAAACCAAAATGGCTTTTGAAAAAGTAGATTATGAATATCCTTTAAAAATTGCCCAGCTACAATTTAAAGCTGGAAGTAAACATTTTTTTTTAATTAGTGCAATGGGAGCATCGTTGCAATCTTCTTTTTATTATAGTAAAGTAAAAGGCAAGTTAGAAAGAGATATACTGCATATTGGTTACGAAGCATTGTATATTTTCCGCCCATCTTTAATTGTAGGCAACAGAATTGAACATCGCACAGGTGAAAAATTTGCCATCGGCTTAATGAAACTAGTGAACCCAATTTTATTTGGTCCTTTCAAAAAATTTCAAAGTGTACAAGCCATAGCTATTGCAAAAGCCATGTTGCATTATGCCGAAAATGCACAATCAGGAAACCATACCATTTTATCGGATGAAATAAAAAAGTTTGAGTAATATTTGTATATACAAATAAAACCTTTGTATCTTTGCAATGTAAATGAAATGTTCAGAAAGTAAATACGCAAAATGCCTGTATTTTACCTCTAATGCTTTGGCAAGAAAGGTAGAAAAGCTAGCTATCGAAAGCTGGAAGCCAGTTGGGCTTAGTCCAAGCCATGCTTATTTACTAATGATGGCTATTGAAGAACCAGGATTGCCTGCTGGCACGATTGCCAATCATTTACAGCTTACACCCAGCACTGTTACACGGTTAATTGAAAAATTAGAAGAAAAGAAATTATTAGTTCGTGTTGCCGAGGGAAAATTGTCGAACATTTATCCAACAACAAAAGCAAAAGATATGTTACCTGAACTAAAAAATTGTATTCAACACTTTTATAAAAAGTACAGTGAGGCAATTGGTAAAGTAGAGAGCCTGAATATTGTTTCTACTTTACATGAAATAGCGGATAAGTTATAAATTTTTTTCATCAATCATTTGTATATACAAATAACTATTTAATAACACAAAAAACTCAACAAAAATGAATTATGTAATTACAGGTTCTTTAGGCCACATTAGCAAACCATTAGTACAACAGTTGGTACAAGCACAACACCATGTTACCGTTATTACAAGTCGTGCAGAAAATGCAACAGCTATTGAAACATTGGGTGCAATAGCAGCAGTAGGTTCAATAGAAGATGCAACATTTATTGCAAATACATTTGCTGGTGCAGATGCAGTTTATTTAATGATTCCACCAAAATGGACAGTTGATAATTGGTATGCTTACCAACAACAAGTTGCAAATAATTATGTAGCTGCTATAAAGCAAAATAACATTCAACATGTAGTATTGTTAAGCAGTATTGGAGCACATTTACGTAAAGGTGCTGGTCCAATTGATGGTTTAGGATATTTAGAAGAACAATTGAATTCACTAGCCGATGTAAATAGTTTGTATTTAAGACCATCGTACTTTTTTTACAACTTGTTTAGCCAAATTGATTTGGTAAAAAACGCAGGCATTTTTGGCAGCAATTTTAGTGGCAATGAGAAATTGGTTTTGGTAGATACCAATGATATTGCAGCTGTAGCAGCAAAAGCTTTATTGGAGTTGAATTTTAAAGGACAAACTGTACAATATATTTCAACTGCTGAAACAACAGGCAATGAAATTGCAGCAATACTCGGAAAAGCAATTGGTAAAGAAGGTACGCCATGGGTTGCTTTTACCAATGAACAAAGTTTACAAGGCATGCTGGGTGCTGGTTTGCCACAAACCATTGCTGAAGGCTATACACAATTGGGCAGCAGTTTAAATGCTGGTGTATTACAAGAAGATTACTGGAAAAACAATGTAGAACCCACTGGTAATTTAACCTTAAAGCAATTTGCACAACAGTTTGCAGCAGCGTTTAACAAATAATGAATTAAATATTTAAATCAATAAAAAAATAGAAAATATGACTAAAAAAATTGCACTCGTAACAGGAGCCAACAAAGGAATTGGTTTTGAAACAGTAAAACAATTGGGTAAGGCTGATGTAAAGGTGATTGCAGCCAGCAGAAATAAAGAAAGAGGCGAAAAAGCATTAGCTGCTTTGGCTGCTGAAGGTATTGATGCAGAATTTTTACAGTTGGATGTAGATAACGCAGCAGATATTCAACAGGCATTTGAATACATCAATACTAAATATGGTAAACTGGATATTTTAGTAAACAATGCAGGTATTCAGATTGAATCAGATAATTGGGGTGAAAATACCTCGACCACTATTGATGAAAAAATTTTGAGACAAACATTTGAAACCAACTTTATCAATGTAGTGAAATTAACCAACACTTTATTGCCTTTAATTAGAAAAAGTGCTGCAGGACGTATAGTAAACCTCAGTAGCATTTTAGGTTCGTTAACTTTACATGCCAATACAGGTTCACCTATTTATGGTTCTAAGTTATTTGCTTACGATGCATCTAAAACAGCATTAAATGCTTACACAGTGCATTTGGCAGCGGCATTGGCTGATACTAGTATAAAAGTAAATTCAGCACACCCTGGGTGGGTAAAAACAGATATGGGGAGCGATGCTGCTCTTATGAATGTTGCCGATGGTGCAAAAACTTCTGTTGAACTGGCTTTATTAGATAATGATGGACCTACAGGAAAATATATACACTTGGGTCAGGAATTACCTTGGTAAAAATAGTTTCAGTGATTCATATAAAAAAAAGGCTGTCTTAAAACAAAGTTTTACGGCGGTCTCTTTTTTTATGGAGATTAACAGAACTTGATTTTTATATTTTCTATGTAGCCTTTGTATATTGTCTTTAAAGATAAAACACTTCCATTTTACATATATTTTCAATTTTCAGCCAAAATTCCTTAGCTTGTGCCATATACTAACCAAAAATTATTACTAATCCCAAAAATTCAACAATTATGGACACAAGTAAAATGATTAAAGCATATTGCTTAAAAACAAAGGAAAAAAATGTTCCTATGCAAGATGCTGTAATTACAAGAACCGCTAAAGGTGGTTATATGGCTGGGGGGCACGATGGTAAAGGCAATAAAATGGCTGCCATTTTAGGTGAAGCAAAAGCATTACAAGCAATTGCTGATGGCGTTGCTAAGAAAGGATTTTAATTGAAATTTGATTTATAAAAAAGTGCTGCAAATTTTGTTTGCAGCACTTTTTTATTGGGGGTATTTACTTTTACTTTGACTAAGGGTTTGCACATTATGGTGTAGGTAATCCTATATTGGTATACACCCATGATCTATCGCTAGAGATGGTCCATTGTGCATCAGTTGCTGTTGTACCCTTGGTTAATGCCCAATCGATTGAAGGGCTTAATACTGTTGCTTTTCTCCAAAAAGTTCTGTTTCTAGTATCTACAGTTTCGCCAGCAATCGTCCACATAATATTGTTACGAGTGCTTGTTGAACCAGTTGAGGCTACTCTTGCTACTTGTGGGCTTCCAAAACAATCAATTACCCTATAATTTGTTGTTCCCAAAACAATGGTTCCTGCTGCATCTTTTTTTAATAATGCAATACCACTGTTGCCACTTAATTGTAAAGGAGAACTAGCATTTGCTGCTAAGGTGCTTGTTGTACCCCAGGTAATATCGCTTTTTACAATAATTGGGTCGGCTTGTGGTGAAGCAATTACATAACACTTTTTGGTTGCCAAGTTACCTGTAAGTGCAAGAATATTGCCAGCAGTAAAACTAAAATTATTCAATGTGGTAAGATCTGTTACAGCAAAATAACCTATGGCATAGTCAGACAAATTTACACTTGCTGCAGTTCCATTATACAATTCAACATAATGACTTCTGAAACCTCCTGCATTAGGATCGGTATTGATTGCTGTAGAAATTTCTGAAATAAGTACATCTGTTGTATTAATTATTACAGGTGGTGGTGGTGGGTCGAAATCTATTTTTGAAGTACAACCGACCATTGCAAATAAGAAGAATAATGTATAAGCAGAAAATATTTTCATAATAGTTATATTTATAAAAGAATTTGAAGTGCAATATTGCTAGTCCATTTTTTTGTAGAAATGGTTGGAGTATCGTCATTAATATAAGTAGAGTTTATTCCAACTCTTACCGCATTATTTTTAATGTATTTATTTATGCCAATTGTGTACCATTTTTGGTTGTGTACCAATGATGTTTCATTTTTAAATTCTGGTGTTATTGTTGTAAATCTTGCATCAATAGCCCATCCATTTTGTGTAACGTATGAAGTTTGTACGTTCACTGAGCTACCAATGTTATAAAAATTGCCTGCAAGTTCTGTAGTAAGTTTATTGGTACCTGCAATATTGGTGTACAATTCAGATCCAGTTACAGTTCCATTTATAAATTCTCCTACCAAAGCAAATCCTTTATGTTTAAAAATAAAATCGGCCACTACTTTTCTATAATTGGCAAAATCAGCTTTCCCCAACTTATCATAAATGCCAGTAATAACGCCATTTTCAGAACCAATAGGACTGCTCACTTTTGCATTATAGCTTGCAGCAAAACCAATAGCCAACTTTGGTTTGCTTTCTCTATATATGTCGTGAGCAATAAATGCATTGTTCTTAATAAAATCGCCTAATGGTAAAATGTCTAATCTTCCACCATATTTAAAACCAACATTTGGTTGTGCTGAAAAAAAGTTTTGACCTTCACCAGTAGTGATAGATGCAGATGGATAAATTCTCCAATTGTTTAGGCTAAAATTGGTTTCTAGGTATAAGCCCCCTTCTCTTGTAGCACCAACAAAATTTTGCATTAAACCGCCAATTGCAGTTCCATCAATTGATTTGCCTGCAAGTGTTTGTCCCATTGTTTGGGCAAAACGTTCATCGGCCATAGCCAAACGATTATTGGTATGAGTTTGCTTTTGACCCAATATAATTTTTGCTCTATTCTTCATAAATGACAAGCCAATCCAACCTTCAAGTATAGGGGTAGTACTTGTAAAATCTGTTACAATGCCAACTGTTAATTTGTCTTTTAATGCACTTACTTGTAATGAAACCCTCACTAAATTTAAAGACAATCTATTAGTGTTTTTTTTGGTGTTTGCAGAGTCGAATTGACTTAATTGTAAACCAGATTGAACGGTTGTAAGTAAATTAAATTTAGTACCTTCTCCTTTTCCTAAACGCAAAAAAAGACCTTCACCATTTACATACGTTAATGTAGAATCGGCTTGTATGGATTCGGCATTTTCTACTTGTGCCGTTGCTTGATTAATAAGCATCAATAATGCACAACTATAAAAAAATATTATTTTTTTCATTCTATAGATTTAAAAATTATAATTGAATTGTAAACATTAACTGTGAATAATAATTACCATTTTGAGTGGGTGTTTTTAATGCATCTTCCAATTCTTGGTAACCTATTTCTAGTTGAATTTTTAGATCGTGTTTATACAAATATTTATTAAGCATAAAAGTGTAATGCTTGTTGAAACTTGCAAAATTTGCCGATGAGGCATTTGCATTTAAACTGGTGTAACGAAATGCAAAACCAAGATCTGATGGTAGAAGATATCCTGCCTGTAAATTAATACCAGAGCCTAAGTTGAGTCTTGAACGAACCAAATTTTTTGTTTGTTCCTCCAATTGAGTAGTACTATAACTTAAGAAAGTACCATTCAATCTATATTCACCTTTTATGCTTGATGGGATATTAGATTGTGTAGCAAAAAGGCTTCCCATAGAATAAAATCCTCTGTATTTAAACAAATAATCAACCCCAAATTTTGAGTAAGACGGTAATAATATATTTCTTGTAGAATCTCCGTATAAATATCTTCCTCCATTTGTACCATCGGCTGAGCTTTGACCATCGTTATAACTGTACACAACACCAATTACAAGCTTAGGTTTTTCTTCTCTTACCAAATCATCCATAAAATATTCTCCACCACTACTAAATTTATCAAATGGCAAATAATCTAATCTTATACCATATTTAAAGCCACCAAAATTTCTTTGAAGAGAAGATCTGCTATCACCTGTTGTTATTGAAAAATATGGTCTCAATAAATTTTTACCACCTAGCTTATAATTTCCTTTGTATCTTATTCCATAATCAAAAATGGCATCAAAAGATTCTGAAACTGCACTTCTATTAATGAAACCTAAATTTTCACCTTGCATTCTTGTTTCTCTAGAGTCAATATAATCGGCTCTTAATCCAACATTAAAAGTGTGCATTCGATTGGGACGATATTCAAAATATGCTTCTTGCAATGTAGTATTAAAGGTCCTATTTCCACCTGTAGTGCTTTGAAAGTTGGAAGGATAATTTATTCTGAATACGGTGCTAAATTTATTTTCAAATAAATTACTGATAAGGGTTAAACGAGCCCTGTTAATACTAAATTCAGAATTTAACCCCGATAGGTTTTTGTTGGGGCTATTCATTGCAAAAGATGTTTGTAAGGTTTGTGAAAGATTAAATGTGCCTTTAGAAGAGCTTAATGTTAATCCATCTCCTAACTTATATCCTTTTTTTAGTTTAATTAAATGTATAGAACTAGCTTTTTTGTTTGAGCTAATACTTGAATCAGCGTCATAATATCTTTCTTCATCTTGCCCAAAAGAAGCCAAGTTTAAAAAAAGAAATGAAGTGATGCCAATAAGTTGTTTTAATTTTTGCATGTACAATCTTTTTTATATTTCTTTTTGAAGTAAAACTGTTGAGCTATCTACTACTTTTTCAATTCTACTTTGCATTACAACTTTTGCAAGTGGTTTATTTTCTACAACATTATAATAAATATCGTTATCAATTAATTTTTCATTTTTGGCTATTACAACAGTAGCAACTGTGTTGCCAATCATATTGGTGATAGACCTTGCTTCACTCATAAAACGATCAATACCAATTAATAATGCTAAACCTTCTAAAGGAATTATTTTAATAGCAGCTAAGCTTGACGTAAGTACAATAAACCCACTACCTGTAATACCTCCTGCTCCTTTACTAGTAATTAACAAAATGCCAATAATGGTAAGCTGTTGCCATAAATCAAGTGGTACATTAAATACTTGTGCAATGAAAATAATTGCCATACTTAAATAAATAGAAGTGCCATCTAAATTAAAGCTATATCCTGTAGGTATTACAAGCCCTACTACTGTGGGTGAGCAACCTGCATCTTCTAGCTTAACCATAATGTTAGGTAATACTGATTCGCTGCTACTTGAACCCAATACAATTAGTAATTCTTCTTTTATATATCTTAATAGTTTAAAAATATTTAGTTTATAATATTTCATTATTAAACCTAAAATAATGAATATAAAAAATGCAGCAGTTGCATAAAAAGTAAGCATGAGTTTGCCTAATACAAACAAGGTTCCAAAACCAAATTTTCCTGTAGTGTAAAGCATACCACCAAATGCACCTAATGGGCTTAATAAAGTAATCATGTTTAAGATGGCAAACAATACTTTATTTATTTTCTCAAAACTATGGCTAATCGATTTGCCTACAGGTCCAATTTTACTTAATCCCACACCAAAGAGTACAGCAAAAACCAATACTTGAAGAATATCGCCTTTAGCAAATGAATCTACTACATTGCTAGGAATCATATGTAAAAAAAAGTCGGCCCATTTTACTTCTTTACCAGCTTGAACATAAGAATCAATTGCACCAGTATTTATATTATTGGTAGAAATGCCAACGCCAGGTTTTACAATATTGGCAATAACAACACCCAATATTAATGCAAGTGTTGATACAATTTCAAAGTACAATAACGCTTTACCACCAATTCGTCCTGCTTTTTTTAAATCTCCAGTACCAGCAATACCAGCAGTTATGGTAAAGAAAATTAATGGAGCAATCAACATTTTAATTAGGTTGATATAGCTTTCTCCAATTATTTTACCTACACCGTTAAGTGATGGGAAAAAATATCCTGCCATTACACCTAAAACAACTCCAATGAGTACTTGGACATATAATTGACGCAAAAATTTCATGAGTAATTTTTAAGAGGTTATTGAATGTCCATGAAGAATGTAGAGAAGGCAAACTTTCCCATTTCACTATTAGAGTGCCCGATTTTAGGAACAAAAATTTGTGTCCAATTAAAAGGTGTATTTAATTCGGCAGCTTTATTTTTTGCCGTATTAAAATAAAATTTACCTCTTTCAAAACGATTCAATCCTTGTGCATCAGCTTCGGCAGTAACATTAAAATCTGCACTGTTTCTTTCTGTATCAGCCATGCCTAACAATACGTATAATTTAGTACCAAAAAAAGCTGATAAGTTTTTTTTATCTATTGGTGCTTTATTAATTCCAAATGGAAAATCTACGTTATTGGTAGCTGTATACCAACCAGCATTTGCGATGGCCGATTTAATTACTTTATTGGGTTGAACAAACATTAAAAAGCGATGAACAAATTGTGCACCTCCTGAATGTCCATATAAATAATAGCCATTGCAAGTGCTTTGTGTTTTTTGTTTTACTGAATCAAATAAAGGCTCTATGATAGAAAAACTCCAATCTTCTGGGGAATTATATTTTCTTGTTTTTCTATTATATACATTGCCTAAATTATACATGTCTAAACCTGGATAATCCTCTTGATCGAACTCTGGTGCAATAATCTTGCAATTGAACAAGGTTGCAGCTTTTGTTAAATCATCTAAATAGGCTGAGGCATCTCTTTTAGCACCATGCAGCATAATAACTATAGGTAAACTATCGGCATTTGCTTTAGGACTGAAATAAAAAACCTTTATGGCGTTTTTAATTTTTCCACCATTATCAAAATAAAACATTTGTTTGCCTACAGTTGCCCTATTGGGCTGTGCATTTATTATTGTAGTTAATGAAATGAAAAAGAGTATTGCTATTAGTTTATTCATTTTTTTATGCTTTGTTGAGCTTTTATTTTTTTAATGCCATATCCTGCACCGCAGCAATTAAAAAGCTTAATTCCCCATCAATTGGTACGTCATTCATACTGTCATCAAAAAATGGTTGAGCGTTTACCAATGCCGGTATCATAAGTACAGCAACTGCATTAAAAAAAATAGATGTATTTTTTAATGCAACTATTGGTTTATTAGATTATCGAACTACAAATTGTTTATAATCTATTTTTTCACCTTTAGCATTTTGTACAAGCAAAGTGTAAATACCAGCTTTAATATTATTAGGCGTTTGAATTTGTATAGTAATGCTATTGCCAATATATTTGAAAGTATTAGTACAAATTGTTTGACCCGAAATACTTATTAGTGAATAATTATAACTGCCTTCTACCACTCCCTTAAGTGTTAAAAAAGATTTACCTGAAATGCTTAATGGATTTGGATAAATACTTATCTCAACACTCTTATCCTTACCTTTTTTAATTACTACAATGGAAGAGTAGGAAGATTTGCCATCAAAATCTACTTGTTGTAAACGATAATACAAATTACCATTTTGAAGAATAACATCGGTAAAAGTATATTCATTTATTGCAGATGAATTTCCCTTGCCGTTTACTTTTGAAATATTTTCAAATTCAATTCCATTATTAGACCGTTGAATATTGAAATGGCTATTGTTTATTTCTTTGGTAGTTGTCCAGTTTAATAAAACGCTATTGTTTATTTCATTTCCATTAAAATGAATATAACTTACAGGAAGTATACTAACATCATTTGTTGCATCAGGAAATGCTTGTGCATTTGTTGATAAAGAAAACAGTATAATAAACAATAGCATTAATACTGCCTTACCCGTTTTAATAAGTTGATTTGTTTTTTTCATACCAAGCAGTTTAACGTTATTATTTAATAATTTTTCTTGCTATTTTTTCTTTTCCTATTTCTACTTCAATTATATAAAGTCCGTCTGCTAAATCTGAATTGGGTATATTTTTTTGCACCGATGTTTGATTACTAAGATCAAAATTTTTCAATACTTGCCCTGCAACGTTTACAATCTTAATAGAAGTTTTTTGTGCCAAAGCATTTTCATACCTTACTACAAATTGATTTTTTGTAGCAGTAATAGTTACATCAGTAGAAGCATTGAATATATCGATAGCACTTGGTTTTTTATAAATTAATGCTAATCTGTTATTGCCTACACTGTTTGGATTAGAAGCATCAATTTCTAAAGAATAAGTAAGATCTTTCGCTAATTCTGTGTATGTATTTTTTAATTTATCGTGTAAAATAATTTTAGTATTGTTACCCATAGTAAATCCTTCAACCTTAATTGTATAAGTTAGCTTGCCATAATTTGCAGGAATAGAAATACCCAAAGGAATGATTGAATCATTTTCTATGTTGCGATAATCAGCTGCTAATTTTTCCATATCTGTACTTAATGAATAAATGCTTATACCATCATTCATTAATTTAATAGCATCATCTTTTTTGTTATAAGCATCGATGTTGTTTTTATGTAAGTTCAAAGTGTAGCTATCATATTCTACTCCATTATACATTACTTTTAATTGAATAGAGTTTTGAAATGTAGAGGTTCTAAAAACTGTTGGGCAACTACTACAAACATTTTTATTGGCTTCTGTAAAGTTTAATGTTGTAGGAGCAGTGGCTTGAACAAAAAAACTGGTATATGCAGGAATGATATAACTAGGAGGAATTGGATTTACAGTAATATAACTGCCTGTTTGTGGATTACGTACATAAAAGCTTGAACCTAAATTGGCAGAAGCAGCTGTAAGTACAGCACCAATATCTACAGGTGATGCGTAAGGGTTACCAACAAAATTAAATCCTGTTGTAGAGCCAGAACCTCCAGTAACAAGGTTAACATTAACAGCACCAGTATTTACAGTGCCAGCCATATCTAATGTAACTGCATCAGGATTATTATTGGTACCATCTAATGTACCAGTTTGTCCTTTAGTACCTCTTATTAAAACCCTCATACCTTGACCAATACCCCAACTACTTGTTGTAGCATCTGTAAAAGCACTCCAACCTCCATCATTTGTAACATTTCCATTGGCGTTACTTGTATTAAAAAAATAGGCACTTGGATTATTGGTTGATGTAGCAGTAAAGCTAGCACCCACTGTTTGACCAACTTGACCAGTTGTACCAGCAGTATTACCTGTGATATCAATATTGTCGGTAATTTGACTTAATGGTTGAGCTGTTGTAAAAGGATGACTTAAAAAACGATATTTTCTAAATCCACTTGGTATAAATTGTTGAACTGTAACATTGCCAGAAATAGATGCACCTGTAGCCAACGTACCAATAGAAGCTGTTGCTGTTGAGTTTGATTGAAGTGTTAACTTGCCACTTCCACTTGGAGCAGGAAATGGAGTAGCAGAGTTAATAACAAGTCTTGCACCAGGTAAGAGTGTAATGTTTTGGGTTGTTGGCGTTGTTATGGTAGCCCCGGTAAGTAAGTTTACTGTAAATGTACCGGAAATATTAAAATTACCACTTCCATAGACTTTGCTATTTGCAATTGCAGCGGGTGCTGAATTAGAAAGTATCAAATTAGCATAATTTAATGCTTGTATGGTTTGGGCTACACTAGCTTGTCCTGTAGTACCCCTATAAAAGTCGATAGTGGAAGCTGGACCTAAAATTAAATTAGTTCCTTGTGTAACAGTAGCACTATTAAAAAGTAATGTAGCGTTACTTGTACTATTTACAACAGGAAATGCAACATTAGCTGTAAATAAACCGCCGGCTCTACCGGCTTTTAATGTTCCATTAATGGTAACAACACCACCAGCTTTAATGCCAATCCATGTGTTAGATCCTCCAACTGGGCCAGTTAATGTACAGCCAGCTTCTACAGTTAAGTTATTAAATGTTGGTCCATTAGTTGCACCTGAAATGTCGATACTAGCTCCGTTAATTAAACTTACATTACCATAAACTCTAGATGTACTTGTTGCAAAAACAGCACCATCGTAAACTATTTCTAAATTAGCATCATTAATAGTACCTACAGAAATAGGCGTTGTATTTTGATAAATGATTTTGTGGTTGCCTGAACTTGGTATTGCAACATCAAACAACTGACCAGAGGTATTTATAGTATTACCTGCTGCTATTGTAAGTGTAATGGCTGGCGATGGTGTATTTGGCGTAGCAGTTGTTGGATTACCTAAATGTACTTTTGTTCCAGTGCCACTTACAGTCCATGTCCCACTGTTGAATAAAATGTTGGTAGCATTTTGAATAATAAATATTTGCGAAGCTGTTATAAAATCTGCTGGTTCAGTACCTGTTCCATCTGTATTTACACCCCAACTTGTAGTACTATTCAACGCACCAGTACCTTTATAATAATATGTTTGTGCTTGTAGTTGTTGGCTCATTGATAATAAAACAAAGCCAATTAATAAATACTTAAAGGCATGGTTTGTACATAACTTTTTCATACGCATATAGTTTTGCAATCTTAATAAATGGAAAAAATCGTTTGAACATCTAAACTAGTATTTATGTTAACTAGATTCATGATTCTAAGCTTTCAGAATTACTTCTAAATCATTACCTTTATTTCGGAAATTTTTTTTAGGTTTCGGAAATTTCATAATTTTCTTATAATCAAATAGTTATGCTTAAAATTAAGTCTGGTAAGGAGGAAATTATCTATTTGCTGAATAAGTCTATTGAGAAATATAAATCAGAAACCGGGCAACAAATTATTCTAAATACCAATCGAAAAAATTACGAATCATTAGCAATTGTACTAAGTGAAATAAGCAATCGGTTACCCGCAAAAGTTGAAGATTGGGGAACAGATCCTTACTTACCTGAAATTAACCCAAATGCTAAAGAATACCCCTATAGAAAATATGATATTACTGGTGGACAAATCAAAGATGCCTTAAGTGGAATTGTAGCTAATCCAAGACCGTTTTTGGTAGATGCTTGTTATGTTTATTTATATGGAATAGGAAAAAAAGCTTTTAAACAAAATCCCATCGATGATAATTTAATTGAAAAGTCAGAAACTGACAAGCAAATCGAAGACTTGAACACCGTCGATAGAAATATTGGCTTTACAACACAATTATCATTGCTAAATCAAAATCGTGTAAAAAGTAAAAAAATCATTACTATTTTATCTAGTCTAGTTGTAATTTTTATACTTGTAATAGCATTTTTACTAGTTGATTTTTTTAGTTCAAAAAATAATTGGGAGCAAGTTAAAGCCGATATGAATATTTTGCCTTATCCACCAAGTAAAGCGGAGATTGATAGTTTAGAAGGTGTTTGGCTTTGTTATACAGGATCACCCCAAGCAAGAATTTCTGATCCAGAAAGGTATCGTAAAGTAGTACCCAATTTGGTAGATATTAAATACAAAAAAGGCTACTTTACATTTACTCGTTATGGTGCAAGTTTTGATCATGTTGGATTCATGCAATTTGAATCACCAAAAATTGTATCTGTATTTTCTAAGGTCAAGAATAATACCAATAAAGTAGAATCTCCACGCCACTCTTTATTGAGTTTAAATACCAATCAAAGTTTCCAAAGTGCTATCTCGGCTTCTTGGAATTTTGACGTTGGCGAGAAAAATAAAATAATTGGAATTCGAGAAATCTATATCAAGCAAGGAAAAGGAGGTAGTATTGAAGAAGTGATTAATGAGGTAGAAAATGCAAGTTGTAAATGCAAACTAATTCGTTGGCATTTAGCAAATAATGTGACAAAAACTTTTTACTTAAAAAATGAGTTTCTCGATTCGATTGCTCTAAAACAAATTATTCCGCTAATAAATGAAAAAAGCATTTTACTAAACGAGCCCCAAATTGGATTGATATTATCGAACGATTCAATCAAGTAGCAATTACTTTTCTAAAATAGCTGATTCTTTCAACACTTCCTTACGCATCAACCCTAAAAATCTTTCCATTTCTTTCATACCCTTTATATCATCAACTACCAATAAAAAGTTTTTAGCCACCTGTTTTAGTTTGGCTTTATTGGTGCCTTTTTGTAAGTAGTCTAAAATATTTTTAAATGTATCACTTTCAAAATATGGACTATCGTTCTTGTTTACAAAATAGCAACGCATGATATTTTCTTTCAAGCTCATTTTTTCAAAGCCCAATTGAACACCCAACCAACGGCTGCGAACAGTTGTAAATAAATCTTCTACTTCGTTAGGTATTGGTCCAAAACGATCTATCATTTCTGTATGAAAAGTAACTAGTTCTTCTTCTTTCTCACAATTATCTAATCTTGTATAAAGCGATAATCTTTCTGTAATGCTTTCTACATAACTATCAGGAATCAATATTTCCAAATCTGTATCAATGGTACAATCACTTACAAAATCATCTTGCTTACTAATTTCATCTTTAAATAATTCTTTGAACGATGTACGTTTCAATTCACGAACAGCTTCTTCTAAAATCTTTTGGTACATTTCAAAACCAATTTCAGCCATAAAGCCACTTTGTTCTCCACCTAGTAAATTTCCTGCACCACGTATATCCAAATCCCTCATGGCAATTTGAAACCCACTGCCCAAGTCGCTGAACTGTTCTAAAGTCTGTAAACGTTTTCTGCTATCTGTAGGTAAGGTGCTCATTGGTGGTCCCAATAAATAGCAAAATGCTTTTTTATTACTTCTTCCAACACGACCACGTAATTGATGCAAATCACTCAATCCAAAATGATGAGCATTGTTAATGATGATGGTATTTACATTACTAATATCCACACCACTTTCAACAATATTTGTACAAACAAGTACATCATATTTTTTATCAATAAAATCTAAAATTCTTTCTTCTAATTGGTCGCCTTCCATTTGCCCATGTGCAAATGAAATACTTAAATCAGGACATTGAGATTGAATGATACCAGCCATTTCACTCAACCCTTGTACACGATTGTGAATGAAGAAAACCTGACCACCCCGTTCTGTTTCATAATAAATTGCATCTCGTATAAAATCAGTATCAAATACATGAACCTCTGTTTGAATAGGTTGCCTGTTAGGTGGAGGCGTATTGATGATACTTAAATCTCTTGCACCCATTAAACTAAAATGTAGTGTACGTGGTATAGGCGTTGCAGTTAGGGTTAAACTATCAACATTGGTTTTTAAGAGCTTTAATTTTTCTTTATGAGCCACACCAAACTTTTGTTCCTCATCAATAATCATAATGCCCAAATCTTTAAACTTGGTGTCTTTAGCCAATAAGCCATGTGTGCCAACAATAACATCTACTTTTCCTTCAGCTAATTTTTGTAAAGTTTCCTTTTTTTCTTTCGAAGATTTGAAACGATTGATATAATCTACAGTAACTGGAAAATCTTTAAAACGTTCTTTAAATGTTTGATAATGCTGATATGCCAAAATGGTAGTAGGAACTAAAATTGCAGCTTGCTTTCCGTCAACCACAGTTTTAAATGCAGCACGAATGGCTACTTCAGTTTTACCAAAACCCACATCTCCACAAACCAGTCTATCCATTGGTGCAGGAGATTCCATATCTCTTTTCACATCTTCAACAGCTTTGGCTTGGTCAGGTGTATCTTCATACATAAAACTAGCTTCTAATTCAATTTGCATATAAGTATCTGGATTGTGTGCAAACCCTTGCTGTGCCTTACGTTGAGCGTATAATTTAATTAAATCAAAAGCAATTTCTTTAACCTTGATTTTGGTTTTTTCTTTCAGCTTATTCCAAACATCACTACCTAATTTATTAATCTTGGGAGCAGTTCCTTCTTTACCTGTGAATTTTGAAATTTTGTGTAGTGAGTTAATATTTACATATAAAATGTCACTGTCTTTATAAATAATTCTAACCGCTTCTTGCATTTTGCCATTCACTTCTAGCTTTTGCAAACCACTGTAACGCCCAACACCATGATCAATATGTGTTACAAAATCGCCAGGTTGTAAATCACGTAAAGTTTTTAGCGTTAGGGCTTTGTTCTTATTAAAGGCTTGTTTTACACGATACTTATGGTAACGCTGAAAAATTTGGTGATCGGTGTAACAAACAATTTTTAAATCGGCATCAATAAAACCTTCATGAATGGAAGTTGCAATTGGAGTGAAATTAATTTCGGTGTTGAGGTCTTTAAAAATAGAATGTAAGCGTTCCAATTGTTTAGCCTGCTCGGCAAAAATATAAATGCTAAAACCGTTTTCTTCATGGGCTTTCAAGTCTTTAATTAACAAATCAAATTGACGATTAAAAGAAGGTTGTGTTTTGGTGGAGAAGTTGATAGTCGATGGTCCATAGTCCATCGTCAATAGTCCATTGTCCACAGCAGAACCTGAGTCTTGTAGTTCTTTCTGTTGACTATCGACCGTCGACTGTTGACCCTCACTCAGGATTGCTTTATACCCAAACTCAATAATCGTTCTTTGTTGAACTTGTCTTTGAATGGTGGCAGCAGGTACAAAATCCTCCAGCTTAACTTCTTTGAGAATTTTTGTATCATCCTCATCTTCTTCTTCAACGTGAGACGTAAGTCGGGAATCGTTAGTACTAACGATTCCCGATTTCCGATTTCCGTTTGTTCTTTCAAGAAACATCCCTAAATCTTCTTCCTGTACTTCAATTTTTTCTTTAATTACATCCCAATCCTTCAACCAAACAATGGTGTTTTCTGGCAGGAATTCAAACAAGGTAACCTTCTCCCCACTATCAAATTGTGTTTCCACATTTGGAATAATAGAAACTTGTAAAAGCTTTCGTTCACTTAATTGAGTTTCCGGATCAAATATTCTGATACTGTCAACTTCGTTCCCAAATAATTCAACACGATAAGGTTTTTCGTTGCCAAAAGAATAAATATCTAAAATGCCACCACGTATTGCAAATTGTCCAGGTTCGTACACAAAATCAGTTCTTTCAAATCCATACAGTATAAAGAGTTCCAATAATCCATCTAAATTAATGGTATCGTTGGCTTTTATGCTAATGATATTGCTGTTGAGTGTTTTTGGCAACACCACTTTTTCGAACAATGCTTCGGGATAAGTGATGATGATTTTTTTATTGCCTCCTTGAGAAAGTTTGGTCAGCATTTCTGTTCTCAGCATAATGTGAGAAGAGTTGAGCAACCTGAAATTCTTTCTGTTTTTAAAAGAAGAGGGGAAATAAAATAAATCTAAAGCTGATGTTAGATTTTCGATAGTGTTATGAAAATAGGCAGCTTCTTCGCTGTCATTCAGTACGATTAAATGATTTAAACCTTGTGTTTTTTCGTGAGCAAAAATGCTGCTTACTACAAACTCTGCACTACTGCCCAATAAGTTTTTAAGGTAAATTTTTTGAGTATCGGCAAAAAGAAGCCTGTCCGCCAATTGTAAAAGGCGGGGGTTGTGTTTATACTTATCTAACAACTCACTCAGGTTCATAAACTGCTGCAAATATAGTTTACTGGAAATAGAATTGGAGTTAAAGAATGGATTGGTTGGCTATTAATTAAGAATTGTTGAACAATGTTATGTTGTACAAGTGTGCGACGCAACAGGTGTTCAATTAAAATACTGTTGCTGGTTACATCAATTCTTTAAAATACGATTCAGAAAAGTTTCTTGCAATCGTTTGCACAATCTTAGCTGGCTGGAATCCTTGGTGTGCAATAATTTTACGCCATTAGCAAGCATTATGAAAAAGTTATTTTATTTATTCGTTTTCCTTTTTGTTATTACAGCAAATGTTTTTGGAGCTACTTACTATGTATCTTTTTCAGCAGGGTTAGATACATATAATGGTTCAATTGGCACACCTTTTAAAACAATTACCAAGGCTGTATCAGTTGCTGTTGCAGGCGATATTATTTATTTACGTGGTGGCACACATGTGTACAATGCTAAAATTAGTATTTCAAAAATTGGAAATCTCTCTAATCGATTCTATTTGTTGGCTTATCCCGGCGACTCAAGACCTGTTTTAGACTTTTCGGGGATGAGTGTTTTATCTAGTAACAGAGGTATTCAATTAAGCGGACAGTATTGGACTATCAGAGGTATAGATATTTATAAAGCAGGTGACAACGGAATGCATATTGATGGGGCATTTAATATTGTAGAGTTTTGTTCTTTTTATGAAAATGCAGATACGGGCTTGCAGTTGGCAAATGGTGCAAATAATAATCAAATAATTAATTGCGATTCTTATTTTAATAAAGATGCTACCGATGGTAATGCAGATGGTTTTGCAGCAAAGCTGGATGTGGGCACAGGTAATAGTTTTAAAGGTTGCAGGGCCTGGCAAAACAGTGATGATGGGTGGGATGGTTTACTTACTACTGGTTTGGGAACCAATCCTGCAACCACTTACGACAGTTGCTGGTGTTTTATGAATGGTTATTTAAAAACTGGTGTTGCAAGTGTTGGAAATGGTAATGGTTTTAAAATGGGGGGTAATAATGAACGCCATGATGCTACATTAACTAGGTGTTTAAGTGCATTTAACAGGGTTAAAGGGTTTGACCAAAATAATAACAATGGCAGCATGATTTTATACAATTGTACGGGCTATAAAAACAAGCCCAATTTTGGTATGAATAACAATGACCCTTCATCTGGTGAAGTGATGATTGTGAAGAACAGTATATCTTATGCAGGTCTCTCGTCGGATGTTTTCAGATCGGTTTGTATAAGAACCAATAATAGTTGGCAAATAAGTGGATTAACAGTTTCCAATGCAGATTTTCTAAGTGTAGATTCTGTTGGTTTGAGAAATCCTCGTAATGCCGACGGAAGTCTGCCATCAATAAATTTCATGAAACTAGCTGCAACAAGTACAATGGTGGATGCTGGTACCGATGTTGGTTTAGCTTTTAATGGAACTGCACCTGATTTAGGAGCATTTGAACGCCCAGTTATAGTACCTGTTCAGTTGTTGTATTTTGATTGTGTATTAAAAAATAATACAGTATTGCTAAACTGGAAAACAGCTACAGAAATAAATAATAAAGGCTGGGAAGTAGAAAAGGTATTTGCAAGTAGTAATAATCCGTTTGTGTGGCAAAAAGTTGGTTTTGTGCAAGCAGCGGTTGCAGGAAACCTTTATTCGTTTACAGATGATAATGTAATAAAAGGAAATACTTATCAATATCGACTGAAACAAATAGATTTGGATGGTACGATTAAGTACAGCAATATTATAACTATAAAAGTTCAAAAAGCAGGAAATATTGATTTGCAAGTTTTTCCTAATCCTGTAAAAGCCAATACCAGCATGCAGTTTACTGTTTCGGTTGCTGGAAATGTACAAGTTTTGTTGTACAATCAACAAGGGCAATTAATTGAAAAGCTGTTGAATGAAAACCTGCAATCAGGAGTTTACAACAGAAATTTTTCTTTAAATAAACTTACTAAAGGAAATTATATCATTCAGCTTTTAACAGCCAATCAAAAAGTAGTAAAAGAGGTGATTAAAGTTGATTAATTATGCTTTCTTAACTGTTGTAAAGTAGCTCTTACATCTTTTGGAGGTTCGGCTTCCAATTCAATTTGTTGATTGTTGAATTGGAATTTTAATTTCCAGGAGTGCAAAGCCAATCGACCAAGCATTGGTCTTTCTTCATCTTCTTTTTTCGAAAGATTGAATTTCTTTTTGATGGAAGAAAGTAATATCGGCTTTCCGTCGCCATACAATTCATCACACACAATACTATGTCCAATTTGTTTTAAGTGAATACGAATTTGGTGTGTACGTCCTGTATGAATTCTAAATTGAACCCAAGAATAGAACCTGAAGCCTTCTAGTACTTCATAATCAGTTAATGATGGTTTTCCTTTTGGACTGATAATCATGGTTCCGTTATCAGCAGGATGCATCATTATTGGAGCATCGATGCTGCCAACATTGTTCATTAAAACACCATTTACTAAACCCACATAATATTTCTCTACTTCTCTGCCTTCAAACAAAAGCGATAATTGTTTATGCGTTTCTTCATCTTTGGCAAAAATAATAACACCGCTAGTGCCTTTATCTAAACGATGAACTGTATAGATAGAGCCATACTTCTGCAATAAAATATCTTTCAGTGAAGGTTCGCTTTGCATTCTATCTGGTACACTTAATAAACCACTTGGCTTATTAATAGCAATAAAAAAATCATTTTCTAAAATAATATCCAGCTTCATTGTATAACGAATTCAATCAAAAAAAGGAGAACGGCTATTTGTTTTTATGGGTAAGCTTTGCTGTACTCTTTGATTTTAGTATTACTTCTTTCTTGTTATCTTCTTGAGGTTTTTTAATAAAACTTTGGTTCATGTATTTTAACAATCGAACTTCTTTATCGTTCAACATTCTCCATTTGCCTCTATCAACATTCTTTTTGGTAAGATTGGCAAACATTACTCTATCTAGTCCTCTAACATCATAGCCAAGATGTTCAAATATTCTCCTTACAATTCTGTTTCGACCACTGTGTATTTCAATGCCAACAAGGTTTTTATCGCTTTGGTCAATATGTGCAACACTATCAGCGTGTACAAAACCATCTTCTAAGGTTACACCTTCTGCAATGGTTTCTAAATCTTTTTTGGTAACTGGTTTATCTAATTTTACTTCGTAAATTTTCTTTATTTCAAAAGATGGGTGTGTAAGTTTTTGGGCCAATTCCCCATCATTGGTAAGTAACAAAACACCTGTTGTATTTCTATCTAATCTACCAACTGGATAAACTCTCTCAGGTGTTGCACCTTTAATTAAATCCAATACAGTTTTTCTTCCTTCTGGGTCTTTAGATGTAGTGATATAATCTTTTGGTTTATTTAAAAGAATATATTTCAGGTTATGTTGTAAAAATATTTTTTTGCCTTGCACTTTCACATCTTCATTACCCGTAACCCTGAAACTTGGTTCCAAAATTTTATCGCCATTTACTAAAACCAATCCTTTTTTTACTAGTTCAGCAGCTTCTCTTCTGCCACAAACACCACAATGAGCAATAAATTTATTCAATGGCATTTGCTCGTTGGCTGATTTATTTTTAACGGAGAGTAAAGGCTTTTTTGGAGCATCTGAAAATTGCTCAGATATAGCTTTATTACTTGAATTTTTAGAAGAAAATTTTTCGTTATTTAGAGCTCCCTTTTCTTGGTCGGGTGTCCATTTTTTCAATTGTCTAACCTCTTCATCGTGGGCAGCATCAGCTCTTTTGGCAGACTTTTGTTTATTATCGTATTTAGTTTTGTCGAACTTAGAACGTCTTTTAGTATCTTCTTCACTTACAATTCCTCTGGCCTTGTCTTGTTTCTTTTTTCTTGCTTCATCGCCTGCTGCACGGGCTGCTGCTTTGGCTCTTCTTTTTTCTTGACGGAAAGCTTCTTTCTTGGCTGAAGCCTTAGGCTCTTTGTTAATAAACTTGTCGAAGTTTTTACTGCTCATTGCTAAATAGTTTGCTGTTTTACAACAGGTGTGAGCCGTAAAGGTAACAAAATTGAGTTAAGGGCTTATAAAAAGAAAGCTGTGGTTATTGTTTACCACAGCTTTAATATTATTTGGCTTCTTGTTTTCTTTTGCCTGTTTGTTTCATTTTTTCTTGTTGTTCAGGTGTTAGAATTGCTAAAATTGCCTCTCTTCTATCTTTACCTAGCTGCATCATTTTAGATTTTTTATCTTCCATTGTTAATTCATCATTCTCTCTAATGGCTTTTGCCTTTGCTACCATTTGATCGTGTACCTTTTTAACTTTTGTAATTTGCTCGTCTTTTAACTCTAATCTTATTTTCATTCTCTCTAATTGAGCAACTGCATGTACTTGGCGATTTTCGTCACCCCTTTTTTTAGCTTCTACAATTTTATTTTTTTGTTCTGCTGTAAGCAATGCATCCATTTGAGTTTTTCTTTCTTTTTGCAAACTAGCCATTTGCTTTTTGTATTCACCCATGGTTAATTTATCATTACTTTTTAGCTGCTCTACTTTTTCATGATAGCTTTTATTAATTGTTTGTGCTTGTTTTTTTTGCTCATCATTTAAACCAATGTGGTGGGCTAATTTTGCTTTTGCATGTTTTCTTTGCTCTACTCCAGTTTGGTTTTTTATGTTTTTTTGACCTGGGTGTTTTTGAGCTTCTACTGTAACAACACAAAACAGTACTGCTGCGATTGATAAAAATAAATTTTTCATGGTGTTTAATTTTTAAGTGAATGTTATGCAGGTATTGACCCCTTATTGTGTAGATAGTTTAACCATTTTTTACTTGCTTTAGTTAAATGGTAAAAATTTGGTTTAAGTGGACAAGAGATTTTTTATTACACTTATTCAATGAACTGATGTTGCAAACATTATTTTTGTAAAAATTATATAAAGCTTTGAGGTATTTATTTCTGATAATTTCATTTGCTTTCATGGGTTTGTTGCAGGCTCAAAGTGATTCTGCAAAAAAAGATACTACTGAACCGTTTATTCGAACTGCTGTACCAAAGACAAAACCTTTTACAAATAAACCTAAAGATTCTGTTGTAAATACCGCTGCCAATACAGATTCTGTAATTGTAAATGATTCATTGGCTTTAGCTCTTGCGGATTCGTTGAGAAAAGATTCATTGGCTAAAAAAATCATTATTGTTAAACCAATAAAACCATCAAAAGATACATCTACCTATGCTGCGATTATGTTTCATAAATATTTGCCTATACAGGCAGGTAAACTTTTTATGATTAATCAACTCCGAAAAACTACTGAAAAAGATATCCTGTTTTATGCACTGCTTTTTTTAGTTGTATTCGCAGCATTTATTCGGGTGGCTTTTCCAAAATATTTTGAAAGCCTTTTTCAACTCTTTTTTCAAACATCATTTAGGCAAAAACAAACCCGTGAACAGTTATTGCAAGACAATTTGCCATCCCTCTTAATGAACGTTTTGTTTATTCTAAGTACAGGTATGTTAATTGCTTTGCTGGCTCAACAATACAATTGGGTAGTAATGAATTTTTGGTGGTTATTGCTATACAGCTGCGGTATTTTGTTTATTATATATTCGGTCAAGTATCTTTTTCTGTTATTCTTTGGCTGGGTATTTGATGTACAGTCTTCTACCAATACATATTTATTTATTGTATTTCTAACCAATAAAGTATTGGGCATATTATGCATTCCATTTTCGTTAATTGTTGCATTTGCAGCTGCAAAAATTGCAGCAATTGCAGTGTCGGTAATAGCTTGTACTGTAATAATTTTATTAATTTACAGGTATGTGGCTAGCTTGGGGACAATTCGTAGCACCCTCAAAGTGAATGCCTTACATTTTTTTCTATACCTTTGTGCAGTAGAGGCAATGCCACTTATATTAATGTATAAAGCATTCTTCACTTTTATTAAGCACAGTACATTTTTCGAATAAATACAGAACAACAGCATGGCAAAATCCGGAGCTAACAGTTCAATTACTGCAAAGGCAGCAATGAGAATACTAATTTCTCAGCCACGCCCCGAGAGTGAAAAATCTCCTTACTTCGATTTAGAACGTAAGTACGAAGCAGAGCTTGTGTTTACACCATTTATTAAGTTAGATGGCATTCCTGCCCGAGAATTTCGGAAGCAGAAAATTGATATTGCAGCTTTTACGGCTGTTGTATTTACCAGTCGTAACGCAATTGACCATTTCTTTCGTACCTGTGAGGAGATGAAAGTGAGTATTAATCAAGATACCAAATACTTTTGTATTACTGAAGCAGTTGCTTTGTATCTGCAAAAGTTTATTTTATATAGAAAGCGTAAAGTATTTTATGGTGCAGATGGCACTAATAAAAGCATGTTCGATGTGATTAATAAGCATCGCGAAAATGAGCGTTTTTTATATGTATGTAGCGAAAATCAGCAGGACAATGAGATTGTGGGTTGGCTGAAAAACCACAATTGTGAATATGCTTTGGCATTTATGTATCGTACAATTAGTAATGATATTACTGCTGTATTTACAAAAAAAGACTATGATGTCATTTGTTTTTTTACTCCAAGCGGTGTAAAAAGTTTATTCGATAATTTTCCCACTTATAAGCAAAATGATACCGTAATAGGTGCATTTGGAAGCAACACAGCAAAAGCTGTGGAAGAAGCAGGGCTGGTTGTACAAATTAAAGCTCCAATGCCAATGGCTCCAAGTATGGTAACTGCTTTAGACAAATTTTTATCTGAAAAAACAAAAAAATAAAAACATTTTTTTATTGAAAAGCCTGTTTAACGTAGTTCAAGCAGGCTTTTTTCATTATACCTAATTTAGTTAGCTATGCACACCAATCGCTTAATAAATGAAAGTTCGCCCTATTTATTGCAGCATGCACACAACCCAGTAGATTGGTTTCCTTGGGGAAATGAGGCATTGACAAAAGCCAAAGAACAAAATAAGCCAATTTTGGTAAGTATTGGCTACGCAGCATGCCATTGGTGTCATGTAATGGAAAAGGAAAGTTTTGAAGATGAAGTAACCGCTTTATTAATGAATGAGCATTTTATAAACATTAAAATAGATAGAGAAGAAAGACCCGATTTAGACCATATTTACATGGATGCTGTACAAGCAATTACAGGCAGCGGCGGATGGCCTTTAAATGTTTTTTTAACGCCCGATTGTAAGCCGTTTTATGGCGGAACTTATTTTCCACCAATAAAAGCCTATAATCGAATGAGTTGGAAAGAAGTGTTGCAAAATATTGCAAAGGCTTATTTAGAAAGAAGAGAGGAAATTGAAACACAGGCACAAACTTTAACCAATCATCTTGCCAAGTCTAATCTTTTCGAAAGAACCAATACATGTGAAAATAATATTTTATTTACCCAAAAAAATCTTGAGTTAATTGCTCAAAATATTTTAAAACAAGCTGATACTGAGTGGGGTGGCTTTGGAAATGCCCCAAAATTTCCACAAACATTTTCAATTCAGTTCTTATTAAGGCATTATCACTTTACGAAGGATGAAACCGCATTGAATCAGGCATTGTTAAGCCTTGATAAAATGATTGGCGGTGGGATTTATGATCAAATAGGAGGGGGCTTTTCACGTTACAGTACAGATGCAAAATGGCTTGCACCACATTTCGAAAAAATGTTGTACGATAATGCATTGCTTATTGGTGTATTAAGCGAAGCGTATCAACTAACCCAAAATGAAGCCTACAAAGAAACCATTTGTCATACATTGTCATTTATTGAAAGAGAGTTGATGCATGAAAATGGAGGTTTTTTTAGTGCATTAGATGCAGATAGCGAAGGTATTGAGGGTAAGTTTTACACATGGTCAGAAGAAGAAATTGATATAATCTTAGGAGCAGAGGCACGAATTTATAAAGTGTTTTATGGTGTTACAAAAGAAGGTAATTGGGAACACACCAATATTTTATGGAAGCCGCAAAGTATTAGCACATTTGCTTTAGAAAATGGGTATGATGAATCAGAATTAAAAAAACAGCTTTGGTCATGTAATAATGAGCTGTTGCAAGTAAGAAATTCAAGAATAAGACCTGCTTTAGATGATAAAATTATTCTAGGCTGGAATGCTTTAATGATTACAGCTTATTGCAAAGCTTATGCAGCAACATTAAATGAACATTTTATGAATGTTGCAACAAGTTCTATGCAGTTTCTTCAAAGTAATTTTCAAAATATTCAGGAAGCCAGTTGGTATCACACATACAAGAATAACACAGCAAAAATTCCAGCTTTTTTAGATGATTATGCCTACCTAATTCAAGCCATGATTGGCTTACAGGAAATTACGGGCAACCAAGAGTACTTAATAAAAGCTAAGGAGATAACACAACATGTTGTGAATAATTTTAGCGAAAACGAAATTTTTTTTTATTATACCCACCAGCAACAAACAGATATAATTGTAAGAAAAAAAGAAGTTTATGATGGAGCAACACCAAGTGGAAATGGAATAATGGCTTTGAACCTACAGTATTTGGGCATTGTTTTCAATGAAACAAACTGGATTGAAAGAGCCGATAAAATGGTGATTACTTTATCAAATGCAACAATAAAATACCCAACATCATTTGGTATTTGGAGTAGTTTTTTGCAGCAAAAAGCCTATGGAATTAAAGAAATTGTACTAACAGGGGAAAAAATTACTAAAATGTTACCAATTGTTCTAAATAAGTATGTACCAAATAAGGTAATTCAAGCAAGTACGAAAAAAAATAATCTTCCATTAATCGATAATAAGTTCGTAGAAGGAAAAAATACCTTTTATTTGTGTAAAAATTATAGTTGCAGTCAACCGTTAACTGATTTGGAAGCTTTTTTAGCAATTATGTAACAATGTATCTATTTAACTTGCTCATCTAAAAATGATGAATGGGTAAAATATACATCTAAAAAAACTGTTTAAACAATAAGCAGCCAGTTACAATGTAATTAAATACTTAAAAAGCGAGTATTTTTTAATTTTAGTTGGTTCGAAAGCATTGATTTTATATATTTGTTCACTACCCTTCAATCATTTTAGTAGAATGACAAAACGTTTTAGTGCTATCCTGTTGCCAGCCTTACTATTTAGTTTGGTAGCGTGTAACAAAAAAGGTAAGGTGAAAGGAACACCTGATAATGGACAACTTATGGGCGTTGCCCCAGCAGCAAAACCAAATGGAGGAAGACCATTTGGAATGGTTTATGTACCTCCTGGAACCTTTAACATGGGTCCCAGCGATGAAGATATTAACTTCAACTACACTGCAAGAAATAAGCAAGTATCTATTAATGGATTTTGGATGGATGCCACCGAAATCACTAATAATGAATACCGTCAGTTTGTTTATTGGACAAGAGATTCTATTGCCCTTAAAGAATTGGGCTTTATTAAAACTACAAGTGGTGGAACTGGTAGTGATTCAGCCGTTGCAGTTGATTGGAATAAAAGAAAAGACATTAAATATGACCAAACCAATTTAGAAAAATTGGGCAATAAGTTAATGATTGATGCTCCAGATAGATTGTACGGTAAAGCAGAGGTTGATCCAAAGAAAATTATTTATCATATTGAGTACTTCGATTTAAAAGAAGCTTCAAAAAGAGAAAACAGTACTGAACCCAGAAAAAAGTTCATCAAAAAGTTTGATGAAAAAATTTATCCTGATACATTGGTTTGGATGAGAGATTTTTCCTATTCATATAATGAACCAATGTCTAAAAGATATTTTTCACACCCATCTTTTGGTAATTATCCTGTTGTTGGTGTAAGCTGGAAACAGGCAGTAGCATTTTGTCATTGGAGAACACATTACCAAAATAGTTACCTTGAGAAAAAGAAGATGGCTGTTGAAAGTGATTTTCGTTTACCAAGTGAGGCCGAATGGGAATATGCTGCCCGTGGTGGCAGAACAAATTCAATGTATCCTTGGGGTAACTATTACTTAAGAAATAAAAAAGGATGCCTATTGGCTAACTTCAAACCCGGTAGAGGTAATTATCCTGAAGATGGAGGTTTCTATACAGTTAGAGCCGATGCTTACTGGCCTAATGATTATGGTTTATATAACATGGCTGGTAATGTTGCAGAATGGACAGAATCTTATTTTTACGAGGCTGCATACAATTTGACTCATGATATGAATCCCGACGTTCGATATGATGCGAAAGATGAAGATCCTCCAAGAATGAAAAGAAAAGTTGTAAGGGGTGGAAGCTGGAAAGATGTAGGTTACTATTTACAAACTGGCACCAGATCTTATGAGTATCAGGACACCGCAAAATCATATATCGGCTTTAGGTGTGTGATTGACTTAGCTCCACGTTCAGGAAAAAAATAATTTAAATTTCTATTAACGAATCTTGTTATTAAAACTTACTAAGAATTTTCAGGCAATTATGCACTATGTATTAATGCCTGATACTCTTAATATATTTATTAAAAATCAACTTCTAAAACACTTAAACTGTAAAAAATGGCAGCAAAAATTCCTCCTAAAGTAGGCAAATTCGTAGATGTACTAGTATCTGTAGCAGCAGCAGTAGTATTATTTGGAGCACTTCAAAAATTGATGCACACTAAATTGGCTGATCTTATGCTGCAAGTAGGTTTGTATTCTGAAGCTGCAATCTTCCTTTTATACGGTGTAATGTATGCATATTATCCTGCAATGGATGAGCATGAAGTACATGTACCTGGTTTAGAAGCAGACAAAGGGAATCCTGCCTTGAAAACTATGGAAAAAATGTTGGCTGATGCTGATATTACCCCTGCCAATCTGGGTAAATTAAGTGCTGGCTTTCAAAAATTGGGAACAACTGTTTCTAATATGGGAGAGATAAGCGATGTAGTTAAATCTACAGGCGATTTTTCTGCTAAAACAAAAGAAGCGGCAACCGCTTTAGGTTCTGTAGCAACAGCTGTTAATCTGGCTACAAATTCTTTGGGTGCGTTTAATGAAGCATCAGAAAGTACCAAGCAATTCCATGGTCAAGTTCAGGTTTTAACTAAAAACTTATCATCCCTAAATACAATTTACGAATTGGAATTACAGGAGAGCAACAACCATTTGAAAGCGTTAAACCAATTCTATGGCAAACTTGCTCAGGCAAGTGCAGCTATGAATGGTACTGCCGAAGATGCTGAAAAAGCAAAAGCACAAATAGCTGCTTTAGCCGGTAATTTAACTAAGCTGAATTCAGTTTATGGTAACATGCTAAGTGCAATGGCTGGTAGATAATTTCTGCAGTTGTTTAAGTAAACCCTATTTCGTAATTTTTATTATAAATTAATTAAACATGGCACTACCTAAGGAGCCACGGCAGAAGATGATTAACCTCATGTACTTAGTGTTAACAGCACTATTGGCCATGAACGTTTCATCTGAAATTTTAAATGCTTTTAAAACCGTAAAAAGCAGTTTGGATAATTCAAGTACTTTGGCAAGTAGCAAAACGACTCAATTATTTGCTTCATTTCGAAAGAAAATGGAAGATCCATCTTCTAAAGAGATGGCTACAAAGTACAACGAAAAAGCCCAAGAAGCACATAAACTGGCAGACGCAGCTTTCAAATACATTGAAGATTTAAAGATTGAATTAATGAAGGAGGCTGGTTATAATCCTCCTAAGGATACGCTTTTTAAGGAAGACAATCTCGAAGCAGCCACTCGACTTTTGGTTGAAGATGCTCCTCATGGAAAAGGGAAAGGTAAAGAGTTATACAATAAACTTAAAACATTAAAAGAACAGCTTTTAGGTGTTGACTCTAGCATACAAAGTGAATTAGGTATAACGCTTCCTATTAATTTGTCGATGCCTAAAACCCAGAATGCAGGTAACAATACATGGGAAGCGGCCTACTTTAGAATGACACCAACAATTGCAGCTTTAACTATTTTAAGTAAGTTTCAGAACGACATAAGAAATTCAGAGACTCAGGTTATTGAATTGTTGCATAAAAAAATCGGGGAAGTTATTTTTACTTACGATGCATTTAAAGTTATTGCAAACTCTAGCAGTTCTTACATGATGCCAGGCGATGAGTTTACTATCAATGCTGGTATTGGAGCTTATAGTAGTAAAGCTGAGCCTACTGTTTCAGTAGATGGTCAAGGCGGTCAAAGAACACCAGAAGGCGATTATGAAATTAAGTTAAGAGCTCCTGAAACGCCAGGTGAATACCAAAAAACGGTTACTGTTAATTATCGAGATCAAAAGACTGGTAAAATGGAGTCTGCAACAAGAATTATTAAATACACTGTAGGTCAAAGATCTGGTTTAACTGTATCAACCGATAAAACAAGGGTATTTTATGCTGGTGGCGTAGAAAATGAATTAAGTGTAACTGGTTCTGGAGGAGCTGAACAAATTCAATTAAGTATTGAAGGTGCAGGTATCACAAAAGAAGATAAAGGAAAAGGGTTCTTCATCGTAAAATGTGCACAGCCCGGAACTGCGATTGTTAAAGTAACCGACTTAAAATCTAAAGCAACACAAACATTAACCATTCCAATTAAACCGGTACCAGATCCTGTACCTCAGGTCGAAGGAAAAAGAGGTGGCGATATTAGTGTTGATCAGTTCAGAAGAGCTGGTGGTTTAGCTTCAAGAATGAAAGATTTTGTTTTTGGCGATTATAAGTGGACAGTTGCATCCTTCAGAATGTATTTTACTGGTCCCGGATTTGAGGAAGGTAGTAAAGTTGTAGAGGTTTCTGGTAATGCCTTTAATGCAGAAGCCAGAAGATGGATGGGTAAATGTGAATCTGGAACAACAGTTGTAATAGATCAAATTAAATTGGTTGATATTATTGGTAATAGAAGAAGCCTTGAAGAAGCTCTTACATTTGTAATGGAATAAAGTATTGAATATGAAAAAGTATTTTCTTGTATTGGCAGCAATAGCTATGGTATTGTCAATTGCGAATAATGCGTTAGCTCAGCGTGGCAGAGGCAGAGGTTCATCAACTGGTACTCCCTCTACAACAACAGGAGGCACTACTGGTAATCCTGTAACACCCCCATCTTCTACTGGTAGAGATACAAGTAAACCTAAGCCGGTAATTGTTACACCTAAAAAAACCATTGATACTGCCCGTGCCAACAAAGAAACGAGTGGTAAAGAATATGGTGTAGATGTAAAGCCGAGTAGAAGAAATTCCTTTGCGTATTCAAAAGAGTCTTTAAGCGATAGGAAACCGTTGGATTATGATCATGTAAGAGAGGATGATGCTACTTATAGCCAATTTGTTTGGAGAGAAATTGATGGCAGAGAAAAAATGAACATGCCTTTTACTTATGCAGCAAAAGATGAAACCGGCGATCAACGTTTCTTTTCTATTCTATTGACTGCTTTAAAAGAATCATATAAAACCGGTGGAAATGTATTGGCTTTCTCGCCTGAAGATGATCGTTTTACAACACCCTTATCGTTAAATGAAGTGTTAGCCCTATCATCTCCTACAACCAATATTTTAGATACCACTTATCCTGAAAATCTGGATGACCCTAATGTTAAGGATACTTTTATTACTTGGAAAAGAAGTGATATTGCTCCTAAACCAGATTCAGTATTCAAATTCAGAATTAAAGAGCAGTGGTTGTTTGATAAAGAGTCAAGTCGGATGATTGTGAGAATTATTGGTATTGCTCCTATGGCTCCTGATGTTACAATCTCTGGTATTAAGGTAAAAAATGCAGGTCCGCCAAAATACAACCCATTGTTTTGGATTTATTATCCTGATTTAAGGTCAACCTTATCCAGAACCTTTGCCTATAATCCAAAAAATATGGGAGGTAGAATGACATGGGAAGAAGTGTTTGAAGGTAGATTCTTTAGTAGTTACATTATAAAATCTACGTTTAATAATCCAAAAGATTTACCATTGGCTCGTTTAATTCAGGATCCTTTGTTTCAATTATTGGAAGGTGAAAACATCAAAGAAAAACTATTCAATTATGAGCAAGATCTTTGGTCTTATTAACTTTAGTAAAAAGGAGTTCTAATTGAACTTCTTTTATTTTATAAGCATATAATCGAAAAATAAGAGCGATGATTTTACAAAAATCATCGCTCTTATTTTTTACAATAAAAAATATTATTAGGCCACTTTCAGCAAGCTCATTTTACTCTTACCAAACATACTCTCAGCATAGTTTAATGTAACATGTAATTCTTTTTGATCAGTTCCTGGCAACTCAAACATGGCATCAGTTAAAATACTTTCACAAATACTTCTTAACCCTCTTGCACCCAATTTGTATTCTAATGCTTTATTAACCATAAAATTCAACACTTCTTCATCGATGATTAGTTGGATACCTTCTAGATTAAACAACTTGGTAAACTGTTTAACGAGCGAATTTTTAGGCTCGGTAAGAATATTTCTTAATGTTTCAGCATCTAATGGATTTAAATGCGTTACCACTGGTAAACGCCCTAGTAATTCTGGTATTAATCCAAATCCTTTTAAATCCTGAGCGTTAATAAATTGCAGTAAATTTTTGCGTTGCATTTCCTGCTCGGCCTTATTTACATTAAAGCCTATTGCATTGGTATTAATTCTTTTTGCAATTACTCTGTCAATACCATCAAACGCACCACCACATATAAACAGAATATTTTTAGTATCCAGTTTAATCATTTTTTGCTCTGGATGTTTTCTTCCGCCTTGTGGTGGAACCAACACTTCTGTACCTTCCAACATTTTCAACAATCCTTGCTGAACACCTTCTCCACTAACATCTCTGGTAATTGATGGGTTATCGCCTTTACGGGCAATTTTATCCAATTCATCAACATACACAATTCCACGTTCAGCAGCTGCAACATCGTAATTACAGTTTTGCAATAAACGGGTTAACATGCTTTCCACATCTTCACCAACATACCCTGCTTCTGTGAATACAGTAGCATCAACAATGGCAAATGGTACATTCAACATTCTGGCAATGCTTTTTGCCAACAATGTTTTTCCAGTACCTGTTTCTCCAACCATAATAATGTTGCTCTTTTCAATTTCAACATCATCATTTTGGTGTTTTTGGGTAATTCTCTTAAAGTGATTGTAAACAGCAACTGCCAAAACACGTTTTGCTTCATCTTGACCAATCACATACTCATCTAAAAACTTCTTTATCTCTGCGGGCTTGCGAACTGTAAGTTTAAAATTGACACCAGTAGGTATAGTTTCTTGCTTAATATTTAATTCCTGAGCTATAATTTCTTGTGCATGCTCAACACAATTCTCACAAATATGACCTTCTTGCCCAGCAATGAGTATTTTAACCTCATCACGGCTTCTTCCACAAAAGGAACAATGTAAATGACTTTGTTTGGCCATCAGATTTTTTTTCTAACTTAATACAACTCTATAATGATATGTTCAAGCACTATAAGGGTGCACAGTGCGTATTACTCACAAAACTATGTTTTAATTGCTCAAAAAACGAACATCATTTATATAAAACGGTTAAAACAATTATTTCTTACAAACTATTGGCTAAATTTTATCTAAAACACCATCCACAATACCATAAGCAACAGCTTCATTGGCATCCATCCAATAATCACGGTCGAAATCTTTTAGTATTTGTTCAACTGTTTTACCACAATTTTCAGCCAATATTTTGGCACCCATTAATTTGGTTTTCTCAATTTGAATGGCTTGAATTTCAATATCGGCCGAAGTTGCTTGATAATAACCACTGATGCTTGGCTGATGAATCATTACTTCTCCGGAAGGATAAATAAACCTGCTACCTTTTGTACCCACACTTAATAATATAGAACCCATGCTGGCTGCCAAGCCCATACAAACGGTACTTACAGGACTGCTGAGTAATTTAATGGTATCGTACAATACCATTCCACTGGTAACACTTCCACCCGGACTGTTGATGTACAATTTGATCTCTTTACCCGGTTTATCGGCATCTAGCAGTAAAATTTTACCCACCACTTCTTTAATGGTTTTATCTTCTACCACACCCCATAGATAAACTGCCCTTTTTTCGAAGAACATTTTTTCCATTTTCTTCATCATACCCGTACTCACTTGTTCCTGTTTTTCATCTTTAGAGTTTGCTTCATCATCGTCCATTATAATGGGACTAACTATGTATTTGCTGTGTATCATTTTAATTATTTTATATAATGAATGGAGAATCGTAAATCGTGAATGGTAAGTCGCTAGTTTAATGCGAGTTCAACAACTTGCGTTTTACGACTAACGATTAACGTTAAATCAATCTTTCTTCTCCTTCCTAGGATTGGTTAATAAAACTTCATCTACAATACCATATTCTTTTGCATCATTTGCCTTCATCCAAAAATCTCTGTCACAATCTCTAGCAACTGTTTCAATATCTTTTCCACTATGTTCGGCAATTACTTCATACAGTTCATGCTTTAGTAGTTTAATTTCTTTGGCTGTAATACCAATATCTGTGGCTTGTCCACCAATGGCACCACTTGGCTGATGCAACATAATTCTACTATGTTTTAACGCTGTTCTTTTGCCTTTAACTCCAGCACACAATAAAACTGCACCCATACTTGCTGCCATACCGGTACAAATGGTACTCACATCGGGGTTAATAAATTGCATGGTATCATAAACGCCCAAACCTGCATAAACACTGCCTCCAGGGCTATTGATGTACATTTGAATGTCACGTGTTCTATCTACACTTTCTAAAAACAACATTTGTGCTGTGATAATATTGGCCACATAATCGTTAATACCTTCACCTAAAAAAATAATCCTATCCATCATTAAACGACTGAACACATCCATTTGTGCAATGTTCATGGGGCGTTCTTCTATAATGTATGGCGTTAAATTAGTAGGGTTAAAATGTGCCTGATAATTATGTAATGTACCACTGCTGATGCCTTGATGCTTAACAGCAAACTTTTTAAATTCCTGCTCTATATTCATGCTACTAATTTTGCGTTGAAGGTAAGTGTTTTGTTATTTTGAAATAATAGCTATTCAAATTATGTGCAAAGTTGTTTTTTGCGACATTATGGCTGTAAAGAATAATCGTGGAATGTTGAAAGTACAGAAAGTTTATTGTTAATGAAGAGGGAAAGAACAGTAAGAAAGGGATAATGTATTAGGTTTATTTTTTGCTAAATACAGATTTGGCTTGATAAAAAAAGCGTTCCAGCAAACGCATGTCTTGTGTAACAATTTCTCCTTGGGCTGATAAGCCTTGATAAAATTGTAGTTGCTTACCATAATTGGTGATTAGCTTTTGGGGTAAGCCAACTTTTGCCAAATACCCACTATCGGTTGGAATGTTAGAAATAAAGTCAAGTGTGCCTTCAATAAAACCATACTGTTCATAAGGATAGGCTGGAAATTTTAGCATTACCTTTTGTCCAATATTTATTTTTCCAAAATTATATTGAGGCACATGAATTTCTGCATAATAGGCACTATTGCCAGGATTAATAAAGCAAACTATTTGATTAGTGTTCAATTGTTGATTTTCTTGTATGAAACTTGCAAAAGCAACTTTTCCAGCTACAGGTGCTATAAGTAAATATTTGGCTTTCCAATCGTTTACCTGAGCTTTAAAACTGTTTAATGCTTCGGTGAATATATTTTTTTGTTGTGCTATTTGATTATCTAATTCGGCAATTTCTTTTTGCTTTTCATGCCTGCTACTTTCAATATTAATTAAGGAACTGGTTATTTGAGGCAAACTCATTTTTTTGCCAATGAGTTTACTTTTTTCATTTCTGTAATCTAATGCTGAAATGACTTTTTCATTTTTTAATTTTTCATTCGCATCAAAGGTTTCTTGCTGTAAACTCAAATCTTCTTCTTGCATTTGTTTTTGTTGCAATAAATTATTGTATGTTTTACTCATGTACATTAAATCTTGTTGCAGCATTTTTTTCTTTTTTGTATAAAAACCATTTACTAAATATTGTTTAAATACCAGCAATGCTTGTTGAAAAACCTGGTACTGAGATTGCAATTCTCCCAAAGTTTCTAAACTACTAACTGAGAAATTATTGTTGCTTAAATTTTCGGGCTCTTTTATAATTATTAGAGATAGTGTATCTAGATAAGTTGAAAGTTGAAGAACTGTTGTATGATTTGCCCTGCTTTCTATAAAGCCCAAAATCTCTGATGCTTGTACATTTTTATTTTCGGTTACAAAAAGTTGTACCAACTTACCATCTGTTTTTGTTTTAACTTCTTTAGGTGCATTTACAGAGTTTAATTTTGCAGTTGTATTTACCATATCTGGGTATTGTATAAACCAACAAGCAGCAATAGCAGACAATAAAATCATAAAAAAAATGCTGATACCCCAACGAATTAAAAAGCTGGGATGATGAGAAATAATTTCACTTACTTCACTGCTGCGTAAGTGTAAATTATGTTCAGGTACTTTAGTTTTTGCACCAGTATTTTCCTCTAATAGTATCGGCATTTAATTTTAGTTTTTAATTCCCCAACTCCAATTGATTTCTTACCAATTCAAAATATTGCCCACGTTGTTGGGTAAGTGTATCATGTGTTCCTTGTTCTATGATTGCTCCATTATGTAGTACAATTATGTTATCTGCATTTTTAACAGTACTTAATCTGTGGGCAACCACAACAACGGTTTTATTGGTAAAAAATTCTTGTAAGTTTTCTAAGATAACTTTCTCATTATTGGCATCTAGTGCATTTGTAGCTTCATCGAAAAATAAAAACTCAGGGTTTTTATAAACTGCTCTTGCAATTAATAATCGTTGCTTTTGTCCTTGGCTTATACCATTACCTTCTGCTCCAATTTTTGTATTAAATCCCAGGGGCAAACTTTCAATAAAAGGTAAAATGTTGGCTACTTTACAGGCATGCAATAATTTATCATAATTTGGATTGGCATCACTTACTGCAATGTTATTGGCAATACTGTCGTTAAAAATAAATCCATCCTGCATAACGCTACCACATTGGCTTCTCCAATACTTTGGAGAAATATTTTGCAAACTAGATTCACCAATTTTTATAGCTCCTTTGTAATGCTCATAAAACTTTAGCAATAATTTTAGTAAAGTAGTTTTACCACTTCCACTCATGCCTACAATAGCTGTAACTTTTCCAGCAGGTATATGCAGGTTTATGTCTTTTAATACAGGTTCATTTCCTGCACCTGCATACGTAAATGAAAGCTGCTCAAAATAAATAGATTTATGTTGTGGTAATTGTGTAATAAACTGTTTATTGCTTGGTTCCTCTTCTTCAAGTTCATGTATTTCGTTTAAACGCTCTAAAGATATTTTTGCATCCTGTGCCTGTTGTACAAAACCAATTAACTGCTCTACAGGGCTATTTAGTTGACCAATTATATATTGTACAGCCATCATTGCTCCTAAAGTAAGCTGTCCGTCAAGTACTGACTTTGCAACAAAAAAAGTAATCAATATATTTTTACCCTCATTAATAAAAAAAGCACCTGCCTGTTGGTATTGGCTGAGCGATAAACTTTTAAAACTCAGTTTAAACAAAGCTGCTTGCAAGCTTTCCCACTCCCAGCGTTTTAAATGCTCGGCATTGTTTAATTTAATTTCCTGCATACCATGTATTAATTGCATGGTTGCAGTATTTTCTTTTGCTGCAATGGCAAATCGTTTATAATCGAGGTTACGCCTAAACTGCAGAAATATTTTAATCCATAAAAAATATAAGACACTGCCTCCTAAAAAAATAAAAAATACTGCAACATTGTATTGCACCATTACAAAAGAAAATACCACCAAATTAAACAAAGAAAATAAAGTACTTAATGCACTGCCCGTAAGAAAACTTTCTATTCTGCGGTGGTCGCCTAAACGTTGTATAATATCACCAGTAAGCTTGGTATCAAAATAGCTTAGTGGTAGTTTCATGAGCTTAATCCAAAAATCGGACAGAATAGATAAGTTTACTTTAGTACTTATAAACAATAAAATTCTACTGCGTATAAACTCTACAGTGGTACGCCCAAAAAATAAGGCAAACTGTGCAATAAGAATAATGTAAATAAATTGAAGATTATGGGTTTGAATACCCGTATCTACAATGCTTTGTGTTACGAAAGGGAATATTAATTGCAACAAACTACCCACCAACAAACCCATACATAATTGAATGATGTACTTTTTTTGCTGATAAAAATATTGTAGTAAATAAGCCCAACCAATGCCTTTTGTAGTTTTGTCTTTTTTGTCTTTTTCGTTAGCACTTTCCTCTAATGGTGTTTCGTAAAAAGCTGGGGTAGGCTCTAATAGTAAAGCAATGCCAACTTCATCTACTCCATTGGTGGTGCTAGTCCAATAGCTTAAAAATTCTTTTTTGGTGTACCATGTTAAGCCTTTTGCAGGATCTGCAATTAAAACACCTTGCTTTTTCCAAGTTGGATAGAAAATTGTATTAAAAATCCCTCTTTTAGAGGGGTTTGGAGAGGCCACTACAAAATGGTTTTGCCCCCAATGTAAAATAGCCGGTAATGGGGCATCTTCTATTAGTTCTTTAAAAGAAATTTTTACTTGCCTTGTTCTACAACCAATTTGCTCGGCTGCTTCTGCAATACCTAAAAGGTTTACGCCCTCTTTACTTATTTGTGTTTGCTGTCTTAAAATATTAATGGCAATATTTTTACCATAATGCTTAGCCACCATTCGTAAACAGGTGGGGCCACAATCCATAGCATCTAGTTGTTTATAAAAGGGAAATTGAGACATAATTAATTTCAGGGTGCGAATTTTTTCTATAATTATCAGATAACAGTAGATTATGTTTTCCCATTCAAATGAAATAAATATCTTGATTTACAAATAAGCATAATCTTATTTTGTAAATACAAGTATGTTTAGAAAATATTTATTGCTCATTCTTTAATATAGTTTTAAAATTATTAATGTATGAAAATAACTCGTCTCCGTTTCCTTGGTATATAATTTCTCCAGTTTTTTTTACTATTATATACGTTGGGAAAATATTTACTTTTAAAGTTTGGGTTATTTTTTCTTCACTTGAATCCATATCTTCAAAAATCTGCTTCCACTTTATTTTATTTTCTTTAAAAATAGAAATTGATTTTTTGAAGTTCTCTTTCTTATCGTAACAAATGCTAACAATTGAAATGTTGTGTGGTAGTATCTTAAATATTTTTTGAAGTTTGGGTAGTGCATCTAAGCATGGTCTGCACCAAGTTCCCCAGAAATCTAATATCATGTAGGTTGTGTTTTTAAAGAGTGGTGTTATACTTTTAATAGTAGAACTGGGCAGAAACTCTTTTTTATTTGGCGGAGTTTCTTTTTTCCAAGATCTTGTAAAAAGTTTGCTACCATCTAAACTAATGCTGTCTATAATTAACGTAGAATCTTTTGAAATTATAGTATCTCCAAATAGATAATTATTTTTATACCATACACTATTTTCAAATTTAGTTTCATCAAACCCACTTATCCTTTCAATTTTTATTCCGACGTTTGTATTGGTATAGTGAGGAGATATTTTAGTTTGATAAAGATGAATTTTAATATTATTAAATTCAATTTCAAAGTGGTTTCTTTTTGATACCATAAGGTAGTAGTCACCTAAATCTGCGTCGTTATAATTTACTTCACCTTTAAATGGAATTAACGCTAAAGACAGTGTACAGGCTTTTGAAATATTTCTATCACAAAATTCAAAATTAATTTGAATGGTTTTAACTAGGTCATCTGGAACATCTTTAAAATTTTCATATTTCTTAATTTCGGCAATTGAATATGAAACTTGATAGTCATTTTTTAAGTACTCGTTATCTTTCTTTCGAATATTAAAATATACGCTATCTTGAAATATTTTTTCAAAAATTACTAAAGATGAATTAATTCTATCACATTTAATTTGGTTTGTGTCTAAGCCTGTGCTACTTAAAAAATTTATAAAATACGCAGAATCTATTTGCTTCTGATGAAATTTATTAAAATAATATATTCCTCCTTGAAGTGGAGTTTCCCACAAAACACTGTCAGTTTTACCTTTATTTGAGGACCATATTTTATTAATAAAAACACCTTCTTTTTTCCCAACGTACTTGCTAAAAAGTATTTTCTCAGAAATTGAATATACCTTTTTATTTTGAGTTAAAGCAAATAAGCTAAAATGAAGAAATAGAAGAAGAATAGAGATTTTCATTTATCGTAATTTAAATATTTTGAAGAAATGTGTTGCCAAAATATAAATAATAGCTTGAAAAGACTTTAGTTTAGGCTGCCCTTTTGAGGCAGCCTAAACTATTGATTAAATTATTCCCAACCTGGACAAACGGTAGCTCCACCATTACAAACAATTCCACATAAAACCATGTTCCCTTGACTATTGCTTCCATATTCAAAATGGCAAGTACCTGAACTACCACCACAACTAATGGTACCAGCTCTTCCACCACAATCTAATTGAATTGAACAATTACCACCAGGATTTTCAGGACCTCCAATTGGCAATCCACCCATTACTTTTTTAGCCTCATCTCTACTTAATGCAGTACCAAGGCTTGCAAATTTTTTATTCATTTTTTTAGGGTTCTAACTCTAAACGAGAGACTTGAAAAGTATGTGTAGTAATTCGTCCTTACTTTAACCTATTTTCCCTTGCTAATACACGAAACACAGTGAGGAAAATATGCAGAAAATTAAGCACACTTGGTTATTAGGCAAAATTTAGTGGAAAGGAAAAAACTACTTAGCACTAGATAGCTTTTCAGTTAGTAAATAATTCAATTTAGTAGTGCTTATATTATCCATTAGAATATTTCCTGATGAATCTAATAAAAAATTGTACGGATAAAAAGTAATATCTAAAGGTTGAGACGATTTTCCGTCAATATCCAATATATTAATCCAACTGTTATAATTTTTTATTAAACTTCTATATTGTTCTAAGTTATCTTTTTTATCAACTGAAATTGCTACAATTTCAAATCCCTTTTTATTATATAATTTATGTATCTTTTGTAATTCAATAAAATTAGCTAAACAAGGCTTGCAACTACTAAACCAAAACTCTACAAGAATTATTTTTTTTTGTTTAAAAGTTTCTCTATTCGTATTGGCACTAATAAATTTCCACAAAGGAAATTTCCTTGCACTTATGCTTATTTTCTTCCGCTTAATATAATCTTTTAGATAAGCTTTATTGTCATCGTTTACATATACAGATTTTGAGGCTTTTTGAAAAATATTTTCGTATATCTCTTTATATCCAAATTTTCTGATGAATAACAAGAGTTCATTTTCTATGATAGGTGAGTTTAGGTTTGATAATGCGTAATTAAAAAATAGACTATCTCGGGTAAGCCTTAATTGGTGTTGAAATTTCTCACAGAATTGTTCACACTCTTTCCTGTAATTAAAAGGTAGTAAATCACATTTATTAAATAATTCATTTCGAGTTAATGTTAAAGAGTTTAAATCATTATAAATTGGAAGATACTTTTTTAAGTAAGTATTATTGATTAAAGAATTTTCTACAATTATCTTACACCCTCCACCTAATACGTCTAACGAAATTTCATTTTTAAGAATATGTATTGTATATATTCCTGTATCAAGATAGAAGCTTTGAGTTGCAAATGTGACAGAGTCTGTTTGAATTTGCATATAGTATAATTCAGGCTTTGTAGTTAACCCAGAAAAGGAAAATTGTTCGTTATTAAAATATAAAGTATCGGCTTCCAGTTTTGTTTTGTAAAAGAAGTCATTAGCCTGAAATAGTATAACTCTCCCTTTTTTAACATCCTTGACATAAACATTTAAATTAAATTTATTCGGTATTTGCGATTGAGCCATATTTACAATGGATATTGCCATCAAAATAAAGTATTTCATAATTATATTTACAAAAATTGTTATTAAACTACTTAAATAAACCTCAAATTTTAATAATAGACTGACTCACCAATATAGGCTTTCTACCGGACAAAAAATAAGGCTGCCTCGAATTATCGAAACAGCCTTTTATTAACTTTTATGGTTGAGAACTACAATAAAGTGTTTTGTCTTTATCAGATTTTGTGTCACAAATGCATTTTTTTGTTCCACATTCATCACCAGCTTTTTTACCTGTACATGAAATTCCTGTTCCACAACCGACATCTCCACCACCTCCATCCTCACCACCAACTCCACCACCACCACCAAGTACTAACCCACCCATTACTTTTTTTGCCTCATCTCTGTTCAATGCAGTACCAAGGCTTGCAAATTTGTTGTTCATTTTTTTTTAGGGTTCTAACTCTAAACGAGAGACTTGAAAAGTATGTGTAGTAATTCGTCCTTACTTTAACGCATTTTCCCTTGCCAATACACGAAACCTAATTAGAAACGAACGCTGGGAATTAGGTCTTTTTTTAGGAGATGTGTCTATAAATAATTATTTCTTATAAACAGTATCTAATTTATTTAGTATGATCTTTATATCATGAGTTTTAGCTATTACTCTACACTTCTCATCTAATAATAAGTAAAACGGAATGCCATTGAATGCATATTTTTTTGATATGTCTTCAACTAGTTTATCTTTCGAACCAAGGTTAATTAGTGTGTGTTTGAAATTACCTACCTCGTCTTTTAGTATAGCGTTAGCCCAACTTTGTTTATCATTATCTAATGAAATAGCAATTATTTCAAATCCATTTGGGTTCAATTTTTTATGATAATCTTTAAGATTCGTAAATGATTCCCTACATGGTGAGCACCAACTTGCCCAAAAATCTATTAATACATATTTATTTTTACTGCAAACGCTACTGAGTTTTGTAAATAAACCATCAGAATATTTTGAGTTAAAGTCTGGAGCAACTTTACCAACTGCAACGGTATATTCCTTTCTTATAAAATCTTTTACAAACAATCCGGGCACAGAATTTTTAATTTTTGAACCTAGATGTGAATAGCAATGATTTAAAGTATCTAACGAAAAAGAGAAAATACAATCTTTTAGGATGAATGCTGATATATATTTATCGATTTTTTTTAATACAAAGTTATATTTAACATTAAGTTGTTTCTTTTCTTCAAACGAAATAATGCTATCATAATATTTCTTTTTCTTCGTCTTTTCAAATACAGCAATTAAATTATTATTACTGAGTAACCTAAGACTATCTTTATAAGTATCTATTATTTTATCAATTAGAACAATCTCATTCTTTATTTTCTCTGCATCATTATTTATTTGCGAACCCAACAATTTTCCTTCTTTAAATTTATTCTCATTTAGTTTTAATTTCATTACGCCACTTTCTAAATAAAACTCAACTAAATTTGGGTCACTAATTCTTTTTGACAATTTATTTTTCTTAATTACAGCTTGAACAGGCTCATTGATTGTTCCTTTAAAGGTGAATTTACCAGACTGTACTGGTGAACTGTCTGTTATTAGAATTCCTTTTTTATTTCTGTATTCAATAAATAACTTTTTAATATCACTTCCTGAAATTTTACCATTAATAATAAATTGATTGGTTTGAGCTTTTAAACTAGAAAACAGTATAATTATACTTAATGCAATAAAACTAAATCTCATAAACTATTTTTTACGTGTTTGAATTTTGTAAATTACAAATACAATAATGGGCCGTGTATTCATACACAGCCCATTACAGTTAGCATAAACTATCTAACAACACACATGTACATATCTCCCCAATTTGTATTTTTCTCACAAGATGGGCAAGTAGTGTCACAATCACTATCTTTTGAACATTTAACATTGCATTTATTGCCTCCACCATCGTCAAAAGCTAAATTTAATTTTCCACCCATTACTTTTTTTGCCTCATCTCTGCTTAATGCAGTACCAAGGCTTGCAAATTTGTTGTTCATTTTTTTTGGTTTGTGGCCTCCCTAAATCCCTCCAAAGGAGGGACTTGAAAATTAAGTATGGTAATACAACCTTACTTTAACATAAGTTATAAAACTAAGCATGGACAAAATGAAGCCAATTATATACTTACAGAATACAGAAGTAGCTAGTTTGGAGATATTTCTATTAATAGATTAGTTATTGTTTAAATAGCTTAAAATCAGCCTTGCAAAGTTTTTGCTACTTGGTCTTGGAGCATTTTCATTAATAATAGATCCCTTTTTGCTTACAATCATAAATCTAGGTATTGTAAATAGATTGTATTGTTGTCCAAAACCACTTTCCCAAGAACTGAGTAAAATAAAGTTCTCTTGTTGATGGATACCATCAACAAGAGAAGCTTCTTTCCAAGCATCAATATCTGTATCTAATGAAATTGATACAAATTTCACTTTTTGATTTTCTAATTCTTTACTCAACTTTCTTAGCCATGGTGTTTCTTCTCTACAAGGTTTACACCAACTAGCCCAAAAATCAACAATCATAATTGAGTCTTTATTTTCTTTGAATAAATTGTATATATCTATTTTGTAACCGTTATAATTTAATAAATCACTATTCTTAATTTCCTTGGGCTCGTTTATAATTAAGTATTTAGATGAGTCTAGTTTGTTAGTAGTAATATTTTTAATATAAGCTTTTTTCTTAGCAATGGAAATTGAGTCTATAATGTACCATTTTGAATTATATTTGAATCTGTTTAATTGATGATACTCTTTTTTTAGTATTTTATTCTTTTCTAAGTTGTAATATCCTATTGTGGTATTAATAACTGCATAATTAATATCATACTGGTTAACGTTAAATGATAGTTGCCCATTTTTAAATATTCTTTTTTTCAATGCGTTGTAATAAGTAGTGTTATCAATCCAAATATGTATCTCAGCTTCGTTATTTATTTGATCAAACGATTTAGCTTTAGAAAATAAATCATTAATCATTATTTTAATTTCATGCTTATAAATGGTGCCATTTTTTTTCGTATATAAATTTTTAACAGTAAAATACTTGCTGTTTAAGATACTATCGTAATTCGATTGATTAATTAAGGTTTGATTATCGTCAGAAAAAATACTATTGTTATTTTCATCAACAATAAGAACAAATTCATTATTGTACTTTTTGGCAATTAAAATTTTCACTTCTGCGTTATAACTTGTATCTTCAATTATTTCATTAAACGTTGGAGTATTTGGTATAAAAACTTTATAAATAGCATATTCTTTTTGTAATTGTAGAAGTTGCTTTTGATAATCTGAGGAATCTATTTTATTTGTTTTGTACAAATTAGAAAGTGTTTGAACTTCATTGAAACTTTTTTTCAGTGCTATAGCAAAATTGTATTTTGATTGTTTTATAAATTCTTTATTTACATCATTTAATTCATAAATACTCAGTTTATAACTATTACGTTTTTCTTTAACCAATGATACCTCTTTTAACTTCAAAGCTATTTTTGAAGGAGTACACTGAATGAATAGAATTACCAAAACCAATATATAGAACTTTGGCATAATTATTAATTTAATAAAAGGAGTAGGTTTTAAGCCTACTCCTAAGTAAAACTAAAAGGAAAGCTTTTATTTTATGCATTCTTTAACACCATTGCACTCAATACAACAGCTTGTGGTTGAATGAACGCACTTGGTATCTGAACCACAAATGCTTTGAGTACCACATGTAGCACAAACAGAGCCACCTCCCTCATCATTTACCAGACCAATAATTTTCCCACCCATTACTTTTTTTGCCTCATCTCTGCTTAATGCAGTACCAAGGCTTGCAAATTTGTTGTTCATTTTTTTTGATTTTGAGAGCCTCCCCTGTAAACCCATACTTCGACAAACTCTGTGTGACATTTTATAGAGAAAGGCTATTCCATATTTTCGAAATGTCCCTTGCAAATGCACTTAGCTAATGAGGAGACATTTCTGGGAAGGAAGGGATTGTGTTTTTTAATTCAATTTAATATCAAATAGTGCTGGCCACAATTTGCCAGTTACAAGAATTGTGTTGTTTATTGAATCATAAGCGATTCCATTAAGTACGTTTCCAGATGCATTTACATATTTTTCTATATTGTATTGCATACCACTTTTTTCTAATAAATTTGACATATCCAAAACACCCTCAACAATACCAGATTTTAGATTAATTTTCAAAATATTATCTGTTTCATATTCGTTTGCATAAACGTAACCATTAATATATTCTAACTCATTTAAGTAAGGAACAGAAATGCTATTTCTGGTAACTGGTATAACGCTAATAATTTTAAAATCTATTGGATTAACCAAATATAAGTTTGAACTACCTGTGCTAATAATTAAAGTATCATGAGAGTGTGTAATACCCCACCCTTCTTGATGCCAGGTGAATTCATTAATTTTTTTGAAAGTACTCGCATCATAAACAAAAACTTTATTATTCTTCCAAGTAAGTTGATAAATTTTGTTGTTAAGAATAGTTATTCCTTCACCAAAAATTTTCGGGTCTTCTATTTTTAGTATTTTGATTGGTTTCCCAGTTTTAATATCTACTTCTGCTAATTTACTTTTTTCCCAAAGCCCAGTTGACTCATAAAGTTTATTATTTAACACAATCAATCCTTGAGTATAAGAGGAGGTATCATGTGGGTGGATATTTATTATTTGGTATGGCAATATAGGAACTGCTGTTACTAATTCATTCCTTTTAACCCCGTTTTGATTGACGCATGAAATAAAAAACACAATTAAAACTATTTCTATTCTTCGCATATTTAATGTTAAAAAAGTTGTTCAGAAATAAGTAACACATTCAATCTAGTCATATTCTTGCAAACGAAAATATTCAGTTTACAATCTTGGCAGATAAACTGATAGAATTACAACTTCTGAACAACTGATAATTTTTATAGGTGTATTATTGGTTCGACTGGACCATTAGATCCAGTTTCGCACATATTAAAGATGGTGTTACATCTACAGTAACTTCCACAACCGACTGAACAAGGTAAAAATATTTGTCTACAACGACCACCAAGTTCATTATCTTCTAATCCACCCATTACTTTTTTTGCCTCATCTCTGCTTAATGCAGTACCAAGGCTTGCAAATTTTTTGTTCATTTTTTTTGGTTTGTGCCTTTCTATAAACCCATACTTCGACAGGCTCAGTGTGACATTGTACTAGGAAGGCGGTTTTTAAATTTTGTTTGGTTGCCATTTTGTTTTTAAAGTGGTTATATGGCAATGCCACCCTCACTCACAAAATGTACGGTTTTGTATATTAGGTTTATTTCACACTTTGATAAATTCGGTGTGACTTTGGAACAACACAGCAGTTGTCTTGTACTTCGACTTACTGTAGTTCATCTGTGTTATATTATTTTATTCTTAAGCAGCTATCAATTTTTTCTTTCAGTCTAATATCGCTTGGCTTGGGGGCATTGTCGTCAACAATGCTTCCATCTTTCCCAATTAAAATAAATCTTGGAATTTCATTGATATTTAACTTATGAAGAAATGATGATTCGCTTGAATTAACTAAAACAAAATTATTTTCAAGGTTAAAGTTTTCTGCAAAAATCAATTTTTGCCACAGCTGTATTTCCTTATCTAATGAAATACTAATGAAAACAACATCTTCAGGATTATACTGATTAATTAACTTTTTTAAATAGGGTGTCTCTTCACGACAGGGCAAACACCAGGTTGCCCAAAAATCTAAAACAATTACTTTCCCTTTATAAGATTCTATAATTGATTCAATTGACTTAATAACCTTCAAATTTCTATTTAGTAAGTTATTTGCATCCTTTATTTTTTTTATACTTTTTTTCTTGTTTAGAAATACTTCATGATTTATATCTTTTAGATATTTATTCTTACAGAATTGTAGATATTTTCTTTTATTCTCTTTTGTGATTATTACATTTTTTATAATAGCTCTATAGATTATAGAAGAGAGTAAAAAGTCTCTTGCTACGCCTGAATAATTTTGTATTACTAACTCAAAAAAAGTTGAGAAATTGGTATTATTAATATGTGCTTGTGGAGTATTATAGTAACTAGGAGAAATTAATAACGCAAATGAGCTGTTAAGCAAAGTTGTATTTGCATTAAAGAATAATGTTTCATAATTTTTTAATATATTAAACTTTTGGGCAACAAATCTTGCTCTCTCCTTATAAACACCATACTTTAAAAGTGAGTCGGAAAAGTAACGGTAAAATGTGATTAATGGTAGAACAGAATTAATTGATATGGTGCTTCTATAAAGTGATTTAATACTATCTCTTATTTCATACTTTACTGTAAGAGAATCATATATTTTTAATTGTTTTCGCTCAACTATTTCAATTACATTTTTAATGCTGTCTTCCAAGAAATAAATTGAATCAATTGATAATTTTTTATAATCTTTATTAGGGAAAAAATAGTAAGATGTTTCTTTTAAACTACTTTGGAGGGAGTGAAAAAAAATTAATTCATTATTTCTTTTTTGATCTCCATAAACCTCAAACTTAAACGACCCATCGTCATTCATTTTTAAATAATACTTTTCACCAGGATAAAGTAAATAGTTTGAAAAGAGATTGTTAACAGCATAAAAAAATAACGGTTTGTTTGAATACACTGCTGACTCCTCGTTAGGTTGTAAAAAAACAGAACTTGTGGTTAAGCCTGAAAATTCTGTATAATTAAATTGCAGCTTAGGTGTATCTAACCAATTATTGTTGAACTTAAATATTGAAGAGTCTGTTGATATAGTAATCTTATCTTGTATTTTTTGACTCGATTTGAATATACCACAAGATGTAAGTAAAATACTTAAAACAATCAACTTATACATAATAATGACTTGAAAAGAGACCTGTACATATTTTGTACAGGTCTCTATGATTAGACTTTTTTTAACTAGTAATTTTAATATGCGTAAACACATACTGTTTGACAAACACTTCTTATCTTATTACACCTTGCAGTAACAACTGTACCATTATCGCAGGTTTTTGTAATACCAGAACAATCCTCGTCTTTAGTACATGCAGTTCCATCTAATCCACTGCCGCCAGTAGCAACCAATCCACCCATTACTTTTTTTGCCTCATCTCTGCTTAAAGCAATTCCAAGGCTTGCAAATTTGTTGTTCATTTTTTTTGGTTTGTGCCTTCCTTTAAATTCACACTTCGACAGGCTCAGTGTGACATTGTACTAGGAAGGCGGTTTTTAAATTTTGTTTGGTTGCCATTTTGTTTTTAAAGTGGTTATATGGCAATGCCACCCTCACTCACAAAATGTACGGTTTTGTAAGTAAGATTTTTGATTGTCATGTCGAGGTACGAGACATCTGTTTGTATTGGGCAGGTTCCTCACTTTTGTTCGGAATGACAATGCTAATAATGAGATTCCTCGTTACCTCGGAATGACAATACTAATAGTGAGATTCCTCGTTTCCTCGGAATGACATACTAATAATGAGATTCCTCGTTACCTCGGAATGACAATACTAATAATGAGATTCCTCGTTACCTCGGAATGACAATACTAATAATGAGATTCCTCGTTACCTCGGAATGACAATACTAATAATGAGATTCCTCGTTTCCTCGGAATGACATACTAATAATGAGATTCCTCGTTACCTCGGAATGACAATACTAATAATGAGATTCCTCGTTACCTCGGAATGACAATACTAATAATGAG
>JBIKRV010000005.1:0-221974 GCA_044348985.1 Chitinophagaceae bacterium
AATTTTTGTCAATTTTAAGTAAGCATAAATAAAAATTACTTTGCCTATCTGAAATAGAATTTCTAGTAAATCTAATTTTGAAAACATGGGTATTTTATTTTACGCTTATTTAAAGCTGACACACAACAATTAAATATACGTCACAAATTTAATCCTCCAAAAATAATTGGTATTGATTATCAATGTAATTTATGTCGCCTTTTTTAATTGTCATGTCGCCTTTTGTTTTGGTTATATGATGTCGCCTTTTAGCCATAAATCGTCTAAAGGGCTGGTTATTTGTATTAATTGTTCTTTCTTAACATGCGTATATCGTTGGGTGGTTTTTATACTAAAATGACCCAATATGTCTTTTATGTATCGTATGTCTATTCCCTTTTCTAATAAGTGTGTGGCAAAGCTGTGTCTTAACGAATGAAAACTTACTTCTTTTGCGATACCTGCTTTTTCTTTGGCTCGCTGAAAAACTTTTTGTGCCGATCTTGATGAATAAGGCTCTCCAACAATCTCACTTTCAAATAAATAATTTACTGGCTGTGGATTTGCTTTTTTAATGTACTGTCGCAAAATATCAAGTAAAACAGGACTCAAATTTACCATCCTGTCTTTTTTGCCTTTTGCCGATTCTATTTTTATTTGCATTCTACCACTATCTATATCGGCTAGTTTTAAACTTACCACTTCACTTACCCTTAAACCCGAGCTGTAGGCAGTAAATAAAATGGCTTTATGTTTTAAATTGGTTAATGCATTAAAAAGTGCAGTAATTTCTCTTTCACCCAATACATTGGGTAACTGAAATGGCTTTTTTGCTCTAGGTATTTCCCAAAAAAACTTCTCTCTACCCAACACTTTTTCATAATAATATTTCAAAGCATTGGTTCGGCTATGCAAGGTATTTTCTGATAGTGCAAGTGTGGTATAACAATATTGCAAATAATCCATTATTCGTTGGGGTGTAAAATCTGTAGCTGGTGTACTTTTTATAGTTTGTAAAAACTGTGACAATTCGTTTAAGTAAGTTTTTCGTGTACTTAAACTATATGCTTTTAATTGCAAATGTTGCTGCACTTGGGGTAATACATTTTTGTTTACCGCATGTATTTTAAAATCATTGGGTAGTGCAATTGCCTGTTGTTGTATTTGCTTTTTGTGCTCCTCAACCGTTTTTATTTTTTCAGGTTGTGCAGCTTTTTTTTCTTGTAAATATTGCTTAATCTCAATATTGTTTAGTTGTGCATTTTTTTGCAATTGCTTTGTTATAAGTTGGTAGTTGTCTTTACTTAAAGGCACTAACCACAATTTAAGTGTATAGCTAAACTGCCTATCGGGGAGCGTTTTGATTATCTTATTTAAACTACTTAATGCAGGAGATTGAATACCTATCCACTCCTTTTTTTTATGCATTAAAGCACTAATGTTTACTTCAGGTAAAAGTGTATTATTTTTTACTATTTTTTCCATAGCACGGCTAGCTCAGTTACACAACAAAGCATAAAATATGAATCTAATATAGGAGTAAATTTTAAGTTGAAAAAAATAAATAGTGTTATTTTTCTCAAATGTTACAAAAACTGAGTAAGCGGTAATTGCAGGCAAAAAAATGAGCATAAAAGCTAAAAAAACGCTAACTCATTTATTTAAACTGCACCATTATTTGTTGCTTATAATGATACTTTTTTAAAATGATATATCGTTACAACTACAGTTAAATGAAATGGTAGGGTAGAGCATAGGATACTAAAATTTAACTTCAGTAATCCTATTATAAACATAAACCCTAATAGTATACTTAAACCAGCAATCCCCCAATAAGTTAGTACTTTATTTGTTTGCTTTTGAAACAAGGTAATCACCAATAAAAGTTGTGCAATAATTGGCAGTAAGATTAATGGATGAATTACGGAAGATGGATTTGTAAAAAGGGTAGCAAGTATTTGAGCTTCTGCCTGAAACAAAAATATATGGCTATTTTTTCCCCATTCTAAATAACCAACTAATGAGGTTAAAATTAACGTTATGTTGAGTAGTTTGCTTTTCAACGCACAGCGAATTTAAATTAAACAATTTGCGTACGAACTAGCTGAATGCTTTTGTAAAAGTAAAATATTATAACAAGCAATGTAGTATTGCTTTTCAGGTTATTTCAAAATAATAATCTTGATTAATTTGTATTCACAATTTGCATTTCAATTCCTTTATTGCCAATTTTACATTTTACTGGAAATGGCACTTTAGCTACTAAAATTTATTATTCGTTTTCGCAACGGGAAAATTATTATTGGTTCAGGCAATAAATCCACTTATTAAGGTAACCTTAAACCTAGAACAGTTACTTTTGCAACTGAAAATTATAGGTATGAAAAAGATACACGTTGTTATGCTTGTTTGTATTGCTGCTGCAATTGCAGGTTTGCTAATTTATATGGGTGATGTAACTACTTACGAAACCGTCGCTTCAGCAAAACAAAAAGCAGGTAAAGCGGTTATGGTTATTGCAAAGTTAGATACTGCAACACTTAAATACGATGCAGCTAAAAACCCCAACTACTTAACTTTTGAAGCTGTTGATACCTTGGGCGACAGAATGAAAGTTGCTTACTACTATGAGAAGCCCTACGATATGGAGAAAAGTGAACGTGTAGTATTAAAAGGAAAAATGGAAAATGGGGTGTTTGAAATTAAAAAGAAAGATGGCATATTGGTAAAATGCCCTAGCAAGTATAAAGACGATATGAATGCTGCTAAGAAAAATTTACAAGCCGAATTAAAGTAAAACACTTTCGTTTTGTTTTTGTTACACAATAATCTAATTGATTTACATGGAATATATAGGCGAACATTTATTACCCGGAAAATTTGGCTACTTCTTTTTAGTTCTTTCGTTAGTTGCATCCTTGGTTGCAACTATTTCTTTTTATATAGCCAATAAATCGGCTGTTGGGCTTGAAAAAAAGAGTTGGTTAAATATTGCTCGATTTGCTTTTTTATTAGAAACCATTGCTATTGTTTCCATCTTCATTACTTTATACCACATTATTGCCAATCACTTATTCGAATATAAATATGCATGGCAACACAGCGATAAAAGTTTGCAACTCGAATATTTATTGAGCTGTTTTTGGGAGGGGCAAGAAGGTAGTTTTTTACTGTGGAGTTTTTGGCATTGTGTGTTAGGATGGGTATTAATTTGGAAAAGCAACAAGTGGGAAGCTGGTGTAATGACTGTTGTAAGCTTTGCACAGTTTTGTTTGGCTACCATGGTTATTGGTGTTTATGTATTTGGCAATAAGGTTGGTAGTAATCCTTTTGTTTTATTGAGAAATGAATTAGATGCTCCTATTTTTCAAATGCCCGATTATTTAACAAAAGTTACCGATGGTAATGGCTTGAATACTTTATTGCAGAACTATTGGATGGTGATTCATCCACCTATTTTATTTTTAGGTTTTGCTAGTACCATTGTTCCTTTTGCTTTTGCTTATGCAGGGTTAGTGAATAAAGATCATAAGTGGACAGATGTTGCATTGCCTTGGGCTTCATTTTCTGGTGCAGTTTTAGGATTAGGAATTATGATGGGTGCAATGTGGGCTTACGAAAGTTTAAGTTTTGGTGGTTATTGGGCTTGGGATCCTGTAGAAAATGCTTCTTTGGTTCCTTGGCTAACCTTAATTGCAGGTTTGCACTGTAACTTAATTTATAAACACAGTGGCTATAGCTTAAGGGCTGCTTACTTTTTTTACATCATCAGTTTTATACTCATTCTTTACTCTACTTTTTTAACAAGAAGTGGAATTTTAGGTGATACTTCGGTTCATGCATTTACTGATTTGGGTATGAACTGGCAATTGCTGATATTTATTTTGGTATTTCTGATACCTGCATTATGGTTGTATTTTAAGCAATACAAAAGCATTCCAACCATTGTAAAAGAAGAAAATACCTACAGTCGTGAATTTTGGATGTTTATTGGTTCGTTGGTATTATTCTTATCAGGCTTTGTAATTATTTTCATTACCTCATTACCTGTTTTTAATAAAATAGTATCGCATTTCGATTTCTTGAAAAGCATATTTAAAAATGCTTTTTCGCAGCCCGAAGATGCTGAGTTTACACACAATCAAATTCAAGTTTTTGTTGCTATTATTATTGGTTTATTAACAGCCTTAACGCAATACCTAAAATATAAGGATACCCCTAAAGAATATTTGGGTAAGAAAATTTGGATTCCTACTATCATTTCGTTGGTGATTACTTTAGCTGTTTTATTTTTCTACAAGGTTAATTATGATAAAAAAGGAATTGGCTTTATGATTGCCATTCATTTGGCATTATTCTCTGCCATTTATGCAATCATAGGAAATGTAGGATATATATGGTTGGTATTAAAAGGAAAAATTAAAGCATCTGGTGCAAGTGTTGCCCATATTGGTTTTGGAATGATTTTGTTGGGTATTTTAATTTCTAGCGGAAAGAAAACTATTTTAAGTTGGAACAAAACTGGCATTACTGTTCTGCAAAAAACTAAACAAGAAGATCCAGCCGAGAATACTACTTTGTTTAAAGGAATTGCGACCGATATGGGTAAATACATGGTTACTTATGTAAGTGATTCATTAAACGAAAAAGATAGAAAACGTTATTTTGAAATTAATTTTCAACCTAAAAATGGGGGAGAAGCATTTAAAATTTATCCTGATGTTATCAAGAATAATAAAGGAGAAGGTTTTGCTGCAAATCCAGATGCGAAGCACTATTTAACCAAAGATATTTTTGTGTACATCACTTCGTTTAAAGAAGATGATCGTAAAGAGGATACCACCACTTTTAGAAGCAAAGAAATTAAAGTTGGCGATACTGTTTTTTACAACAATGGCTTTATGGTTTTACAAAAAGTATTGGTGAATCCAGCAGAAAAACAAGCTAAAATCTTTGCTGGAGAAACTGCTATGTTCTTAGATTTAGATGTGATTAGTAAAGAAGGAAGCCGTTTTAAAGCAATGCCAGGAATTGCCATTAAAGATCAATCGTTAAGAGTAATTACCGATACTGTAATTGCCCAGAATATTGTTTTAAAATTCAACAAAGTGCTCGACCAAAAAGAAGGTAAGTTGGAAATTGGTATTAAAGAAAGTAAATCATTAACTACTTTACTTACTTTAAAAGTATTGGAATTTCCGATGATTAAATTTTTGTGGTTGGGTGTTGTGGTAATGTGTATTGGTTTTGTAATGAGCTTAGTACAACGCATTAAAAAGTTAAAAACAAATAACTAATACTTTGTAAGGGTTACTTTTTCACTATTGGCAGCATTAATTGCATAAATTGTGTCTGCTTTATAGTTTATGGCAATTGCTAAAAAAAATATCATTTCCATTTTTGTCCTTACTACACTCATTTGTTTTGGTACAAAAACAAATGCACAAACGCATGGCATTTACGATACAGTTAAAGTGTATGCTTTTGTAACTCCGCAAGGAGACACCATTCCTATGAGTTATTTGCCAGGTGTTGAAGTAAGAACGAAGTTAACTCCACAATTAAGAAGGTATTGGGCTGAATGGACGAGGTTGCGTAATGCCATTTATGTTACCTACCCTTATGCAGTTGCTGCTAGCAGAATCATGAATGAAATTAATCGAAAACTGGTGGGTGTTACCGATAGAAAAGAACGGAAAAAAATTATTAAATCCCGAGAAAAAGAATTGCGTAAAGAATTTACTGATAAGCTTACCAATTTATCTATTTATCAAGGTAAAGTGTTAATGAAATTAATTAATCGCCAAACCGGCAACAATTGTTATGAAATTGTAGATGAATACAAAGGCAGTTTTAATGCAGCTTTATATCAAACCATTGCAGTGCTATTTGGTACCAGTTTAAAACAGGGATATGATGCAGCGAACAAAGACAGAGAAATGGAAAAAATTGTGCAGGATGTAGAACGCATGTATGGTTACAGAAGTTAATAATTATTAACTATTTATTTGAATGATGGCCTTAAAGCCATCATTTTTTGTTTATACGCCAAATGAACTGCAACTTCGGTTTTATAAACGTTTAATTAAATGACTTCGGAACGTAGTAAAAAATTATTAAAGGTATTGCATCGCAGGCAAAATAATCTTACTGTAGTAATGGAAAATGTACAGGATCCGCACAATATTTCTGCAGTAATGCGTACTTGTGATGCTGTTGGTATTCAGGATATTTATATTTTGAACACCAAGATTCCAAGACATAAAAAGTTTGGAGCAAAAAGCAGCAGCAGTGCTCTAAAATGGTTAACCATTCATCATTTTGAAAATGAGGTGGAGTGTTTTGTTGAACTTCGAAAAAACTACGAAACTATTTTAACTACACATTTAAGCAGTGATGCAATTGGTTTATACGAAATTGATTTTACCAAAAGTGTTGCATTGGTTTTTGGAAATGAACACAGTGGCGTAAGCGATGAAGTAAGGGCTTTGGCCGATGGTAATTTTATAATTCCACAAATGGGCATTATACAAAGTTTAAACATTTCTGTAGCTTGTGCTGTTAGTATTTACGAAGCTTACAGGCAAAAAAATAATGCTGGGCATTACAACAAAAGTTCAATGCCAGAAGCTAAGATGAATAGTTTGTTGAATGAATGGGGTTTTATTGAAGAAGAAGGTGTTGAATAATTAAAAGCTAAAAATCATTAATCAAAATTTTCATGAAAAAAATAGGCTTGTTTTTATTGGTAGTACTTCTGTTTAATGCGGCTTTTTCACAAGCTCTTAAAAAGGTGAAGATAAAAGACGTAGTAAATATGATTGATACTACACAACACCCATTGGTGGTAAACTTTTGGGCAAGTTGGTGTCAGCCATGTGTACATGAAATTCCTTGGTTCGAAAAAGCAGTGGCAGAACTTAAAGACAAAAATGTGGAGTTGATTTTGGTGAGTTTAGATTTTAGAACCAGCTATCCGAAAGAGTTACTTTCTTTCATTAATAAAAAAGGGTACACCAGTAGAATTGTTTGGTTAGATGAAACCAATGCTGATTATTTTTGTCCGTTGATAGATGAAAAATGGGATGGTAATATTCCTGTAACCATCATGGTAAACCATAAAAAAAACTATCGCAAATTTTTTAGTGAGCAAATTCCTGAAGCTAAATTGAAATTAGAATTGAAAAAGTTGGTTGAATAAAAAGTTGAGTATAGAACAGAACGTTGAAGGGTGTGACACAACGAAAGCTAAATGCATATTCCGAAGCTGGTAACATAAAAATCTTTCACTTACATTTGCAGCTATGACAATAGAAAAAATTGCTGATATGAGGGACCGTGTGAGTGTCCTGAGGAGGTTTCTTTGACTACGATACAAGAAACCAAAAAGTAGAACAAGATAAACAACTCTCTCTTTCGCCGGGCTTTTGGGACGATAACGTTCGAGCCACGGCAATCATGAAAGAAATTAAGGTTAACGAATACTGGATGAAATTGTACACAGCCGTGGAAGCTGCTGTAGAAGATTTTGCGGTATTGTTTGAGTTTTTTAAAGCTGGTGATGCCACTGAAGAAGAAACATTGGCAGCTTATACGAGTGCTATGCAGCTAATTGAAGATGCAGAGTTTAAAAGTACTTTAAATCAGCCAGAAGATGAGCTGAGTGCAGTACTACAAATAAATAGTGGTGCAGGTGGAACTGAAAGCCAAGATTGGGCCGAAATGTTGTTACGTATGTACCGAATGTATGGAGAAAAGCAAGGTTGGAAGGTGACGGAACTCGACTTTCAGGAAGGTGATGGTGCTGGTATAAAAACTGCCACCTTACAATTTGATGGTGATTTTGCTTATGGTTTTTTAAAAGCCGAAAGTGGTGTACATCGCTTGGTGCGTATTTCTCCTTTTGACAGCAATGCAAGACGGCATACCAGTTTTGCCAGTGTTTTTGTATATCCTTTGGTAGATGATACGATTGAAATTGATATTAAAGATGCGGATGTAAAAATGGAAACTGCTAGGAGTGGTGGTGCTGGTGGACAAAACGTAAACAAGGTTGAAACAAAAGTTTTTTTAACGCATATTCCAACTGGTATTGTGGTGGTTTGTCAAACAGAAAGAAGCCAAATTGGTAATCGTGAAAAAGCCATGCAAATGTTGAAGAGCCGTTTGTACGAAGATGAATTGCGTAAACGTGAAGCGTTGAAAGATGCTTCAAATGCCAGTAAGAAAAAGATAGAGTGGGGCAGCCAAATTAGAAGCTATGTTTTTCATCCTTATAAAATGATTAAAGACCATAGAACCGATTATGAAGTAGGCAATGTTGGCCCTGTGATGGATGGGGAATTGGATGGATTTATTAAAGCTTATTTGATGATGATTAAAGAGGATGAATAAACTTTTGTAGTATGCAAGCATTAGATACTGTTTTACAACACTATGGTTTAAACAACTATAGCGTTGTTGTTTTACAATCGGGTTTAATTAATGCCACGTATAAAATTACTAGTGGTGAAAAGTCTATCATACTGCAGCAAATCAATCATCAGGTATTTAAAACACCTGAAGCAATTGATGAAAATTTACAGTTATTAAATAATTATTTTCAAGCGTATTCACCCAATTATTTATTTACAAAACCATTGAAAGGTTTAGACAGTAAAACTTTGTATTGCATAGAGGGCAAATATTTCAGGGCTTTTGACTTTATTGAAAATACAACAACTGTAAATGTGGTTGAAACTGCATCTCAGGCTTTTGAGGCTGCAAAAGCATTTGGTGAGTTTACTTTTTTATTGAAAGATTTTGATGCTGCTAAACTGAATATTACACTACCCAATTTTCATAATCTTACATTAAGGTATCAGCAGTTTAAAACTGCTTTGGAAACTGGTAATCAAGAAAGAATTAATGCTTGCTCTAGTTTGATTAAACAAATTGAAAATGCATCAGGTATTTGTAAAGTGTATGAGCAATTTATTGCAAATGCAGATGCTGTAAAAAGAGTAACCCATCATGATACCAAAATCAGCAATGTACTTTTTAATGAGCAAGGTAAAGCCGTTTGTGTAATTGATTTAGATACCGTAATGCCAGGCTATTTTTTGAGTGATTTGGGAGATATGATACGAACTTATGTTTGTCCTGTATCAGAAGAAGAACAAGATTATACTAAGATTGAAATACGAATAGAAATATTACAAGCTATTCAAAATGGTTATTTGCATTATATGCATAACGAATTAACCAGTTTTGAAAAAAAGCATTTTTTCTTTGCAGGCGAAATGATGATTTACATGCAAGCTTTGCGTTTTATAACAGATTATTTTAACAACGATAGTTATTACAGTATTCAGTATGCTGAACAAAATTTAGCGAGAGCCAACAATCAAATGCACTTGCTTAATGCTTTACAAATACAGTTGAAACACATAGTTACATAGGAACATAGATAGAAGAAACGTTTAAAAAATACTATGTTTCTATTTGCCTATGTGGTAAACCCTAATAATCTCCATTTTCATTCACACAAAAAATTGGCTTTCTGGTTTTCCATTTGCCTTTTGTAAAATCAGGAATATTCATCAGTTTACCACCTTCGGCAATTGATTTTTCTGATAATGGTGTTATTGCATACCAAGTTGCTAAATCATACACATCCATCGGGAATTCAGTTTTCTGTTTAATACATTCAATAAAAGTATTGATTACAAAAAAATCCATTCCGCCATGCCCTGCACCTTCTGCTAAGGATTCATATTTTTTCCAAAGAGGATGGTCGTATTCTTTCATGTATTTTTCTGTATTCTCCCAAGTATGTGGCTTGCTTTTGTCTTCAAAATATATCAAACCTGCATTAAATTCACCAGCATGATTGTCTTGCCAAATGCCATTAGTACCCTGAACCCTAAAACCTAAATTATAAGGTCGGGGAGAGGAAGTGTCGTGTGTTAGTACAATGGTTTCGCCATTGGCAGTTTGTAATTGTGTGGTAACAATATCACCTAATTTAAATTGAACATTTGCATTGGGATGACTGGCACCACCTTTTGGATGATTTTTTATGTAGCGGTTCAATCCTCTTGCTTTGGTTGCAATCGATGATAATTTGGTTAACCTGTTGCCTCTATTTATATCCATCATCATAGCAACAGGACCCAACCCATGTGTTGGGTATAATTCTCCATTTCTGGTAACACTGTGTTGTGTTCTCCATTTGGCTTCACTAAAACCTTTTTCACCAAATTCAACTCCTGAATTATAAGCACTAACTCCATCGTTTAATTTTACGCCACGTAAATCGTGTTCGTAACCACCTTGTGCATGTAACAGTTCACCAAACATACCTTTTCGAACCATATTTAAAACTGCCATCACATCTCTGCGGTAGCAAACATTTTCAAGTACCATAACCGGAATACCTGATTTTTCACTTGCATTTACCATATCCCAACAATCAGCCAATTTAATGGCTCCACACACTTCAACTCCAGGAATTTTACCAGCATTTAATGCATCAATGGTTTGTTCAGCATGCCATTCCCATGGCGTTGAAATAATGACTGCATCTATATTGGTACGTTTCAATAAGTTTTTATAATCGTAATTTCCATTGCTAAAAACTTCAGGTTTAGGCTTACCACTTTTAGTAATTAGTTTATCGGCCATGGCCAGCATTCTTGGTTCTGGATCTGCAATAGCAATTACATCAACATCATTACGTTTTAGTAAAAGGTCTAAGTGGTTTTGTCCCCTAAAGCCAACACCAATTAGTCCAATTTTTACTTTTTTATTTTCTTCTGCCAAGCCATTTGCAAATGCTGGAGCAGCAATTGAACCCAACGTTAAAATACCAGTTTGTTGTAAAAATGTACGACGATGTATTGATTTCATACAGCAGTTTTAGAATTGCAATGTACAAATATCAGCATATAAAATAAATACAGTTTTTGGGGCTGTGAACTTTTACTTATCGAGCAACATTAGTTCTGGCTTTCGTTACAATCCCTCGAAGTATCGAGGGTACTTTTACTCAATCCAGCAGCCTATGATCGACAGAACAGAGTTCAACAAAATAAGAATTCCGTTTCGATAAATTGAAACGGAATTCTTTATTCCTTAATATTCCTTTAAAATGAATAAGCAAGCCCAATTGCTAACCTGTTTAAGGTATAGGTGTTTTTTGTTGGCATTAAAACAGATGTGGTTCCATTAAAAATCCAGGTATCATAAGTTTCACGTAATGATTTACTATTTATGCCAATAGTTACAAGTAACCCCTTGTTTTTTATATTTAAAAAACCATAACCAATACCATAATGATAAGTAAACCCATTACTGTAATCTGCAGTGGTAGCGGGCATACCCCAAAGCCAGTTTTGCGTTTTTTGCTCATTGAGTAACCACGTTATATTATAACCAGCACCTGCATATACAAATGCTTTATTCTTTTTATTACCTAAAAACTGCTTTACATCTACCACAAGGGGTACTGTTCTATATCCATAATAATCTATACCAACACCAATGCTGTATTGGGTTTTCCCTTTAAGCACTCCTGCTTTTAAGGTTATGTTAGAAGAAATATGCTCATCGCCATTTAACAGGTTAATTTCAGGAGTTACAACAAAAATTGGTTTAACCTTTTTTTGAGCCAATAAGAAACTTGTACCTAAGAGTAAATTTGCAGTTAGCAAAACGAATAATTGTTTCATTATTTTCCAGTTATGGTTATGGTGCTAATTAACTTTATATTGTTCATGTTTCTATAATCTACACAATGCAAACCATTTTTAGCAACTACCAATGCATAGCCATTTTGTGCAATAACATCATAGGTTTCTATGTTACCAACTGTTTTTAAAAGTGTTATTGAAGCTGTATTGGTTGCATCAAAAATTTTTAGTCCATCTGCTCCGTCGCAAATAAATAAAGTATTACCATCTTTACATAAACCATGTGGATTTTTGAGCGGATAACTTTTCAGTAATGTTGGGTTACTCATGTTGCTGATGTTTACTATATCTAACTGGTTTGTAAAACCCTGGCAAGTACTGCCACTTCTTAAAGTTACATAGGCATAGTTTTGATCGGCAATTACAGGATCGCAAACTCTGGCATGTGCAAATACACCTGTTTTAACGGGCTGATCGGGATTTGCAGCATTAAAAATGTGCATGCCCGTATTGCTGCCTAAAAATAAATTAGTGCCAAACGGAAAAATTGTTTCTATATCATTCACACCTGCTGAAATGGTGTTTACAAAATTTGGATTAGCTGGTATAAACGTATTAAATACTTTTATATCAGAATAACTAACTGCATACATTCTGTCGTTTAGCAGCCCAAATCTTGCCATAGAGCCTCCAATACCATTTGTAACTGCTGAACTTATACTGCCACCACTAAAGCTTTGAATGAAAATGCCATCAAAATTTTTACTGGTATTTATGTTGTGTTTGCTGGTTACTGTTGTATCTACTCTAATCCACTCAGTAATAATTAACGATGTATCTTGTTGAAAGTTGTAATAAACTCTGTGAGGGAAAACCCCATTAATTACTTTCGTTTTTTTTACATCTAATGGATTGCTAATATCTAAAGCAATTAAAGATGTATAACAGTCTGCATATAATATATTGCCACGAACAGCTATATCTATATTACCCGGAATATCAACATAAGCAACTTTTACAGGAGCAGCAGGGTTGGTGTAATCTATTATATGAACACCTCTGTTTACATCGTTTAAAAAAACATAATTGTCTTTCAAAAAAAATTTCCCTGTTTGTATAATGGCTTGTGGAGTAGCACTTTTAATATTGTTGATTACTGTTTCTCTGGTTTTATATACTGGTTTGAAAAAAGTGTATTGCTGTGTTACAGTATCTTTAATACAGCTTTGAAATCCAGCCACAATTAGCAATACAGCCAGGATTGTTTTTGTAGTTATTTTTTTCATATTATTTTTTGATTTTATTTTTTGATTTTGATTGAATGAATCTGAAAAGTTGTACGTTGAATTGTGTGTAATAAAACTTGTCTGCTACTTTTTTATGAATAGAAGTTAAGCTTTTTTCTACCGCCACTTGCATCAGCCAATTCTTTTGAATGGCACATGCAGCAGCTATTTGAGCATTAACAAATAATTTTCGATTCTTTGTTTTGTCGTTATAAAATCCGTTGGTTCTTAAATCGGCATACGACCAATTACTCGTAAAAGCATAAGCACCGGATAAACCAACTGTTAAGTAAAATGGATAAGCTGAGTTACTTAATTGATACGTTATATTGATTGGAATTTCAATCCAGTGAGCTTTATAATTATTGCATTGAAACCTGAATAATGAATCAATAGTACTCACTTTAGTACTCAATAATTTATAGTTTAATGCTAGATTATAGCTCCATTTTTTACTCAATTGTTGTTGAAAACCTGACCCTAGCATTAGAACTGTACCATTAGAATATTTTATTGTGTTTGGATTAACTACAGATACAATTGAACCTGAGTTCCCAAAGTTTGCTAATGCATCTTGTGTTGCTATCTTGCCCAAGAAATTATTTTGTTTGGTGGTTAATAAACCCATTGAACCTGTAATAAACCATTTTCGTGCGGGTGGTATATTTTTGTTTGAACCATCTTTTTGTGCAGTATTTTGAAATGCAGATGATTGAATTGTACTATCAGTATTTATTTGCTTTATGCCAAACTTTGATGGCAGTAATGATTGAATTGGCAATACGTTGGCTTTAACAAAATATGGTCTTTGTTCGTTTATGGGTATTATATGAGTTGAATTGTATGCCTGTGCTTTGGGTTTAAAACTATTTGTTTCAACGATTATTGAATTTGTATTGCTTTCGAGTGTTTGGATATACTTTCTGTTCTTAATGCTTTTTATTTTATTTTCATCAATATGTTTTTCTTCAATCAATTCATGCTTTTTAGCTGAATTAATATTGCTTTTATTTTCATTTACAACCGATTTTTTTTCTATAATAAATACTTGTTGTTTGCTGGTAGTTGAAGCTGATTCTTTTGATGAATTGGATTTAATTGAAACATTTTGAACTGATCTATGTTCAACTGATTTTGAAGTGTTGAAATGATTGAATAGCAAAAAGCCGCCCAATAGTAGTATCCCAGCAAAAGTTATCCACCAAAAAGGCAATATTCTTCTTTTTTTAGCATGCAAAGCAGCTTCAACTTCCTGCCAAACAATACTGCTGGGCTGTAGCTGAAAAGACTTCAGTTGTTTTTCAATATTTTCTTCAAATGTTCTTTGCATAAATTGTATTGTTTATATGCTGATTATTTAGGTCAATTGCTTTAATTAATAATGCCCTAGCACGGCTATATTGGCTGCGAACAGTATTAATATTAATACCCAGCATGTGAGCAACTTCTGCTGCATTGTATCCTTCAACAGCAATTAAATTAAATATAGTTTGATAAACCAGTGGTAAATCACGAATGATTTTTACCAAATCCTTTGTATCTAATGAAATGGTAGGATTATCGTTACTTATTGGGTGCAAACCAACATCGGTTAACTGTAAATCTTTTTTATAACGACTATGCTTTTTTAAATAAGTGATGGCACAGTTTACCATAATTTTTCTAATCCAAGCTGCCAAGTCTCCATCCTGCTTATATTGATGCATATTGGTAAACACCTTAATAAATCCTTCTTGTAATACATCTTCTGCATCTTCAATGCTTTTGGTATATCTGTAACATACCCCAAGCATAGCAGGGGCATAGAGTTTATACAACTCATATTGTGCCTCTTTTTTGTTTTTTAAACAATCCTTAATTAGCTTGGCTTTATAGTTCATTGCTGTATTACAAATACTTGACTCCTTTTTATATGATTTCATTGCAACCCAAAGAAAAATTTTATAAAAAATCCCATTTCAAATAATGAAATGGGATTTTTTAATGAATTATAAATGGGTTGTTGTACCAATCATCATCCTTATCAAAACCTAATAATTTTTTCAGGTAACGATACCAATGTTTGATTTTTTGCTTCATAAATGCTGTATTTTAATTGCTCACGAATACTATTATTTAAAAATCCCGCCCCGATTTACCGGAACGGGATTTTATATTTTTACAGTTGACTATTAACCATCAACAATGGGTTTTCACTTAATATCCACCCATGCCACCCATATCAGGAGCACCATGACTGTGAGCTGCTTCTTCTTTAGGTTTATCTGCAATTACGCACTCTGTTGTTAACAACATACCTGCAATTGAAGCTGCATTTTCTAAAGCTACACGACTTACTTTAGTGGGGTCGATAACACCAGCTTTAAATAAGTTTTCGTATTGCTCAGTTCTTGCATTAAAACCAAAGTCGCCTTTGCCTTCTTTGATTTTTTGAACAACGATAGAACCATCGATTCCAGCATTTTCAGTTAAAGTGCGGATTGGAGCTTCTAATGCACGGCGAACAATTGCCATACCTGTTTGCTCATCGGCAATTTGACCTTTTACTTTTGGTTCTAAAGCTTCGATTGCACGGATATAAGCAACGCCACCACCTGGTACAATACCTTCTTCAACAGCAGCACGTGTTGCATGTAATGCATCGTCAACTCTGTCTTTCTTTTCTTTCATTTCAACTTCAGTAGCAGCACCTACATATAATACTGCAACACCACCAGCCAATTTGGCTAAACGCTCTTGTAATTTTTCTTTATCGTAATCACTGGTTGTATTTTCAACCTGTGCTTTAATTTGGTTTACACGGGCAGTAATATCAGCTTTTTTACCTTTACCACCTACTATTGTAGTATTGTCTTTGTCAATAGTAATGCTTGCAGCTTGACCCAAGAAAGTCAAATCAGCAGCATCTAATTTGTGACCTAATTCTTCGCTAATAACTGTACCAGCAGTTAAGATGGCAATATCAGTCAACATTTCTTTTCTTCTATCGCCAAAACCTGGAGCTTTTACAGCAGCAACTTTAATAGTACCACGTAATTTGTTTACCACTAATGTAGCCAATGCTTCACCTTCTAAGTCTTCAGCAATGATTACTAGTGGACGACCACTTTGAGCAACTTTTTCTAAGATGCTCAAAATATCCTTCATTGCAGAAATCTTCTTATCATATATTAATATGTAAGGGTTTTGCAGTTCGGCCTGCATTTTTTCGCTTTTGGTTACAAAGTATGGAGAGATATAACCTCTGTCAAACTGCATACCTTCAACAATATCAACAGTAGTATCAGTTCCTTTTGCTTCTTCAACAGTAATAACACCTTCTTTACCAACTTTAATGAAAGCTTCTGCAATTAATTTACCTATTGTTTCATCGTTGTTGGCAGAGATTGTTGCAACTTGTTGAATTTTTTTACTATCATTTCCAACTGTTTGAGATTGAGATTTTAAATTCTCGACAACAATAGAAACTGCTTTGTCGATACCACGTTTCAAATCCATCGGGTTTGCACCTGCAGCAACCATTTTCAAACCTTCACTAATGATTGATTGAGCTAAAACAGTTGCAGTGGTTGTACCATCTCCTGCAATATCAGCAGTTTTAGAAGCTACTTCTTTCACCATTTGAGCACCCATGTTTTCAATTGGGTCTTCCAACTCAATTTCTTTTGCAACAGTAACACCATCTTTAGTTACCTGAGGAGCACCAAATTTTTTTTCTATAACTACATTGCGACCTTTTGGTCCTAAAGTTACTTTTACAGCGTTGGCCAATGTATCAACGCCTTTTTTCATTTTATTTCTTGCTTCGATATCGAAGAAAATTTGCTTAGCCATGTTTCAAAAATTATTTTGAATGTTAAATGATAAATGTTGTTTTTTGTGAAACCAGCTGAAGGATTTCTATTGAACTTCAGTTGAATCGCACTCTTGTACTATTTTGAACAGTATTAACTTTTTTAGCTAATGGCTGAAAGCCAAAAGCTGAAAGCTTTATACTATTGCCAAAATATCGCTTTCTCTCATAATTAAAAGGTCTTGTCCTTCAATCTGAATTTCAGTTCCGGCATATTTACCATACAAAACGGTATCACCAACTTTTACGGTTACAGGCTCATCTTTTTTGCCATTACCTGCTGCTACAACAATTCCACGTTGTGGTTTTTCTTTCGCAGTATCAGGAATAATAATTCCACCTGCAGTTTTTTCTTCAGCTGCTGCTGGTTTTACAATCACTCTGTCGTGAAGTGGGGTAACATTCAGCTTCTTGGTAGCCATAGTTATTCATTTTAAGTTTAAGAAATTAATTTGTTAATCGTAATTAGTCGTAGCAACAATTTTACCATTTAAACGTTCAAAGCCAAATTTTCAGTTTGTTTGTATTTTATTGCTTGGTATTAAGTAAGCCTGTCATAACAGGCGGAAAAATTGGATTTTTGACTGACATAATTGTGTCAAAGTTTCATAGATTGATTTATAAAGTAAATGATAAAAGAATAAAAGCTAAAATCGAATACTGTAAAATGTTGAGTAGTTGTATTTAATTACACCAAATAATGCAGTCGGTTTAATTAATTTCCGATACTTTAGCAGCCTTAAATAAAGCTCTTTTTCAAATGATCAGTAGAAGAAATATCAGGGTTAAAGTAATGCAATTGTTATACACCATGGAAACCAGCGGTGAACAACAATTATTTAAAGACCCAGTTGCCGAACTCCAAAAAAAATTAGATAAAACCAGAGAATTATTTATTTACTTACTCTATTATATAACTGAAGTGGTTAGATATGCTGAATCTGATTCGAAATACAGGGCTTCTAAACATTTACCCAACTTCGAAGATTTAAACGTTAATACAAAAATTGTAGGCAATGCGTTATTGTGGCAGATTTTGGAAAATGAATCTTACAAAAAAGCATTAGAAAACGATAAACCACAACATACCGCCGATAAAGATTTAATCAGAAAGATATATCAACAACTGGCCGAAACAGCTGAATATAAAGCATATATAGCTGAACAGGGAAGAGAAAAAAAAGCCGATAGAGACATTATTGAATTTATATTCAATGCACTATTATTACCCAATGAAACATTTGAAGAACATATCGAAGAGCATTTTAATAATTGGGATGATGATTGCGAAATGATGCAGCAGTTAATCAATAATTTTTTACAAAAGCCCAACCAAAATATTCAGCAAATTGTTACTGTTGAAAAATGGATTTTTGCTAAATCACTGTTAACTAGTATGATTGATAAAAAGGAATATGCTTTGGAATTAATTAAGCCCAAATTAAAAAATTGGGATAGTGAGCGTATTGCATTATTAGACATGCTGTTAATGCAAATGGGAGTTTGTGAGTTGTTGTATTTTGAAACTATTCCCACCAAAGTAACCATTAACGAATATATCGATTTAGCCAAAGATTATAGTACTCCACAGAGTGGTCAGTTTGTAAATGGAATATTAGATAGCCTTCATAAAGAACTGACTGCCAGTGAAAAAATTAATAAAATTGATTTTAAAAAGAAGTTTAATTAATTCATAATAACAATGAAATCCTTCGTTTTGTTTGTATTATTGGTTGCAACTGTTTCTGCTTGCGAGAACAATAAAACCAATAGCAATAACCAAGATTTAAGTGTGCTTGCTAAAGTTGCAGCCGATACAGCTAACTATACTCAAATTCAATGGATTGATAGTGTATATAATTTTGGAACAGTAGAAGAGGGAGCAAAAATTCAAGTACAATTTAAATTTAAAAACATAGGAGCTAAACCCCTTATTTTAACTGAAGTAAAAGCAGGTTGTGGTTGTACGACACCAGACTATAGCAAAGAGCCAATTACCTCAGGAAAAGAAGGTTGGATTAATGGTGTTTTTGATAGCCAAAATCAAAGTGGGGAAGTACATAAATATATTATGGTAAAAACCAATACCTCAAATGGTACTGAACATAAATTGATGTTTACCGGAATTGTAAATAAAAAGTAGATAGGGTTTAAAAAATAAAACCAATATTTTTGAACAATAAATAAGAAACAAACATGCAACAATTAAATGCAATTTTATTAATGGGTGGAAATCCACAACAAGGTGGTGGAATGGTTCAGTTGGTAATGATGGGTGGTATCATTTTAGTTTTTTGGTTATTCATGATTCGTCCTCAAGCAAAAAAGGCAAAAGAACAAAAGAAGTTTATCGACAATCTACAAAAAGGGGATAAAATTGTAACCATTGCTGGTATTCATGGTACAGTAAATAAAGTAAATGATGATAATACTTTACAATTAGAAGTGAACCCTGGTAGTTACATGAAAATTGAAAGAAGTGCTATTAGTTTAGAGTGGAGTGCAGCAATTAATAAGGTTGCAGTAACCAAATAAAAACTAATAAAGTAGTGTCTAATATTTTAAAAGTTCGAGTGAGTATATCATTCGAACTTTTTATTTTATGTGTTTGGTTTTCGGTCTTTCTATTTTAGTTTTTAGTCTTTTACCTTTAGTTTTAAATTAAGTTATGCTAAAATTAGGTATTACAGGTGGTATTGGCAGTGGTAAAAGCACTGTAACCAATGTTTTTAAAGTATTGGGTATTCCTGTGTTTGATGCTGATAGTGAAGCAAAACTTTTAATGGAAAATAATCCTGACGTAAAGCAAAAACTCATCGAAGAATTTGGTGAAGCAGTTTTTGTTGAAGGTAGATTGAATAGAAAACATCTTTCATCTATTGTTTTTGTGGATACTTATAAATTAGAAAAACTCAATGCCATTGTGCATCCTGCAGCTATTGAAGCTGGTTTGCAATGGGCTGCGAAACAAACAGCACCTTACATTATTAAAGAAGCAGCACTCATGTTTGAAGCAGGTAGTGCTTTTAATTTAGACTTTATTATAGGTGTGTATGCACCACAAACTTTGCGTTTGCAAAGAGTAATGCATAGAGACAATGTAGGCAGACATGATGTTTTAAACAGGATGAGCAAACAAATAAATGAAGAAATTAAAATGAAACTCTGCGATTTTGTAATTGTGAACGATGAACAGCAATTGCTTATTCCGCAAGTGCTGAAATTGCACGAACATTTTATCGCTACAGAAGCACAGAAACACTAAAAGAATGATCGCACAAACGCCAACACCTCCTTACTATGCAGTAATCTTCACCTCAATAAGAACAGAAGTTGAAGAAGGTTATGCAACAATGGCTCAACAAATGATTGAATTGGCTCAACAACAACCAGGTTATTTAGGTCATGAAAGTGCAAGAGAATCTCTTGGAATTACCATCAGCTATTGGCAAAGTATAGAAGCCATCAAAAACTGGAAACATGTATCCGAGCATTTAATTGCCCAACAATTAGGCAGACAAAAATGGTACAGCCATTATAAAACAAGAATTTGTTTGGTAGAAAGAGATTATGGGTTTGAGGGTTAATTAAAAAACCAATTTGCTTTCTTCTTTTTTTGGTTATTGCGTATCTCTTCCTTGGCTTGTTCCCATGTTACGATTTGCATTTTATCTTTTGGAAAAATTATAGGCGGACAGATGTCCACAATTTTATTTGCTTCAATTAACATAAAGTTTTGTATATCGTACAGTTTTAAAATTGTACCTGGTAAGCCGGTAAAACTAAAAGGCCCAAATTTTGCTGATAAACTTGGGGTATACCATGCAATAAGCCCAGTATAACTTCTTGCTTTCATACATCTAAATCCACAAATAATGGTACTGTCATTTTCAACTTTCCAATCATAATTTTTGTCTGGGTCAATAATAAATTGAGCAGTTTTTCTATTGTTAAAGTTTACATTATAACTGAAGTTTGAATTTTGATATTTTATTGAACTATGATGCACTTTATTATTATTCATATCATAGGGTAATAATAGCTCTTTTTTTGTTTTCGATAATCTATATACTATTAAACTATCTCCTTGTACTAATAATGCACCATATAACTCACTGTAAGTATAATTTGATTTCTTGAAAAAAGAATCTACCCCATATGAATGAGTGTAAACAATGGTATAATTTAACTGGGCTTTAGAAAAAAGACAAATAACCATTAACGATATTGTTGTAAATAACTTCATTATAACAATTTAATCAGTGAAAATCCATCCAATCCGTGTTATTAGTGTTCCATCAATTCGTGTATCATTTTTCAATCCTATAACACCATCTTTTCAATCTTCCTTCAAAATCAAAAGGCGTTGTTGCTCTGGTAATATCTTTTACACTTGACGCAAGTATCTTATCAGGCTCCATTATAAACTTTGTATAATTGGTACTAAAATAAACTGTTCCTCCAGTACTTACTGCTTGTAAAACATCATTCAACAATTCAGCATAATCTCGTTGAATATCCAGAATGTCTTTCATTCGTTTACTATTGCTAAATGTTGGCGGATCCATGATTACCAAATCAAAACCATCAGGCTGCAAAGTTTTTAAATACTGTTTTACATCAGCATGAATAAAATGATAACGCTGTTCATCTTTCAACAAATTAATGGCAAAATTATCTTCAGCCCATTGCAAATAAGTTTTGCTTAAATCAACAGTAGTAACACTTTCAGCCTTTGCAGCAGCTGCATAAACTGAGAAAGAACCAGTATAAGCAAACAAATTCAACAAACGTTTGCCTGCACATTGGTCATACACCATTTTACGGGTTATACGATGGTCTAAAAATAATCCAGTATCTAAATAATCAGTCAGGTTTACTAAAAATTTCAACCCATTTTCAACTACTGTAAAATACTCTTGCTTCGATGCAGTTTTTTCATATTGGTCATGCCTGTTGGCTTTTCTTTTTCGTTGTTTAATAAAAACATTTTCATCTTTCACATCCAACAACTTGCAAATGGTTGCCACACAAGTTTCCAACCATGCTTCATGCTCCTCATCAGTCATTCCATGCCTGCGTAAGTATTCAGCCAAATAAACTTTGTCTTCATACAATTCAATGCAGAAGGGAAATTCGGGCAAATCATGATCATATACTCTGTAACAAGTTATGCCCTGACGTTTAGCCAACTTGCTTTTGTGTTTATACACTTTCAGCAACCTGTTCTCGAACATTTGTAATTTATCTTCCATGCTATTTTGTAAAAATAATTGGTTTGAAGTAGTATAAGAATTTAATGTTACTAGCTGATGAAATTCTACTCAACTTTACTTGTGTCACACCCTTCAACGTTCTGTTCAATATTCAACTTTTAAAACCACCCCTAACCCCTCCATTGGAGGGGAATAAATACAAGGGAGACAAAGCTTAGTGACCATTGTGTAGTACTTAGTGTGCTTTGTGGTAAAAGGCTTTTAATATAAAAAAATCGTTTACATTTGATGTTTACAAAACTCGATTATGGTTGCTACAAATACATCATTTGCCATTCCTGATTTTAGTTTATCTCCACGTATAGATCAGGTTGGTGTAGAAGAAAGAGCCAAACGTTTTACAGCAAGAAGCATAAAAGCTGAAACCAAGCTAAATGGCTTGAAGTTGGTGCTGAATATGATTGACCTCACTACATTAGAAGGCAAAGATTCTGATGGCAAAGTAAAACAGTTATGCTATAAAGCCCAGCATTTGCATGATGCATATCCAGGTTTGCCAACAGTGGCTGCTGTTTGTGTATATCCAAGCATGGTGGCTACAGCTAAAAAAGCATTGGGAAATAGCGGTGTAAGAGTGGCTTCTGTTTCTACAGCTTTTCCAAGTGGACAAGCACCAAAATCAGTAAAAATTACTGATACCAAATTTGCAGTTGCCAATGGTGCTGATGAAATTGATATGGTCATTTCACGTGGTAAATTTTTAGAAGGCGAATACAATTTTGTGTTTGATGAAATTGCTGCCATCAAAGAAGCATGTGGCACAGCACGTTTAAAAGTAATTTTAGAAACGGGTGAACTAGTTACTTACGATAAAGTAAGACGTGCAAGTGATATTGCTATGTATGCAGGTGCAGATTTTATTAAAACCTCTACAGGTAAAATTTCTCCAGCTGCTACCATACCAGTAACATTGGTCATGCTAGAAGCCATTAGAGATTTTTATTACAAAACAGGAAAAAAGATTGCTATGAAACCTGCTGGTGGAATTAGCAAATCAAAATTGGCTTTACATTATTTAGTAATGCTGCAAGAAACGTTGGGAAAAGATTGGATGAACAATGAATGGTTTCGTTTTGGAGCCAGCAGTTTAGCCAATGATGTGTTGATGCAGTTGGAAAAAGAAAGAACAGGGGTTTATCAATCAAGCAATTATTTCTCAATAGACTAGTTTCACACGAAGCTCACCAAGGTTACAAAGTAACAAAGAGAGCTTAGAAATTAAATCTTGTTTGAAAAAATATAGCAATTATAACAACACTTTGTGAGCTTAGTATCCTTAGTTCCTTTGTGTGAAATTCTTAAAATATGGCTAAAGCAGCAAAAAAGAATAATACCGTGAAACTCGATTTTAATATCGAGTATGCACCAGCACCTGAAAGTAAAGCAAGTGCAACAATTAATCCTCGTTACGAGTTATTCATCAATGGCAAATTTGAAAAGCCATTGAGTAAAAAATATTTTGATACCATCAATCCTGCTACTGAAGAAAAGTTGAGTGAAGTAGCTGATGCCAATGCAGCAGATGTTGACAAAGCTGTTAAAGCTGCACGAACTGCTTATGACAAAACATGGAGCAAAATGCCTGCAAAGGAGCGTGCAAAATACATTTATCGCATTGCCAGAATGATTCAGGAACGTGCTAGAGAATTTGCGGTGATTGAAACATTGGATGGTGGTAAACCCATCAGAGAAAGTAGAGATGTTGATGTGCCATTAGTTGCCAATCATTTCTTTTATTATGCAGGCTGGGCCGATAAATTGCAATATGCTTTTCCTAATAAAAAGATTCAGCCATTGGGTGTTGCAGGACAAGTTATTCCTTGGAATTTTCCTTTGTTAATGGCTGCATGGAAAATTGCTCCAGCTTTAGCAACAGGAAATACAGTGGTATTAAAACCGGCAGAAACCACACCACTAACGGCTTTGAAACTGGCTGAAATTATTCAGGAATCTGATTTACCTCCTGGCGTGGTAAATATTATCACTGGTGCAGGTGCAACAGGAGCAGCTATTGTAAATCATCCAGACGTTAATAAAATTGCTTTTACCGGTTCAACCGATGTTGGAAAAATTATTCAACGTGCAGTTGCAGGAACCAATAAAAAAGTGACCCTAGAATTAGGTGGCAAAGCTGCCAATATTATTTTCGATGATGCTCCTTTAGACCAAGCTGTTGAAGGAATTATCAATGGCATATTTTTCAATCAAGGTCATGTGTGTTGTGCAGGCTCCAGATTGTTTGTACAAGAAAGTGTGTATGAAGTTGTATTGCAAAAATTAAAAGATCGTCTGTCCACTTTAATTGTTGGCGATCCAATGGATAAGAATACTGACATTGGTGCTATTAATTCTAAACAACAAATGGATAACATCCATAAGTATTTAAAAATAGGGGATAAAGAAGGGTTGGAAATGTATCAACATGCATGTGCATTGCCTAAGAAAGGGTTCTTCATTCGTCCAACATTATTTACCAATGTGGCACAATCCAGTCGTTTGGCTCAAGAAGAAATTTTTGGTCCGGTATTAACCATCCAAACTTTTAGAACTGATGATGAAGTGATAGAAAAAGCCAACAATACATCGTTTGGTTTAAGTGCTGGTGTGTGGACAGATAAAGGTTCTAAAATTTTCAACCTCACTACCAAATTAAGAGCAGGTGTTATTTGGGCAAATACGTACAATAAATTCGATCCAACTTCGCCGTTTGGAGGTTATAAAGAAAGTGGTTTTGGTCGTGAAGGTGGCTTGCATGGTTTGGGGGCTTATTTAAAGTAATTTTCACACAAAGAAACAAAGGATACTAAGTACACGAAGTGTATATATTAACTTATAAAACTTTTGTCTACAAGAATAGTTAGAAGAAACAACGAAAACACAAAGCCTTTGTTTCTCCGTAATCTTATTAAGCTTTGTGTAAAACCAAAAAGAAACAAATAAAACAAATCACAGAGCCTTTGTTTCTTTGTAATCATTGTGAGCTTTGTGTGAAACAAATATGGCAAGATTGGAAGTTTTAAAAACATACAAAATATACATTGGTGGTCAGTTTCCCAGAACGGAAAGTGGTAGATATTATACGCCAAAAAATAAAGCAGGTCAACCATTGGCAAATATTTGCTTAAGCAGTCGTAAAGATTTTCGTGAAGCTGTGGTAGCTGCCCGAGGAGCATTTGGTGGATGGAGTGCAAAAGCTGCTTTCAATCGTGGACAAATTTTATATCGTATTGCCGAAATGCTTGAAGGACGAAAAGCTCAGTTTATTGATGAATTAATCAAGCAAGATTCAACTGTTGCTCAAGCTGAGGCTGAAGTAAATTTATCGATTGATAGATTAATTTATTATGCAGGCTGGTGTGATAAGTTTCAACAGGTTTTTGGAAGTGTGAATCCTGTTGCATCATCTCATTTTAACTTCTCAACTCCAGAACCAACTGGTGTTGTTTGTATCATTGCTCCACAAGCTACTTCATTATTAGGCATGGTTTCTGTAATAGCACCTGTAATTGCAGGTGGAAATACTTGTATTGTATTGGCAAGTGAAACAAAACCATTGTGTGCTGTAACATTTGCAGAAGTTATTAATTCAAGCGATGTGCCTGGAGGTGTTATAAATATTTTAACTGGAAAGCCAAGTGAATTAGCAAAATATTTTGCCGATCACATGGATGTAAACACAATGATTTATTGTGAAAGTGATGTAGCAACCCATAAACTCATTCAGGAAAAAGCATCGTTAAATGTTAAACGAGCAATTTTCTATGATACCGTAAAATGGAATAGCGATGAAGCCGAAACACCTTATTTCATTATGGATACACAGGAGATAAAAACCACCTGGCATCCGATTGAAAATATTGGTGGAGCAAAAGCAGGTTATTAAACCCCATTAATTCATGGTAAACTGAAATGTATGAGCAAATTGATTTTTATTTTTTTAATTGGTTCTTTTTCATTTGCTGCTGAAGCAAATGACACAATAATTGTTCGAAAAGATGCTCGATTAGATGTGCTAACAGCCAAACAAATTTTAATTAATAAACGAAGTTCTATGCTTACCAGTTCTGGTCAGTACAAGGGCTATCGTATTCAAGTGGTAAGTACAACCAACAGAGAACAAGCATTTAAAATAAAATCTGATTTATTAACTAGGTTTCCAGAGGAGAAAACTTATGTAATGTTTCAATCTCCTTCTTTTAAAGTAAGAATTGGCAACTTTTTGAAAAGAGATGAAGCTGAAAAGATGCGTAAACCCTTGAATAAATTATTTCCACAAGGGGTATTTATTGTGGAAGATGCTATTGAATATACACCACCACCTGACGAGGATTTGCCACAATAACTTTTTTTATGTTGCAAGAAAAAATTAAGCAATTAGCCACCACTTATAAAGACGAATTTATTGCTATTCGTCATCATTTACATGCCAATCCTGAGTTAAGTTATCAAGAGTTCGAAACAAGCAAGTTTGTTCAACAAAAACTAACTGAATTTGGAATTGATTTTTCAACAATGGCAACAACAGGTATTGTTGGTGTTATTAAAGGTAAAAATCCTGACGTAAGAGTGGTTGCACTTCGTGCAGATATGGATGCACTGCCCATTCAAGAAGAAAATGAAGTTGCATACAAATCAACCAAAGATGGTGTAATGCATGCTTGTGGTCATGATGTACATACAACCTGCTTGCTAGGAGCTGCAAAAATATTAAACGAAACCAAAAATGATTGGGAAGGAACCGTAAAATTAATATTTCAGCCAGGTGAAGAAAGAAACCCTGGGGGAGCCAGTTACATGATTCGTGATGGAGCATTAGAAAATCCAAGACCACAAGGCATTATTGGCATGCATGTTCATCCTGGATTAGACTTAGGTAAACTTAGCTTTAGAAAAGGAAGAGTAATGGCTAGTGCCGATGAAATTTATATCAATATTAAAAGCAAGGGTGGTCATGCTGCTGCTCCTCATTTAACTGCTGATACTGTTTTAATTGCATCGCATTTAATTATTTCATTACAACAAATTATTTCTAGAAATAACAATCCAACTTCTCCGTCAGTACTGTCAATTTGTTCAATACAAGGTGGACATACCACTAATGTCATCCCTAGTGAGGTGAAATTAATGGGCACTTTCAGGGCAATGGATGAAACATGGCGTTATAAAGCTCATGAACTAATCACAAAGCAAGCAAAAGCTATTGTGGAAGGAATGGGAGCTGAATTAGATTTGCATATTGATGTTGGATATCCAACAGTTGATAACGACCCTGTATTTACCACTGAAGCATGGAAACAAGCTGATCTCTTTTTCGGGAAAGAAAATGTGTTAGAAACCGAAATGCGTATGGGGGCTGAAGATTTTGGTTACTATACACAAGTAATTCCAGGTTGCTTTTTTAGACTTGGAGTCCGTAACGAAGCCAAAGGAATTATACACAATGTGCATACACCCAAATTCAATGTTGATGAGCAAGCCATAGAATATGGAATAGGAACAATGGCTTGGTTAGGTGCATCTGTACAGTTTTAGTTTTGAAGAATATTTCTTATTGGCTCATTCCTTAAAACGGAATGAGCTTTTTTTATACAAATGATTGCTTTAGGTAGGGTTAAACAGCCATTTTAATGCATAAAAAATTGGGTTGAAATTGTATTCAGAATTAACTCCTTTTAATAGTCACATTTTCGCCCTAAAATGTGGATAAAACAACACAATTAACCCTTATTTTATAAGGTTTTTCAGCCTTTAAAAAGTATCTTCGCAATCCACAAAATAATACAGAAAAATCTGCATAAAAAGTAATGGAAGAGAACAACAGTTTACTACCCGAACAAACCAGTGATAACGACCGTGTAATTCAGGTGAACATAGAAGAGCAAATGAAAACTGCTTATATCGATTATTCGATGAGCGTTATCGTTGGTAGAGCATTACCCGATGTTAGAGATGGTTTTAAACCCGTTCATCGTCGAGTATTGTACGCAATGAACGAGTTAGGCAATAACTCTAACAAAGCGTATAAAAAAAGTGCAAGAATTGTAGGTGAAGTAATGGGTAAATATCACCCTCATGGCGATAGTGCTATTTACGATACTTTGGTTCGTATGAAACAAGAGTTTACCATGCGTCATCCAATGATAGATGGGCAAGGTAACTTTGGTACACAAGATGGTGACCCTCCTGCAGCTATGCGTTATACCGAGGTTCGTTTGCAAAAGTTTGCTGAAGCAATGCTGGAAGACATTGAAAAAGATACAGTCGATTTTCAATCCAACTTCGATGATAGTTTAACCGAGCCTTCAGTTTTACCTACTCGTATTCCTCAGTTATTGGTGAATGGAAGTAGTGGTATTGCTGTTGGTATGGCGACCAATATGATGCCTCACAACTTAAGTGAAGTAATTGATGGCTGTATTGCATACATAGAAAATAAATCAATTTCTGCAGAAGATATTTTACAGTTTGTAAAAGCTCCAGACTTTCCTACAGGTGGTGTAATTTTTGGAATGGAAGGTGTTCGTCAAGGTATGTTGACTGGCCGTGGTAGAGTGGTAGTTCGTGGAAAATGTACCATTGATACCAAGCCAAGTGGCAGAGAACAAATTATTATTACCGAAGTGCCTTATCAAGTAAGTTTAGATGGATTGACTGATAAAATTGGTCAGTTGGTAAATGATAAAACCATTGAAGGTGTTGCACACGTAAACAATGAAAGTAACAAACGTGAAGGAACAAGAATTGTAATTGATTTAAAACGTGATGGTGTAGCTAACGTTATCATCAATCAACTATATAAATTTACTGAACTGCAAACCAGTTTTGGTATTAATAATGTTGCCATTAGTAAAGGTCGTCCAAGAATATTCAATGTACTTGATTTAATTGCTGAGTTCATTGAATTTAGAATGGAAGTGGTGATTCGTCGTGCAAAATTCGATTTAAAGAAAGCTGAAGAAAGGGCCCATTTATTAGAGGGTTACTTAAAGGTAATTAACGATAAGGATCATTTAGATGAAGCCATTTCTATCATTCGAGCTAGTGCAACACCAGATCAAGCAAAGAAAAGTTTAATTGAGAAAAGTATTGCTGATAACTGGCATTTACCAGAAACATTGTTCACTCCAGAAGCAAAAGAACACTACGTTCAAGCGGTTGGTTTATCTGAAAAGCAGGCTCAGGCAATAATGGAATTACGTTTACAACGCTTAACAGGCATGGAACGTGAGAAAATTATTGAAGAATTTGATGGCTTAATGAAAACCATTACGCATTTAAAAGCTTTATTGGCCAGTGAAGATTTACGTTACGAATTAATCAAAAAAGAATTACTTGAAGTAAAAGAGAAGTTTGGTGAACCACGTAAAAGTGAAATTCAATATTTAGCCGATGAAGTAAATATGTTAGATTTCATTAAAGAAGAAGATGTTGTAATTACCATTTCTCATTTAGGTTATATCAAACGTACTACTGCTGCTGATTACAGACAACAAAAACGTGGTGGACGTGGAGCCGTTGGCAGCAAAACCAGAGAAGAAGATTATGTAGAACATTTATTTGTTGCTAGTACACATACCACAATGTTATTCTTTACTGAAAAAGGAAGATGTTATTGGTTGAAAGTGTATGAAATTCCTGAAGGAGAAAAACAAGGTAAAGGACGTGCAATTCAAAACTTAATGCAATTGCCACAAGACGATAAAGTAAAAGCAATTATAGATGTTAAAGATTTAGATAAGAAAGAAACTTTAGAAGGTCGTTACATTGTATTGTGTACCAAGAGAGGAATTATTAAGAAAACTGATTTGGAAGATTTTTCTCGTCCACGTGCAAATGGTGTTAATGCAATTACCATTAATGAAGGTGATGAATTGTTAGAAGCAAAACTTACTGATGGTAACAGCGAAATCATGATGGCTGTAAGAAGCGGTAGAGCCATTCGTTTCCCCGAAGAAAAAGTTAGAGCCACAGGTCGTGGAGCCATTGGTGTTGCAGGTATTGAAGTAGATGATGAAACCGATGAAGTGGTTGGTATGATTTGTGTAAGTAGAGATGATAAATCGAAAACCGTTTTAGTGGTAAGTGAAAAAGGTTTTGGTAAACGTACAAGATTAATTGATGAAGATGGAGTTGATGTATATCGTATTACCAACAGAGGTGGTAAAGGTGTTAAGACCATTAATGTTACTGAAAAAACAGGCCGATTGGTTGGCATTATGGATGTTAGTGAAAAGGAAGATTTAATTATTACTTGTCAATCTGGTATTACTTTACGTACACCAATAGCAAGTATTAAAACAGCTGGTCGTAATACGCAAGGTGTAACATTAATACGTGTTGATGCGGAAGATGCAATAGCTGCTATTTCTAAAATTGAAGAACAAGAAGAAGAAGTGGTTATAACAGAAGAAACAGATGTAACTGAAGCTTCAACAACAATTACAGATGCAATAACTCAAACGAATTCAGAGGAACAAAACCCCAATACAAGTTCTACTGATGAACCAACAGATAATAACGAAAACAACAATTAAAATTTCATTTATGAAGAAGTTTTTAATGCTTGCCTTATCTTTTGTTGTATTAATTACAACCTATGCACAGGATAAGCAATTTCAGCCAGTAAGTAATTTATTTATTCTTGGACAAGTAGAAAAAGCCAAGCCTGAGATAGATAAAATAATGAATGATCCAAAAGCACAAGCAAAAGCCGAAGGATGGCTTTGGAAAGCTAGGATATATTCAGAGTTATTTTATGCAGAAGATTTAAGAGCAAAATATCCAGGTTCAGGAGAAATTGCCTTTGAAGCTTTCAAAAAGTATGAAAACATGGATCCAACTTACAAATTGGTATCTGATGCTAGTGTTGGCTGGAGACCAATGGATTTAATTTATGTTGCTAGTTTTAATGTTGGCAGAAAGTTTTTTGATGATGCTGCTAATCTTACTAAGGTTATAGATAGAAAAGCAGATTCAATTAGGAAAATTCAAGATTCAATAATTATAATTAGTAACAACAAAAAGAATGAGTATTTGGATAGAATTAAACTAGTAAAAGAAGAACTTCAAAAAAAACAAGCAGGTTTATGGGATTCATCTTACAACACTTTTGTAGTTGCAGCACATATGGGTGAAATTATTGTAAAAAAAGATCTCCGTAAAACAGGTGCTAAAATTGATACCGTATCTGTTCTATATACTGCTTACGCAGCTCAAAATGCAAAAAAAGAAGATGAAGCTTCTAAATACTATGAAAAGTTCGCCGATTTAAAAATTGGTGGAAACGATTATAAAGATGCTTATACCTATATCTTAATTAATGCTTCCAACAAAAAGAACGAAGAAAAATTTTATAAGTATTTAAATATTGCAAAAGAAGTGTATCCCGGTGGAGATTGGGACGATTTTGAATTTGATTACATCAATAAAAATTTAACCCTTGTACAAAAGTTAGAGAAATATGATAAGGATGATGCTGCAGGTACATTAAATGCTAGAAAATATTTATTGTTTGGACAAACTTTTTCTGAAATAGGAAGAGAAGAAAAGCATGATTTAGATAGCCTTGGAAAAATAAAATATGAACGTAAAGCAATTGACGCATTTACGAAAGCCTATAATAAAGATAATACATTGGCTTTGGCAGCCTTTAATGCCGGTGTAATTTATTACAATGAGTTTGGTGTTTACGAAGAACGTCAAAACAATAACAGAAGGGCTTTGCAGGAGTTAAATACGAATAAGCCAGTAGAAAAAGATCCTAAGAAAAAGCCAGCTGCAGAAGCCAAGTTTAAAGAACAAACCGATGCAATAAAAAAAGCAAATGCCGATTTAGAAAAACCATTATTAGAAACAATCGATAATGCGATTAACTGGCTTGAAAAATCGTATGTGATTTTTAAAGTTGGTGATACAAAAGATAGAACCATTAAAACATGTTTAAACAATGCAGTAAAATGGTTAGCCAATTGTTACCAATACAAAAGAGAGAAAGTAAAGGGTAAAGACGTTAAAGCTTATGATGCTTATGATGCAAAGTATAAAGAGTACGATGCATTGTATGGTAAATTCTAATTAAAATAACTAAGAATAAAAAAAGAGCAACTTTTAAAGTTGCTCTTTTTTTATGTTAACTTATTGTACTAATAAACCTTACCAAACTACGCTTGGCAATTGGTAATAATGTTTCTTCAATAGGGAAGCTGTAATCAGTTTCTACTGCATATACAGCAGGGTTAGGCAAATCAGTTCGATTTCTTATTAATTCTGATTTTATATTGTTGTAACTATTTACAAAATTTCGTTGCCATACATCTATAAATTCAGTTTTCATAGTTCTGTATTTCTCATCATGCTTTTCAAATAGGCTTATTTTATATTGATATACCCAAGTATTATTTGCCTTGCCTTCACATAAAAAGAAGTAGCCTTCTTTATGGTCTAATGGAACCAAACCCACAGGCAAAATCGTTAACTTATTTTCTACAAATTCATAAATTTCAGTACCACTAGTTATGGTACGTTTCATTTTATCGGCACTATAATTTATAATGTCTTCCAACTCTTTCATAAGTTCATCGTCTTCAATCATGGCTTCATACAACAACTGCAATTTTTCTATTTGTATGCCTGTAAATTTTTTAGGAAACTGTTCCTGTAAAAACTTTTTATTTTCTCTAAAAGCCACAACATTAGTATAATGAAAGATAACGTCTGCTAATTGCGGATATAATTTATTTTCTGTAAAAAATTTACCAATTTCTTGCAAGTAAGCCAACAGTGTATATTTTTTTAATTCAAAATCTATGTAGCCATCTGCAAACCAAGTGTGCGATAATGTTTTCATAATACCTACTTTTTGTAATATCAATTTACAAAAAAAGACAAATGAACAAATTTCTGTTTGCCCACATCCTGTTAAAAAAGTAATAATTTGGGGGGCACCAACATTTGAATAAAGCCAAACTCAAGTTCTGTCGCACAGGCGATAGGTATCGGCTCCAACTTCAATAATACTATTCAGAAATAAAAAAAGGTCATCAATGAATGACAACCCTTTTTAAAAAAGATAATAACTTCAAGAAATTAAAAACCTTTTCTTCTCACTTTTAAAATTTCTCCTTTACTTAATTTATCAATAATTTGCTTTTTAGTAATGGGAGAATCTAGTGGTAAAAAGCTTTCTTCTTTGTTCATTTCTGATTTTGTTAAGCCAGTTTCCTTTGTACTTTCATACTCGTTTATCGAAAAATAAACTGTATCACCCGAAATACTTTTTACTTTAAACAAAGTATAGCTGCCAGAGCTTAATTTAATTTCATAAATATCTTCTGCTTTTGGATTTGCAGCATATTCAGCAGTTTTCTTATTATCTTCTTGAATACTCATTACAACCGAAATAACCAACCAAGCAAAAAGAGCTGCTCCAATCCAATAATAGATAGGTGGTTTAACTTGCTTTTTTAAATCTAATGCAATTTCTCTAACATGAGCAGGCATTTCTTTAGCTGTTTGAACCTGCTTACAACTAATACAAACGGCTAAAATTTCTTTTGGCAAAGGAAAAAATGGAACCCAAAAAACATGTGCATATTTTGTATAAACTTGAACATCTACAGAACCAGATTTACCACAATTTGAACACTTTTCAGTAAATAAAGATTCAGTTCTTTTTAAATTCCACTTGCTGCGACCGTATATTAGCATATCATTCTTTTGAATATTAAGAAGTATATCTTACCACTCTTTATTAATATCCCACTTCTCAAATTCTTTGGCAACAGCAGTTAAAAAACTTGCACCAATACTTCCGTCAACTATTCTATGATCGTAACTTAAACTTAAGTACATCATGTGTCTTATACCAATAGTATCACCTTCTGGAGTTTCTACTACAACAGGACGTTTTTTAATTGCACCAACTGCTAAAATAGCCACCTGAGGTTGATTGATAATGGGTGTTCCCATTAAACTTCCAAATGTTCCAACATTGGTTATTGTAAATGTTCCACCAGCGGTATCATCAGGTTTTAATTTGTTGTTTCTTGCTGCGTTGGCTAAGTTGTTTACTGTTTTGCTTAATCCCACTAAGTTCAACATATCTGCACCTTTAATAACAGGCACAATTAAATTGCCACTTGGTAGGGCAGTAGCCATACCAATATTAAAGTCTTTCTTTACAATAATTTTATCGCCATCTAAACTTGCGTTAATAAACGGAAAACGTTTCATCACCTTTGTTACACACTCAATAAACATTGGAGTGAAAGTAATTTTGCTATTGTTTTCTTTTTCAAATTGCTTTTTTATACGTTCTCTCCACAAAACCATATTGGTAACATCGGCTTCAGCAAAACTGGTAACATGCGGACTAATGTGTTTGCTATCGACCATGTGTTTAGCAATCATTTTACGCATTCTATCCATTTCAATAATTTCTACATTGCCACCATAACTAGCTGTAGATTGTTGAAATGGTGTTTCTTGTTTTACTTCAGCAGTTACAATAGGTTGAGCTGCAAATTGTGGCTGAGGTTGAGCAACGACAGGCTGTTGAACAGCTTGTACATTAACGATTGGTTGAGCTACAACTGTATCAATTTTTCCAGCTCTTTTATCAGCAACATATTGTATAACATCTCTTTTGCTCACTCTGCCATCGGCACCAGTACCTGGAATATTTTCTAATTCACTTAAACTAATGCCTTCGCTATTGGCAATATTTAAAACCAAAGGAGAATAAAATTTATTGTTACCAGCAACTTTAGCAGTTACGCCAGTTGGTACAAATGGTACTTCTTGTGTAACAGGTGTTGGTGGTGTGATAGCTTCTACAGATGCAACAAGAGGTGTAGGTATAACTTCAGCAACTGGAATTGGTGGTGGAGCAGGTGCAGCAACAGCAACTTCGCCAGCATCAGTTTGCAAACGAGCAATTACAGTACCAATGGGCACCACATCGTTTACATTAAATAAAATTTCAGTAATTATTCCGACATGCGAACTAGGTACTTCGCTATCTACTTTATCAGTTGCAATTTCTAATACAGTTTCATCTTGCTTTACAGCATCACCTATCTTCTTAGCCCACTTTAAAATGGTTGCTTCTGTTATACTTTCGCCAAGTTTTGGCATTACCAAATCAACAATAGCCATACTTAATTTTTTTATGTAACCAACTATATATCTCTAATCAGCACTTGTTGCGTTCCAGAGCCGATAGCTATCGGCTTGTACAAAATATCTTTAATCAGCTGGTTAACGGCTGCAAAATAATGAAGTATCGTTTAATGTACGCAAGCAATTCTAAAACCTGTAACAAGCTTTTTCTACAACACAAGCCACAGTAGGTTTTAATTGTAAAAGTAATTTTTAAACAGCTAAAGTTATTAGTGGGTTATCCACAAAAAAGCCAGTTTTTTACTTCTTTTTCAATAAAAAATACAATGGAATATCTAATCTTTTAGCCCAAGCAATTTCGGTGTGTGGTTCACCTATAAATTCTTTGGTAATCCAGTTTTTATTTTGTTGGTATCCTTTCTTTTGCATGACAGCATCAATTTTTTGTTGATGTGGTTTATACAAACTATCTAAAGTAACAGTGCCATAATCAAAATAAATTTTGTGTTTATTGGGCTTAGGTATTTTTTTATTAGCGTATTGTATAAATGCAGCAGGAATGGCTCCACTGTTTTCTTTAATGCTGCCTACCCAATGTGTACTTAAACAAGCTGCTCCCCCAAAAACTGTTGGATATTCACTAATTGCATACCAAGAAATTAAACCACCCATACTGCTGCCTGCAATAAATGTATGTTTTGCATCTTTATAAGTATTAAAACTGCTATCAATAAAGTGTTTTAATTCATTTACCAGAAACTTCAAGTAATTATTGGCTTGTGGGCTACCCTGCAATTCATTTTTAACTAGTGTGTCTTTTAATGCAGTGGGCAAATAGCCAATTGGTTCTTCAGGAAAATAATCAGCATGACGAGAAGCTCCTGTATTCCAAACACCAACTACAATGGTTGGTACGATTTTATTGGCGGAAATCAATTTGCTCATTACCTCATCTACCTGCCATTCTTGTTTATTCCAAGTAATGCTGCTGTCAAAAAGCATTTGCCCATCATGCATGTAGAGTACTGCATATTTTGTTGCAGCATTATAATTTTCAGGCAACCAAACATCTATATTTCTACTTTGTATAAATGCCGATTTAAAATTGCTGAATCTTTGAATACTGCCGCTGCTTACTTTAGGCAATTGAGCAAAAGATAAAATTGTTTGCAATGAGAGTAAAATGGTTAAAGCATATTTCATAACAAATTAATTGGTTTCAATAATTAATTTACGCAGCATATTTAATGCATTTACAGCCGTTAATTGAATATTTCTACTTCTATCGAATCTAAAGTTAAATTGTTGGGTAACTACTTTTTCTTTGTTGGCAACAGCCACCCAAACCAAACCAACAGGTTTTGTATCAGTTGCACCACCAGGCCCCATAATACCACTTACTGCAATTGAATAATCAGTTTTCATAGTAGTGATAATATTGGCTGCCATCAGCTCAACCGTTTCTTTACTAATTGCACCAACTGTATTTAATATGGTTGGTGGAACTCCTAACATTTCAGTTTTAACTCTGTTGTCGTAACAAACAATACAGCCTGTAAAAATACTGCTGGCTCCTGGGTGTGCAGTAATAAGACTTGCAATATATCCTCCAGTACAACTTTCAGCTGACGCAAGTGTTTTGTTGTATTTTTTTAAAAGATTCGATACCACTAATTCCATTGGAATATCTTCAGCCACTACCAAATATTCATGTACAAATTGTTGTAATGTGGCAAACTCTTTTTCAATATGTTCAATTAAAACATTTTTATCAAAACCATTGGCTGTAAGCCTTAGCCTAACCATTCCATAATTGGGTAAGTAAGCCAATTTAATATTGGTGGGCAATTTTACTTCCCAATCTTTAATTAATTCGGCTAAAAAACTTTCACCAATACCTGCTGTTAGAAGCGTTCTATGTTCAATATGGTCTGTAGTAAATTTTGTGGGAATTAGAGGTATCACATGATTGGTCATTATCCATTTCATTTCGTGTGGTACACCTGGCATAGCAATGAAAATTTTACCATCTTTTTCAAATAACATTCCGGGTGCTGTACCTCTTTCGTTCAGCAACACTGTACAAACATCAGGTACTTCGGCTTGTTTAATGTTACGCTCAATCATTGGTCGTTTCAAAATGTTTTCAAAAATATGAGTAACATATTGTAAGGTTGGTTCATGCACAATCATATTGCCATTAAAGTATTTGCACAATAATGGTTTGGTAATATCATCTGCAGTGGGACCAAGGCCACCAGTAATTAAAATAATGTCCGCTTGTTTACTTACTTCATCTAATGCATCCCATATATCGTCCCAATTATCTCCAACTGCCAAACGATGTTTTATATGCACGCCAATTTTATTGAGTTCCTGTGCAATAAATGCACTGTTGGTATCAATTACCTGACCAATTAATAGTTCGTCGCCAATGGTTAGGATAGATGCAAAAAGTTGACTCATTATTTTTACTTGAAATTATTTACAAATAAACGCAGTAAATAACAAATGGTTGCATGTTTTACGTTGAATAATGGTAAGAACTTTTAAGGGTGTGATGCTTAAACTTTGTTCAGTATAAGCTCCACAGGTGCTGATACCAGTACAAAAGCTAGTAAACAAAAAAATCCCACCTTAATTGAGATGGGATTTAGTAAGTTTACATTGCAATAATTAATTTCCTGCAACCTGCTTTCTGATAATATTCAAGGCAGCACCAGCCTTAAACCATTCGATTTGCTGTTGATTGTAAGTGTGGTTTACTACAACTTCATCTTTACTTCCATCGGCATGGGTAAATACCAATGTTAATGGTGTGCTAGGCGTAAAGTTGGTTAAACCAATTACATCTACCGTATCATCTTCTTGAATTTTATCGTAATCTTCTTTATTAGCAAAAGTTAATGCTAACATACCTTGCTTTTTAAGGTTGGTTTCGTGAATACGTGCAAACGATTTAGTTAACACCACTCGTACCCCTAAGAAACGAGGTTCCATAGCTGCATGTTCACGTGAAGAGCCTTCACCATAGTTTTCATCGCCAACAACAACGCTACCAATACCAGCAGCTTTATAAGCTCTTTGTGTTGCAGGTACAGGGCCAAATTCGCCTGTTAATTGGTTTTTAATATTGTCTGTTTTTTCGTTAAAGAAGTTCACAGCCCCAATTAACATATTATTGGAAATATTGTCTAAATGACCTCTGAATTTTAACCAAGGACCCGCCATAGAAATATGGTCAGTAGTACATTTTCCTTTAGCTTTAATTAATAATTTCAATCCTTTTAAATCAGTTCCTTCCCATTCAGTAAAAGGAGCTAACAATTGTAAACGTTTGCTATCAGGTGCAACTGCAACTGTAACACCACTTCCGTCGGCAGCTGGTGCTTGGTAACCGGCATCTTCTACAGCAAAACCATTTTTAGGCAATTCATCTCCTGTAGGAGCATCTAACATTACCTGCTCGCCTTTATCGTTGGTTAAAGTATCGGTTAAAGGATTAAATCCTAAATCTCCTGCAATAGCCAATGCTGTAACAATTTCAGGGCTTGCAACAAATGCATAGGTGTTTGGATTACCATCGGCACGTTTTGCGAAGTTTCTGTTGAAAGAGTGTACGATGGTATTTTTTTCCTGCTTTTCAGCACCCATTCTGTCCCACATACCAATACAGGGTCCACAGGCGTTGGTAAATACTTTTGCACCAATTTGATCGAATATTTTTAAGAATCCATCTCTATCAATGGTATAACGAATTTGCTCAGAACCAGGACTAATGGTAAATTCTGCTTTAGATTTTAAGCCTTTTTCAGACACTTGTTTAGCTAAAGAAACAGCTCTAGAAATATCTTCATAAGAAGAGTTGGTACAGCTACCAATTAAACCAACTTCTACTTTAGCAGGCCATCCATTAGCTGCCATTGCTTCTTTCATTTTGGAAATTGGTGTAGCTAAATCTGGCGTGAATGGTCCATTTAAATGTGGTTCCAATTCACTCAAATTAATTTCAATTACTTGGTCGAAGTATTGTTCAGGATTTGCATAACATTCAGCATCTGCTGTTAAATAAGGAGCTATTTCATCTGCAAGTTGAGCTACGTCTGCTCTACCAGTTGCAGCAAGGTAACGACTCATGCTTTCATCATACCCAAAAGTAGAAGTTGTAGCACCAATCTCTGCACCCATATTGCAAATGGTTCCCTTACCAGTACAACTCATACTGGTTGCACCTTCACCAAAATATTCAACGATTGCACCAGTACCACCTTTTACAGTTAAAATACCGGCAACTTTTAAAATTACATCTTTAGGAGCACACCAGCCACTTAATTTACCGATTAATTTAACCCCAATTAATTTAGGCCATTTTAATTCCCATGGTAAACCAGCCATTACATCACAAGCATCAGCACCGCCCACTCCAATAGCAATCATACCTAAACCACCAGCATTTACTGTATGAGAATCTGTTCCAATCATCATTCCACCGGGGAAAGCATAGTTTTCTAAAACAATTTGGTGAATAATACCTGCACCTGGTTTCCAAAAACCAATACCATATTTATTAGATACTGAGGATAAAAAGTCGAAAACCTCTTTACTTTCTGTTTGAGCAACAGCAAGGTCGGTTTTGCCTTCCACTTTCGCAGTGATTAAGTGATCGCAATGTACTGTAGAAGGAACAGCCACTTTATGGCGACCGGCCTGCATAAACTGTAACAAAGCCATTTGTGCTGTTGCATCCTGCATGGCCACACGGTCTGGTGCAAAATCTACATAACTTTTACCACGACCGAAATTTTCCAATTTCATGTCGCTGTGTAAGTGTGCAAACAAAATTTTCTCAGATAATGTTAACGAACGACCTAAAGCAGTACGTGCAGCATCGACCTTTGCAGGCATTTCTGCATATACTTTCTTAATCATTTCAATGTCAAAAGCCATAACGGTAATTTTAGATTTAAGACTGTAAATAATGATGGTTTAAATTAAACAGCAAATGGTTTGCACCAATATTTTTTTAATTGCTGCGAATTTACAGTAAAAGAAAAATTTGATGAAATGTGTTTTTGAAAAATTCAAATCTATTTCTTTAAATTGCGTTTAAATAGCCCCCAAAAAAATATAAAAATATGTAATTATGAATAAACTCAGGGCGTTTTTAGAGATACATGCATTTGGAGTTTGCACGGCTATTGGTGAGAAACTTGGAATTGCAAGTTCAAGAATTAGAATGTGGTTTATTTACATTTCTTTTTTAACCATGGGGTCTCCTGTTTTGGTATATATGATTTTAGCTTTTTGGCTTAATATCAAGCAATATATATACATAGCCAAACGTAATCCACTAAAAAATTTGTAATTAAATTGCAACAATTAATGCCAATCCGCTTGTTTAAATTATATACAATAATCAAGGTTAGCTAGTTAAACATTTTACAACATCTTTCAACAGAAAACTAAAGTAGGATAAGCTGTAACTTTATAAAAACGTTGAAAAGATATATTTGCTGCTGATTGTAAACTGTTAAATGAATTAAAAATATAAGCAATATGTTGTTTACAATAGCCTATAACCTCAGCCATTTTGCTGCATTTAAAAAGGAACATGTCATTTCTCCCAGCGATTTGCGGGTCAAAAATTTAAAAAATCCCAATAAAAATTAATAGGCTGGATTTACTCCAACATAATTCCCAGGTGTAATGGCTTTCAGTTCTTTTTTTACAGCCGTACTTACTTTTAAACCATTGATAAATTCATGCATGCTTGCTTTATTAATTTTATTGTTACCACGGGTTAGGTCTTTTAAAGCTTCGTATGGGTTGGGGTAGTTTTCTCTACGCAAAATGGTTTGAATAGCTTCGGCAACAACTGCCCAATTATTGTCTAAATCGTCTTTAATTTTTGCTTCGTTGAGTAATAATTTGCTCAAACCTTTTTCTAAAGATTTAATTGCAATTATGGTGTGTGCAACAGGCACTCCTAAATTTCTTAAAACAGTACTATCGGTTAGGTCTCTTTGTAAACGACTAACAGGAAGTTTCGCCGATAAATGCTCTAAAAAAGCGTTGGCAATACCCAAATTACCTTCAGCATTTTCAAAATCTATAGGGTTTACTTTGTGTGGCATAGCACTACTGCCCACCTCACCTTTTTTTGTTTTTTGTTTAAAATAATCCATGCTAATGTAAGTCCACATATCACGGCACAAATCAATTAAAATGGTGTTTATGCGTTTCATAGCATCTAATTGTGCTGCTAGATTATCATAATGTTCAATTTGTGTAGTAAACTGCATACGTTCTAAACCCAACACATTGTTTACAAATTCGTTGCCCAAATCAATCCAATTTTTCTTTGGAAATGCAATATGATGAGCATTGAAATTACCCGTAGCACCACCAAATTTTGCTGCATAAGGTACGGCTGTAAACAATTTTATTTGTCCGTAAATACGCTCTGTAAAAACCATAATTTCTTTACCCAAAACAGTAGGGGAGGCAGGTTGCCCATGTGTACGAGCCAACATAGAAATTTTGTTCCATTGTTTGGCTAAATTTTGTAAAGCATTGTGGGTATTAACAACTTCAGGTAAATATTCATGCTCCATGCAATCTTTCCAGCTTAAGGGAATGGCTGTATTATTAATATCTTGACTGGTTAAACCAAAGTGAATCCATTCTTTTAAATTGCTTGCTCCGGCTTTATCTAGTTGTTCTTTTAAAAAATATTCAACCGCTTTTACATCATGATTGGTTACAGATTCTATTTGTTTTATTTGTTGAGCATCATCTAAACTGAAATTATTTTTTACATCGTTTAAATGCTGTTTCAATTTTGGAGTAACCTTAAAAAATTTCTTATCACCTAAAAACAAGAAATAATCAATTTCTACAATTACACGGTATTTGATTAGTCCAAATTCTGAGAAAAATTGGTCTAAATGAGCTACTTGTTTTCTGTAACGACCGTCAACTGGAGAAATGGCTGTAAGTGGTGTAAGTTCCATGTATAAGAAGTTTATAAAAGTTTAAAAGTATAGTAGTTTAAAGAAATATTTTTTGGTAACCAGCTTTTGAATCTTTGTTCAACACCTGAGGCGTAGCACCCTTCAAGGTTCAGCACTTTAATGAGCTTTTTTGCTTTCACCATAGAGAATATACTTTTTGTTCTTTGTCTATCTGTGTTTCAAAATAAACCACAACGTTAAAACGACTAAACGAATCACAACGTTGTGTTACTTTGTGTCGTTGTGTCTTTGTGGTTTAAACCCTTGCAATAGTACAATAGTAATTCTGCTGATCGTTCACCAAAAAAATGTTTTCTTTGCCGCAAATGTAATTGAATTGAAGAAGATTAAAGTTGGGGCGGTAAGCTATAAAAATACAAAGCCATTATTATACGGAATTAAGCGAAGCGGATTGATGGATAAAATTGAATTGATAGAAGATTATCCTGCTAATATTGCTGCCATGTTACTGAACGATGAGATTGATGTTGGGCTTGTTCCGGTTGCTATAATACCTAAACTAAATGAAGCCCATATTGTAACCAATTATTGCATTGGAGCTGTGCAAGAAGTAGCAAGCGTTTGTTTATTTAGTGAAGTTGAATTGAATAAAATTGAACGAGTTTTATTAGATTATCAAAGCCGAACATCGGTTAATTTATGTAAAATTTTATTAAAGTATTATTGGAAAAAGGAAGTTGAAATTATTGATGGCGGTAAAGATTTTAGAAATGAAATAAAAGATACAACAGCTGGTGTTGTTATTGGCGATAGGGCATTGGAGCAACTAAAAATCTCAGCTTTTGTTTACGATCTAGCCCAATTCTGGATTGATTTTACTGGCTTACCCTTTGTATTTGCAGCGTGGGTTGCCAACAAACAATTGCCCGAAGATTTTTTAGATGGATTTAATATGGCCAATGGTTTTGGTTTAAAACATATTGATGAAGTAGTTGCTGAAAATCCTTTTGATGTGTACGACTTGAAAAAGTATTATACTGAAAATATTAGTTATGTATTGAATGCTGAAAAAAGAAAAGGGTTGGAGTTGTTTTTGAAATATTTGGAAGAGTTTAGTTGATTACACAAATGGATAGCACACTGATGACACAGATTGAATGGATTTAAACTGATTTTGATTTCACGAATTAGAGAACACAGATAATACGGATAAACTATTTCTCTGCGAAACTCCTTAACTCTTTTTCTCTGTGGTAAAAAAATGAAGCTAAAGCTAATACCAAATTCTAGCTTCAGTTTGTTGTAAAAGAACACAGATAATACGGATATACTATTTCTCTGTGAAACTCCTAAACTCTTGTACTCTGTGGTAAAATGAAATGGAGCTAAAACTAATACCAAATTCTTGCTTCCGTTTGTTGTAAATAGGCCAAAGAACTTCTTTTAAGTGGTGTTCGTTTTTCAGTTTTGATAATTTGTAAAACCGATTTCCAGCCCTTAAAAAAAGAGGATAAATTGAAGTTTGTTTCTTTTAAAAATTGAATACTCCACATAAAAGCTGTTGTAACAAAATAACCAATTGGTAAATAACGATAAGCCACTTTAGTTTTATTCACCCACATCATTTGCAGCTTTTCGTGTTTGGGTTTACGGCCCAATGGACTTTCTTTATGCAGCATAACAATTGAATCATCGTACTTAATGCAGTAGCCTTTATCAATTAAACGATAGCTTAAATCGTATTCTTCCATACCATAAAAAAACTCTTCAGGCAAGTTGCCAACTTCGTTTAATAATTTTCTTTTTATAGCATGTGCACCACCAGCAAAGTAGTAAGTGAAAAATGTAGATTGATTTTTATACTTATCAAATTGCTTATGTGGCAAAGCGTTTACCTGCATTTGCAAATTTTCGTAGTACAAAACTTTAAAAGAAACAATGGCCACTTCACGATTGTTAAATCCAGATTTTTCAAAGCTTGAAATTACATTTTCAAGAGCATCTTTATTTTGAAGAACAGCATCATCGTCTAAGAAAATACAAATTTCTCCCTTGGCAAATTGTAAGGCAAAATTTCTACCTTTGGTTACGCCTAAATTAGATGGAGCATCGATGTATTGAAAAGGAAGATTTGAACTTTGTTCGTTGATGAAATTTTTTACGACGTCATAATCATCACTTGAAGCATTGTTTACTACAATTACATCCTGCAACAATTCAGCAGCTTTATTTAAGGTACAAATATTTTGTAACAGTTCTAAAGTATCTGCTACACGATTGTAAGTAATAATAATGAAACTGATTGGCTTCATGGTGTAACAAATATAGGAGAGGTGTAAGAGAATGAACATAAAAAATCCCCCAGCAAGCTGAAGGATTTATGTATAATTTTATCAATATCAAATTAATCGTAGGCTTTATTTTGTCCTGCAACAACCCATTGGCTGTTTAATATTCCAGTTTTTGCTTGACCATCGCCCCAAACCACAAATGCAACAACTCTAATATTGGCAGCATTTAAACCAGTAATATCAATTGTATAATTGGTAGAATATTCCCCATTTTTAACCTGATTGGTAACTGGTATTGTAGTACCTAAAACACTAGTTGGTGTACGACGAAAAACACCATTATGTACAAAATTGAAAATGGTATCTCCAGCTGAAAAATATGGATTACCTGGATAAAAAGTATTGGCGTTATAAAAGTTTAGTTGTTTTAAAACCAACCCATTTTCTACAGCAACAACCACCAAACGCAAACTATCGCTTATAGTTGCATCGAAACCAACTTTTGCAGTTACGTTTAAATTATTACCTGAAATACTGGTGTTTAAAGCCAAGCCAAGAACCGCTCTTTTTTGTAAATAAGTATAAACATCTGTGGTATCAGTGAGGCTAGAAATGTCACCATTTTCTTGCATAATTACTGAACGATTGATCACGACAGTTGGAACAGCACTAACGCCAAATTTTGACCTTAGGGTTGAATCTACTGAACGATTTGCCAAAGCATCATTGTTATGAATACGTATTGCAAACATTTTTGGATACTTAACCATGTAATTATCGATCTTGTAAGTAACACGTGGACACCAACCTGCCCAAGCCGCAGTAAATTCTTCAGCTAAGACTTTGGTAGAATATTTTGCAGCTGGTGGAGCTGCTGTTGTAACAGTTAATGTATCGCTGATGATACCAAATTTTGTAGCGAAAACTTTATGGGTACCTTGTTGATTAAATTCAAAGCTAATTCCATTGCCTGTAATTACATTTCCATCAATAACAAATGTTGTAGTTGAGGTTATATCATTACCTGCTTGATCTTTAGCAGTTGCCAAGGCTTTATCAATGCCATCGGCCAAAATAACAGTTTTATCTAAACTTAACTTGATACTTGATGGAATGGAAGTTGTATTTGTAGATGTGGTTTGTGAACAAGAAACCAATAATAAACTTACTAAACTGAATAATCCAGAAGCGTAAAAAATTTTTCTCATGAACGGTAATTATTAATCTACTTTAATTGTTCGCAAACATAACTCATTCATGGAAGGAAAATAGCGGTTCGTATAATTTTTGCTTTATTTTTTGATTTTGTAATTCCTCACTAAACCGTAGATAGCAAAGGAGATACGTTTAACGATTATACTTAACTTAACATAATATTAATTATAGGAATTATTCTCGTACCTTATTTTAGTTGCATCACGTATATTGCGATTTTTTTACTACGTAAAAAAATCGCAATATACGTGATGCAAAAGGTAATGGCAATCAGTCCTATAATTGAGTGTTATGTTAAATGATTTTGGAATTTGATTATTAAGCGTTGTATTTTATTTATCACATGGTAGGAAAAAAGCCAACGCTTCTGAATGCGAGTATTAGATATTAGCGTATGGATCATGGATTATATTTTCTTGATATTATACCTGCTGCTTCATCTATCAACTCGGTATTTAAAATATCTAAATGAGGGAAATCTTTTCTAATAAAAACTCCGCCATAAATGGGCTGTAAATCTTCTTCAATTTCTATGGTTATAGGGATTCTATCTATAAAATTTATTAATTCAGCTTCGTGCCAAGATTTAAAAAGACTGTTTCTTCCTCTATGTTTCCCATCTATTGCATCACATAAGTAAATTAAAACTCGTTTTTCATTTACAATGAAAAATTTTTCAATTAAATGGCATAAAGTATATTTAATTCTTTCATCCCTTACTTTTTTACCTCTTAATGGAGAATTTGGTTGAAAATCAAATTCATAGATTTCCAAATCATAAATGCCTAATAATGGAGATAATTGATTGGTTTGATTAATAAACCTACAATAATATTTTGTTTCAGTTGAGGTAGAAAAACTTATAATACCAGTAGAAGCATCAACTGTTAATTGATACGGGGGTTGCAATCTTGATATTATTTTTCTTGATAAAATCAATCACATTGCCATTTTTTACTGCATCAGCAAAAGCTATTTTGTCTGCTATATGTTTTTTTATAACTTTAGCAGCTTTTGAATTTGACTTTATCGTAATTGTTATAGACATTATTGTAATACAATATTAGTTCAAAAGTTCAATAAATCAAAAATAATCTTGCTATACCTAAATTAAAATAAAATTAAAAAGGCTTTTTTGCAGTTATGCTCAAAAAATTACAACTAATTTAGCAAAGTTCTTTTTATACCATTGATGCCAATTTTGCACATGGAAATTTATCATACTTATATTTCCTCAAATGGATTTATAAGGTATCATGTCTATAAAAAGAAAACCTCCTGATAAGGAGGCACAAAAACAGAAATTGAGAATTTTCATTCTCGTGTTAGAAATTATTAGAATCATGTGCCAACATCCACCTAATCTTTTCTGACACCAACTTAAGAACTCCTTATGCAAATAAGGGGTTCTTACTTTATAAAGTAAATCTATACTCATAAACCAAAATAATCACAAAAATTAATGATAAACGGTTTATAAATAGGATAAACGGTGATAACAATGTGTTTATCGTTGGCTATCGCCTCCGTTAGCCATTCTTTTTTTCCTACCATGTAATAAATAAAATACACAAAATGCCAAATTCAAAATAAAGTAACATAACATAATACATTATAGGTTATTTTTTGCAATTTAAAACAATCTCAGGATGCAGTAACAATTTGACTTAGTAGTAAATAATCGTAAACTTTTAATCTAGACCATTTGAGCAATTATAAATTTTTTGTAACCATTCTTTTCCTTCTCTTGCATGTTTAATTGGTTGCCAGAGGTTTGAATTACTATTGATTCAATCAATTCAAATTCTGATTTAAATAAATCAATAGATGATAAATTTAAACTGTTAATCAATAGGTTAAGTTTATCATTAATTAGTAAAAAAGAATTTCTTAATAACAATAAAGGATATGGAACATGAACAGCTTCAAACACGTTTTTCAGCTCAATCCAATAAGCCAATTCTCCACCACCACCAATGAAAGCAATATTGGGTAAAATGGTTTCTTGAAAAACGCCTCTTAAAATAACGTTGGCACTAAATCTATCTTCCCGTACTTTTCATATAAAGCCTCAACAATCTGCTTGTAGTATCCATCAACGTCTTCCATGGTCTCCCGATAGACTTCATCGGCTTCATCTTTAGCAAATTTTCGCAGGTTAGATAAATAAATGCTTTTAATGTGCTAAATTATGAATAAGCAATTCCATAATTATTGGTACGCTCCGCTCGCAACATAAGATGAGTTTTTGTGAAAGTTGGGCGGACGGAATAACCAGTAATATTTGTACAAAATAAAATCTTATTATAGTTTTTTTTTGATTGATTGATTGTCATTTCTTTACTTCGCTTCATAAATTTATTTTCTATGCGTTTATTTAAACAATTATTGGTTTTGGTGTTGGCATGCACCTTTGTATTTACGAATGCACAAGACTCTAAAATTCCTGTGGATTCGAAAGTGAAGATTGGCAAACTGGCCAATGGACTTACCTACTACATCCGCAGCAATAAAAAGCCTGAGAAAAAAGTGGAGCTTCGTTTGGTAATTAATGCTGGCTCCATTTTAGAAGACGATGATCAGCAAGGTCTTGCACACATGTGTGAACACATGGCTTTTAATGGTACTACCAATTTTAAAAAGAACGACATTGTATCGTACCTGCAAACCATTGGTGTGGGTTTTGGTAACGATTTAAATGCTTATACCAGTTTCGACGAAACGGTGTATATGTTGCCTATTCCTACAGATAAACCGGGTAACCTGGAAAAAGGTTTTCAAATTATTGAAGACTGGGCTCATAATGTTACTTACCTAAATGAAGATATTGATGGCGAAAGAAATATTATTTTAGAAGAAAGCCGTTTGGGTAAGGGTGCAGATGATCGCATGTTTAAAAAAGTATATCCTCTTTTATTTGAAGGTAGTAAATATGCCAATCGTTTGCCTATTGGTGTAGATAGCATTATTAAAACATTTAAATACGATGCCATCCGTAGATTTTATAAAGATTGGTATCGTCCTAATTTAATGGCTGTGGTAGTTGTGGGAGATGTAGATGCTGCCAGTGCTGAGGCATTGGTTAAAAAGCATTTTGCTGGCTTAACCAATCCTGCTAACGAACGTGCAAGAACATTGGCTGCTGTGTCTGCTTATACCAGCAATAAAGGTTTGGTAGTTACCGATAAAGAAGCTACGATGTACCGTGCTGAATTGGCGTATAGTGCATCCGTATCTAAAGAAGCTACTACAGTAAATGAATACAAAGAAAATATTGTTGAACAAATATTTACCACCATTTTAAACCAGCGTTTACGTGAGTTAACACAAAAAGAAAACCCTCCGTTTTTGGGTGCTGGTGTTGGATTTGATTCGTATGCCCGTGGTTATAAATCATTACAGGCACAGGCGTATGCTGGTGCTGGAGATATTGCCAAATCATTAACAGCCGTAGTTGAAGAAATAGAAAAAGTAAAACGTTTTGGTTTTACCAAAGACGAATTGGCAAGGGTGAAAACCAATTTGCTAACGCAGATGGAACGTAGTTTTAAAGAGAAAGATAAAACTGAATCTTCATCTTATGTAGAAGAATATATTCGTAATTTTTTAACCAATGAACCGATTCCTGGTATTGAAGTGGAGTATAATTATTACAAACAATTGTTACCTACCATTAGCTTAGAAGAAGTAAATGCAGTTGCTACTAACTTAAAAAGCAATACCAATTTTGCAACATTTGTAACTGGTCCGGAAGCTACTGACGTGAAGCTACCTTCAGGCGATGAATTGGTTACTTTGGTAAACAATACGGCTGCTAAAAAAGATATTAAAGCCTATGAAGAAAAAGTAGTTACTGCTGCTTTATTTACCAAAGAATTAAAACCGGGTTCTATTGTTTCGAGTGTGAAGAATGAGAAATTGGGTACTACTACTTATACCTTGAGCAATGGTATTAAAGTAACGGTTAAGAAAACCGATTTTAAAAATGATCAGATTCTAATGGGTGCACGTCGTTTTGGTGGTACCAATAATTATGGTGTAGAAGATAAATACAATACTACTTATGCATCACAAGTAATGGGTGCAATGGGTGTGGGTGCATTTTCTCCTACTGATTTGCGTAAGGCTTTAACCGGTAAAACAGCTACTGTAAACACGGTGTTCTCTCCTACTACCGATGGTTTTAGTGGCAGCAGCAGTGTGAAAGATTTTGAAACCATGTTACAATTGCTCAACCTGTATGTGTATGAGCCACGTAAAGACACGGCTTTGTTTAAAAGCTTTTTACAAAAATCAAAAAGTCAAACGGTGTTTATGATGGCGAATCCACAAGTATCGTTTATAGATACTTTGTATAAAACCATGTACAACAACCATCCATTGGCTCCTATTGCCATACCTAAAGCTGCTTATTTTGATGGTATTAATTTAGATAGAACAATGGCTATTTATAAAGAACGTTTTGGCGATTTAACTGGTATGCATTTTACGTTTGTGGGTAGCTTACCAAAAGATACTACCGAACTATTGATTAAAAAATACATTGCCAGCTTACCGGTGAGTGGTAAACAGTTTGGATTTAAAGACAATGGTCTCCGTCCGGCAAAAGGCATTAAAAACATCAATGTATTTAAAGGTAAAGAAGAGAAAGCTTTGATCTTAGCTATGTACAGTGGAGAAGTGCCTTACAGCGAAGATTTAGAATTAAAAGCCAGTGCTATTAGTGAGGTGTTGAATATTAAAATCATCGAAGATTTACGTGAAAAAATTCAAGGTATTTATGGTGGTGGCATTTTTGGTGGTGTTGAGAAATACCCTTATGGAAACTATACGTATTTTGCTCAATTGCCTTGTGGTCCAGCAAAAGCTGATACCTTGATTGTTGCATTGAACAGCCAAATTGATAGTATTAAATTGAAAGGACCTGATAAGGTTACTTTAGATAAAGTAAAACAACAATGGATTGAACAAGCTAAAACCAGTGCTAAAGAAAATGGTACTTGGTTACAAAAGATACAATCGGTTTTATTGGAAGGTGAAAATGCCGATCGTTTCTTGAACTATGAGAAATATGTAAATGCATTAACGCCTGAACAAATAAAGGCTACTGCTAATTTGCTGTTCAATGGTAAGAATACTATTACTGCTGTGTTGAAACCTGAGGTGAAGAAGTGATGAAGTCGGAAAACGAAAGACGGAAGTTGGAAGTAGAGTTGACTGGTTGAACACGAATGTCAGGTTGAGCTTGTCGAAACCGAACAAAAGCATGATTTAAGTCAGCATACTTCGACAGGCTCAGTATGGCAAACTTTGCCAAGCTTGGTATAACAAAAAGTAAAAACTTGGTTTTTTTTCTTAGTTACCTTTAAGCCTTAGTGGTTCAACTAAATATTTTTTGGGTATAATAAAGGAGACATAAAAGAAAGCCGGTTGAGTAATATCAATCGGCTTTTTTTGTCAGGCTTTTTTCTTTTCTTCTTTTTTCTTGCAGGCATCGGTGCATTTATGTCCTTTTTCACCGTGAGCCATGGTACACTTGCCATCTTTATGACAGGCTTCGGTGCACTTATGATCTTTCAGCTTTTCTTTTTTCGGCTGTGCCTGTGCAAATACTGAAGTTGATAATACTGTAAGTAATACTACAGCTGCTAATGTTTTGAATGCTTTCATGTTTATTGACTTTTTAGTAGATACGATGATGTGTGAAGAACCTTACAGGGGGAAGGGAAAAAGTTGACTGGGTTGAAGAAGTTAAAAGGAAGAAAACGGAAAGTTTAAAGTTAAAAGTTGGAAAGTTGACTGGTTGATAAAGGTAGAAGTTTAAGGAATTGCGTAAAAAAGAAATTTGCTGGGCATGGATTTTAGATTAAACTACGCTCCTGCAACTTTTTTTTAAATAATGAATGAATGTTTAATTTACTATGGACTGCCTTCAATGTTCAATTTTTCCTTTATCAATTTTATCAACTCCTAACTAAAAACTAAAAACATCCTCAATCACCTTACCTACACAACCATTGGGCATTTGTATATTGAGTAATGCAGCAATGGTAGCTGAAATATCTGTCATATAAGTTTCACGATGGGTACTTCCTTTTTTGATACCCCAACCATAAAAAAGTAAAGGAATATGGCTATCGTAAGGATTCCATAAACCATGTGTAGTACCAGTATTTTTACCATCAATATAGCCAGGTTTAAAAATGAGCTGAATATCGCCACAACGAGCAGGATAATATCCATTGGCGATCATTTCCCTTAAGGTTTTATTCAATGGAATTTCCATAAGTTCTTCTATCTCAAAAGCACGGGAAACACCTTCTATTTTTTCAAAATAAGCAATAATCCAGCTGGTTAGCTTTTCTTTGTCAATACTATTCCGTTTAATAAAAGCATGATTAAGGGTTAGTTGGTAATTATGGGTTGCTAATATTAAACTATCGGCACCAAACACTTCTTTTAGTTTTTTATTTACATCCTTCATACCAGCTTCATCATCAATCGTTCCACCGGGTAACTTATTTTCTTTCATAAAGCCTGGTACATGTGCAACAGCATGGTCGGCAGTTAAAAAAACAGTGTATGCACCTTTTCCAATTTGCTGGTCTAAAAAGTCGAATAAGTTGCCCAATTCAGTATCTAAACGAACATAATCATCTACCATTTCCCAACTATTTGGACCAAAAGAATGACCAATATAATCAGGACTAGAATAGCTTACAGCCAAAAAATCAGTAGCAGTTCCTTTACCCAATTGCTCAGCTATTAAAGCAGCTTTGGCCATTTCTGTAGTTAAAGTATTACCATGCGGAGTAGATAAAATTTTTGTAAAATCATTACCTGCATACTTAGCCAAACTGTAAGGGAAACCTACTTGATCTTTACCAAAAGGTTTTGATTCATAATCTTTTACATCTTCTGTTGCGTATTTTAAGTAAGTTTCTTTAGCTAGAACAGTATTCCAGTTTAGCTTGTATAAACTATCTACTAATTTACGATTGTTGAAGTTATTTACCCATGCTGGTAAAGCATTCATATAATAAGTGCTGGTAATAAAATTGCCACTTTTGCCATCGTACCAGTAAGCTGCATTGGCACTATGCCCTGCTGGTAAAATAGCTCCACGATCTTTAGCAGCTATACCAATTACTTTGCTTTTAAAATTGCTGGCCAATCTCAATTCATCAGTAATGGTTGTAGTAAGCATGTTTTTAGGGCTCATTTGTCCTATTACTTCATCCTTCCCTCCTACGCCTTGTACAGATTTGTCTTCACTGCAATACACAGTTCGGTTTAGGTTTTTATCCCACCAATTGTTACCAGTAATTCCATGAATACCTGGTACACTTCCTGTGTACACACAAGTATGTCCACAAGCTGTAACAGTGGGTGTATAAGGAATAAACGTATTGTTACAGTTAAACCCTTGGTTCATCATTCGTTTAAAACCACCATTGGGTTTATATAAATCGTTGAAACGGTATAAATAATCCCAACGCATTTGGTCGATTACAATACCCACCACCAATTTTGGTTTGGTTGATGTATTGTTTTTATTGGTAGATTTTATTTGAGCTTCCACCTGAAAAAAGGCAGCGATGGCAAGAAGAAAGACAAACAGTTTTTTCATTTGTTAATTAATTGAGTAGCAAATGTACATTTTCCACAGATGAATATTAGCGTTGGGTGATAGTTATCAAATGGTTATTTTTGCAAACTTTAATTTGGGTAAAAAAAGTTGAATAGCGTACTAAGCGTTGAAGGGTGTGACACAACTAAAGTTGACTGGTGTTGTGCAGTTGGTTACAAAAAATAAATTTTGAATTTGATTTACGCATTCTTTTTTATTCCTGTAAACTTATAAACTACAATTATGGCAGACATTTTTGAAAGACTGGTTAAAAATTATGGTCCATTAGGTCAGCACAGAGAAAGAGCCCATGGCTATTTTGCATTTCCTAAATTAGAAGGGCCTATTAACAGTAGAATGAAATTTAGAGGAAAGGATGTGATTGTGTGGAGTTTGAATAATTATTTGGGTTTGGCGAACCATCCTGATATTAGAAAAATTGATGCTGATGCTGCTGATGAGTGGGGATTGGCTTATCCAATGGGAGCAAGAATGATGAGTGGAAACAGCAATAACCACGAACGTTTAGAAGCTGAATTGGCTGCATTTGAACATAAAGAAGATGCCATTTTATTGAACTTTGGTTATCAAGGTATCATGAGTACCATTGACGCCATTTGTGGACGACATGATGTTATTGTGTACGATGCTGAAAGTCATGCTTGTATAATTGATGGCTTGCGTTTACACACAGGACACAGATATGTTTTCAAGCACAACGATTTGGAAGATTTTGAAAAACAAATGGACCGTGCAACTGCTTTAATTGAAAAGCAAAAAACAGGGGGTATTTTGGTAATTACTGAAGGGGTTTTTGGAATGGCTGGTGACCAAGGTAGATTAAAAGAAATTGTTGATTTGAAAAGTAAATACGATTTCCGTTTGTTGGTAGATGATGCTCATGGATTTGGTACCTTGGGTGCTACTGGTGCTGGTGCTGGTGAAGCACAAGGTTGTCAAGATGGAATTGATTTATACTTTAGCACATTTGCAAAAAGTATGGCTAGTATTGGGGCATTTTTAGCTGGACCAAAAATTATTATTGATTATATACGCTACAACATTCGTTCTCAAATATTTGCCAAGAGTTTGCCTATGCCAATTGTAATGGGCAACTTAAAGCGTTTAGATATGTTGCGTACCATGCCTGAGTTGAAAGAAAAATTATGGAGTAATGCCATGCGTTTACAAGCTGGTTTAAAAGAACGTGGTTTTGATATTGGAGCAACCGATACACCTGTAACACCTGTTTATATGAAAGGTGGTGTTGAAGAAGCTACACAAATGGTAATGGACTTAAGAGAAAATTATGGAGTATTTGCAAGTATTGTTGTGTATCCTGTAATTCCAAAAGGTCATATCATTTATCGTTTAATTCCTAGTGCTGCACATACATTTGAAGATATTGATATTACCTTAAAAGCATTTAGCGAAACCAAGGAAAAATTAGATGCCGGTGCTTATAAGAGTGAAGTGATTCCGGATATGGCAGAGACTAAGTAATGGAACACGGATGACACGGATTGAATGGATTTACACAGATATATGATGAATAAGCCCTGATTACTCAGGGCTTATTTATTTACAGAAACACTGCTAATGGATTGCTGATTGAATGGAATGGGACCACAGATAACAGTGATTGAACAGATTTAAACAGCTATAAAAAATCCCTCAACAAATAATAATGTTGAGGGATTTTTATTTAAAGTCTTTGATTTAACTATTTCGTTTAATACTACAACCTACTGATTTACTTTCTTTTACAGAGATGGTTTTGCCTTTGGTTACTTCATCAATAGCTATTTTTAAATGCTCACGTTTAACGTTTTCAGGTTCAGATGGATTATCATCGATAGCACCTTTATAAACAATAACACCCGATTTATTGATTAAGAAAACTTCTGGTGTTCGTGTTGCACCAAATGCATTGGCAATAGTAGATTTTGCATCAGCTGCATAATACCATTGGTATCCTTGCTTTTTGGCGTATTCTTTCATGGCTTCAAAAGAATCATCACTGTCTCTCTTGGCTTCATTGGAGTTGAAAAGTATAACTCCCATTCCATTCTTTTGGGCATATTCAGCAATGGCTTTGGTTCTTGCTTCATTTTTAATTACGTAAGGACAAGTATTACAACTAAACATGACCAATACGCCATTTTCTTTCATGGCTTCTTTGATAGAAATGCCTTTACCCGATACATCCTGCATTTGTAAATCCAACATTGGTGCTGCAGTACCAACAGCCAATGACTGAATATTTTGGGCAATAATTCGACCTGCAAAAAATGCAAGAAATGAAAATAAAATTGCTTTTTTCATAATAATGAAGTGTTTTATTGTATAAAAGTAGGTTCGTTTGGTGTTTGTTCCAAACCATTTATCGAGTTATCTACTCTTTTATCAGCATTGTTACGCAAATGCATGATGCTTGCATTTAATTCAAATCCAATTAAAAGAATTAATGAATTGATAAAAATAAGCAGCATGATGATTAATACTGTACCAATAGAGCCATATACTTTATTGTAGGCTGAGAAATTGTTAACCCAATAAGAGAACACAATAGTAGTTACCAAGGTTAAAAAAGTAGCAAACAACGAACCCGGCGTAACAATTGGCCATCGTTTTTTTAAAGAAGGAGCAAATTTGTAAATGAATGAAATACCATAAAATACCAATCCAACAATAATTACCCATCGAATACCATTCCAACCAGGAATCTTGGCTCTGCGTTTCATATGAAAAAGCTTCTTTAAAATAAGGGTAAGTTGCTCATGCCCTATTAACATTAATATACTGGCAATAACCAGAATAATCAAAATCACAGTTAAACGAATGGCTCTCCATCGCTTATGTAAAAAGTATTTTTTATGCACATCAACCGATTGGTCAAAAGCCCTAATAATACCCATCATGGCATTGGAAGCATAGAAAATAACCAATAAAAAACCAAAGGATAACAAGCCAGAACGTGAGGTGCTAAAAAAGTCGTCTAAAAAATCTTTTACAAACTTGTACGTATTTTGGTTGGGCGTTAAGTCTTTGGTAAGCTTTAATAATTCGGTATTAAATTCTTTGCCAATTGGCAAATACGGCACCAAAGTAAAAATAAAAATACAAGCAGCAGGTATAGCCATAATCAAGTTGAATGAAATAGCAGCAGCTCTTTCGTTCAATCCTACTTTATTAATTTGTTTAAAAAAGAAACGTACCACATCGTGCAAATGCAGCCCCTGAAATCCAGGCAATAAGATTTGTTTGCTTTTACGAATGATAAAAGCAACAGGAAGCCAAGTGACAATCTTTCTTTCTATTTTATTCAATATTTAAGGCTTTACTTGTTGCTTTTTGGCAGTATAAGCATCTAATGCTTTTTGGTATTCTTTCGCATATTTATCATGCTCGGCAAACGTACTACTGAAGTGATGGTATCCATCAAAATTGGCTTTTGCTACAAAGAATAAATAATCGGTTTGTGGTGCTTCTAACACAATGTCTATACATTTTGGAGATGGTGTACAAATGGGTCCAGGAGGTAAACCTTTTAATCTATAAGTATTGTATGGCGATGGATTGAACAAATACTTTTCATAAATTCTTGTCAGTGCAAAATTTTTCATGGCATATTTAATAGTTGGACAAGCCTGTAATGGCATCCCTTTATTTAAACGATTGATATATACACTAGCTATTTTAGCTCTATCATCGTTGTGGTTGGTTTCTTCTTCTACGATTGAAGCAAGTGTGTAAACAGCTTGTGGTGTTAATCCCAACTTATCAGCTTTATCGGTACGATTGTTTTTATTCCAGTAATTGTTACTTGCATCTTTTAGTTTACTGAATATTTTGTTTAAAGAAGTGTTCCAATAAAATGTGTACGTATCTGGAATCATCATGGTAAATACAGTACTGGTATCTACACCAAAAGGTTTTAGAGAATCATTGCTGTTTAAAAATACCATTACAGTAGATGAATCGGTAGAAAAATTCTTGCCTATCAGTTTGGCTAAATCCTCTTTAACCCTGATTTTGTTAATCACCAAATTGGCTTGTGACAACTTACCATTCTTCAGCATTCTTGCAACAGAGAAAATACTGCTGCCATTTTTTACTTCATATTTACCCGGTTTTATTTTATCCCAAATACCTAAAGCATCTGCAGTTGCACCAAAAAGTAATCCACTGTTTATTATGTATTTGGATTCTAATACTTTTATAACAGCAGCTTTGTGGGTATTGCCTTCTTCAATAATAAAGGATTTGTTTTTTTCTGCAAAACCAGTACCACTACCTAAAACCAACCATGCAGTTAAAGCTCCAATAATCAGGACTAAAAAAAACAGGTAAAAGATGAATTTTTTCATTGCTGATATTAATTTATGCAATAGTACGTAGTACTATTAAAAGAAATGGATTGTTGTACAAAATCAATTGTAAGTTAAGTAATCTGCCTCATTTTATAGAACAATGATGGCTAACAAATAAAAAGCCCTTGCTGTTGTATAGCAAAGGCTTTTTAAAAGTATTATATGCATTTACAGTTTAAAAAACTGACGGCTTTTAGTACCATATATTGTTTTTACTTTAAAGAAATATGGTCCAGTTAATAAATTGGCAACTGGAATTGCTGTAAAGTTGGTTCCTTGTAATAAATTTTTATTGATGCTCCATTTTTTCACTCCATAAATATCATAAATGGCTAATTCAGCAGCAACATTGTTATAAGCACTCCAAATATTGGTGTTTAATACAATACTTGCTGGATTCGGGAACATACTTATAATTCGTATTGGCTCAGTTACACCTGCTGGTGGTTGTACAATACTATCTTGTAATACAATTGGCTTGCAAACTTCATTTACACAACCCAATGCCGTCTTAATGTATAAACAAGCAGTATAGACTCCTGTTGTAGGATATTCATGTTGAACACTCACTAAATTGCCAGTTAAAATAGATGTACCATCACCAAAACGCCATTTGCGTTCTATGATAGAATCATTGGCTGCAACCCAACTCATGCTACTGTTAAATTCTACTTTTTTAGGAGCAATACGTTGAGACAAGAACTGAGGAACACAAGCACTATTGATATTTGTTGCAGTAACTAATTTGCAAATTGTTTTTTCACAACCACTGGCAGTTTTTATAGTTAAACAAACTGTGTAAGAACCAGGCTGAGCATATTGGTGTTGTGGACTAACAATATTACCAGTTAATGCAACTGTGCTATCACCCCAAGTCCATCTTCTTGAAATTATACTATCAACATTGGCACCAATCGACATGCTACTATTAAATGATAGTAATGTTGATTGAGGTACATAAGTAAATGCAGGAACACAAGCGGTTGCAGCAGGATTTACAACAACAAGTACTTTACACATATCGCTTACACAGCCACTTTGTGTTTTAATTCTTAAACACACATTATAGGTACCAGCTTGAGCATATAAATGTGTTGGATTTTGAACATTGCCCATTAAACTATCGCCATCACCAAATTTCCATTTGCGTTCTATAACAGGATCATTATTTGGATAAGCAGTATTTACACCTGCATAAAATTTGAATAATTTATAGTTTGCTGAATCTCTTACAAACTGAAATTCTGCATTACAAGCAGTAGGAACAACAACCGTTACAGCTTTACAAATACTATCATTACAACCATTACTTGAAGTGATTGTTAAACAAACATTGTAAATACCTGAAGCTGCATATTGATGAGTAGGGTTAGCAATTGTAGCACTAGTACCATCGCCAAATTTCCAAATATAAGCTGTTACAGCACTTTGTGCAATTGATGTACTGGTAAACTGAACTGTAGCACCTGTGGTATTAAAGGTGTAATTAGCTGTACAATTGGGGGTATTGGGAGGATTACAGGCCAAATTAAAATTAGACTCAGCAACCAATGAAGTTTGGTTTATCGTAACTGTGTTATTTAGCATTGTTCCATTACAGTTGGGTGTAGTTACTCTTAATGCTGTAATGGTACCCGAACAAGACAAGGTGTCGATATAAAATCCATTTGCATTGGTGTATTTTACATGCACCATTACACCACAGGTGTTGCCTTGAAATATGGAATCGTTGGAAATGGTAACTGCCTGATTAACAACTGGAGCACCATTGGCATATTTTACATAACCCGAAATTTGAACGGTATTTGCCAAAACTGCTGTAAAGGCAATTGAAATAAGAAAGAAAAAAAGCAGGGTAAAGGTTTTTTTCATAAAACAATTTTAAAGGTTGTAGATGTAAAGTTAGATACGAACGTTTAAAATTATGTTGCCTATTACCCAAAAAAGATTAACGCTTTTGTTCTAGCATACGCATTTCTTTAGCATCTTGTAAAAATTCTGATGCAAAAATGAAGCTATTCAGTAATTCATTTTTACTAAAAATGATGTCTTTATTAGTGCCCTCCCACTGTTTTTCGCCTTTATGCAAGTACATAATATAATCCCCAATTTCCATAACACTATTCATATCGTGTGTAACAATAATGGTAGTCATGTTAAATTCATCGGTAATTTCCTGAATTAATTTATCAATCAATAAGGATGTTTGAGGGTCTAAACCACTGTTGGGTTCATCACAAAAAAGGTATTTAGGATTTAATACAATTGCTCTGGCAATACCAACTCTTTTTTTCATTCCACCACTAATTTCAGCAGGATATTTTTTATGGGCATCGTTTAAGTTTACCCTTGCCAAAACTTCATTGGCTCTATTCTTTTTCTCTTTGGTCGTCATTTTGGTAAACATGTCTAGCGGAAATAAAATGTTTTCTTCCACCGTCATACTATCAAACAAAGCACTACCCTGAAACAACATACCAATTTGCTGACGCAACCCTTTTCTTTCTTTCTGCTCCAAAGCAGTCATACTAATACCATCATACAAAACATCACCTTTATTGGGCTCAAATAAACCCACCATTACTTTGGTTAATACACTTTTCCCACTACCACTGGCTCCAATAATTAAGTTGCACTTGCCAGTTTCAAAAACAGCACTAATATCTTTCAATATTGTTCTTTCTTCAAAACCCTTGGTGATATTTTTTATTTCAATCATGATGGATGTTAATTGATAATGGCAGCAGCCATGAGTTTACTTAGAAAATACTTTGCAGAAAAACAATTTTGATGATTTGCTGCATTTTGTAATGAAAAGCCTGAGCTAATGAAATGCTTGGTTAAAAATTTTTTATCCGCAATTCCTTTGTTGGAGTATAGATTCCTTAGCCTCTTTAATTCTTCTAATGGTTTTAAAAATGATTCAGGGTTTTCAATTTCTAAACCAGTTGTACCTAAATATTTATTTAGAGCATTTGTGTCTGCTAAATACCATGCTTCTAGTTCCTGTTTAGCAACTACAATAATGTTATTTTCTTGATGAAAAATTTTTTGTTTGAATGATGTATAATTATCATCACTATCGTCAAAGTCAAGTAATATAAATATTAGCTCAGCTCCTTTGTCTTTTAAGGTTTCAATCCAACCATTTACACGTATTTCAATTTTTGAAAAATCGCCTTTAGGATGGTATAAATTAAATTTACCACCAGCATTAATTACTAATTCATTTGAACAATGTAATTGGATTTTGTTCAGAAAATTAATAAAAGGTTCGCTTTTGATAAGTATAACTTCTGAATCTCCTTCAACGATAAAGCCAACAGTTACCATGGCAACCCTCCTCCCAAAGCATTGCTGAGCCAGGCTTCATCCATTGTTAACCCATGTAAATTATAATCTTTAGAAAATTGTTTTATTTGTGTTGCACCATTCACCTTATCAACCAAAATAAGTTCATGCGGTTGCAATTCTTTTACTAAAGTTTGGGAATGCGTATTTAACCAAATGTAATGTCCCTTTTCCTCACATTGTTTTCTAAAAAAATCAACCAATGTTTTTATAACATAGGGGTTTAATCCATTTTCAGGTTCTTCAATGCAAAGAAATTGAGGTTCGTTAGATTGATAAACTGCTGCTAAAAGTGCAAGTATATTGTAAGTTCCATCAGAAATAAGTTTTTTATCGAAAGGCTTTTGAGTACCTTTTTCAAAAAGATGAAACCGATCATTTCCGTCAATATCGCTTTGTACTTCTAAATTTTCAAAACCAGGGATAAATAGTTTAAGCCATTCAATAAACTCTTCATTATTTGCTGAATCTGAAAGTATATTTTTTATAATAGGGCTTAAATTTGAAGTATCAGAAAGTAATCTTTGATTTGAAGTAACTTTAACTCTATTCAGTTCCTCTTTGTTTATAAAAATTCTAGTAAAATTTGAATAACATTGTTGTGTATATTCATTAGATGGAACCTTATCACCATGAATTCCCATATCATCACTATAGAAACCATATTTAAGAGAAGCAAAAGCTTTAAACTGTTGTTCAACATTTACAGGTTTATAAGAAAGACAGCTTTCAAAATCATCGAACTTTAGTTCGATTTTATACTCTGTTTTACTTGAATTAAAATTCACAAACCGTTTTTGACCTCCAAAAAGAGACTCTACTGTATCCCAATCAATTTTATTTGAATATGACATAAACTCCAACACTTCAAAAATATTACTCTTTCCTGCACCATTTGGACCAGCAAAGACACTAAAAGCATTGGGTTCAACTATTTTCAAGTCAACCAATGATTTATAATTTTGAATATGCAGATGTTTAATTTTCACAACACTAATTTAGTCAACTTCTACCTGATTTCTCAATAAGTCTTCAAATGTATCTCTCTTTCTTATTAAATGTGCTTCTCCATTTTTTAGAAGCACTTCAGCAGGCTTAAAACGGCTGTTAAAATTACTGCTCATTTCAAAACCATAAGCTCCTGCATTGTAAAACAACAACAAATCTCCTTCACGAATTTCATTTAGCTTTCTATCCCAGGCAAAAGTGTCTGTTTCGCAAATATTACCTACCACCGCATATTTTTTTTCTTCTCCCGACGGATTGCTGATGTTTTTTATTTTGTGGTACGAATCATAAAACATCGGTCTTATTAAATGATTAAACCCTGTGTTTATGCCAGCAAAATTTACAGCAGCTGTTTCTTTTAGCACATTCACTTGAGCTAATAAATAGCCACATTCACTTACCAAATATTTACCTGGCTCAAACCAAATTTGTAAATGTTTATCGTGTGGATGGTTATCGAAACATTCTTTCACTTTTTCAGCCAATAATTGAATATCTGTTTCTGCATCGCCTGCTTTATAAGGTACTTTAAAGCCACCACCTAAATCAATATAAGTAAGGTCTTTAAACAAGGGTATTAAATCGAATAATACTTCAATTCCTTTTACAAATACATCTACATCTTTAATTTCACTACCTGTATGAATGTGTAAACCATTAATTAGCATATTGTGAGCTTGCACTATGGCAACTACTTCATTTATTTGATCGACAGGAATACCAAATTTACTTTTATCATGACCAGTAGAAATTTTCAAATTACCACCAGCCATAATATTGGGCCTTAACCTTAACCCAACAGGATAACTATTGCCAAATGCTTTCCCAAATTTTTCCAAATTGCTTAGGCTATCAATATTAATAAATACGCCTAAGCTTTTAGCTTCCTTAATCTCATCAAAAGCAATTCCGTTAGAAGTATATAAAACCTGTTGTGCAGGAAAACCAGCATGTAAAGCCAGTTTCACCTCATTGATACTACTGCAATCGATATTGGAACCAATTTTTTTAAAGTGTTTTAAAATACTGATATTGGTTAATGCCTTACTGGCATAAAAAAATTTTACATCGCTGTTTTTAAATGCTTCAGTCAGTTTATTGAATTGCTCAGTAATTTTTTCTGCATTGTACACATACAATGGTGTACCAAATTGATTGGCTAAGTCTATAAATTGTTCGTTCGATGGTTGCTGCATGGTTGCGAAGATAACGATGCAACAGATTGTATAAAAGTTAACTGATTTTCAATTACGCATTTCATAAAACCCCATAAAAAACCTCAACTTTTTGGTTGAGGTTTTTTATATTATGCGTTAGCATCATTTTCTTTTTTATCTTCTTCTTTGGTTTCTTTTTCTTCAAATAATTCTTCAGTAGTTATTTCTTCATTTATAATATCGGTGCTATCTTCCTCAGTCAACTGAGCCAGCATTTCTTCGGTAATGGCTTCAGTTGCCATTTCATCTTCATCAGTAGAATCAACAATACTCATTTCAAAAGTAGTTTCATCTATCGTTTCTTCTTGTTCAGGCAAAGCTTGGTTGCTGGTAAAATCTTCAGGATTAATCATCGTGCCTTCAACAAGTTGCTCAGCCAACACTTCTCTAATTTTTGGTAAATCGGCAGTTGAATTGATGCCAAAATAATCCATAAATGTTCTTGAAGTGGTGTATATCAGTGGATGTCCCGGAGCTTTTTCATCTCTACCTGCAATTATAATGAGTTCTTTTTCTAATAACTTTTGTACACTATAATCACTATTTACACCTCGTATTTTTTCAATTTCACCTTTGGTAATAGGTTGCTTGTAAGCAATAATGGCTAAGCTTTCTAAAGCCGCAGAAGATAAACGTTTTAGAAACTTATCGCCATTTAATTGTGCTAAAGTTTTATGATAATCTTTCTTGGTTAAAAATTGCAATCCACCACCACTTTCTTTTACCTCAAAAGGATAAAACTCAGAAGCATATTTTTCTTTAATTCCTTCAATGCAACTTTCCACCTGATCCAAGGTTACACGTTCTTCTAAAAAGCCAAAAGCATTGTTGATTAACTCCACTATTTCTAATGCAGTTAATGGTTTTTCACTCGCAAAGATCAAAACCTCAATATGTGGTATAATAGAAGAAAGTTCCAAAGTTCAAAAGTTTAAAGAGTTTATAAGGTTGAAAAAGTTCAAGAAGTTGAAGATATTAAGGAAGCTGATAAATTTGAAACAAACTGTCAACTTTTCAACCCATTCAACTTTTTCAACTTCTCTAACCTTGCAACGCTGCTGCCCCACTTACAATCTCAGTTAACTCAGTTGTAATAGCTGCTTGTCTTGCACGGTTGTAAGAAAGTTTCAATGCTTTCAACAACTCATTGGCATTTTCACTTGCCTTATCCATTGCAGTCATTCTAGCTCCATGCTCACTAGCATTGCCATCTAATACTGCTTTGTATAATTGAGTATTTAAAATTTTAGGCATTAACTCAGTAATTAACTGATCTTTATTCGGTTCGAAAATAAAGTCAGATTTTTTAGCACCTGCCTTAGCCACTACTTTAGGAATAGGTAAAAATGGTTCAGCTACAAATGCTTGTGTTGCTGCATTTTTAAATTGACTGTAAATAATTTCGATTGCATCGAACTCAGCATTTTCAAACGCTTTCATAGCAGCTTGTGCAGCAGCTTGAACAGTTTCGAACTTCAGGTTCAAATAAATATCTTTATGAGTAGCATCTGTCTTATAACCAGATTTGGTTAAAGATTCCCAACCTTTTTTACCAATATTCCAAATAGCTACATTGCCTTTTGCATGTTGTGCAGCATATTTAGTAGCAATGGTTTCTTTAGCCAATTTAACTACATTGGCATTGTATGCACCTGCCAAACCTCTATCACTTGTAATAACAATCAATAGCACTTTTTCAACAGGTCTTTCTTCTGCTAATTTAATATTGGTATCTCCATCAGCGTTACTTACAATATTGCTCAACATTTCTTGTAGTTTTTGAGCATAAGGACGCATTTGTATAATTGCATCCTGAGCCCTACGTAGTTTAGCAGCACTCACCATTTTCATGGCTTTTGTAATTTGCTGCGTACTTTGTACACTCTTAATCCTGTTTCTTACCTCTTTAAGTTGACCTGCCATTGTGTAATTTTTTTAGCTATCAGCTAATAGCCAACAGATATTAGCTATTAAAGGCTGCAAAAGTAACAGAAAACGGGTAAAAATCAACTGTAGTTTTTGAATGTGCAGAAAACTATTTTAAAATCTATATACGAAGCTTAATTTATCCCCAGATATGGAAAAACTAGCTTTTGAATTGATTGGATGAAGAGATTTTCCGTTTGATCGATGAACTAAATATTGATACACATCAAACAATAATAAAAAACCTCCTTGTAGCACTAAACTTTGTCCAAAACCCTTCATTTGATACTGATTATCAAGCACATTTTGGCTCGAACTTCTATTCATTAAATAAATTCCTGTAGCAATATATCCTACATCTAGTCCAGAGTTAATCAACAATACTCTCTCAATTAATCGTTGTTCTTTTACATTTTGCTCAAGATTGATGGATTTGTTCAATTGTTTTTGGGTGTTGAAATAGCTGAACCCAGCTATACCTAGGTTTACAACATTCCAATACACATTCATTTGATGAAAGTGTTTTTCGTTACCTGTATTTTGAGAAATTGCCATACCAGCATATAACATATTGCTAGCCGCCCAACTACCTAAGACAACCATATTGGTTTGGTTCATTTGATTGCGTTTTTGAGCAACTGAATCAGCAAGATTTTTCTGAGCATTAAGTTGAGTTGAAGAAATACACAACAAGAAAATAATAATTCGCAATACCATACTAAATAAACAGCATTTTAATTACATAGTTCAAATAAACAAAGAATTGCGTTCATATAATGAAGTATTCAAGTGATTGTTTAAGAAATCATGAATGCTAAAAGTGCTGCATTCCATCAATTCAAATCTATTATCTTTGACAGCCTTTACAAAAAAACTGTGTCAATTTGGCTACTTCTAAATTTATGCAGGGTTTTTGAAATTGAATCGCTGAATTAAATTACAAATGTTGAAGTGGTACTTCGTGTACCCTCAGTATAAACTAGCACAGCAGCTAAGTACATGTTATGTTGCTTGGTACATAAATAAAATACTATGTTGAAATTTTTATCGAAGATTTTAGGTGGTAACAAAAGTGAAAAAGATGTTGCTGCTATTCGTCCTATTGTAGAGAAAACAAGTCAGTTTTTTCAACAATACCAAAATTTAACCAACGATGAATTAAGAAATAAAACCGTTGAGTTTAAAGCTAGAATTAAAGAACATATTAAAACCATTGATGCAGCAATTGAAGCTAAAAAAGCTGAAGCTGACGCATTGTCGATGGATGATATACATACCAAAGATGCTATTTATCAGGAAGTAGATAAAATGGGCAAAGAACGCAATAAAAAGATTGAAGAAATTTTATTGGAAATTCAACCTGAAGCTTTTGCTGTGGTTAAAGAAACTGCCAGAAGATTTACTACCAATACCGAATTGGCTGTTACTGCAACGCAGTTAGACAGAGATTTGAGTGTTCGTAAAGACTATATTACCATTCAAGGTGATAAAGCTGTTTATAAAAATAGCTGGACTGCAGCAGGTGGTCAAATTACCTGGAACATGGTGCATTACGATGTACAGTTAATTGGTGGTAGCGTTTTACACAGTGGTAAAATTGCAGAGATGAGTACGGGTGAAGGTAAAACTTTGGTATCTACCCTACCAGCTTACTTAAATGCTTTGGCTGGTGAAGGTGTACACATTGTTACAGTAAACGATTATTTGGCACGTAGAGATGGTGAGTGGAATGGTACTTTATTTGAATGGTTGGGTTTAACCGTTGATTGTATTGATAAACATGAGCCCAATAGTGAGAATAGACGTAAAGCTTATTTAGCTGATATTACTTACGGTACCAACAACGAATTTGGTTTTGATTATTTACGTGATAACATGGTGCAAAACCCTGATGAAATGGTGCAACGTAAACATCATTTTGCTATGGTGGATGAGGTGGATAGTGTATTGATTGATGATGCTAGAACGCCTTTAATTATTGCTGGTCCAATTGGCCGACAAGATAATATTGAACAATTTTTTGAACTGAAACCAAGAATTGAAAAAATAGTTGAGGCTCAAAAGAAAGTAACCAATCAATTTTTACAAGAAGCTAAAAAGAAAATTGCTGAAGGTAATGATGACCCAAAAGATGGTGGCTTAGCATTGTTCAGAGCTCATAGAGGTTTACCTAAAAATACTGCTTTAATTAAGTATTTAAGTGAACCAGGTATCAGGGTAAAATTGCAAAAAGCAGAAAATCATTACTTGGCTGATCAGCAAAGAGAAATGCCAAAGGCTGATGAAGAATTATACTTCTACATCGATGAAAAGAACAATAGCGTTGAATTAACCGATAAAGGTATTCAATTGATTACCAGAGCTGGTGAAGATCCTAATTTCTTTATTTTACCTGATATTAGTGTGGCATTGGCTACAATTGAGAAAGACGCAAGTCTTAGTGCAGATGAAAAACTACACCAAAAAGAAGCCATCATTAACGACTATTCTGTTAAAGCCGATAGAATCCATACGGTGCAACAATTATTAAAATCATATACTTTATTTGATAAAGATGTAGAGTATGTAGTAATTGATGGTCAGGTAAAAATTGTAGATGAACAAACTGGTCGTATTATGGAAGGTCGTCGTTACAGCGATGGCTTGCACCAAGCAATTGAGGCAAAAGAAAATGTGAAGATTGAAGCTACGACTCAAACTTACGCAACCGTTACTTTACAAAACTATTTTAGAATGTACCACAAATTGTGTGGTATGACGGGTACTGCTGAAACTGAAGCATCTGAGTTGTGGGATATTTACAAATTAGATGTAGTTACTATTCCTACTAATATTCCAGCTATAAGAAAAGATGAACAGGATTTGGTTTTTAAAACCAAACGTGAAAAATATGGTGCGGTAATCGATGAAATTGTAAAGCAAGTAAAAGCTGGCCGTCCAACATTGGTGGGTACTACATCAGTTGAGGTGAGTGAATTGTTGAGCAGAATGTTGCGTCAAAAGCAAATTCCTCACAATGTATTAAATGCCAAACAACATGCTCGTGAAGCACAGGTTGTTGCTGAAGCAGGTTTAGCTGGTGCAGTTACCATTGCAACAAATATGGCTGGTCGTGGTACAGATATTAAGCTTGGGCCAGGTGTTAAGGAAGCTGGTGGTTTGGCAATAGTTGGTACTGAACGACATGAATCTCGTCGTGTAGATAGACAGTTACGTGGACGTGCTGGTCGTCAAGGAGATCCAGGTTCTTCTCAATTCTTTGTAGCATTGGAAGATGATTTAATGAGAATGTTTGGTAGTGAACGTATTGCCAAAGTGATGGATTTTGCAGGCTATAAAGAAGGCGAAGTAATTCAGCACAGCATGATTACTAAATCTATTGAAAGGGCACAACGCAAAGTAGAAGAAAACAACTTTGGTATTCGTAAAAGATTGTTGGAGTACGATGATGTAATGAACAAACAACGTACTGTTATTTATACCAAACGCCACCATGCATTATTTGGAGAAAGATTGGCATTGGATTTAGACAATGCATTTTACAGTGTTGCCGAAGGGTTGATTAATAACTTCAAAGAGCAGAATGATTATGAAGGCTTGCGTTTGGCAGCTATTGTAAACTTTGGAATTGATACCACCATTACTGCTGAAGAATTAAACAAACAATCGGAACAAGCTTTGGCTGAAAAACTGTACAATCAGGCAATCACCAATTACCAACGTAAAAAGCAGGATTTGGCAACACAGGCTGTTCCTGTATTCAAAAACATTCGTACCCAACAAGGCAATCACATCGAAAATGTAATTGTACCTTTTACCGATGGTAAAAAAGTAATGAATGTGTTGGCTCCTATGCAAAAAACATTAGACAGCAATGGTTATGAATTAATGAATGCAGTTGAACGCAATGTAACATTAGGCATTATTGATGATGCATGGAAAGAGCATTTACGTGCAATGGACGATTTAAAACAAAGTGTACAAACCGCTACTTACGAACAAAAGGATCCATTGGTAATTTATAAGGTAGAGGCATTTAATTTATTCAGCAACATGAATGCAGAAGTTAATAAAAGCATTGTAGAGTTTTTATGCCATGCTGCCATTCCTCTAAATGAAGGTGATGAGGTTAAAGAAGGTCGTCAACAAAAAACTGATCTTAGCAAAATGAGAGCCAATAAAGAAGCTGTTGATGCAGCAGGACAAGAATATGGAGCAAATGGTAATGACTATTACGACCCAACACCTGTAAAACAAGAACCAATCAGGGTTGATAAGCAGCCTGGTCGAAATGAACCTTGCCCTTGTGGAAGTGGTAAAAAGTTCAAAGCCTGCCATGGCAGAGATTTATAAAACTAAAAGCCGATTGAAATTTCAATCGGCTTTTTATTGAATTTTTATTTATTGGGTTGTGGTGTGTAACGCAAATAAGGTTTTACAACTTTTACTCCTTTTGGAAACTTTGCAGTTGCATCTTCTGTAGAAATAGCTGGAACAACAATTACGTCTTCTCCTTCTTTCCAGTCGGCAGGTGTTGCTACTTTATAATCAGCGGTTAATTGCAAACTATCTATAACACGTAATACTTCTACAAAATTTCTTCCTGTACTTGCAGGGTAGATAATAATCAACATAACCAATTTATCAGGACTAATTATAAATAAACTTCTAACGGTAAATGTTTGGCTTGCATTTGGGTGAATCATATCATACAAATCTGCTACTACTCGGTTTTCATCGGCTATAATTGGAAAATCAACTGTTACATGTTGTGTTTCGTTGATGTCTTTAATCCATTCGCGGTGTTTGTTTACATCGTCCACACTAACAGCCAATACTTTTACATTCCGCTTTGCAAACTCTTCACTTAGTGCAGCAGTTCTGCCCAACTCGGTTGTGCAAACTGGTGTAAAATCGGCAGGGTGTGAAAATAAAACACCCCAACTATCTCCTAAGTATTCATAAAAATTAATATCACCAATACTAGTTTTGGCATTAAAATCCGGAACTTGATCACCTATTCTTAAACTCATGCTATTTTACTTTTATTATGTAAATATAATACTTTACTCTATTAATTTAGTAGAATAATAAATTAATAAAAATCCCATTTATTTTAAATGGGTTTTTACAAACTAGTTCAAGTTCCACTTTCTGGTATAACCTGCGGCAGTTTTTCTGCTTCTTTCAATTTGCCATAAATCTACCGAAGTAAATTTTTTTGTTAATACTTCTGGTGCTACAGTTTCTTTTACTTCTTCTAGTAAGTTTTTCAAATTTTCTTGTTTTAATTGCATACGTGATGCCACTACATAACTGTTCATAATTTCAATCCTTTTTAATCATTTAAAAAATCCCCCAATTCCCCCCGATTGTGGCTAACAAAACGTTATAGTGCAGCTTTAAGAAGAAAAACTGTTTCATTTTTCATAAAGGCAAATGTAGTAGCTTGGTGTGTAAATAATATTCAACAATTTGTTAAAGAGTATTTGATTCCGCTTATCGACACAAAAGTTATAAACTTATCAAAAACTATAAATTTAATCTAACAAATTAATTATCAACACCGTAAAACTCAAAAAGGTAATTAAAAATATATCAATTGGCAGATATGCTATCAGCAACTTTGTCTTCATTCATTTGGTTGTTGTACAGTTCTGTATAATATCCATTATTTGCAAGCAGGCTTTCGTGTGTTCCTTCTTCTACAATAGTTCCATTTTCTAAAACAACTATTTTATCGAAACTAAACTTCGAAAAAATTCGATGCGTAATAATAATGGCAGTTTTATCGTGTAAATAATTGTACAGGTTGCCAATAATTTCATGTTCAGTTTTAGCATCAACAGCACTTAAACAATCATCAAAAACAACAATTTCGGGCTGTTTTATCAATGCCCTTGCTATCGAAATTCTTTGTTTTTGTCCGCCACTTAAAGTAACGCCTCTTTCGCCAATTATGGTATCATATTTTTTTTCGAAAGCTAATATCTCATTGTGTACACTTGCGAATTTGGCAGCATTTTCAATTTCCGCCTGACCGACTTTTACGGTCAATCCAAAACCAATATTGTTAATCACAGAATCGCTAAACAGAAAAACATCCTGAGGTACATAGCTAATTTGCTCTCTTAAATGATGCAATGAAATTTGTTCAATTGTATTTCCACCAATATTAATTTCACCTTGCGTAGGATTATAAAAACGCAATAACAATTGAGCAATTGTACTTTTACCACTGCCAGTTTTTCCTAAAACAAGTATCTTATTTCCTTTAGGAATCAGTAAGTTAAAATTTTTTAATGCAGTAATTCTTGTATGCTGATAAGTGAAGGTTACATCATTAAAGTGAATATCTCCTTCAACTGTTTCAATAGCTGCGTTTGGCAATTGCTTAATTTCTGGTTCAGTTTGTAAAAACTCATTTAAGCGTTTTTGAGAAGCTGCTGCTCGTTGAATCATGCTTGCTGTCCATCCAATTGCACTTACAGGAAACGTAAGCATATTAATGTAAATTACAAATTCTGTAATTGTTCCTGCTGTAACATTATTTTCCCCATGCAACACATACCAGCAGCCAATGGCAATAGTTAAAAGTGTACTTATGCCAATCATTAATGCCATTGAAGGAAAATAAACAGCTTCTACCCTTGCCAATCCGATTGCCTGTTTTTTGTACTGCTCACTATTGGTATTAAAAAAAAACAACATTGCTTTTTCTTGAACAAAAGATTTAATTACCCTGATTCCTGAATATGATTCTTGAGCCGTTGTAGTTAAATCGGATAACAAACCCTGTATTTTTTCACTTCGTTTATTTATAATGGTATTTACAAAATAAATGGTAAAAGCCAATATGGGTAATGGAGCCAAAACATACATGGTAAGCTGCCAGTTTTCCCGAAGCATAAAATATACGCTAAAGCCAATGGTAGCTGCCAGATTAATAAAGTACATTAAAGCTGGTCCGGTGTACATACGAACCCTGCTGACATCTTCAGAAATACGATTCATTAAATCGCCTGTGCTATTTACTTTATAAAAACTGATATTGAGTTTTTGGTAATGCCTAAATATTTCATTTTTTTGGTCGTACTCTATAAATCGGCTCATTACAATAATGGTTTGTCTCATTAAAAACATAAACAAACCACCTAAAATTGCCAATAATAAAAGCGTTAAAGAGCAAAGAATAACTACTTTCTTTAAACTCATGTCATTCGACTCCATGAAATTAAGTAACTGTTTCACCAAAATGTCATAGTTACTTCTTGCATGAATCTGAGCAGCTGAGGTTGTTGTAATTTTTTTTTGTACCTGATCTACTACAAAACCAGCTATTTGCGGGCTAAGTATTCTAAAATAGTTGGACAAAACGATAAAGAGTATACCTAAAAAAAATTGTTTCTTATACTTCCAAAAATATTTATTCAGTACCGATAGGTGTTTCAAACGAAAAAGTTTATGCGAAGTTAACTGATAGGAAATAATTTTTGGCAGTTACAATTCCAAACTATTATTTTGCAACTGGAGAGATGGCAGAGTGGTCGATTGCGGCAGTCTTGAAAACTGTTGACTGTTACAGGTCCGGGGGTTCGAATCCCTCTCTCTCCGCTATAAAGGGTTTGCGAATTGCAAACTCTTTTTGTTTTACAATACTTCTATTATTGCTTGGCATCCTGCTTTTTTATTGTCTAAAAAAGTTTAGTAAAATTTTCGGAAAAAGCTAGTTAATTTTCGTAATTATTTGCTGCCATTTTTAACAATTTTCATGAGAAAAGTAAATTTAAAAGATCTTGCACTGGAACTAGGTGTTTCTATATCTACTGTTTCAAAAGCACTAAGAGATAGTTATGAAATTGGCGATATAACCCAAAAAAAAATTATTGATGTAGCTAAAAAAATGGGCTACTCACCCAATCCATACGCTGGCTTTTTACGCAACCATAAAAGCAAAACAATAGCAATCATAGCTCCTGAATTAAATAACAACTTTTTTATTCAGGCAATTAGTGGTGCTGAAGCAATTGCACAGGATAAAGATTATCATATTTTAGTTTATTCTACCCATGAAAATTATGAAAAAGAAAAAAGCATTTTACATCATTTACAAAACGGTCGTGTGGATGGCGTAATTATGTCTATAGCAAGTACTACTAAAGACTTTACCCATATCAACGAACTTATTCAATCGGGTATTCCAATTATTTTTTTTGATAGAATTTGTCATGAAATTGAAACAATAAAAATTACAACTGATGATTTTGTAGGAGCATTAAATGCTACTGAACATTTAATACAAAATGGATGCAAAAGAATAGCGTATTTATCTATTTCAGATAGCTTATCGATTGATTATAAACGTAAGCAGGGGTATTTAGAAGCCCTTAATAAATACCATTTACAAGAAACCAGTGTTTGTATTGTTCAATGCACGGAAGATGATAAAAATAACCTCAAAAAAATAAAACAGTTGCTTCTGAGTGACAAAAAGATTGATGGCATTTTTGCAAGTGTTGAGAAGCTAGCACTTACAACCTACCATGCTTGCAGCGAATTAGATATTACAATACCTGAACAAGTAAAAGTGATTTGTTTTTCGAATTTGGCTACATCTTCATTATTGCAGCCTACTTTAAGTACAGTTACACAACCTGCTTTTGAAATGGGAAAACAGGCAGCAAAAATTCTTTTTAACTATTTAGAAAAAAAGAAAAAAAATATTCCTAACGAACATATTGTTTTAAAATCTCAGCTAATAAAAAGAGATTCCAGCCAAAAAACTCAATCCCTGTAATTCAATGCAGGAGCTCTGTCGCCTAATAAAGCCTTATAATTATAGATACCAATTGCTTTTGTAAATTCTTCCTTAGCCTTACTGATTAATGCAGGATTGTTATATAAATCAACCGCAGTTAATGCAATTGTTTTTGCTGCAACCACCAGTCCTTTTATACCAATATCAGTACCTCCACATGCTACAGCCTGCCAACTATGAGCAGGCACACCAGCCACCCATGTTGCTGAACGCATCCCTACAGTGGGTACAGTGTAACTTACATCGCCAACATCTGTACTGCCGCCACCGGCATCACCAATTAATTTCAAAGGTTGTACTTTACCCACACTGGTAATTAACGGAGCATCGAACATAAAAGATGATTGTATTTTTCTTGCAAAATCAATTTCGGTTTCAGTGTAGTTTACACCACCTACTTTTTCTAAATTGATTTGCATTACTTCGGCCAAAGTTCTGTTCAACAATAAATCGTGTGTACCACCAATTATTTCATAATCCATGGTTGTGCCAGTACCTAAAGCTGCTCCTTTTGCAGCATTTACCACACGATCAAAAATTTCCTTAACTTCCGCTTTTTGGGGATGACGAACATAGTAATACACTTCTGCAAAATCGGGTACTACATTGGGAGCCTTACCACCATTGGTAATTACATAATGAATTCTTGTTTCTTGAGGAATATGTTCACGCATCATATTTACCATATAATTCATCGATTCTACACCATCTAAAGCACTTCTTCCTTTTTGAGGAGCACCAGCAGCATGTGCAGAAATACCGTAAAACCTGAATTTAGCAGATGAATTTGCCAAAGCACTGGTCATGGTTACTGAATTTTCGTTCCCAGGATGCCAATGTAATACCACATCTACATTTTTAAACAGCCCTGCACGTACCATATACACTTTGCCACTCCCACCTTCCTCAGCTGGACAACCATACACTTTTACAGTACCTTTTAAAGTTCCTGCTTCAATTAATTTTTTAATTTCAATTCCAGCAGCTACACTTGCAGTACCAAATAAATGATGACCACAACCATGCCCTGCATCTTTTCCTTTTACAGCACTTTTCTCAGGTTTAGCTTCTTGAGATAACCCTGGCAAAGCATCAAATTCGGCCAAAATACCAATCACAGGAGCTCCACTACCATAAGTTGCTACAAATGCAGTTGGAATACTGGCAACGCCAAACTCTACTGTAAATCCATTTTGTTTAAGAGTGTTTTGATGCAGTAAACTACTTTGTGTTTCTTTATAACCAAGTTCAGCATAGTTCCAAATAGCCAATGCATTTTGTTTATACTGTTCGTAATTAGCATCTATCGAAGCTGTAATCTTTTGTTTTAAAACTTCGGTATTATTTTTATTGGTTTGTGCAAAAGCTATAATTACAACAAATAGACATGTGATAAATGAAAAAATAAATTTCATGAAGTATTGATTGACGAATAATAAAATGAAAAATAAATCTACTGAAAAATTTATTAATAGATCTATCAAAAAACAAAAGCTTGATTCCTCACTTAAATAGTGAATCTCATTTTTGTATTGGTTCAATCTATTGTATTTAAAAGTCAATTCAATTTTATCTTGTAGAATATGCACGAATGAGTGTACAGTATTACTATACCTATTGTTTGCACAATAAACAGCGTGATTTACCTCCAGATGCAACCTTTACGGTTTCTAGCTTATTCTCTCAATGAATACAATTTGCATCGCAATGTCAAGAGTAACCGCTATGCCAGTAGATGTTAATTTGATTACTCGGCTTTGAGATTCACGAAATGTTGCCCAGTTATCGTTTAATGCAGACTGTATATTTTTGTTTAATGATTGGCAAGTTGAACATATATAAATGCAATCGGATTGTTGTTCTGTCAGGCTCTCTAATCATTAATAACTAAGAAAGAGTTTCTTCTAAATGGTTGTAAGCATAGAGGAGAATCGGAAAATTATCGAATTCGTTGTCAAATAAAGCTGCTTAAATAATTAGCCTTTACAACGGCATCGGTTGCGTTAATTACTGTTTGTTGTCTTCTTACAGTTAATGAACCAGTTAATCGTTACTTAAGTGAAGGTGCAACAGCCTTATTAAACAAGCATGTACAGGGCAGAAAAAACATATTGAATTCAAATGATCTGGCAGTACAAAAATTCATCGTTATCACAAAATGAAAGTAATACAAAAAGTAAGGCTTTGTAAAGAAATTAAAGCTAGATATTTAATGTAAAAGACTATAAAATCAACAGCAATTCTTCTACACAGTTGAACTTATTTTAAAAGCTACTGAACCATTTTAAAACTATACTTTAAACCTATGAAATTATAATACTTTATTTTTTATTAACCGAAAACAAAAGCTATTAGTTAATAGTAAAAGGATGTTTCTAATTATAATAAGGATTAAATAATTATAGTAAATTTTTGATCCAGCCCATTTGAACAATCATAAATTTTTTGTAACCAGCCATTTCCTTCCCTGGCATAGTATAAAGAAAAGTTTTCTACACGTTCTTGTAGGTTATTTTGTGGAAATAATTCAGCTTTAATCTTGGTAATTTGTGTTTGAACTTCTGTAAATTTTCGTTTCTCTGCTCTGCGAATTTTCTTTTCTAGCTGGGTTAATTTGTGGACTGCTGTAGTTTCTAAAGCTTGTGCATGTTGTTTTAAGGTTTCATCTACTAAGGCCGATAAATGTTGAATGTGCTGGTACAAACGTTTTATTTGGTCAATTTCCTCGTCTAGATTTAATTGGTTGCCAGAGGTTTGTAATACGATAGATTCAATCAATTCAAATTTTGTTTTAAATAGATCGGTAGATGATAAATTTAAACTGTTAATCAATAAGTTAATCTTATCTTTTATAATTAAAAAAGAGTTACGTAATACCAATAATGGATATGGTACATGAACAGCTTCGAACACATTTTTAAGCTCTAACCAATAGGCCAATTCTCCACCACCACCAATGAAAGCAATATTGGGTAAAATCGTTTCTTGAAAAATACCTCTTAAAATTACATTTGCACTAAATCGTTCAGGATATTTTTTTATTTCTTCCTGTAATTCAATTAGTTGAAATTTTTTATTTAATTTTTTAATGGTAAATAAATTACCTTCTTGTTCAATCCTTTCTCTATTGTTTTCGTAGAGGTAAAACAGGTTTATTGCTCTTCCGGCAGCTTGTACTTTGTAATTTTTGTTGAGTGCATCAATGGTGTTTTGTACAATTTGATGTGAGAATTTTTCTGCAATTTCTTTATTGATAACTTCATTAAATTCAGCTTTTAAAGTTGCATTATCTGGTATAACTACCAATAAACCAAACTGTTGAAATAAAGTATTTAGTAATTCTAATGTAGCTTGTTGAATGGTTTTATCTTCGGTATAAGCCAGTTTGAAAATATTGATTAATTCATTTCCATGAAGATGAATGCCTATTTGCCCGTAAATACAATCAATCAACTGAAGTAAATTTTTGTCCACTTTCATTCTGCCCACAGCTCCTGTTTGATTGGTTTGCCAAACTAGTTTCTCGCCTCCTAAATTGATATAACCCAGTTCGTCTAAATCGGCATCTTCACTACCCATATAGTAAAAAGGAACAAAATTGTATTCGGGCATTAAGACTTTCAAATCATCAGCTAACTTAATAGCATGCATGATTTTATAGATAAAATACAATGGTCCTGTGAAAATATTGGGCTGGTGTGCTGTAGTTATGGTAAAAGTATGTTCACTTAAAAGTGATTGTAAGTTTTGTTGTTGCTTATGTGTTAAGGGCAAACCTTCGTATTGTTTGGTTAATTGTTCAACCAAAACTGTTCGATTGGTATTAAATTTTTTTCTGGCTTCGATAGATTGTTTAATGCCTTTTAAAGAAACTTCATGCTGATAAAATGGCTGTAATTGTGGAGCCTGATTTAAATAATCGGTTACAATTTTTGAAAAATACCCAGTTTCCTGATAAGATATATGGCTACAATTTACTTCCATGCTGTTATTTGAAGTTACAAAATAAGAGCATTTTATACTATTTACTCAACCGTTTATAAAGGATACTTCGTAAATCGAAAGATTGGGAACAAATTGTAACAAGGATAACACTGATGGAACGGATTTTCACAGATTTTTTATTACACGAATTTTATCGAATTACACGAATAATGGAACACGGATAATACAGATTGGATTGATATTCTCAGATTTTTTTATTACACGAATGTTGGAAAAATATGATAGATTGTTATAACCTATGTGCCTAACTATCTATGTGGTTATACAACAACTTCTCCTTCAATATCGTAATCGTAGGCTTTGGTGATTTTTACATTGACAAATTCGCCAATTGGTAATTTTTTGGTTGATTGAATGACTACTTCATTATCCACTTCGACACTATCAAACTCTGTACGACCTATGTAACGACCAGCTTCTTTTTTATCGATGATTACTTTAAAAGTCTTACCAACTTTTTCTTGATTTTTCTCTAGGCTGATTTCTTGCTGCACTTCCATTATTTCCTGAGCTCTGGCTTCTTTTTCTTCTTGTGGAATATTGTCTTCTAGTGCATGAGCTGAAGTATTTTCTTCATGGCTATAGCTGAAAATACCTACTCTATCGAAACGATGTTCTTGTAAAAACTCTTTTACATCTTCCACATCTTTTTCAGTTTCTCCAGGAAAACCAGCAATTAAAGTAGTACGCAAACAAATACCAGGAACCGTTTCACGAATTTGATGAATGATATCCGTCATTTCACTTCTAGTAATATTTCTACGCATGGCTTTCAGCATATTATCGCTGGCGTGTTGCAAAGGCATATCTAAGTAATTGCAAATATTGTCTCTCTCTTTCATTACATCCAATATTTCCATAGGAAATTTAGAAGGATAAGCATAATGCAAACGAATCCACTCTAACTCTTTTACATCAGCAAGTGCATTTAATAACTTGGGCAATTCACGTTTTTTATAAATATCTAATCCGTAATAAGTGAGTTCTTGTGCAATGAGCATAACTTCTTTTACACCTTTCTTCACTAGACTTTCAGCATCACGAACCAATTCTTCAATGGGTTTACTAATGTGTTGACCTCTCATTAAAGGAATGGCACAAAAACTACAGGTTCTGTTACAACCTTCACTGATTTTCATGTAGGCATAATGACTAGGTGTACTAAGTAGCCTCTCTCCTAACAATTCAGTTTTATAGTCGGCATTAAGCTGTTTAAGCATCAATGGCAATTCCATTGTACCAAACCATGCATCAACATCTTTAATTTCTGCAGCCAAATCTTCTCTGTAACGTTCACTTAAGCAGCCTGTAACATAAACTTTGTCGAGTTTGCCTCTACGTTTTAGTTCTAATTGGTCGAGAATGGTGTTGATACTTTCTTCTTTGGCTTTGTCTATAAATCCACAAGTATTTACTACTACAATGTTGTGGTCGAGTTTTTTATTTTCGTGAACTACATCAATATCATTGGCCAATAGTTGACCACTCAATACTTCACTATCTACCAAGTTTTTACTACAACCTAATGTGATGATGTTGACTTTATCTTGCTTTAATGTTCTTGCTTTCATAAACTGTGTGCAAATATAGCTGTTCAGCAGGGTTATAGAGTACAAGGGTGCCCTGCTAGTCAGCAGGGTTTAACAACGACGCAGATACAGAACAATATTAATCTACGCTTTAGAAATAAAAAATTTCAAATCCCAAATCAGCAATGCTTACTTATGTATCTCACTACTAAAATGAAATTCAATATCTGTATTATTGGTAATTTCTGTATTTAAAAACCATTCACTTTGGGCTAGATAAATTGGGTTGCCATCTTTATCCTCCCCACTATTTTGTTGTTTAAAACGTAAGAAATCTTCCAGCTTTTTTTCATCTTTACTGGTTAACCAGCAAGCTTTGTAATAAGGCAAAGTTCTAAACTCACAAGCAGCTCCATATTCTTGTAATAAACGGTACTGAATTACTTCAAACTGCAACTCCCCTACGCAACCAATAATTTTACGGTTACCGCCAAACTGTGTAAATAATTGAGCAACACCTTCATCGGTTAACTGTTGTACACCTTTTTCCAACTGCTTGGTTTTCATTGGATCTTTATTCACCAATTCTTTAAAAATTTCTGGTGAAAAAGTAGGAATTCCAGTATAAAAGAAATTCTCTCCTTCGGTTAAGGTATCCCCAATTTTAAAGTTACCTGTATCGAACAACCCAATTACGTCACCAGGGTAAGCATCATCAATTACATCTTTGCTACGAGCCAAAAATGAATAAGGATTGCTAAAACGAACATCTTTATCTATACGAACATGATGGTAATATTTATTGCGTTCGAAACGACCACTACACACACGCATGAAAGCAATACGATCTCTATGTTTAGGATCTAAATTGGCATGAATTTTAAAAATAAATCCACTGAATTTATCTTCTCCAGGCTCTACTTCTCTAACACTTGTTTGTCTTGCCAATGGCGTTGGAGCAATGGTAATAAAGGTGTCCAGCATTTCACGAACACCAAAATTGTTAACTGCACTACCAAAGAAAACAGGACAAATTTTTCCTTTCAAATAATCATCATTATTCAAAGTGCCATAAACACCATCTAACAATTCAACATCTTCACGTAATTGATTGGCATCACGTTCACCAATTTTTGCATCTAATAATGTATCAGCAACATCAGTAATTGAAATGGTGTCTTCATCATCTGCATCAGCCTTTGTACTTGCTGTAAACAAACACAAATCTTTGGTATGTAAATTATAAACCCCTTTAAAATCTTTACCACTGTTAATGGGCCATGTCATTGGATGTAGTGAAAGTTTTAATTCATTTTCTACTTCTTCCAATAAATCAAAACGGTTTTTACCATCACGATCCATTTTGTTTACAAACACTATGATGGGTGTATCCCTCATTCTACACACTTCTACCAATCTTCTGGTTTGATCTTCTACCCCATTTACACTATCAATAACCAACACGACACTATCCACTGCAGTTAAGGTTCTGTAAGTATCTTCAGCAAAATCCTTGTGACCGGGTGTGTCTAATAAATTAATTAAATGGTTCTTGTATTCAAATGTCATCACCGATGTAGCGACACTAATACCACGCTGACGTTCAATTTCCATGAAGTCGCTAGTAGCATGCTTTTTAATTTTATTACTTTTAACAGCTCCCGCAGTTTGAATGGCACCACCAAACAACAATAACTTCTCCGTTAAAGTAGTTTTACCAGCATCGGGATGCGATATAATGGCGAAAGTTTTACGACGATTGATCTCTTTTTCGAACTTCATAATGGCGGCAAAGGTAAGGGTTGACAAGTTTCGGAAAAGAAGTGGTAAAACGGATATATTTATAAAAGAGTATGGTTCTTATAACCATGCTAAATTGGCCTATTAATAACTTAATATAAAAAAATTAAGTAAGTACATGATTGAATGATATAGAAAGTCTTAATTATAATTACGCCTTACCTGTAGCCACATACTCTTTCATTTCTTTAATAGCAGCAATAAAGTTTACAATAGTATTTTTTAATTCAAACGCTTCACTGTCTAGTATTTTATCTAGTGAAGTTGTTTTAATACCCGGTAATGTTCCCCAAATAAATTGATGGTATTGATCTTCGCCTTCTTCCAGTTCCAGCAGCAATTTGCCTTTATTCAATAATTCCATTCGGGTGCTTTTTAAATGCTCCATTTCTTCGGCAGTTAAAATACAGTTCAATTTTAGGCAATTGTATTTTTCTTGTACTATCGATATTTTATAACGTCCTTTGGCATTAATCATAATCATTTTACCATCGAACTGAATGCGAATATTTTTAGGGAATAGAGACAATAAACCATTGTCTAAATCTTCTAAAAATGCATTGGAATCATATACAAGGTTCGCTCCATCTACTTTAATAAACTTTTCATAGAAGTCCACTATTTGTTCATATTCTAAAGGGTTTTCTGTTTTAAAAGCAAAGTCTAATGCATGCGTTTCAACAGCTTCAAAACTTAACGGTTTACTGCCAATTATAGCAGTATGCTCATTAAAGTATAGACAAGTATTTAAATGCGGAATTAACCTAGGTGTATAGCCAATGGTTTCTATTTCTTGAACGCTAATTTGTTCTTTTTTATTTAAGGGTTCTTTTGCCCAAAAACTTACTCTTACCGAACGTTTTTTGGCACTTTGTATTCGTTTTAAAAATGCATCCCATTTGTAAAACCCAAAAGCAGGACTCACCAATACAATGCTTTCTTTAGCTTCATCTATAATTGATAAAATTTTTCCTGTAATATCCGAAGGTTGTATAATTTCCATGTTGTTCTACTAATTTTAAAACTGCAATGCTAATACAAACTTTTTATACAGCTCAATTTAATACGCCCTGCAACAAACTGTTTTCTGTTAATTTAACAAAACCCATTTACAACAATAGGTGTGTATGGTTAATACTCAACTATATTTACCAATGGTTTCAATTATTGAACCAACTAAACAACCAACCCATTATCATGCATATACAAGTACATACCGATAAACACATTGAAGGTGGCGAAAGATTGAACATTTATATTTCAGAAGAAATTGCAGGGAGTTTGAATCGCTTTTCTGAAAAAATTACCCGTGCCGATGTGTATTTAACCGATGAAAATGCAGGAAAATCGGCCAATAATGATAAACGTTGTATGATTGAAGTAAAAGTAGAGGGAGGAAACCCTGTAGCAGTTACCACTTACGAAGCAACTGTTGAAAAAGCCTTGAGTGTTGCAATTGATAAAATTGTTGCATCGTTAGATACGGTATTTGATAAGATGAAGTATGGATAGGTGGATGCTAGATGCTAGATATACTGGATGCTGGATACTGGATGAGGTTACAAGTTGCAGGTTACTAGTTACTGGTTGCTGGTTTTCAGGTCTGAATCCTTCTTTTTTTTGGATGGAAGCTTTTTTCTAGATTAACATACTTATTAGGCACACTTAAAATCCATTCGTCTTTTGGTAAATTTTTGCGAAATTCTTCGAGTATTTTTAATTGCTTTTTATTCATACTTAAGGCAATTTAAAATTAAAAATGAATTGTTCAATTATTTAAATACAAAAACTTAAGACCAAGGTTTGTGTTATCACCAACCAAAGATGCAAGTAATAATTTATGCTGGTTAGTGCGTATACCAAGAATGGCAGAAAATACACGTAGGGTTCAGTTACACTCCTCGAAAGGTGCTAGGTGTAGTTTAACGTTTAACTTACAATCGTTTACTTATTACTTAATTTATCAAGAACTTTTCTGTTTTTACTTCTATGCCATTGTTAAACTGAAGAAAATATACTCCTTTACTCAAATTACCTATATCAATTTTTTCAATACCATAAAGCACTTTTCCTAAATTAATAACATTTAGTGTCTGACCTATAGTGTTTTTAATAGTAACATGTGTATTAAGCATTTGGGTTTGTGCATAGCTTAATTGTATGATTCCTTTTGCAGGATTTGGACTTAACTGAATGGATAAATTTTTGATACCCGCAATGATTTGTTCTTTTGAATTAAACTCTAATACAAATCTTTGTTTATGCTGTGAAGCTTGTGCAGAAGTTATCTCAAAATTATATTCTGTATCATCTAACAGCTCTTTTACAGTTCCTGTAAAATTATCCCTTAAAAAAATTCTATTTCCCCCTGTTAATTCATTCAGTATTTTAAATTTAATGGTGTGCATACCAAGTATTGTAGTACTTAAACCCAGTTGTATCTTTCGACTCTCGGTCTGCCAATCTTCCAGTTTTCTTCCATGATAGATACTATATTGTATTTGTTTATCATCCAATACATATAAATCATTCAATGAAGACGGAATATTCTGTGCATCATAATTAATGTCATAAGTATCGGTTACTGGGTCATCACCAAAACGAATAATTATTTCATCCTCAGCTTTTGAGGGTTGATTAAGCAACTTTATACTAAAACGATTGTGCATATTGTTTTGCTCTCGGAACATAGTAGCAGGCGGATTGTTACTGACTTTATCTGTTTCATGCCATCTTAAATTAGCTCCTGTTGCATTTGCTCTTACGAAGAAAGCACTTCCCAATTCGATAATATTACTGCCCCCATTTGTGCTGCTACCATTTATCCAACTTGCATAGCTACTGCTACTGGGTCTATAAGTGTAAACAGCATTATTTACATTGGTTTTAGTAACGGTAGACCAATCTATATTACTGGGATAAGGATTACTGATTAAATTCCACCCATTCGATGAATTTGTAAAATCTATCATTTGCGTAAAATCACCTTGACGCAATAATCCTGTCATATCAATAGTAGTAGAGTCTGGCGTATATACACTTCCTGTTAATGAACCAGCCTGACCTTTTGAACCCCTTATCAATACACGTATTCCTTTACCTGCTGCTATTGTGCTTACTGTATTACCACTTTCAAACGCCGTCCAACCATTGTCGTTTACTGAACCATCTCCATTGGCTTCATTAAAAGTAAAAGCAGAAGGGCTATTGGTTGCTGTTGCTGTAAAAGCATTTGCATTTGTACCAGTAATAGCCCCTGTTATATCTATATCATCGGTCAACTCGGTGAGATTCATCGACAAAGAAAAAGGATGACCGAGAAAGCGATACTTTCTATATACACCTGGCACATAACGCTGTACAGTTACATTGTTAATGATATAATTACCAAAACTGTTACCCGTTGCTACACGAGCTGTGCCTGTAGCATTACTTACCATTAATAAATTATTGGCAGTATAGAATGTACCCGCTGTTGGGGTAAGTGTTCCTGTTATTGCTAAAGCCCCATCTAAATACACGCCAGTGCTATTATTGATTGTAAGATTCTTGATGGTATTATTTAAAAAAGCACTCCCCGATAATATTTGGGATGAAGTACCATTTAGTTCAATGGTTCCAGATTCTGCTGAAATAGTACCGGCATTATCAATAGTAGAAGCAATTTTTAGGGTACCGGTTATTGTTATCGATGCGTTGGATCGTACCCTCAAATTAACAATACTATGCGTACCAGAAATAATTACAGGCAAATTAGCTGAACCTGTAGGAATAATAGCAACATCTGTTATTGTTGGTACAGCACCTAAGCTCCAATTGGTTGCAGTACCAAAATCGTTATTTGTTGCTCCTGTCCATGTATTGGTATTATAACAAACATCACGTGCTATAGAATAACAAACACCCCCTAAGTTTGAACTACAAAAATCATTTGTACATCCATTTCCATCATTACAATTTCTTGGTACACCAGGATTGCACACTCCTAGACTACATACATCATTTATCGTACAAGCATTACCATCACTACAACTATTGTTATTATTAACACTAATACAGTTACCTGTATTAATATCACAAGCTTCAGTAGTACAAACATTATTATCCGAAGGGCATATTTTAGCGGTTCCTACACAAGAGCCATTTACACAAACATCATTTTCTGTACAAAGGTTTCCATCGTCACAACTGCTGCCAGGGTTATTTATACAAAAGGCATCTACGGTTGATCTTCCATTAGCTACAACGTTATTATTAATATCATTTGTATTAGCCTCACATTTCCCAATAGCGGTGTTACTATTGGGAGGCATAATTCTGCCCATATATTTTTCACCATCAATAAAAAGTGTAGGTGAAGCATAAATATGCAATTCCATAGACTTACTCATAGAATTTATGATACTTAATGCAGCATTATCACTTTCCATCCACTTTTTTAACCGATTCAATGAAATACCTGCTTTATTGGCTGCTGTTTGCCAATTATCTGATTGATAGTTTTTTGCTCTTGCAAGCAGGTATGCGTTCAATTTAGAAGGAAATAATTTTGTTATACCTAACTGACGAATATCTTCTTCCACTTCCTTTGTCCCATGCAAGCTTTCCACTTTTCTATTACCATCCACTTTTCCTATATACCATATTGTAAGAAATACTTTTCCTTTCATTTCTTTAACTATGGGAATAATTTGTTCTTCTGCCCTTACACCAAAGGGACATTGGCTCATCACATAAAGGTCTAAAGCTACTGTTGTATTGCTTCTCATTTTATCTAACAATACAGTTCTTAAAGGACTTGCGGAATTGTTTACAATAGTTTGTCCTTTTAAATAGTTATTATAAAAACTAAGTAGTATGATTGGCAATAAAAAATGCTTTTTCATATGCACAGTAAATGTTTTTGATTCCTATTATTTAAAAAAATCATGTACTAAGCAAGATAAGAATTTAAAATAAATTCACCTAAAAATATTTTATTTTACTTATATTTATTTTACCACATAGGCATAAAGCAACATAGATTTTTATACATGCTACTTGTTTTCACGAACCTGAAACTGTTGAACATTATTATACTCGTTAGTGCTGCACACTAACCAAGGCGGAGGATAATAAATTTTTGTTCTTTACTTTTTTTTATTGCCACAAAAAAAGTAAGGAAATCAGGTTATTGATTTACTTTCTCATCATAAGTTAACCACGCCGCAGCTATGCACAAACCTATGCTCTGCTGCTCGTTAACGCGTTCTTTTTTGGGGTTTGAATTATTGCAGTAAAAAGTTTTTAATTTATCGGATATACGTTGCATGTTGTTCGATATGTAGGAAGTGTCCTGCATTGGGTATGAGTACAAATTTGTGATTGGGAAAAAGGCTCAAATATTCATTGGTAGCACCCCAAGGTTGATTATCACATTGTCCTTTTAAAATTAAAACAGGCACAGTTAACCCTTTAATTTGCTGCCTGAAATCTTTTAGGAGTAATACATTTTTATAGGTCATTATACCTGCAAAAAATCCATTACCTCCCCTATTTGCCAAGTTTATGGATGTATCACACAAAGCTGGTTTATAAGCTTTGGAATCCAGAAAGTCGGCGTATTCGTCAACTTCTTTATCAGACGCTATTTTTATCCCGAAGCGAGTAGCAAAAAAAGCAATTCCTTTCATCCGGATATTGGTAGAAGATTCATTGGCTGCTTTATTGGTACACAATGGAGTTCGTAAATGCAAGCTATCCGAAGCCGGAATATCTATTGCTGCTTTATTGATTGGATATATAGGGCCTGGGCTGGTAAAAATTATTTTATCAATCCTTGCGGGGTGCTTTGATACGTATGCAGCCGCTAATACTGAACCCCACGACTGTCCAATTAAAGTAACTTTTCCTGAATTGATTTTTGTGATTATTTCATGTAGATCCTCTACTTGCCTTTGTACAGTATATGCAGCAATATCACTTAATCTGCTCGATGCACCGCTCCCAACCTGATCATAAAAATAAACATCAAACCCATTGTTAGTAAGCGGTCGTAGATCATCCATTATCTGTTTAGAAATTGCACCACTCGGTCTGCCATGCAGATAAATGATTGGATATGCCTGTATGTTTTTTGAAGCAGCCGATAGGTAAGTATAACCAATAGTAGATCCTGTTGGTAACTGCCAGAATGTGCTATGTACTTGCTTTGCTCTCGACTCTACGTTGTAATGCCTTGGCCAAAAAACCTGATACAAAAAAACAATAAGTACAATTAAAACTGCCCACCGTATAATCCTTAGTACTTGCTTGTTCTTATGCATTTGTAAGAAGTGTTTTATTATGCTTGCACCTAACAATGATGAGGGCTTGCCGAAGTTGTGGTATTGGTATTGTGCCAACCCGAACTACTGCTGAATAATTTGACTAGTTGGAGTTAAGTACTACAACTTAACATAGTTGTGTATGCAAGAGCCTCTTTTTGTTTTCTTACGCCTAGGTTCTTGTCTCCACGAACCTTAAATGCAAGAAATAATTTATACTGGTTAGTGTGGACACTAACCAAGGCTAAAACTAGAAGTAGTTATTTGTTATTGAATGTTTTTATAAATCCACCACCAAATCAAAATCCCACGATAACGATCCCAATGGTTGGGTTTCAAAATATCTAATCATTCCTGCATATCTAGAGCCATCTCCTATTAATTCATTGAGTCTGTTATTTACCATTTTTTTCCCATTTACACCCAACGGTTCTTTTAATAAATATTTATAGGTCATATAGGTGCAATAATGCTGAAAACGCAAATCCATTAGCTCTTTTCTATTGATACCAAAATACTTTTCACAAGCATCTACAATAGGTTGATAATCTTTTTCTGTAGGTACAACTACAACTTCTTTATTTGCTAATATTGGCTTGTACGCCAAATAATAAGCTGGATCCTCAAAATAGGGATGAATCAACAATGGATATTCAGTCAGCATTTCCGCCTCTAGGTCTATCAGGTGCATACCTGCATTGTCATCAATGGGGTCAACTGTTAGCCGAGCCGCCAATGTTTTTAAGCTTGCATTTGTATCAGTACTTTTAACAAGAAATGGTGCAGCCATTTGTGTGTTTAGCACATCAAAATTATCACTTTTATATCGCTGGTTACAAACTGTGCAAGAGGGCAAATAATTTTCGTAACAATAAGTCAGCCACCAATATTTGCTTTTGGGTCTAAAATGTTCTACATCTCCATAAGCTATTATACTGGTTGGAGTTTCGCAATAAGCACACTTACCTTTTGATTCTATTAAAAGCTGATCCTTGCTTTTCCCCCATATGCTGCTATCCAATACTTTGTTTATACTGCTATCCAGTTTTCCATCCCTTTTTAGGGTAAGCAATTTCAAGTTATTGGCTACTCTCTTTGTTCCTTTAAAATTTGTATGAACAGCAGCCTCTGTTCTTATTCTGTTTAAGAGTATCATTGGCTGTTATTTTAGGTTAGACTTAAGTTTTTGATTAATGGTTTTTAGCAAGGCTACATCTTTAGCATCAATACTGCTATTGCTTCTAATATTCATTGGAACTTCTTTAAGCTTAAGCGACAATGATGCTATTTCTTTCTTTTCCTTTGCGTTTGTTTTCGTTTTTAATGCCAGCTTACGCATTTTGTTTTTACTCTTTTCAACTTCAACCGATTCATCAGAGTCTAAACCAAAAATGGGCGACATCAATATTTGGTGCAACAGCATTTTAGTTGGGTCACCAATAAATGGCACTAGATCAATTTGTTTATTTTGACGTACCAAGGCATACAATTCATTTTCACCTGCCTGTTGTGCAGTTAGTGGAGAATGGGTTGTAACAATTAATTGAAAATTGGGCAGCTTACTTGCTAAAAACTCATGCAGTCTTCTTTGCCATTTTGGGTGAAGGTGCAGGTCTATTTCGTCTATCAATAATACACCTCTTGCTTTTAGTGGGTCTTGATAGTTCTTAAATGTATTGGTTATATTATACATTAAATCGCCCACCCAGGCTGCTACATTTTGGTAACCATCGCTCAATTGTTCTAGAGGCACTTCTCCGTCGGGAGTACTAAATATTAATGCCCCTTGTTGTTTATCTATTTTCTTAAATTTTACATTTTCTACCAGAAATTGATTGAGGGCTTTTTTAACAATATCAATTTGTGAACCACTGCTGCTGTAATCTAAATCCATTGCCCAACTGGTTAAAGAAATCAATGCAGCATCGGGGTTAAATAATGATTGAATACTATTGGTACGTGGAGAACTAAAAAATGATTGCTTGCTGATTATTTTACCATCGTTTCGGTTTAAACGTCGGCTGGCACCATATGCCATTATAAAATAGTTTCTATCAGCATTTTTAATTGCATTATCCAGCTTCTCTAAGCTTTCTTGATTTTCATTTAATATATCTCTTAAATGATGCCCTCGATTAATTTTTAAATTTATATTTCTTTCTTCCCCCTCTGCTGTAACAATAACGGCTTTTAACTCACAGTATTTTTTCTTGTTCTGTATCCAGCTATCTGCATTGCCCAGTATATCTGCTAAAGCATTACTGCCAGCCGTTACCAATGCTATGGCTTTAAGCACAGCACTTTTGCCTGTACCGTTTTCGCCCAATATAAATGTAGTTTTACGGGTAGGTATTTTTGAATTACCTGTAGAAAAATCTAATTGTAAATGTGTGTGACATTTAAAGTTGATCAGTTCTATTTGCTTTAAAAACATATGTTTTGTTTTTGATAAAGATAAATATTGTTTACGAGACATCTCTAATAAGACCTATAAGGTTTCAAAAACATAACTGTTCGAAAGTTTTAAGTATTATTAAGTAGTGGTGGTTTTGATGGGTCTCCTCCACAAAACACTACTATTTCTTTGATTATTTCCAATTCAAGTTCTTCAACAAAATAAAATTTTGCAATCTTATATCCTTCAATTGCATTTTGCTTTTTATAAAGTAGTAATAACATTGCTGCAATCATCATCATATACATCATTACTTTAATGCCATTTTCATTGTAACTAAAGAAGTGTTTAAAGTGCAGATATTGTTTTTATAAACTTAAAAAATACTTCAATATCCCATCGTTGCTTGTATATTTATGTTATTTCTATAGCTGTTAAGTCTTCAATGTTTGTCAAAAAATATGGCGTTTCATTGGTGGTTTTTGAAATGGCTTTTATTAGCCTTAATGGCTCTTTTAGTTTCGTCTTCTTAGCATAATAAAGATGCACTATTTCATCGCTTACAATAGTTAAAGTTTCTGTTTCTAATTCAATAGGTAAAGCATTTTGCTGTACGGTTTTAATGCTTTTTGTTGGCTAAATTCCTGATACGTTTTTCTGGCTTTAATGCCTCTGTCAAAAACAGCAATTTCATTGCTGCCAATACAATCTTTTAATACAGCTTGTTTTAGTGTTTCATCTTCGGCTAGATGCTTTTGATTGTTATAAAATTGAATGGATGATGGAAGATTATCTTACAAACCTACTGTAAATTTTATTTGCTTATGAGTGTGTTCATTTTGCTTATTTTTTAATCCATTTACCATTCCTTTTTTTAATAATTTGCCCGATAAACTAATGCTTGTAGAATCGAACTGGCGTATAAACTGCTTGTCTAAATCTTTATTAATACTCCTTTTGTAATTACCAATTAAGTGAGTAAATACTTTTTCAAAATAGGATACCTTAATTAAAGAAAGTCGCTCCGATAAACTATTGAATTTAATAGAATCCTCTTTACTTAAACTTGAATATTGCTTGAATTTATTGCTTGAATAAATCTTCTCCATTATCCTCAGGCTGGCTTTAGAATCATCTAAAATTGTCATCAACAACAGCTTGAAAATGACTTTGCCCGATAGTTTCTTAACATTGAAATCTACATCTGTTTCCTCTGCAATATTGTCAAGAAGATTATCATCAACTAATCCAAGTATTGATTTTACGCTAATTTTTTTATTCATTAAATCATTTTACTATAAAACGACTTAGCAAATAATTTAGTCTAAACGTTGAATTGAAAATATGTCAAAGAACTAAAATGAACTTCCGAACAGTTATGTTTCTAAAAACCTTATAGGTCTTTAATGAAGTGGCTATCTCTTACTACGTAGCAGAGTCTTTTTTAAAGCCAATATTCGTAACTATTACCATCAAGTTTTTTGTCTTTACAAACCAAAGATGTAAGTAATAATTTTTGCTGGTTAGTGGAAACACTAATCAAGGCTCAGAAAAGCAATCGATTATAAAAGCTCTATAGATTCAATTTCGAGTTCGAAGGGGCCTTCACGTTTTTCATTGGTCGAAATACCAATTCTTAAAATGCTTTTTGTTATAGATGTATTTACCTTATTGCCAGTTGAACGATCAATAACTTCTTCTTCAAAATCATTGAGCTGAAGCGTAACGGTTTCCCAAGTATTAGTTTGTTTGGCACTAAATGCATGTTTATAAGCTGGTTCATACCAACGCGAACTATTCTCTAATGTAAAAGCATACACCTGCTTAGTCGATCTAAAAGTTATTTTAATGGTTTTAAATGAAGAAAGATCGAGTTTTGAAAAAGGAGATTTTAAGGCAACAAATCCACCTCTATTCTTTAGTGAAACATTCCCCTTGATAACTACAGCATTGTTCTCATACGCTACCGTAGCATCAGATAAACCACCCATTACATTATCACTAAGTATAGCCCAATTATTGGTTTTACCTTCCTGCTTTCCAAAATTAATTTTATAGGGTTTCGCTGAAAATAATAGTAACAATGGAAAAACAAGATGTATAAGATTCATGTAGAGAATTTTATATAGTACAAACATGGGTAAACATTGTTTGCGTTAGTATCAATTGTTAGGAAAAATTTAGGTGCTGGATACTGGATACTAGATGCTGAATGCAGGATACTGGATGCAGGATACTGGATGTTGGAAATTGGGATTAAAAAACAAATGTCAGCCTGTTCCAATAGCTATTGTAAATATTAAAGGCATTGTAGATTGTTCTTTAATTCCAATTACTAATCCTCTAAACTTTATTCCTTTTCAACTTCTTCAACTTAATCAACCCTACATTACTTAATTTACCTTTTCAATTTTTTAAACTTCCAACTAATAACTACAACTGCACCAGTTCTCTCCTCACTGCTTCTAAGCAAAGCCCTACCCTGCTTTGTACATTAAACTTGGCAAACAAATTTTCCCGGTAACTGTCCACCGTCCGTTCGCTTACATTCATTAACAGTGCAATGTGTTTATAAGTCATATCGCTACAGGCATGTTGTAAAAAGGTTTTCTCTTTTTCGGTAAGATTTAATGCATTGTTTTTTTCCTGTGATTGCAACAAACGCCTGAAATTAATATTACTGATATCGCCATTGTAATAACCTTTAATGGCAATTTCATTCAATGCTTTTTCCAACTCGTTTGGATGCGTATCTTTGAGCATATAAGCACAGCAGCCAGCTTTAATCATACCAATTATAATTTGGTCGCTATCATTGCTGGATAATGCCACCAATTTAACAGCAGGATAGTGTTGTGTTAACCACTGGGCACATTCTAAACCATTCATTTGTGGCATGTTCACATCTAGCAAAATAATATCAGGTAATTCTTTTTGCACTGCTATTTTAGCCATTAAATCTTTACCAGTACAAGCTTCTAATACCACTTTATAATCTTTAAACGTATCGAGCATCATACCTAAAGATTTTACAAAAAGCTGATGATCGTCTATTATACCAATCTTTATCATTTTTCTAAAGGTTGAATAGGTAATTGAATTGTAACTGTAGTGCCTGTTGGGGTTGATTGCCATTGCAAATGCCCATTTAAAAGTTTTATTCTTTGCTGCATATTCATTATACCAACACCTGTTTTTTTAATACTGGATTCACTCATTCCCTGCCCATCATCTATTATTGTAATGGAAAATAAATTACTCTCTTCATTTTGAAATAAATTAATAAAAACGTTTTGAGCATGTGCATGTTTAATGGCATTTTGTAAAGCTTCTTGTACAATGCGAAATAAGATGATTTGTTCATCGCTTTTAAAAGGTAAATCCAAAGTGGGGTTAAAATGCAACTGCAATCTTTCAGCAGTATTTATGCGTTTAACTTCTGTATGCAGATTTTCAATAAAATTAAATTGCTGCAGCCATTCTTTGCTCAACGATTTTGATAAAGACCGCAATTCATGTATGGCAGTACCCAATGTTTCATTGGCGATGTTCAATGTATCGGGATAGTCTTTCAGTGTTCGTTGTGTTACACCAATTAATAATTTGGTACTGTTTAATAACTGACCAATATTATCATGCAGTTCTTTACCAATTGCCGAAAAGGTTTCTTCCTGGGTTTCTATTTGAGATTGCAATAACTGCTGATTAAAAGCATGCTGCATTTTAAGATTGTCTTGCATATTTCTTTTGTGTCTTTTTCTAAAGTCGGTTACAAACGAAATAATAATTCCACCTAAAAATAAAATAACCAATACAATAATGGTTATACTAATAACAATATGTTGGGTTATTTCTTTTTGCAAAAGAAGGAGATTGAGAGTAAGGTATAAAAAATTACATTCAATACATTACTGAGTATTAAAAAATGTTGGTATAAATGCTTTGAAATTATTGGTCTTTAAAAAGTATTCAAAAAAAGCAAATAGGGCTGCTTCTCCCGAAAAAAATAATAGTACCCCTAAACTAAGCCAGTAATAGGCCGATTTGTACAAATGCATTTCGTCACTCGAATAAATAATTTGTTTAAAATACAGGTAGGCAAAATAAACCAACACACAAGACAGTAAAATATAGGAATAGGTATTTAAGTAAATAATTCCTTGAATAAAAAGCACATCTGCTAACATAAACAAAGCCACAATACCACTCAACAATACAATACGCTTTTTAATTTTTACATGCTCAAAAAACAAATAGTACACGCTGGTAAAACAAATCAATTCTACAGGGTGAACCACTAAGGTGAATATCCAGTTGTTCGATTTTTGTATCGTAAATATTTTAAAATAGTTACCCCACTCTACCAGGCAAACAATGGGTAGCAATAGCAAAAAAGCCCTGAAGTTCGAACTCCAGAGTTTTTTTGCATTTACCAAAGCTGCCAATAAACAGGCCGCTTCAAAAAAAAGTAAAAGATGTCGGCTACTCATTTTTATTAGGGGGTTTCTAATTTTATACAACGATCATCTGGTGGGCATGGTAAGCCAGTATCAAAGTCAGCACTGTCAATTTCTTGAAGCAATTTTTGAAGTTTATTCATACACGAATTTTGTACAGATTTTTTTGAAAAATCAGCTTTTTTTAGTTCTGTTTTTAATTTAATTATATCGTTTAAAGATTTCTTTTGCTTACTCAGTTGTTTCTCAAAATATTTTTTTATCTGTGATTTATAAAAACTTACTGTTTGGATTGAAGGTATTTGAATAATAAAAGTAAGTTGTTTACTTACATCTTTAATAGCCTCAATATTGTCGTAGCCTAAAAACTTTTCTTGAGATCCATCCTTATAAGTAGCCAAGGTAAAATTAACTGGTGTATGACTAGGGTCAGTAACAGCAGTTAATAAGAAACATCTTAATTTAACTAATTCTTTTAAGTTGTACCATACCGATTTAGATTCAGTTCTGCCAATATGGGTATCTAATTGAGCACTTAATAAATTGTATGCACTAATCCATTTACTATATACATCAGGGGTAACTTTATGTAAACCAGTGTTTGGTCCAAAAAAATAGCAATAAGTATTTTTTGAAGCATCTACATAATTTTCATCATCAAACTTTGGGTCAGTGGTATTTTTTCTGGTAAATACCCACAATAGTCCTATTTCGTTTCTTGATTTTGCTGTAAGCTTATTAAAAAACGTATTATTGGTTGCTGCTAATACAACAAAATAAACCCTTATGCCAGTTACCTCATTACCAGAACCAGCAGTATTGTTTATTGCGTTTGCACTATCTATTAAATGGGTAAAATCTTTTATGTTCGAAGTAGAATAACGTTTAATTGAAGTTTTGTTTAAATGTTTTTTAATAACATCTAACTTAGAAACATTTGAAGCATCTTTAATGTCTAGTCCATTTTGCATGGCAAAACCATTTAAGATAAGCATTCTACCATTATATTCTGAGCATTCCTGACTCATTAAACTTGTAACAATTAATAACATAAGGAAAAACATGAGCATTTTTTGCATATTGTCTGTTTTAAGGTTTTTAAAAATAAGAGTACAATTTTCAATGAATATATTAAAAATGCAAACAGTCTTTTCCCCATTTACCTACGGGAAATTCCCCATCTGCTTTAAAGAAAACCCCCATTGTACTTCACTAAGGCATACAATTATGTTTGTTGCACATTAAACCTAACCCCGGTAAGCCGAAAACGGGCATTTTAGAGTAGGCAATAAACAATAAGAATATGATAAAGAATTTCTTTGCATGCTTAACCTGCTTAGCAGTAATCTTAAATATTGCAATGGCCCAAAAAGTTCAAGAATATACACAAGAATATACACTAGACCAAAATGGCGTACGACATGATAACAGCCCTTTAAAGTTACCAACAGGAACATCAATACGCATTAAAGTAAAAAATGTGAATCCCTATAAACTTTCAGGTACAGGTATTTTAAGTAGTTACAACCTTGTTTTTGATATACCTCAAAGTTTTACATCAGTCATTGATAGCCAATCTCCCAATGCAGATAATTTAGATAGTTTGAATCAAAGACTTGATAGTTTGTATGAAGAAAAGAATAAAAAAGATTCGATATTAACTAATGATAGAAACATGGCAAATACAAAAAGTCCAAGAACTAAAGGACAAACTGCTAAACTAAATAAAGAAATTAAAGTGCTGGAAGAAGACACTGCTAACGTAAACAAAGCAATTAAAGAGCTGGAAGCACAAATAGCTGCTTTACTAAAAAAAGCCAACGATATTAAAAGAGAAGACTCTATTAAAAAAGCTTTTGTGCAAGATTATAACAGTACAGTAGCATCACTACACAAAATTTATGCTTTACAGTCTATTACTAAATATGTAGATAGTATTAACAATATTCTTTTTATTCAGGATACGGCAATTTTTAAAACCAGCCTCAGAAATTACCTGAATTTAGTTTTAAACAAAGAAAATGCTACTATAAATGATGTTAGTAAACACTTTAATACTGCCTTGCAAGAGTTTAATACCCATTATATTGATTTAGCCAACAGCTATACAGCTTTGAATAAAGAACTTGCCAAACAAATGGTGGATTTAGACGTAACAATTATCGATAAAGAATCTAAGAAAGATGTAAAAACAACCGTTTCAATACCTATTGACCGTAAGAAAATATTTGAAGCCGAATTTGCCAATATCTCAAAATTTAATGCCAAGTTTCAAGACCCTGTTTATACAGCCAACTTAAAAAACAATTTAAATGATGGTATTAGCACATTAAACAATTTATTGAGTAGTAATTTTGAAATAACATTACCACTTGGTAAAGATGTTACACCCATAACTGCCGATGAAGTAACAATTGAACCACAATTAAAAAACAGCAAACAGGAGCTGGTAAAATCTTTCCCTTCATTTACAGTAAGTACCTACGGCAACTGGAAAGTTAATTTAAGTGCAGGATATTTAATAAGCTTTATTAACGAGGATAATTATACTGTTAGAACAGATGCATCTGGCAATAGTATTGGCATTGCAAAAAGTAATACCAATACTACTTCACATGGTTTGGGTACGTTGATTCATGCTTACAAAACATTAAAAACAGCAGTTAATTATGGCGGATGTATTGGTTTTGGATTACCTCTAAACAATCAAGATATCAGCTTTTATTTTGGGCCATCACTTTTAATCAATGAATCAAAAAACAGGGTGGTTTTAAGTGCTGGTATTTCTTTAACAAAGGTTCAAAAAATAAATATGGCGAACATTAAAGAAGGCAGCCTTGACTTTATTGGCAATACCAATCAAAAACAACCTTTGTACGATAAGGTATTTAAACCATCGGTTTTTGTGGGGCTTACTTTTAATTTTGCCAACTTAAAATAATTTTTAGGCATGTATTTTAATGCAGTGCAAGGTCGTTTTTTAAATGAGTTAACCACACAGCAGCTAACACAAGCAACCACCCCTAGCCCCTCCAAAGGAGGGGACTATGCTCTGATACTCTTTAACACGTTCATGTTGGTGTTAGGATGTTCTTTGTGTGCTAACTACAACGCACTGCACACCACCCCCCCTCAACAAGATAGTGAAATGCTTTACTGCCTGTTTACTGGCTTAGCGTTGTGGCTATCTCATACTACGAAGCGGTGTTGTTTTTTAAGCCAATATTTGTGCTCTCACAACCTTAGATGCTAGTAATAATTTATGCTGGTTAGTGGGTAACTAATAAAGGCTGAAGAAAAGTAGAATTACAATAATAACTCGCCCATTTAAGGGTATAGCATGTTATTAAAGTAACACACTTTAAACGAGCTATTATTATCCTATAAAATAGCTTAAAAAATAAATATCCGTAAAATTTTCTTTTTATGTTAAGGTTTGCGATTTTATGAATCTATTAGAGGAATGTTTTAACGGTTAGTGAGGAGACTAACCAAGGCTAAGATTATAGTGGTTAGTGGGGACACTAACCTAGGCGGAAAAGCTTGTAATAAATTGACTTATATCGTAGGCAATCCCAACTCCCTCAAAAACTCATTGTGCCTATCTGTATGCTCTTTGATGCTTTCATTTATTGAAGTCAATTTCTCATTTACTTCTTTTAAATCTATTTTAACCTCATCAATCGATGTACTTACATACCTTGAAATATTAAGGTTGTAACCGTTCTTTTCTATTTCATCCATTGAAACCCTGCGTGCATAACGTGGAATTTCATCTGGGCGATACTTATAGGTATCTACAATCTTTTCAATATCGTTGGGTTCTCCCTCTTCTCCAATTCTTAAAGTGTTTTGGCGTTTGCCTTTTGCGTAATGCTCACTGGCATTAATGAACAACACATCATCCTGCTTTTTACACTTTTTTAATACCAATATACAAACAGGAATACCTGTTGAATAAAACAGATTAGATGGCAAACCAATCACAGTATCAATATGATTATCCTTCAATAATTTGGTACGTATGCGTTCTTCTGCACCACCTCTAAACAAAACACCATGTGGCAATATAATTGCCATTGTACCTTCTTTACCTAAGAAGTGAAAGCCATGTAATAGAAATGCAAAGTCGGCTGCTGACTTGGGTGCTAATCCATAACTTTTAAAACGAAAATCTTCTGCTAATGTATCAGTTGGTTCCCAACGCAAACTAAATGGCGGATTGGCTACAATGGCATCAAACTCTATTTTTTTTGCTGGGTTCATTTCATTGAGTAAACTCCATTGATTTTCTAAAGTATCGCCATGAAATATTTCAAACTCAGTATCCTTCATACCATGCAGCAACATATTCATACGTGCAAGGTTATAAGTGGTAATGTTTTTTTCCTGACCATAAATTTTACCGATGCTGCCTTTATTGTCTTTAATCTGCTTACGTACATTCAGTAACAATGAGCCAGAGCCACAGGTTAAATCCAGCACTTTGTCTAATTTGGGTTTAGGACCAGTTTTTGGCTCTTGACTATCAAGTATAACAATTTTAGAAAGTATAGTAGAAATTTGTTGTGGTGTATAAAACTCTCCTGCTTTTTTGCCACTACCTGCTGCAAACTCACCAATCAAATATTCATAAGCATCGCCCAAAGTATCAGAATCTGCAGAAAAATCTGCAATGCCTTCTGCAATTTTTTGAATAATGATGCACAGCTTTTTATTTCTTTCTGTGGATGTTTTACCCAGCTTTTCAGAATTCAAATTGATTTCTGAAAACAAACCTTGAAAGCTGTTGTCGAAGGATTCATTTTCAATATACCTAAAACCTGCTTCAAGTGTTGCCAGTAATGCATCATCCTGTGTTCTTGCCAATTCTGTAATGTTGCTCCATAAATGTTTGGGCTTAATTACATAATGCACTTTACGCCTCATTTGCTTTTCAAAGTCTTCAATATCTTTTGGGTTTTCTTTATACCAAATTTCTAAAGGCGTATTCACCTTTAGTTTAGACATTACATCTTTAGGTGTATTATCAGGATAATCTTTTCCAAGTTCTTTTTTGGCAGCTTCTTCGTAGTTGTGAGATAAATACCTTAGAAATAGAAACGACAGCATATAATCACGAAAGTCATCTGCATTCATTGCTCCACGCAAATCATCTGCTATATTCCAAAGGGTTTTACCTAATTGCTGTTGTGCTTTTTGTGTCATAAATTCATTTAATAAATAAAGCTATATCTCTTATTCTTTAGTATTCCATTGTCTGAATCACAGATTTGCACTGATTTTTAGATTTCACAGATTTTATCATAATACAAGTCTTTTAAAGGTTAGTGATTTGCTGCCAAAATTTATTAATAGCCCCACTTCCAATTTGTAAGCTTTTAAATAGTTAAGTGCTTGAGCCCAATGCACATCCTCTAACTGAACAAGGGCTTTTAACTCAACCAAAACCTTGCTTTCTACTACAAAATCTGCTCGTCTGGTGCCTATTGGCTCATGTAAATCTTTATAAAAAATGTCTTGCTCTATTTCTCTTGCAAATGCCAATCCCTTTTGTTTCATTTCCCAAGCTAATGCTCTCTGATAAATAACTTCCTGAAAGCCATTTCCCAAAAATTTGTGTACTTCAAAAGAAGCCCCAAGTATTTTTTCAGTTATATCTTTATATTTTAATTCTACCATAGCCTAAAAATTCGTGTAATCATTTAATCCTTTAAATCTGTGATTCAGACAACTTTAGGAAACAACCCCTGCATCAATCCCTTTTTATGCAGCTTTAATTTCTCAATTTTCTCTGCTTGAGCTTTAATTAATTCATCTAATGAAGAAAGACAAGAAGCTATTTTTTGTTGTTCTTTTTGATTATCCGAAACTTTTAATTTTAGTTTTTCTAAATTGCCTACAGACAATCCAGGTTGTGCTTGACCTGTGGCATATTGATTTAGATTTAAGAAAATTAGAACATAATAAAGCCAAACAGTATCTATATTCTTTTCAGGTGTAACAACTACAGCATGTTCGGTAGCGTGAAATTTGCCTTCTGCCATTGTTACGTTTCCACATAGTGCACCTTGTCTACCAATTAAAGAAAACTTGCCTGTATGTGTAAATGACTTTGTATATCCACGTAAGCCATTTCCACCATAACAAGGAAATAAACTATCAGAGACTGAGTCTTTTATTTCGGAAGCACTTACAAATTTCCCAGCCTGCATTTCACAAATTTCTCCAAGTGGCTTCTCCACCCATTCCCCATCTATCTCAAACTCTTTAAACCGCCATTTAGGTACTGTTTCACCTTCTTGCGGAAATAGATTTTGCATCAACCCTTTTTTATGATCTTTTAATAAATCTAATTTTTGGTTATGGGCTGTAATGTGTTCATCTAAAGAAGAAAGGCAGGATGCGATTTTTTGTTGTTCTTTTAAATCAATAGGAAGTGCCAATGATTTTGAAAGAAAATTATCATTGTGAATATTTATGGTATTCTTTGCCCCTTTTTGAATAATTGATGATAGATAGTTGACTGTTCTTTCCGGGTATTCAAAATATGCGTCTAATATAACACCCATAGAGACAGTTTCAGGTGTAAAAACACCGTAGAGAGGTGAAACTATAACTGGTTTTGAGACTTTACTTTGCTTTATAATTCCAAAGGGAAAACTTCCTGTTGGACTTTTAGTATAGATGATATCACCAGGTAATACCCTTTTATAGTTTTCCGTATTGCTAGCTGCATAGTTTCTCCCTAAATGTTCAATTTGATTAATAACTCCTTTATGCACAGAAACAGAATAAACTTCCTCTTTTCCTGTACTTTTTTCTTTATGCTCAAATAATACACTTGATAGCTTTCGTTCTGCCCAGGTTTCTTTATCCTCAAACTCAGGAAAACGCAATTCGGGTATTAATTTGTTTTCCTTATTCATTTGTCTGAACTATGATTTTTTTGATGGGTATGATTGCCTTGGTTTGGGTTGACTTTAGGATTGCCTTGATTTTTTTGTTTAAATGATTTGTTAGACAATCTCTTGAATTGTAATGACTTTGCTCCAAAGTTGATGAGTAGTCCAACTTCCAAATCATAAGCTTCCAAATAATTGATGGCTTGGGCTAAGTGTACCTCTTCTAATTGAATGATTGCTTTTAGTTCTACAGATATGATTCCCTCCACTAAAAAATCAACACGTCTTGTGCCTATCTGCTGATTTTTGTAATAAACTGGCATTTCATATTCACGGCTAAATGTTATTGCTTGCCCAGCCATTTCAATTTCTAATGCTCGTTGATAAATCACTTCCTGAAATCCATTGCCTAGTTCAGAATGAACAGTCATAGCACACCCAATTATCTTGGACGTTAATTCAGAATATTTATATTGATTATCAATCATATTAGTCCTTTTAATTGTCTGAACTTTGATTGTTTTATTTTTTTTCTATAATCAGAATAATCATTTCATCAACAAAATCATAGTTCAGACTATTCATAAGCTGCCAATCCACTAATTTCACGGCCTTGTGCCAATTTTTTTAATTGGGGTACCAAGTCTGTCATTAGTGCCAATTCTTTTATTCTGCGGTCTTTCCAGCTTAATTCTAATGGTGCTAACAAGTCAGTTAGCTTTTCACCATCAAAAATCATTCGGTTCATTATATTTTCTACAAATACTTTTAAGTGTGCTGTTGGTAAGCCATGTGCATGGGCTATTGCTGCCAGTTCTTTATTGTATTTATCCTCTTTAAAACTGTCAAACATTGTTTTTAATTCATCTGTACCATAGCCCTTTGTCCAATCTAAGCCGTTAATAAAATCAGTTAAATCCTCTTGTTCGTCCATTAGGTTGGCATTAGAACTTAGCAAACTAATTACCTGGATTTTGGTCATTTTTTGTTTGCTAGGTTTCTTTTGTGTATTGTCGGCAATCAGGTTCATGATATAGTCATAATCAATTACCGCAGATGCAAACAATACAAATTCAAAATCTAATTGCTGAATTTCTGGTGGTGTATCAACGTCATCTTTTTGTTGTATTTCTCTTAATTGTTTGGCGGTTTCTATATACGAACTTCTAAATGCTTGTAAACTTTCTGTTGGCAAAATGTCTTCAATAATAGCCTGTTGTTCTTCATTAATATCTGTGTATTGGTCTAGTTGGGTTTTTAAGCGTTGTACTTCTTTAAAGTTTTTTATAAAGGCAATTTTTGCAGCATCGCCTCTTAAATTATACACTTCCTGTGCTTCACTTACCAGGTTATGTTGTTGCATAAATACACCTAACTTTTCTACAGCTTGCTTGTATTTATCAATCACCACTGGGGCAGGGTCAACCAACCAAATTTCTTTGGGGTTACCTGTTTTTTCTCCAGAAAATAAGGCAATGGCTTTGTTAACTGCATCTTGTTGAGAACGAAAATCCAAAATATTACCATAGGGTTTGGTATCGTTTAATACACGGTTTGTACGTGAAAATGCTTGAATCAATCCGTGGTATTTCAGGTTTTTGTCCACATACAAAGTGTTCAGGTATTTGCTGTCGAAACCTGTTAGCAACATATCTACCACAATGGTAATATCAATTTTGTTTTTATGTGGATAGTCTTTGTTGCTGTATTTCTGGTTTTTTATACGGCTTTGTATATCCTGATAATACAAATCGAACTCGTTGATAGTATGGTTGGTGCCAAACTGCTTGTTATAGTCGGTAATAATTTCTATTAACGCTTTTTTCTTTTCTTCAGGCTCTGTTTGGTTGTCTAGTTTTTCTTGTGCTAAATCTTCTTGTAATTGTTTTACATCAGCAGCATTCTTCTGGCTTTGTTGGTCGCCTTCTTTAGCAATCAATTGTGCAGGTGGAGAAAATACACAGGCAATATTGAGTTTTTTATACTCTGGGTTTTCAGCCAGCTTCTTACTTTGAATGGTATTAAATAACTGATAATATTCAATAGCATTATTGATTGAAGCTGTTGCCAATACTGCATTGAAACGCATTGAATTGGTAGCTGCAAAATGCTTGTCGAGTATTGCTTCTACTACTGCCTGTTGTGCAATAGGTTCACCAGGTTTAGGTGTTAAATCACCTTTGCCCTTGAAATAATCTATATGAAAACGCAATACATTTTTGTCTTCTATTGCGTGGGTAATGGTGTAAGCATGTAACTCTTTTTCAAAAACAGAAATAGTGGTTTTATAAGAAGCTTCTTCGCCTTCTACAACACTGTATGTAGCATTTTCATCGAAAATAGGTGTACCTGTAAAGCCAAATAACTGAGCATTGGGGAAAAACTTTGTAATGGCTTTATGGTTTTCTCCAAACTGGCTACGATGGCATTCATCAAATATAAAAACCATTTTTTTATTTCTAAGAGGCTCTAATCGCTCAAAATAACTTCTTGTATTGGTACTATCTATTGCAAGAGATAATTTTTGAATAGTGGTAACAATTACTTTATCTGCATAGTCGGTAGATAATAAACGCCTTACCAATGTTTCGGTATTGGTATTTTCTTCTACACTGCCTTCCTGAAATTTGTTAAATTCCTCACGGGTTTGCCTGTCTAAATCTTTTCTATCTACAACAAACAAACATTTTTCAATATCGGGGTTGTCTTTTAATAATGTAGAAGCTTTGAAAGAAGTCAAGGTTTTACCGCTACCAGTTGTATGCCATATATAACCATTGCCACGGTTTTGGTTTATACAATCTACAATGTCTTTAACTGCATAAATTTGGTATGGTCGCATTACCAGCAATTTCTGTTCGCTTTGTACCAAAACCATGTACTTGCTAATCATTTCTCCCAAAGTGCATTTAGAGAGAAACGCATCAGCAAATTCATGCAAATCGTTTATTTTTTTATTGGCTCTGTTGGCTAATTCATATACAGGTAAAAACTGTTCATCGGCATTAAAAGCAAAATGTTGGTTTTTATTGTTGGCAAAATAGAGTGTTCTACTTACGTTACTAACTATAAACAATTGCATAAAGCAAAGCAGCGAATTACCATAACCATTGCCGGGTTCATTTTTGTAATCAACAATTTGTTGCATTGCTTTACGGTGCGTAATATCTCCTTTTTTTAATTCAATCTGCACCATTGGCAATCCATTAATCAGCAGAATTACATCGTAGCGTTGATGGCTGTTTTCTGTATTAATGCGTAATTGATTGATGACTTCAAAATCATTCTTGCACCAGTCTTTATTGTTTACCAAAGTATAATGTAATGGTGTACCATCTTCACGTTGAAAGTAGTGCCTTTCACGTAACATTTTAGAAGCAGTAAAAACATCGGGGTTGATGATTTCTTCCCTAAGGCGTATAAATTCATTTGGTGATAGGTTAACACGATTGAGTGCTTCAAATTTAGCTTTGAAGTTTTGCTCTAAAGCATTTCTATCTCTGATCTCTGGACGATAGGTGTACTTTAAATCGGTTAATTTTTGTATTAAATGGTCTTCTATTTGTTGTTCTTTACTCATAAACAGCCTGAGCTAAAAAAATTGAAGTTAACAATAATGCTTTGATTTATTTTCAGCTAATAAGAGCCATTGGGTTAATTCTATTGAGACAAAAGTATAAGCAAAACAATGTAATTTTTTATTTTAAAAGAGTTTATGCAAAATAACTCATTGATACTGTAACAATGCAGCATCAATTGTATTATGGGCAATTTGTTATAGGTTTTGATTCATGCTATAGGCAGTAGGTTATTTAAAGTTTAAATATATTAAACAAATATTAAAAGCAAATAATTTAAAGCATAAATATTTTATGTTATAGCTTAAACTGTTCGTTAATTTCACCTTTATCGTTTAAAATTGTTTAGCTAAGTTTGGCTACTACCTAATTTGCAGTACAAATTACCCCATTTTCCACCCTCCTTTCCTTTTACTCTGCTTCTTCTATCCTTTTGGTCTTGTTCGGGACTTGTTTTGGTTGGTTTTTGAGATTTTAAAACAAGAAAAAAAGCAGAGTAAAACATAACCAAAAGGAGGTCAAAAAAAATCATATACACATGTTTTATATTGCATAATTATTTGTATTTAAAATACTTGCAAGCTAAACGTTAATAAAATAATTGTTTAAAAAAAGTGCTTTTGTTTTGGTGTATGAATCCCTTACCTGAGAACACTTTTTAATAACAGTATCTTGTATAATTATGAACAATTAAAACGGTGAGTTTATGCCAAGAAAACAAACAAACAAAGGAGCTCAAAATGCTAAGTAAAAACATTGAATTCCCCTTATCGAACGAGTGGTACGATAACCAAGATATGATGTATAAGCTGCATATTAGCTCACGAACTTTATAAACCTTACGCAGCAAAAAAATACTGAAACATAGTAAAATTGGCAATAGTGTTTTACAATAAAGCATATGTAAACGAAATGCTGATGAGACATTTGAGGGGAGAGTGAAGAAGAATTGGTAGTTTACAATTGATAGCGAATAACCAGTAACATCAAACCAATATCCAGTAACCTGCAATCAGAAACTTGTAACCAGCATACAGTAACTCTTAATCTGTAATAAGCGTCTTGCATTTGTTCCGATAAGTAACCAATGAACCAATATCTAATAATGCACTTGCAGCTTTTTATTTTAGACCTGACGGATATCGCCAAACAACATGATTGAACTCAACTGTTGCTGTAAGCAGTACTCAATTTTGTAAGTAATTTTTTGATGATGGTTTGCTAAAGTTAACTCGTTTAGTTTTTATAACGGCATTAGATAAGTACATAAATAAAAATCCCCATAAACTATTTATTTATGGGGATTTAAAATTTGTTGTGATCTCGCTGGGACTCGAACCCAGGGCCCTATCATTAAAAGTGATATGCTCTACCAACTGAGCTACGAAATCTACCTTTTTTTAACAATTTGATGATATCTTATTGTTTTGGGAGTGCAAAAATAGGGTTCATTTTATTCTTACCAAATTTTTCTTTTTCTTTTTTTATAGAATTACAAACAGATTTATCAACATACCCGCTTTAACCACTTAATTTTGCACTACAATTATTCACACCATGTCTGTTTTTATTAATAAAGTAGTGGTTATTACCGGAGGTTCTGAAGGAATCGGTAAAGCATTGGTTCAATCTTTTTTACAAGTTGGGGCTAAAGTTGCAACATGTGGAAGAAATTACGATAAATTATATCAGTTACAATCAACATATTCTGGTAAGCCATTGATGATTCATACTGCCGATGTAAGTAAAGAACAAGACTGCAAAAATTTTATTGATACCGTGGTAAAAAATTTTGGTACTATTGATATTCTTATAAACAATGCTGGTATATCTATGAGGGCGTTGGTAGAAGAAGTAGAATTAGAAGCAATCAGAAAAGTAATGGATGTGAATTTTTGGGGAACAGTAAATTGTACCAAGTTTGCATTGCCACATATTCTTCAAAATAAAGGAAGCATAGTTGGTGTATCTTCAATCGCAGGCTTCAGAGGTTTACCAGGAAGAAGCGGCTATAGTGCTTCGAAATTTGCAGTAAATGGTTTTTTGGAATCTTTAAGAACAGAATTACTTGATAGTGGTACAAATGTTATGTGGGTTTGTCCTGGTTTTACTGCTTCGAATATTCGTAAAGCTTCATTAAACAGAAAAGGACAATCACATGGAGAAACCTCTATGGATGAAGGAAAAATGATGAGTGCCGAGGAATGTGCTGAACACATTATTAAAGCAATTGAAAAAAGAAAACGCACTTTAATACTTACATTTACAGGTAAGAGAGCTGTTTTTATGAATAAATTTTTCCCCTCGTTGGCAGATAAATTTACCAGAAATTATTTCTTTAAAAACGGTCAGCTAATTAAATAACAAATCGCATTTTTTTTCGTTGATTGAACAATGCCCTTACTTACCTTAACTACCGATATTGGCCAACAGGATTTTTTGGTTGGTGCCATTAAAGGTCAGTTGTATTCGGCTATTCCAAACTTAACTATTGCAGATATTACGCATTATTTGCCGCAAGATAATTTTGTGCATGCAGCATATATATGCAACAATGCTTTTAAGTATTACCCAAATGATACTTTTCATTTAATATTGCTGAATGTTTTCGATGCAAAAACAGGGCATTTTGTTTTATCGAAATTCAATAACCAATGCATTATTTGTCCCGATAATGGCATCATTAGTATGATCACAGGCTCTGTACCTGAACAATCGGTTGTGTTACCAATTATACATGCCAAAACACTAATAGAAATTACACAAGTGCTTACCAATACAATAGCAGCATTAAACAATGGCAATAGCATGATTGAACTGGGTACACAAGGCTTAACCATTCTTGAAAAATCGATGATGAAGCCCATGATTGGCAACGATTGGATTGAAGGACAAATTTTATTCATCGATAATTTTGAAAATGCTGTAATCAATATTAGCAAAGAAGAATTTGAAAAAGAACGTAAAGGAAGAAAGTTTAAAATTGTATTTAAACGCAGCGAAGTAGTTGATAAAATCAGCGATAATTATGCCGCTGTTGTTGAAGGCGAACCTTTGGCTTGGTTTAACTCTGCCGGCTATTTAGAACTCTCCATTAATAAAGGCAATGTTGCCGGGTTATTTGGACTAGAAAACTTTAAAGAAAAAATGCATCAGCAAGGCACAGCCGTTCAAAATAAATGGTTTTATCAAACCGTAAGGGTTTTTTTTGAGTAAGGTAACCAGCAATTGAACTATTATAACTTAAGAGGCATAGCACAGCCGATAGCTGTCGGGTAAAGCCCAATTTTTGTTCTTCTGCCAGCAACATAAAATTCTCCCCTATTTTTACTGCTACTATTTTTAACCACTAATGAAAGTTATTCTTCGTATCATACAATATATCTATTGCATTTATGCTTTACTGATATTTATTGCAATTATGTTTATTGCATTTCCTTTTATTATGATAGCTGTGCCATTTGGTGTTAATGGCGGAAATTTTATTTATAAGGTTTGTAAAATTTGGGCGGGTACATGGTATATTTTGGTTGGTATTATACATAAAGAATTGTACGAAGCTCCACACGACACAAGCAAACAATACATTTTTGTTGCCAATCATATTTCTTACTTAGATATTCCACCAATTGTTGTTACAGCTAAACAACCCATTCGTGTATTGGGCAAATATGAAATGGTGAAAATTCCAGTTTTTGGTTGGATTTACCGAGCTGCTGTAATTTTAGTAGACAGACGTGATGCTGAACGAAGAGCAAAAAGTGTACGTGCATTAAAAGCTGCTGTAAAGCAAGGTATATCGATATTTATTTTTCCTGAAGGAACCTTTAATGAAACAGAAAAACTATTAAAAGAATTTTACGATGGTGCATTTAGAATTGCCATAGAAACACAAACCTCTATTAAGCCCTTGTTGTTTATAGATACCCTACACCGTTTGCATTACAAAGGATTGTTTGAACTTACGCCAGGTCCAAACAGGGTTGTATATTTAGCTGAAGTTTGTGTAAAAGGTCTTACTATGAAAGATTTGCCTTTATTGAAACAAGAGGTGTATAACATTATGGAAGCTGGATTGTTAAGGTATAAAGATTAGGTATAAGGTAAATGCGAAAGGGCTGAAAAGAGAAGGTTTGTGGAAGATTAAAGAATGAAATAAATGACTGATTATAATAAATTATTTTGAGCGTTTCAAACAACGATACCACCCTATTTAATTCTTCTTCAAGTTTTGAACGAGAAGAATGGATATATGCCGAAGTGATTATACCATTGGCATTACCCACCACTTATACATGGGCAATTCCAAAAAGGTTTGTAAATGCTGCAAAAATTGGTGTTCGTGTAGAAGTGCAATTACGCAATAAAAAATATGCAGGTATTATTAGTAAAATATTGAAGGAGAAGCCGCAAGCATTTCAGCCTAAAGAAATTATCAATGTGTTGGATGATGAACCATTGGTACATGAAAAGCAATTGCAATTGTGGCATTGGATTAGCCAATATTATATGTGCAGCGATGGTGAAGTGATGCAGGCTGCCATACCTGCCAACTTAAAACTGAACAGCGAAAGTATTTTAATTTGGAATGATGCAGATGAGGTTGATTTAAACGATGGCAGCATTTTTAGTGATGAAGAATATTTGGTAGCCCAGGCTTTAGAAATAAAAAAAGAACTGCGTTTAAGTGAAGTACAACAAATACTTGACGTAAACCATGTGTATCCTATTATTAAAAAACTGATTGAAAAGAAAGTATGTTTTGTTTGGGAAGAATTAAAGGAGAAATATAAGGAAAAAACTGAAACATATATTACACTTCACCCCACTTATTTTAATGAAAATCAATTGGCTGATTTGCTGAATAAATGGAGCAAAGCACCCAAACAAATGGAGCTGCTGCTCTCCTACCTGCACTTTCAGAAAACCGATGGAGAAGTAACACAAGGAAAGCTTTTAAAAAAAAGTAATGCTTCACTGGCTCAACTAAAAGGTTTAATTGATAAAAAGGTTTTGGTTACTGAAAAAAGAAGTATCGACAGAATAAAATCTTTACCTAAAGATATTTTAATAGACTTTACTCTATCGCCTGCACAACAAAAAGCACTGGCTGATATTGAATTGAGTTTTACTACAAAAAATGTAACATTATTACATGGCGTTACTGCAAGCGGTAAAACACAAATTTATATTCAGCTAATTGAACAATATATACAGCTAGGTAAACAGGTTTTGTATATGTTGCCCGAAATAGCTTTAACTGCACAAATGATTCGCAGACTGCAAAAGCATTTTGGTGGGCATATTGCTATTTATCATTCAAAATTTAACCCCAATGAAAGGGTAGAAATTTGGAACAAGGTGAAAAGTGGGGCAATTAAAGCCGTATTAGGTGCAAGAAGCTCCTTGTTTTTACCATTTAAAGAATTGGGATTAATTATTGCCGATGAAGAACATGATACCAGCTACAAACAGCATGACCCTGCCCCACGTTACCATGCAAGAGATGCAGCCATTTATTATGCTTCATTATTTAATGCAAAAGTTTTATTGGGCAGTGCAACCCCATCTATAGAAAGTTATGCGAATGCTTTAGCTGGTAAATATGGTTTGGTAGAATTAAATGAACGATTTGGCGATGTTGCCATGCCCAATATTGAGTTGGTAGATTTGAAGAAGGTAATACAAATTAATGTAAACCACAACGATAAGCAAAAAACAATACCCGAAAAAATTGCTTTGTCGCCACAATTAATTACAGCCATTGAAACATCGTTACAAAATAAAAAGCAGGTTATTCTTTTTCAGAACAGAAGAGGTTACAGCCCATACCTAATTTGTAAAACCTGTGGCTGGATTCCTCAGTGTAATCAATGTAGTGTAACATTAACCTATCATAAAGCCAAGAATAAATTAACCTGTCATTATTGTGGTACTGCATACCCTGTAATAAATACCTGTGCAGCTTGTGGCAGTCATGATTTTATACAAAAGAATTTTGGTACAGAGAAGGTTGAAGAATTGCTGGCTGAACAATTTCCAAATGCCAAAATTGCCAGAATGGATTATGACACAGTAAAAGGTAAAAACGACCATGATACGTTGATTAAACTATTTGAACAACAACGCATCGATATTTTGGTGGGTACTCAAATGGTGGTCAAAGGCTTAGATTTTGAGCATGTAAATTTGGTAGGTATTATTGATGCCGATGGCATTTTAAACTTCACTGATTTTCGTGTAAATGAAAGGGCTTTTCAGTTAATGGAACAAGTAAGTGGAAGAGCAGGACGTAAAGATGGTATTGGTAAGGTATTGGTACAAGTGAGCAATATTTATCACCCAGTATTAAACTTTGTACAACTACACGATTATAAAAAACTGTACGATTATGAAATAGAAAGTCGTAAAGCCTACCACTACCCTCCTTTTTATAGATTGATTACACTTACTTTTAAGCATAAAGAAAAACACCTTGCAGAAGAAGCTGCCAATATTATGATGCAGGGCTTAAAAAGCAATTTTGCTGCTTACTTAAATGGGCCTGCTCAACCTGTGGTTGATAGAGTACGTAACCAGTACATTTGGGAAATATTATTGAAGTTGCCTAAAGATGCACAACTAATTAATCAGTCTAAAAAAGAAATACATCAGCAAATTGTTATTATACAAAGCAATAAAAACTATAGAAGTGTAACTATCTTACCTGATGTAGATCCTGTGTAATAAAATAAATATTTATTTAAATATTGTAAGTTTAAGGTTGTACTGTTGGTTAGCAGGAATTAGCAACAACGTAACGAAAGCTACGTCTTTGTTCTGTAGTTCACTACCAAAAAAATCTTACCCTTATCTTTAAACAGCATATGCTATTGATGCAATGGAACATTTATTTAAACATATTGCCAATTACCACACATTAAGTGAAACTGCACAAAATGCTTTACTGAATTGTTTTGAAAAAAAGATTATTGCTAAAAATGATTTTTTACTACGTGAAGGAAGTATTTGCAAGCATTTATACTTTTTAGAGAAAGGAGCATTGCGTGGATTTTATAATTTAGATGGAAAAGAAATTACTTATTGGTTTGGATTTGAAAATGATTTTGTAACTTCTTTTCATAGTTACACAACAGGATTAGCAGCTGTTGAAAATATTCAGTTAACAGAAGGTAGTATTGTGTGGTGTATTGCTAAAGAACTGTTAACCAAATTGTTTGATGAGCATCATGAAATTGAAAGGTTGGTTAGAATTGTGTACGAAAAATATTACTTACGTTTAGAAGAACGCTTTGTAAATAGCCAGTTTAAAACAGCCAAAGAGTTGTATGAAAATTTATTGCAAAATACCCCTCATATTATTGAGCGTGTTCCACTGGGTTATATTGCTTCTTACTTAGGAATGAGTCAGGAAACACTGAGCAGAATACGGAGCCAGTTTTAACATTACTAATTTTTTTTTTTGATGAATGTCAAAAATAAAAGCTCTGCCTGCATATAGTTTTGTTTCATAAAATAAAAATTATGGAACAACAAACCCAACTGCCCTCATCGGCATTTATTGCAGCATCCTGGAGTGCTTTATTCATTGGCATTACTGCATTTTTTATTGGCTTATGGAATGCCAAAATGGAACTAAATGAAAAAGGGTATTACTTCACTGTTTTAATGTTTGGACTTTTTGCAGCCATTTCTGTACAAAAAGCTGTACGTGATCAAATAGAAGGTATTCCTGTAACCAACCTGTACTATGGCCTTGCTTGGTTTAGCACTATTTTAGCCATTGTATTGCTTACTATTGGATTGTGGAATGCCACTTTATTAAGAAGTGAAAAAGGGTTTTATGCCATGTCTTTTACATTGAGTTTATTTGCAGCAATTGCTGTACAAAAAAATACAAGAGATCTCAAATCGGCTAGGTCAAGAGAACTTTTTTAAAAGTAAAATAAGGTTAGGTTTAATGCCTAACCTTATTTTATTTAGAAGTTGAAAAAGAGTAAATTTTTGCAATTACAGCCACATTGTGTAAAGTAAAATGGCATTCGTATATTCAACTTATGAAAAACTGTATTGCTATTATATTGCTGTTTTTAACTGCTTCTTGCTCACGCAAACATGCCCAAAATACACAGTCTGTCAACAGGCTAAAAGGAAGCAATTTTTACAAACAGGTACTTAGATATAACTGGCAGCAAAGAGATTCTTTGGCTATAGCCGAAATATTAAGAGGCAATTATCCTGATTTTTTTAAACAGTTTGTACCTGTTACTTCTGGCATAACTGATTCATTGGGAAAAGCGTTTACCGCAATATTTTATGTTGCACCAGATTATGTATGTATTGGAACAAATGAAGATTGGGCAAGAGTTCCACTAACACCTATGGCGGCTCAAAAAATAGCCGATGGTTTAAATTGTTTTTTACCTACCCCAAAAATGGTGAATTTAATTCATGAGCAGGCCACTGTTAAACTTGAACCACAGCCAATGCTTGCTTTTAGAGACAGCAGTATAACCATGTGGCAGCATCATTTAATGATTGAAGGTTTACGCAACAACAAAAAAGGTTTAATTGACGGTATTAAAAAGGATATTGTACTTACCAGCAAGATGCTTACTGCACCTAATAAAGTTGCCATTTATGGATGGTATCAATTCAATGGCAAACCTATACAACCTTTATACACAGGACATATAAACTGTTATGTTGATTATAGTCATGGTGCAAGACTGATTTACAAAAAAATAAAAGTGAATAATCAGATGATGGATTATGAGGAAATACTAAAGGATGCATTTTTAAGAAAACTTATTTGCGATGAAGCAGATTGCAGTTTTACAAAATACACTTATTAAAAAGCCCAACAAATACATTGTTGGGCTTTTATAAATATGCTTATAAATTCAACTACATTTTCTTAGCATCTTCTAAAAACTTAGCTAATCCAATATCGGTTAAGGGATGTTTCAATAAACCAAGAATAGAATCTAAAGGACAAGTACAAACATCGGCACCTGCCTCAGCACAACGAATAATGTGGTTTGGATTTCTGATAGATGCAGCCAAAATTTCAGATTTAAACCCTTGTACCGCATATATCTGTGCAATTTGTTCAATTAATTGAACACCATCCCATCCGCTGTCATCAATTCTACCAAGGAATGGGGAAATATAGGTTGCCCCTGCTTTTGCAGCTAAAATTGCTTGACCGGCACTGAAAATTAATGTACAGTTGGTTTTAATACCATTATCGGTAAACCATTTAATGGCTTTAATACCATCTTTTATCATGGGAACCTTCACTACAATATTTGGGTGAATAGCAGCTAATTTTTTACCTTCTTCAACAATGCCTTCGTACGTAACACCCAATACTTCTGCACTAATATCACCATCCACCAATTCACAAATAGTTTTATAATGATTGGCAATTGCTTCTTCACCTTTTATGCCTTCTTTAGCCATTAAAGATGGATTGGTGGTAACACCATCTAAAATACCTAAATCGTTGGCTTCTTTAATTTGATCAAGATTGGCTGTGTCGATAAAAAATTTCATGTTATACGTGTAGTTTTAATGTAAAAGAAAAAATGCAACAAATGAAACTTTTTAAAACTTCAAATGTTGCATCTTGTAATATTTTAAAAAGTGGCAGGCTACTCACATCGCACCGCTCAACCGCCTATCCTTGCTGTATTCCTACCCTGGGGAGGTTCAGCAGGAGCTGGTCGTATAAGACCTGCCGACGCAAAAGTAAGGGTTCGTGCTAAATAAGCAAGGGTGATTTGTATAAACTTTTACATTTCGGCAACTATTTTTAATTGAATAGTTCATTACTTTTACATTGTTCCAAACTTCAACCTGTTTTCAGCTTCAACCACCTCATTTAATAATTTATCGATTATGCAGCAAAGCAATGCTATGCTTTCTCAGAGGGAAAGTTATGCAGTTACCCGATGGAAGCAGTTTTTATGGTGGTTATCTACTGTAGAAGAAGAATTGATAAAAGATTGTGTAATTGATAGAAATCGGTATGCGATTACCGGTATGACCGTTTTGTGTACTTGGCTTTTTGCAACATTTGCATGGATGTACTTTTTTAGTATTGTAGTTGCACAACCTCTTGTTTTTATTGCATTGGGTTTGTTTATGGGCTTTATTATTTTGTGTATCGACAGGGCTTTAATAAAAGGTATTTCAGGTAACAACAAGCGTAAAATAGTACCATTATTATTCCGAATTTTACTGGCTGCCACAATTGGAACATTTATGGCTCAACCAGCATTGCTATATCTCTTTAAAAAAGAAGTTGTACAACAAATTTCAATTGATAATGAAACACGTAAACAACAAAAATTAAAACTACAGGAAGCTACTTATACATTGCAGAAACAGGATTGGCAAAACAAAAAAACACAACTACAACAACAGCTAAACAATAAATACGCTGAAGTTGCAACAGCAAGAGAAAGTTTCATTGCCGAAACCGATGGCACTGGCGGCAGTAAAAAAATTGGATTGGAGGCAATTGCCAAAACCAAAAAGCAAGCCTATGAATTATTGCTTACCGAATACAATTTATTGCAACAGCAGTTACAACCGCAAATTACAACATCCGACAGTGCTTTATACAGTATTTCACAGGCAATCGAAACAGAACAAAAATCTTACACAAACTTATTCAATACAGGATTTTTAACACAAATTGAAGCACTGAATAATTTAGTAAAAACCAATAGTGCTTTACAATACAGGTATTGGCTTTTATTGGCACTGCTTATATTAATTGAACTGATGCCTGTAATTGCAAAAACCATTTTACCCAGCGGCACTTATGATAAAAAAATAATGGCAAGAGAAACTATTGAAGCAATAATTTTAGAAAGCAATACACAAAGAGAAACAGAGCTTAAAGAATTGTATAACCAATTGGCTTTTGATGCAGATCAGTCGTTTATAAAAGAATTCATTGCATCGGGTAACTCCAAAAGAAGTTCACTTATGAAAGATGCTACAGCACAATGGAATTCAACAAAAGAACAAAGCTTTGATGATTTTTGGAATACGGTAAAACAACAAATGCTGTTGAAGCAAGAGCATTAGTTGTTAAACATTCAAAGAATAACTATCCCTATCAAATCTAATTAGTTTTATCAACTTAATCTACCTTTTTCTTAGCTCCAATTTGTACTTCTTCAATACCCGATAAATCTCTGATTACAACACTTGCAGCCACGCAACCAAAAACTGCAGGCATATAACTGATTGTACCAATCAATGATTTTTTGGGGTAAGCTTTTTCAGTTACAATAATTTTTTGCTGATCAACTTCTTCGGCACTAAAAACTACCTGTACACCCTTTTTAATACCAAAACTCCTCAGCTTTCTGCGAACATAAAACGCCAAATTACATTGATGTGTTTTGGAAATATCGGTTACTGTAACTTTTGTTGGATTAATTTTTCCACCAGCACCCATTGAACTTACAATTGGAATATTTCTATCGATACAGGCTTTAATAAAATAACATTTGGGGCTTAATGTATCTATACAATCCACTGCATAATCAAAATTGCCTTTATCTAAAATTTCGTTGGTTATTTCATCTCTAACATACAATTGTAACACCGTTAAATCGAGGTTAGGGTTAATGTCTTTTAATCGTTCGGCCAAAACTTCGGCTTTGGGCTTACCAGCAGTACTATGCAACGCAGGAATTTGTCTGTTGCAATTACTTAAGTCCACCACATCATTATCGGCAATGGTCATTTTACCAACACCAGCCCTTACTATCATTTCTGCACAAATGCCACCTACTCCACCCAATCCTACCACCAATACATTTTTACTCATTAGTGCAGTTACTGGCTCATCGCCCAATAATAATTGTGTACGGATCATCCAATAAGGAATCATAAACTTCATTTTATTGCAATTGTAAGCAGCTTTATCAATTTAAAAACACCTTAGATAAAAAAAATTATTCAACTAGCTAGTGGTTTATATTATTTTAGGCAAACAAAATTCAAAATTTCATGCAAAACACAAAGATTATTTACACTATTATTTGCTTACTCATTTTTAGTGGAATAACTGCTCAAAAAGCTGGTGTTCAAATGCTAACAACAGGTGCTCCTGCAAAAGCAAGTTTCAGAGGCATGAGTATTCCTACGGATAACGTAATTTGGGTAAGTGGCAGCGATGGCACTATTGGTAAAAGTACTGATGAAGGTAAAAGCTGGACATGGACAACCGTAAAAGGTTACGAAACCAAAGAGTTTAGAGACATCCATGCGTTTGATAGTAATACAGCAATTATTATGGCTGTAGGCGACCCAGCATATATTTTAAAGACAAAAGATGGTGGCAAAAACTGGAATTTGGTTTTCACCAAAACTTTACCAGGTATGTTTTTAGATGCGATGGATTTTAAAAACGATAAAGAAGGTGTTTGTATTGGCGATCCATTGGCTATTGGTAACTCAGTAAGTAAGTTCTTTTACATTATTAAAACAATAGATGGTGGCGAAACTTGGGAACAAGAACCATTGTATAAAATGCCTCCTGCTGAGATGAATGGTGAAGCTTTATTTTCAGCAAGTGGAACCAATATTGTTATGCTGAACAATCATCCAGAATTCGATTACATTTTCGTAACTGGTGGCATGGTAAGCAATATTTATTTTATTGGAAAAGAAGGAAAGAGAAATAAAGGTTATCAAACCGTTATTAATCAAGGTATTGAAACAGCAGGGGTATTCTCTATTGCTTACGATGGCAAAAAGAATATCTATTGCATTGGAGGAGATTATAAAGTACCATATAATAACTATAAAAATTTTGCTTGGACAAAAATTGGTAGTGAAAAATGGTCATTGCCTTCGGTAGCAAAACCATTTGGTTATAGAAGCTGTGTTCGTTTTATTACAGATGAAAAATTGGTTGCTTGTGGTACAAATGGTGTAGATATTGGAAAAGATGGTGGCAACGATTGGGTTAGTATAACTAAAGAGGGATTTAACGTTTGTATGGTTTCACCTAAAAAGAAATTGGTTTTTTTAGCAGGTGATCGAGGAAAAATTGGTCAATTGAAATATTAACCATTAAACCTTCAATATTTTACAAAGTCTCAAAACAAAAAAATATAAGTATGAAAAAAATTGCAGCAATCGTAATCGCAGGATGCTTTTTCTTGATGCCCAATTTATCTAATGCACAAGACAGCACTGCAAAAAAAGCAGATCGTAGAAAAGCCCTGAAAGAAAGATGGCAAAATGCTACTCCCGAACAAAAAGAAAAGGCAAAAGATAAAGCCAAAGAAGCAAAAGCTAAATACGATAGCTTATCGCCTGAACAAAAAAACAAAGTGAAAGAAAAGATAAAACAGAGAAGAGCTGCTCAAAAAGGGTAATTAAAAAAGTACTGCTTTGCAGTACTTTTTTTGTACTGATTATATAATAGACCTATTTAGTTACTTCTTAAAAGCAAAGTATACAGCTCCCATTATTAAAGCAAAACTGATTAAATATTTGATTTTAAATGGTTCTTTTAAAAACCAAACCGCAAAAACAGTGAATACAATTAATGTAATTACCTGCTGAATTATCTTTAGCTGAAAGCCATTAAAACCGCTTAAATAAACCATTCGGTTGGCAGAAACCATAAGGCAGTATTCAAAAAAAGCAATAAACCAGCTTATTACAACTGCCTTCCATAAAGGCATATCGATTTGTTTTAAATGACCATACTAAGCAACAGTCATAAATACGTTGGAACAAACTAATAAAATAATTGTTTTCATTCTATACTGTTAAGTAAAATAATCAGTATTTTCAAATAAATAGCAGTATGTAAAAATTGCCAAATAGCCATCTGAAAAATTGTAGCACAAAAATTGTAAATTATTAAAGAAAAAATATGCAAAAATTTCAGGCAATCATTCACTTTTCGATGGATGAAGATTTTATGTCTTTAGTACCACCTCATAGAACTTACATTAATTACCTAATTAATAAGGGTACAATAGACTGCTATGCGGTTAGCATGGAAAGTCAAACCTGTTGGATTACCATAAATGTAGAAGATAAAGCTGAGGCAGATAAAATTCTTTTCAAGTCGCCATTGTATAAATATTGGACTTATGAAATTGAGGAGTTATTTGTTTACGATAGTCAACAATACCGTTTGCCTTCTTTGCAATACAATTAACCTATGCTGTAAAATATTGCTTCAAAGAATCTTGTTGTTTCAACTCTTCTAACAAACCTCCCATTAAAGGTTTATTGATAAGTCAATAATTTTTTTCATTTGTAGAGAGGTGTTACAAAGTCTTATAGATTAACGCTGAATGAAAATATTGCAATTTTTGTTTAGGGTAATCTCATGTACTGTATTTACGCATATAATGCTCCATAAACTAATGTTGGCAAATGTTGTAACGTTATTTGAAATTGAGATTTGTTAATAACAAGCTTACAAATGTTAATGATTACGGGATTATCATCATATAATAAAAACTGTATATTGTTTAGTTCTTATTGTATTGTGAGAGCCAATGTTAGCTTACTTTTTGGCTAGCAATCCCATATACGTAAAGATAATTCTTGTTATATTAAACATTATTTATTTTAAATCTTCCGAAGTAAAACAAAAAGGTAATAACTGAGCCGCTGACTGAACAATGTATATTTTACCCTCTAACCCACCCATAATTAAACGCATGGGTGTATTTGTTCTGTTTTCATATTCTACTAAATATTGCCTGCACATACCACATGGAGAAATTGGTTTATTGCTAAAGCCATTATGGTTATGATAACTAATGGCCATGGTTTCTACTGCTATATTCGGAAATAAAGTTGCAGCAGTTGATAACAAGGCTCTTTCTGCACATAAACCAACAGGATAGCTTGCATTTTCCTGATTGGTTCCTTTAACAATACTGCCATCCAGTAGCTTGGCAACTGCTCCTACAAAAAAATTAGAATAAGGTGCATAAGCCGTTTCTGCAATAATTTGTGCCTGTTTCAACAGGTCTGCATCGGCAGTTGCTAAATCATGTACGGAATTGAATACTTCAAAGTCAAAACTATATTGTTCTTTTAACATGCAGTATTTGTTAAGTTAGAAAAAAATGTCCCCACATTTTTATCTGCGAGGACCTTGAAACAAAGTGTAATATAGTTATTTTATAAAATTAAACAATCTTTTCCATCTGGGACCACCATCCCAACTAAACCAAATCATCGAAGCTTTACCAACAATATGTGTTTCAGGTACAAAACCCCAAAACCTGCTATCTTGGCTATTATGACGATTGTCGCCCATCATCCAATAATAATTGTATTTAAAAGTATAAGTTGTAACAGGCTTACCGTCAATAATAATTTGATTTGTATTTTCTACTAAACTATGACCTTCATATGAATTGATTAAACGACGGTATAAAGCAATTGTTTTCGCATTCAATTCAACAGTTACCCCTTTTTTAGGTACATACAAAGGCCCATAATTGTCTACAGAAAATTTATAATTAGTCGAATCAAAAGGGAAACATTGAAACTGAGCGTTTAAATCTCTGTAGGGCTCAATTAATGGTGCAACTATTGTAACATTAGGTAATTTGGCAAACTTTTGAGCATCGCTTTCCGTCATTATAATTCTAGCCATACCTGCAACAGCAAAACTTGCATTTATAGAATCTCTGTAATCTTTATATTTCTCATCGGTACGAATATTAATTCCTTGTTCTTTTTCTAAAGTATCAAAATCAAAACCTTTTTTATCAGCAATTACATTGTAAGTGCGTTGTGAAAATTCAGGCACTGGTTGTTTTATACCATTAATAAAAAGTATGCCATCTTTTACCTGCAATGTATCGCCGGCAACAGCTACACAACGTTTAATATAATTATCAGTTTTATCAGCTGGATGAACAATAATATCATCTTGAAAGTTTTCCAAAACTTTATCTCTGCCATATTGCCTCACTAAAGAATAGTAAGGTGTTAACGAACCAAAATCTGGCTTATTAATAATGGTATCTCCTTCAGGAAAATTAAATACTACCACATCATTCCTTTTCACTTCTGTATAACCAGGTAAACGTGTATAATTTATTTGTAGTGCCTTGATGTAAGATGGTCTTTGAGAAAAAGGTAATAAATTATGCACAAAAGGGAAGCTTAATGGTGTTTGAGGAATACGTGGCCCGTAAGACATTTTGTTTACAAACAAAAAATCATTTACTAATAATGTTTTTTCCATACTACCAGATGGAATTACATACGCTTCAAAAATAAAACTACGAATAATGGTTGCAGCAACTACAGCAAAAACAGCAGCATCAATCCATTCTCTGGAGCCTGGCTTTTTATACTTGTGATACACTTCTTCTCCACCCCATTTGGTATTTTTATCAAAACTTATATATGGTAAATAAATAAAAGGTAAAAAAGTGAGTAATGTGTGGTGCAATAAATTGGTTTTACCAAAATGCATTACAAAAATGATGGTAATCCAAATGGTGATAAACTGACCTGCAATTGGCAATAGTTGCAACCAAAACCATCTTTTACCAATATTGCAGTACTCAACTATTATCCAAGTATTGTAAAATGGAATAAATGCTTTCCATGCATCTGTAATACCCATTTTTTTAAATAGCCCATAAATACCTAAGTGCCATCCAATAACTCCTACAATTAAAAGTAATAATCCCATAGTTTCATTTTATAAGTAAACAAAAATAGCAGTATAAAGCATTATACACTCAATATGTAACTAAATAGACTTGTTTATTACATTTAAAAAGTTAAGAACTGTTAAAATTTTGGGCTTTCGTCTATATTATCCATTTTCAGGAGCAGTTATGGCTTTTCACAACAATTTATTTTGTTGTACCGCCTGCATAAATTTTCATTGCAATCCACCAGTCCTTCTGATTAGAATCCTATTTCATGGGTTGATGGCCAGCTATTATTTGAATATTGAACTTATAACAATCATATTCTGAAGTATTCCTTAAACAATCATTTAAATAAATATGAGATTTAACAAAAGAAAAGTCAGGTTTTATTTTTTGTCTTTTTTAAAACATGATTTCAAAATAGGCATCAGCGTATTTTTTATTCCATCCTTACAATTAAATACAACTCAGTATGTAAATATTCCACAAAATATTTTTTCGAACATAAGCCTACCCAAAATAAATCACATTTTAAGTAATACAGCTATTTGGGAAAATGCGATAGTTATTTGTTTCGTTGCTACATTAGAAACTTTATTAAGCATTGAAGCAATTGATAAACTAGATTCACTTAACAGAATTACACCACAAAATCGTGAACTAATTGCACAAGGCAGTGGAAATATTTTAAGTGGACTTTTGTTCGGTCTTCCAATAACTGCTGTAATCGTTAGAAGTTCAGCCAATGCTGAGGCTGGGGCAAAAACAAGGTTGTCAGCATTTACACACGGCTTGTGGATTTTATTAGCTATACTTTTTGCCTCATCAATTCTTAATTCAATTCCTTATTGCATTTTGGCAGTTATACTAATCAAAACTGGATATAACTTGTCAAAACCTAAAATGATTTTTGCTGTTTACAAACAATGTAGGGAACAATTTTTACCATTCATAATCACAGTATTCGCTATTCTTTTTACTGATTTATTAATTGGCGTAATAATTGGAATTGTTTATGCAATATTTTTTTAATCAAGCACACTTACAAAGCAGGTTTTATTTTACAAGAAACCAAAGAAGGTCACATTAATAAATACACCATTGAGTTAGCCCTTAACGTTAGCTTTTTAATAAAAAGAAGATCATCAATTTGTTAGATAAAGTACCAGAATATTCGATTGTAGTAATTGATGGAACTGATAGTATTTATATTGATAGAGACGTATTGGAATTTTTTCAAGATTATAAATCAAAAGCTCATCAAAAACACATTCAACTTACTATGAATGGTATTCCTTCAGTAGAAACTATTGAACTCCTTTAGTGCTTGCTTATTCAATTAAAAAGCATTGTTCGTTACTGAACTATGCTTCTTATTTTGCCCGTGTTTATTCGTTTGTTTATTTTAATTTAGCCAATAACATATTTTCATCAACACTTGCGTTTTTTGCGATTTTAAAAGATTGAGCCTTCTTTTTGCCGGTAACTACCAACTGCAAATTCTCGTAGTTTACATCTGGCATATCTAGTAAAAATTTCTTTGTAATTTTTTTACCTGTAAATGTTTCAGCGTATAATACAACGCCTTCAAAATCAACAAAACTGATTTCAATGCTTTCATCTAAGATATTTTCAATTTCTACCTGAATTATATCCTGTCCGTAAACATTGCCAACATATTTTACTGCTATTGGTGTGCTTGATACTGGTTTTACATCTGTTGTATCTGCAAAAGAGTATTTACTTAATACCATTAATGCAATTACTAAGACTACTGTTAGTACGTTACGTACTTTGTTGTTTACACTTTTCATAATATTCAATTTTAAGTTTAAAATTCTATTTCAATATTCTCAAGTGGTAACAATCGTTATTTGTGCTAGCGAGCAAAAGAAGTTAGAATTAATGCTGCTTGGCTAATGGCTATTGGGTGTTGCAGCTTTTTTGTTTGATGATGTAAAAGTAGAGCAAGGAAACATAGTAAAATAAACAACTTAACCTCATTTTTCTAACGCTTAAACTGTTAATCAAAATTTAAAACCCAATGATATCAATATTTTCAGAGGAATATAGACATTATGTCCAACGATCAAAAAGTATAAAAAAAATGTACAAAGGGTAGTCGTTTATTAAGAAATCATTATACAATTTTCATGATTTTGTTACCAATTGCACATTGAAGACAATTTCTTTTACTACAATATTCTTTGGTTAAATGAATCAATGATTGAGAATCGAATGCATTACTATTTTGTATATTAACTTGTTTCCAGTGTTTAGTAATTGTATTTTCTTCTGCAGTTATTTGTTGCAACCAACTGATCGCTTTGTCTTTGTATTGTTGTTCTTTATTAAAAAATCCATAAGCAAATAATATAGGAACTATTGTGTTGATGATTATATTATCAATCATTTGTTTGCCCAAATTTTTAGGTTTGTATTCTGTTGCAACATCAAGCTGATAATGGTAATGCCAGTAATCATTGGCTGTAACATTTAACAACTGCTTCACTTCTTTTACATCTTCGATATCTTTAATTTTAGAAAATAAATGACTGCTATCATGCACCAACATAGCCAATTGAGCCAATCGAATAGTAGGAAAAGCAGCAGGCCTCATTCTAAGAAAAACTGGCTTGATAGTGGCTTCTTCGATTTTGTATTTGTATTGATAGAATTTATATTCTTTTTGTAACATTTGAGGATAATCCTCCTCAAAATTTTCATTTAACAAATTAGCTTGCCCTAACAACAAAGCTTCCAATTGATGAATTTGATGTTTATGTTTTGCTAGAATGTTTATAGATATTGTTTTAGCGATTGACTCAAAGCAATCTGCATTTACTTTAATACCAAAGTTCCTTGCAATTATCCACCAAAAAACCTCTTCCCAATGATGATTACTTTCTTCGAATAATGCTAAAATATATTTCGATTTTTGTTCTAATCTTTCAACTGCAAGCCTTTCTTTCCAAGACATCCAGCCAATTTCAGAAAGTGCAGGAAGAAAACTCGTACATGGAATTGAAGTTGTTTCATTCAACAATAATTCATAACGCTGTAACAAAGTTTTGGCAACCCTGCCTTGCAAAACCAATGTAGGAATTTGTTTGCCAGCAATAGTTACAGACTTATCATTATTCCAAACAACATGCAATACAACATTGGAATAATTGCTATCCTCAGTATGATGATGCTTGTACCAATCTGATGCATTAATGTGCAATTCGATATTACCTGCTAAAATGATATTGTCAATTTTAACTGAGCCATTTGAGAAATCAGGTCCTTGATTCAAATTATAATTTCCCTGCTTTAGAATTTGCAGATTCTCTCCTTCTTCAGTTTGAAGTTCGGCTTTATTAAAGTATTGAAACTGCCAAATAAAATGAAGTAATTTTTCAGTTATCAAGTTGATAAAATTAAATGTTTATATGCAAAATAATAAAAACATATCAACAAGTCAAAATTGAAACTAAATTTTTTGGAGTTCTTGAACTACCCTACTTACAGGCAACCCCATCACATTATAAAAGTCTCCTTTAATGGCTTTAATGCCTACAACACCAATCCACTCCTGAATGGCATAAGCTCCAGCTTTATCGTAAGGCTTGTATTTATCTACGTAAAACTCAATTTGCTCTTGAGTAAGTGAATGAAATTCGACATCGGTAATATCAGCAAAAGCAATTTCCTTTTCATCAGTCAATATAACAACGCCAGTAATTACCTGATGATGTTGACCAGATAAAGCTGTTAAAATAGCAATTGCATCTGCTCTGTCTTTTGGTTTGCCAATAATGGTGTTATTTAAAACAACAACAGTATCAGCAGCTAAAATTGGTTGACGAGCATGTGTTGCATGAAATGCTTCTTGCACATATTTTTTTACTCCTAATGCTTTTTCATGTGCAATATATACAGGCACTTGCTCAATTGGCATATCCGCAGGATAAGATTCATCGGTGCTTTTAATAATCACTTCAAAAGGCACTTCTGCCCATTCTAATAATTGTTTGCGACGAGGAGATTGTGAGGCTAGTATAATTGATTGCATGATGAATTACTGATTTGAAATTTGAAATTAATGATTCCAAACTTAACTGAGAAAAAGTTGAATAATGTTTTACAATACAAGCCGATAGCTATCGGCTGTGCGATACTTCGACTACGCTCACTACAGGCTGCACTAAAGCTAAATAGTAATTCTTCTATTGGTTACATAAATTATCTATACCATTCACTGGGAATAAAATAGAAAAATAACATGCTCATTATACCCATTAACATCACCACTTTTACTACTGAACTAATCTTATGAAACTCAGCAGCAGATTGAGCTGGCAAGAGTTTTACAAAAATCCAAATTAATGGAATGATGATAAACGACAAACAATAAAATGCACTGACCCAAAACCACCAACCAAATTGTAACACATAAAATTGAACAATAATTAATGCTGTAATTAATACAGTTAACCATACTGTTACAAACACTTTTGTCGCATTTAATCCCAACACAATTGGCATGGTTTTGCAGCCATATTTTCTATCGCCTTCCACATCTTCCATGTCTTTAATAATCTCTCTAACCAAAGAAATAATAAAAGCAAAACCTGCGTATAAAAATGTAAGTCGAGATAATTTATCTACTTCTAAACTGGTACCTTTTCGAAAAACATTTAATAGGTGATTTGTTTCGCAATAAGTAATTACCAATATCACCCATGCTGTAAGTAAAGAGATGAGTATGTTGCCTATTAAGAATTTTTTCTTTAGAGAAACAGAATAAAAAAACAAAATAAGTACACTTACTAAATTGGCTAATCCAAGAAAACGAACAGGCGTATTAACATCTATAATAAAGCCTATAATAATACCAGCAAGGCTTAAAATTAAATGCCAAAGAATTACCCAACGACGGCTGATTATTTTATCGACTACTACTTTCTGAGGCTTATTAATTTGATCAATATTCAAATCGAAATAATCGTTGATGATATTTCCAGCAGCAGCAATAAAAACTGATGCAACAACAAGCATAACAAAATACCAACCATGTACATTGGTAAAAACACTTGCATTATGAAATATAGGACGCTCAATACAATACAAGAATATCGTCTGTGTTAATGCAATAAACAACAGATTAGGCCAACGAATTAATTGTATAAAAGCTTTGAATAATCTCAAATTTGTAATTTTAAATTTCTAATTATTGAGATCTAACAGTAATATCTTCATTCCAATTGCCTTGCAATTTCATCACTTTCTCAATTACATCTCTTGCACATCCAGCCCCACCATTTACAGGTGAAATATATTGAGCAATTGCTTTGATGTCTGTTGAAGCATCAGCAGGGCAAGCAGGCAAACCCACCAAACGCAATGCTGAAGCATCAGGCATATCATCCCCCATAAACAAAACCTGTTGTTTAGATAAATTATGCTGTTGCATAAATTCATTCAGTACAGCAACTTTATTCTGCACTTGCATAAACACATGCGTCACTCCTAACTTATTCAAACGTTCTTTAACCTCTGGAGAAACTCCCCCACTAATAATTACAATATGATAACCTTTCTTTACAGCCAATTGCAATGCATAACCATCCTTGATGTTCATACGTCTTGCCATGACTCCATTGGGTAATACCAATAAAGTGCCATCTGTAAGAACACCATCTACATCAAAAACAAATGTGTTGATGTGTTTAAAAAGTTCGAGAACATTCATGCTGAATTATTTTTTCTGATTATCTCTCCATTCATACACCCAACTGCTCTGAATCATTTCTAAATGACCTTCATTGCTTTGTTCACGTGTACCCACAAATCCTTCAATTTGCAATACCCATTCTAGCAATTCTGTAAAACGGATTCTATAAATTTTGCTCTCTGTAAAATCATCGCCAAATCGTTCGTATAATTTCAATGCGATATCTTCGTAATCATTCCAATGAATTGGTGGTTCTGTAAAAGCCATTATTGTTCAATTTTAATTTTATAAATATTATGTTACGAGCTGTAGAATTACTATTTAGCATTCGTTGCGTCGCACTCTTCAACCTTCTGTTCTTTACTCGACTTTCCCTCAACAATGACAATAATTCTTCCTGCTTTTCCCTGAATCTTTCTCTATGATTGTATCTTCTGTTTCTATTACTATTATTCATCATCATAAAAATTACCGCCGCAAAAAACACAACAACCAAAATTGTTATCATAACCTTATTGCAATTTGCTCTGCTTGCAAATATCTCTTTAAATCTTGGATTTCTATTTCCTTAAAGTGGAAAATACTTGCAGCTAAGGCTGCATCTGCTTTTGCAGTGGTAAAAACATCTTTAAAATGTTCCATTGTGCCACCACCACCACTTGCAATAATGGGGACAGAGAGGTTTTCACTGAGTTGTTGGGTAATATCTAAAGCAAAGCCTTGTTTTGTTCCATCATTGTTCATACTCGTTAATAAAATTTCACCTGCACCCAATTCTACTGCTTGTTTAGCCCAATCGAAGCATTTGGTTTCAGTTTTAGTTCTGCCACCATTTAAATACACATACCATTCTCCATCATCTTCTTTTTTAGTGTCGATTGCTAAAACCACACATTGGCTACCAAATTGCTTGGCTAAATCATTAATCAATTGCGGATTCTTGAATGCGGAAGTATTGATAGAAGTTTTATCAGCTCCATTTTGTAATAACACACTTACGTCTTCTACACTACTGATACCACCACCAACAGTAAAAGGAATATTGATTTTATGAGCAATCTCGTTTACCAATTCACTCAATGTTTTTCTTTTTTCAACAGTTGCCGTAATATCTAAAAAAATCAATTCATCAGCACCTTGAGCTGCATACAATGCACCTAATTCGACCGGATCTCCTGCATCACGAATATTTTCAAAGTTGATGCCTTTGACAGTTCTTCCATCCTTTATATCTAAACAAGGTATAATTCTTTTAGTAAGCATATCAATTCGTGTAATTCGTATTAAGTCGTGTAATCTCTTCTAAACTAATTCTTCCCTCATAAATCGCCTTCCCAACAATCGCAGCATTACAGCCAATATCTTTCAACAGTTTTAAATCATCTAATGACGCAACGCCACCACTAGCAATAAAATGCAATTCAGGAAATTTGGTGATAATGTTTTTGTACAATTCTGTTGATGGACCTTCCAATTTTCCATCTTTACTTACATCGGTACAAAAAATTTGCTGAACTCCATGTTTGATATACTTTTCAATGAAATCATAAATCCAGATATCCGTTGTTTCTAACCAACCACCAATCGCAATTTTCTCCTCTTTCACATCAGCACCTAATAAAAATTTAGCTGCTCCAAATTGTTGTAACCAACTTACAAATAAAGCTTCATTTTTTACAGCTATGCTTCCAACTGTTGCTAGGGCTGCACCAGATTCAAAAACAATTTGTACATCTTTTTCTGTTTTAATTCCACCGCCAAAATCTACGGTGAGTTTTGTTTTACCGGCAATTGTTTCCAAAACTTTCCAATTTTTTACAGCGCCTGCTTTAGCTCCATCTAAATCAACCAAATGCAATCTTTGTAAGCCTGCACCTTCAAACTCCAATGCCACTTCTAACGGATTTTCATTGTAAATTTTCTTTTGAGCATAATCACCTTCTGTTAATCTAACACACTTACCATCTATAATGTCTATTGCGGGAATAATTTGCATTACTAATTTGAAATTTATGATTTGAGATTGATGAAGTTCCTAATAATCTGTTCGCCAACTTTAGCAGATTTTTCTGGGTGAAATTGAACACCATAGAAGTTATTTTTCTGAAAAGCAGAACTATATGGCTGAATATAATTAGTAGTAGCAATAGTATGTACTCCTAAAGCTGCATAATAACCATGAACGAAATAACAAAAATCATTTTCTCTTACCTGATTAAAAATTTGAGATTTGAGATTTGAGATTTCATTCCACCCAATCTGTGGTACCTTCAACCTTAAACCTTCAACCTTAAACCTCTTTACTTCTTCATCAAAAATCCCTAAACAATCTGTATCATTTTCTTCGCTGTGCTTGCACATTAGCTGCATACCTAAACAAATACCCAAAACTGGTTGTGTCAAATTTTTAATCACCACATCCAACTCTCGTTCTTTTAAATAATTCATGGCTGTGCTTGCTTCGCCAACACCAGGAAAAATGACTTTATCGGCAGCTTGAATTGCTTGAACATCATCTGTAACAGTTGCTTGCACTCCAATTCTTTCTAAAGCGTATAATACACTTTGAATATTGCCTGCATTGTATTTTATGACTACTAAGCCCCCTCCGCCCCCTAAAGGGGGAACTACAGAAGTGCTTTCATTTGATGATTGATTCATTTATAAATTAATTCAATACTGAATTCAAAAATTGTTTCGTTGTTTCTTCTACATTAATTGTTCCTTCTAATGCCTTAATATAGGCACTGCCAATAATAGCTCCATTGCTGTATTTGCATGCTGCATCAAAACTGGCTTTATCTTTTATGCCAAACCCAACCAAAATTGGATTTTTCAATTGATAGCTTTGTAAGCGTTGTAAATATTTTTCTACTGCATCAAAATTTGTGTTGCCTCCAGTTGTTGCTGATGAACTTACAGCATACAAAAATCCTGTTGTTAAACTGTCCAATTTTTTGACTCTTTCTTCAGTTGTTTCAGGAGTAACTAAGAAGATAAAATCTAGTCCATATTTTTTAATAATGGCTCCATACTCCGTTTCAAATTCATATTCTGGCAAGTCAGGTAAAATCAATCCATCCACTCCAACTGCAGCAGCATCTGCACAAAATTTTTCAAAGCCATATTGTAATACGGGGTTCATGTAACCCATTAAAATTAAACCAGCCTCCAAGCCCCTATCCCCTAAAGGGGGATTATCGGAGCGTATATTTTTTAATTGTTGAAACAATACTTCTATAGTCATTCCGTTCTCTAAAGCCTTGCTGCTGCTGGCTTGTATTACAGGCCCATCAGCCAATGGATCGCTATAAGGCATGCCTAATTCAATTAAATCTGCTCCATTTGCAGCCAGTGTATGGATAATGTTTACTGTGCTATCTAATATTGGATAACCTGCAGTGCAATACACATTCAACACTCGTTGTTGTTTGTTTTGAAATACTTTTTTTATTCTGCTCATTGTTGTTATTTCGTTGTGGTTATAAATGATTCATATAAGTTGCCAAATCTTTATCTCCTCTTCCACTTAAACAAACGACCACCACATCATCTTTTTTAAATTGCATTTGTTTTAAGGCTGAAAAAGCATGTGCTGTTTCCAATGCAGGAATTATACCTTCTAACTTACTTATTTCAAAAGCAGACGTAAGTGCATCATCATCTGTAACACTTAAAAAAGTACCACGTCCACTTTTAAATAAGTTTGCATGCAAAGGACCAATTCCCGGATAATCCAATCCTGCTGAAATGCTGTGTGGCTCTACAACCTGTCCATCTGCTGTTTGCATGAGCAAACTTTTACTGCCATGCAAAATACCAGGCTTACCCAATGCCGTTGTTGCAGCACTCAAGCCACTGTTTACACCATGACCAGCAGCTTCTACAGCTACAATTTGTACACTCAGTTCATCTAAGAAATGATAAAAAGCTCCTGCAGCATTACTGCCTCCACCCACACAAGCGACCACATGTGTAGGTAATTCATTGCCTGTTTTATCTAACAATTGTTTCCGAATTTCCTTGCTAATCACACTTTGAAAACGTGCCACCATATCAGGATAAGGATGTGGACCAACAACACTGCCAATGATGTAATGTGTATCGTTGGGATTGTTAATCCAATCTCTGATGGCTTCATTGGTAGCATCTTTCAACGTCTTGCTACCACTAGTTGCAGGAACTACTTTTGCACCTAACATTTTCATACGTGCAACATTGGGTGCTTGACGTTCAATATCTTTTTCACCCATGTACACAATACATTCCATGCCTTTTAATGCACAAACAGTTGCAGTTGCAACACCATGCTGACCAGCACCTGTTTCTGCAATAATTCTTGTTTTGCCTAATCGTCGAGCCAACAAAATTTGTCCAACTGTATTGTTTATTTTATGAGCACCTGTATGACACAAATCTTCTCTCTTTAAATAGATATTGGTGTTGTGCAATGCACTCAAACGCTCTGCATAAAACAAGGGCGTTGGTCTGCCTACATAATCAGTTAACAATTGCTGAAATTCTTGCTGAAAAGCAGGTTCAGCCATTATTTGCAAATATTTTTCTTTTAGTTCTGCTACATTGCTGTGCAACATTTCAGGAATGTAAGCACCACCAAAACTGCCATAATAACCTTGGGCATTGGGTGAGGTAAAGCCCCCATCCCCTAAAGGGATGTTAACAATATTTTTCTCTTCAAGTATCATGTTCTCATTTTTGTTTTGTTTCACAGGAAGAAGGTTTCACACAAAGGAACTAAGGATACAAAGCTCACAAAGTTGATTTTTTTTGCTCTTACACTTCCTCTTTTTTGATTATCATTTTATTTTTTTGTGCTTAGCTGAAGTACTACTATTCAACTGCTGTTTCGTCGCACACTTTTACTTTTGGATGTTATTGGGCTTTATCGAAGCTTACTAATAATAGCTTTATAGTACAAAAAATATTTCTAAATACTCCGATTGAGGTGTGCTTTAGCTATTATTTGGAATTCACTTATAATTTCTAGGCAAGAACTAAACAAAGCAAGTTGCTTTTCATTATAACTTTCCAGAATTAGCTTTTTTGCTTTTTCATTCTCTCTTGAAGTATCTAAAAAGTGTTCTTTAACCTCTTCAGATGTAGCCTGAAAATTAAATTGCTTATTAACTAACAACTCAACCATTGATTTATCTGATGTTAATGTCCTTTCTAATTGAGAACAAGCTGTTTCTGTAAACTGACTCAGTTTAAGTATTTCAATAATTAACTTATGTCCCAATACTATCAGCTCCTGATTATCTACCAGCAATTGAACCTTACTGTATGATATATTGACTTTATTATAGGCACGATTAATTTCAATTATTTTATTAGCCAATTCTGAAACGTTAGTGTGATTATACACATGTAATTTAAGACTCAACTTATCCCATATCCAAGAATTTAGTTCTGCAAAGAAAGAAATTATAGACTCTTTCTCTTCTGAAAAAACTTGTGCTTTTCTATCCTTTACAATATCTAACTGTATTCTTAAAAAATCATTCTCCTCCTTATATTTATTCTTGACTTCTTCTACAATATCTGTCAACTTGCCTATAGCTTCTGCATCAGCTGAATTTTTAGCCCTTTGGGTGAAATAACTAGTTAGCCAGGCAGCTAAAAGGCTACCTATAATTTGTAGGATGATAATAATAAAGATTGTAGTTTCATCTGTTATCATGATAATATAATTCGTGATTAAAAATCTGACTCACTACGACAACAGCACATCTGAAGGAATGCTCAACTCTTGATGAAATATTTTGGCTAATTCCAACGTCAATGGTTTTCGTTTGTTTAATAACGCAGACACATAACCTTTTGTGCCAACCTTACCCACAAGATCCTTGTTTTTTAATCCTAGTTCCAGCATTTTAATTTTTATAGCATCAATTGGGTGTGGTGCAGGTATTGGATAATTGACATCTTCATATTGCTTTATTAGCAATAAAGCCACTTGCAACTTTTCACCATCAGGTGTATTGGGCTTTACTTTTTTATCAAACATTTCATCTACCCAATTAAGATAGGTTTGATAGTCTTTTTTTGTTTTTATAATTTTAAGCTCCATAGTTATTTCTTTTTAAACTGAACAGTTGTTACATTAATCTTGTCGTATTCGACATGTGTACCAAACCACTTTATTTGTATGGCTTTGAAATCGAACACTATTCTTACTATCAATCTATACTTATTGCCCATGATATTAAATACCACCCTGTCATCTCCAACAAGACTTGCATTTCCATAAACTTTTTTCAGCTCGTTGAAGTTTTTGAAATTGCACTCTACCAGCTCGTAATACCATTCCTGCAAGGCAGTTGCCGCAAGAGGATATTGCTTGCAATAGTCTAATAAAGTCTTTCTGGTGATAATGTTAAACACAGTACGAAAATAATAAAATGTTTTCTATTGGAAAACTTGTTTTGAAATTAAGTTTATAATTGTCATTTCTACCCTTTTATAAAAGCCCAATCCTTATTCTCCAGTTGCAGTGTGCGACGCCACTGAAGTTCAATTCATGTTCTGCTGCTCGTCCCCAAAAAAACTTTGTGTGCTTCGTAACCTTTGTCTCTTCGTGTGAAATATTCCTTTGTGTGCAACACCCTACTTCAACTCTTCTATAAACTTTTTTATCAACTCCATATTTTTTACACCTGGCAATGTTTCAAATCTGCTATTGATGTCGATTGCAAATAAATCTTTTGAAACAGGGTCTTGCATAAACTCTTTAACAGCAGGTGCATCAGTTGGTTCAATGCCACCACTCAAAAAGAAAGGTTTGCTAATGTTTAAACCACGTAACCGTTGCCAATTAAAGTTTCTGATAATATCGCCTTGCTCATTTTTTTCTGTTACACCTGTATCAAACATGAACATATCAGTATCCATGTAATAGTCTTTAATCATCCATTGTACGTTGTCGTTATCGGCAAAACGAAAAGCTTTAATCACCTGCAAATAATCGCTGAGCTTGGCACATTGATAAGGTGTTTCATTGCCATGCAACTGCACCATATCTAAACCAAAAGTGTCCACCATATTCAGCACTTCATCGTAAGATGAGTTTACAAATACACCCACTTTATACACTTTAAGCTTTGCTCTTTTTACATCGGCAGCTTTAAGTCCATGTTTTAAAACAAAACGTGGACTGTTGTGATAGAAAATCATGCCAGCAAACTGAACACCCAATTCACCTAGTTGATGCATTTGGTCAATATCAGTCATGCCGCAAACTTTTAGACGCATGAGCAAAGCTTTACTTTTGTGAATACAGCAAAAGCAATCGTTATAGTTCTATTTAAAACTGTGTGTAAACTTTAGCACCAAAGCCATGTCTTTTATGCCTGGCTCTTTTTCTAACTTACTGTTTACGTCAACCCCAAAAAAATCTGGATGTTTAAAGGCTTTAATTTTAGCCACATCATCCACACCAATTCCTCCACTTAAAAAGAAAGGCTTTTCAATTTTAGCTTTAGCCAGAATACTCCAATCGAATTGTTCACCATTTCCACCAGCTGCTTTACCTGCTGTGTCGAATAAATAATAATCACACACTGCATCATAAGGTGCAACCAATGCATCAATATCTTTAACTCTGCTATCAATGCTGAACGCTTTGATGACTTCCACTTCAGAAGATAAATCTTCACACATTTCAGCAGATTCATTCCCATGCAATTGCACCACATCTAAGCCGTAATCATCAATGGCATCCAATACGTCAATCATTTCGGGATTAACGAATACACCTACTTTTTTAAATTCGAAGTCGGCTTTTTTAATGTCTTTCTTTACTAATTTATCACCTACAAATCTTGGTGAATCTGGATGAAAAATCATGCCTACATAATCTACATTCAATGCATCTAATTGCTGCATTTGTTTAAACTCGGTAATACCACAAACTTTAATGTTCATTGTCGTGTTCATTTATTGATAGAGTTAAAACCTATAAGGTTTTAGAAACCTTATAGGTTTTTAATTGTTGTACAAAATTTTCAAATGCTACAGCAGGATTGGCTTCTTTCATAAAGTTCTCTCCTATTAAAAACCCTTTGAACCCTGCCTGGCGTAAAGTTAGTATCGTTTCTACATTGCTGATGCCACTTTCTGCAATTGCCAACTTACTTGTTGGTATTTTGTTGATGAGTTGTAAAGAAGTGTCAATACTTACTTCAAATGTTTTGAGGTTGCGATTGTTTACGCCTACTAAATCTACAGCATCACAAATATGTTCCAGCTCTTCTTCATTGTGAATTTCTAAAAGAACTTCTAAGCCTAATTGATGTGCTTTAAAAGCAAATTGTTTTACTTGCTGCTTTGTTAAACAAGCGGCAATTAATAAAATGACATCTGCCCCTAATGCTTTGGCTTCTATGATTTGGTAGGTGTCAATAATAAAATCTTTGCGTAGAATGGGAATATCTATTGTGTTCCTACCATTAATAATATCATCATTGGTTCCTCCAAAATAAATTTCATCTGTTAAAATTGAAACGCCAGAAGCACCAAACATTTCATAGCCACTTACAATATCTTCTACTTCGGCATACTCATTTATAAATCCTCTAGAAGGGGACTTTCTTTTAAATTCTGCAATAATGCCTGTTGCATCCTCTTCAAGCAAAGAATATTTTAATGAGCAACATTCAGATTCAAACTCTGGCATTTTACGCCATGCATTCTCATTGATGAACTTTTTCTTTTGGGCTACCTCAATCTTTTTGTCTGCAATAATAGATTCTAAAATGTTGTTCATTGTAAACTGATTAATGTTTGTAATGATTTAGCAGCCTTCCCACTCTCTAAACTTTCCACAGCTGCATAATAAGCTGCAGTATAATTTTCATAAGCACCTGTACAATGCAATGCCATAGCAGCATTCGCTAAAACAACAGCATTTTGAGCAAAGCTGCCTTCGCCTTTAATGATGCGTTGAAAAATTTTGGCAGCTTCTTCTACACTGTTTCCTCCATAAATATCTTCTGGCGTAACAGTACGTTTACCTAACTGTTCAGGCGTCATTATTTTTTCACCAGCTTTTGTAATCACTTTTGTATCGTTGGTTAAAGAGATTTCATCATAGCCATCCAGACTGTGAATAATGGTAAAAGGCTTGCCCGTTTGTTGTAACAAGTAGTTATAAATCCTTGCCATTTCTAAATTATATACACCAACCAATTGATAAGCTGGATTGGCAGGATTAACCATTGGACCAAGCATGTTGAAGAAAGTTCTTACGCCTAAATTCTTCCTGATTGGACCAACCATTTTTAAGGCTGGATGAAAAAAAGGTGCATGTAAAAAACAAATACCTGCTGCATCTATTTCTTTTTTCAACTGGCTATTATCACTTTTAAATTTATAGCCCAGCTGCTCCATTACATTGCTTGAACCTGAGATTGATGTAGCTCCATAATTACCATGTTTGGTAACTTTTTGCCCTGCACCTGCTACTATAAAACAAGCCAATGTTGAAATATTGAAAGTGTTTTTCCCATCGCCACCAGTACCAACAATATCCATTGTTTGAAACTCACTAAAATCTACTTTCACACACAACTCTAATAATGCATCTCTAAAACCTTGCAATTCTTCAATGGTAATACTACGCATTAAAAACACCGTCATGAAAGAAGTAATTTCATGCTCATTGAATAAACCTTTACCAATGTTGAGCAATACTTCTTTTGCCTGTTGTTGAGACAAGGTTTTGTGTTCAAATAGTAAAGAGAGTATTTTTTTCATTGTCATTTTTTTCACCGCAGAGAATTAGAGTTAAAAGAGTTTTCGCTGAGATTCTCTGCGTAATCTCTGCTGCTCATGTACCCTGCGGTTAGGACTTTAACCAGTTTCTAATAATCGTTTCACCATCTGGCATTAACACACTTTCTGGGTGAAATTGCACACCTTGAACATCATATGTTTTGTGTTTCAATGCCATGATTAAATTATTTTCATCCGTTGCAGTGATTTCGAGTTCATCAGGAAAATTCTTATTGTCTATTACCCATGAATGGTAACGACCTATTTCAAATTCATTTTTCATGCCTTCAAACAGTCGACTGTGGACGGTGGTCTGTTGACAGCTTGTTGCCACTCCATGATACACAGTTGATAAATTGGTTAACGTTCCACCAAAAGCTTGTCCAATTGCCTGATGCCCCAAACACACACCTAGTATAGATTTCGTAGGTGCATACATTTTTATTAATGGCAACAACAAACCTGCTTCTTCAGGAATACCAGGACCGGGTGATAAAATAATTTTATCGTACTCAGCTACTTTTTCCAAAGCAATTTCATCATTGCGAAATACATCTACTTTTTGGTGAGTGATCTTTTCTACCAAATGCACCAGGTTGTAGGTGAATGAATCGTAATTATCGAAAACTAAAATTCTCATATTTATAATTTTGAGCCACAACGACACGAAGACACAAAGTTTCAGAACGTTGTGTAACGATTTGTCTCTGTGTCGTTGTGGTTTAATTTGTTCATGTTTATTCTATTGTTGAAGTGTGCGACGCAACTGAAGCTTCATAGTAGTACAAAAGATGGCTACATAAACTTTCTTCAAGTCCCTCCTTTAGGAGGGATTTAGGGAGGCTGCTAACACAATTGCTTTCTTCAATGCTCCCAGCTTATTATTTACTTCCTGTAATTCATTCTCAGGATTACTTGCTGCAACTACGCCTGCTCCTGCCTGATAGGTCAATGTATTATCCTTACTTAAAAAAGTACGAATCATAATTGCCTGATTAAAACTGCCATCAAAGCCAACAAAACCAATACATCCACCATAATAGCTACGTTTGGTAGGTTCGTTGTGATTGATTAATTCCATCGCCTTAATTTTTGGAGCACCACTTAATGTACCAGCAGGAAAAGTTTTAGCCAATAACACAAATGGATTGGTACCTGACGGAACATCGCCTACAACTTCACTTACTAAATGAATCACATGACTGTAATACTGAACTTGCTTGTAATGAGCAACAGATACATTGTTGCACACCCTGCTTAAATCATTTCTTGCCAAATCAACCAACATTACATGTTCTGCATTTTCTTTGGCATCTTGCTTTAATCGTTCAGTTTCTGCTCTATCTATTTCATCGTCACCACTGCGTTTAAAAGTACCTGCAATGGGATGAACGATTGCTTTTCCTTTGTTGATGATGAGTTGACTTTCAGGAGATGAACCCAATAATTTATAATCGCCATAATCAAAGAAAAATAAATAAGGTGAAGGATTTACATTACGCAAAGCCCTGTACACATTAAACTCATCTCCTGTAAATTGTTGTTGAAACCTGCGGCTTAATACAATTTGAAAAACATCTCCACGCAAACAACTTTGAATACCTTTTTGCACTATTGATTTATAAGCATCGTCAGTCATATTGCTGGTTTCAGACGATTGTACTGCAAAAGGATAAGTTGGTACATCCTTACTTTTAATTAAACTTTCAACAGCAGCAATATCACTTTCCAAACCTGCAATTTTATTCTCGAGTAAAAATAATTCGTCTTTAAAATGATTGATTGCAATTACATATTGATACAAGCGATAACGCATCAATGGAATTTCGTTTTCAGCAATTGACAAATCAATTTTATCGAAAAACTGAACAGCGTCATAAGTTGAATAACCATATAAACCCTGAGCAAATTTTTCCTCTTTACCAGAGGCATTCACTTCAAATCGTTGTATAAAGTTCAAAATCAAATCAGGAGCAGTATGCATTTTATCTATTGCAACTTTTTCAGGATTTTGATTGGGCAATTTAAACTCAATGCTTTTAGCTGAACTAATTTCTATACCTGCGATTGCATTGATGCAAATAAATGAATAGCTGTTTTCTACAGCATGATTATCGGTGCTTTCCAATAAAATGGTGTCTCTGAATTTGTCTCTAACCCTCAAATAAATTCCAACAGGTGTAAATACATCTGCCAGCATTTTTTTTGATGTTGTTTCTATTAAAATTTTTTTCATAAGCCCCTATCCCCTAAAGGGGATAATAAAATTTATTATTAATTATATTACCAACTTTTGTACTACTATGAAACACCTGTTGCGTCGTTGAAAATCCTGCTGAATAGCAGGGCACACATGTACAATATAGCAATATTCAGCATGTTATTTCGAGGAACGAGAAATCTTCTTTTTATTTAAACAGATTCCTCCTATCGTCGGAATGACATAAAAAAGCCCCAACATTGCTGATGGGGCTTTTGAATATTATTTCAAACCAAGTAGTGCATACAGCAATACTAAACCCCTTTGAGTTTTGTATGCCACCACCACTGTTGATTTGTTATTTGTTTCATTGCATTGCAAATATGTATATGATTTCATTAAAAACAAAAAAATATTTTTTAATCATTGCTTCATAGCTTAATCCTTACAATATTCCTTTGCATCCGACAAATAACTATTAAGTGAATTTGCTTGTAAAACCATTTTAAGGGCTTTTGCAAATACATCATAGATAGCTTCAAATTTATGGTATTCATTATAGAGTTTGCATTGAATATTTAAATTTCCTATAACAATATTGTTGAACAACTTTCATCAATCTACAATTCTTGTCGATGGTAATTGATGTATTAATCTTTTTGCAGCTTTTTATGAATAAATTATAGCTGGTAGTGTTAAAAATAATTAATGTTGCGTTGTCATACTAAATTAGATACTTGAACAATAAAAAATAACAATGAAAACAAACACGCTTGCTTTATTGGCATTTACCACAATTGGAATGCTATCCTCATTTACTCAAGTAAACAAAGCAGATGCTATTGTTGGTTTTTGGAAAACCGGCGATGGAAAAGCAATTGTTGAAATTTTTAAACAGGCTGATAAATACTCAGGTAAAGTTATTTGGCTTGCCGAACCCAACGACCCTGAAACCAACAAACCCAAAGTAGATAAAAAAAATGAAGATGAAAAACTTAGAACAAGACCTATTTTAGGAATGGTGAATTTGAGAGATTTTAAATTTATCAAAACTAAACTTTGGGAAGATGGCAAAATTTACGACCCCAAAAGTGGGGAAGATTACAACTGCACAATCAAAATGACTGATGATAATACTATTGAAGTTAGAGGTTATGTAGGCATCTCTTTATTTGGAAGAACAGACACTTGGAAAAGACAAAAAGTGAAATAAAAAAATAAATAAGCTAACTATAATAAAATACCCTGCTTTTTGCAGGGTATTTTATTATAAGCTAACTAAGTTTAAACTAATATTGAAGTAAAATGGATTGGTGAGTGTATTGATAATAATTTGATTTTGTTCTTTTCCATCGTATTTATCCACAACATTAAACCTTCCATTTACCCTTAATCCTGTTTGTGCACTTAACCACCAAAAGCCAAATAAACTTCTTTCGTAAATTAATCTCGGTTTTATTTCTCCACGTTGTAAAAATGTAGGAGCACTGCTAGCATTGGTTGAGTACAATGCAAATTGATTGCCTTCTAACTCATAACCCAATTGAAGAATTGATTTTGGATTGATATTTCTACGTACATGAGCTTTTGCAGGAAACGTAGCTTCTAAGCCCCATTTATCATTAAAAGTTTTATTGTATAACACAACTGGTACATAAATTAATCTGCCCATTCTATAGGTTCTTGAAATGCCTAAACCAAACATTTCAGCTTCACTTTTTTTCCATCCATACAAAGCAGTTGAACTAAATGTAATAGCTTTCGTATTTATGTTTTTTAAAGTTGAAGCCAACCAATTGGCATCAGTATTTACTTGAATAATAAAAAAATTCTTTTCATTCAATGGTTTAAAAATGGTGGTGTTTAATCCAGCTGTATGTAAGCCATTATCAACCAATTGTGGGAATAATGGATATGGGAATTGATTGGCACCATCGAAAGCTGTTCTTGCATATTGACCTCCCAAACTAATAATGAGTTTATTTTTAGATATCAATGGCGTATTGAAGTTTATTCTTAAACCTTGCATGGCTTCAATTTTTCTGTTATCGTTCCATGCAGCACCCTCGGCTTTTAAGTTGCTTGAAGATTGGTATTCATAACCTATACTAATAAACCTGTTGGGTGTTTGGTTTAACACTTTTTGGTTACAATATACTTTTACAGGTGTATTATCAACATTCTCAAAAGTAAGTGTTGGTGCAGGTTTACTACTATCTTGTGCATACATAAAGAATGGCAACAGTAAACCAACGGTATTGAGCAATCGTTTCATTGTAATTCTTTTCGTAAAAATAAAGTTTAGCGGTTTAAATAATGTCAATTAAAACCACAAGTAATAAATTACACCTGATTTTTATAAAATACCTTTTGTACTTGGTAAATAATTACTCAATGGATCTCTCTTAACAGCCATTTTTATGGCTTTAGCAAATGCCTTAAAAATAGCTTCAATTTTATGATGTTCATTATCGCCTTTACATTCTATATTCAAATTGCACTTTGCAGCATCACTGAATGATTTAAAGAAATGAAAGAACATTTCTGTAGGCATCTCTCCTATTTTCTCTCTTCTAAATTCGGCATCCCAAACAATCCAATTTCTACCTCCAAAATCAATCAACACTTTTGCTTCAGCTTCATCCATAGGTAATGCAAAACCATAACGTTCCATACCTGTTTTATCAACCAAAGCTTTTGCAAAAGCTTCCCCTAATGCAATGCCTGTATCTTCAATGGTATGATGTTCATCAATATGTAAATCGCCTTTTATGGTAATATTCAGATCCATTTTACCATGCCGTGCAATTTGATCCAGCATGTGATCGAAAAAACCCAAACCAGTTTCTATTTTTGCTTTTCCACTTCCGTCAAGGTTTAATTCAACGGAAATTTTAGTTTCGTTGGTATTTCTTTCATGAACTACTTTTCGCAAACCTAATTTTAAGAAAGTATAAATATCATTCCAATTATCCGTTTCCAAAACAATTGTACTTCTTAAATCATTTTCCTGTTCAACTGTTAATTCATGCAAACCTTTGATGTAAATAGCTTTTGCTCCTAAGTTTTTAGCTAATTGAATATCACTCCATCTATCTCCAATAACAAAAGAATTGGCTAAATCATATTTTTCACTTTCAAAAAAATGTGTCAATAACGATGTTCCAGGTTTTCTTGTGGGTTTATTTTCTAATGCAAGTGTTTTATCTACATGTATTTCATCAAATACAAAGCCTTCTCCTTCTAATGTTCTCAGCATCAGGTTTTGATAAGGTTCAAACGTTTCAGTAGGATAAGATGCTGTGCCTAAACCATCCTGATTGGTAACCATTACCCTATAATAATCAAAATCGGCTGCAATCTTTGATAGTGCTGTTATTACGCCTTTTACAAAACTTGTTTTTTCAGTTGAATCAACTTGATAATCACTGGGTGGTTCTTGTAAAATCACACCATCTCTGTCGATAAATAAAATTCGTTTTCCCATTATTCTTCTTCGTTTAAATAGTCAGCAATTGCATCTACCAATAATGTATTTTCTTTTTCAGTTCCAATGGTAATGCGTAAACAATTATCACACAATTTTACATTACTTCTATCACGTACCACAATGCTTTTGGTTAATAAATATTCATATACTTTTCTGGCTTCTTGTATTTTCACTAAAAAGAAATTGGCATCACTTGCATATACTTTTTCAACAATTGGAATTTTAGTAAAAACTTCCATTAATGCCTGACGCATGTCCACCAAAATCTTAATCATATCGTTCACCTGACCAACTTCTTCTAATGCTTTTAGAGCCAATTCTTGTGTTGCTTGATTGATATTGTAAGGAGGTTTTACTTTATTCAGCACTTCAATAATTTCGACAGATGCAAATGCCATTCCTAAACGCAATGCAGCTAATCCCCATGCTTTACTAAAGGTTTGCATGACTACCAAATTTGGATAATCGTTCAACTCCTGAATAAAAGATTTTTGTTTGGCAAAGTTGATATAGGCTTCATCGATAACTACAATACCATTGAAGTTGTTTAAGACAGCTTCAATATCTGCTCTATTCAATGAATTACCAGTTGGGTTATTGGGAGAGCAAATCCAAATCAACTTTGTGTTCTCATCTACAAGATTTTCTAAATGAATCAAATCCAATTGAAATTCTTCTAACAATGGAGCTTTACGAATTTCTATATCATTGATATTGGCACTCACTTCGTACATGCCATACGTTGGTGGACAAATAATTACATTGTCTTTCTTAGGTTCACAAAAACTTCTGAACAACAAATCAATACATTCATCACTCCCATTGCCTAAAAAAATATTTTGTGCAGGAACAGATTTTACAAAAGCTATTTTTTCTTTTAGCTTTTGTTGATGAGGATCAGGATAACGATTGTACCATTTAGTCAATGGACTACCTAAGCTATTTTCATTGGCGTCTAAAAAAACTTTTGCTTCACCACTAAATTCATCTCGAGCAGATGAGTAGGGAGTGAGACTTTTGATGTTTTCTCTGGTTAATTTGTTTAAATCGAAATTCATATAATGAGTACTATTTAAGTTTTTATTCTTCCCCTCCTTGGAGGGGTGCCGAAGGCGGGGTGGGTTTTCTTCTTTTCAAAACATGCTCCTCAACCCCATACTTCTTTTCATAGTTATTAATCCATGCTTCAATATTTTCCCAACAAGCTGCTGAATTATGTAACACATCTAAAGCATTAAATCGTAAAACAGTTATGCCATATTCCTTCAATTCTTCGTCTCTTACTTCATCTTTTGCAACAGCATTTATGTCCATATGTGTAATACCATCCACTTCAATCACCAATTGCAAATCTTTACAATAAAAATCAACAATAAAATTTAGAATAGGTCTTTGCCTGTCAAAATCATAACCCATCATTTGAAATTTATTCAGCAACGTCCACAGTTTCACTTCAGAGAATGTCATTTGTTTTCGCAAAACCTTTGCCAAAGGCTTTAATGCTGGATTATATGAAATAATTTTTCTTTTCATTTAGTGAAGCATAAAAATTATAATTCTAATAATCATCTGTCCCGGTTTTCGTTACAAGTCCTGCTAAATAGCAGGAGCTTTTCACTTCAATCGGGGCTATAAATTGTGTTTAGTAATTTTATTAATCATTTCAACCCACCCCGCCCTAAAGGGCACCCCTCCAAGGAGGGGAAGATCTACTAACTAAGATTTCATTCTTATTGTAACCGCATTTTTATGAGCATCTAATCCTTCAGCTGCAGCCATTAATTCTACAGTTTTACCAATTGTATTCAAACCTTCTTGAGTTAATTTTTGATAGGTAATTTTCTTTACAAAACTATCAACACTTACACCACTATAAGCTTTGGCAAAACCATTGGTTGGCAAAGTATGATTCGTACCACTAGCATAATCACCTACGCTTTCAGGAGAATAATTACCTAAGAAAATAGAACCTGCATTGATAATTTTTTCAGCAATTAATTCATCATTTGCACATGAAATAATTAAATGTTCAGCAGCATATTCATTCACCAAATCAATGGCTTTATCAATAGTATTTAGAATAATGGCTTTACTATTTTCCAATGCTTGTAGTGCAATATCTTTTCTACTCAACAATGCTACTTGCTTTTCCAATTCTTCATTTACTTTATTTACCAATTCTTCATTAATGGTTACCAATAAAACCTGACTATCTACACCATGTTCAGCTTGACTTAATAAATCGGCTGCAACAAAACTTGCGTCAGCAGTGTCATCAGCTAAAACACAAACTTCACTTGGACCAGCAGGCATATCAATAGCAATTCCCTCTTGCTGAATTAATTGTTTTGCACAGGTTACATATTGATTACCTGGACCAAAAATTTTAAATACCTGAGTAATTGTTTCAGTGCCATAAGCCATAGCAGCAATGGCTTGTATGCCACCCACTTTATAAATTTTAGTAATGCCAACCAATTGTGCAGCAAATAAAATAGCAGGATGAACAGAACCTTCTTTATTAGGAGGTGTACACAAAACAACTTCTTTACAACCAGCAATTTTTGCAGGAATGCCCAACATTAAAATGGTAGAAAATAAAGGTGCTGTTCCACCCGGAATATATAAACCTACTTTTTCTATGCCTACACTTTTACGCCAGCATTTTACACCAGGCATTGTTTCAATAACTTCAACTGTTGAAACTTGCTTTTGGTGAAAAGTGTTGATATTATTAGCAGCAGTTTCAATAGCCTGTTTTAAATCATTTGAAATGGTAGCAATTGCATCAACAATTTCTTGTTCAGTTAATACAAAATCATTCAATTCAACACCATCAAATTGTGCTGTATATTTTTTTATTGCAGTATCTCCATTTTGTTGAACATCTTTTAAAACAGCTTTTACTTTTTCTTGTAAAGAGGCTGAATCAAATATTGGTCTTTCCAGAAGTTCTTTCCAATCAATTTTCTTTGGATATCTAAAAATTTTCATCGTATTAAATTTCAAATCAGCAATAAGAAATAGTTCTAAATAATCATTTTCTCAATGGGCACTACTAATATTCCTTGAGCTCCATGAGCTTTTAATTGCTCAATAATATTCCAAAAATCATTTTCATTTAAAACAGAGTGTACGCTGCTCCAACCTTCTGTTGCCAATGGAAGTACTGTTGGACTTTTCATGCCTGGTAATAAAGCAATGATTTCTTTAAGTTTATCACTAGGTGCGTTCAATAAAATGTATTTATTGTTTTTTGCTTTTTTAACTGATTGAATCCTGAACAATAACTTATTCAGGATGTTCAATTTTTCTTCACTCAATTTTTTATTTTGAATAAGAACTGCTTCACTTTTTAAAATGGTTTCAGCTTCTTTTAAACCGTTCATAAACAAAGTAGATCCGCTGCTCACCAAATCACAAACAGCATCTGCTAGACCAATACCTGGAGCAATTTCTACACTTCCGCTGATTTCATGTATATCGGCTTTGATATTATTTTCATCTAAGAACTTCTTTACTAAAACAGGATAACTGGTGGCTATTCTTTTCCCTTGTAATAACTCTTTTGAATATTCTTCATTGCGTTTTACAGCTACACTTAAACGACATTTCCCAAAGCCCAGCTTTTCTACAATATTTACTGGCTTATTTTTTTCGTACAATACATTTTCGCCTACAATGCCAATATCGGCTACGCCATCATTTACATATTCAGGAATATCATCGTCTCTCAGAAAAAATATTTCTAAGGGAAAATTATCAGCTTCAGTTTTAAGTCGGTCTTTTACATTGCGTAAATCAATACCACAATCTTTTAAAAGTTTTAAAGAATCCTCTGAAAGTCGGCCACTTTTTTGAATAGCCAACCTTAGCTTGCCCCCATCCCCTAAAGGGGTGTCAATTACATTTTTACTCATTTGTTCAATTTTGTTTTGCAGTTGAAGAGAGCGACGCCACAGGTGCTGAAGCATATTCTACTGCTGGTTACCAAAATAAAAAAGGCTCACTCTTAGAGTAAGCCTTTTAATGTTTTATTGTTAAACAACACACACAAAATAGCCTACCCGTTGGGTAAGATATGATGATGTACGTGTTGCATTGTGTTCATACTGCAAAAATAGAAGAAAAGAGATACACACAAAATATTATTTAACTAACAGTTATTCGTTTGAAGCAGTTAATGCTATTGAACTTTGTACATTTGCAACCGTTATAACAATGATATGAAGCAATTTGAAGTTCCAAATATTTATCGTAGCCAATTAATCAGCTCTATTAAAAGCAAACGTAAGCAGGATGATAAGTTGAAAAAGGATTTTACGCCTACCCTGCTTGATTTTGGTGGATTGCATATTTATCTTGCCCGTCATTTTGGTTTTTGTTATGGTGTAGAAAATGCTATTGAAATTGCTTTTAGAACAATTGATGAAAATCAGGGTAAAAGAACTTTCCTGTTGAGTGAAATGATTCACAATCCGCAAGTGAATAAAGATTTAATTGAACGTGGTGTGCAATTTTTGCAAGACACCTATGGCAAGCAGATTATTCCTTTTGAGGAAATTACAAAGGATGACGTAGTGCTGATTCCTGCTTTTGGCACAACCTTAGACATTGAAAAAATGTTGAACGAAAAAGGCATTTCAACAGAAAAATATAATACCACTTGTCCGTTTGTGGAAAAGGTATGGAATAGAGGTGAACAGATTGCACAAAAAGGTTACAGCATTGTAATACATGGCAAACCTAAACATGAAGAAACCAGAGCAACATTTTCTCATGCATCTCACAATACGCCAACAATTGTAGTAAACGATATTGAAGAAACAGTAGAACTGGCAAAATATATTACTGGTGAAAAAAATGCTGATGAATTTTATACAGCGTTTAAAGGCAGATACAGTGAAGGTTTTGATGTGGAAAAAGACTTACGAAAAATTGGTGTTATCAATCAGACTACACAATTGGCAACCGATACGCAATCCATTGCTGATTACTTGAAAAGTGTAATGATTACAAAATATAACCTTGGTGCAAGTACGGTAGCAACCCATTTTGCAGACACTAGAGATACTTTATGTTATGCTACCAACGATAATCAAACGGCAGTTGCTGGCATGTTGGAAACTGAAGCTGATTTAGCTATTGTAATTGGTGGATATAACTCATCGAATACCTCACATTTGGTTGAATTGTGTGAACAAAAATTGCCTACATATTTTATTGATAGTGCTGAAAGGATAATTAGCAACAAGGAGTTGATAGATTGTAATTGGAGAACCAAAGAACAGAGAACTGTAACTAATTTTCTACCTACAACAAACCCAGTAAAAATATTAATTACTAGTGGAGCAAGTTGTCCTGATGCTTTAGTTGAAACGGTGATTAGAAAGTTAGCTGGTTACTTTAATGCTGCAAAAAAAGTAGATTTATTAGCAGAATATTTTAGCCTGTAAGACGGAAAGTAGGAAAGTATTTTTATTACAATTTTAAGCTTTATAACTTTATTATTATTAAATAACAACAACAATTATATGGGAATCGCAGACAAATTATTTGAAAAGAAAAATGAGAAAGCAGCAGCTAATTTAAAAGCTGGTCAAGAGTTTTTAGCTGCCAACAAAAACGAAGATGGTGTTGTAGAAACCGCCAGTGGTTTGCAATACAAAGTATTAACCTTAGGTACTGGTGAAAAACCAACTGCTAGTAATACGGTTACCTGCCATTATCATGGAACGGTGATTGATGGTACTGTTTTTGATTCTAGTGTGCAACGTGGTGTACCAGCAAGTTTTCCTTTGAGTGCAGTAATAAAAGGCTGGACAGAAGGTTTACAGTACATGCCGATTGGAAGTAAATTCAGATTTTTTATTCCGCCACATTTAGGTTATGGTGAAAGACAAGTGAGTGCTGTAATTGGTGCAAACAGCACCTTGATTTTTGATGTAGAGTTGATTAGTTTTAAATAAACCACAACCGGATACTTTGAAAAGACCTTCGAGTTTGATACCTGAAGGTCTTTTTTTTATGCACCTAAGTGTTCGTTCAGTATTTATTATATTGAAATATTCATTTCGTAGAAGATAATGAATGATTTAAACAATAATCTTCAAACAAAAAAAATATTTTTAAAAAAAAGGTCTTGTTTTTTCTTTTTTAACAACTTTATTAAATTCTCTGTGTTTAATCTTCCAGGGGAAAGTTTAAACAAAAAGCACTCCCTCTAATTGATTCTTTAACCATAAAAAAAAAAGTTATGTTCCAAAACCTCTTGCAAATCCATGCGATTGCAAACAACAATTATGTAGCCTTTACATTCTTTGTAGGCACAATGGCCATGATGGCAGCTTGCGTTTTTTTCTTTTTTGAAATGTCGAATGTTGACAAAAAATGGAGAACTTCCATGCTCGTTTCTGGCTTAATTACTTTTATTGCAGCTGTACACTATTATTACATGCGAGGCTACAACTTAGAAACTGGAGAATCACCTGTATTTTTCCGTTACGTAGATTGGATTTTAACAGTGCCTTTAATGTGTGTTGAATTTTATTTGATTACTAAAAAAGCTGGTGCCAAAATTGGTTTATTGTGGCAATTAATTTTTGCTTCTGTAGTAATGTTAGTAACTGGTTACATTGGCGAAGCAATTTATGGTAAAGAGAGTCAAAGTTGGATATGGGGTTTAATTAGTGGTATCGCTTACTTCTACATTGTATATCTAATATGGTTTGGTGATGTTGCTAAACTTGCAGTAAATGCTGGTCCAGCGGTTCAAAAAGCTGTTAGAACACTTGCCTGGTTTGTATTGGTAGGTTGGGCAATTTACCCAATTGGTTATATTGCTGGAACAGAAGGTGGATTATTTGGAATGAAAATTTTCCAAGGTCTATCAATGGATATAGTATATAATATTGGTGATGCAATTAATAAAATTGGTTTTGGATTAGTGATTTATGCTTTATCACAATCAGACAATTCAGCTACAGAAAAAGCTTAATTTTAAGAAGGTGTGATACAAAATGTATCACACCTTTTATTTCAAAAAATAAGCTATACAATGATAAAAATTACCTTATTGATACTAGGAATCATTTTACTTTTTTTTCAGCAATACATAAAAGCGATTGGTTCAAATACTCAATTTTTAATGTTTATTATTGGCATTTTATTATTGGGTGTACCTCATGGAGCTGCAGATTTACTTGTTGCTACCAAGAATGTAAAATCAACCGAGAAAGTATTTTCTAAACTCAACTTTTTTTTGGTTTATTTGAGTAGGTTACTATTATTTGCTGCTACTCTATGGTTTTTTCCAGTTATTGGTAATTTATTGTTTATTTTTTTTGCAGCCTACCACTTTGGCGAGACTGACCTATATCAGTTTAAAACAAATACACTACTCGGAAAATTATTTGTAATATTTTACGGTTTAACTATTTTAAGTGTTATTTTATTGCATCATTTTGACGATGTAAAACCTATTTATCTAATGTTCGAATCTGGCAAAGAAAATGTTGCTCTGATTGATTGGATTAGTATAAATCGTTATTATATTTTATCGTTTAATGGTATTTTATTTTTCACAAGTACTTTCGTATACTTTTTAAGAAATAATGATTTTGAAAGTAACGAACAGGGTCAATTTTTGATTCGATTTGCAATCATTATTTTTATTCTTTTCAACTTACCTATGCTTTTGGGTTTTACATTTTATTTTGTAATCTGGCACTCGATACTTTCTCTTAGCAGCATAATAGCTTATCTTAGAAATAACAACCAATTTTCATTTAAAGTAATTTTAAAACAAATTACATTGTATAGTGTTTTGGCTATTGTTGGTATTGGACTTTTTGGACTTACAGGCTCGACGTTTATCAATAAAAATGCTATTGCAGGATATATTTTTTTAGGCTTAGCTGTATTAACAGCACCTCACATGCAAATTATGTATAGCATGTACCATAGTTTAAGACAATTGAAAAAAGTTAATAACTAAGATTATAATAAATTAGTCAGTTCTTCGAGTAATTTTTCTTTATTTATAGCTACAGTTCCCACTTCTTCACACACTAAACCACCAGCAATATTGGCAATTTCGGCACTTAGATGCGTGTCTTTAGTTGTAGCATAAACCAAACTTGCAACAGCAATTACGGTATCTCCTGCACCACTTACATCGGCAATGCTTCTTATATGTGTGGGAATAATATTAGCTTCAGTTTCTGTATTGTAAAAAACACCTTTTTCAGATAGTGTGATGAAAGAAATATGGTGCTGTAACTCATTTTTCAACTGTTGATGAATTTGTTGCAAACTATTTAAATCAACTCTATCAATCAATAAGTTCAAAGCTTCTTTTACCTCTTTTAAGTTGGGTTTAAATATATCTACACCTTTAAACGAAAAGAAGTTTTTACGTTTGGGATCTACTGTGGTAATGATATTGTGTTGCTTGCACAATGCAATTACTTTTTCAATTAAGCTTGCTGTTAAAACACCTTTGTTGTAATCTTCAAAAATCACTACATCTGGTTTATTGTTAATAAAGCAATTCTCAATCTTCTGAATTAGAGCATTTTCTTGAGCAAGTTCTATATCATGAATCATCTCTGAATCCAAACGCATCATGTGCTGGTTACGAGCTATTACACGAATTTTATTAGTGGTAATTCGGTTATTTGCTTTCACAATTCCATCAGTATTAATATTACTTTGCTCCAGCAAATCAATTAATGTATTGCCATCCTCATCATAACCTATAACAGAGAAAATATAAGTTTGTGCACCTAAAGCAACTGTATTTAATGCAACATTGCTTGCACCCCCCAGTCTATATTCTTTCTTTTTTAAAGACACTACAGGCACAGGAGCTTCAGGAGAAATTCTTTCTACGCTACCCCACATGTAAGTATCTAACATTACATCTCCAATAATAACAACTTTAGTTTGCATAAACCTTTCAAATAAGTCTGTAAAATTCATTACGCCTCTTTTTTGCTATTTGAAAGTGCAAGATAATAAATTGGAATTCCTGTTAAAACAATGATTAGTCCGGGCCAAGTATATTGAGGTTTAAATATTGCCAACATAATACAAAATGCCAATCCCATTACTATATATAATGCAGGTAAAACAGGATAACCAAAGGCTTTGTATGGCCTTTCAGCATCAGGCATTTTTTTTCTTAAAATAAATATCCCAGCAATGGTTAACACATAAAATATTACTACCACAAAAGAAATCATGTATAACAAATCGCCATACTTTCCACTTAAGCAAAGTATTGCAGCTACAATACATTGTGCCCATAACGCCCACTGCGGAACATTATTTTTATTAAGTTCTCCTGCTTTTTTAAAGAACAATCCATCTTGTGCCATCGTATAATAAACCCTTGCTCCTGCCAAGATTAATCCATTGTTACAACCAAAGGTTGACACCATAATTAACAGTGCAATCAAAGTTGTACCAAATGCAGGGAAAATGGTATTAGCAACAGCTACAGCTACTCGATCATCTTTTGCAAAAGCAATTTCATTGAGTGGCAAAACATTTAAGTACATTAAATTGGCACTTATATAAATGGCTGTAACGATCAAGGTTCCTAAAAATAAACTCAAGCCAATATTGCGTTTTGGGTTTTTCATTTCTCCTGCAATAAAAGTTACATTATTCCAAGCATCACTGCTAAAAATAGAACCCACCATTGCAGCAGCAACTGCTCCAAGTAATGCACTGCCACTTATGCCCATCCAGGCTGTTCCTTTTAAAGCTCCTGTTGCATCTTTAGCACCAAAATTTTGTGTAGCATTAAAACCTGTTTTCCAGTTTTCTGCCCAATGGCTGTCTTTTACCAATACAAATCCAAAAACGATTAAACCTAATAAAGCCAATAGCTTGGCACTGGTAAATATGGTTTGAATAATTTTTCCTTCTTTAACGCCTCTTGAATTTACATAGGTCAATAGTACAATAATTACAATGGCAACAAGCTGCCCAGAATACACTTTTACAATTCCTGTATCAAACAAAAAATAATTATTACCTAACTCAGGAACAAGATAAGCCAGAAACTTTGAGAATGCCACACCTACTGCTGCAATAGTTCCTGTTTGTATTACAGCAAAAAAGCTCCATCCATATAAGAATCCAGTTAAAGGATTGTAAGCTTCTTTTAAATACACATATTGCCCACCAGCTTTGGGAAACATACTGCTCAATTCACCATAACTCAACGCTGCAATTAATGTCATAAAGCCTGTTATCAGCCACACTAAAATTAGCCAACCAGCACTACCCACATTTCTTGTTATATCGGCACTTACAATAAAAATTCCTGAACCAATCATACTGCCAGCCACAATCATTGTAGCATCCATTAAGCCCAATGTTGGCTTGAAAGAAGAATTACTCATAAGCTGTTAGTATTAAAAAATCCCATCTGAAATGTTCAGATAGGATTTGAAGATAATGAATTCGGTTTATTTAGTTTTTCTTATTCTTTTTGTATTCTTCATTCAAGCCTTTAATCATATCGTTAGTGATGTTATAAGCCGAATCTTTAAGGTAAATAATATCATTGCTGCTCGACAAAATGTATGAGAAATTTTTGTCTTTATTGTATTCTTTCAAGTATCCTTCAATACTTTTTTTTACTTCCTGAATTTTTTTAATGCTTTCATCTTGTAACTCTTGAGATTTCATTTGTTCCTGACTTTTCAATTCATTGTCCATTCGCATTAAATCTTCATTTGCTTTGGTCATTTCTTCCTGAGACATAGAGTTTCCCTTCTTTTGATATTCCATTAATTTTGCTTTACTGGCACTTCTTAAAGAAGATAATTCACTACTTTTCTGCTGCTCTAAATTTCTTAATGCAGTTCGCACATCTTTTAAATATTCATACTGATTTTCAACAGAATCCATTTCGAAGTAAGCAATTTTAAATCCACTTGCTTCCACAATTTCTTTATTACCCGAAGTTGACTTTGATGAAGATGGTTTATTACCTGAAAACTGAAAATAAAACAGTACAGCTACTGCAATGACCAACACAATATTTAATCCTAAAGTAAAATTCTTCATGTACATTCTTTTGGGGTGATTTGAAAAAGGTTATACTAATTACTAACATTTTTCAGGCATGTTTTTTACAATGCTAAATTAAAATTTACAGGCTTTACCAAAGTGTTAAACCTGAGACTGCAAATATAAAGCGGTGCTAAAGTTTCTAAATTATTTATTTTCCATCAACCATCTAATGGCCAATTCGTAGCCTTTTAAGCCTAAACCTGCTATAGTTCCTTTGCACTTTGCACTTACATGCGATATCTTTCTAAAATCTTCTCTAGCATGTATATTACTTATATGTACTTCCAGTACAGGAGTAGTTATAGCTGCAATACAATCGCCCAATGCAACTGAGGTATGTGTATATCCACCAGGATTAAATACTATTCCGTTATATTCAAATCCAACTTGTTGCAGTTCGTTAATCAATTCTCCTTCAACATTACTTTGAAAATAATATAAATCAATGTGGCTGAAAACCTTTTCTAAATGTTCAAAATATTGTTCAAAACTTTGGCTACCATATACACCGGGTTCTCGAACACCCAGTAAATTTAAATTTGGCCCATTAATAATTGCAATTTTCATGCTTTAAAATTAAGTATTTGTTTGTATTGGGGCTGTAAGCTGTAGAATTTATATTCAACAGTTATTCCTTGCCCGCCTTCAATCTTTTTAAGCTAGACACAGAGCTTAGCAATAAAAAGTATTTTCGGCTAAGCAAGGCAGCCATTCAGCAGTTGATTATGACTGAACTAATTTCTATTACCAAACAATAAACTACCCACTCTAACCATTGTACTTCCCTCTTCTATTGCAAGTTTATAATCGCCACTCATGCCCATAGAAATTGTATTTAATTGTGGTTGTTGCTCTTTCAGTTTATCGAAAATAGTTTTCAGTTGTTTAAATTCATTTCTCACCAATTGCAAATCATTACTAAAACTTGCCATGCCCATTAAGCCAACTATTTGTACATTTTGTAATGAGGCAATTAACGACCAATTTGCTTGATGCAGTTCTGGTTCATCAAACCCAAATTTGGTTTCTTCTTCTGCAATATGAACTTGTAACAAACAATCAATTACACGATTGCTTTTGGCTGCTTGTTTATTTATTTCTTGCAATAACTTAATACTATCCACTCCATGAATTAAATGCACAAATGGAGCAATATATTTTACTTTATTGCTTTGCAAATGACCTATAAAATGCCAATGAATATCTTTTGGTAAAACAGCAACTTTATCTACCAATTCTTGTACATAATTTTCGCCAAAATTTCGTTCACCCAAATCATACAATGTTTGTATATCGCTAATAGGCTTGGTTTTACTCACTGCTATCAAAGTAGCTTTCCCTTCTATTTCTTGTTTTGTACTTTTATATGTTTCTATATTAATTGCCATAATTGCAAATGTATATTAGTAAGTACATAAAAAAAGTGCAACATTACTGCTGCACTTAGTTAAGTTAGGTGTTTAGAAAACTTATTTAGTCAATTCTAAAATCCACATTTGCTTTGCAGGAATAGTTTGTGTTGTGCTAATTGATAATTGCTTTCCAGTAATTACATCTGTTGCAGTTGTAAATCCTTTTGTTCTTTCAGAATACCCCTCAGCTGAAAAGTTTTTTGCATTTTCACTTGTATTCATCACACACATTACTGTTTGTTTATCATCGAATCTAAAATATACATACAAACCATCATCAGGTACATACTGCATCATTTTTCCTTTTTTTATTGCAGATGATTGTTTTCTAAAATTGGCTAATTTCTTGGTGTACTCTTGAACATCCTTTTCATCTGCATTTAAACCAACTTGTGTAAATGCATTTTTTGCATCACCATCCCAACCGCCAGGAAAATCTAAACGTACCCAGCCATCGTTTATCCCTTTATCTCCTTTCATTAAAACTTCTGTACCATAATAAATTTGAGGGATGCCTCTTGTGGTTAATAACCAACCCAATCCCATTTTAACTTTATTGGCATCGCCACCAAATTCAGTTGCCACACGTGTTAAATCGTGGTTATCTAAAAAATTACAGTTTAAGGAAGCGTCTTTATACAAAAAATCATGACTCAATGTAGTGTACAATTTATTCACTCCATCTGTCCATCCAAACTTGTCTTTAATCGCAGGAAATATTCCATAAAACAAAGTCTGAAAATCAGTTGCACCCATTAAATTACTTTTAAAAGGAACACTCATTGTATTTCTTGTAAAATAGGCCTGACTTGCAGTTCCATGAACCCAAGTTTCACCAAACATGGTCATTTTTGGGTATTCAGCAATTAACGCATCGTTGCATTTATTCATAAATGGCAAATCATTATAGATATAAGTATCAATTCTCCAACCATCCACACCAAATTCTTCTACACTCCATAATGCATGTTGAATTAAGAAGTTAGCTACATAAGGATTACTTTGATTAAGGTCAGGCATTTCTTTAGTAAACCAACCATCAGCAGTTTTTTTGTAATCTTTTTTAGAACCATAAGGGTCAAATAATGGTTGATCTTTATAACTAGTTTGTGTAAAGCTTGGCCATTGGTGGTACCAATCTTTTGTTGGCTGATCTAAAAAAGTATTGTGAAAACTTCCAACATGATTGTACACAGCATCTTGAATCAATTTCATACCACGTTTATGTAATTCATCGCTGAGTTTTTTATATATATTAGCACCACCAAATCTTTTTTCAATTTTATAGTGATTGGTAAATGCATAACCATGTTCTGTTCTATTAGGCATGTCGTTTTCAATCACAGGTGTCATCCATAAAGTGGTAACGCCCATATCTTTTAGATAATCCAGATGATTGATTATTCCTGCAAAATCGCCTCCATGTCTGTGATAAACAGAGTCTCTGTTTAAAGACTGATCTCTTAACCCAGCAATTCTATCATTGCCTTTATCGCCATTGCTAAATCTGTCAGGCATTGCCAAATACACCAAATCCTCTTGTGTAACACCTTGTGCAAAGGTGGTTCCTTTACCTTTTCTTCTTGCTTTCAATTCCCATAAAACCGAATGGTCTTTTCCTTCACTAATAAATTCAATTTCAACTTTACCCGGTTTAGTGGTTGACGCAATAGAAACATCAACACTCATGTACAATCCATTGTCCAGTTTATTGATTTTCTCAATTTTTACACCCGGATAATTAATTTTTATCTGTTCCGTATTAAAATTAGAATACTCTCCTTTTATTAATAGTTGTACTTTATTCCATTTCATACCAACCCACCAATTGGTAGGATAAACTTCAGCATGCTGAGCCTGAAGTGAATGGTGAACAGTGAACAGTGAAATCAAAATAATGATTAACTTTTTCATCTCTTAATTTTTATTTTTTTGTACTAAGCCGAAGTGCTGCTATTAAACAGTAGTTGCGTCGCACCCTTCAACGTTCGGCACTTTATTGAACATTTTAATTGTCATCATCTTTTACCCAAAGGGTTAAAATACCAGCAATAATCATACTTGCACCACCTAATACAATGGTATTGAGCGTATTGGCATTAAATATTTTCATGGTGAAAAATCCAAGAATTGTAGCTGCAACAATTTGTGGAATTACAATAAAAAAATTGAATACACCCATATAGTAACCCATTTTATTCGCAGGTAAACAACCTGATAAAATAGCGTAGGGCATACTCAATATACTAGCCCAAGCAATGCCCACCATTCCCATTGAAACAGCTATATATATTGGGTTGGTAATCCAGCTGATGCTCATTAAACCAACACCACCAATTACCAAACAAATGAGGTGCGTCATCCTTCTATTTGTTTTAAATGCAATCCATGGTATGATGAACGCAAATATGGCTGCCATTCCATTACGTATAGAAGAACAAACACTCAACCAATCAGCTCCATCATTGTATTGTTGTTTAACTCTTTTTAATTGTGATTTTTCAGTAGCAGCAAAGGTGGTGTTTAAGCTATCATAATAATGATTGGCTAAGTTCAGTGAAATGGTTACTGGATTTTGATTGGCTCTATATTCATTAATTTCATTAATATCAGCTTGCAATGATTTATATTCTTTTTTCTTCTTTACATCAACATTGGGTTGTGATAAAATAGATTGAATATTATTCTCCATTGTTTTTACAATAGCTTTATCAACCTTCATGTCATACTTGTTACTCGTTACAGCATTGGTGCTGTATATCCACATAGCAAACAAGGCAAACCATGTAAAAAATTGAACCAAAGCCAATTGTGCCATGGTTTTGGGCATTTTAAAAATTCCACCAAACGTTTCTTTAACACCATCCCAAAAACTGGCTTCTTTATTTTCTTTTTTGAAAGCTTCTATATCTTCGGGCGGAAATTCTTTAGTTGTAAATACAGTATACATCACTGAACTCAAGAATGCAAAACCTCCCAAGTAAAAACTCCATTTTACAGAGTCTGGAATTTTTCCACTTTCGGCAGTATTACTTACATTAAACCAGTTGGTAAAAATCCAAGGTAATAATGCAGCAATTACACTACCCACACCAATAAAAAAGCTTTGCATAGCAAAACCAGTGGTGCGTTGTTTAGGTGGTAATTTATCGCCAACAAATGCCCTAAAAGGTTCCATTGAAACATTAATAGAAGCATCCATAATCCAAAGCATACCACCAGCAATCCATAAACTTGGTGAGTTAGGCATTATAAATAATGCAATGGTTGCCAAAATTGCTCCAATAAAAAAGAAAGGTCTTCTTCTTCCCCAATATGGATGCCATGTTCTATCACTTAAATAGCCAATGATTGGCTGAATTAATAAGCCAGTAACTGGAGCTGCAATCCATAAAATTGGGATTTCGTCTTTGTTTGCCCCAAGAGTTTCAAAAATTCTGCTCACATTAGAGTTTTGCAATTCGAACCCAAACTGAATTCCAAAAAATCCAAAACTCATATTCCAGATTTCCCAAAAGCCTAATTTTTTTTGAGGTGTGGCAGATGAATGTGAACTGCCCAAATTTGAGGATACAGCCATAGCAATTTGCGTTAGATTTAAAATGTGTAATATTTACACGTTGCTAAAATACATTAAAAAAACATCCTGCAGAGGATGTTGTATAAATTCTTAGAAATTAAATTACAAAACCATTGGGTATTACCGCTCCTTTTTTTACAACAACAATTCCATCTTTTATGGTGTATAATTTATGGTCAGCACTTGGCTTGTCTTTTCCACCCATAATTTTTACATCGTCACCAATTCTACAGTTTTTGTCGATAATGGCATCTTTAATAAAACTTCTTTCTCCAATACCAATTTTAGGAATTCGTTTCGATAAATTATCGGCCATTTCTTCAATGGTTTCATAATAATCGTTACCCATTATATAGGCACTGTTAATAGTTGTTCCATGCCCAATTCTTGCCCTGATACCAACCACACTGTTTTCTATTCTACTTGCATGTATAATACAACCTTCGGCAATTACAGTTTTTTCTAAAGTTGTACCACTGATTTTTGCCGGTGGCAACATTCTGGGGCGAGTGTAAACTGTTTTATTATTATCAAATAAATTAAAGGGTGGAATTTCCTGCGTTAAAGCCAAATTGGCTTCATAAAAAGAATAAATGTTTCCAATATCTGTCCAATAACCTTCATACTGAAAACTGGTAACCGTATAATTTGCGATAGAATCTGGTATAATTTCTTTACCAAAATCGGTAGCGTCAGGATGTACATTTTGTAGAAAATCGAACAATACTTTTCTATTGAAAATATAAATGCCCATTGATGCCAGATAATTTTTTCCCTGTGCCTTCATTTGTTCGCCAGTATCACTAACCCAATCTCCTAATACATCTTTAGATGGCTTTTCTATAAAAGAAGTTATCAGGTTTTCTTCATTGGTTTTCATGATACCAAACTCTGGTGCATCGCGTTCATCAACAGGAATAGTGGCAATGGTTAAATCAGCTTTTTTAGCTTTGTGTGCAGCCAGCATTTCAGCAAAATCCATTTGATATAGCTGATCGCCACTTAATATAAGTACATAATCAAATTCTAAATTACCAATATGGCGAAGACTTTGTCTTACGGCATCTGCAGTTCCCTGAAACCAACCAGGATTGTCTGGCGTTTGCTCGGCTGCTAAAATATCAACAAAGCCAGTACTGAATGCACTGAAATGATAAGTATTTTTTATGTGTTTATTTAGAGATGCACTGTTGAATTGTGTTAATACAAACATTCTGTTGATGTTGCTGTTTATACAATTACTAATGGGTATATCTACTAAACGATATTTTCCTGCAATCGGAACTGCTGGCTTGCTTCTCGATGAGGTTAGTGGAGATAAACGAGTACCAGCTCCACCGCCTAAAATTACTGCTACTACATTTTTACTAATTGATGATGACATATAATTTCACATTAAATGAACAGAAATGGTTAGAGTATAAAATGATGCTGAAATTAGTGTTTTAATGCATTAATTGTTTGAAAAATGAAAATATTTTTTCTATACTGCTTTATAGAAAATTGAGATTAAAATAATAAGGTCAGATTTTTCAAAAAAAGTTCGATTACAAAGCCTCAGAGCAACAATAATTGGCAGTTATTCTTTAAGCTAGCATCTATGGGTATCGATTCTAAATAAAACCTAAATGATTGGCATTAAAAAAACTGTACACTTTAACATTTTTAGTTGTTTTACTGCAAAAAGTTTCTACATAAAATTGGTTAATCGAAACATAAAAATTATGTAATCAGGAAATTCTCTTTTGGTAATTTGTGCATCTTGGTGTGTTACAATTAATTTTTTTCTTCGAGTGGTAAAACTATAAACTCTCAAAGTTTCATAAATGCTGTTTTTAATGCGGTTAATTAAAATGCAAATACTAAACTGTTAGTAGCAACTCATAACACAACAAGCACTAACAAAAATCAATGAACTTTAAATGCTGAGGCGAAAACAATAAAACTAAAATTGAAAACGTATTAACATAAGGAATGTAAGTAATGAATGTATTGGCAAACTGATTATAAACAAATTCATTTTATTCTGCTATGTTTATACGTAAGAACATAAAGTTGAATGGTCTAAAATATTTCGAATCAAGAACGTATTAGAACATTCAATCCTGTTTAATACTAAAAGTATACCATTATTATTATGCTTAATCTAATTTAAGTACTGCTAAAAATGCTTCTTGCGGTACTTCTACATTACCAATTTGACGCATTCTTTTTTTACCTTCTTTTTGTTTTTCCAGCAACTTACGTTTACGACTGATATCTCCTCCATAACATTTTGCAGTTACGTCTTTACGCATTGCACTGATATTTTCACGGGCAATTACTTTAGCACCAATAGCAGCCTGAATGGCAATTTGGAACTGTTGTTTGGTTAATAATTCTTTTAGTTTCTCACACAATTTTCGACCAAAATCCTGTGCTCTGCTACGATGAATTAATGCACTTAAAGCATCTACTTTATCACCGTTTAAAAGAATATCCATTTTTACAATATCAGCATCTCTATAACCAATCGGACTATAGTCAAAAGAAGCATAGCCTCGGGTTTGGCTTTTCAGTTTATCATAAAAATCAAATACAATTTCAGTTAAAGGCATTTCAAATATCAACTCCACTCTTGTTGGTGTAATGTAGGATTGATTAATTAAAATTCCACGTTTGCCCAAGCACAAAGTCATAATATTACCTATATAATCGCTTTGTGTAATAATCTGTGCTTTGATAAATGGTTCTTCAATTTTATCTAGCTTTGTTGGATCAGGCATTTCGGTTGGATTATTTACAATAATCTTTTCCCCTTTACTGGTATATGCAATAAAACTAACGTTTGGTACAGTAGTAATTACAGTTTGATTGTACTCACGTTCTAGACGTTCTTGAATAATTTCCATGTGCAAAAGCCCAAGGAAACCACAACGAAAACCAAAACCTAAAGCCTGAGAAGTTTCTAATTCAAAGGTCAATGAAGCATCATTCAATTGTAGTTTTTCCATACAATCTCTCAACTCTTCAAAAGCATCAGTTTCAACAGGGAAAATTCCAGCAAAAACCATTGGCTTTACTTCTTCAAAACCTTGAATCATTGGAGCAGGATTATTTGCTAAAGTAATGGTATCGCCCACCTTAACCTCTTTTGCATTTTTTATGCCTGTAATAATATAACCTACATCACCACATTTAACTTCTTTCTTTTCTTCCATACCCAGCTTTAAAATACCTACTTCTAAGGCTTCATAATCCTGACCGGTTGCAGAAAAACGGATTTTATCTCCTTTTTTCAGTATGCCATTCATAATTCGGTAATACACAATAATTCCTCTAAAACTATTATACACACTGTCAAATATTAATGCTTGCAATGGGGCTTCATTGCTGCCTTTTGGAGCTGGGATTCTTTCGACAATTGCAGCTAAAATTTCTTCAATTCCAATTCCGCTTTTACCACTTGCCAATAAGATTTCTTCAGGTTTACAACCAATTAAATCAACAATTTGATCTGTAACTTCTGGGATCATTGCTCCATCCATATCAATTTTATTGATACATGGAATTATTTCAAGGTCGTTATCAATTGCTAAATATAAATTACTAATTGTTTGAGCCTGAATACCTTGAGAAGCATCAACTAACAATAATGCCCCTTCACAAGCTGCTAATGCTCGGCTTACTTCGTAACTAAAATCTACGTGACCTGGTGTATCGATTAAGTTTAAAATATAGTCTTCCCCATTGTGTTTATAGCTTACTTGAATAGCGTGACTTTTAATGGTAATTCCTTTTTCACGTTCCAAATCCATATCATCTAAAACCTGATTCATCATATCTCTTACACCAATTGTTTTGGTGTGTTCGAGTAAACGATCTGCTAAAGTGCTTTTTCCGTGATCAATGTGTGCAATAATGCAAAAATTTCTGATATGCTTCATAATTGAGACAAATATAACACAGTAACAAAAAATATTCTTTTATATTTGTTTTAATCTTCTTTATTGAAATGTTTTACCAAGCAGAAGATAAACCTGTAATTTTCGTTTGGCTATTTTATATAAACACTAAAACTACCAGTTTTTGTTTGCTGTGGCAGCTGTCATTTTTTTTTAAATCTATTCAATTGCAAAAATAAAAGATGGTATTAATCAAATATTTGCTTCAGTTCTTTTTATAATATATAATATTATTTTATATTATAATGAATAATAATTCAAAAATATCGCATTTATGCTCTGAAATAATTTACTAAATTATTATGTTTATAATTTTTTATTTTAATATACATTATACCAAGAAATGCAGGCTAAGAATAACTATTCGCTTCATTAACTTAATGGATATTATTAAAATTAAGCACTCATCGTTTAACAGTATATTTTTTAAAAATTCAAAATTTCAAACTCTCTTTAATTTGTATTTCTTACTACTTATTAAAAAGCTTTCACCTTAAGATAATTTAATAATTAAAATGGTTTAATTTTTTACGGTAATGATTTTTTGCTGTTGTATGCAATTAATTTTTTCATTTAAGCGAAATAAAAAAAGTTCATCAATAATTATTGATGAACTTTTTTTATAAAAACAGGTAAAGGATATTATAAGACCGACCTAGGATTACGCACCCTGCCGCTTCCTCCCGCACTTCCATAAAAACTAGTAGAACCTCCCCAATCAACATTCAATAGTTTATAAGTGATTTTTATTTGAAAAGAATAAAAAAAATCTTTGCTTGCCGGGTTTCCTCTTGGCATGCTAACACCAGGAAAAGGCTTCCCTAACTCATCACCTCGATATGAAAGGTATTGGCTATAAGGATTGCCTTGACTTATAAACAATGATGGATTTACATAACTATCCTTGCTGACATCATCTAAATAATCGGTAAATGTTTTTCGTATAAACAACTCTGTTCCTATTTGGAGTTCTTCTGAAACATCAAAACGAATTCCTGCACCAAAGCCTAAATTGAACTGTGTTAGAGCATAAGGTTTTCTATCAGGAAAAGCCGCAAGTCCCTGACCTTCAGTTCTCAAATCTCTTAATTTTTGCTTTTCTCCAAAACGATCAATAGCTGTTGGATTAAACCCAAATAAACCTAGCCCAAAAAAAACATAAGGGGTGAAAGAATACTCCTCATTGTTATTTAAGAAATCATATTCAGCCGCTGCGTTAAAGTCCCAAACAAAACTTTTAAAACTTAAATTCCTGTTTTGCAGATTAATATTTTTATTGTCTTTATCATCTGCTTTGATACTCATTCCACTTAAACTAACCCTTACTCTTAGCTTTTCCGTTAAATCATAACTACCACCAAAAGTTACAGCAGGAGAAACCTGTTTTAATAGTGGTGTCCCATCTATTAAATCGCCATAATATGCACTGCCACCGATAGCTCCCGAAACCCTAACTCTTTGAGCGTTAGACGAATAAACTGTTAAAAGTAAAACCCCAATAAATACGTTTAATGTAAATTTCATAATTATTTAGCTGTTACAATTTTGTAAATTTAAGATAAAAATAAGAAAAATATGTTACAGTCTTAGTAAAAATACTAGTAAAAAGCGAAAATAGTCGAAAAATAAATAATTGTTAACGCACAGGCTTGTTTAAGCTGCAATAATTTTTGATGTATTGATTAATCCCTCAGTTCGATTTTGCCAGCCAAAATATTGTTGTGCATTGTTAAAACAAATATCTTTTACTATTTTACCAACCCATTCTATATCATTTGGTAATTCACCTCTCTCAATTTCTTCGCCAAACAAATTGCACAATAATCTTCTGAAATATTCGTGACGAGGGAAAGACATAAAACTTCTACTATCGGTAAGCATACCAACAAACTTGCTCAGCAATCCCATGTTACTAAGGGCATTCATTTGCTTAATCATACCATCTTTTTGGTCTAAAAACCACCATCCGCTACCCCATTGAATTTTGCCAGCACTACTTCCATCATTAAAATTACCAATCATGGTAGCCATTAATTCATTATCGGCAGGATTCAGGTTATATAGAATTGTTTTAGCCAATTTGTCGTTGTCATCCAACTTTCCTAAAAATTTAGACAAGTATCTTGCTTGTGAAAAATCGCCAATTGAATCCCAACCCGTATCAGGACCAAGTGTACGCATCATGCGTAAATTATTGTTACGTAATGCCCCTAAATGAAACTGCTGAACCCAACCTTTTTCCCAATCCCACTCAGCAAAATGCAACAGCATTTCACTCTTAAACTTACGTTGTTCAACATCATTCAATCTTTTGCCAATATGTATTTTATTAAAAATTGCTTCAATTTCACTTTTAGCAAAATCCTCAGCATAAATTTCTTCTAAACCATGATCACTTACGCCACATCCCATTGAAGCAAAAAAGTCATGTCGATTTTGTAATGCATATAAAAAATCATCGAAAGAAGAAACAGATATGTTGCTTGCTTGTTCTATCTTTTTGACATACTCATTAAATTTTATTGGGTCGGCAACATCCATTGCTTTATCAGGTCGAAAAGCTGGTAAAATCGGAACTTCAAATTCTTCATCTCTCAATTGAGCATGATAATCTAAACTATCTGTTGGATCATCCGTTGTACAAACTGTCACTACATTCATTTTTCTTAATAAGTTTCTTACACTGTATTCAGGAGAACGTAACTTTTCGCTACACTCATCATAGATCCTTCTTGCACTATTGGCATCTAATAATTCAGTAATACCAAAATAACGTTGTAGTTCTAAATGTGTCCAGTGATATAATGGATTTCTTAGCGTATAAGGAACAGTAATTGCCCATTGTTGAAACTTTTCATAATCACTTGCATCACCTGTACAATAAGCTTCATTAATACCATTGGTACGCATGGCCCTCCATTTGTAATGATCACCATACAACCAAATTTGTGTTAAGTTCTCAAAATTTTTATCTTCGGCAATCTGCTGTTGTGGCAAATGGCAATGATAATCTATAATAGGCATGCTCTTGGCATACTCATGATATAATCTTTCCGCAGTTTTATTACTCAATAGAAAATTGTCGTCTAGAAACTTTTTCATAACATCTATATAATTGATGATAAAACATTGCATGTTTTATCGGATTTAGGCTTTTTATTATCATCTAAAAGCTTTGCTGAACTTAGGTTGCATCGTTTTAAATTCTGCTGAATAGCAGGTCACTATTGTTCTATAATTCTATATTCCTTAACTTTATAAACTCACGCCACGCTTCCACGGAATAAAATCATCTTGATTTAATAGTACGGCTTTGGGTATTTCTTCTCCACTTGCAACTTTAATACAATATTCTAAAATATCTTCTCCCATTTGCTCAATCGATTTCGTTCCATCTATTATATCACCAGTATTAATATCTATAATATCCGCCATTCTTGTTGCCAATGATGTGTTGGTAGCAACTTTAATTACTGGACAAACTGGATTGCCAGTTGGTGTACCCAAACCAGTAGTAAACAAAATTAGTGTTGCTCCACTTGCAGCTTTACCAGTAGTTGCTTCTACATCGTTACCAGGTGTACAAACTAAATTTAAACCAGCTTTAATAGCGGGTTCAGTATAATCCAACACATCTTCAACAGGGGAAGTTCCCCCTTTTTTGGCAGCACCATTACTTTTAATGGCATCGGTAATTAACCCATCTTTTATATTGCCTGGACTTGGATTCATGTGAAAACCAGAACCAACACTTTCTGCAGAATCGCTGTAAGCTTTCATTAAACCCATAAACTTTTTAGCTTTGGTTTCATCTTTCGTTCTATCGATTAAATCTTGCTCAGCACCACACAATTCGGGAAACTCGGCCAACAAAACTTTACCACCCAATGCAACCAATAAATCGCTGGTAAAACCAACTGCAGGATTTGCAGAAATTCCACTGAAACCATCACTACCACCACATTTTACACCCAATACCAATTTGTCTATCGATGCTGGTTTGCGTTCAATTTTATTAGCCTCAATTAGGCCTAAAAAAGTTTGTTTTATAGCTTCAGAAATTAATTGTTCTTCACTTTGTGATTGCTGTTGCTCATAAATAAACAAAGGCTTATCGAAGTTTGGATTGCGGTTTTTTAAATCGTTTATAAAATCTTGTGATTGTAAGTTTTGGCAGCCTAAACTTAAAACGGTAACACCTGCAACATTTGGGTGATCGGCGTAAGCAGCCAATAACTTGCTTAATACTGCTGCATCTTGACGAATACCTCCACAACCACCTTGATGATTTAAAAATTTAATACCATCAATATTTTTAAATGGACGATTTTGCTTATTGGCTAAAGCATCGATTGGGGTAAGATTTAAATTAGAAACATCTTCTCCTTTTTTGTAAGCTTCTAATAACTGATGTGTATAGCTTTTGTATTTAGGAGTTACTGCATAACCTAGTTCGTTGTGTAGTGCTTCTCGTATTACGTCGAGATTTCTATTTTCACAAAAAACCGTTGGAATGAATAACCAGTAATTGGCTGTTCCAACTCTACCATCAGCTCTATGATAACCATTGAATGTACGGCCTATAAACTTTGATACTTCGGGTGCATGCCACTCATAATTCACTTTTCTATACACATAAGGCTCAGCAGCATGTTTTAAGTTGTCTGTACTCATTCTCATTCCTTTTAAAACAAAATGCTGAATTTTGCCCACCAATACACCGTACATAATTACTTCATCTCCTGCATTCATGTTGCTTACATAAAATTTATGCTTTGCAGGAATGTCTTCTTGTAAAATATAGGTTTCTCCATTGTAATGCACAGCTTCATCTTTTGCAAGATCTTGCAGTGCAACAATCACATTGTCTTTCGGATTTACTTTTAAAACTTTATTTCCCATTTTATTTTCACGCAACGAGGCAACGAATACAACGAACGCCACGCTTTTTTAATTGCTCAATTATGTTATGTTGTTTAAGGGTACCCTGCTATTGAGCAGGATTTCTAACAACGCCACCGAAGCTTAATTGAAAAACAACAGTTGACTATATAAAAAATTACACACCCACTTCTTCTTTATTTTTTTCGATATTGTTTAAAGTATCTAAAAACTTGCCTTCTAAAAACAGATTTAAGTAATGCAATACTGCTGGTGCAAAACCAGGCAACACCGTTAAATCGACCCCCCAAGTTTGTATATTACTCAATGTAGTAAGCACAACATCGGAAACATTGTTTTGCTGCCATACTTCGAAATAGTAAGCGGCTGCATCGTCGTTGATATGATAGTCTATTCCACTTCGAGAGCCATAATATTTTCCATCTTCGAGTTTTGTAGCTTTCATGAACAATAAATAAGCCGCAAAACCTGCTGCCATATACTGTGGTACTGTATCAAAACGATTGTAATGCTCAGTAATTAATGGCAGGTTACGCATTTGCATTTTACCAGCATAATTCATGGTAATGCTTAACCAACGATGATCGATGTTTGGATTACGGAAACGATTTATTACACCTTTTGCAAAACCGTAAGCATGCAATCTTGATATTTCAACACTTTCTATGCATGGTGCAATTTCATGCGTCATTAAATCGTGCAAGAAGAGACTGAATGACTTATTAACCATTGCATCTTTTACAGTATCGAAGCCAGCTAAATAAGCCAATCCACAACTAAATGTGTGTGTACCATTTAACATACGCAATTTCAATTCTCTGAACTTATTAATATTGGGTGCTATTACTACACCATTATCTACTTCACTAAATGATAAAACTTTTTTACTTTTCTCGCTGGAAGTTTCGATAGCCCATAAACCATATACTTCGCTCATAATCATTAAACCGTCTTTATAACCTAAGGTTTCTTCTGTAGCTATATGTTGCTGGGCTGGCATTTTACCTGGTACAATTCTATCGACCAAAGAATTACAAAAATCGTTGGCATTTAATAACCAACTGATGAAAGTTGCATCTAAATTATTCAGCTTGGCCAATTGTTCAACTATCAACTTCAGTTTGGTTCCATTATCTGTAATCAACTCAGTTGGAACAATGGTTACGCCACTATCTGCACTACCATTAAAAGTTGTATAACGCCTGTGTAACCATGCCAACAATTTTCCTGGGAATGACACAGGTGGACTGTAGGTAATTTTATCGTTTTCATCCAATACAATTCCAACTTCCGTTGTATTGGATAAAATTAATTGCATATCTGCATTATCGGCAGTTGCTAAAATATCGTTCCATTGTGTTTTGGCAGCCAATACACGACTGATAGATGCATTGATAATAGTTTCTTCAACTGCTTCACCATTTACAAATCCTTTAATGCAATGTGTAAATAAACCATCTTGTAATGCAAACTCATCAGAAGCTCCATTACCAGTAGATTTTACAACTACCACACGACCATTAAAAACACCTTGGTGGTTGGCTTTATCAATATAGTAATCTGGTAAGCCACGTAATAAAACACCAGTCCCAAACTGTAATACTTTTTCTGGTAATGCAAGCATCTCAGCGTTAGGAATAGTTATTAGCTTATTCTTACAATTTAATGCAGTTACCTTATTTAAAACAAGATTGCTCATAATCTATTTTAACCTATTAGATAATTCTATACTCAACTCTTTCAATTCATCTTTTGCTAATTCGGCAAATATTTTTGCTCCATACTCATTTAAATGCGTATCGTCTTTTATGCCTTTTGGATAATTTACATGTTGTGCTGAATCTAAATGCAAGAATAATTTTATAGACTCTTCTTTACCCAATTTACTTAACAATTGTTCCGTTTTTTGTTGCATATCGATTAATATGACTTGTTGTTCTTTGGCTACTTCTCTTACTAAAGTTGGATATATACCATGTGCATCATAAAATTTTCCTTCTTTGTCGAAACGTCTTCTAACAATAGGCGTTAATAAAATTGGAATTGCTTTTTTGCTTCTTACTTCGGCAACAAATAGTTCCAGATTTTTTTTATAATCTTCTGGGCTAGTGTATCGATCTACTTTTTCTTTGGATTGATCGTTGTGACCAAACTGAATCATTACATAATCGCCTTCTTTAGCTTCATCAATAATCGATTTCCATTTCCCTTCAGCAATAAAAGTTCGGGTGCTTCTACCATTTGCAGCTCTGTTTTCTACATGCACAGTTTCATTGAACATGGCTGCAAATGGTATTCCCCATCCAGTTTCTGGTCTTTTATTATCGGCTTTTATACTCATGGTAGAATCGCCAGCCATAAAAAGTGTAATTGACTTTTTTTGGAATGATACTAATACAACCAATGAAATAAAAAATATTGTTCTATAAAATATTTTCATGTTGATGTTAATTAAAAAATTTCCATTTACCATCGAAAGTCCAATTTGCATTTATTGTTGATGCATTTGGACTACCATTTGCTTTATCTAAATTATTTTCGAACCAATTAAAATCACCACCTTCTCTATGGCAATTAAAATAATATTGTCTGCTTCCCCACAAAATGGTATTCATTGTTTTTACTTGATATATAGGTTCGTTAGCCATTGCTTTACTGAACTTGCAATCAATTAAATAAAACTGTGCATCTCTATGCCAACGACCTAATTTAAATCCCTCATATCCATCAAAAGAGCAATTTTTTAAAACTGTTTTTGACGATTCATATTTACTACCATCGTGCCAAATTGCTGCTGATCCAGTATGGCTGTAGAATTTGCAATTTTCAGCATATGCCCATCCTCTTGGGCAATAAAAATCAACACCACCTTCCATTACACAATCTTTAAAGTAAAACATGCCAGCTTCTACATTCCAAGGGCTGACAGTATCACCTCCATAGGCTTTTAAAATGCAATTAATTACCTGTAAACGAGTTGTACTAAAAGAACGTAATGCCATTTGATGACCATCTTTACGTACTTTTTTTTCATGTTTAGCAGTATCGTTTGCACAGGCTATGGTTACCTCTTTATCATTATCAAAACCATAACTATTTGTAATGGTCAAATTCTTTAAAGTAATGTCATTGCCTTTTAAATTAATGGTTGCTACACCCCAATCATCGGTATTGTTGCAACGAAATTCATCTCTAGCTATCGATTGTAAAAGAACTGTGTTGTTTTTATCTTCTCCTTCTAAAACAATATTGTGTTTCTCAATAAAAATCTTCTCTTTATAAATTCCCTTCTTAATAAAAATAATTCGTGGTTTAGCAGCTGTATCACTTAAACTATTTATTGCCAATTGAATGCTGGTAAAATTTCCTTTGCCGGCAGCATCAACAATAATTTTTTGTTGTGCATGAGCCGATAAAAAACTCACCAAACATATTAACAATAATCTACACTTCATTTTTCTTTTTTACCAGCTTTTGTACTACTATTTAACTTTTCACGATGGTTATCAGGATGCGTCGCACCCTTCAACGTTTCACACACTACTCAACTAATACAATTACAAGCCATTTAACTTCTTCCATTTAGGATATTTCTTTTCAAGCAAATCCTTTGCCCATGTCCCATACCATGCATAGCCAATTCTACGTTCATGTTCAATCTCACTAACGGTATATACTTTTTTGCTATCTCTTCCACTAAAAAAAGGAAGATTGGTTTCTATTTCGTAAAACCTTGCCCAAATAACACTTGCCGAATCTGGTAAAATCACCCTGTCTTTTCCTTTAGGCAATTCAGGTACATCAATATCTACATATTTGTAACCAACAATTTTCGACTTTTCGAACCAATCAATTGCACAACAAATTGAATTTTTAATTTCCTTAGATGGCATTTCTACTTTCATTAAAAAATCAACAATGCCAACACTTTCATTGCCACTTATAGATATCAGTTCAAACTTTCTTGCATCGGCTGGTTTCAAACTCACTTCATCGTATTGAGCACACCAAGCAGTTAATCTTCCTTTTACTTTAATCTGTGTTTTTAAAATACACTCAACACCTTTCTTAATGGCTTTATCTGCAAATGGAACCAAAATGGTATCTACAACTGCAAATTCATCTTTTCTTTTCACCACATCATACAACACATTCAATGCATTAATCATTGCATTATCGTTGTAAGTAATTTCATGCCTGTAAGAACTTAAATCAGGATAATACTGTGGCCAACCACCATTTTTATATTGAGCTTTTAATAAATACCTGATTCCGTTTTCAGCTGCTGCTAAGTACTTTTTTACACCATCTTTTTGATACTGTTTTAACAAGTAACGAATTTCTTTTGTGGTAGCATTGTTGTCGATGGTGGCATCATTTCTATTCGATTCATCGCTAATGGTTGCTTTTTCTACTTCAGTATAAACCCGTTTGTAATCGATTGCCTTACCATCTAAATGCTTTGGCCAACCACCATAACTACGCTGAAACATTAACATATTTTCGGCTACTAAATCCTGTGCCTGCACATTATTTAAAAGAACTGTAACAAACAACACCAATATCCATCTCAACTGCTTCATAATCTATTTTTTAATTTGACCAACCAACCATTTTACCAAATCATCTGCTGCTTTAAAATTGTCAAAATCGGCTGGCAATTTTCTTCCGTCAATATATTCATCATATAACCAAGGATCACCTACAGCAAACACAGTTCCTTTGTCCACTTTTGCAACAGCCATTATAATATCTCCCTTATCCGTATAAATAGCTTTTGCTGTACCACTTAATTTCAGCGTAGAAATTTCTTTTAAATAAACTTTTTTGGCAGTTTTAAAAATTGGGTTGCCTTCATTAATCAATAAAGCTCCCTGCTCAAACTTATTGCCTTCAACATGATTGCGGCTGTCTTCATTAAAGTGAATACCAAATTTCTCACTCAACTTATTGAATTTTTCAAACTCGGCATTGGGTTTATCGTTGTGAAAGATTACCAATATACCTCCTGCTCTCACCCAATCGTAAACTGCATTTACATCTTTATTTGTAACGTAGTTTGGTGATGGATTTTCAGTTGTATTATCAGCATCAATAATTACATAAATACTGGCACTTTTTAAATTGTTGGCAGTTGGTGCAGCATTTAATGTTTTATTTTGAACACCATATCTGTTAAACACATTACCTAACAAAAAGAAACCTCCATTGCTTTTTTCATCCCATTTGTAATGCCAATATTTTTCAGTTCCAGTAATGTCTTTTTTCTTTTCTGCATTAAAATAATTATCTAGTAAAACAGTTTTACCCTTTCCAACATTCAAGGTTGGTAATAAATCCATTTCATTGGCAGCCAATAAAAATGCACCAACACCTTTTGGGTCATTCACAATTACAGGCTCACTCATATAATATTCAAAACTTCCATCTCTGTAAGGTTTGCCGCCCAATCCACTAACTTTAACAGTACCATGCAAATTAGTTTGTCCATTCTCTTCTTTAATAAATGTTTTCACCAATCCTTCATAACCCTTTTTAGCAATGGTAATTTTTGAAGCAGACACATAACCCAATCTTACACCTTTTGCAATTGCATATACAAATTGAGACGATGCAGATGCTTCAAAATAATTTTTTTCTTTACCAGAACCACCATAATTCAAAATATCTTTCCATAAACCTGTTGTAGCGTCCTGTTGTTTTTCTACAGCAACTACTAAACGATTTAAAATATCAATCAACGTTTTTCTTTTTGGTTGATTTTCAGGAAAAAATTCCAACGCATCTACTAAAGCTGTCGCATACCAGCCCATTGCCCTTGCCCAAAACAAAGGAGATGTACCAGTAGTTTTATTGGCCCATTGTTGTTCTTTACTTTCATCCCATGCATGATACAATAAACCTGTTTTCGCATCTCTTGCATGCTTTTCCATCCATATAAACTGATTGGCAATATCATTAAAAGCAGTGTCTTCATGTGCCAACATAGCATATTCAGCATAAAAAGGTTGCCCCATGTATAAACCATCTAACCACATTTGATAAGGATATACCTTTTTATGCCAAAAGCCACCCTCCTTTGTTCGTGGATGATGTTTTAATTGTTCTCTTAATAACTGAGCTGCCTTCCAGTATTTTTCTTTTTCAGTTACCCGATAAAGCAATAATAACAGTTTGCCATTATTAATGTGGTCTATATTAAACTCGTCTTGTTTATAGGTTCTTATTGTACCATCATTTTGTACAAAAAAATCCATTTGTTTTTGGATATAATTAAAATAAGTAACGTCCCCTGTCCTGTACCAATTGCCTTCCATGCCTTTTAAAACAACGCCTAAATCATAACTCCATTTACTCGAAAGTGAGTCTTTCCAAATTTTCATAGTTGTTTTTGCCAAACGTTCTCCGGGTGTTTGAGCCTGAGCATTTAGCACCAACAATAAACATCCTATCGATATAATTTTTTTCATTTTGTTACCAGCTTTTGTTTGTCTATCTAACGACATTGGCGTCGCACACTTGTACTCTATAGATTTAATCAACTTTTATAATTATTGAATCACTACATTTTCTTCTTTGGCACCAAAACCAACTTCTAACTTCTTCTTAGCCTTAGATGTATCTATGTTCAAAAGTTTAATGGAGCCAGTTCTTTCTCCCTGCACTTGCAATAATAATTCAGCATCAGTATTGTACTTTATTTTGTTAAACAAAATATTGCTACTATTTAATACATATATAATAGGGTTTGTTTCTTTTGTTACCAATGTTACATTTTTAAGGTTTACACTATTTGCCTCCTGAATATCTATACCTTTCTTAGCTTGTAATACCATATTTTCTAAATTGATATTCTTTATTTGCATTTCAGGAATACCCCGAATAAATATGGCTTTCTCAGCACCATTACAAACTATGTTATTTACAAAAAAATCTTTAAATACAGGGGTTGTTTCATCAACTTTTTTAAACTCAACAACAGGTGGTTCTCTTTTTTCATCAGCCAAAGGCACAGGATCTTTCGCAGCATAGTACATATCAAATAAAACAGCTTCGCCAACAATATCTTTCATGTTGATGTTGTTGATGTAAATTTTTTCTACCACACCACCACGACCTCTGGTAGTTTTAAAACGAAGACCAATATCGGTTCCAATAAAAGTACAATTGCTTACATATAAATTTTTAGCACCTCCGCTCATTTCACTTCCAATAACAAAGCCTCCATGAGCATGATACACTACACAGTTTCTGATAATTCCATTTTCTGTTGGCATTGCTCTTTTTCTACCTTCTGCATCTCTACCACTTTTAATGCAAATACCATCATCGCCAACATCAAATGTGCTATTCTCTACAATAAAGTTTTTGCAACTTTCTATATCGATACCATCACCATTTTGTGCATACCAAGGATTCTTGGCATACACATTTCTTACAGTCAAATTTTCACACATTAGAGGATGTAAATTCCATGCAGGTGAATTTTGGAAGGTTACACCCTCTAACAATACATTTTTACATTTTGTAAAAACCAATAAATTAGGTCTAAGAAAATCTTTGTACTCTTCTACATCTTTTTTGCTAACAACAGCAGTAATTGCTCCTGGATTTTTTACTTTGCTTCCTTTAAAGGATTTTTCTGTAGGATACCATGTTTTTTTATCATCACTTAATACACCTCCACTTTCATTTTTTAACTTCCATTGATTGGAAGTTAGCTTATCTTTTTTAACCATTCTCCATGCATCTCCATTTCCATCAACAATACCGTTTCCAGTTACAGCAATATTGGTTGCATTGGTAGCCGATAAAGGCGACTGATTACGAAAAGCTGGTAAGCCTTCCCAGTTGGTTGCTACCAACTGATACTGATTGAAATCACTAGTAAACTGAAGTAAAGCGTCGGTTGAAAGGTAAAGATTAACATTGCTTTTTAACTCAACAGGACCTGTTAACCACAATCCCCTCGGGATTAAAACAACACCACCACCTTTTTTATTACATGCGACAATAGCATTATTAATAGCAACTGTATTAAGTGTAATACCATCAGCTTTAGCTCCAAATTTTTCTATATTGAAGGTATCTTTTTTAAATTCTGGAACAATGACTTTCGGTAAATTTTGAGCAAAAGCTGACGAAGAATAAAATGCAAAAACAAAAGCAAAAAATACAGATGGGCAAACTCGTTTCATACTTTACTTTTAAGTCCTAATAAGAATTCTAAATAACAATTCTACTTACATATTTATTAAGCATAAAACTATTGTAATTCTTTATTTACGCAATCGTTTCCGATAACGTTTACAGTTAAAACAACCTTAATAATAACAGGGCATTTATATAATATTGTACGGAAAATGAAAAAACTTAAATCTACCTTAAAACATGTAACTTTAACTCTTTAAAGCTTGCATACTAACAACTATGAGATTTGAAGCAGTTACCATTAAAGATATTGCCAAAGCATTAGGACTCTCTACATCAACTGTAAGCCGTGCTTTAAGAGACAGTTATGAGATTAGTCCTGAAACAAAAAAAATTGTTTTGGAATATGCTAAAGAAATTAATTATCGCCCTAATCCAATCGCATTAAGTCTAAAAGAAAAACGAAGCCGTTCTATTGGTATTGTGGTAAGTGAAATAGCCAATAGTTTTTTTAGTCAGGCAATTAATGGCATTGAATCTGTAGCACATAATCGTGGATATAATGTAATCATTACACAAACGCATGAAAGTTATGATAAGGAAGTAGATAATCTGCAATTTTTAGCTTCACGAAGTATGGATGGTTGTTTACTTTCAGTTTCAACAGAAACAAAAGACTTTTCTCACATCACTCATTTGCACGATAGAGGCATGCATATTGTTTGTTTTGATCGTGTGGTTGAAGAGCTACAAACACATAAAGTAATTGTTGATAATTTTAAAGGTGCTTATGTCGCAACATCGCATTTAATAAAAAACGGCTATAAATGCATTGCACATTTATCTAATTCAGAATATTTATCGATTACCAAAGAAAGACAGGCTGGTTACAAAAAAGCTTTAGAAGATTATGGTATTGTATTTGATGAAAATTTAGTTAAGCATTGTTTACATGGAGGAATGATTTATGAAGAAGTAGAAGATGCTATGGATAAGCTGCTTAAACTTAAACAAAAACCTGATGCTGTTTTTGCATCAGCCGATAAGCTTACAACCAACTGTATGCGTTATTGTAAAACTAAAAAAGTTGCAATTCCTAAAACGCTTGCTGTAATTGGTTTCAGCAACTTAGATTTAACAGAACTACTATCCCCTTCTTTGTCTGTTGTTCGACAACCAGCGTTTGAAATGGGTAGAATAGCAGCTGAGCTTTTAATTAAAATGATTGAAGCCAAACGTACAACAACCGATTTTGAAATTAAAATGTTACAACCCGATATTTTTGTTAGAGACAGCAGTGTGAGAAACGTTAAATAGTAGCTATTCATCTAACGCATAACGCATATATTATTTCCTTTCCAGTTAGGAAACAATACGCTGCTATTGGCAATATTCAAATGCTTACAGGCTACTTCATTAAATACCGTTCTAAAATCTGTTGTCACTGCCAGATCTCTGCCATCTTCCAAATTGTCGATAGATAGTGGTTTAACAATACCATGTACCAATCCTCCATTTACATTGTTACCAATAATAAAATTACAACTACCACGACCATGATCAGTTCCATTTGTTCCATTTTGTTTTACTGTTCTACCAAATTCAGTCATGCTCAAAATGGTTACATCGTCTTGCTGCTGCCCCAAGTCTTTCCAAAATGCGGCAATGCTGTTGCTCAAGTCCATTGCATTTCTTGCAAAAGAACCCTGTTCTGTTCCTTGGTTAAAATGGGTATCCCAACCGCCATGTTCAGCAAATGCAACTTCTAATCCTACACCCATTTTTATGAGTTGAGCAACTTGCTTTAAACTATTACCCAATGCCGTTAAAGGATACTCAGCACCATTAGCTGGTTTATAATTTTTAACATCCGTTTTTTGCAGCATTTTTATTGCATCGAAACTTTCTTTACCTGTTTCTTTTAGCAAAGTAGATGATGCTTGATCATATAAATCTTCAAAACTCTTACTCACCATACTAGCAGCTTTAGGGTTGCCTCTCATTTGAATGGTAAACTCTTGCAAATTATTAATGGCTAAAGCTGGGTTATCTCCATATAAACTTCTTGGCAGGGATGACGTAATACTAACTGCACGAAAAGGTGTTGCATCATGCCCTAAAAGTCCAACTGCTCTATTTAACCAACCACTTGCTGTGCCTTTATTAAAAGGTGTTCCGCTTTCCATATAATCCTGTGCATCAAAATGGCTTCTTGTGTTATTGGGGCTACCAATTCCATGAACAATTGCTAATCTTTTTTCACGAAACAATGGTTCAAAATTTTTCATACCTGGATGTAGTCCAAATCTTCCATCTAAATCAATCAAAGGTTTGCCATTGCCAGCTTCCATGAAAATAGTGGGACGAGCAGCTTTTAAGAATTGATCAGTAAATGGTGTAACAGCCATTAAGCCATCCATTGCACCACGCTGAAATACACATACTAAAACTTTGTTTTTTTTATATTCAGCGGTCTTTTTAAAACTATCGGCTGCTCGGGCAACAAATGTTGGCACACCGCCTACACCAATACCAAACATTGCTAAGCCTGCACCTTTTAAAAAAGCTCTTCTTGTATTCATATAAAAAATTGTTTATCGTCTTTGAAATTCGGGTGAACCAATAATTACACCAACAACTTGACTTAGCATGCTGCTGTTGCTAAAAGATGTTTGCATAGCAGTAGCGTTTTTTAGCTCTCCTTTGTTATTAAACTTTGGCTTCACTGCTTTTTCATTACCACCTTGCATCATCAAATCATTGCCCTGCATATTTATATTGTTAGAAGTCGTATTTTTTCCTGCAGCCTCATTTACTTTATTCATTAAGTTGGGATCAGATAATAATGGTGTTAAACGCTGAATAGTGGTTGCTAAATTTCTTTCTGGCATCATTAGTTTGCAATATACTTCCAACGCTTTTTCGGCACTTTCAGGTTCTTTATGATTATTTAATTCGGCCAAGTCGAATTTTATTCCTGGAATTTTTTGTGCTGCTAATGCCAAACCAAAATTCATTCTGTTTAATAGAGATCCAGTATTAATCCAGTATTGAGCCTTGTCTGGAAAACCAGTAGGTGCTTGATAAAAGTATTGTTGTTGCCCCATTTTGGTAATCCATGTATTTAGTTGAAAGGGTTGTGTAATATCTGCATCTAAAATTCGAACAGTACTTATTACCAATTCAAAAGGCGATTTCGTTTTTTCTCTTAAAGCCACTTTACTCCAAAACTCAGGTGCAGTTACCATAGTAATTAGTACTTGTTTAATATCACCTTTTTTATCTAAAAAAGTTTTAGCCATTTTATCTATTAAACTTTGAGGCGGATTATCGTTCACAAATCGTACTGCTAATTTTTTTGATATAAACTTTGCTGTGGATGGGTGTTGAGCCAACATAGTTAAAAGTTCAACACCTTCTTCATAGCCCCCTCCTTCTTTAAACTTTTTGCCCATTACTGTTTTTTCTTTACTATCATGCCTGTTAATCGCAAATAAAAAATCGCCTTCATGTACGAAACCTTTTTCTTTTAATTTTTCTGCATCAAAGCGTTCGATTATCTTTTTCATAGTACCAACACCGCCATAATCAGAAATTGGATAAATCGTCCAGCCTGTTAAAACTCTTGCAGCTTGAGTTACGTCAGCTTGTGTATATCCACCATCAACGCCCAATGTGTGTAATTCCATTACTTCACGGGCATAGTTTTCATTTAATCCTTGCTTATTTCCTTGAATTAAATTGTTATATATCTTTTTACCTTTTTCTGAAACTGTATCTTTTAATGCGTTATCTAACCTTCGTTTATAATTGTTTACCTGATTCTCAAAATCTTCATTTACGCCTGCACTAGAAAAATTATCTAAATACAAAAGCATGGCTGGAGATTTTGCGGTAGCTAAAACCAAATTTTCGAATTTGCCAAATACATTGGGTCTTATTACATCTCTTTCGTAAACAGGTATAAATGGTGCACACTGATTTTTGGTAATTGAAACATTGAAATGATTAAACCAGAAATCCGTTAATACTTCTTGCAATTGATTATTTGTATAAGCTGCTCTCAATATTTTTTGATTTATGAATTGACGAAAAAGTTCACGTTCTGGTCGCAACCCATTTTCTTTCATGTAAGCATCTAACTTTTGCCTATAAACTGCATTTTTCTCATCTTTATCTACTTCATCTTTATCGATTACGCCTGCATCAATAGCCATTTTTCTTACTTGTGGGCCCCTTGGAAAACTTTTTGCAATTTGTTCATTGCTCATATTTAGTGCATCATAATCTTCCAACTTAAATTTCAATGTATCATCGGGCAAATCGGCATTCAATTGTTGCACAAACCATTTCTCCAAACCTTGTTGTACAACCTCATCTACCTGATTAGGTGTTGCTCCATAAGTAAATCTGCTGAGTAGGTGTGCTGCTGCTTGCTTTTCAGTAAGACCGGCTTGCTTGTATGGAAATTTAGCAAAGCCTGCATAATTATCGGATTGGGTAAAGAAAAAACTGACTGCAGCAATAATAAAAAGCGGAAATACAAATTTTACAATAAAAAAATATTTGCTTTTCATACGTAGTTGCATTAGAGATTTCAGTTTAACAATTTAAAGACTTACTGCTACATAAAAAGTTTAAACAGATGGAAATAAAAAAACCTCATTATAATTGTGAGGTTTAATTTTTTAACTGAATGCTTCCTTTACCCTGTCGAAAAAGCTTTTATCGCTTTTACTTGGTTGAGGTTTGAAGTTAGGGCTATTACTTAATTTTTCTAAGGCTGTTTTTTCTTCTGAGCTTAAGTTTTGTGGTGTCCAAACATTTACATAAACCAACTGATCACCTCTACTATAACCTTGTACTTCAGGAAATCCTTTTCCTCTTAACCTAAATATTTTACCACTTTGGGTACCTGCAGGAATTTTAATTTTTGCCCTACCATCAATGGTAGGAACTTCAGCATTGGTGCCAAAAGCTGCTTCAGGAAAAGAAATATGCAAATCGTAAGCTACATTCAATCCATCACGTTGCAATTCGGCATGTTGCTCTTCTTCTATCTGAATAATTAAATCTCCAGCCATGCCTCCACGTTCTCCAGCATTGCCTTTTCCATTCATACTTAATTGCATGCCTTCCTGAACACCAGCAGGTATATCAATACTAATAGTTTCTTCACCATAAACACGTCCATCTCCTTTACAATTACCACATTTTGCTGTTACCGATGTACCTTCTCCATTACAAGTAGGACAAGTAGTTACAGTTTGCATTTGACCTAAGAACGTATTTTGAACACGTTTTACTTGACCACTTCCATGGCAAGTATTACAAGTTTGAATACTACTTTTATCTTTCGCTCCACTACCATCGCAAGTAGTGCAACCAACATGCTTTTTAACTTTTACTTGCTTGGTTACACCATTGGCAATTTCGGCAAAAGTTAATTTTAATTTTATGCGTAAGTTGCTTCCACGTTGTCCTCTTGCACGGCTTCCACCGCCTCCACCTCTTCTTCCTCCACCAAAAAAATTACCAAACATATCATCGCCAAAAACATCACCAAATTGGCTAAAAATGTCTTCCATATTGGTAGCATGTCCAGCACCAAATCCACCACTGCCCGGGGCAAATGCTTGATGACCATAACGATCGTACTTGGCTTTCTTTTGATTGTCGCTCAATACTTCATACGCTTCTGCAGCTTCTTTGAATTTATCTTCTGCTGATTTATCGCCTGGATTTCTATCAGGATGAAACTGCATAGCCACCTTACGGTAGGCTTTTTTTATTTCATCGGCCGATGCCGATTTTGACACACCCAATATTTCGTAATAATCTCTTTTATTAGCCATTAGCTTTTAGCATTTAGCTGTGAGCAAACAAAAAAAGTCATGAACCTGCTCACAGCTAAGGGCTCATGGCATAAGGCTTTCCTAGTTACCTACTACCACTTTTGCAAAACGAATTAATTTATTGTTTAAGTAATAGCCTTTTTGTACTTCATCTAAAACTTTCCCTTTTAAATCTTCTGTTGGTGCAGGTATTTCGGTAATGGCTTCATGTTTTTCAACGTCAAACTCAGTATGTATACTTTCTAAAGCTTTTAAGCCTTTTGCATGAAGTGTATTTCTTATTTTATTAAACACCAACTGAATGCCTTCTTTTTGCACAGCAATATCATCGTTGTTGCTTAATTGTTTTTCAGCACGTTCAACATCGTCTAAAACTTCCAATAAAGAAACAATCACATCTTTACCAGCTGTTTGAATTAATTCTAACCGCTCTTTAGAAGTTCTTCTTCTAAAATTATCAAACTCGGCTGCCAATCTTAAATACTTGTCTTTTTGCTCATCTAATTCGGCCTGAAGTTTATCGGTTTCACTTTCCTCCACTTTGTCATTCAAATGAGTAGTGCCTGCTGCATTTTCGTCAGCATTAATGTTCATATTGCTGTCAACAGCTTCTGTAGTCTGCATTTCTTTGTCTTCCATAATTTTTTTATATAGTCTTCTTAACAGCTCAAATATTTTGCCGTGCAAAGAAAAGGGAAAAAATGGCAGTCGGATTGGATATGTTGAAATGGATGGTGGATGCTAGTTTCTGGTAGCTGGTTGCCATAGATATGGCATTTCATAAAGCTGCTTCAGCAATAACTGTAAACTAGCAACTTGCAAGTTGAAACTCTATCTTTGCCCAATGACCAAAGTATATCTTAAAAAGAAAATTGCCCAACGTATTGCCAATGGACATCCATGGATTTTTGGCAATGAAGTAGAAAAAATTGAAGGAGATGTAAATGCAGGAGAAATTGTAGAAGTGTATTATGCCGATAATAAATTTTGTGGCATAGGTTTTATCAATCCAAAATCGCAAATTTTAGTTCGTTTGCTTAGCAGAAAAAAAGAAGAAATTAATGAAGCCTTTTTTTACAATAGAATTTTAGAAAGTTGGAAGTATCGCCAACAAATTGGTTATGTAGAAAACTGTCGTTTAATTTTTGGCGAAGCCGATGATATGCCAGCTTTAATCATCGATAAGTTTAATGATTACTTTGTAATTCAAACACTTGCGTTTGGAATGGATGTTTGGAAACCTGTTATCGTAAGTGTTTTACATAAGATATTTAACCCAAAAGGCATTTACGAACGAAATGATGTGCCAGTAAGAGAATTGGAAGGTTTAGAACAAAAGAAAGGGTTTTTATCTGCCCCTTTTGATACCACCATTACCATTAATGAAAACGGACTGAAGTTTTTGGTTGATGTTGAAAACGGACAAAAAACTGGGTATTTTTTAGATCAGCAAGACAATCGTAGAGCCATACAGCATATTGTAAAAGGTGCTGATGTTTTAGGAGCTTTTACTTACACCGGAACTTTTGAAATTCATGCAGGTTTTTATGGAGCAAAATCTGTTTTGGGATTGGATATCAGTGCAAATGCAGTTGAGCAAGCCAATAAAAATGCAGCCTTAAATGGCTTACAAGATATTGTAAAATTTGAAGCCTTAAATGCATTTGATGTATTGAAAAATTGGGTTAAAGATGGCAGGCAATACGATGTGGTAATGCTCGACCCTCCAGCATTTACCAAGAGCCGTGAAACCATTCAAAAAGCCATCACAGGTTATAAAGAAATTAATTTACGTGGTATGAAACTGGTAAAAAATGGAGGATTTTTAGTTACTAGTAGTTGTACCAATTTGGTGCAGCCCGATTTATTTCTACATACCATAGAATTGGCGGCAAAAGATGCCCGTAAAAAATTAAAACAAGTGGTATTTAATGCACAAGCTGCCGATCATCCAATTGTTTGGGGAATGGAAAATACTAATTACTTGAAATTCTTGATAGTACAGGTTTGCGATAAATAGTATTCATTATTAAATAGCTGCTTTACGTTAGTTGCTTTTATACAGAATCATGTCACTGTAAGAAACGGCCAGATAATCATCTTCACGAACACCCAAAAATTGTGCATAATAATTACACTGCTCTTGTAGCTTTTCAATGCTAATTGTACCATCGGTATCAATGGCTTCCACTTCTATAAAAGTACCTAAGCCTTCTACCCTATCGAAATGAAATTTTACATTATCGATAAAATAAATTTTGCGTTTTTTATCTACCACCGTTTTTATGCCATGCACTTTTTCGAGCAAGGCTTTTAAATGTTTATCGGGTTGATGGTTGTATAAAATAACATTCGATTGTTTGACATTGCTGGTATTTTCACGTTCATAATAAATCAATGAATGTTCAATATTGCCTTCACGTAGTTTAAGTCTGCCAGTGGCTACATTAAAATACGTATCTATTTGATGGTCTTCTCCCACATACCTTGGAGCAAGGGTTAACAGTTGTTGCTCTGCTGCTTCTAAACGGTTGGTGATGACTTTAAATTCTATATTGGTGGGCATGGTAAGAGTATTTTAATGATTGCATTTGCAATGTAAATAAAACAAACGTTTAAAACCGAAATGGTAAACATAAAAAGACATTGTAATGATAAAACTCCTCCGTTTCTGTAACCTTATTTTTTTTGTGTGGAATTTTCAGCAATAAATAATTACACACATTTTTGTGTGGATTTTTTTCACACAAAAAATTCCACACAATTTTAAGCAGCTCTTATTGATTAACCACAACAAAATAATTGCTTCTTTTCCAAGAAATGTCTTCCATACAAAATCATCAAACCGAAGAATTTTACAGCATCTCCTCTTTGCGTAGTTATGTATGTTGGGTAAAGGAAGATGTGTTAATTGAAAATTTAGCTTCGCAGAAAGCATCGTCCCTTGGGTTTGCACAAGGCTAGTAAGGAGACGATGCTAGGAATAGAAGACATTGCTTGGAAGGAATAATGATTATTGTATTGTAGCAAATGCTACCAAAAACAAACGGCGTAGGCACAGCCCTACGCCGAGTGCGAAGATTATAAGCTACGCCGAGTTAGGTAGTAGGTCTACCGCAAACGCTGTTGTAAGCGGAGGTTTGATAAAAATTAGTTTTTTGTAATAAGATTTTGGTAGTGTAGCAAATGCTACATAAAAGTTAGGGCGTAGGCACAGCCATACGCCCAGTGGCTTCGATTACAAGCTACGCCTAGTTAGGGGGCGGATATTAACCAAAAATTTTTGCCGTATTAAATTAAACCTAGCATTTACTCTTTTAAAATCCTTGTCTAGCAGCTCTAATCCGTCAAGATAGGGATTTAAAATATCAATTGAGTATGGTGATGGTTTATTGTTAGACCTAGTTATACGAATGAAACTAGGCTTTTTTAAATCAATTGAAGGTAATCTAAAACTGATTTCAATCGGACTTTTATCATCTGAATTTTGAATTAAATACCCAAAAGTCATAAACTCAGAATTAAATGTTGATGACATATAATTTTGATAATGTATCCCTATAGCACCTAAACGGCTATTTGTATAACTACAACTAATCCAAAAAGAGTCAACTCTAGTGTTCCATGCACCTATCCCTTCTTGTTTTTCACCTTCCATAAGGGTACTTATTTCCACAGATGTATCACGACATACAATACTAATCTTGTCTTTAGATAGCTTTATTATTGCAAATCTCTTATTCGTTGACCTTAAATAAAAAATATTGCTATCAAGGTTTGAATAGAAGCTACTGTCTTTGCTGTAAAAAGAATTTAACTTATGATCTTGAAAATTAAGTATAAGGAAATCTTCAAGTACCACACTTTTAAGTTTACCCTTTTCATTACAAATACTCAAACCCTCACTATCAAATACTTCATTTTGAGCATTTAGAAAATTGGTCAAAATCATTAAGATAACAGTACTGATTAATTTCATGATTACTACCTTGGTTTATTAGGTGATTATTTCCAAGCAATGTCTCCTATATGGCCCTGTGCAAAGCTAGGGACATTGCGTTTTCATTTAACGCATCTTCCTTTGCCTAACACACTTAGCCTTGCAAAGAGAAGATGCTGGAAATTTTTCGGTTTGAAGATCGAGGGAAGACATTGCTTGGAAGGAAGTTCTTCGTTTTGATGATTTATGAAGACATTGCTTGAAAAAAAGTAGTACGCATCGTCCCTTGGCTTTGCACAAGGCTAGGAAGGAGACGATGCTAGGAATAGGAATCCATCTTGCACAGGTGAATGTGATAAAATATAGGCCATTGTGTTCGTATATTTTTCTTCTTACACTCATATGTAATAAAGTTAGTTATTTATTTTATATTATTCATTCGCAGAGTCCTGCCAACACAAATGGCTGAGACGAGAGACTCTGCGAGAACAGAAAACTTTTGTTCAGCAGCTTCCAAGCTTTCTGTGGTTGCTTTAAATTCAATATTCAAAGGCATAAAACAAACAATTAATTAAAAAAGCAAGCAACTACAATAAAACTAAACTGTAAGTTTTAATCGATACTTAACAGGAAGTTTTTATATTTATCAGAATCATATCAAAACAATTATGAACAATCATAGCGATAAGGTAATTCAATATTATAACGATACAGAAAATGATTATAAAATAATGTGGCATGCCAAACTGCAAGGTCCGCCAGCCTTACATTTTGGCTATTATGATGAAAAAGCTACCAAACATGCCGATGCCTTGTATCGTGTAAATGAAATATTGGCCGATTGGGCTGAAGTTAAATCGGGAGATACAGTTTTGGATGCTGGTTGTGGTTTAGGTAATGCTGTTATTTGGTTGGCAAATACCCGAAAAGCAAATGCAACAGGTATTTCGATTGTTGAACAACAAATAAACAGAGCAAAAGAATATGCTCAGGAAGCAGGTGCTACAAATGCAGATTTTATACATGCCGATTATTTGAAAACACCTTTTCCCGATGCCAGTTTCGATGTAGTTTGGTGTATAGAAAGTGTTTGCCATGCATTGGATAAATCGCTTTTTTACAAAGAAGCTTTTAGAATATTAAAATCTGGTGGAAGATTGGTGATGGCAGATAGTTTTCGTGGTGGCCGACCAATGAGTGCTGCAAATGAAAAGCTACTGAAACAGGCATTTAGTGGTTGGGAAATACATGATATAGACACCACCGAAGAACATATTCAACATGCCAAACAAGCCGGATTTACGTCAGTTGAAACCAAAGACGTAAGCGATAAAGTTTGGGTTTCGTATAAGAATATCAGAGAACTAACAGGTATTTTTATACTACTTGCTTATGTAATAAAATTTCTGCGTATCATTAATCAAGTAAGATTAAACAATGTAAAATCGGCCTATAAACAATCTGAAGCTCTTAAAAATCATGCTTTCAGATATGTGCATTTACTGGCAGTAAAAACGTTGTAAATTCATTTCAATAAGGCTGTATTTTATTCTATCAAAACTGCTACAACAGGCAACTGTAATTGATTTGTTTGTATATAAAATTTTACTACCAATTTATTTTATAAATGGTTTTTATACTTCAGTTCAATGCCTATCTTCACCCTTCAAAATCAGCATATATGAATCTATTGAAAAAAGCAGGATTATTGGTTGCAGCCTTTGCAACAACACTTGCTGCATGGGCACAAGATGCAGTAAATTATCAAACACCACCCAAAGAAATTGCAGATTTATTATTGGCTAAACCTACACCTGGTGTAAGTATAGACAGTAAAGGCGAATGGATGTTGTTGAGTGAAAGAAACTCTTACCCAACGGTAGATGAATTGGGGCAACCTGAAATTAGAATTGCAGGTTTGCGTTTAAACCCCAATAATTATTCGCCCAGCAGGCAAACCTATATCAACAATTTTTTGCTGAAAAATATTAAAGCCAATAAAGAATATACCATTGCAGGTTTACCTGCCAATATGCTTGCTGGTAATGTTAGATGGAATATTGCTGAAAGTAAAATTGCTTTTACAAACACCTTAGCAAATCGTGTAGATGTTTATATTATTGATGTTGCCACTAAAACTGCAAAAAAAGTAAATCAACAAGCATTGAATGTGGTACTGGATGCCGATTTAACCTGGTACGATGACAATACCTTATTATACAAAACGGCCATTGCTGCTGCTACTGCTGCCCCTAAAAAACCAATTACCCCTAAAGGACCAACAGTACAACAAAATGTAGGTAAAGCTGCACCGGGAAGGACCTATCAGGATTTAATTAAAACACCTTACGATGAGCAATTGTTTGAGTTTTTAGCCACTGCTCAATTGGTAATGAACAAAGCTGGTGTTGAAACCAAAATTGGCAAACCTGCTATTTACAGTTCTTACACAGTATCACCAGATAAAAAGTATTTATTAGTAGAAAATATTAAAAAACCTTTTTCTTATTTAGTGCCTGTAAACGGGTTTCCGTCTACCGTAAGTGTAACAGATTTAATGGGCAATACTGTTAAAGTATTTGCAGATTTACCTTCTAGTGAAACTACACCATCGGGTTACGACAATGTGCAAAATATACCTAGGGGTTTTGAATGGAAAGATGATGAAGCTGCCACCATTGTTTGGTGTATGCCGTTAGACAGTGGATTGATTAAAAAGAAAGTAGATTTTCATGATGCCGTTTATGCTCATGCAGCTCCTTTTAATAGTGAAGTAAAAGAATTATTTAAAACCAAAATGCGTTTTCGTGGTATCACTTGGGGCAATGAAAGTTTTGCATGGGTTACTGAAGCACTAACGAGCAAACAAACAGCCAAAGTAAGTCGCTACAACAGTATTGCAGGAACATTAGAGACTTTGTTTGAAAGAAATACCACCGATGCTTATGGAAATCCTGGAGCTCCCATTACTACCAAAAATAAGTTTGGCAAAGAAGTGATATTGGTAAATGGAAACACCCTTTTATTAAACAATACAACAGGTTCTTCGCCTGATGGGGATTTACCTTTTCTTGCCTATTTTGATTTAACGACCAAAAAAAGTGAAATCATTTGGCGTAGTGCAAAAGGCAGTTTTGAATATGTGGTAGATGTTTTAGACCCCAAAGGTTTTAAACTAATTACCAGAAAAGAAAGCCAAAAAGATGTACCCAACTTTTATTTGAAAGATTTAAAAGGCAGTGGTCAAGATATTGCCATTACAAATTTTGCTAATCCCTACCCTGCATTAGAAGGTGTTAGCAAACAAAAAGTAAAATATAAACGTGCCGATGGTGTTGATTTAACTGGAGATTTGTATTTACCTAAAGGTTATAACAAAGAAAAAGATGGCACATTACCTGTATTAATGTGGGCATACCCTAGAGAGTTTAACAATGCCAATGATGCTGCACAGGTACGTGGTAGTCAGGATAAGTTTACGACCATTAGCTGGGCAAGTCCTATATTTTATGTAACACAAGGATTTGCAGTGTTGGATAATGCTGAATTTCCCATTGTAAGCAGTGGAGGCGATGCAAAACCCAATGATAATTTTGTAGATCAATTAAAAATGAATGCCGAAGCTGCCATTAATTATGTAGCAGAAATGGGTGTGGGTGACAGAAACCGTGTTGCAGTTGGTGGACATAGTTACGGTGCATTTATGACAGCCAATTTATTGGCCCATACCAACTTATTTAAAGCTGGCATTGCACGTAGTGGTGCCTATAACAGAACCCTTACACCATTTGGTTTTCAGGCAGAAGATAGAACCTATTGGCAGGCTCCAGATTTGTATTACAAAATGAGTCCGTTTAGTTATGCCGATAAAATAAAAACACCTTTGTTGTTAATTCATGGCGATAGTGACGATAATCCTGGTACATTTCCTATTAACAGTGAACGTTTGTTTAGTGCTGTGAAAGGGCATGGAGGAACTGTACGTTTTGTATTCTTACCTTATGAAGCACATAGCTACAGAGGTAAAGAAAACTTATTGCACATGTTATGGGAACAGAATGATTGGTTGAAAAGGTATGTGAAGTAGGGAGAAGGTGGAAGGTGGATACTGGATACTTGAAGGTAGATACTAGATGGTGGAAGGTAGAAGGTAAAAGATGATGAATGAATAATGGAAAATAATGAAATGAAATAACATTAAAAACGCAGCTAATGGCTGCGTTTTTACTGTATTGTATTTTGTTGAAGTATTTGCTGAACCTTGAAGGTAGTGACACCGAGAACGGTGATAGTAGTACTGCAGTTTGCAACCAAAATAAAAAAGCCTTTCATTGCTGAAAGGCTCTTGCAAACTATGTAAAAAGCTATTACCACTTATCTACTTCTTCAGAAGACAGGCTGTCGTTAGAGGCTGGTGCTTCAGGAGCTGATTGGACTGCAACTGGAGCAATTTTTTCTTCTACCTGAGGTTGTGCTGGTGTGTAATTGTTGTTTTCAGGAACATATTCTCCACCTTCACCTTCAGGATATTCATGGTTGAATGCATCGAAATCAAAATCAGGCATTAAATCTGTTTTCACATAATCAATTGCTTCGCCCAACGCTTTAATAAATTTGTTGAAATCTTCTTTATACAAAAAAATTTTGTGACGGTCGTAGCCATTGTCATCAAAACGTTTTCTGCTTTCGGTAATGGTTAAAAAATAATCATTGCCACGTGTTGCTCTTACATCAAAAAAGTAAGTTCTTCTTTTTCCTGCTCTGATACGTTTGCTGTAAACGCTGTCGTTCTTTTTTTCGTTGTTTTCGTACGCCACTGTCTATTAAATTTTTGGTTTAAAGTGTAGCAAATATAGGATTGTTATACAATTACCAAAATTTTGTAAAAGAATGTTTTTGGATTGCCAGAAAGATAGTAAGCCGTAGAGAAAATGGTTGAAGTTTTAAGAAAAGAATTACAAATCTAACTTTTCTAACGCTCCACCTTTTATCTTATGCCCTTTGCCTTCAACCTTCTATTTACCAAACTTCTTTTTCAAAGCAGCCAATGCATCGTTCACATTCAGGTTACTTAGGTCTTCTTCTTTCTTTTTAAAATTGGTTGGTGGTTTATTGGCAGTAAATGCAGGCTTTTTAGTAGGAGCTTCCTGCGTTTGTTTGATAGATAGAGCAATTCGTTTACGTGGAATATCCACTTCTAAAACCTTTACCATTACCTTATCATTCAACTTCAATGCTTCATTGGGATCGGTTATGTATTGATGTGCAATTTCACTCACATGTACCAATCCATCTTGCTTAACGCCAATATCTACAAATGCTCCAAATCGAGTAATGTTGGTTACAACACCAGGAACAACCATACCCACATTCACCTCTTCTATTTTATAGATAGCTGCATATTCGAACTGCTCAATTTCACTACGTGGATCTAAACCAGGTTTGTTGAGTTCTTTAATAATATCCTGTATGGTTAATAAGCCAATATCTTCTTTAATGTATTTTTTTACGTCGATGGTTTTTAGTAAAGTTTCGTTACCAATTAAAGTTTTTACTTCTACTTTTAAATCGTTGGCAATTTGTTCAACAATGCTATATGCTTCAGGATGTACAGCACTTTCATCTAATGGATTATTGCCACCTTTTACTCGTAAAAATCCAGCACATTGTTCGTAGGCTTTGCCACCCAAACGAGGTACTTTTAAGAGTTGATTTCTATCGGTAAACTTTCCAATTTCATTTCTGTGTTTTACAATATTTTCAGCCAATGTGCTACCAATTCCACTTACATAACTGAGCAAATGTTTACTGGCTGTATTTAAGTTTACTCCCACTTGGTTTACACAACTTACCACCGTTGCATCTAATTTTTCTTTAAGTCTGAATTGGTTTACATCATGCTGGTATTGACCCACACCAATGCTTTTTGGATCAATTTTTACCAGCTCGGCCAATGGATCCATCAACCTTCTGCCAATGCTTACTGCACCACGAACTGTAACATCATAATCGCCAAATTCCTCTCTAGCAATTTCACTGGCACTGTAAATAGACGCTCCATCTTCATTTACTAAAAATACGGGCAAATTGAGTTGTAAACCTTTTACCAGTTGTTCAGTTTCACGACCAGCAGTACCATCGCCAATTGCAAAAACTTCGATGTTATATTTTGCAACCAACTCTTTTATTTTATAGCCAGCTTCGTAAGTTTTATTGCCTTCGTGAATGTAGATTAAATCGTTGTGCAGCAAATCGCCTTTTTCATCTAAGCAAACCACTTTACAACCTGTTCTATAACCTGGGTCAATGGCTAAAATTCGTTTACTACCTAAGGGAGAACTCAACAATAGCTGACGTAAATTTTCAGCAAAAACATTGATGGCTTCTTCATCGCCTTTTGCTTTTAAGGCTGTTCGAAATTCAGTTTCTAAGCTAGGTTGCAATAATCTTTTGTACGAATCTTTAATAGCTTTTTTAACTTGCTCTACACTGCTGTTCAAACTACCAGTTATGTATTTTTCTTCAAGGTCATACAACGCATCTTCTTCAACAGGGGCAATACTAATACGTAAAAATCCTTCTAAAAATCCACGTAACACTGCCAATATTCTATGTGAAGGAATCTTATAAATGGGTTCACTAAAATCGAAATAATCTTTATACTTGGCGGCTTCTTCTTTTTTGTCTTCTACCACCTTGCTCTGTAAAGTAGCTGTGTCTTCAAACAGTTTACGCAACTTAGCCCTTACGTCAGCATCTTCATTCACCATTTCAGCAATGATATCTCTTGCACCTTGCAAAGCAGCATCAGTGTCTTTTACATTTTCAGTAATGAATTTTTCAGCTTCAGATTTTACATCAATTTCTTTTTGTTCAAGTAATAATGTACTTAAAGGTTCAAGTCCATTTTCTTTAGCAGTTTGTGCCTTTGTTTTGCGTTTTGTTTTGTAAGGCAGATAAATATCTTCTAGTTCTACCAAGGTAGTGGCTTTATCGATTTTAGCCTGTAAAGCTTCCGTCATTTTACCTTGTTCGGTAATGGTTTTTTCGATGAATGTTTTACGTTCGGTAAATTCTTTAATGGCTTTTGCCTCATCTTGTATTTGCTGAATTTGAACTTCATCTAATCCCGCTGTTTTGTCTTTTCTATAACGTGCAATAAATGGAATGGTAGAACCTTCAGCCAATAAAGTTAATACGGCTTCTACTTGTTGTAAACGTATGTTCAGTTTTGCTGAAACACCTGATGCAAATTCAATCATAATATGAATAATTTAAAGAATGGTTCAAAACAATTGCATCGTTCTGAACTCAAATAAAGGGCAGCGAAAATAGGTGGTGTGCAGTAAATTGTAATAAACAATTGGAAGTTTAGTTATGCACAAAAGCAGGACGATAAAAATTAAAATAAGTTAGGCCACACTCCTTTCCACATCAGATTTTCTTTCAGGAAATTTATTGGCATATTGATATACCAAATTGCGTATATAAGTATTCTCTGGTAAAACTTCCATGTGAGGTTTTACCGATTCTGTAGTTAAAAATTCAGTTTCTTTTGGCACTTTACCCATACCAGCAAATTTACCTTTTTCTACCAAAATGAAACTTTGCTCATCACCTGCTTCATCATCTTCACGTATTACAAAACTTGGCAACTGACTTTCTAAGTAAGCAATAGCTGCATTTACCCTTTTGTTGTAAGCAACAGGTAATTCACCTTTTATATCAACCAAAGTTGCACCAGGACTTGCGTCAATAAAACAAAGCTTGGCACATAACTCAAACTTATCTATTAAAGATTTTAGCATTTGCGTGCCTTCTAACAAACTGCCAAAACTATGTATGGGTTGTAGGTGTTTTTTCTTTTTTTCGATTACCAAACGCCAAAAACCACGAGCATCTTCAAAAGCATATAAGCCAAAAACCTGCTCGAACCGTTTTTGACTATAATTAAAAGAAGGCCACAATCTCCTTATCTCTATACTTTCTAAAATGGCTGCCATTAATTCGGTACCACAAACTTTGTAAGTAACGTTATAAATTCCTTTTAAAAAATCCTGCTTTTGCTTGGTGGTTTTGTTGTTGCTGAAATGACTGGTTACACGTTTCTTAATATCTTTTGCTTTACCTACATAAATTACTTTCCCTTTTTTATCGTGAAAATAATATACGCCTGGAGAGTTGGGTAAATCGGCAATTACTTCTTCCGATAAATTCGGAGGCAAATATTGCTCTGCATTTCTACCTTTCAACATGCCTTTTATTTCACCTGATGCATCATTGGCTAATAACAACTCTAGCAATTTGGTTGTTGCAATTGCATCACCCTCGGCACGGTGACGATCATTAATTTCTATATCCAACTCTCTGCAAATACTTTCTAATCCATATTTTCTGTAGCCAAGGAAAATTTTTCTTGCAGAACGAATGGTACAAAGCTTGGGCGTATTTAATTCGAAACCAGCTTGCTCTAAATGATATTTTACAAAACTGTAATCGAAGTTTACATTATGTGCAACAAAAACACGGTCTTTTAATAAATTGAAAATGTATTGAGCCAATGCACTAAACTGTGGAGCACTTGCAACCATAGCATTGGTAATACCAGTTAAAGATTGAACGTAAGGAGGAATGGCAACATTGGGATTGATAAGTGTTGAATATTTACCTTCAATTTCTTTTCCATTATGCAGGATAATTGCAATTTCAGTAATGCCATTAGCCGATGCATGTCCACCTGTGGTTTCTATATCAACTATTGCATACATAATTATTGCTTTATGCCTTGAAAGTAATGCAGTCAATTCTCAAATGGGTACAATGTGGAAAAATGAAGTTTTGTAATCAACAACAATCAATCTTATGCACATAAAAAAATAATAAAAAGCTGTAACTTTTTATTTAAGCAAACGTATAGGTTAATTAACAATAATTAACCAACCTGCGTTCTTAAATAATTGAGTTTTGCGTTATAAATTACCATTTATGAAATTACTTATTTTACTTACATCTGTTTTGTCAGCTTTTGCTTTAACCACTACACCATTACAACTGAAAGAAATCAGCGAGCACTTCATATTCACCAATAATCAAACAGGCACTATCATTCAAAAAAACATCTCTACTAATGTTGAAGAAGTTAACCCTGTAAACAAACCTCAAAATCCTTGGTTTTACGGTTGGGAAGTAAAAGTTGCTTTTTAAAAAGATCTTTACTTTTTTAAAAGCCTTCTACAACTGCTTTTTTAGCAACTACACACCTGCATTTCCTTATTTTTGCCAACCTGAAAATTAGCAGCAGCATCAATATGGAACTATCAAAAAATTTCGATTTTCAATCGGCCGACAATAATTGGTATCAACATTGGTTGAACAAAGGTTATTTTAACAGCACACCCGACGAACGTGAAGCCTATACAATTGTAATTCCCCCACCCAATGTAACTGGTGTGTTACACATGGGGCATTGTTTAAACAATACCATTCAAGATATTTTAATTCGCCGTGCAAGAATGCAGGGCAAAAATGCATGCTGGGTTCCTGGAACCGACCATGCTTCAATTGCTACTGAAGCAAAAGTGGTGGCCATGTTACGTGAACGTGGTATTGCAAAATCGTCTTTAACTAGAGAAGAATTTTTGAAATATGCATGGGAATGGAAAGAAAAATATGGTGGTATTATTTTGCAGCAATTAAAAAAATTGGGCTGCAGCCTAGACTGGAACAGAACATCATTCACCATGGATGGTGATTACTATAAAAGCGTAATCAAAGTTTTTATAGACCTACACGAAAAAGGAATTATTTACCGTGGGCTAAGAATGGTAAACTGGGATCCTGCAAGCAAAACAGCCCTGAGTGATGAAGAAGTAATTTTTAAAGAAGTTGATAGTAAATTGTACTATGTAAAATATCCATTGGTTGATGGTGGTGGAAGCATTACTGTTGCAACTACTCGTCCAGAAACTATTTTGGGTGATGTTGCTATTTGTGTAAATCCAACTGATGAACGATATACGTCATGGATTGGCAAAGAAGTTATTGTTCCAATCATCAACAGAAAAATCCCCATTATTGCTGATGAATATGTAGATGCAGAATTTGGTACAGGTGCATTAAAAATTACACCAGCACACGATAAGAACGATAATGAGTTAGGTAGAAAATATAACCTGAAAGCTTTAAATACTTTAGATGAAAGTGGAAAATTTACTGCAATTGATTTAATGGATGAAAATCCATCTGCTCAGGTATTGGCTTACAATGGCGTTGACCGTTTTGAATTAAGAAAACAAATTGCCAAAGACATTGAAACTCTTGGTCAATTAGAAAAAGTAGAAGATTATAAAGGTCAGGTTGGCACCAGTGAAAGAACAGGTGCTGTTATAGAAAGCAGATTGAGTTTGCAGTGGTTTATGAACATGAAAAAGCTCTTGGGCAACAATCCAGAAACTTTAAGTGCTGTAATGAATGATGAAATTAAATTCCATCCAGAAAAAACAAAGAACACATATAGCCATTGGTTAAACAATATCAAGGATTGGTGTATATCTCGTCAATTGTGGTGGGGACAAAGGATTCCAGCCTGGTATGGTCGAGAGAACTTATTGGATCCATTAAGTGACATGCATTGTATAGTGGAAGAAAACGAAGATGTTGCAAGGGCTAAATTTTTCGAGTACTATAAAGAAAAAGGAGCTTCTGAATTAGAAGCAAGGATTGCTGCTTTTGGAGAAGTTCATCAAGATGAAGACTGCTTGGACACCTGGTTCTCTTCCTGGTTATGGCCAATGGAAGTATTCAAAGGCATCAGCAATCCGGGTAATAAAGAAGCTGAATACTATTATCCAACCACTACATTGGTTACAGGACAAGACATTATCTTTTTCTGGGTTGCCAGAATGATTATGGCTGGATATGAATACAAAAATGAGCAGCCATTTAAAGATGTGTACTTCACAGGAATGGTGAGAGACAAGCAGGGTAGAAAAATGAGCAAGCAATTAGGCAATTCACCAGATTTATTAGAATTAATTGATAAATATGGTGCCGATGCTGTACGTTTTGGCATCATGTTCTCCTCTCCTGCTGGCAACGATTTAATGTTCGATGAAAGCAGCTTAGAACAAGGCAGAAACTTTAATAATAAATTGTGGAATGCATTGAAGCTAGTGAAAATGTGGGAATCAAGACAAGCCACTAGCCATGAGCCTTTAGCTAATAGCTTAGAACTAACGGCTAACAGCTTTGCTCTAGTGTGGTTTGAAAACAGGTTGAACGAAGTGAAGCTTGAAGTGGAAAACTTACTGAAACAATTCCGTTTGAGTGAGGCTTTAAAAACCATTTACTCTTTAATATGGGATGACTTTTGTAGCTGGTATTTAGAATGGGTTAAACCAGGATTTGAGCAACCCATTGAAGCAGCAGTTTACAATAAAACTGTTGGCTATTTTGAGGAGTTAATGCATTTACTTCATCCTTTCATGCCTTTTGTTACAGAAGAAATTTATCATCAATTGAAAGAAAGAAATGATGATTTGTGTGTGAAGCAACAGACGACAGTTGATAGCCCACAGTCAACAGTTTTAGCACAAGGAAATTTGTTGAAAAATGTAATTACTTCTTTACGAGAAGCAAGAAATAGAATTGGATTAAAACCGAAAGAAAAAATAGACTTATTTATTGGTACTTCAAATAATCAAGAAAACTTCGAAACTTACCTAGTATTAAGACCTTTAATTCTAAAGCAAGTTAATATTGGTACAATCGCAATAGATTCAGCTGAAACATCACATTTACAACTTAAAAACTGCACAGAAATAGTTATAGGAAAAGATAAATTTATAATTCAAACACCAGATGATATATTTCTTGACAAAACTGCTCAAAAAGAAACACTTGAAAAAGATCTTGCTTACCAAAAAGGTTTCCTAGAAAGTGTTATGAAGAAGCTGGGTAACGAACGTTTTGTAGCCAATGCAAAACCTGAAGTAATTGCAGCTGAACAAAAGAAAAAAGCCGATGCTGAAGCAAGAATAAAAACCATTGAAGAATCGTTGGCAAATTTATAAGCTCTTATAGAGAGGGCAGATGATTCTGCATTATCTGTGTTTTCTGCAAGAAAAAAAATAATTATGAGCAAACAACTATTCAAAAGCATCCTCCTTTTAACTGAATGCTTTTTTATTTTCTTAAATACCCATGCCCAAAACTGGGAGGTGAATTTGCTGGATAATATCAATCCAACAACGCCCAATGCTGCTGTTTGGAAAAACACTTCAACTTCAGTTTATCCTATTGCAGTGGCAAGTCCATTGGTCATTTTAGCAACGGGCTACTTAAAAAAAGATAAAGCCTTACAAAAAAAAGGTTGGCAAACTGCAGGTGCATTGGTTATTAATACAGCCATTACACAAGGTCTAAAATATACCATTAACAGAGATCGTCCTTATATAAAATATCCAGCTTTAATTCATCCTTACGAGCTGGATAATGATGCCTCTTTCCCGTCAGGACACACTTCTACAGCATTTACTACTGCAGCTTCATTAAGTATCAATTTTAAAAAATGGTATGTGGTTGTACCAGCTTATGCATGGGCTGCAGGCGTTGGATATTCAAGAATGTATTTAGGACAACATTATCCAACAGATGTTTTAGCTGGTGCAGCTATTGGCATTGGCAGTGCTTATTTAAGCAATTGGCTCAATAAAAAATATTTTGCAAAGCACAAATAATTCCTTTTGTACAATCTCCTATAAATAGTCCATTTTATGGGGCTTGCAAAGCCGTTTCTGTTAAATTTTTCAGCAGATACAGGTATATCAGCAGATTGAATCTATCTTAACGCTTTCATAGCTTTTATTTAAATGTTTCAATATTTGTGTAAGTTTCTTTTTATTATAGTGCTTTTAATAAGCGCCCATAATATCTATGCACAAGAAACAATAGATTCTACAAAAGATGAATTTTTCTTGGCAGGCAAAAAAGGATTATTGGGTAAGTTGGGTAAAAGTGTTAGCACAGGAGCTGAAATAGATAACGAGCCCATAAAAAATAATACTTCTTTTACCAAGTATGCAGGATTTCCCATTACAAAAATTTATATTCAACAGCTAAGTTTTGGAGCCTCTGTGAACGATACGAATTGGATGAAAAAAAACTTTGTAACCCGTTTTGCCGATCGACTGCATATTCAAACTAAAAAAAGAATTATACGAAATAATTTATTTTTTAAAGAAGGTGATGCTGTATTCCCCTATTTGCTTGCCGACAATGAAAGGCATTTAAGAGAACAGCTTTTTTTGCAAGATGCAAGAATTGTTTTACAACCTACTAAGGATGGGCAATCTGTTGAAGCTTTCATTATTACAAAAGATGTATTTTCTTTAGGCGGAAGTATTGATATGTCTAGCTCTGAAAGTGGTAAGCTGAACATTCAAGAAGAAAACTTTTTAGGTATTGGAGATAAGCTGGAAGCAAGTTTATTGTACGACCAATCCCGGTTACAAAAAACTGGTTTTGGTGCAGCCTATACCCGACGAAATATAAGAGGTACTTTTTCAGATTTTACCATTGGTTTTCAAAACTATAAACCGACTTTTAATAGTGGTAGAAATGAAGAAACTATACTGTATGCAACTTTAAACAAACCATTGGTTACGCCTTACTTTCCATTTTCCTATTCAATTGGCTTTGAGCAACACCAAACAAAAAATCAATACATTACAGATTCTACCTATTACCAGTTTTTCAACTACCAATATTATGTTGTTGATGCTTGGGCTGCATATAACTTAGATGCAAGAGGAATCATTAATAGAAATAATCCCACCACCCGTTTAAGGGCTTTTCTTGCAGCTAGAATTTTTAAGCAAGAATTTGAAGAGATACCGAAAGAATTTATCAATAAAAACAACTATCAATACAACAGCATTTCTGGTATTTTAACTTCTTTTACTTTAGCAAAACAAGTTTTTTATAAAACCAGATTTGTATATGGCTTTAGCAGAAACGAAGATATTCCGGAAGGTTTTAGTGCAGCAATTATTGGAGGCTATACGAATAAGCAACAAAGAAAACGTAACTATTTTGGCATCGATTTTCAGCGAAGTTATTTCAGTAAAAAAAAGGATTATTTTAGTTACAGTTTCAAGTTTGGTTCTTTTATGCACAATAAAAGCATAGAAGATATCAGCTATTTATTAAGTGTAGATTATTTTAGTACACTGAAAAGGTTGAGTAAACGTTGGACTCAAAGAACTTTTATTAGTGCCAGTTTTACAAGGCTGGATAATATTACATTATACGATCCATTATTTATTTCGAGCAATTATGGTTTACCTGAATTTTCGAATACACCAGTTGCTGCCGAAATGCGAAGTACCATAAAAGCTGAAGTGGTATTTTTTAATCCATGGTCGTTATATGGGTTTAAATTTGCTCCACTTATTTTTGGTGGAACCAGTTTTCTTACACCCTTTAATAGTTCTTTTACCAAAACCGATGGCTATACAAGTATTGGTTTGGGCGTTAGAAGTCGAAACGAAAATTTAATATTTGGAACCATGGAATTGAAGGGATATTTCTTTCCTAGAACCAATGCCGATATGAATAGTTTTAGAATAGATTTTATTACCAACCTGCGTTATAAATTTAGTAGTCAATTTGTAAAACGACCAGATTTTGTAGTGAATAATTAGTGGTGTTAAAAATAAATCTATATGCCTTAATATCTATGTGGTAAAAAATATTAACGCCTACTTTCTTATCTTGCACCCATGGTAAAAGTTAAGCAATCAGAAGTACCCATTATTTTAATTACAAACGACGATAGCATTTTTGCACCAGGCATAAAAGCGTTGGCAGAAGCAGTTGTAGATTTAGGACGTGTGGTTGTAGTAGCACCAGATAAACCACAAAGTGCAATGGGGCATGCAATTACCATTGGCAATCCACTACGTTTACAAAAAGTACAATTTATGGATGGTGTAGAAGCTTACACCTGCAATGGCACACCAGTAGATTGTGTAAAATTAGCAGTGGATAAAGTGTTGCATCGCAAGCCCGATATTTGTTTAAGTGGTGTTAATCATGGAGCCAATCACAGTATTAATGTTATTTATAGTGGAACCATGAGTGCTGCAATGGAAGCTGCCATAGAAAACATACCCAGTGCAGGTTTCAGCCTTTTAGATTATAGTATGGAGGCCGATTTTACTGCTGCAAAAGTGTATGCAAGAAAAGTAGCTTTAATGTTATTGGCAAAAAAGAAAGAGAAACATTTATTGTTGAATGTGAATATTCCAGCAGTGCCACAAGCGTTAATTAAAGGCATAAAAATTTGCAGACAAGCTTATGCCAAATATGAAGAAGATTTTATTGAACGCAAAGACCCACATGGTAAAATGTATTATTGGCTTACCGGTGAATTTGTAAATTTTGATAAAGGAAAAGATACCGATGTGTGGGCTTTAAAAAACAATTATGTAAGCATTGTTCCAGTACAATTCGATTTAACCAATTATGTGTTAAAGCAAAAAATAGAAAGCTGGAAATTTTAATTCAATCAACCTTTTGTTATGTTTAAAATACTTGGAAAAGACAGTTTAGTGTACGGTTTAATCTTAGGTTTATTTGCTCCATTGCTAGGCATGGTTGGTTTTTATTTTTACAGATTCAGCAGATTAACGCCTTGGGAGTTTATACAATATTTAGGTATAGAACAAAAGCTAATTACCAGCATGGTCAGTTTTTCGTTGTTGGCAAATGCCATTCTATTTACCATTTTCATTAATCGCCACACCGATAAAACAGCAAAAGGAATTTTTATGGTAACCTGCATTTATGCAATTGCAGTGCTTGTTTTAAAGTATTGGTTTGTATAAATATTTTCATGGGCAATCAGCCGACGAATAAACATCGGCTGTAGTAAGGGCTTTTCACACTACTACGCCACAAAGCCAGCACACATGGTTCGACTACGCTCACCACTTCAGCGTGGTAGTTTGTTGCAAATGTAAATTCACGAATACCAAAACCAATAAAAGGGACATTCGTAATCCCATGCCTTGAGCAGAGGATTATGATTGAACTTATTTAGAGGACAATACAGATGCAGGATTAAGTGATTTTCCCTTCTTATCAGTTACCATTAACATTACAGTACTTTCATTATCTTCATTACCAGCTATTGCTAAAATATCTCCTTTAGTAACTGCATCACCTCGTTTAACTTTTAAATCATTCAACTTAGAGTAAGAATAAAAATACTCTTCGCCTTTTACTATTATTACATTTTCTCCACCAACATTTCCAGTATAAGAAACTGTTCCTTTAGCAACAGATTTTACATTAGCATCGGATTTAGATTTTATTAAAATACCATCATTGGAAAAAGAAATCTTGGACTCATGAATGTTTTTTCCAAATCCTTCAGCAACATAACTATTGTTTAAAGGAGAAAGCATTGAAATAGGTGTTTGTTTCTTTTTTGTCGTAATAATAACAACACCACTTTCACCCTCTTTACCATATGGTTTCAAAGCTTCTTTTTCTTTAATAATTTTAAATGACTCAATTTCATCTGGAGTCATTTTATATAACTCTTCAATAGCAACTTTTTTTCCATCAATAAAAATTAAAACATTAGTTATTTTCCATTTAGAAGTTAATACTGACCTCGATTTGAGTTCTACTTCATAAATCTTCAGTGAGGCATCTGTTTGTTTAAATTTTTCTAATGTAGTATCACCTCCTTTTCTAACAAAATTGATTTTACCATTCTTATCTCTAAATCTTAATTGTACTGGAGTTGTATCATTTCCTTTAATCCATAGTAGTGTATCTGGGTAACGATTTTTATTTTTAATATTACTTGCTTCATTTTGTTCAATTGATTTCTCATTTGTTTCAAAAGCTTCTAAATAATTACCAATTCCAGCTAAAATTAATTCAGCCATTTTCTTTCTTTGAGCTTCATCTTTTAGCATGGCTAAATCTTTTTTATTGCTGATGAAACCACATTCGATTAATACTGCGGGGCATTCTGTTGCTTTCAAAATCCAAATACCACGTTCACGAGAATGAACACCTCTTGAGTTGTAAGATTTGTTAATTACAGATTCAATTGAAGAAGCAAAAGCTTCGCATTGGTCAATATTTCTTCTATCTGCATCTCTTGGAATAAAAATTTCGACTCCATTTACTTTAGACCCTTTTTCAGGAGCCCAGTTCATATGTAACGAAATAAATAAATCTGCTTTCTGTGCATTTACAAAATTGGCTTTCTCAACAGGCGTTTGCAATACATCAGTTTCTCTTGTAAATACTAATTTTATTTTATCATTTGTATTTACAGCCTTAATTGCCTTTAACATGAGCAGACTCAATTCCTTTTCTGTTGTACCATCTAAAGCACTAACTCCATTATCTGAACCTCCATGTCCTGCATCTACAACAACAGTATATACTTTGTTTAATGGTATGTTTTTATCAACCTCTTTTTTTCTAAATGCAAATAACAAAACTAGAGTTGCCAATAAAGGCAATACAACCAGTCTTCTTACATAAGACCATTTTGGATTTTTTGTGTTGGTTAACATGGCTAATCTTCGTTTTATAGGTGAAAAGAAAAATGGATTACTTAATAAATACTGTTGCTGTGGGTAAGCAGCAGTTAATAACATAGTAGCAAATGAAGCTGTATCGCCATTTTCAATGGCTTTATGATCGGCAATAAATTCGTGAATCATATTCAGTTCTTTTTTGGCCAACCAAAAAAATGGATTGAACCAGCCAAACAAAATAACCAATTGCATAAAAAGCTTATCGGCACTGTGCTTTTCTTGCACATGAATTAATTCATGCTGCATCATTTGTTTGCCAGTTAATGTATTGATATCAATGGCTTCATTCCAAAAAATGTATTTAAAAAAGGAGAAGGGTGTTCCTTTTGCATTGGTTAAAATCAAATAAACATCCCCAATATTTTTACAGGAATTAGTTTTCAGCAACTGATACACTTTTATAATTCCAACTATAAAAGTGGTCAGAAAAAAGGCTGACACAAGGGTATAAACAACCATTGCCAAAAAATCCCAATTAACGGCAAACCCTTGCTGCAAAACAATTTGTTCAAATTCTGTATTATTATCGGCTACAATATTTGCCAATTGAATTAATTGAGGTTGCTCCACTCCTGCTGGTTGCACAAACTGAATTTTAATTAATGGAATTAACCAGGAAAACAGCCCAACAAATAATAAATAAAATCGATTGTACTGGTGAAAACGTTTGTTACGCAACACCATCCAGTAATACAATAATAGTATGCCACTGCACAGTATTACTTTTAAAAAGTAGTAAGCAATTGTTAGCATGATCAATTATTTTTTGGTTTTAATTTGTTGTAATAAGATTTCAAGATCTTTCACTTTCAAATCTTTTTGTTGAATCATAAAAGAAACCACATCAGCAAAAGAACCTTCAAAATAACCATCCACTAAATTCTTTATACTGCTCGACGAATATTCTTCTTTACTCACCAATGCATGATAACAATGTACCCTGCCATGTACTTCAATGCCAATAAAACCTTTGTCGATTAATATTTTAAGAATGGTTGCAACTGTATTGCTATGAGGTTTTGGCTCAGGCATACTATCTACAATATCTTTTAAATAGGCATGTTCTAATTTCCAAACAGACTGCATTACCTGTTCTTCAGCTTTGGTTAATGGCTTACTCATCTTCAACTAATTTTTTAGTTGTACAAATATATAAACTATATTTTTAGTTATACAACTATTTTTTTAGTTTTTAACAAAAAAGATTGTTCTGTTAACAAATCTATCTTTCTGCAAATTCAATTCTAACCTGTAATTTGCAGCCCATTTGTAAGGGTATGAAGTACTATATTATTGCAGGAGAAGCCAGTGGCGATTTGCATGGAAGTAATTTAATTAAGCAAATTCATGTAAAAGATACAACAGCAAATATCCGTTGCTGGGGTGGCGATTTAATGCAAGAAGCTGGAGCAACTTTGATAAAACATTACAGAGATTTGGCTTTTATGGGTTTTGTTGAAGTAGTTAAAAATTTACCTACCATATTTAAAAATATTAAATTCTGCAAACAAGATATTTTGAATTTTAAACCAGATGTTTTGGTACTGATTGATTATCCTGGTTTTAATTTAAGAATTGCAGAATGGGCAAAACAAAAGGGTTTTAAAGTGGTTTACTATATATCTCCACAGGTGTGGGCATGGAAGGCCAACAGAGTGAAGAAAATGAAATTGTGTATTGATAAAATGCTGTGTATTCTTCCTTTTGAAAAAGATTATTATAAAAATACCTGGAATTGGGATGTTGAGTATGTGGGACATCCCTTGGTAGAAGTAATAGAAGACAATCGAAAGTCGGAAGTCGGAAGACAGAAGTTAAGTGAAAATAAAATTGTTGCACTATTGCCCGGCAGTCGTAAACAGGAAATTGCTGTTAAGCTGCCTGTCATGCTGGAAGTTGCAAAATCATTTCCTGATTATCAGTTTGTTGTTGCAAAAGCACCAGGACAGGATGATGCATTTTACGAGCCATTTCTTTTGGCTTATCAAAATGTTTCTTCTGTAAGAAATGATACCTATAATTTGTTGATACAAAGCATCGCCGCATTGGTAACAAGCGGAACAGCAACCTTAGAAACTGCTTTGTTTGATGTACCCGAAGTTGTTTGTTATAAAGGAAGTAATATCAGTTATCAAATTGCCAAACGATTGATAAAAATTAAGTTTATTTCACTCGTAAACTTAATAATGGACAAAGAGGTGGTGAAAGAATTGATACAGCAAGATTTAACTGCAAAAAACTTAGTTAATGAACTTGGTCTTTTATTAAACAATCAGCAAAGAATTACTCAACTTTCTTCAGATTATACTGCTTTAAAAAAAATTCTTTCAGCTGGTGGCAATGCATCAGAAAAAGCAGCAGCTATAACGGTTGATTTTGCTACTTCTTAATCAATAATTTCACAATTATTACAATTAATGCAAGTAGAAACATGATTAGTGAAATTCTGTTCATACCATGCATGTATTTCATCCATTGAGTTTTAGGTTCATTCGGGTCACGTTTCTTGATGTACAGGTATTCTGCAAACTGTTTTAAAATACTCATTTTCGTTTTTTAAAGTAACAAAGAAACCAACTAAAAGTTGATATAAAAATATTTTTGGCTGGCAGTAAGCAAACTTTACATTTGCAGTCCACTTTGGGGGTTTAGCTCAGTTGGTAGAGCGTTTGCATGGCATGCAAAAGGTCAGCGGTTCGACCCCGCTAATCTCCACAATAGGTTTCAATTTTATTGAAACCTATTTTATTTTATACAATCATTTGAAAATACAACTCGTTAAATTTTCAACCAACTTTTAGCCAAGCAATTATATAACCAGCTTGCTGTTATATTTGCTTTAGCAACACAACAATGAAAAAATTAGATTGGTACATACTAAAAAAGTTTTTGAGCACCTTCTTCTTTTCCATTTTTTTATTTACCATCATTGCTGTGGTTATTGATGTTAGTGAAAAAACCGATGATTTTGTAAAATCGAAATTGGGTTTTGGTAGAATTATGACCGACTATTATTTCGGCTTTATTCCACACATAATCGCACTATTATTTCCCTTATTTGTATTCATTGCGGTTATATTTTTCACCTCAAAAATGGCTGGAAGAAGTGAAATTGTTGCCATATTAGCCAGTGGAACTAAATACAACCGTTGGTTGAGACCTTATTTTATAGGTGGACTTTTTTTGGCCACTATTTTATGGTTTGCCAATCAGTATATTATTCCAAAGGCCAATGTTATTAGAACCTCTTTCGAGGCAAAATATATCGATGCAAACTCTTCATATGAAGCAATCACTAGTGGAAGAAGAGGTAGAGATTTATATTTCAAGATCGATTCCTTTTCGTATGCTGGTATTATGGGCTATGATACAGCTACTAAACAAGGTGGACCTTTTTTTATGAATAAAATAAAAGGAACACAGGTTGTAGAAAATACAAGGGCAGAGAGCTTTAGGTGGGATACCAGTAAACGGAAATGGTTGTTGAACTCGGTTGTAAAAAGAAAAATAGACGGCTTAAAAGAAAGCGTAGTAATGCAGGATGAAATGCTGATGAACTTCAATTTTCAACCCTTCGATTTAAAAAGAGATAATTATGCAAAAAGCAAATTAACAACGCCTGAACTAAATAGATACATACAATTGGAACAAATGCGTGGCTCTGAAACAATTAATGAGCTTAAAGTAGAACGATACAAAAGAGACGCAACTCCATTTACAGTAATTATGCTTACTTTAATTGGTGCCGTTGTAGCAGGTAGAAAAGTTAGGGGTGGCAGTGGCGTTCATTTGGCATTAGGTTTTGCAACAGCAGCATTATATATAATCACGGATAAATTTTCTACAATTTTTTCAACCAAAGGAAACTTCCCTCCTTTCATAGCAGCTTGGTTGCCCAATGTATTGTTTCTTTTTGTTGCTTATTATTTGTACAAAAAGGCTCCCAAATAGTCATTTCATTTTTATACACCAATCTAACTAATTTTTTGTGACGATTGGTTTTCTTTATAGCTTCTATGTATATATTCCATCAAAATAGTACAACCTTATTGTAAATCTTTTGTTGAATAAGTAAGTTGCTTTACCTTTAACCGCTCTCAATGAAAAAGCTTGCAAAGCAACTAAATTGAGAATTCATGCTTGTAACAGGATTAAAGTTCCCGCAAACTATTGTACACGTAGCAGTTTAATGCTTAATTTATTATTGAGTAAACAATTATTTGCAATAAAATACATCAAAATGGGCGTTATAAAAGACAAGTTTAAAGAAAAAGCAGACATTGCCAGCAAGGAGATAAAAGACATCCTCAAAGAGCATGGTAATAAAAAGATTGGAGAAGTTACCCTTTCTCAAATTTACCAAGGCATGAGAGGAATAACTGGTTTGGTTACTGAAACCAGTTTGTTAGATGCTCAAGAAGGCATCCGTTTTCGTGGATATACCATTCCTGAATTACAAGAAAAATTGCCTAAAGCAAAAAATGGTGATGAACCGTTACCCGAAGCTTTATTGTATTTAATGTTATTGGGCGAATTGCCAACCCAAGAAGATACAGAAAGAATTACTGATATTTTACAAAGACGCAGCCACGTTCCGAACCATGTTTTTGCTGCCATTGATGCTTTGCCAATTACAACACACCCAATGACTATGTATGTGGTTGGTGTAATGGCACTACAAACAGAAAGCTATTTTGCAAAAGCTTATAGCGAAGGAATTAATAAAAAAGATTATTGGGAACCAACCTTCGACGATGCAATGATTTTGATTGCTCGTTTACCTCGTATTGCAGCTTATATCTACCGTCGTAAATACAAAAACAACGAACATATACATCCAAATGGTTTATTGGATTGGGCTGGTAATTTGGCACACATGATGGGTTACGAAGACAATAGTTTTAAAGAATTGATGCGTTTATATATGACCATTCATGCTGATCATGAAGGTGGAAACGTTTCTGCTCATACAACTCATTTAGTGGGTAGTGCATTAAGCGATCCTTACTTAAGTTATGCTGCTGGTATGAATGGTTTAGCTGGTCCTTTACATGGATTGGCCAATCAAGAGGTTATTAAATGGATTTTTGACATGCAGGAAAAGTTAGACACTGATTTACCTGCAAAAGAACAAATTGCCCAATATGTAAAAGAAACTTTAGAAGCCGGCAAAGTTGTTCCAGGTTACGGTCATGCGGTATTGAGAAAAACCGATCCACGATTTACTGCTCAAATGGAATTTGGTAAAAAACACATGCCAGAGGATAAGTTATGTCGTACAGTTTGGAATATTTATGAAACTGTACCACCTATTTTACAATCTTTAGGAAAAATTAAAAATCCTTGGCCAAACGTAGATGCTCACAGTGGTGCATTATTGGTTCATTACGGATTGGTAGAATATGAATTTTATACAGTTCTTTTTGCTGTAAGCCGTTCATTAGGTGTTATGGCAAGCCTTTGTTGGGATAGAGCTTTAGGTTTTGCTTTAGAACGACCAAAAAGTGTTACCACCGAAAGTGTAAAACAATGGTTAGATGGAAAAGCTGAAATTTGGGAATAATAATATAAAAAAGGTCAACATTTTGAGTTGACCTTTTTTTCTGCTTATCAAATCCCAAAAAAATGTATTGCCTTATTTAACAGAAATCAGATCAATAGCCCTTTTTAAAAATTCAATTCGAACGCTAAATGGGGAAAGGTTTTTTGTTTTCAAATCTCGAAATTCTTTTCCTTTGTTTATTTGCGTTAAAAGTGTTCTTTCTTCCTATTTTTAAAACTCAACTAATTTAGTATTGGTTAGCTTATTTGTGAAACAAAAAACTATTTTATCTTGTCTTTAAAAATTGTATCTCTTGTTCCATCACAAACCGAACTTTTATACCATTTAGGCTTAAATGAAGAAGTAATTGGGATAACTAAATTTTGTATTCACCCTGAACATTGGTTTAAAGCTAAAACAAGAATTGGAGGCACTAAAAATATCGATATCAAAAAAATACAATCGCTTGAACCAACCTTGGTAATTGCCAATAAAGAAGAAAATGTAAAAGAGCAAGTTGAGGCATTACAAGCATTTACAAAAGTTGTTGTAACCGATGTAAATACTTTACAAAATGCAATTGAAATGATCGAATCAATAGGAAATTTAACCGATAGACTTACTCAAGCCCAATCAATAATTAAAAAAATAAATACTGAATTTAGTAATCTCAAAAACAATTTAATTGCCACAAAAACTATTAAAGTTGCTTATCTCATTTGGAAGAATCCATACATGACTGTAGGTGGTGATACTTTTATTCATAACATAATAACCACATGTAATTTTACCAATGTTTTTGCCAATAAACTGCGGTATCCAATAACTAGAATTGAGGAAATTGAGCAACTACAGCCACATTTTGTATTTCTTTCTTCTGAACCATATCCTTTCAAAGAAAAAGACATCACTGAGTTGCAAATTCAATTACCCAATACTAAAATTATTATTATTGATGGAGAAATGTTCAGCTGGTATGGTAGCAGATTAATAAAGGTCGCAAAATATTTAGCACAGTTAACCCTCAAATTAAGAATCTGATATTGAGCAGTTTTTATATCAGCTGCTCACCTAACTTTGCTGACAATTAAATAAAATTTATCTCTCAATTGCGAAACTATTACCACTAAATTTAAATTTCAAAAACATGAAAAAATACAAATCGGGTGTACTTTTTGGAGAAGAACTAAAAGCATTATACCAAGATGCAAAAGACAACAGCTTTGCATTACCTGCTGTTAATACAATTGGTACAAATACAATCAATGCAACCTTAGAAACTGCTGCAAAAGTTAACTCTCCTGTAATTATACAGTTTTCTAATGGCGGTGCTCAATTTATTGCAGGTAAGGGTATGCCGAACGATAATTTACAAGGTAATATTTTAGGTGGTATATCAGGTGCTTTACACATTCATAATGTAGCAAAAGCTTATGGTGTACCTGTTGTTTTACATACAGATCATGCAGCTAAAAAATGGCTGCCCTGGGTAAGTGGATTAATTGATGCTGGGGAACAATTTTACAAAGAAAAAGGTCAGCCCCTGTTCAGTTCTCACATGCTAGATTTATCCGAAGAACCAGTTGAAGAAAATGTACATACCTCTGTTGAATTCTTCAAAAGAATGCACCCGTTAGGTATGGGTATTGAAATTGAATTGGGCGTTACTGGTGGTGAAGAAGATGGTGTTGATAATAGTGACGTAGAAAATGACAAACTATATACTCAGCCAAAAGAAGTTGCTTATTGCTACAACGAACTCAAAAAAGTTGGCGATTTATTTACCATTGCAGCAGCGTTTGGTAATGTGCATGGTGTGTATAAACCGGGAAATGTAGAATTAAGACCTGAAATTTTGAAAAATATTCAGGATTATATTCAAAAAGAAAATGGTACAGGCTCTAAACCAGTATTTTTTGTATTCCATGGCGGTAGTGGTTCTCCTAAGCACCAAATTCGTGAGGCAATCAGTTATGGGGCAATAAAAATGAATATTGATACCGATTTACAATGGGCTTTCTGGGAAGGTATTTTAGACAATTACAAAAAACTCGAAGGTTATTTACAAGGTCAGTTGGGTAATCCTGAAGGTGCTGATAAACCTAATAAAAAACATTATGATCCACGTGTTTGGTTGCGTAAAGGCGAAGAAAGCTTTATTAAACGTTTAGAAGTTGCTTTCAACGATTTAAATTGTATCAATAGAAACGCATAAAGCATTAATAAACAAAAACATATTACCCTGTATTTAATGAATATGGGGTAATTTTTTTGTTACAAGCTGTATAACATTATTCAAGAGCAGTTGTAAGTTTATCCTGAGCGAAGTCGAAGGACACCCTTCAACAGTAGATACAGTAGTGAGCAATTTGATATTGTCGTTATCCACACTCAAAATACCACTTAGCAATTTTGCCTTAACTTGCCCTCCCAATTGAAAACTGAGTTTATGAAAAAAGAAAAAGAAGAAGACTTAGAAATAAATTTAACTGGAGAAGAAGCTGTTACAGTTTCAGCCAGCGGAGAAATAAAACCTAAATGGTACCAAAGAAGAAGAAAAGGTATTACTACCGAAACTTCTGACAAAAAAGAAACACCCGAAGGACTTTGGAACAAATGCCCCGAGTGTAACTATATACAACCTACAACAGAGTTACAAGAAAATAAATATGTGTGCCCAAAGTGTAATTATCACCATAGAATTGGTAGCGATGAATATTTTGAGTACATCTTTGATGATGATCAATACACTCGTTTATTCGACAATATTGTAAGTAAAGATTTCTTAGGCTTTACCGATTTAAAACCTTACGGCAAAAGATTAGATGAAATACATTCTAAAACCGATTTAAAGGATAGTATGAGCGTTGCCGTAGGCAAAGTTCATGGCGAAGGATTGGTAGTAGCTTGTATGGATTTTGAATTTATTGGAGGAAGTCTGGGTAGTGTAATGGGTGAAAAATTTGCACGAGCCGTTGATTATTGTGTAGAACATAAATTGGCGTATTTAGTAATCAGTAAAAGTGGTGGTGCAAGAATGATGGAAAGTGCTTTTAGCCTTTTACAATTAGCTAAAACCAGTGGTAAATTATCCCAATTAAGTGATGCACAATTGCCTTATATTTCTTTATTAACCGATCCAACTTTTGGTGGCATTTCAGCAAGTTTTGGTATGCTGGGCGATTTGAATATTGCAGAACCCGGTGCATTAGTTGGTTTTGCAGGACCACGTGTTATTAAAGAAACCATTAAAAAAGATTTGCCTGAGGGTTTTCAACGCAGTGAATTTTTATTAGAGCATGGCTTCTTAGATTTTATTGTAGATAGAAAAAATTTAAAAGAAAAACTGGCTCATATCATTAGATTGTTTAGGAAATAAATTATATAAAATTTTAAAGAACATGGCAATTCTATTGCCATGTTTTTATTTTTTAGTTAATTCAAGTTTACTAATGAATAAAAATTCAATTCCTTCAAATACAATTTGCAAGTACAGCTATTCAAATTATTGTGATATTTTTTCTATAGCTCGTTTATTTTGTTGTGTATTTCCCCTTACTTTTTTTTCAATAAAGCAATTTCTCAAGACACATTAAATGTTGTAACGCAAAATATTCAAAATTTTGATTTAGCTAATGATAAGAGAATATTATTTGATTGGAATTCTAAAATCTATAACAATTTTTCAGATGCTGGTTTTTTATTGGGAGTTAGTATTAAACCAGCTGATAAACTTACAAGCCTTTATTATAAATTCAATTTAAAAAATGATACTTTGGTGAATATTGGTAATTCAAAAAAGTTTGATAACCCCTTTTCTAAACCTGAAATTAAGTTTATTCATAAAAATGAATCTTCAATTGTATCAATAGTGCCAAAGAACAATAGCAGGGTTTATATTTGCTACTCTAAAAAGAAAAACACTTTTTCATTTATTCGATTCGTGACAAAGTAGCTGATTTAGTATTATGGCAAAAGAAATGAACAATAGGCAGGCTTACTACAACTACTTTATAGAAGACAAATATGAAGCTGGCATTGTATTGCTTGGAACAGAAGTTAAAAGCATTAGAGAAGGCAAAGTGAGTTTTAACGATGCATTTTGCATGTTCGAAAAAAATGAACTGTGGGTTCGTGGTTTGTATGTTGCTGAATATTCTCATGGCACTGTAAACAACCATATTGCGGTACACGACAGAAAATTATTATTGAACCGTAGAGAATTAAACAAACTTCAAAATAAGTTAAAAGATAAAGGTTTAACCATTGTTCCACTTAAAGTTTTTCTTACAGATAAAAACCTTGTAAAAGTGGAGATTGGCTTAGCAAAAGGTAAAAAGAATTACGACAAAAGAGAAACTATAAAACAACGTGATACTGAAAAAGAAATTAAACGATACCTTAAATGAAAAAACGCCCAACCATTAAGTTGAACGCTTTTTAAGGAAGTACATAAGCTTTTACATCTTCTACTGTAATGGTTTTAGCAGATAATATGACCAATCGTTCAACCACATTTCTCAATTCACGAATGTTACCCGTCCAATTATGTTTTTGTAAAGCTTCTACAGCTTTTTTATCAATTGTTTTTTTAGCCTGACCATATTCAGTAGCAATATCTACTAAAAATTTTTCAACCAATAAAGGAATATCATCTCTTCTGTCATTTAATGAAGGAACATGAATTAGTATTACTCCCAAACGATGGTATAAATCCAACCTAAAATTTTTTTGCTCTACTTCTTCTAATAAATTTTTATTGGTAGCTGCAATCACTCTTACGTCAACTGAAATTTCTTTATCACCACCAACTCTTGTAATTTTCCCTTCCTGAAGAGCCCGTAAAACTTTAGCCTGAGCCGATAAACTCATATCGCCAATCTCATCTAAAAACAAAGTACCACCATTGGCTTGTTCAAACTTGCCTATACGCTGTTTAACTGCACTTGTAAATGAGCCTTTTTCGTGGCCAAATAATTCACTTTCAATTAATTCCGATGGTATTGCTGCACAATTCACTTCTACTAATGGTTGTGCATTTCTATTGCTTTTTTCATGCAGCCATTTGGCCACCAATTCTTTACCACTTCCATTTTCACCAGTTACTAAAACACGGGCATCGGTAGCAGCAACTTTTTCAATAGTGTCCTTAATTTTTTTTATTGCATCGCTTTCACCAATAATTTCTTGTGTTTTACTTATTTTTCTTTTCAATGTTTTGGTTTCTTTAACCAACACATTTTTATCAGTTGCATTTCGTATTGTAATGAGTAATCTATTCAAATCAGGTGGTTTGGCAATGTAATCGAATGCTCCTTTTTTTACAGCATCAACCGCAGTTTCGATATTGCCATGTCCACTAATCATAATCACTGGTACTTCAGTATTTAGTGCACTTGCTTTCACTAAAAACTCAATGCCATCCAGCTTCGGCATTTTAATATCGCATAAAACAACATCATAATTGTTTTCAGAAAATTTTTTTAAGCCTTCTTCACCATCGGCAGCCTCATCCACTTTGTACCCTTCATTTCCTAAAATATCTTTCAATACATTTCGTATCGATTTTTCATCATCTATCACTAAAATATTTGCCATAATTATTGTTTATAATCCGTATTGCAAGATAGGTAATGACTAAAGCAAACGAACAGATATACCTGTTAAAAAATTTCTTGCCGGTGCAGGGTTAAAAAATCTTTTTCCAACAGCATTAATATCGTTACCTAAACTGTACAATTCATTCAATAAATTATCTGCTGTAACAAATAAATTAATTGGATTCTTTTTAATGGTAAAATTGTAACTAAATTTTATCTGTAACAATCGATAATCCGATGCAAAAGTATCGTTTGTATCGGTTAATGGAATTGATGATGTATAATTGAACATGACCAATAAAGAATACTGTTTTTTAAACAAAGCCTCAACAGTAGTAATATTTATACACTTCGGAACGCCTGTTAATGCATTCCCTGAAAAATTACTAACACCTGACACATAATTTACAAAACTATATGGCTGAAAACTGTTGCTATTGCTAATGTTCAGCAAATTCAAGCATTTACCTCTTTTCTTTAACAGCTGGTATTTAAACATACTTTCAATTCCTTTTTGAATGGTGTTTCCAGCGTTAGTAAAGTATTCTGCTCCATCTGTATTATTTCTTCTAACAATAGCATCATTCAATTTAAAGTGATACAATGCAATATCAAATTGTAATCTATTTTGCAGTAAATACCCTTTTATACCTGCTTCAAAATTCCAACCATACTCAGCTTTTAAATTGCTATAAAAATTTCCATCCGATGGTTTTATTTCAGCTAGAGTTGGTGGCGAAAACCCCTTAGCAACTAAACCATACAATGAAATATTTTTATTTAGCTGATAAGACATTGCCAAACGTGGCGTAGCCACAATTTTTGTTGAAGCATTTTTGTAGTTTACAAAACTTGCATCACTTAATCTTTTATAAGCATAATACTGTTCATTACAACTAATGCCAGCTTGTAAATTAAATTTTTTAATATTTACATTCAATTGTGAAAAAACAAACCTTTGGCTTACCTTAACAATATCATTGTATTGAACAGTATCTATTTGTCCATTTTTATTCCCATAGTTACCAATTGTTGAATGGTTCATCAAATATTCGAACCCTGTAATCCATTTCAATTGTAAGTTTCCTATCGCTTTTTTATAAAATAGTTTCGAGCTAATTGCAGTATTCTTTTCATTACGTTTTTCATAGTTGGTTATAAACGGGTTTGCAAAATCAGTTCCACTAAATATAATAGCTGTTTGAGTTTCTAATTTATTATTCAGTTTGTAATTATGCTTCAAAGCAGCAAAAAAACTATTGTTATAAATAGCAGTTTGCTGTTGCACAGCACTGGGTAAAGTTGCAGTTGCTTGCCTTGCTAAAGTTGCATTTTGCAACATTTGTTCGTAAGTAATTCCTCCCGGCGTTTGATAATACAATGAAGTATAAAATGCCAACAATTCAACACTATGTTTATTTAGTTGTAGTGCTGCATTGTATTGCAATACATTCTTATTAAGAGCTGATTGCATTCTGTATCCATCGTTTTGTTGATGACTTTGCATCAACTTCATACTAAATTTTTTGTGACTATAGTTCCATTGTACATTTTCTTTAAACAAACCATAAGAACCCGTAACAGCCGAAATATTTACACTTCTATCTAGCTTAAAGGGAAGTTCAGATTTTAATAGTAAAACTCCACCAGTTCCAGCACCATAAATACTTGCTGATGAACCTTTTAGAACTTCGGCTCCATCTATATTTTGAGTTTCTATTAAATTCAAATAAGTATTGCCACCACCATCACTTAATGGCAAATCGTTCCAGTAAATTTTTACATTTCTTATACCAAACGGACTTCTCAATAAACTGCCTCTAATGCTTAAACGATAACTGCCCGGACTCCTTTCTTCCATTCTTACTCCACTTACTGTATTCAGAGCAGTAACCATTGACAGTTCTGAAAAGTATTGAACTTGCTTTGTGTTTATAATTGCTACAGCTGCTGGTACTTCTTTCCATTTTGTATTGCTGTATAATGCTTGTATTGTAAGGTTTTGGGTAGTGTCGCTTTCTACTATAGTTGTATCTGCTTGCTGTGCAGCAACAAAAGAATAATTAGCAATAAACAACACTAGCAAATACAAGGATTTCATGTTCTAAAAGTAATTGTTCAACAATATGTTTGAGTAAAATTTTACAAACTTCTGCTGATACAACACTTTTATTCAATCAATGTTGAAAACTAAGAGCAATACCATTATTTTAAAAATCCCTAAGTTTGTTGAAATATGAATTGGAGCGACAATAAAATTAATATTGCAATACTTGATTTATACGAAGGTCAAGCCAATCAAGGCATGCGTTGTATAAGAGAGATTATAAATACTTGGGCTGAACAAAATCAATACAATGTTCAATTCGATGAATTTGATGTTCGTTTAAAACTTGAAGTTCCTGATACTTCTTATGATATTTACATTTCAACTGGAGGACCAGGATCACCATTAGATACCATTGGCAGTGAGTGGGAAGAAAAGTATTTTGGCTGGTTAAAATCGGTTGAAAATTGGAATAAACTAAACAATAATCCCAAACATGTATTCTTTATTTGCCACAGCTTTCAACTTGCCTGTAGATACTATGAAATAGGCAATGTGTGTAAACGCAAATCAACTGCATTTGGTGTATTTCCAATTCATCAATTAGACGATGGAAAAGAAGAAACTGTTTTTGAAGGATTGAAAGAACCTTTCTATGGTGTTGATAGCAGAGACTACCAAGTTATTGAACCTAATTATGCACGCATTAGAGAAATGGGTGCCAAGATTTTAGCTATAGAAAAAAACAGACCACATGTACCTTACGAAAGGGCAATTATGTCAGTGCGGTTTAACGATTATTTTATTGGTACACAATTTCATCCAGAAGCTGATGCAATGGGCATGAGTATGTATTTACAAAGGGAAGATAAAAAAGAAACAGTAATTGCCAATCATGGAGAAGCCAAATGGAAAAGTATGTTAGAGAATTTAAGTGATCCTGCAAAAATACTTTGGACCTATTCTTGTATTCTTCCTAACTTTCTGAATCATGCAGTAGGTGAAATGATTGAAGCTTAAAATTATTTTATTATAATCATTTAAAAATCCTCTTGTTTATGAAGAGGATTTTTTATTTTTATTAATGCTGTAAAAAGATTGCACTAATTTGTATTTTAGAAAAGAAAAAAGAAAATTATGGTTCCTTCAATAAGAAAAGAATTTAACGAAAACTTTAACGCCGAAACATATAAAGCATATTTAGGTGATTTACATAGCAAACATACTGGAGCATTAGAATTTAGGGTTGCCGAAACTCCAGTATTTGTTGACAAAGCATTTAAAAATAAAATTTTAAGTGCCTGTGAAAGTATTGTAGATGTAATAACTGGCTTTAACTTTAAAACACTTACTTCACATGCCATTCCTCCAAATGTAAGAGTGCCCAACGAAAACGGACATAGCCATTTTATTGCATTTGATTTTGGTATTTGTGAAAATGAAAAAGGAGAATTGGAACCACAACTAATAGAGATGCAAGGATTTCCTACACTTTTTGGTTTTGAAGTTTATATAGATGCTGTAGCAAGAAAACATTTTACAATTCCTGATAATTATTCGGCTTATTTAAGCGATTTGAACGAAGATTCTTATATAGCATTACTAAAAGAAATTATTGTTGCAAATCATCAACCTGAAAATGTAATTCTATTAGAAATATTGCCACACAAACAAAAAACAAGAATTGATTTTTATTGTACACAAGATTATTTAGACATTCCAATTGTTTGTTTAACTGAATTACTACAAGAAGGTAAAAAATTGTATTACGAAAAGGATGGTAGAAAAATTGAAGTAAAAAGAATTTATAACCGAATAATTTTCGACGATTTACAACAACAATCTGCCGAAATACAAGAAAAAGGAAAACTACTATTAGAGGAACTTGACGTAGAGTGGATTCCACATCCAAATTGGTTTTATAGAATTAGTAAATACACTTTGCCTTTTATCGACCATCCTTATGTACCCAAAACAAGGTTCTTGAATGAAATAAAAGAGTTACCTGCTGATTTAGAAAACTATGTTTTAAAACCATTATTTTCTTTTGCAGGACAAGGAGTAGTAATAGATGTAACACTCGAAGACATACAAAAAGTTGAAGACCAAGAAAACTGGATTTTACAACGAAAAGTAAAATATGCCGATGTTATTGTAACGCCTGATATTCCTGCGAAGGCAGAAATACGCATATTTTATTTTTGGAAAGATGGAAAAGCAAGACCTATTCCAACAAATAATTTAGCTCGTTTAAGCAAAGGAAAAATGATTGGTGTACGTTATAATCAGGATAAAGAGTGGGTTGGTGGCAGTTTGGTGTATTTTGAAAAATAAGTTAATCATTATAAAAGTAAAGCCATGAAATAATCTCATGGCTTTTTTCTTCTACTATCTATTTGATTGTGGCTTTAAATACAATCTCATTTCTGTTTGATATTGCATAGCAATTTCTTTTGCGTCAAATGCATAAGTTGCTTCATTACCTGCATAAATAATGGCTCGGCTGGCATTAATAAGTAAGCCACAATCTTTATTTAAACCATAATTGCTTACATCCATTAAACTACCTCCCTGAAAACCAACACCTGGAACTAAAATAAAATTATCTGGAATAATTCTTCTGATATTACTCAACTCATTTGCTTGAGTTGCTCCAACAACAAACATTAAGTTTTCTGGTGTTCCCCAATTGGCAATAGTACCAATTACCTTTTCATATAAATATTGATCTCCTATTTTTTGTAGCTCAAAATCGTTTGCTCCTTTGTTAGAAGTTAAACCAAGTACAATTGTAAATTTATTCTCGTATTCTAAAAAAGGGCGAACACTGTCTTCCCCCATATAAGGAGCAACAGTAATGGCATCAAATGGTAAAGTTTCAAAAAAAGCTTTGGCATACTGAGAAGATGTATTACCAATATCACCTCGTTTTGCATCTGCAATTTTAAAATGTGTATCAGGAATGTAATGCAAGGTTTCTTCCATTGCAGCCCAACCTTTTACACCCATTGATTCATAAAATGCTGTATTGATTTTATAGCTTACACAATGGTCTTTGGTAGCATCAATAATGGCTTTATTAAAAGCAATAATTGCATTTGGAAGCTGCTGTAAATGCTTAGGAATTTTAGCAATATCGGTATCTAAACCAACGCATAAATAACTATTCTTTTCTTTAATTTGACTTACAAGATAGTTTTTGTTCATACTGCGAAACTAAAGCTTTACAATAAAAAACCATCGCATTGCGATGGTTTAATTTATACTGTATAAATGCTTTTACTTATAATCATAAACCACATAACCCCAAGGTTCTATTTGCCAACTGGTATATTTCAATTCTTCAATATTGCCCATAAATACATTAAAAGGTTTACCTAATAAAGAAGTATCTTTTACTTCAATTTTTTGAGCATTGGCACTTAGGTTTAAAATAACCAATACTTTGCTTTTTCCTTTTTCTCTTACAAAAGCATACACATATTTATCGTCTCCAACTGAAACTTTTTTGAATGATGCGTTAGAACTTAAAGCCTCATTATTTTTTCTAAGATTCAATAATGTTTTATAAAAGTTGGCTCTTTGGTATTTACCAAAACTAATAGTGTCTTTGTAAAAAAAACTTAAGCTGTCTAAAAATGGTTCCTCCTGTCCACTATAAATTAATGGTACAGCATGTTTCATGGTTTGTGTTAAAACAGCAAAAGGAGCATGACTTGCACCGGGCATGGTTCCATAATCAGCTTTGTTCCAAGTATTCTCATCATGATTACTGGTAAAGTACATTCTCAAAGAATTACTAGGATATATCGTATCTCCCTTAGCAATTACACTATCAAAGCTTGTAATTGTTCTGCTGCCATTGGCTATCTGCTTTAATACAGCAAAGTCGTACCAGGCATATGTTGCATCAAATCCACTTTCATGTAATCCTTTTCTATCACCTTCTGCAAGCATAAAAATATTTTTTTCTTTTTTTAAAGCAACAATACATTTTTTCCAAAAATCATCAGTTACTTCACCTGCAACATCACATCTAAAACCATCAATACCAGTTTCAGTAATCCAAAATTTCATTTGGTTAATCATGGTATCATGTAAGGCTAAATTTTTATAATTCAGTTTTCTGGCATCCGTCCAATCAAATGGCGATAATGGTTTTTTGGTTATACTGTCTAATACATAAAAATCAGGATGTGTTGTTAACCAACTATGGTCGGCACCTGTGTGATTGGGCACCCAATCTATAATTACTTTAAAGCCCAGTTCATGGCATTTTTTCACTAATGTTTTCCAATCATCCATTGTTCCAAACTCCGGATTTATATCTACGTAACTAGCCACAGCATAATAGCTTCCTAAAACTCCCTTTCTATCTACCTTACTAATTGGATTAATTGGCATAAACCATAATGTTTGAACACCCATTTCTTTCAATCTTTCTAAGTGTTTTTCAAAGGCCTTGAAAGTTCCTTCTGGAGTGTATTGACGAACATTTACTTCGTAAATACTGCCTTGCATAATCCATGCAGGATGACCATCAATTTTAGCTGTATCGATGGTTACAGAAACAGAATTTGCATTTTTGCAAGAAGAAAAAAAATACACAAAACAAAGTGTACTTAACAGTAATTTTATTTTCATACAATCGTTTTTAAAAATTAAAAATAAGTAGTTAATGTGTAAAATTAACACATTATGCAAAAAACTTTTTTAAAGTACCATTTGCCATAATAGAAACTCATTACTGTTTCATGTTTATGAATCATTCTTGCTAGCTCGTTAAAACTTCTTGCTATTATCTTTGTTCAATATCAATTCAATATAAGTATATGAAGGTTTTTAAGTTTGGAGGAGCCAGTGCAAGTAGTATAGAAAGAATTCAAAACATTGCAGCCATTTTAGATTTATATAAGTCGGAAAAAATTGTAATGATTGTTTCTGCTATGGGCAAAACTACCAACGCTTTAGAAAAAGTAGTAGAAGCATTTTATGCAGGTAATAAAGAAATGGCATTGGAACTATTTAATGGCGTAAAACAACAACATTTAACTACAGCAAAATATCTAATGGTTACCCATTACAATGCTTGCTACAACCAATTGAATGATTATTTTACTGAAGCTGAATGGCTGCTGCATGATAAGCCTGTTAGAGAATTTGATTATTACTATGACCAAGTAATTTGTGTGGGTGAATTATTAAGTACTTGTATCATTAGTTATTACTTAAATGAAGTTGGTGTAAATAACACTTTATTAGACGTTCGGGATATTTTAAAAACAGATAATAATTTTAGAGAAGCCAATAGACCTCTTTCATAAATTAATTTTTTAATTCAAAGTTATAGATAGCTGCAATTAGGTTTAAACGCAAACAAAACCGCTTTCTTCTATTCCTGTACCTTTCGGCTATAATCTTGAATATTTTGA
>JBIKRV010000020.1:0-67598 GCA_044348985.1 Chitinophagaceae bacterium
TGGTTTGACCTTTGGTTCCTCTTACCAATATTCTTATTCCCTGACCTTGTGCAATGGTGCTTACACTGTTGCCACTGGTTAATGCTGTCCAACCTGCATCATTCAATGCTCCACTGCCATTGGCTTCGTTAAATGTAAATGCTGATGGGTTGCTGGTTGTGGTTGATGTAAAGCCATTGGCATTTGAACCACTTATTGCTCCTGTAATATCTATATCATCCGTTAACTCTGTTAGATTCATTGCTGAAGCAAATGGATGGCCTAAAAAACGGAATTTGCGATAGGTACCTTGGATATACCTTTCTACTTTTACATTGCCACTGATATAACCTCCTGCACTGCTTCCTGCTGCAACACGGGCTGTATTGGTGGCATTACTGGTTAAGGTTAATAAACCTCCTGTGGTTAATACTGATCCACTGTTTACGGTTAGTGTTCCATTAAAATTGATGTTACTACCACTAATAGTACTATTGGCTGCAATGGTTAATCCTCCTGTGCCAGCTATACCATTGCCATTGTTTATAATGTTGCCATTGACTGTGGCTGTGATGCCTGTGGTGGTTAAGGCAAATGTGCTGTTGATGATAAGGGATTTGCAAGTGAAACTTGCAGTTGGAACTGTGGATGAACCAATAACCGCATCCATGGTTGAAGAAGGATTGCCATTATTCCAAGAAGATCCATTCCACATAGTAGCAGGTGCCCAAATAAAATTATCAACTGCTAAATAATTTATTGTTCCAGCCGTGGTCATCTCTATAGCATCAATTACCGAAAAAGAATTATTGGCACCACCTTCTGTTGCAAAATTTACAAATGAGAAACCATTTGTTGAATTAGGCCAGGAAGCTTTGGTAAAACTGAAAACAGTACTACCACTCTTTTTACCAACAAATGTTACAGAACCAGAAGTTGGGCTAGTACCGCCATTAGTGGAAATGTATACATACATTGACTTTAACGCAAATGCTGTTCCAGCAGCCCCGGAAGTTGCTATTTTGTAAGTTTGTCCAACTGCGTAATTGCCCCCATTATCGAAAAATTTATCAGAAGTTGTGCCACACCCATCACCAGTACAACTATTGCCAACACCTAGTCCAGAAAAATTTGAATTACCACATTGGCCAGGAACAAAAACCCTCAGCAAAGTCCCGTTGAATGTAACGCCATTATTTGTAAAAGAAGTTGCACATCCTGTAGTATAGCTTTCAAAAGTTTCGGTTAATTGGGCATTCATATTATTAAGAAAAATAAAAATACCTACAAGAAATAAACATTTTTTTTTAAGCATTGGTTGTTATTTAAAATAAAGTTTATATAAAATAAAAGAATTGCAGGATGAGGGAATTTAACGATTATATGAAAGCAAAACTAATAAATCAAACCATTTACGAGTAGCACTTAACCGTGACAAAGAAGGACAAATTCGTGACTTTTAGTTGATAATGAATAATTTACCTAACCAATACTTTTTAAAGTTTATAAAGTGAGCAATTTATCTACCAATTCTTTATCGCTGCTTAATTCCATCTTTTTATAAATTCTGTAACGTGCCTTCCGAGCACTTTCTGAGGTAATATTCAACAAATTGGCTATTTCCAACAAGCTTAAATTCAGCTTCATCAAAGTACAAATTCGTAATTCATTTTGGGATAACTCCGGATAATAATTTTTAAGCTGTTCATAAAAATTTGGATATACTCTAGAGAAAATCAACAGAAATTCATTCCAATAGCCTTCAGTTTGTAATTTACTTTCACTTACAAGTCTCCTAAGATTGAGCAAATCTTCTCGTGTTTGCCCTTTAAGATTAGTTTGAAGTGACTGAATTTCGATTGCCATTTTTGAAATTTTTTCTTTGAGCTTACTATTTTCTTCTTTTTCTTGAAGTTGATGAAGGGCTGCTTGTGCTGCTATATTAGAAGTATTCTTATTTGTATTTCTTTGTTTAACAAACCAAATTGCAATACACACAATTAGCATTAAAAGTGAAATAGTAACCAACCATAACCAATTAATTGTTGATAATTGTTTATGAATAATCAAATCTCTTTGAACTACTAAGCTGTCAGCAAATTTTGCTTTATATACATTTAGCTGCTGAAGCAATTGCTTCTGTTTTTCTTGTTGAAAAGTTGTGTCTTTCCAATCTGAGTAATTTTGAAAATTATAATATGCAAGCTCAAACTGCTTATTACGTTCGTATACTTTTGCTAAAATCTTATACCCGTCTCTTAAATTTTGAGATAACTTTAAAATATTTGAAAGATCAATACCTTTTTTGAGGTGATAGACAGCGGAATCGTATTGAGCTGTTTCAAAAAAAATCTGTCCAACAGTAATATGTAATTTCGCTATACCAGCTTTGTCGTTTAATTTATTTCTTAACAAAAAGCTTTGTTGTGCATTTAGCAAAGCTTTTTTATAGTCTTTTATTTGTAAATAACCATAACTAAGATTGGCGTAGCAAAGTGCTGATAATACATAATTATTTTTTTGCTCAAAAAAAAGAAGAGCCTCGTTTAAATATTCTATTGCTTTTCCATAATTATTAGTTCTACTTTCCAGCAATGCAAGATTTATTTTTATATTAGCCACATCTTCTATTAAGCCATTTTTTTCTGCAATCAAAAGTGCTTTCAAAAACTGACTCCTCATCTCTGGATATTTCTCTAATACTTCCATGAGAAGTGTTATACTAAAAAAAGCTTTAATTTCTACATCAGGCAAGTTATTTTCATTCGCAATTTTTGCAGCTAAATTAAACTCTGCAGCAGCTTGATCATAAGCTCCGAGCTTATAATAAGATTGACCTTTCTGTAAATAAAATCCACTACTTGTTCTGGGTAAAATTTTTTCCTTCAGTAAATACGCCGATTTATTTGCCACCTCAATTGCTTCAGAGAATTTACCTAACCTACTCTTACATCGCATATCCAATATATTGAACATAAGAAGTTTGTCAAACAATTTGCCTTTGGTTGCAATCGATTGGGCTATTTCAATCCACTGAAAAGTTCTTTGCGGCTGTATATCCTGATAAAGATTAATCAATCCAAGTAGTTGTTTCAGTTTAACTGTATCTTCTTTAGACTGATTAAGTAATTGTATAAGACTATCTTCTGTATTCTTTAATTTACTTTCATTAATACCAACCTGTGCTTCTATTATGGCACTGTGTAAAAGAAATAAACATAAAAAAAATAAAGAACGCATATTACACATATAAGTAAAATTCAATGATTATTTCGAAAAATTAGTGTTTAAATATGACTAGTAAATTTTACAAGGTATTCTTAATTGCTTCAAATATTTCACAACCCAACTACCTTTATTTCATACCCACCTCAATCACTTCCATCCATTTTTCGACCATCTTAAATGTAGCAGGACAATACTCAATATTTTGCTGATGTACATGAATATACTCAGTTACTTTTTTCTTTTTTAAATGAGGAAAACCTGCACAGTCGGTTGGACGTACTTCATAAATACTGCACATATTATTATCCAAGTTTAAGAACTGGCAAGGCTGTTGCACATTTACCCAGTCGCCATCTTTTTTATCAAACTTCAGCCACTTAGTTTTAAACTCATCCTGCGTCATTTCAAAATGTGCTGCAATACGCTTGATGTCTTTATTGGTAAAAGTGGGGGTCATTTTTTTGCAGCAGTTGGCACAGCTTAAACAATCAATTTCCTGCCATACTTCAGCATCCACTTTATCTACAATTATATTGATATTTTTAGGTGGATTTTTCTCCACTTTACCTAAGAATTTTTTAAACGCTTTTTTGTGGTAACGAACTTTTTGTGCAAACGAACGAAAATTAACCGGCTGCATCATAAATTAAAAATTGTTGATTGAATTGCTTTGCTGAAATTGCAACGAATATAACTACAAACACTAAACAGTTAACCCTACTATGTGGGAAGCTTATAAAAAAGGATTTAAAGCCTGGCTACAATTAGAGAAATCGCTTAGCGATCATTCTGTTGAAGCCTACTTACGAGATATTGAAAAATTAACCACTTATCTTATAGCCAATAACAACCTCAAGTCACCTGATGCAGTAGATATAAAAGACCTTCAAAATTTTATTCAATGGATTGGTGAATTGGGCATGACAGCAACATCTCAAGCAAGAATTATTTCGGGTATTCGCAGCTTTTATAAATATTGTTTAACCGAACAAATTATAACAGCCGATCCATCTACCCTATTAGATACACCCAAAACGCAAAGAGCCCTACCCGACTTTTTAAGCTTCGACGAAATTGAATTAATTATTGCCCAGCTCGATTTAAGTAAACCCGAAGGTGGACGTAACAAAGCCATCCTAGAAACCATGTATAGCTGTGGTTTGCGGGTGAGTGAGGTAATTAATTTAAAAATTAGTTGCTTGTATTTAGATGTTGGCTTTATTCGTGTAATTGGCAAAGGGGATAAAGAAAGATTGGTACCTATTGGTGGCGATGCCATTAAATACATCAACATTTACAAGAACGATATTCGAGTTCATGTGCAACCCAAAAAAGATTGTGAAGACATTTTATTCCTGAACAAATTTGGTAAGGGATTATCGAGAATTATGATCTTTTACATTATTAAAGAAATGGCTGCTAAAGCTGGTATTAACAAAAATATATCACCACACACATTCAGGCATTCATTTGCAACACATTTGGTAGAAGGAGGAGCCGATTTAAGGGCTGTACAAGAAATGTTGGGCCATGAAAGTATTACCACCACCGAAATTTATACGCATTTAGACAGAGACTATTTACGCAGCACATTGCATCAGTTTCACCCTGCATTTAAAAAGTAATTATCGTACCAAAATGGTGCTGGTAAACTGTTTATTATTCTCATTATTCACCAAACGTATAGAATAGGTTCCACTATTCACCAATGAGGGTATATTAAACAATTTAACTTCATGTTTATCGGCAATAATTACCTTTTCTTCATGTAACAAAGTAGCTGAATTATCTATTAATTGTACGGAATAATTACCAGCATTTTTAACAGTTAAGTTAATTACTTTACCTTTTGTTGCAGGATTTGGATAAACACTAAAATGCTTTACCTTAAAAAGCTTTTGTACTAAATTTTTCATGTTATAATCATTTAAAAAATCATTAAATACAATAACCGTTCCAATGTTGTATAACAGCTATGTTAAAAATGTATTTAACCAATTAATTACATAAACGTTTATACACTAATTTTGGTTGGTTTATACTGATTTAATTGTAAAAAAAATCCCACTACAACAATTGCAGCAGGACTTTCTTCTACCAAAAACAAACAGACATTTATTATTGAACAATAAGCTTATCTATATATTGCTTTTTTGTTTCTTTATCAATCAATCTTATATAATACGTTCCTTTAACCATACATCCAGGAAATACAATTTGTACCACTTCTCCTTTTGCATTTACAGTAATTTCCTGTACATGCATCAGTTTAGAATTATTATCAAAAATATGTACAGTATAAGTGCCAGCCTGCTTTACAGCAATACCAACACCACCTTTGGTTGATGGATTAGGCAATATCTTGAAGAATGCATTGTTAAAAATTTTCTTCACAAAAGTGACAACCGAATCTTTTGTTTCCATTTTTTCGAACGATGTAATTCCACCCATTATAATATTTGTTCCACTTAAGTCGCCTTTGTCAAAACCACCAATGCCAGTAATGGTAGTATCTGTAGCATTTAATGTTATAGTGGTATCGCTATTTTTAAAAAAACTTATAGGTACCATTCTGCTATCAAATCCTTTGGCACCAACCAATACAGCGTCTAATTGCTCTGAAGCCTTCATTACAAATTGACCTTGCTTATTCACCAATATTTTTTCTAAACTAACTGGGTTTAATACATATCCATTCAATAAAGCATCCTGTTCTGCATTTACTACCTTACCCTTTAAAGTAATTTCAGCTTGCTGCATTTGCTGGGTAAACAAACTACTGGTATTGGTAGTTAATAAGCCTGATTTTGGTTCTTCTCGAACTACTTTTTTTTGTGCATTTCCTTTTACAACACTAAAAAATAACGATGCAACCCCAGCCATAAGTAACTGCCAGCCTTTTCTTCTTTTTCTATCACTATCATGCAATGCACGTTGTAATTGATCTTTATGAATTCTGCCACAAATACTGCCATTACCAGCGGCTAAATGCCTCAACACTTCCTGATCGGTCATTGTAGTAAAATCCATTACTTGTGTAGCACAGCTATCGCAAAAACGTTCTTTTTCAACCGCCGTCATTTTATTCCAATCTTCATTACAAGGTGTAGCAACGTGTAGGTATGTTTCAGTTTTCATATTTGATTATTTGCCTACAAGATGCCCTGCGTAAAAAAATTACATAAAATAAATTAAAAATAGTTTTGGGCTATTAGCAGTATAACTAATTTCAACTGTGTTTTTGGCTATTCACTCCTACTCCGCCAAAAGCCAACACACAATTGTATCAGTGGGTTATCCGTTGCTATCCAAAGCCCATTAGTTATAGAACAATTTTCAACAGTTGACAAAAAACGGAACTCTGCAAATTGCAGAGTTCCTTTATATACTTACCTGTATTACAAACCCAATTCTAAAATTTATATACTGCAGCAAGAATAAATGACGTAGTCGATTTTGATATTGCTCCCGATGCTTTTTTAAATACAGCATTATCAGCATTATCTAATCTCAACTCAGGGATAATTACTAAGTTATCTATTTTAAAGTTTGCAGAAAGCGTAGATGCGAGAACATTTCCACCAATACCTGATAGGGTTAAACTTTTCTTGTCGCTGAACATTTCATTTCTCCAGTTCAATCCAAATTTGCTGGTAAAATCGTAACCTAAATACAAGGCACCACCCCACCAGTTTTCAGAACCTTCCCATTTACCGGCTACTTTGTTTTGTAAAGTTTGGTAAGTGGCATTCAAACCTACATTAAACTTAGGAGAAGCAGCATAAGTTACAACCACATCTTCCTGACTTAATCTTATATCACCTGTTGCATTTCCACCTTGATAATTTACATACAACTTAACTTTATCGTCTTTGGTGGCAGTAGCAAACTGTGCGATTACAAATTTATTTAATCCACTAGCTGATTTCAAATCAGTCGGATTTGCCAAACCAATCATCAAAACACTTTTTACACTCGTTGCAATCTCTGCTTTTATACCAGTATGGAAAAAAGGACCATAAGAGAACATATAGCTCATGCTATAGTTTTTATTAGCAACAGCATCTACCAATTCGTAACCAACATGTGTAGCCCAGCTACCAGCAGTTAATTTTACTTTACTACTTACCTGATAAGTTAAATACAATTGCTTTACAGCAACCATAGTACTTGCATCGTTATAAGAAAACTCTTGAGCACGTTTACCAAAACCTAAATCGGCAACGATTCCTACTTTTCCTACACTGTGTTCAGCTTTTAAAGATGCCATACCCAATTCAAAAGAGTTTTGAGAATTGGTGAAGCTTGTACGGTTGTTGGTAGCATCTTTATTAAAGTCGTACTTGTAATAAAAATCGCCAGAACCAGACAGCATAAAACTTGATTTTTTTGTTGAGTCACCTTGTGCAAATACACTTGAAATAGCTAATAATGCAACTGGTGTTGCTAAAAATTTCTTTAACATTGTAATAGATTTTTGTTTTATAATGAAAGGGTATAGCCTTAACTGGTGTGCGAAACCAGTTTTACTATGGCTATACCTTTTCTCTTTAATTAATTGTGAAATTAGTTGTAAGTCTTAGTGTGCTGGTTCTTCTACCAAAACACCTTCTTTTTTAACCAGCAATGTACCTTGTACATAATTCTCATCGTGTTGGCTGGCATCTAAACCTTCTAACTCATCTTCTTCACTTACCCTAACAGGGACAATAAAATTAATAAATTTAAAAATTAAATAAGAAACAATGAAGCTGTAAGCAACAACGATTAACAAAGCCTTTACCTGTGTAAAAAAGAATGCGGCATTACCATAAGCTAAACCATCGTTACCGGCTGCATTTACAGTTTTGGTAGCAAAAATGCCGGTTAATAACATACCAACCATTCCACCTACACCATGACAAGGAAATACATCTAATGTATCATCTAGTTTAGTTTTTCCTTTTAGCATTACAGCTAAATTAGAAATAACAGCAGCTATAACACCAATGAAAATACTTTGAGGAATAGCTACAAAACCAGCACCTGGTGTAATTGCAACTAAACCCACTACAGCACCTATACAAAAGCCAATTACAGATGGTTTTTTACCTTTTAATGCTTCAAAAAACATCCAACTTAAACCAGCTGCTGCAGCAGCAGTATTGGTTGTAGCAAAAGCAGACACTGAAAGTGCATTAGCACCTAAAGCAGAACCTGCATTAAAACCAAACCAACCAAACCACAATAAACCTGTACCAATTAATACATAAGGTATATTGGCAGGAACAGTTTCTTTACTTACAAACCAGGATTTTCTCGGTTTTAAAACCAATGCACCAGCCAAAGCTGCACAACCTGCAGAAATATGAACTACAGTTCCTCCTGCAAAGTCTAATGCACCCATTTTAAATAAGAAACCATTTGGATGCCAGCTCCAATGTGCCAATGGTGCATATACCAGTAAAGAAAATAATACAGTGAATAAGATGTAGGCAGTAAAACGAATTCTTTCAGCAATTGCTCCTACAACCAATCCTGGGGTAATAACGGCAAACATTAACTGAAACAATGAAAACAATAACAATGGAATTGTTAATGCAGTACCGCCCTGTAAAATTGGTTCGCCTGATAATACGTTTTTGAAGAATAAGAAAGTTTTAGGATTACCAATAAAACCTCCAACGGTGTCTCCAAAACATAGACTGAAACCTACAACCACCCAAAGTACACTTACGATACCTGCGGCTACAATACTTTTCATCATAGTAGAAAGTACATTTTTGCGATGTACCATTCCTCCATAGAAAAATGCTAAGCCCGGAGTCATCAAGAATACTAATGCGGTTGCTACAATAATCCAGGCAATATCTGCTGGAGCATAAACTTTACTACCATCGAAAATGGCAGCACTCGGAATAAAAAGTGCAGCAATAGCAACAAGTGCTAATACCAGAAAGGGGGCTACATTTTTTGCTGTGGACGTACTCATAAGCTTAGGGGTTTTTAAATAGTTAAAAAATAAACAATATTAACTTATGAGCACAAAATAGAGAAAAAATTAACAAAAATTATAAAACAATTTACATAATTTAAATCATTATATATAAATCGTTAGCAAAAAGAATGGCTTTTTGTTAGTTTTAAACATTAAAAGTGTTGAAAACCATTATGCAGAGTTTCTTCCGGCATTGATAATGCCAAAAGAACAACGCATAACTAATTTTTCTAATGATGACTTATTTGGGGATGGATTGAAATTTTCATCCATTACCCGAACTCGAGTTAAAGCGTATTGCTGTATAGAAAGCAATGGTAATACAATTCTTTCTCTCATTTGAATGGAAAGCTGATCGGCTGGGTAATTAGACATTAAATCAGCATGACCCGAAAGCAGGGCTACATATTTTTTAGTACGTTCATATTCTTCAAACATCATTGTCCAAATTGTTCCATACTGTGGATGTTCAGCTAAAAATGCTGTTAACGGGAAGAAGCACTTTTTCATGGCCATTTCACAATTGTCTAATAATGTTCTGAAAAACAATGAATTATTATACAATTCTTTTACTTCGTTCCACTTACCCTCATTGGCTATTCTTTCTAAAGAATAACCAACACCATAATAACCTGTTACATTTTGTTTTAACTGACTCCAAGCCCCTACAAATGGAATTGCACGTAAATCAGATAAACTTAATTTAGACCCAGCACCACGTTTTGCTGGTCGGGAACCAATATTTGTTTCAGCATAGAACTTTAATGGACTTACATTCAATAAATAATCAGTAAAATAAGGTTGTTCTTTTAATGCTTTATATGCAACATAACCATCTTCAGCAATTCGGTCAATAATTGCTTTTTCACCATCACTCAAACTTACTTTTTTGCCCTCTAACACTTTATTTGATATGCCAGCATGTAATAACTGTTCAATATTAAACTGTGCAGAGTCGATTGTTCCAAAATTAGAGCTTACTGTTTGTCCTTGTATTGTTAATTGAATTTCTTTATTGGCTATATTCTCTCCTTGCGATGCATAAAAATTATGTGTTTTACCACCACCTCTTGCAGGCGGACCTCCTCTCCCATCAAAAAATACTACATCAATTTCATATTGTTTAGAAATAGCAGTTAAAGCTTCTTTGGCTCTGTAAATGCTCCAGTTAGCCATCATGTAACCACCATCTTTAGTGCCATCACTAAAACCTAGCATAATGGTTTGTTTATTTCCTCTTCTGTTTAAATGAGCTTTGTAAACTTCATTGGTGTATAAAGTTTCCATAATAGTTGCTGCATGTTGTAAATCGTCAATGGTTTCAAACAATGGAATGATATCAACTGTCAAATGTTCTTTTTGCCACCCACTCAATAAGAATAAACCATAAACCTCTAACACATTCAATGCACTATTACACTGACTAATGATGTAGCGATTGCAACCTGCTTCTCCATTTAAACGTTGTACTTCTTTTATAGCTGCCATTACTTCTAATACATCTTTCTCTACTGCATTTTGTAATTGCAATTCATCAACTACAACAGCATTTAATGAACTTAACAATTGCATTTTCTCTGCAACATTTAACGAGGCATAATTTGGAGGTAATACAGTATTTGTATTTACAATTGATTGGATTGTTTTTACATGAATACCGCTATCCTGACGGATGTCGAGTGACGCAAAGTATAAACCAAAAACTTCTATCTTATTGATTAAACTTTCTACCTGACTTACAAATAAACTATTGTGGTCATAAATAAGTTGATGCCGAATATTGGTAAGAGCAGTAATAATTTCATCTTTATTCAAATCACATAAGTGACCTGGAATAAATAAATTATCATACAATTTTTTTTCTAATAGTGTCAAAGCAATATCAACACCTTTAAATGTTAACCTTCTTTTCAGTTTTCTAATATCTAAATAATAACATTTAATTGTAGCTCCCCTTAATGCATTGGCTACTTGTATTGTAGTTGCTGCGTTTACAAAAGGATTTCCATCTCTATCGCCACCAGGCCAAAAGCCCATTTTAATAATTGGATTTTCAGGATTCAAAACACCACCAAAATTATTTTTCAAAAAACCAATTATTCTGCCTGCGGCAGGATAAAATGTATTTTCTAAATACCATATTAAGCTGATGGCCTCATCGTAGGGTGTTGGCTTTTGCTGTTGAAAGAAAGGTGTGCGACCTAATTGTTGTAAATAAGTATAAATCTGATTTTCATTGTTGCTATTAATTGCACTTGATAAATCATGAATAATGCCCAAAACAGCTCCACGATAAAACTGTGTAGGATGTGCAGTTAATACCAACTGAATATTAAAATCTTTCAGTTTTCCTTTTAAAGCTTCTGTTTTGTTTTTTGCAGCAACTTCAATGGCTAAATGCTTTAAAGTACCTACTCCACTCAGGTCGTGAGTATCTTTAAAAGCTGCATCTTCCAATGCATCGAATAATACTACCTGACGTTCAATATACTGCACCAAACGAAACAACAAATCGATCTTTTCTTCATCTTTAGTAAATGAAGTTTGCTTGACAAAAAAATCGTCGATAATTTCTACGGGGCTCTTCTTTTTTTTGTACCCATCTTCGCAATTCAACAAAAGCAAAGAAACTAAAATACCTGTTTTTTCAATGGTGTGAAAAGGTAAGGAAGTAAACAAGCTATTATAAAGCTGAAACTTAATACCTACCTGATTTTTGTACTGCTGTAATGCATTACTGGTTGTAGTACTCATACGTAAATTTTAATAGGCAGGCAAGCTATTAGAAGGTTGAAAATAATAATAATTATTGAACATTGCTTTGTAAGAAAAATAATTCTATGCACAAACGAAAACAAAAAAGCCTGAACAAATGCTCAGGCTTTACAAATACAATCGATAATTTACTTTTTTACATACATTACTTCTTTAACCAATTTAACTACACGAGCTATATTTGGCAACGCCAACTCAGTTAAGTTTGGTGCGTAGTGCATAGGAGCATCGGCACTGGTAATTCTTCTGATAGGTGCATCTAAATAATCGAATCCTTCTTTTTGAATACGGTAAGTAATTTCGGAACTCACCGATGCGAATGGCCATTGTTCTTCTACAATTACCAAACGATTGGTTTTCTTCACACTTTCTAAAATGGTTTCCCAATCTAACGGACGAATTGTTCTTAAGTCTATTACTTCTGCACTTATACCTTCTTTTTCTAATTCAGCAGCAGCACCCAAGGCAACTTTCATCATTTTGTTAAATGACACAATGGTTACGTCACGGCCAACTTTCTTTACATCTGCCTTTCCTAATGGAATGTAATACTCTTCTTCAGGAACGTCACTTTTATCGCCATACATTACTTCACTTTCCATAAACATTACTGGATCTTCCTCGTAACGGATGGCTTGTTTTAATAAACCTTTTGCATCATAACCATTACTTGGTGATACAACTTTTAAACCTGGGATATTAGCATACAAACTTTCGAATGCAGTACTATGTTGGGCACCTAACTGACCAGCACTACCATTTGGTCCACGAAAAACAATAGGGCATTTAATTTGCCCACCACTCATGGCCAACATTTTAGATGCGGTGTTTAAAATTTGGTCTAAAGGCAATACAGCAAAATTCCAAGTCATAAACTCAACTACTGGTCTTAACCCATTCTGAGCAGCACCAACTGCAATTGCAGCAAATCCTAATTCAGCAATAGGAGTGTCTATAATTCTTTTTGGTCCAAACTCTGCCAACATTCCTTGACTAACTTTATAGGCACCATTATATTCTGCAACTTCTTCCCCCATTAAAAAAACCCTTTCATCTCTTCTCATTTCCTCACTCATGGCTTCTCTTAAAGCCTCTCTGAAAGCAATTGAACGCATAACTATATGTATTAAAAATTGAGTGGCAAAAATATAGTATTGAACTATACAAAACCAAAGTGATTTAAGATATTATGGTTTGCAAGCTGCATTTTCTTTAAAACACAAGACTAACAAATGTTCACATTAAAAATCAAATCTAAGTCGTTGGATTTTACAAACACACTTGAATTACCTATTACAAAAACTGCTCTTTTTTAAAGAGCAGTTTTATATTTCATTCTAGATTAAAAATTATTCCGCAGTTAATGTTGCCGTTAAATATTCTTGATTTAAACGAGCAATATTACTAATGGAGATTTCCTTAGGACAAGTTGCTTCACAAGCACCAGTATTGGTACAAGCACCAAAACCTTCTTTATCCATTTGAGCGACCATGTTTACTACACGACTCTTACGCTCAGGTTCTCCTTGAGGCAATAAAGCCAAATGAGAAACTTTTGCACTTAAAAATAACATAGCACTACTGTTTTTACAAGCTGCAACACATGCACCACAACCAATACACATAGCTGCTGCAAAACTTGCATCGGCTTTGTCTTTGTTGATTGGTAAAGAATTTCCATCAACTGCATTACCAGTATTTACAGAAATATAACCACCTGCTTGAATAATTCTATCAAATGCACTTCTATCTACTACTAAATCTTTAATTACAGGAAATGCATTGGCTCTCCAAGGCTCAATCACAACAGTATCACCATCTTTGAAGGCTCTCATATGTAACTGACAAGTAGTATTTGCTTGCCAAGGACCATGAGGTTTACCATTAATGTACAAACTACACATACCACAAATGCCTTCACGACAATCATGATCAAAAGCAACAGGCTCATCGCCAGTAACAACCAATTGTTCGTTTAATACATCTAACATTTCTAAAAAAGACATTTCAGAAGAAATACCTTCTACTCTATACAGTTTGAATTCGCCTTTTGATTTTGAATTTTTCTGTCTCCAGATTTTCAAATTCAAATTCATATTGTAATGCTCCATACTAAAAAATTAGTCTATTAGTAAATAAGATGTTATTTATAATTCCTTTGGCTTGGCTTTATCACCTCGTAATTTAATTGTTCTTTATGTAACTGCCACTGATGCTCTCCTTTAAATTCCCAAGCAGATACATACATGAATTTATCATCATGACGTAAAGCTTCACCCTCTTCGGTTTGATGCTCTTCTCTAAAATGTCCACCACAGCTTTCTTCTCTTTGCAGAGCATCAATACACATTAATTCGCCTAACTCAATAAAGTCAGCAACTCGGCCAGCTTTATCTAATTCAGGATTGAAACCATCAATTTCTCCTGGTATTTTAACATCACTCCAAAATTCTTTTTTCAATGCTTGAACTTCGGCAATAGCTTGTTTTAAACCTTCTGCATTACGAGCCATTCCACATTTATCCCAAATAATTTTACCCAAACGTTTGTGTAAACTTTCTACACTTTGGGTGCCTTTAATATTCATTAAAGTTTCTAATCTATCAGCAACAGCTTTTTCGGAAGCAACAAATGCTTCGTGATCAGTAGAAATTGGTTTGGTATAAATTTCATCGGCCAAATAATTACCAATTGTATAAGGAATTACAAAGTAACCATCGGCTAAACCTTGCATCAAAGCACTTGCACCTAAACGGTTTGCTCCATGATCGCTAAAGTTGGCTTCACCTAAAGCATACAATCCTTTTACATTGGTCATTAACTCATAATCTACCCATAAACCTCCCATTGTATAATGCACAGCAGGGTAAATTCTCATGGCTAACTCGTACGGATTTTCTCCAGTAATTTTTTCGTACATATCGAATAAATTACCATACTTTTCTTTAACTACAGCTTTACCTAAAGTAAGAATTTCATCTTTAGATGCAACATTGGAATCTCTACCTTGTTTGGTAATTTCCGTTTTACCATAACGTATAATTGCATCAGCAAAATCTAAATAAACTGCTTGTTTAGAAGTACCCACACCATAACCAGCATCACATCTTTCTTTAGCTGCTCTACTAGCCACATCTCTTGGAACTAAGTTTCCAAAAGCAGGATATCTTCTTTCTAAATAATAGTCTCTTTCTTCTTCTGGAATATCAACAGATTTTCTGTTGTCACCTTGTTTTTTGGGCACCCAAATTCTACCATCATTTCTTAATGATTCGCTCATCAAGGTTAATTTACTTTGATGATCTCCACTTACAGGAATACAAGTTGGATGAATTTGTGTAAAACAAGGATTGGCAAAAGTTGCACCTTGCTTATGTGCTTTCCATGCAGCAGTTACATTGCTACCCATTGCATTGGTAGATAAATAAAACACGTTACCATAACCACCAGTGCACAATAAAACTGCATGTCCAAAATGACGTTCTAATTTTCCAGTAACCAAATCTTTGGCTATAATACCTTGAGTTTTACCATCCACTTTTACAATGTCCAGCATTTCATGTCTGGCATACATGGTAACATTACCCAATGCAACCTGACGTTCTAAAGCTTGGTATGCACCTATTAATAATTGCTGACCAGTTTGACCTGCAGCATAAAAAGTTCTTTGTACTTGAGTACCTCCAAAACTACGATTGCTCAACAATCCACCATATTCTCTTGCAAAAGGAACACCTTGTGCAACACACTGATCGATAATATTTGCACTTACTTCAGCTAAACGATGAACGTTTGCTTCTCTTGCACGATAATCGCCACCTTTAATAGTATCGTAAAATAAACGAAAAACAGAATCACCGTCGTTTTGATAATTTTTTGCAGCATTAATACCACCTTGTGCAGCAATACTGTGTGCACGCCGTGGACTATCCTGAAAACAAAATGCTTTTACTTTATACCCCAATTCGCCCAAACTGGCAGCAGCACTGGCCCCAGCCAATCCTGTACCCACAATAATAACTTCAAGTTTTCTCTTATTAGATGGGTTCACCAATTTACAATGACCCTTATAATCTGTCCATTTACTTTCTAATGACCCCGAAGGAATTTTAGCATCTAGCATATATCAGCAATTTATAAGATTGATATTTTTAAACCAGCAACCGTACAGCTATTTAGCTTTTGTTGCGTCGCACCCTTCACCTTTCATATCACTATTCAGCAATAAAAATTAAACCCACCCTAAATAAAAACTAATGGGCATCATAGCGAAACCCAATGGTATAAAAATTGCAAATGCAAAACCAATTGTGTTTAACATTCCATGATATCTTTTGTTGTGAACCCCAATGGTTTTAAATGCACTTTGAAAACCATGAGCCAAATGGTAACCTAAAGAAATACATCCTGCTACGTAAGCTATAACCACCCATAATTCCTGAAACACTTCTTTCATGGTTTCGAACAAGTTAATTTCCTCTCCTAAAAGAAATCCTTGGTGAGATCGATTGGGCAACCAAAAATGATAAATGTGCATAATCAAGAACAATAAAAGTAATGTACCTAATAATGCCATGCTACGACTATACCATTTGCTACCATTATTGCCATAATCTATCGCATACTTTGTACTGCGGGCATTTCTATTTTGCACTTCTAACATATAACCTTGTACAATGTGTAATATGATGCCAGCAAATAGGCCAATTTCTAAAATTCTTGGCACAACATTAGAACCCATAAAATGAGCTCCCTTGTTAAACATTTCGCCACCATCCATAGCCCAAATACATGCGTTTAAAGCTACATGGACAATTAAAAAAAGAATAAGGAAAATTCCGGTAAATCCCATTACCAATTTCTTACCTACTGAAGATGTGAACATTTGCTTCCAAGTCATACAGCTGAGTTGAGGTTGTAAAAATTTCGCTGCAAAAGTAATACAGTAATCAATGCCAATTGAAAAAGAATTTTATTTTTAGTGGTATCGTTGCCAACATAAACATGAAATTTTTAAAATGGTTGAGTGGTGGTACAATTATTTCGTTTTTGTATAATTTATTAACCCTTTAAAACAACCGTTATTAAACGAACAGATAAACTTCTTTTAAATAAAAATTTTTCCTTCCACAGGTTCTACTAATTTTGATACAATGTTTAAACTCAGCAATATATTATGGAATAGCTTCAAAATGGCCATGCAGGAGCTTAAAGTAAACAAGCTACGCACTTTTTTATCGCTATTCGGGATTACCATTGGCATCTTTTGCATTATTGGTGTATTGGCAACGGTTGACAGTTTAGAAAGAAAAGTGCAGGAAGACATTAAAAAGTTAGGTAGTAACAGTATCTATATCGACAAATGGGAATATGGAGGTGGTGGAAATGATTACCCTTGGTGGAAATATGTGAAAAGACCTTCTCCGAAATTTGAGGAAATGCAGTTTATTAAAGCCAAATCATCCTTGACTGAAAATATTGCTTTTACCTGTAGTACACTTGGAACTGGAAGTTTTGGCAACAGTAGTTTAACCAATATTAAATTTATTGGATCATCTGAAGATTTTAGTAAAATACAATCTTTAGAAATGCAGGTAGGTCGATTTATTAATGATGCTGAGTTTAGCCGTGGTACTCCAACGGTTGTAATAGGTGAAAATGTTGCCAATGAATTGTTTGGTAAACCTGAACGTGCGGAAGGAAAGGAAATTACTTTTCAGGGCAAGCAATTGCTGATATTGGGCGTACTTAAAAAAGAAGGTCAAAGCTTTGCCAATGCATTTAACTTCGACAACTGTATTTTGTCTCCATACCGTTTTTTTGCATCTATTTATAATCCAGATAAAAACGGTCCAGTAATTATTGTACAAGGTAAAAAAGGAATTGAACCTAAATTTTTACAAGATGAACTGAGAGGCGTAATGAGGCAAATTAGAAGAATCAGCCCTATTGGAGAAGAAGACTTCAGCTTAAACGATATTAGTATTTTTGCAGAACAAACCAAATCTTTCTTTGGTTCGGTAACCATTGGCGGATGGGCAATTGCTGGATTAAGTTTAATTGTGGGTGCATTTGGTGTTGCTAATATTATGTTTGTTACAGTTAGAGAACGTACCAGCCAAATTGGTTTGAAAAAAGCAATTGGTGCAAAAAGCAGAACCATACTTACTGAGTTTTTATTAGAAAGTGCTGTACTGTGTATTATGGGTGGTTTAATGGGACTTTTCTTTGTATGGATTTTAACCAAGGTGCTTAGCAATGTAATGCCATTTCCCATTTACATTGCTCCTAATATTATTACACTTGCATTTAGCATTTGTATAGTACTGGGCATTTTATCTGGCATTATACCTGCGTCAATAGCAGCAAGAATGAATCCTGTTGTGGCTATTAGAACGAAATAGTTACAGGTTACCGATTACCAGTTATAAGTATCATTTACATTTGCATCAAACTAGAAATTAGCAACTTGAAACTTGTAACTATTTTAGCAATAGAATCTTCTTGTGATGAAACCTCTGCATCGATTTGTGTAGATGGGAAAATATTATCCAATTTTATAGCCAATCAAACTGTACATGAAAAATATGGCGGTGTTGTACCAGAATTGGCAAGCAGGGCTCACATGCAAAATATTGTTCCTGTTGTAGATGCGGCAATTAAAGAAGCATCGTCCATTCACGAATCATCAATCACTATTCAAGATATAGATGCCATTGCCTTCACACAAGCCCCAGGCCTAATTGGCAGTTTATTGGTAGGAACCCAGTTTGCAAAATCTTTGGCCTTATCATTAAATAAACCTTTGATTGCTGTGCATCACATGCAAGCTCATGTATTGGCTAACTTGATAGACGAAAACAATAAACCTGATTTTCCTTTTTTATGTTTAACGGTTAGTGGTGGACACACCCAAATTGTATTGGCAAAATCGGCTTTAGAATTAGAGGTTATTGGACAAACCATTGATGACGCTGCTGGAGAAGCTTTTGACAAAAGTGCTAAACTGTTGGGTTTGCCTTATCCTGGTGGACCTTTGATTGATAAATATGCAAAACTTGGAAACCCACTTGTATTCAAGTTTGCAGAGCCACAAATACCTGAATTGAACTTTAGTTTTAGTGGATTGAAAACTTCGATTTTATATTTTTTGCAAAAACAAGAACCTAGTTTTATAGAAAATAATTTAAACGATGTATGTGCTTCTATTCAACATACCATTATTACTATTTTATTGAAAAAAGTAAAGAAAGCCGTTCAACAAACAGGTGTAAAACAAATATGTATTGCAGGTGGTGTAAGTGCTAATAGTGGATTACGAACTGCTTTACAAGAAATGGGTAAAAAGCAAGGCTGGAAAACTTTTATTCCACAATTTGAATATTGCACCGATAATGCTGCAATGATTGCTATTACTGCTTATTATAAATATCAAGCCAACCAGTTTTGCAGTTTAGATGTAAATCCAAGTGCAAGGGCGGAGTGGTAGATTTCTAAGTACATAATTTATCCTTTGATTAAAATTAAATAGGAATATATTTTTTCCTTATCTTCCATTAATCTGCCCAGCATTATAACAAACGTTGAAGCCGATAGCTATCGGCTGTGCGACGCCTCAGGTGTTTCAACTTTGTGCAAAATCTGGTTACCAAAACAAAAAAACTGTACTATGAAAATTGGAAAAGTAAAGTTATTCCTAAGCCTCCTAATTTTTTTATTCTTCTCCTGCTCAAATAAAAAAGAAAATTTTGCTTTAAAATACATCAACTCTAACAACCTAGAAGAACAGTCATTTATTATCAATACCGATAAAGACACAATTATACAATCTAATCAAGGTATAAAAATTAAAATTGATGCTGGCAGCATAAAAGCAGCTACCAATAAAGTAACCCTAAGATTAAAGGAAGCTTTATCACTAAATGATATTTTAAAAGCTGGTCTCACTACTCAAACAAACAATGGTATATTAAGTAGTGACGGAATGTTTTATATTGATACAAAAGAGAAAAGTACAATTCAAAAACCTTTACAAATTTCATTGCCTACATTATCTGCTAATGCAGAAATGCAATTGTATAAAGGGCAAGAAGAAAATGGTAAAATAATTTGGGATGAACCAACTAAACTTGAAACAAAAATTAAAGATAGTATAGATGGCAAGTCTTTATTTGTAAATAATTGTAGTTCTTGCCATAGCATTGATAAAAAATTAACAGGTCCAGACTTAGCTTGGATTGAAAACAGATGGAAGGATAAAAATAACCTCAGAAATTTTATTTACAATCCAGTCGCTGTACTTTTAAAAACAGATAAACAAGGCGTTATAGATACTGGAAAAAAAATCAAAGAGATAGGGATATTTATTATGCTAACTGTATCTATAATAATTACAACAAGTCTGCAATGAATGCCTTTGCTGAAATTCTAAACGGTCAACAAATAGATGCGATTATTGCGTACATTAATTCAGAATCGAGAAGATTAGGAATTCCAGATACATATAATCCACATAGTTATTTTGATGAATGTTATGAATACTCGCAAACCTATATTCATTTAATTCATAAATATGATAGTATCACTTCTACTTTGGTTGGAAAAGAAGTGCCCATGACTACAAAAATTATTGTTGAACCTACTGATGTAAACCCTAATAATGATAATGGTACAATTCCAATTAAGGTAAGTCCAGAAGTATTTAATGCAGAATACTATCAATTCAAAGTTGAAGCTTATGGTTGGTACAATATTGATGATTTAATAGAAGATAAATTCAATAGCAAAGAAAGTGAATTGACTGTTGAAATAAAAGATAGCAAAACTGAAAGGTTCAATATTTATTTAATCATTCCATCTTTAAAAGTTTTTGCAGAAGGTGGAATATTAGATAACAAAAAACAATATGGATTTTATACAATTAACGGCAAACTTCCACTTCCACAAGATTACAAAGCTTATATATTTTTAATTGGTGAGGAAAATGGAGAAATCTATTTTGGGAAAACAGAGTTTGTTACTTCCTATAAACAAAATATAACTGTGAGTCAAAGAATCATGAATAAAGATGATGTACTAGCTGAAATTTCAACATTAAATGCCTCAAGTTTTGGTATAAAAATATCTGAAAGGAAAGAATACAAAGACTTAGAAATGCTTAGACAGGCAATATTTGATTTAGAACATAAATTGAGTAACTGTGATAATTGTATGAAAGTTTCCAAATAAAATTTATACTCAAAAACAATTTTCCTTATCTTACAATTCCTGCTCAGCAATGTTATAAACGTACAAGGGTGCAAAGCCTGAGGTGTTTCATGCTTATTCGTTAGCTGGTTACCAAAAACTAAAAAACTGCATTATGAGAATTGAACAAATAAAAGTATTACGTGGCCCCAATTACTGGAGTGTGAGAAGAGGAAAACTCATTCAAATGGAATTAGATCTAGAAGACCTTGAACAACGTCCTACTAACGCTATTGATGGTTTTTTAGAAAGATTGGAAGCTTTAATGCCCACCATGATTGAACACAGATGCAGTGAAAGTGTACGTGGTGGTTTTTTTATGAGGGTGAAAGAAGGCACCTGGATGGGTCATGTAATTGAACACATTGCTTTAGAACTGCAAACGCTTGCAGGGATGGATACTGGTTTTGGCAGAACAAGAGGTACTGGCGAAGATGGAAAATACTTTGTAGTGTTTAGTTATATGGAGGAGGACGCAGGTGTGTATGCAGCAAAAGCTGCTGTAAGAATTGCTCAAGCATTGGTAGATGGTGTTGAATACGACTTGAGTGAAGACATACAACAACTTCGTGAAATTAGAGAAGATACTAGACTTGGGCCAAGCACTGGTTGCATTGTAGATGAAGCTGCAAAACGTGGTATCCCGCATTTACGATTGAACAAACATAGCTTGGTGCAACTGGGGTATGGAGTACACCAAAAACGCATTAGAGCAACTATTGCAAGTACTACAGGCAACATTGCTGTTGACATTGCATGTGATAAAGAAGAAACCAAAAACTTATTGGAAGCTGCCGAAATTCCTGTACCAAGAGGAACAGTAATTAGAACAGAAGCCGGCTTAAAAGAAGCTGTTGAAAAATACGGTTATCCTTTGGTAATTAAGCCAATTGATGGAAATCATGGCAAAGGAAATACAACCAACATTACCACTTGGGAGCAAGCTCTAACTGCATTAGAAGCTGCACATAAGTATGGCAGAAGTGTAATTGTAGAACGTTTTATTACAGGTTTTGATTTTAGAATTTTAGTCATTAACTATAAATTTATTTGTGCTGCTTTACGAACACCTGCAGCAGTAAAAGGTGATGGACTAAACACCATTCAATATTTAATTGATGAGGTGAATAAAGACCCACGTCGTGGTTTTGGTCATGAAAAAGTATTAACCCAAATTACCGTTGACCACAGCACCATGAAAATGTTGGAAGAAAAAGGTTATACGCTAGAAACGATTCCATCAAAAGGAGAATTGGTTTTATTAAAAACAACAGCCAATTTAAGTACTGGTGGTACAAGTGAAGATGTAACCGATGAAGTGCATCCTGCAAACATTGTTATGTGTGAGAGAATAGCGAAAATCATTGGTTTAGATATTTGTGGCATTGATATTATGGCTTCTGATTTAAGAACACCAGTAAGTGAAAATGGTGGGGCTATTTTAGAAGTGAATGCTGCTCCAGGTTTTAGAATGCACATTGAACCTGCTGAAGGTTTACCTAGAAATGTTGCTGAACCTGTAATTGATATGTTGTTCCCTGATAGAAGCAATGGGAGAATTCCAATCATAGCCATTACAGGAACCAATGGTAAAACCACCACCACAAGATTAACTGCACACATTAGTAAAAGTGCAGGCAAAAAAGTAGGCTATACTACAAGCGATGGTGTATATATTCAAAACCAATTGTTGATGAAGGGAGATTGTACTGGACCTCTCTCCTCTCAGTTTGTATTGAAAGACCCTACTGTTGATTTTGCAGTTTTAGAATGTGCTAGAGGTGGTATTTTAAAAAATGGTTTGGCTTTTCAAAATTGTGATGTTGCCATTGTAACCAATGTAGCTGCAGATCACATGGGACTTGGAGGTATAAACACTATTGAACAAATGGCAAAAGTAAAAGCGGTAGTTCCAGAAACTGTTTTTCCCCATGGTTATGCAGTATTAAATGCAGATGATGATTTGGTATTTGCCATGAAAGAAAGTTTAAAATGTAATGTTGCATTGTTTAGTATGGATGAAAACAATCCACGTATTCAAGCTCATTGCAAAGCAGGTGGATTGGCAACGGTGTATGAAAATGGTTATATCAGTATTTTAAAAGGCACCTGGAAAATTAGAGTGTGTCATGTAAAAGATATTCCACTCACTTTCGAAGGAAAAGCAACGCATAATATTGCCAATTGCTTGCCAAGTGTATTGGCTTGTTACTTGTTTAAGAGCATTACCATTGAAGATATCAGAAGTGGATTACAAACATTTATTGCTGGCAGCAATACAACACCTGGACGTTTGAACTTTTTCCATTTTAAACATTTTACTTTCTTGGCAGATTTTGCCCACAACCCACATGGATTAAGGCTTTTAGGAGATTTCATTAGCAAACTGGATTATAATTATAAAGTTGGTGTAATTAGTGGAACTGGTGACAGACGAGATGAAGACATTAGAGAGTTGGGTGCAATCTCTGCACAATATTTTGATGAAATCATTATTCGTTGCGATAAAAATTTACGTGGACGAACTGCCGATGAAATTATTGGCTTATTACAAGAAGGAATTAACAGTGTAAATCCTGCGATTCTACAAACAGTAATTGCCAACGAAAACTTGGCATTGGAACATATTTACAACAATTACAAACAGGGAGCATTATACACCATTATGTGTGATGTTGTTGCAGGAGCATTGGATAAAATTAAAGAGTTGAAAGAGAGAGAAGATGAAATAGGCAGTTAGCTGTTTGTAGAATTGGAGCTATAAGCTTTGAGCCTTTAGCTTTTAGCATTAAGAAGATAGCAGCAATAAAAATTTAGCTAAAACTAAAAAACTGTTCTTATGGTTAAACACTTTCTTCTTGAAAATATGGCTCAAACCCTATTTTCAAAATATAAACTTTTATAGTATGAGAAACTTTAAAGAATTAAAAATTTGGCAAAAGGGATTTGCAATAGCAATTAACGCATTTAAAATTGTTGAAACATTTCCCAAAGAGGAAAGATTTGCTTTAGCTAATCAAATTACAAGAGCAGGTGTATCAATACCATCAAACATTGCTGAAGGAAGTAGTAGAACTAGTGATAAAGATTATAATAGATTTATAGAAATTTCATTAGGCTCTTGTTTTGAAATGGAAACGCAATTATTAATTGCAAAAGAACTTAATTATGGAAACCAAGAAAAGCTAAATGAAACCTTAAATCTATTAAATGAAGAAGAGAGAATGTTAACAGCATTTTCTTCTTCGCTAAAGGCTAACAGCTAAATGCTAACAGCTTTTTAAGTACCTAAAACAATCAATTAAATGAAAATAAACTTATTTGTAGGGTTGCTATTTTTCATACTATTTACTTCTTGCAAAAAGCCACAGGGCTTCGATTACAGAGATGTAAGAAATGTTTCTATTCAATCTTTAGGCTTTGATAAAACTGCAGTGAGTATGGATTTGGTGTATTACAATCCAAACGATTTTGGTGTTGATTTACGCAAAGTAGATTGCGATGTTTATATAGACAATAACTATTTAGGCAAGTACAAATTGGATACACTCATGCACATTGCACGTAAAAGTGAATTTACATTGCCCAGCCGAATGGAAGTTGATATGAAAGGTATCTTTAAGAATTTATTGACTGTCGTTTTCAATAAAGAAATTCTATTAAATGTAAAAGGAACAACAAGAGTTGGCAAAGCTGGCATTTTTGTAAATGTTCCTTTTAATTATAGTGGTAAACACACATTCAGTATGTTTTAATCAGGTTTTCTTTTCAATCAAAAGTTTGTAAAACTTTTGCACTTCTTTCTTTTCGTTAGGCGTTAATTCGTTTTGCTTTTCAAATTTTAATTGTAAAGCAATCACAGCTTTGTGCTGCGGATATTTTGCAAGAATTTGTTCAATCCATTTTTGTACCTGTTCATCTTTTTTGTACTCAACTGCTTCTTTTTTAACAGGTGTTTTATCTCGTGTAGGTAATTTGGCAATGGTTGCCTCTAATGTAGCCAACCAACCTGCAGGCATATCTTTTACAGTACTTGCTTTTTTAAACAATCCTTCCATTTGTCCTTTTGTAAGAAACCCCCTGTCTTCATATTGATGCATTAAACTCATGATAAACAATGCATCTTTATTGGCCTGATAACAGGCTTCTAAAATTTTATCAATAACATCCGGACCTTTTTTCTTTTCCATCAACGATAAAAGTATTGAATAATTGATAAACTAAAACTGGTCTTCGTTTTATGAAGACCAGTTTACCATTAATGTATCAAAACAATTCTTTCAGCTCCCCATTCATTATCAGTTGTAATGTATCGTACAATATATGTCCCAGAAGGAAAATTTGAAATATTGATATTCCAGTTCGTTTGTTTCTCGTTTGTATTCAAACGCATTAAAATTTTACCTGTAAAATCAGCCACAAAAACATCTTTCATGGGTTTTGTACTTACAATATTTACTTTACCAGTCGTTGGGTTGGGCGTTGCTGTTATTTTTAAAGAATTGGGTTGAATTTTAGTTGGAGGTTGCTGTTGTTGTTGTTCGGTACAATTTGAAATATAAATCATTTGCTGAATAATTCTTGGTAATAAATTGTTCAATAACTCTACACTAAAAGCATCTGTTGTAGGTTTAATATGTTCTCCTCCTACCCCACTATCATTGGTTAAAAACAAATACGTTCCATTAGTAGCTAGTGCAATACTACGCATCAAAAACTCTGTATTTTTATCTGCTCCACTGCACACTATTGGAACAATACGAACGCCCTTAGCAGCAGCTTTTTGTATCAGCTGAAACATTTTATCTTTTGCCTCAGCATGTGGTGGTGCATCTAGAATTAAAAACAACATTTTTGTTCGGGCATCATCGCTCCAATGCAAACTATCAATAGCTGTATTCAAAGCTGCATCGACTGCTTCAGGCATATCGCCACCACCACCAGCTTTTTGCAGTTTAATAAAATTCAACACTTTCAATAAGTCGTTATTAAAGTCAACATGTTTGGTTAAATATTCATCTCCATTATCTCTGTAAAAAACAGATGCTGCACGTACATTCAAATCGATATAACGTTCAAAAGTTTTATTCAACACATCTTCTAGCTCAATTTTTAAATATTCAATTTCATCGCCCATACTCCCTGTAGCATCAACTACAAAAGCTATTTCTACAGTTTTATTATTGTTGCATTCTTTATTAATGCTCATTCTATTTACGCCTTCTTCAAATAAATAAGGCGTCTTAATTTTGTCATATCCTTTGCAGGCTATCACATAATCAGCTCCTGTTTTTTCCTTTACGTCAGCCCATAATTCTGCTTTGCCTGTGTTATCAGTTTTGGACTGCCAAACAGTATCATTGGTGTATTTATTAATCAAATAAACTGTTTCGCCAACAGTTGCATACTTAGAGTTTGTTTGCAGTTGCACACAATAACGTTGCTTCATATTCATGCTCCAAGTATTGGCAAATTGTTTAAACTCATTATCAGTAAAATCGTCCCACATTTTCCACTTTGCAAAATCACTTACTTCTCCAGCAGTTAATAGCCTTGTAGCATAAGCTTTCCCATCTTTTTTAATTACAGTATCAGTCAAAATTATTTTTTTACTTGATTTATTGCTATAAGCAGATTTAGAAGAATATGCATAAGAAGCATCTAGAGACCTTGACCCTCTAATGCTAACGCCTGGTACTTTAGCACTAAGAGCAGCATCTCCAGATTTTGAATATTCTGCTGATGCTTCTCTTGCTGTTGCAACAGCAGCATAAGCCATTTCTTTTTTCTTTCTTGCAGCATAACCAACCACGACAACCTCATTCAGTTCAGATCTTTTATTTAAAAGCACAACAGAAAAATCGGGGTCTGCAACAGTTTTTTCGGTTACTACAACTTTGTAAGGCTCATATCCAACTGCTGAAAAAACTAAGGTATCGGGCAATTTTGAAGCCGTAATTTTAAAACTACCATCTTTATTGGTAGTAATTGCATTGGCTTTATTGGAAAATTTTACTGTAACATTGGCTGCTGCAAAGCCAGTTTCGGCCAATACTTTACCTGTAATTGTTTGGCTATAGGTTGTATTACAAAGCAGTATAAGCCCTGCTGTAATTGCAAAGGAAAAAATTGATTTCATATGAGGAGTTTTGCAATAGATGCCTTCGATATTTATTTTACATAAAAACAGTTAAAATATTTTTTTACCCTTTCTTTACAACCTGTTTTCATCAAATTTGCAACACAAGATTATTGTATGATTAAAAAAATTACGCTTAGCCTTATTACGATTGCCAGTTGCTTAAACTTTGCTACTGCACAAACCGAAACGCCCAAAGGATGGCATTTATTAAGTCCCACCAAAGATTCATTTTATGGCATTGATTTAGCAAGGGCTTATCAATTTGCAAAAGAAAAAAATAAAAAACCAGTTCAAGTAATAGTTGCTGTATTAGATTCTGGGGTTGATACCTTACATGAAGATTTGAAAGGAATTTTATGGAGAAACCCAAAAGAAATTCCAGGTAATGGTAAAGATGATGATGGCAATGGTTATGTAGATGATATTTATGGATGGAACTTCTTAGGAGGAAAAGATGGTCGGAATATAAAAAAAGCTAGTGATGAAAAAAGTCGTTTTTATCATCGCTTTAAAGAAAAATATGCAGGTAAGCAAATTGATACAACAACATTAAGTGTTGAGGAAAAATATTTATACAAAAGTTGGCTGAGAAGTGCTGCCGAAATTACTGTAAGTACAGAAGAACAAACCAATGTTACTTACGTAGAACTTGCTGTAAAAACTTTGAAAAAGAATGATAAAATTATTCGTGAGGATATGGGCAAAGAAGTGTACAGCATTGAGGAATTGGAAAAGTACACACCTAAAACAGATATAGCAAAGAAAGCCAAAATGGGCTACTTAAATACCATGCGAATTTTTGGTATTGAAGCCGATACAAAAAACAAAGACATTTTAGAAGAACTAGATAATTATATCGAAGGAAAGAAGGCTGCAATTGAAGCAAAAGATACTGCTCCTTATGATTACAGAGCAGATTTTATAAAAGACAATTACAACGATATAAGAGATAAATATTATGGCAACAACGATGTAATGGGTGCTACACCCATGCATGGAACACATGTAACAGGAATTATTGCTGCTCAAAGAGGCAATAATATTGGCATGGATGGTGTTGCTGAAAATGTAAAAGTGATGATGTTAAGAGTAGTACCTGATGGTGATGAGTATGATAAAGATATTGCCCTTGCAATTTTTTATGCTGTTGACAATGGAGCCAAAGTAATTAATATGAGTTTTGGTAAATCCTACTCTCCTGAAAAGAAATGGATAGATAGTGCCATACGTTATGCTGCTGCTAAAGATGTTTTATTATTACATGCAGCTGGTAACGATGCCAGTGATATTGATACAAAAGAAAATTATCCCAATCCTTTTTATTTAGACAATGGTAAAAGAGCTGAAAATTTTATGACCATTGGTGCAAGCAGCGACCCAAAAGTTTCTGGTTCATTGGCTGCAGATTTCAGCAACTATGGAAAAAATACTGTAGATGTATTTGCACCGGGTGTAAAAATTTATTCTACTTTACCTGGAGGCAATCAATATGGTAACCAAAAAGGTACAAGTATGGCAACACCTGTTGTAGCAGGCATTGCAGCATTATTACGTTCATATTATCCTGCATTATCTGCTGTACAAATTAGAGAAGCCATAGAAAAATCGGCTACTGTAGGTGACGATAAAATTGAAACCATTAAGCCTGGTACAAAAGAAAAAACAACCTTAACTACTTTATGCAGAACTGGTGGTTTTGTAAATGCATATTCAGCTATTGAATTAGCCAATAAAATGAAACCAACTATTAAAGAAACACCAAAAGTTGCTCCTAAAAAAACAGATACCACTCCTAAACAATCTTCTTTTAAAACGATTAAAACAAAGCAATAATGGCAAGACCTTTAAATACAGATTATGCTGCTTGGTATGCAGGCTATGTAAACAGAACAACTGGAGATAACCCTACTGTATTAATAGAAAAATATTCAGCTATAGTTAATGCATTTGTTGAAAATTTACCAGAAGAAAAAGCAAATTATGCTTACGCAGAAGGGAAATGGACGGTTAAACAAGTAGTTCAGCATTTAATAGATTCTGAAAGAATTTTTGTTTACAGAGCCTTACGTTTTTGCAGAAAGGACGCAACCCAATTATCAGGTTTTGAAGAAAACGATTATGCGTCCAATGATTTTTCTGAGCAAAGAAGTTTTAATTCTATTAAGGAAGAGTTCTATGCCTTACGCAAATCAACTGATTTATTTATTACTCATTTAAACGAAGAACAGTTACAGCAAAGTGGCGAGGCCAATAACAATGCTGTAACTGTTAATGCGATTTGCTTTATTATTTTTGGTCATTTATTGCACCATAAAGCAATTTTAGAAGAACGATATTTAAACTAATTTTTGCCGAATTAAATTATTAATGCATTGACTATTTCAATGCATTGATAATGGTGGTAAATTCTTCTGCATTTAAAGATGCTCCACCAACCAAACCACCATCTACATCTGTTTGCATAAATAGTTCCAAAGCATTACTACCTTTTACACTTCCACCATATAAAATAGAAATGGTATTGGCCACATCCTGACCATATTTTGAAGTCAATACGTTTCTTATATTTTCATGCATTTCCTGAGCCTGTTCACTACTGGCTGTTTTACCTGTACCTATTGCCCATATTGGTTCATACGCAATAATTACTTTTTGTAACTGTTCTGCAGATAAATGAAATAAAGATTCTTCCAATTGCTTTGCAACATATTCATTTTGTGTTCCGGCTTCTCTGATATCTAAAGCCTCTCCACAACAAAAAACAGGATGAATATTGTACTCTAAAGCAATATTTACTTTATCGGCTAATATTGCATTGGTTTCATTAAAATATTCTCTACGTTCAGAGTGACCAACCAATACATAAGCAATACCAATGCTTTGCAACATTTCGACACTTACTTCACCTGTATAAGCACCATTTTTTTTAGTATAACAGTTTTGTGCAGCAACAAACATGTTTTGTTTTGCTGCAAGCTTTGTATGTGCCATTATTAAGTATGGAGCAGGCACAGCAATTAATGATATTTTCTTATCGTTTAAATTTACATCAGCAGCTTCTAATTTCGTCAAAAGCTCTTCTGCTTGTTCTACAGTGCAGTTCATTTTCCAGTTTGCTGCAGCAATTTGTTTACGCATGTTTTATTGTATTTCTTTTTTTAAAATGATTATTGTTTTTTTAGGAGAATTATTTTGCATCTAAGGATTGCAAAACGAAACAACTTTCCAGCCTTGTTTTCCAGCTTCATTTAATTGCTCAGTTAATAACGGAAAATCAACTTTTAAACCCAGCCAACCAGTTGTTGGAATATCTAAAACTTTATACTCAAATTTTTTCATATTATGGTGTTGTGCCAAAGATATATTTCAAAACAGATATTTCCTCAGCAGATATTGTTTTGCCTTTCAACTTCTTCCAATTATTGATATCAGCAATTGCTTTTTCAAAAACATATTTACTCAAATGTTTACTACCCCAAGAAAAATGATTGAATAAAGTAGGCAATAAGCCTTCCCCAAATACATTGCAGCTTACACCAATCGAAGAACCAGTATTGATCGATGAATTAATTGCAGCACGGCTAAAATCACCCATGATAAAACCACATTTTTGACCAGCAGAGATATAGTTATTTACAAAATAATTCCACAGCTTTACATCGCCAGCAGTATTTTTTATATTGCTATTACTTGTGCCAGCTCCCAAATTACACCATTCGCCCAACACACTATCGCCCAAATAACCATCATGAGCTTTGTTGCTAAAGTCTGAGATAATGGCATTTTTAATTTCTCCTCCTGCAACAGCTTGTACACCAATAGTTGTAGCTCCATAAATTTTAGCTCCCATTTTTATAACAGCTTTGTCTAACAATGCCAATGAACTACGAATAACTGCCCCTTCCATTATTACAGCATTTTTACCAATATATATTGAACCCGTTGACGCATTGAGTAAAGCATATTCTACCACAGCTCCTTCTTCAATGAATATATTTTGAGATTGACTAAATTGATTGGTAGAAGAAATAGGTTGAGATGTTCTTCCTCTTGTAATTAAATCAAAATGTAAACGTATAAAAACATCATTCAACTGAAATAAATCATGAGGCCATTCTATACGTTGAACTGTAATAGTGTTAACTGTACTTTCCACAACTTGTAGTATTTTTTTTGCTGAGAAGTTTGCAGTATCTGCTAGTAAATTAGCTGCAATCAAACCTGCGTCATCTACTAGTGTAGTTCCATTTTCAAGAGCAAGAATTTGATGTACCAATTGTTCATTTGGTACAATCGATGCATCAATCCATACATGTTGTTCGTTTGGTATTTTTTCATATAAGCATTGTAAATAATCTGCAGTATGCACAAATACTTTTTCTTTTGAAACCAGTTGCCAATATTCTTTAATTTTCAGAATACCAATCCGCAAATCAGCCACTGCTTTGGTTGCAGTTAAGGGGAATAATTTGGTTCTTTGTGCATTATCAAACAATACAATTGCCATGTGGTAAAGATAATTGTTTAAAAGAAGAACTACATTAGACGATATAATATTATCGCCTTAACTCAGCCAATGTGCAAGCATAATTCAAGAGCTTGAATTTATTGCTCCAGAATGACATATCGGTAACCAATTCTCTTCTCAGAGGCTTGCTCCAATCCATTGGTGTACTGTATTTATCTTCGGTATTTTGTAAATGTTCTAAACTTACCATTGCAAATGCATGAATACAAGCCATACGGCGAATGGCTCTTAATTTTCGTTGTTTTGAAACAGAGCAGTTCAATACATTTTGATGTAGTTTGGCACATTCCTGCAAGAAAATAGCTTTAGCTGCTGCAATAGAATCAGTTTTACGAACAATGGTAAAAACGCCATCTTCTCTGTCTTTAAAAGCATCAAACAAATCGTTTACAATTTGGCCTACATAGCCCGATTGATAAATAAATTGTTTATCCTCTGGCAACCATTCTTCATCCATTATACTTGCCCAAAGCAAAGAACTGTTACCACATTTTTCTTGTGAAATATGCAAAATTTCAGCAAGTGAAATATCGTAGTGTAATTGTCTTGCTGAAACGACCTGCCATTCAATGGCTAGCTTTAATGCATCTTGGTAAGCTTGCGTTGGTTGCCAGTAATTTTTCAACTCATCATCTAATGCAAAAATGAGTTTCACTTTGGGTGTTTGCAATTCAACAGGCAATGTTCTGTTCAATATTTGAAAATACTGTTCTTTATACCAGTTTTCTTCATCAATTAAATCATCATACAAAGTAGCCATTGCAGAGATGATGGCTAAACGCTGCGATTCGGGTAACGTCAGCCTTCTTCCTTTAATGCATAAATAGTTTTCGCAATTAACTATATGGTTGAATAATGGATAATAAAAATCCACTTTCTTTTGTTCTTTTTTTGATAAAGGATAGTTGAGCGTAGTACAATGTTTTTGTACAATGGGTTTAAGAAATGCTTTCATAAACTGCAGTTGCTTAAATGCACTAATTCCATAATCGGCTGCATGATATGATAGCTGAAAGTAGTTCACGCTGGAAAGATAAGGATTGATGATAAAAGTTGAGAAAGTTGATAGTGTTGAGTGAGTTCACAAGGTTGATTGTGGGTGTTTTTTTTAACAAAGACCAATAAAACAATATTATAAAAGAACATGGTTGACTAACATTAAATAAGTAAGCATAAATTTTATAGCTGAATTATTAATCACATGATTGTCTTTCTTAAAGTCTTTTACAAAAACTCAATTAATTATTTCCACTATAGTAAAAGTAACAGTGAAAATCTTTTAAATCTGTGTCATCCGTGTTCCTATCATTAGCAAAATTTATGCTTAAACCTTAACTTGCAGCCTCAACTAAAAATTGCAACATGAGTTTAGGAACTTTTTCTTATCCACTACCCGTAAATGAGCCAGTTTTAGGCTATGCACCCAACAGTGCTGAAAAAGCAAAATTAAAAGCCACTTTGGCTGAGTTGAAAAGTGTTGAAGCCGATATACCGATGTATATTGGTAGTAAAGAAGTTCGAACCAATAAAAAAGTGGCCATTCATCCGCCGCATGAATTGAAACATACGCTTGGTTATTTTCATGCAGGCGAAGAAAAGCATGTAAACCAAGCAATAGAAGCAGCTTTAGCAGCTAAAGAAAGTTGGGCAGCAATGAACTGGGAAAGTCGTGCTGGTATATTTTTAAAAGCAGCAGATTTAATTGCTACTAAGTATCGCAGTTATATGAATGGTACAACGATGCTTGGACAAAGCAAAAATGCCATGCAAGCTGAAATTGATGCTGCTTGTGAATTGATTGATTTTTTACGTTTTAATGTACATTATTTAAGTGAAATTTATAAGCAACAACCCATTAGCGGACCAGGTATGCACAATCGTTTAGAGTGGCGTCCTTTGGAAGGATTTGTGTTGGCTGTAACACCATTCAACTTTACAGCAATTGGTGGCAATTTACCTACCAGTGCTGCGATGTGTGGCAATGTGGTGGTTTGGAAACCTGCCAACACACAAATCTATTCTGCTCAAATGTTCATGCGTATTTTAAAAGAAGCAGGATTGCCAGATGGAGTAATAAATTTAATTTATGTTGATGGTCCAACGATTGGTAAGGTTTGTTTTAACCACAAAGATTTTGCTGGTGTGCATTTTACAGGAAGCACAGGCGTATTTAACAATATGTGGGAAACAGTTGGTAAAAATATGGGCATGTACAAAAGCTATCCACGTATTGTTGGAGAAACAGGTGGTAAAGATTTTGTAATTGCTCACAAAACAGCCAATGCTGATGTTGTTGCTACTGCATTATTACGTGGTGCATTTGAATTTCAAGGACAAAAATGTAGTGCTGCGTCAAGAGCATATATTCCTAGCAATATTGCTAATCAGGTTAAGAAAAAATTGGTTGCAGGCATCAACAGCATGAAAATTGGTACTACAGAAGATTTTACCAATTTTATTAATGCAGTTATTGATGAGAAAAGTTTTGATAAAATAAAATCGTACATCGATAAAGCCAAGCGTAGCAAAAATGCTGTTGTTTTGGTTGGTGGAGAATGCAGTAAAAAAGAAGGCTATTTTATACAACCTACAGTTATTGAAACAACTGACCCAAAATACACCACTATGTGTGAGGAAATTTTTGGACCAGTATTAACGATATATGTTTACCCAGCCAATCAATTTGAAGCAACACTTAATTTAGTTGATACAACTAGCCCTTATGCGTTAACAGGTGCTGTAATTGCAACAGATAGAACTGCTGTTGAATTAGCAACCAACAAACTAAGAAATGCTGCTGGTAATTTTTATATTAATGATAAACCAACTGGTGCAGTTGTTGGTCAGCAACCATTTGGAGGAGCAAGAGCTAGTGGCACAAATGATAAAGCAGGAAGTGCTTTGAACTTATATCGTTGGTTAAGTGCAAGAACGATTAAAGAAACCTTTAATCCGCCAACAGAATATGGATATCCTTTTTTACAGGAAGCTTAATATTAAAAACACCGTTTAAAATTTAAACGGTGTTTTTGTTTTTACAAATGCAACAAAAAAGCCTTCCTGACGGAAGGCCTTATTTGTGTTTATAGCAATCATTATTTCAAAATACTTCTACTAATTACAATCCTTTGTACTTCGCTGGTACCTTCATAAATCTGTGTAATTTTTGCATCTCTCATTAATCGTTCTACATGGTATTCTTTTACAAAACCATAACCGCCATGTATTTGTACAGCTTCTACTGTAACCCACATCGCAGTTTCGCTAGCAAATACTTTTGCCATACTGCTGCTTAATGTATAATCCATACCATTGTCTTTTTCCCATGCAGCTTTTAAACATAATAAACGTGCAGCTTCGATACGTGTTGCCATATCGGCCAACTTAAACTGAATGGCTTGGTGTTGGCTGATTTCTTTACCAAAAGCTTTTCTTTGTTTTGAATATTTTAAAGCCAATTCATAAGCACCACTTGCAATACCCAACGCCTGAGCTGCAATACCAATACGGCCACCAGCCAATGTTTTCATAGCAAATGTAAAACCAAAACCATCGGCACCAATTCTGTTTTCTTTAGGTACTTTAACGTCATTAAACATAATCGTGTGTGTATCGCTACCACGAATACCCAATTTGTTTTCTTTGGCTGCGACTGTAACACCTGGCCAATTCTTCTCTACAATTAAACAGTTAATGCCTTTGCTACCTTTTGAAACATCGGTTTGTGCCATAACTAAATAAACACTTGCACTACTGCCATTGGTTATCCAGTTTTTGGTTCCATTTAATAAATAATAATCGCCTTTATCTTCAGCAGTTGTTTGTTGAGAAGTTGCATCACTACCTGCTTCTGGTTCACTTAATAAAAATGCTCCAATATATAGCTCACCATCTTTTTTACCTTGGGCAATGGGTGTTAAATACTTCTGCTTTTGCTCTTCGGTACAGTAACTCTGTAAACCATAACAAACCAAACTATTATTTACACTCATGCACACACTTACACTTGCATCGATTTTACTAATTTCCTCCATGGCCAAAACATAACTCACAGTGTCCATTCCACTACCACCATATTGGGTATCTACCATCATTCCCATAAAACCTAAATCGGCTAATTGACTAATTTGCTCTTTAGGAAAACGCTGATGCTCATCTCTATCGATAACGCCTGACAAACATTCGTTTAAAGCAAAATCACGTGCTGCTTTTTGTATCATTAAATGTTCTTCACTTAACTGAAATTGCATGATGGGTATTTTTTTTGATTGCCGCAAAAATAGGCTAACGATTGTTAGTAAAAAATTTTAGTTGAAATATTTTTTCTGCTGCTTTTATAAGTGATAAATACACACTATAACAATGCCCTTAAACTTGCTCTACCAATATTAATAACCCTTGTTTCGCCAGGTTTACGTCCTTCGTAGTTTAAAGTTAATTCTAAGTTATTGCCTAAACGTTTCGTAAGCTCTACGTTCCATAAGAGATTTTTGCCAGGCAATAAACCATCTAACATAATATAACTTACTGTTGAATTAGGTAAGCCATCGTATTGAATATTGTTGTAGGTAAACTTTACCAAAAAGCTGGTACTGTTAACTGTATTTAATTTTCCTTCTATGTTCAAGGCATTGTTGATAGATTTTTGTCCACCATAAATTATTGAATTTTCTTTTGAAGCATACATGTAAGATGCTTGCAAACGGTATTGCGTCAGGTAAGTATAGGTTAACTTTGGTTCAGTACTAAAAGTTGTTAATCCATAGTTTCTGTTGCCAAATTTTGGAGTAGCTAAATTGTTGCTACCTAGTTTTTGAGTAACTTCTAATGTAAATTGTTTCCTGATATTTACACGAGTTCTGAATATCCATTCTACAATTTCTCTACTTTCAAATCCATACGTTAATAATGCTTTATTATAGTTACGAAGATTACTAATATCCATACCCCAACTACTGCTGAAACGATTGAAGGAAATGGTGTTACTGAAAATATTATTTAGAGAAATTAACGCAGTATCTGCAATATTTCCTTTGAATGGATTAAAATTCAATTTACCATCCGCCAAGATTTTTTTACCTGTTTGCATAGCTGATTGAATATTGAAACGAGTAACTAAACTTTTAATTTTTTTATTTTTTATATAATTGGATAATGCTCTTGGACTAATATTAATGTTGTAATTAAACTGTGTGTAGTTGGCTTTCACAAATTGATTGGTAGGAGTAAATACACGAATATATTTTGCCTGATCGGGAAATAAAGCAATTTCAAATTCATTCAGTTGAGGGATGCCATCTGCGTTATAGTCATTCCATGCATATTCACCTCTACCTGCTGGCACTTCAATATACGAGAAATCTCTTCGTTGCTCTTGCCCTGCTCCAACTTCATATAACGTATTACCTGTTATAAATCCATTGAATTCGTTGATGATGTATTCTGTTCTACCCAATAAACTTTTATCGGAAGTTAAGTTGGTTAAAAAACTATTTTTTACCATTAACTCACGATAAGTAATATTAAATCGAAACTGATGTTTAGCGTTTTGAAGTAGTTCAAATAAAAAATTATAATTATTGCTTTTGTCTGTTGCTAATAAAGATTTTTGATAAGGTAATTTATCGGTTCTGGAAAAATAATTAAAACTCCACTTATTATTTTTTGTGACATCACTTTTTATGTAACCACCAATATTTTCAAATGCAAAACTGATGGGTGTTACTGTATCGGTTATAGTATATTTTTGTTGATTGTGTTCTAGTAAATAGGTAAATCCAATTTGATAATTATTCAGTTTGGCAAAGGTTTTACCAATGTCGGCATTCGCTTTTATATAGTTTCCCTTGCCTGTTGGTATTCTGTTTTGTACAACAGATAATGAGGTGTTGTAATCAACTCCCAAAAAACCCTTAACAGCATTGTAACTTATTGAATTACGAACAGCAGTAAAATTGTCGCTTCTCAAATAACCGTCTAAACTATATTTTAAGAAAGTATTTGTTTTTGTATTCTTTAATTCCAATCCTAGCTTAGGTAAATGTTCATTCGCAAATTGAGTTAAAATAGGCAACCCCCAATCTCTGGCAAATTCTACACTTCTTAAACGTTCTATGGTTCTAAATTTTTCATCTACCCATTCATATCCAATAGTTGACAATAGCTGTACGTCACGTTTTACCTTGCCAGCGTGTTGTAATAAAAACTTAGCAGCAAGTCCGTTGTTGTTTGCTTTATCTTTCGAGGAAAAAGTATTGATATCATAATTATTTAAAGCAACATTTGTTTGTAATATTGTTTGCTTATTTATTGAATAAACTGCATTAACAGTAATCAACTGTTGCTTTTTAGGTGTAACTAAAAAAACTGCTGCTTCATAATTCCCTTGTTTAATGCCATTTACAGGAGTAATGTATTGATATACTTTTCCATTAGCTCCATTAAATAGTGGAATATAATCACCTTTGTTTATGCCTACATCAATAAAACTTAAACTAAATTTTGCACTATCCGGATGTACAGAATACACATAAATACTATCCCATAAAACATTCACAGGATTTACTCTTTTAGCATATAAGATTTTACTAGCAGAAAATGTATCTCGGCTGGCAGTTTTATAAAATGCATTTTGCACACTATCACCCAAATTGGCTAAAAATTGTTTTTGGTTATTGTCTAATGATTGGTTGATGGTCGAATTTTTAGCATCTACATTACTATAAGCAGCAATACCGATTTTCAGCTTTTTGTTTACTTGCAATTCGTTGCTGGCAAATAAAATAGAGTTCAAATAATTTCTATCTGCATATTCAAATTCTACCTGAATTCGTTTGTCTTTTGTAATCATTCTTTTAGGCGTAAATACAATTTCGCCTGTGTTGTAATTGATGGTGTAATCCTGATCTTCTCCACGCTGCAACATTTCTCCATCTATAAAAACTTTCTCAGTACCCGAAAGAATGATTAGATAAAACTCATTATTATTCCCCTGCAATCTATATGGACCTTGGTTTCCCTCCTGCCCTTGAAAAACATTTCGTACAAATTTTCCTTTGGCAATTGCACCTGCTACTAAAAATTTATTGGTTGCTTTTACATTTTGTTTTTCATAAGATACCCCTTGTAATCTTTTATAAAAATTAAGAAAATAATATTGAGACTGACGTAAGTCGATATCCCCCATATTTATCTGCCAATTATGTTTTTTAAACTGCAATAATATTTTATCAAACTCATTTAATTGTTGGGTTGTACCATCTGGCTGTATAGGAATATTATTATCAGTAATGGCAGCAGCTAATTCAATACTATCGCCCAACATTCCACTAATTTGCAAGTTCAATTGCGAATTGAAAACTGCATCTTGGTTGTTACCAAAGCTTAAACTACGTCCAAAGCTGCCATTGTAGTTCATATTATTACCAGCACCAGCACCAAAAAATCCTGATGCATTTTTGGTTGTATTGTTTCTATTGAAGATAAAGGGTTGAGCAATAAAATTGTTTTTTACACTATCGTAGTTTAATCGTTTAGCAATGGATGAAAAAGCAAATGCAAAAACTCGATATTGAATTAATACACTATCAACATCTGGCTTGATTAACCATTTTATACTTGCAGTTGTATAATCTACTGAATAATATTTAGCATCAACATCTACGATGCGGATTGTATTGGGAACAATTTTTTTCGTTGATTCTAATTGAATGACTCCTTTAGTTGTAATTTTTTTACTAATATAATTAGACGAAGTTTTAAACTGAGCTTTTGCCAATAAGCCCAGCAGTAATACAATTACTAAAAATATGTAACGTAAATGGTTCAATAAAAATAAATGGGTAGCAGTGTTTCAATACAAATATCGGGGTAGGTTTTCATTATGACATATGTATTGATGAGTTGGCTGCCTGAATTAAATGATTTGGGATTGTATAAATACAAAAGGTCAACCAATTGGTTGACCTTTTGTAAAAAACTATGTTACGATTATTGCTTTACAAACTTTTTAATAGCAGTTTCACAACCATCGGCACAAATTGCTTTAATGGTATAAGTTCCATTAGCCAAATTGTTAACATCTAATTGTAAAGTATTATCTCCACTTGTAACATTCATCACTTTAGAAATGATGGCTTTACCGGTAATATCACTTACAATAAAGGTTACTTTATCTGCTTTTACAGCAGCAATGCTCACTTTAATTGTATTGATAACAGGGTTAGGATAAACACTTACCAATTCTAACTTAGATGGTTTTAATCCTTTAATTAATACCACTTCGCTAAAGGCTGATTTTCCATCTCTATCTATTTGTTTTAAACGATAGTAACCACTACCACTTAATGGTTTAACATCGGCATAGTTATAAGTTAATGCAGCAGAGCTGTTGCCATTGTTTGCTTTGCTTTCAACATAAGTTAATGTGCTGAAATTAACACCATCGGCACTGCGTTGTAACTCGAAACCAGCATTGTTAATTTCTGTTGCAGTTGTCCATGATAATAAATTTTCTGCACCTTTTCTTTCGCCTTTAAATGAGGTAATGGAAACTGGAAGAGGATTTTGAGCACTTCTACCAGCAATTGTAAATTCACTGAAACCAGTACACCCTGTTCTATTAGCTGTACTATCAGCACCACCAGCAGCATGTGTACCATCAACAGTCCATGTAGTTCCACTTGTTGGGCGTTTTACAACTCTTAAATCAGCAGGCGTGTTAACTCCAGCGAAACCAGTTCCTTTAATAGCTACAGAGTATGTACCACCTGTTAAGCCATCTCCAGCATCTATTCTCCAAAAACCAGTGGTATTTATTGTACTAATTACATCGGCACCATCTGTTATTGGTAAACCACCATTACCTGGATTTGTTCCAATAAACTGAGCAGTTAAACTGCCTCCAGTTGTTGGAGCTGTTGTAAAGTTAATATTAGCAGGACGATAAGCTGTTGAGGTACCTATAGGCAACAATGTAGTTCCAATAGAAGTACCAATGAATTTCTTATAAGGTCCGACAATTCTACCTGAAGTATAAGTCAATGTTCCAGCAGCAGTTGGACTAGCACCTACAGTTATTAGATTAGTAGATGAAGTATTCAAAATACCGCTTGTTAAAGTCAAACTTCCCACACTTAATGGAGCGTTTAATGTTACCCCATTAGTACTTGAATTATTAATTATTAAAGTTGCAACATTTAGGGTTGGGCTACTTACAGCATTTCTAAAAATTCCGGACCCTCCAATTGTTTGAGAGTTGGTATTAGGTGCACTTAAAGTACTACCGACAACAATTGACTCTGCTCTCAAAGCTCCTGTAATGGTTAAAGTGCCATTATTTACTATATTACCAGATAAGGAAGAAAAAGAGCCAGATGCTATTCGCAACTCACTATTTGTGTTAATTGTTAAAGTATTTGCGACGTTGATACCATATGTAACATCAGTTACAGGTTTAGTAGGGTCGTTACCGTTCACAATCAAGTTTCCTAAAACAAGTCTAGCTGAGTTAATGTAACAATCAACTCGGAAACCATTTGTTGCAGTTGAAGCATTAGTTCCTGTGCTACCACCAAATTGTATAGTACTTCCAGCCCAGGATTGATAGGTATTAGTATTCATTGCCACAGAATAACCAGAACCAGCGAATGGCGGATCATTAATTAAGATGGTTCCACCATTAACATTTGTGGTAATAGCAGCAGTGCTTGATCCAACAGCTAGTACGCTTGTCCCAGAAGATACACTACCTGTAGATGTTCCATCATTAGGATCAATATTTAAATTACCGCCGCTCATATTAAATGTACAACCATCTCCAAAAACTACATTTCCGTTAACATTTACAGCTCCACTAGTAATATTTAATATGCCATTATTTGTAAAGTTTCTATTACTACCGCCAACTGGACCAACATTTATGGTTCCACCAGTAATGCTAACAGTACCTGAATTTGTTAAGCCGGTTCCTGTAGCACCTGCAATAGTTAGGGTATTTGCATTTACATTAAGAGTTGCACCAGCCCCAACTATAAGAGAGGATGCATTTGAATTCACATTAATGCTAACTGTAGTATTTCCTGAAATTATCAAATCACTGGTATTGGTTGGCACCAAATCATTACTCCAGTTATTGGCGTCGCCCCAATTAGAAGTACCTGCACCACCATCCCAAGTAATTGGTAAATTTCCTGATGAAATACCTAAAGCAAAGTAATCTAAAGTCGTATATGTTCCACTAGTAGAAACTAATGGAGTGGTAGTTCCTGTAACTGGCCCCAAGCTATTATAAGTACCAGAAAGTGTAGACGATTGTGCTACCTTTCTAACAGCATTTGTACTTGCTCCAAAACCATCATCGGTGCCATAAGCGATTGAAATGCTAGCATAGCTAGTAATTGTACCTGAAATTATTTCACCAAACCATCTTCTTATAGCTGTTAAGCCAGTAATTCCAGTACCATTAACTCCGCCAGATGGGGCAACTATGCTAAATGCAACTACCCCAGCCCCTATTGAAGATGTAGTAATTACTGTTCTTAATTGCCCTCCAGACCCAATAGGATAAGTTTTTGTTGCTGATGCCCCCCAAGTTAAGCCGAATTTGCCATTAACAAAAGAGCCGCTAGAGCCAGCAGTACCATTGTATGATGCATTAGAGCAAATTATCCTATTTGCTGGGTTCACAGTTAAAATACCACTAGTAAAGGTTATAGCAGTTGCCGATGCATTTAAAGTTAGATTTTGATTTAGTGTAACACCTAGAGAGTTGTTTACTGTAAGAGCATTTATACTTCCACTTGAAGGTATTTCATTTCCTGCAGATATAGCTGTATTTGTTGTTCCAGAAAATACGATGTAAGCCAAATTAAATGTTGCAGTACCTCCAATTTGTATAGGATTAGTTAGTGACCCAATACCACGTTGAATAGCACATGATGTTGTAGAAACACCACCCACAGTATTATCCATAGTAATGTTGGTACCATTATTTATACTACCTTGAACGATATTAAAAGTTGATGTAATTGTTAAGGGACGTGATATCGTTGTACCTGCAAGATTACTTATTTCTAGTAATCTAATAGGACTCCCAACACCTAAATCTCCAGACCCACTTATTGTTTGAGGTATTGTACCACTTAATACAAGAGAGGTAGATGCTTTTGTAAAGTCAGCAGAACCATTTAAAACAACATTACCATTAACTGTTAAAGCCCTACCTGTAGTACCATTAAATGGTGCAAATGTAGAACCAACATTAGTAGTAAGATTACCATTAACAAGTAGCGTTCTTCCAGTTGTGGCATCGAAATTTAATATTCCACTTGCACCTCCGCCAATTGTTAAATTATTAACAGTAGGAGAAATATCAATGGTTACAGTTGCTCCATCTGCAATTGTTGCATTATCTAAAGCAGAAGGAACAAGATTGCCCACCCAAGTTGTTGGTGAAGACCAAAGACCTCCAGTTGTAGTTGAAACAATATTTTGAGAAGTGTTGGTTGTGGTTACACTGCCTGACAATGGGGAACTCGTAAAATAGGTATTAGAACATGACCCAGAATTAAAAGAATAAATCCAGAAATAATATTGAGTAGACACTGTTAAACCAGTAGAAGCGAAAGTAGTTGAAGTACCATTAGCAACAACAATACCACCCAGTGCACTAGCACCAACTGTATAATTTGTTTCGTTGACTGGTGCATTAGGAGCCGTACTAGTTGTAGTTCTTATAACCAAATAATTACTAGCAGTAGGTGAAGCCGCAGTAAAACTTCCACTAACACCGCCAGAATTAGCTATCAAACTCAAAGCAGTAGGCTGAGCTGTAGGTGCTGGACATGGTGGTAATACTAAATTAACACTTTGGATTCTTGACACACTCTCAGTTGCACAAGCAGCGTTTTTATGAACATGAAACCTAACACTACCTGAAACTGAGGCTGGTTGAATGTAAGTAATTGGCGAAACACCTTGAGCTAAAACCACATTTGCAGTAGTAGTAACTGTAATAAAATCTGTTGCTACGCTACTCGAAAATCTATAAATATCACCTGTTACAGCTCCAGTTAATGTAAAAGTATTATACTCACCAGCAAAAATAGAACCTATAGTCGTAACTGTGCCATTGTGAGCTACAGTTCCAGTGGTGTATGCAGCACCGAGGCATTGAGCATTGATTTTGCTATTCTGTATCAATCCCAAAAACAGGAAAGCAAATAAAGACAAATAATTTGTGAAAGTAAATTTCCTCATAGCAGTTTAATTTAGTAAGCTGCCAAAATAAAACATCTTATTCACAAAACCATAAAAGTTTGTAAGAAAAAGCCAAAAATTAAACACATATCAACATCAATCATTTATTCTTTTGCTCTTTCACAATAACCCCTTACCTTTGCCGACCCTAAAAAAAGAATATGAGCCACCGCAGGGAATATGATATTGCATTCGTAGGGCTGAAGCAGGGCGTTCATGTATTTGAGTACAGGGTAGATGATAAGTTCTTTTTAGACTATGGCGAACAGGAGTTTACCAATTGTATAGCTGATATTAAACTGACTTTAGAAAAAAATGCCAGTTTCATGCAGCTTAAATTTGATATTGGTGGAACTGCAAACGTCTTTTGCGATCGTTGTGGAAACACCTTATCTAAACAATTGTGGGATGAATTTACCATTATTGTTAAAATGACAGATGAACCAGATGTAATGAACGAACAGGAAGAAGATCCCGATGTTTACTACATAAGCAGGGGCGAAAGTCATTTACACGTTGCCGATTGGCTGTTTGAGTTTGTTAACTTAACTATCCCTTTCCAAAAAATGTGTAATGAAGAGGAAATGGGTGGGTCTCAATGTAATAATGAGGTTTTAGAAAAATTGAGGAAAATGGAGGAAGAAGTGAGAAAAGACAATAACAATCCTTTAATGAAAGGATTAGAAAAATTTAAAGATTTAGATAACTAAATATTTGGACGACTATTAAAAATTTGAATTATGCCAAATCCAAAACGAAGACACTCTCAACAACGTAGTGCAAAAAGAAGAACGCATTATGTTGCTCAAGAAGTAACTTTAAGCAAAGACACAACAACAGGTGAAATTCATCCACGTCACCGTGCACATGTAAGTGAAGGTAAACTATTTTACAAAGGAAAATTAGTAGCTGAAAAAGCTCCTTTAAAAGCCTAAGCTATTGCCGGTTGTGTTACTGTACAATAATTACAGCTCTTTCTAACGAAAGGGCTTTTATAGTTTTATCCTTAATATCAATCTAAAGCATCGCTTATGAATATTGGATTAGACATGATGGGTGGCGACTTTGCTCCTTTAGAAGCGGTTAAAGGTCTTCAATTATTCTTGAATCAACAATCTTCACATTCAACAACTATTCACTGTATTGGTAACAATGAGCAGGTAGAACCCTTGTTAAAAGAATATGGTATTGCCAATGTGCAATTAGTACATGCCGAAGAAGTTATTGGCTATCACGAACATCCTACAAAAGCGTTAAAAGAAAAGCAAAAAAGTTCTATTGCTATTGGTTTTTATTTATTGGCAACTGGCAAAATTGATGCTTTTATTAGTGCTGGTAATACTGGAGCAATGTTGGTTGGGGCAATGTTTAGTATTAAAGCCATTGAGGGTGTTTTAAGACCTACGATTGCTACCATTATTCCAAAAACCAATGGTGCAACTGGCTTGTTACTTGACGTTGGATTAAACGCAGATTGTAAACCAGAAAATTTAAATCAATTTGCCATACTAGGAAGCCTTTATGCAAAGCATATTCTAGATATTGCTAACCCTAAAATTGGTTTGATGAATGTGGGTGAAGAAGAAGGCAAAGGCAACATATTAGCCCAAGCTACCTACCCCATTTTAAAAGAAAATACAGACGTTAATTTTATTGGAAATATTGAAGGAAGAGATATTTTTAATGATAAGGCCGATGTTATGGTTTGTGATGGCTTTACAGGAAATATTGTTTTGAAAATGGCCGAAAGCTTTTATGATATTGCCGTACAAAGAAATTTGCATAACGATGCTTACCTAAACCGTTTTCATTACGAAAATTATGGAGGCACACCCGTTCTAGGCGTTGCAAAACCTGTAATTATTGGACATGGAATTAGTAATGCAAAAGCTTTTAAAAACATGATTCTTTTAGCTGAAAAAATGATTGAAAGCGATTTATGCAACAAAATGAAAACCAGCTTTCAAACAATTGCCTAATTTTTTAGAACAAAATACTTTTCAACCCTTAGTTTTGATAAACAAATTTCATACACACTATTATGACCATAGAAAATTTTAAAGCACTTAGCCACGAACAAAAATTATTAGAATTAAAACACGAAGGCGAATTATTGGGCTCTTATGAGCGTAATGCAGAAGATGATGGTGAAAAAACACCGGGTGATATTTTTCAACTATACGACTTCTGGGTTTTCTTAAGTGAAGATGAAAAAATGGTTATTCCTACAAGAAGAGATCCATTGAACAAATAATTAAAAAAAGGCAATCAAAATTGATTGCCTTTTTTAATTAAATAAAATACTGCTAAACTGTTTCAGTTTTTTCTTTTTGCTTTAGTTCAAAAATAATTTTACCATTTTCTTTATCTAACGACGCAAGTAGGGTATCCCCATTTTTTACACTCATATTCAAAATTTCCTCGGCTAAAGGATCTTCCAAATATTTTTGTATTGCTCTATGTAAAGGCCTTGCACCATATTGAATGTCGTAACCCTTGTCGGCAATAAAATCTTTAGCTTCTGTACTTAACTCTAGGCTAAAACCAAGGCTCACCAAGCGTTTCATTACACCCTTCATTAAAATATCAATAATACGGAAGATATTTTCTTTGGTGAGTGAATTGAAAATAATTACATCATCAATCCTATTCAAAAACTCTGGAGAAAAAGTTTTCTTCAACGCTTTTTCAATTACCGCTTTATTATTTTCTTCCTGATTTTGCATACGAGAAGCTGTTGCAAAACCTACACCATCACCAAACTCTTTTAATTGTCGTACACCAATATTTGAAGTCATAATAATAAGTGTATTCTTGAAGTCTATCTTACGTCCTGCACCATCAGTTAATTGACCATCATCAAGTACCTGTAACAAAATATTGTAAATATCTGGATGAGCTTTTTCAATTTCATCTAATAGAATTACACAATATGGTTTTCTACGAACTTTTTCTGTTAACTGTCCACCTTCTTCATAGCCAACATAACCCGGAGGAGCTCCAATTAAACGGCTTACTGTGAACTTTTCCATGTATTCACTCATGTCGATTCTAATTAAAGAATCTTCACTGTCAAACATGTATCTGGCAAGGCTTCTAGCCAACTCAGTTTTACCTACCCCTGTTGGTCCTAAGAAAATGAAACTGCCAATTGGTTTTTTAGGATCTTTCAATCCCACTCTATTACGTTGAATAGCTTTTACAACTTTACCAATAGCCTCATCCTGACCAATCACCATGTCCTTCATATCATCTCCCATCTTACGCAACTTCTCAGTTTCGGCTTGTACCATGCGTTTCACAGGAATTCCTGTCATCATACTTACCACTTCTGCTATATGCTCTTCATTAATTGGATAACGTTTATTCTTACTTTCTTCTTCCCAGCTATTTTTTGCTTTTTCCAATTCTTCTCCTAAACGTTTTTCTTTATCACGCAATGAAGCAGCTTCTTCAAAGCGTTGGCTTTTTACAACTTTGTTTTTTTCATTCTTAATCTCATCAATCTGTTTTTCTAACTCAACGATTTCGTTAGGTACATTGATGTTTTTTAAATGCACTCTTGCACCAACTTCATCCAACACATCAATTGCTTTATCTGGCAAAAGTCTATCCGTCATGTATCGATCACTTAACTTAACACATGCATTTATTGCATCGTTATCATATACTACATTGTGATAGTCTTCGTATTTGCTTTTAATATTATTTAAAATCTGAACAGTTTCTTCAACACTTGGTGGCTCTACAATTACTTTTTGAAAACGACGATCTAATGCTCCATCTTTTTCAATGTACATTCTGTATTCATCCAAAGTGCTTGCACCAATGCATTGCAGCTCTCCACGTGCCAATGCTGGTTTAAATATATTGCTTGCATCTAAACTGCCACTAGCACCACCAGCACCAACAATTGTATGAATTTCATCAATAAATAAAATAACATCTCTGTTCTTCTCCAATTCATTCATAATTGCTTTCATTCGTTCCTCGAACTGACCACGATATTTTGTACCTGCTACAAGAGCTGCAAGGTCTAGTGAGATTACTCTTTTATCAAACAATACACGACTCACTTTTCTTTGCACAATTCTTAAGGCCAAACCTTCTACAATTGCAGTTTTACCAACACCCGGTTCACCAATTAAAATTGGATTGTTCTTTTTTCTACGGGATAAAATTTGAGAAACTCTTTCTATTTCATTTTCTCTTCCAACAATTGGATCTAGTGAGCCAGACTCAGCCAACTTGGTAATATCTCTGCCAAAATTGTCCAATACAGGTGTTTTACTTTTTACACCTGTACTAGGTTTTGCTGCACCTGCTGCTCCTCGTTGTTGAAAACCGCCACCACGTTTTTCTTCATCAAAATCATCATCATCATTATCCGTAAACTCGGCTTTTGGTGGATTGGTTGGTGCGATACCTACCATACCTAATTCATTTCTAAAAATATCATAGTCCACATCAAACTGGTTTAAAATTTGGGTGGCAATATTTTCTTTATTCTTTAAAATACTTAATAACAAATGTTCTGTTTCAACCAGCGGACTTTTTAAAGCCTTCGCTTCTAAAACAGTTACACGAATTACTTTCTCAGCTTGCTTGGTAAGTGGTAAGCTGTTAATATTAGCAATATTTTTACCAGTTTTGTCTTTAACGGCAAGTTCAATTTCTTTACGCAATTCGTACAAATCTACATTCAATTGTTTTAGCACTTTAATGGCAATGTTTTCACCATCTCTGATTAAGCCTAATAACAAATGTTCTGTACCTATAAAGTCATTTCCAAGCCTTAAAGCCTCTTCCCTACTAAAGGAAATTATTTCTTTAACTTGTGCCGAAAAATTATTATCCATAATTGGTTTGGATTTATACAATGATAACAAATATTTTTGACTGCAGTTATGCTGCATTTATTCACATACTGTTAATGAGTACAAATTATGAATTTCAAAGTTGATACCAAAGAAAAATTTACGACGATAACTGTAAACGAAACAAATATATATGCCAATGTGGCTGAAAGCCTTAGTGAGCATTGTATTGGCTATTTATCGAAAGACATAAAAAATGTAATTCTCAATTTACAGGCTGTGAATGATGTAGATGAAACCGCTGCAAATTCAATAGTAAAACTTCAACACAATTTTTATGAAGCACATGCAAGTTTTGTTATTTGTAATGTACAAGCACCTGTTGAAGGTTTTTTAGACAAATTAGAATTGTTAGAAATGATGAATATCACCCCAACTGAAAGTGAAGCTTGGGATATTGTTCAAATGGAAGAAATTGAACGTGAATTATTAGATGGCGATGATGTTGAATTTGATATTCAAGAATCTTAATTGAATATTTATAAAGCAATACCAAATAATTCCCCTGTTTTTCTTAAATCGTTTACCACCGATTCTACTAAAGGAATGCCATCTACCATTCTTTCTTTTGTTGTTTCTCTTTCTGGATCTCCGGGTATCAAAACTTTATCATAACCAGCAGCAGGTTTTGCACTTCTAAAACGTTGAATCCAATTATCCATGTGATTCTTAAAATCTTCAGCAGGACGAAAAGCGTCAATCCGCATGGCACCAAAAAAATGCCCCAATCCTTTACCTGGCATATTTTCAGGCATTGGAATATAAGCAGGAAATGGTGGAGCCCAAGGGCCATAACTTGCACCACTTAATACAGCTGAAAAAATATCTACTATACTTCCCAAAGCATAACCCTTATGACTTCCATGTTCTCTATCGCTACCCAAAGGCAATAATGCACCACCTGTTTTTAATGCATGAGCATCGGTACTCTCATTACCTTCTTTATCTTGTACCCAACCAATTGGAGTGGAGGCATTTTTCCTTTGTAAAATTTCTAGCTTTCCATTGGCTGCTGTAGTAGTGGCAAAATCAGCTACAAATGGAGGTTCGTTTTTTGCAGGAATTGCCACAGCAATTGGATTTGTACCCAACATTTTTTCAATAGAGAAAGTTGGTGCAACTAAAGCACTAGCATTAGTCATTGCAATACCAATCATATCATGTTCTAGAGCCATCATTGCATGATAGCCAGCTATACCAAAATGATTGCTGTTTTGTACACTCACCCAACCAGTACCTACATTTTTTGCCTTATCAATGGCAATTTGCATGGCATGTGGAGCAGCCACTAAACCTAAAGCTGCATCTGCATCAACCGTTGCTGTTGATGGTGTTTCATGAATAACTTTTATGGCAGGATTCGCATTAATTCTTTTAGCTTCCCACAAACGTACATAACCACTTAAACGTGCAACACCATGGCTATCTATTCCCCTTACATCTGCATTTAGTAAAACAGTTGTAGCAACACTTGCGTCAGTATCGTTGCAACCAATACTTTTAAAAATACTGTCTGTAAATTGATATAAATGTTTGTAAGGAAAAATTTGTTCTGCCATATTACAATATTAGTATGCTAAAATCTATTTTATACTTCTGCGGAGCAAATCGTTTATTACGTTACCAAAATTTTTACCTAGTTCAGCACCAAAAATAATTTCTAACATTCCACCACGCATGACATCGAAATGTTTCATGTAAGATTTTGTGTAGGGCTCTATACTTAGCAACATTTCTTTAACGTGTTTATTTTTTACACTTGCTTCTTTAACAACTACTCTGAATAAACGACCGTTGGGTTTATTGCAGTGTTAAATTGTAAACCCAAAAAACCAATAACCCTGCTGTTCATAAAATGTGAGGTAAGAATTGATGATAACAGAGGGAGCTAATTCTGGTTACGTTAGTATAATAAAAAATTTGCAATTTTTAATTTATCCATTAAGATTGAACAGAATAAGTAACTTTTGCATGTACAGTTTGCTTATTTGTTTCTTTAAAATTTATATATATAACGGCTGAATAAGAATACTATTCAACCGTTGTGCATATTATTATTAGTAATACTAAAATGGCAAATCATCCAATGGTTCATTTATATCTCCTGCCGATGAAACTTGTTGTGTATATATCGGTGGTTGTTGATTATAACTTTGTTGTGAAGCAGATGAAGTGTTATATCCACTTTGATTTGGAGTTGCTACACCGCCTTCATTATTTCTGGAACCCAACAATTGTACATTTTGAATACGTAATGTTAAAGAAGCTCCTTGTTTACCATCCTGAGTTGTATAAGAACGAACATCCGGATTTCCTTCTACATAAACCGATGTTCCTTTTTTCAAATAAGGAGCAATAGCAGTTCTGTCTGTCCAATAAGCACATTCAACCCAAACAGTTCTATCTTTTTGGTTGCCTTGTGCATCCTTGTATTTTTCTGTATGGGCAACACTAAAGTTAATTACGTTTTTGCCGTTTACGTTGTTTACAATGGCATCTTTTCCAAGATTACCAATAACTAATAGCTTAATCATTTTGTTTCGATTTGGTAAATTAATTTAAAAATTGTTTGCCAAATTAACAAAATTTTACGCCTAATAAAACATATTTTATCCACCAACTATAAAATTGGGGCTATTAACAAAAGAATAAAGCCAACCTTCTAGTTTGGGCTTTTCATTACAAGTCCTCGTCACTCCTACGTCGTTCCTGTGGGCTTTCCATTGCAATCCCAAGCCCATCAACAAATGAACTATTCCCAACAAGCCCAAGGACCATCAGTTACCTAAAATAAAAAAGCCCTTCCATAGAAATGGAACGGCCTCTAACGATTGCTTGCCATATGAAAAACTTTTCATTTCACTACCCAGACAAGCAAAAGGGTATTCAAACACACTGTCCTTAATTAATTACTTTGCTTTTTTAGAAGTATCAGCAACAGCAGGTTTAGTTGTATCAGCAGCTTTTTTAGTTGTATCAACTGCTGGTGCGTTAGCTTTTGCAACTGAATCTTTGTAAGCTTGAGAAGTTGTGTCTGGACCTGCAGCTGGAGTTTCACCACTGTTACATGCTACGAAACCTGCGATAGCTAATAATGCAAATACTTTTTTCATTTTTTTGAGCTTTTTTTTGTGAGTAAATTTCCTATTAATACACTATTGGCATAAAAGGTAACCCTCGCTTTAAAAAAAAATAAAAATTTTTTTTTAAAGGTTCTCTTGGGTTACTTTTAAATACATAACCGTATAAACAGAACAAGACTGTGAAAGCTGAGTTTAACGAGCAAGCATTATTAAAAGGACTGGCACAAAACGACACTAAGGCCATTGAAACCATTTATAAAGACAACTTTAATATGGTTCAAACCCATATTTTAAACAACAATGGTTCTTACGACGATGCAAGAGATATTTTTCAGGAAGCAATGATTGCCCTGTATGAGAAAGCTCAAAGTGAATCATTTGTTTTAACCTGTAAAATTAACACCTATGTATATTCCATATGCAGGAGGCTTTGGCTCAAACGCTTACAGCAATTGGGTAGATATTCTAACCAAGTTGATGGCCTTGAGGAGACTGTTCAAGTTGAAGAAGACCTTGAAATCCATGAAAAACGCAACACTGACTTTGTAATAATGGAAAGAGCCTTAAATAGCCTAGGAGAACCATGCAGAAGTTTAATAGAATGCTTTTACATTAAAAAAATGGATATGCAAGCTCTATCGAAAGAATTTGGTTACACCAATGCCGATAATGCCAAAACCCAGAAGTACAAGTGTTTAATGAGATTAAAGAAGTTATTTTTTGCACAATATAATATAGGAGAGTGATGATGGACGATATTTTACTTTTACAAACAATTGAACGTTACTTAGATGGTAAAATGCTGCCTGATGAAAAATCTTTTTTTGAGCAGCATAGAAAAAACGTTCCCGAAATTGACCAAATGGTGGTAGAGCATTCTATGTTTTTACATCAAATGGAAGACTTTTCTGCCAACCACAATTTGAAGCACAGTCTACACGAAGTGCACAACAGATTATTGGAAAATGGTACGATTAATGAAGGTGGTGAATTGAGTACCAAGGGCAAAGTTGTTAAAATGTGGAACAAATACCGTAAAGTAACAGCCATTGCTGCTGTTGTTGGTGGTGCCATTGCTTTAATGATTAGTGGATTGGTAGCATTTTTTGCACCTGTTAATCAACAAGCTATACAACAATTGGGTCAAGAAGTTGAGAAACTAAAACAGGGGCAACAAAATCAAGGAAGAAAAATCAACGATGTTATATCTAAAATACCTAAAGATGCAGATGTAAGAGGTGGTGGTTCGGGCTTTTTGATTGACGCTAAAGGTTATATAATTACCAATGCCCACGTTTTAAAAGGTGCAAAATTTGCCAATGTGTACAATAATGGTAAAGAATATAAAACAAAAATCATTTTTCAAGACATTGTCAAAGATTTAGCCATCTTAAAAATTGATGATAATGATTACACTCCTGCCAAATCATTACCCTACGGAATCAGCAATAAAAACAATATTGATCTAGGCGAAGAAATCTTCACTTTAGGTTATCCGAGGAATGAAATTGTTTACAACATGGGCTACCTGAGTGCCAAAACAGGATACGAAGGCGATACTTTGAGTTGTCAAATTCAAATAAGTGCTAATCCTGGTAACAGTGGAGGTCCTTTATTAAACAAGAATGGCGAAGTAATTGGTGTATTAAGCACTAGAGAAAAACAGGCAGAAGGTGTCACATTTGCTATTACCAGTAAATACATTCACAATTTAGTAGATGATTTAAAGAAATCTGATACAGCTTATCAAAGAATTAAAATACCAGTTTACTCATCTGTAAAAGGAATGGACAGGGTGAATCAAATTAAAAGAATTGAGGATTGTATTTTTTTAATCAGAGCTTACAATTAATATATCCCATTAAAATATCAAAAAGAGGTACAATAGAAAATATTGAACCTCTTTTTGTTTCAAACGCTACCTTCCAATTTTTTGAAACGCTTGAATTGACTGTGTTTTAAAAGCATCTTAAAAATATTTCTAAAAAGTACAAAGTTTTTTTTGGAGGTTATGCTACACTCCCTATTTTTGCACTCCCAAACAAGGAAGGGAGTTTAGCTCAGTTGGTTTAGAGCATCTGCCTTACAAGCAGAGGGTCGGCGGTTCGACCCCGTCAACTCCCACAAACCTCACAGCAATGTGAGGTTTTTTATTTTGATTACCTTTTTTTATATTTCTGGTTTACATTAGCCCCTTCATAAATTAATTTTTAATTCAAGGTTATAGATTGCCGCAATTAGATTTAAACGCAAAAAACATTCCCTTCTGTTCCTGTACCTTTCGGCGGTAATTTCGAATATTTTGATTTCTCTAATGATTTACTCAATCATTACCCTTTGTGGGGTCAATAGTGATTATGCTTTTTAGCTTCTATTGCTGATGATTTAAACTACCATCCAGCGATATGAAACAACATCTTTGTGCTGTTTATTTTGGTTTGGCTAACATAAAAAATTGCATTTTTTTATGTTTACGAATATTCCTTACAAAATATTTTATACCATTTAAAACTCAAACGCAATCATAGTAGATTTTACCGAATTCCAGAAGGACTATCAAATATTAAAAAAAAATACAGCAAATAATACCAACTCAGCCCCAAAAAACATATAGAAATAATATCGTAATAAAATAAAAGCAATAAAAAAACCCCGATTACTCAGGGTTTGCATATGTAATAATCAATTGGCTATTAAACTTTAAAGTGAGAGAAAGCTTTATTTGCTTCTGCCATACGGTGTACATCTTCTTTCTTTTTAAAAGCTGCACCTTCGCCTTTACTAGCTGCTATTATTTCATTTGTTAATTTGTCGGCCATTGTTTTACCATTTCTTTCACGGCTATAACGAATTAGCCATTTCATGCTTAAAGAAGTTTTTCTATCAGCACGAACTTCACTTGGAATTTGGAATGTAGCACCACCAATTCTACGGCTACGAACCTCTACAGCAGGTGTTACGTTTACTAAAGCTCTTTTCCAAACTTCATATCCATCTTCGCCAGTAATTTTTGTTATTTTGTCAACTGAATCGTAAAAAATGTTGATTGCAGTGCTTTTTTTGCCATCCCACATTAAATTGTTGATAAAACGGGTAACCATTTTGTCGTTAAAACGACCATCGGGTGCTAATGGTAATTTTTTAGCTTGTGCTTTACGCATTGTTTTAATTTTTAGTTATAAAGCTGAACATCTTCAAGTATTAAAACTTTACTCAGCTTTGTATTGAATAATTATTTCTTAGCTTTTTCTTTCTTGGTACCGTATTTACTGCGGCTTTGTTTTCTGTCTTTCACACCCGCAGTATCTAAACTGCCACGAACAATGTGATAACGTACACCTGGTAAATCTTTAACCCTTCCACCACGTATTAAAACGATAGAGTGCTCTTGCAAATTATGACCTTCTCCTGGGATATAGGCGATAACTTCTACCTTATTGGTCAAACGTACTTTTGCCACTTTTCGCAACGCCGAGTTTGGTTTTTTAGGGGTAGTGGTGTACACTCTGGTACATACTCCACGACGCTGAGGACATGCATCCAAAGCTCTTGATTTACTCTTTGCCCTGATAATTTCACGGCCTTTTCTAACTAATTGTTGTATTGTAGGCATTGTAACCTGTTTATTTTTTTTCGGACGGCAAAAGTATGAGGCTTCTGTTTAAATTCCAAAATTAAAATTATAAAATGCTAAAAAATACCCTCATTTACTTAAATCAAGCATATAAAGTGAACCATGCACCTCACTTTTTAAACAATTTCGAGCTAAATTTTATACAACCAGCCATGTATATCGGCTACCCGATTGTAACGAATATCGTTTAATCGCATTTTTAATTCAGGAGCTGCCTGCCAGCTATGTACATCAAACTTCATTACATAATCTTTGTAACGCAATTCTTTAATTAAAGAAATTGTTGCAGCGGTGCCTGTTCCAAAAACTTCTTTTAATTCACCCGATTGATGAACTTTTATTAATTCATCTATCGTGATTTTTCTTTCGTCAATGGTATAGCCCATTTCTTGTAACACTGTAATAGCACTATCCCTTGTTACACCTGCCAAAATAGTTCCTTCTTCTAGAGATGGTGTAACTACTGTATTACCAATAACAAAAAACACATTCATTGTACCAACTTCTTGCAAGTATTTGTGTTCAAAAGCATCTGTCCACAATACTTGATCGTAGCCAGCTTTTTTAGCCAATGCTGTAGCCAACATGCTTGCACCATAGTTGCCTGCATTTTTGCTAAATCCCACACCACCTGGAGCAGCTCTGGTATATTTTTCTTCTACATAAATTTTCATTGGAGCACTGTAGTAAGGACCAGTTGGGCTTAATAAAATCATGAATTTATAAGTATCCGATGGCTTCACTCCTATTATTGGATCACTAGAAAACATAAACGGACGTATATACAGTGAATGATCTGGTAAAGAAGGAATCCAATCTTTGTCAATTTCAATCAGCTTACGCATGCCTTCCATAAATATTTCTTCAGGAACAGCAGGCATGTGCATACGTTCTGCAGAAATATTGAATCGTTTATAATTATCAATGGGTCTAAAAATAGCAGCATTGCCATTTTCATCTTTATAAGCTTTAATACCCTCAAAAATAGCTTGTCCATAATGCAACGCAGCAGTTGAGGGATCTAATGTTAATGCTTGGTATGGCTTAATTGAAATATTTGTCCACTCTCCATTAATACAATCTGCTTCAAGCATATGGTCGGTAAAATATTTACCAAAAGGAATGTTTTCCAGTGTTAACCCTTCGAGCTTAGAAGCTTTAGATTTTGTTACACTTATGTCTATTATTGCTGTCATAATTGGGATATATTTGTTGCAAATAAAAGTAAAATTTAAAAACTAACAAGCGTTAATATTTTAAGCAACAATGAATTTTGATGAAAACCCTTTACCCGACTTTGTTTTAGCCAGTTTATATAAAAATACGTTGGTTGCTTGTGATGCTGCAGTTGCAACTCAAGAAAACAATAATACACCCATAATTGAAAGAACTGTAAAACCCACCAATCAAATTTTATTTCTAGGAGAAAATAAAAAGAAAATAACCATTATTGTAAAAGATGAAAATGCTGTACATATTGGTGAAGATAATTTTGCTTTTTTATCAAATATCTTGGCTGCCTGTAAATTAAATGTTGGCGATGTGGCTATTGTAAATCATATAAGGCAACAAACTATTTTTACGCTTTTAAAAGAACAATTGCAACCAGCATTTGTAATTCTATTCGACCTTGGGCTGCAAGACATTGATTTGCCATTAACCATACCACATTATCAATTGCAAAACTATGCAGGCTGTACTTTTTTAACTGCTGCATCACTCGGTACAATGTTAGGTACGTCTCAAGAAGCTAAAATTGAGAAAAGCAAGCTATGGTTAAGTTTAAAGAACATGTTTGACATTTAATTACACTAAAACAACAACATTGACAACACTAATTTTTGCTACAAATAATCGGCACAAAGTAGAAGAGATAAGAAAGGTTATTGGAAACCAGTTTGATCTATTAACCCTAGAGGAAGCTGGAATTGAAATTGATATTCCTGAACCATATAACACGCTTCAGAAAAATGCTTCTACTAAATCAACCACCATCCACCAACTAACCAAGAAGAACTGCTTTAGTGAAGATACAGGCTTAGAAGTAACTGCACTAAATGGAGAGCCTGGTGCAAAAAGTGCCAGATATGCTGGTGAAGGGAAGAACTTTCAAGCAAACGTTGATAAATTACTATTTAATTTAGTTGAAAGAGAAGATAGAACTGCACGTTTTAGAACTGTTATATCGTTGATTTTAGACAACCAAGAATACTTTTTTGAAGGAGTTTGTGAAGGAACCATTATTGAAGAAAGTAAAGGGCTAAGTGGCTTTGGTTACGACCCTATTTTTATACCTACAGGAGGCAATAAAACCTTCGCAGAAATGAGCATGAATGAAAAGAATTTATATAGCCACAGGCGTAAAGCTACAGATCAACTGGTGCAATTTCTATCGCACTATGAGACAAAAAAATCCTAAAAAAGGTTTTTTTACCGCCATCTTACATATGTCAAACATTTTCGTTTACTGTTTAAACAGTTGAATGTATAAATTCCAGTTATCCTTTTAAAAAATCGACATGAACACTGCATCGACAAAATCACTTGATAACGAATTATTGTGCAACAACTCTACCAGAAAGTTAAGCCCACATATACACCTGTAGCTTTTTTACCATCGGATACTTCAACTAAAGTATTAGTTATTACTGATGCTGCTGTTGCACTTACAACAATACTTTACTTTTTGTTTTACTAAAAAGGTTTGTTGTATTTTGCAGGTATGCAAAGAGCAAAAATTAATCTGCCGAAAAAATTCAATTTTTCAACTGAAATTAATATTAGAATTACCGATTTGAATTATGGAGGCCATGTTGGTAATGATAGCTTTTTATCGTTAATACATGAGGCACGTCAGCAATACCTTTATCACCACGGTTACAGTGAATTAAATTTTGAAAACTGTGGGTTAATTATGGCCGATGCATCCATAGAATTTAAGCATGAATTAAACTATGGAGATGCTATAAAAATTTCAGTTATAGCTACCGATTTTGATAAACTAGGATTCGATATTTATTACTTACTCGAAATCATTCATCCAACAAATAATGTACTTGCAGGCAAAGCAAAAACAGGGATGCTGTGTTACGATTATGCCAATAAAAAGAAAGTGGCAGTGCCTGTACAAGCAATTGAAAAACTAACCAGTTTTACTTAAATTGTATTTACTTTAAAAAGCTTTCTGGTACAGGTTTTTGAAGTAAATTTTTGTAGTAAAAAATATACGCTTCAGTTCTGTTATGTGTACCTTTTAACCCACTGATTGCATGTCGTTCACTTGGGTATAACATTATCTCAAAATGCTTACCTGCATCTTCCAGCTTATTGATAAGTTGCATACTGTTTTGCTGGTGTACATTATCATCGGATGTGCCATGTACAATTCTGAGTAATCCTTTGTACTTGTTCACATAATTCATCACGTTGGTTTTGGCATAACCTTCAACATTATCCAATGGCGTATCCATATATCTTTCAGTATAATGTGTATCGTACAATTGCCAATCAGTAACCGAAGAATTGGCTATTCCATAATTAAAAACACTGGCTCCATAAGTTAACGCCATGCAAGTCATGTAGCCACCAAAGCTACCTCCTGTGATACATAATTTACTGGTATCGACCCAAGGTTGTTGTTTCAGCCATTTGCCTATTGCCATAAAATCTTCTATTTCATAAACACCCATTTGACGATGAATAAAATTCATCCCTTTTTTACCAAAATGACCACTACTTCTATTATCGGCACTTACTTGTATTAAACCTTCTTGAGCCCACCAAATATCTGTTGCTGATGTATTCCATACATCGTACACCCTGCCTGCATTTGGACCACCATAAACATTCATTAATACAGGGTATTTTTTCTGAGGATCGAAATTCGCAGGATAAGTAATTACAAAAGGCAAATCAAATAATTCATCGGTACTTTTTGCTCTAACTAAACTCTTTTTGGGTAATTCAATTTCATTAAAAGCTGCTCCTTTTACAGTTGCAAGTTCATTAACAACCTTTCCTTTCATATCAATGATTGCAAGGGATGACGGAACTTCAATGTTACTATAATTGGCAATAAAATACTTGTTATTGGGCGATAGTTGAATATTGGTAAATGAGTAATTACCAAAGGTTAATCTTGCTAAGTTTTTTCCATCTAAAGTAGCTGAATACAAATCCCAACGGGCTGAGTTTTCTTTACGTGCAGTAAAATAAATTTTCTTATTAGGTTCATCTATTTTTAATAAATCACCAACCGTAAATTCACCATTGGTAATGGCATTTAATTGTTTGCCATTTATATCATGCAAATAAAATTGATACCAACCACTCACATCACTTTTTAAGATAAACTGCTTTTTATTTTGAAGAAAAGTGATTCTATCATTATCATCTAAATCAATCCATGTAGCTTGCTTTTCATTGTATACTTCTTGCTTGCTTCCATCGATTAAATTAACGCTATAAACCATTAAATTATCTTGCCCTCTATTCATCCATTGAATCCATAATTGATTATCTGGAGAAAAATAAGGCAAGCCAAAATATTGATCTTCTTGCTCATTAAAATCAGCCCAAGTAATTTTACCAGTTTCTACATTGGCTATCCCAATTTTCACTCTCGGATTTTTATTTCCAGCTTTTGGATAACGTTGTTTTTCTAAATAACCCTGCTGACCATTGGCTACATAAATAGGAAAAACTGGTACTTCGCTATCATCAAAATGCATAAACGCTATGTACTTGCTATCGTTGCTCCACCAAAAGGCTTTATACCTACTTGCCCTGCCCAAAATTTCTTCGTAATATACCCAAGAAGCATATCCATTTAGAATAGAATCATTGCCATCAAAAGTTAGCTGTTGCTCTTTGCCATCACTCGTTGATTTGACAAACAAATTATTTTTTAGTGTATAAGCAATGTGATTTTTATTAGGAGCTACTGTAGCATTTACCCCATTTTTAGGAGCTGTGATTTGTTGTACAGCAATAGCATCTTTTACAAAAGGCGTTTTTTCGCCAGTTTTAATATTAAGTATATACTCGTTACTTGCATTAGCATTTCTTTCACTTAAAGCAACATGCTCATCGTCTATCCATTTAATAAAAGATGGTAAAGTTTTGTATAAATTGGTGGGTGCATTTTTAAAAGCTTGTTCATAAGAAATCGGTTTTTTTTGTGCTTTACAATTTGAAATTACAGCAAAAAAAACGAGTGCAAGTAAACAGTATTTCATAATTAAGTAGTTGAATATTTTGAAGTTGAAAGTTAGCCTTATTCATTCTTACAAACGAATGAACGAATAAAAATTTAAAAGTTTTGCATAAAAAAGAGGAGCTGTTAACAGCTCCTCTTTCAAATTTGTGATAATTTACTTTATCTTAATAATTACTCTTCTGTTTTGTGCACGTCCATCAGCAGTTTTGTTATCTGCAACTGGTTGTGTGCTTCCAAAACCTGTAGCATTAATTCTATCGGTAGCAATACCTTTTTTAACAAGGTATGTTTTAACAGTATTAGCACGGCTTTGTGATAATTTTTGATTAGAAGCTTCATTACCTACGTTATCAGTATGACCTTCGATATCAACAGTTAAACCAGTTTCTGCCTTTAATTCATCAGCAATAACATCTAATGAAGCATAAGATGATTTTTTCAAGTTTGCACTACCAGTTTCAAAAAGAATGTTTTTAGCACTCATGTCAACTTTCTTTTGAACAACTTCTTTTTTATCTTCAGGACAACCATTGTTGGCAATTGAACCAGCAACAGTTGGGCATTTATCATAATCATCATTCAAACCATCGTTATCAGTATCTGGTACTGGGCAACCTTCGTATTTGGCTGTTCCAGGCTTAGTTGGACACTTATCTTTTGCATCTTCAATACCATCGCCATCTGTATCAGGGCAACCATCAAAAATTTTGATACCTGCGACAGTAGGACATTTGTCTTCTGCATCAGTTACTCCATCACCATCTTTATCAGGGCAACCATTCATAATTCTTGGTCCAGCAACAGTAGGGCATTTATCATCTTTATCTGGTGTACCATCTCCATCAGTGTCTTTTGGAGGTTCTGGTTTCTTCACTTCAACAATTGGAGCAACTGGAGTTGGTTTTGGTTTTGGAACACTTTTAATGTTAGTTAAGTCGAAGGCCAAGTTCGTGTACCAATATCCACCATTAAAGCCAAATTGGGTAACAGCACGGCTGTACAATAATCTTCCTTCACTGGTATTAGCGAAATTTTTTACTTGATCAGGATATACATCTCCAATGTTGTTTGCTCCCATAGTAATGTTCATCCAATAAATTGGTCTATAAGAAAGCGATAAATCTACAGTTGATTTAGGAGAAAAAGATTCATCTAAAGCTGGATTTAATGGATCGTAGAAAAATTTAAGTTGACCAAAATTGGTATAACGTCCAGCTAAAGTCCATTTTGCAACTCTGTAAGTTAATCCCAAAGTAGTTTTGTCTCTTGGCTGTCCCCATTCCAGTCTGCTTCTTTCAGTTCTATTAAACAAAGCATTATTAGCCAATGTAGGGTCAGCAGCTAAAACAGGTGTTGATTGTACCTCTTGAACAGCAGTTTGGTTGTAGTTAAAAGCTAAAGTTGCTTCTACAATACCTTTACCAGCTTTTACAGCTCCAGAATTTACAACAACATCAATACCTTGCGTTTGAGTTTTAATAGAATTAGTGAAGAAAGCTACTGAGTTAATTTCTGGGTAAGCACTTAAAATAGCAGAAACTGTTGTGCTGGTTGCTTTGTTAAAAGTACCTGTATATACAATTCTATCTTTAATGTCTATTTGGTAAGCATCTACGGTTATGCTGAAAGGATTTCCTTTAAATGGTTTTGAAGTAAAACCAATGCTGTACTGCATTGATTTTTCAGCACCTAATTTAGGAATTCCAAAAGCATTGGCAACAGGACTTTCGTTACGTGCAGTTAAATTTTGCACTGGTACCAAATTACCTGCAATTGTTGTAAATACTGTTGATACAGAGCTGAACAGTCTTTGGTGTAAAGAAGGAGCTCTAAAACCATTACTTACACTTGCACGAACTGTGAAAGCATCGCTAAATTTATAACGTGCAGCCAATTTACCTGCAATGTTGTTACCAAAATCGCTGTAACGTTCAAACCTTGCAGCTGCGTTGAACATAAATTGATCATTTACATCACTTTCAACATCTACATAAGCAGCACCAACTGCTCTATCTTTATCAACAGCTGCTGCTGGCTGAAATCCTGGAAATACTTGAGCACCACCTGCTTTTCCAGAAGCTGGATCATAGTTTCTCCAACTAGCCTCTTCACCTGCATTGATTTTGTATTTTTCCCATCTGACTTCTCCACCCCAACCAACGTTAAAGGTTTTTAAATTCAAGTTCTTACCAAAATCTTTGCTCGCATTAAAGTTCAAAGTATTTTGACGGAAATATAATTGACCAGCATAAAACTGCGTTTGAGCCTTTTTACCCAATGCGTACTGAGATGCGTTGTTTGAATTACTTACATCGAAACTGATAGAGTTAAAGCCATAACTATTGCCTAAATCCCATTTCCAACCCTTTGTAACTCCATCAATACCTGCAACATAACTTCTATCTCTTACAACAGTTAGGATATGTGGCAAAAATCCATCAGGATATAGATCTGCTATTACTTGAGCAGTTTGTTTTGGATAACGATAAAAACCAGCTGCATCACCTTTTCTGTGACCAGTTAGTATGCTACCTGTGAAATTAATTTTATCATTAATAGGGAAACCGAAGTTTGCACCAAATCCAACATTATCGGCTTTTGAATTACCCAGCAACAAGTTTCCTTTACGGCTAAAGTTTCTTTCAATAATTAACTGATTGTCTAAAGCAACATTGTTCGTATATACTGTACCGGTAAAATCGCCTACACGATTGGTTCCTTCTCTAAAACGTAAGTCAGCAAACAAATCCATGTAACCCTTTTTGCCTAATGCAAAAGCATGATTTGCAGTTACCGACTTCGTTAAACCATCGCCTAAATATTGTTGTCCCATGTGAACATTTACATTGGTGCGTTTCACATCTTTTTTCAAAACAATGTTTATTACACCACCAATTGCATCTGAACCATACTGAGAAGCAGCACCATCACGTAAAATTTCAATTTTTTCGATTGAAGAAGATGGAATTGCATTTAAGTCAGTTCCTACAGAACCTCTACCAGTTGTACCATTGATATTTACCAATGCAGTATTGTGTCTACGGCGACCATTTACCAAAACCAACACCTGATCTGGTCCTAAGCCACGTAAAGTAGCAGGATCAATATGGTCAGTTCCATCAGAAATGGTTTGACGAGCAGAATTGAATGATGGAGCCACAAAATTGATCATTTGTGTAGGTTCTACCTGTCCAGTTAACTGTAAATCCTTTGATGAAAAAACATCAATAGGAGCAACAGTTTGTGTATTAGAACGAGTTACTGATGAACGAGTTCCTACCACCGTAACTTTTTGCAAATCTTCATTCTTTTGAAGTTCCACATCGAGGTTATATACCTGATTCGCTACAACAGTTACAGTGAAATTCTTTTTTTGGTGTCCCACATAGCTTACAACTACAGTGTAAGTACCAGGTTTTACTTTTAAGGTAAACGCTCCTGTTGTATTTGAGTGCGTACCAACGCCTTTTCCATCAAGTACTACAGATGCACCTTCTAAAGATTCTTTTGAATTTTTTACAGTTCCTTTGATGGTAGCCGTTTGAGCAGTTGCAGCATTCGCAAACAATGTAAACACAACCACAACAAAAAAAGAACCTAGCCTTACAGCAAAATTTCTCATATCAGTTTTTTTTAAGAGATTTACTAACATATACTCCCACTAAAAATGTTAGGAGCATGTTAAACTATCAGCAATATTACAGAAGCAAAGGCAAAAACCGAAAAAAAATAGCTTTTAAAGCATTGCACTATACAATTCTCCCTCATTTTTCGTTCATAAAACCCGTGTTTGTATAGAGAATCGAGAATCTACAATTAAAATCTGTTATAGAATATTAGATAATTGTACTTCATTTGTACATGCAGTTTTAACTACTTCATTTCATCCAATACAATAGATTTTAAAAAAATAATATGAATAAATTACTTCCACTCGTATTGATTTTGTTTGTATCAACCATCGTTTTTGCACAACAAAAAACCAACTGGCTAGGTACTGGCAAAGCAATTGATCCTTACAGTTACCAACAGGTAAAATCTGCACACTATAAAAATGGAGCAGTAAGTTCGGCCCATCCATTGGCCAGCTTAGTAGGTGTGCAAATTATGAAAATTGGGGGTAATGCTTTTGATGCAGCTATAGCAATACAATTAACTTTGGCTGTGGTATATCCAGTTGCTGGCAATATTGGTGGAGGAGGTTTTTTGGTAGGTAGAAAAAAGAATGGTGAACTTATTGGATTAGATTACAGAGAAGTAGCTCCTGGTAAAGCCACCAGAGACATGTATTTAGACAAAGATGGCAAAGCCCAAAACATTTTATCGCAGAATGGGCATTTGGCTGCCGGCGTTCCAGGTACAGTTGCTGGTTTGTTTGCAACAATGCCTCATGCAAAATTGAAAGTGAAAGATTTAATTCAACCGGCGATTGATTTAGCTGAGTTTGGTTTTGTAATAACAGAACGTGAGGCAGCGAATTTAAATTCAACAAAAACAGCTTTTATTAAATACAACACCCATACTCCAGCGTTTGTAAAAGAACAAAAATGGAAAGCTGGTGATACCTTAATACAAACAGCATTAGCCAATACTTTAAAACGTATTAGAGACAAGGGAGCCAAAGGCTTTTATGAAGGTGAAACTGCCAATTTAATTGTTGCTGAAATGGAAAAAGGCGGTGGTATCATTACTTTAGGCGATTTGAAAAGTTACAAAGCAAAAAAAAGAAGCCTATTAACCTTTGACTATAATGGATATGAAATTATTGGCTTCCCGCCACCAAGTAGTGGAGGTATTATTTTACTGCAAATGATGAAAATGGTAAGCAAATATCCTATTGCAAAATATGGTTTTCAAACTGCCGAAAGCGTGCAATTAATGGTTGAAGCAGAGAGAAGAGCATATGCAGACAGGGCTGAACATTTGGGCGACCCTGATTTTTGGAAAGTACCCTTAAAAACGTTGCAAAGCGACGATTATATAACCAGCAGAATGAAAGATTATACACTCGGCAAAGCCAGTAAAAGTGCTGAAATAAAAGGAGGTGTAATTAAGGAAAGTGAGCAAACAACCCATTTAAGCGTTTATGATAAAGATGGAAATATGGTTAGCGTAACCACTACTTTAAATGGAGGCTATGGCAGTAAAACAGTAGTTGGTGGAACTGGCTTTTTATTGAACAATGAAATGGATGATTTTAGTATTAAAGCAGGTGTTCCTAATATGTTTGGTGCAATTGGTGGCGATGCAAATGCAATACAGTCAGGAAAACGTATGCTAAGCAGTATGTGTCCTGTAGTTGTTACAAAGAATGGACAACCTTACATTGTTGCAGGAACACCAGGAGGAACCACAATACCCACCTCTGTTTTTCAAACCATGATGAATATACTGGAGTTTGGTATGACTGCTGACGATGCAGTAAATAAACCCAAATTTCATCACCAGCATTTACCTGATGAGGTATTTGTAGAAAAAACCTTTCCCGCAGAAATAAGAAAACAACTAGAAGCAATGGGTTATACAATTACTGAAAGAGCATCCATAGGAAGAACAGAAATTATACGCATTAACAGCAAAGGAAAAATTGAAGTTGCTGCCGATAAACGTGGAGACGATAGTGTTGCAGGATATTAAAAAGAGAGCTGCCAAAATTTGGTAGCTCTTTTTTAACTAGTTACCATAAATAACTCTTCTAATCGTTTATCTGTATAATCATCTACATACATCAGTACATTGGGCAAATGAGCAAACTCATCAACTGTGTGATAGGTTTTAATCACCACAGCTTTCATACCTGCTTTTAGTGCAGCTTCTACCCCTTTAGGAGAATCTTCAAATACAATACAATTTTCATACTTTACTTGTAGCCCATCAGCACATTTGGTAAACGTTTCAGGATGTGGTTTACTAATTACAACGTCATCGGCACTTATAATTGTTTTGAAATAATGACGCAGGTTGAGACCATCTAAAATGTAATCGATATTAAACATGATGGCTGCAGATCCAATTGCCATGGGAATTTGTTGTTGATAGGCTTTTTCTAAAAAGATATCTAAACCTTCAATGAGTTTTAAGTGTGGCGTAAACTCTTTTTGATAATCGCATTCCTTTTCAAACGACATCTTTCTCATTTGTTCTTTTGTAAAATGGTCTTTTCCAAAAATACGAATTAGCAATTCTTCATTTTTACCATACATTTCTTTCTTCACTTCTTCCCATGTAAGCTTTGCTCCTAATTGATTTACAAGAATGTTGTACCATGCACATGCATGGAATTCCATATCATCTATAATCGTTCCATTTAAATCGAAAAGAAATGCTTTACTCATTGTTATAATTTCGGCAAATATATTTAACCCATGTTCACTAAGAACAGTTCATGAAAGCTCAGGATAGATTGAACTAAAATCAACGTATTTTTAAAGTTTACAACAAAAACTTGTCATGCATAAATTCATTTTCATTCTACTATTCAGTTTTATCAATATCATCAGTTATTCTCAAAATTTAAGTATTGTAGATCAATAGCGTCCTAAACGTTTAAAAAAGAGAGAAAGTTATTTGTAACTCAAATTAGCTTTGAGGTTGCAAAACAAAATCTCTTTCTCCCATGTCAAAAATAACTTTGTTTGCCCAAATAATTGGCA
>JBIKRV010000021.1:0-66346 GCA_044348985.1 Chitinophagaceae bacterium
GAACATACTGATGACCCACAAATTACAATACAAGGGGTACTTTTCTAAAAAACGATTAATACCATCCTACACACAACTAAAATTAATTAATTTATAAAATTAAAAAATCGTTTAGGACACTATTGGTACACAATATGTTTTTAATTCTAAACCAATCAGCAATACGAATAATGGTTCCTAAATTTCCAGGATCTTGAATACCGTCTAACAATAAATTAAGCTTACCAGTTAATGTAGGTAAAATTGTGGGCTGTTGTTCTACAATTGCCAATACTTGATTGGGTGTTTGCAAACTGCTCATTTTAGCAAGTTCCAGTTCATCCACTTCAACAACTGCAGGTATTTTCGATGCATTGGATTGTTGCCATTGTTGGGTTGCATAAACTTTTTTAATTGCATAATTGCTATTCAATAATTCCTCTATCAACTTTGGACCTTCGGCTATAAATAAACCTTCTTCCTGCCTTTGTTTTTTGTGGCATAAAGATTGAATATATTTGAATTCATTTTTACTAATCATTCTGTATGAATTTGAAGTGTTCTCGTTTTTTGTTGCAACAATTTACTTGTTTACTAATAGTAGTCTTGTTGGTTACCTCTTGTTCACCTGTCAAAAATTTTCAGCCCAATAAACCGTTTGTATTTGATAACAAAATTATTCTTACAGGTAATGTTTCCAAAGATGAGAAAAAAAGGTTGACCGCCGAATTAGAAAATTATTGGGATGATAGTTTAAGGACTAGAAAAGTAAGTGAAATTAAAATTTCATTCAGGCAAGCACCTATTAGTAAAGTTTTGCGAAATCCTCCATTATACGATTCATCAAAAGTTACTCGTAGTAAAGCATTTATGAATGCTTATTTAAACTCACAAGGCTATTACTATACTAAATTAAAAGATTCCTTTTTTATACAAACACCAAAACGTTATTCAAAAAGAAATAAAGGGCAGTTGCGAACAACTGTAATTATTAAAATTGATTTAGGTAATAATATTACCATCGATTCTGTTAGTTATGCCTTAACCGATACACTACACAAAACGTTTAAAGATTCTATGCTTCAACAATTGGCAATGCAACAATTTGCCAGTTCGTTTCTAAAAAAGGGACAGCCCTACACCAAACAAAAAATTTCTGACGAGTTAGACCGATTGGTTTCGTGGTTTAGGCAAAATGGCTACTATAAATTTACCAGAGAATACATTTATGCACTGGTCGATACATCTAACGAAAAATTATTTAAACTTACACTAGACCCAATTGAATTAACCAAACTCATCACAGAAGCAGAGAATAAAAGAAAAGAAAATCCAGCATGGGATATTGCAGTAAAACAACGAAATGCTAACGACAGCAATCGTTTAACCCGTTTTTATATTCGAAACATTTATTATTATCCTGAAACAAAAATTGCAGATTTCCCAGATAGTTTAATTAATAAAAAATGGCCTGCTCTCAGCCAGAATAAAAAAGGTGATTTATTTATACGGGCACAAAAAGGTTTATTTAAACTACGCCCTTTGAGAGAACATACTTATTTAAGAAAAGACAGTATTTACCAAGAAGATGCTTATTATAAAACCATCAACACTTTTTCAAAAATTCCTGCATGGCAGCAGGTGGATGCCAGAATTGTACAGAAAGGAAAGGATTCATTGGACTTGCATTTCTTTCTTGTACCACAAAAAAAATATCAAACAGATTATAATTTAGAGAGCAGCCGAAATTCGGGCGATTTTACTGCAGGTAACTTATTGGGTATTTCATTGGGTATTACACTAAACAATAGAAATGTTTGGAAACAAGCCGTTCAAAGCAGCACCAATTTAAGAGGTGGTATAGAATTAAACCTGAATAAATTGGGCGATTCTGCAAGTGGCAAAAGCAACTTAATTCAAACATTGCAGTTCAGCCTTTCTCACAGTTATAGTTTTCCCAGGTTAATTATGCCAAAAGCAATGGCCAATTTGCCCATGTTTAAAAATGCAGAAAGCAAAAGAACACTTATAGTTGCAAGTGCTGCTTATACGGAGCGTTTCGAAATTTACCGTTTACGTTCTGCCAATATTAGTATGGGTTACGAAGGCCAAAAAAAGAACAATGATGTGTATTTGTGGAAACCCATAAATATAGAATTGTACAGCATTGATACTTTACCAGGTTTAGATACTTTATTTAAGGCAAACCCATTTTTAAGAAACTCATTTAATACAGGTAATGTAATTGGGCTAGGTTTGGGTGCCATTAATTTTACCAGAAACAGAACCAGTAGTAAAAACCGCAACAACAGTCATTTTATTCGTTTTGGATTTGAAGAAAGTGGATTACTGACTTCAGTCGTTAAAGAATTAGAAAGTAAAGTGTACCGTTTTATTAAGTTGGAAGGAGAATACAGGTTTACTCAAAAAAGACAAAAAAGCGAATTTGCTTACAGGGCATTTGCAGGTATCGGCATTCCGTTGGGTGGTCAATCGTTGCCTTTTTTTAAACAGTATTTTGCGGGTGGTCCTAACAGCATGAGGGCCTGGAGTTTAAGGCAACTAGGGTTGGGTTCTTCTCTGTTAAGTGATACAATTCCTGCAACTTCTTTTAGAGATCGATTTGGTGATATGCAACTTGAAACAAATTTAGAATACCGTTTTACCATTGCCACAATTAATGGAATTAAAATTGGCAGTGCTTTATTTGCCGATATTGGCAATGTGTGGAATCTTAAAAAAGATGCTGGCAATACTGGTGCTGAATTTTCTTTGGATAGATTGTATAAAGACCTTGCTATTGGTGTTGGTACTGGTTTAAGGGTCGATTTCTCTTACTTTTTATTGCGATTGGATTTTGCTTACAAAGTAAAAGACCCGGGCAGAGTTACCAATGAAGGTTGGATGAGCTTCAAAAACTTTACATGGACAGAACAAAGACAAAACAACAATAAAACCGAAATTAAAAACTTTGCTTTTCAATTGGGTATCGGTTTACCTTTCTAATTATATAGATAACATTTCTTTGCATGAAAAAAATATTGCTAATCGGAGCCGGTAAATCAGCTACTGTTTTAATTGATTACCTATCTCAACTAGTACACGAAAAAGCATGGCATTTAACCGTAGCCGATGGTAATGCTGATTTGCTTGCACAAAAAGTACAAACAGACAATTTAATACAATCTGTACAATTAGATATACAGGATACAAAAGCAAGGCAAACTTTGGTTGCAACAACAGATATTGTAATTTCTATGATGCCGCCTGCAATGCATTACTTAATTGCATTGGATTGCATTGAATTTAAGAAGCATTTGTTAACAGCTTCTTACTTAGATGAAACCATTAAAAAGCATAGTGAAGAAATCAGGGATAATGGATTGTTTTTTTTGTATGAAATGGGGTTAGACCCAGGTATCGACCACATGAGTGCAATGCAAATCATTCATCATGTTCAGGGAGAGGGAGGAATAATTTCTTCCTTTAAATCGCATTGTGGTGGATTAATTGCCCCAGAAAGTGACGATAATCCCTGGCATTATAAAATTAGTTGGAATCCCAGAAATATTATTCTGGCAGGTAAAGCAGGTGCAACATATAAACAAAATAATAACACCCTTTATGTTCCTTATGAACAGCTTTTTAATGATAATAATTTTATAGAAACCCCTGATGGTACAGTTTACTCCTATTACCCAAATAGAGATTCTTTAAGTTATATGCCTGTATATAACTTAGAAACTGTTACAGATTTTGTGAGAACCACTTTACGTCATCCTCAATTTACCATAGGCTGGAAGAATATTATTGACTTCAAATTAACCGATGAAGAAAAAGTGTATCAAACAGAAGGAATGAGTATTGCTAGCTTCTTTAAAACCCATTTTCGAAGACATAAAATTGAGGATTGGAAAAGTGGTTTAACTGATACTTCTACAAATACACCTAAAACAAATACTGGTTTACAGCAGTTTCTTTTTTTAGGTATAGAAGATGAAACACTAATTAATCGAGGGTTATGTAGTGCGGCAGATGTTTTACAATTTATTGTAGAAAATAAACTAAGATTGAATGCCACAGATAAAGATTTAATTGTAATGATGCATGAAGTAGTATATACACTAAACAATAAAAAATATTTGTTAACCAGCTTACTTGAAATAATAGGCAAAGATGCAACCCATACTGCAATGGCCAAAACAGTTGGTTTGCCATTAGGCATTGCAACAAAGCTTATTCTAGAAAAAAAACTTACAGAAATTGGATTGCAAATACCTACCAAAGCAACTATTTATAAGCAGGTTTTAAAAGAATTAGAAAGTTATGCTATTACATTTAAAGAAACGTTGCATACAATCTAATATTCAAATACTTAAAGCAAAACAACTAAAGCAGCAATAACTCAATCATTCAATTCTCTTCTTTAAAATTGCAACGGTTAACCTGCTTATACAAACAAGTTTTTCTTTTTCATCAAAAATTTTAATTTCCCAAACATGGGTACTTGCACCAATATGCAGTGGAGTTGCAATACCTGTAACCAATCCTGATTTTACGCCACGAATATGGTTGGCATTAATATCTAATCCTACACACACCCACTTACTGCTGTCAATTACTAAAGCACTGCCTACGCTACCCAATGTTTCTGCCAATGCTACGCTGGCTCCGCCATGCAATAACCCATAAGGTTGGTGGGTTCTGGTATCTACAGGCATCGTTGCTTTTAAATAATTTTCTCCAATTTCAGTGAACTGCATTCCCAAATGTTCTCCTAATGTATTTTTGCCCCATTGATCAAAATCAATAAGTGCAATTTTTTTATTAAACCAAATCGAAGATGACATAACAGGAATGTATTAAAATAAATAAATCAACTTATTTCTGTAAAGACTGAATAACAGCTTTTGGCAAAAAAGGAGAAGCGTCTCCACCATTTTTTAAAATATCTCTTACAATGGTTGATGCAACTGAAGTATATAAAGGCTCACCGGTTAAAAAAACAGTTTCAATATCTCGGTGCATGGTTCTATTTGCATCGGCAATGGACTTTTCATATTCAAAATCGCTTACAAAACGAATTCCTCGAAGTATAAATTTTGCACCAATGGTTTTGCAAAAATCCACCGTTAAACCTTCAAAAGTGGTACTTTCTACTTTAGGTTCATCTTTATAAATTTCATTAAACCATGCCATTCTTTGATCGGCTGAGAACATTGGATTTTTGGCCGAATTAACACCAATACCAACAATAATTTTGTCGAACAAAGGCAATGCTCTATTAATAATATCAACATGACCTAATGTAACAGGATCAAAGGTTCCGGGAAAAAGGCAAATTCGTTGAGGCATGATTTAAGTTTAAGGTTTGAGGTTTAAAGTGAATAAAACTAATTTTTTTTCTACATGAACCATTTTCCTGTAACCAGTAACTTGTAACTATCGATTTTTAATTTTCTCTATTCGCTAGTAAATATAATACAGCCATTCTAGTTGCCACACCATTTTCTACCTGATTCAAAATAATTGAATGAAGTCCATCGGCAACATCACTATCCAATTCAACACCTCTATTTATTGGGCCTGGGTGCATAATGGTAATTTCTTTGCCCAAACTTTCTAATAACTTTCTGCTTACACCATAAGCTAAATTGTATTCTCGTAAAGAAGAAAACAAAGGCTGATTTTGACGTTCTAACTGAATACGCAACACATTGGCAACATCGCACCATTGTAAAGCTTTTTTAAGGTTGTATTCAACAGGAATGCCCAATGCTTCAGTAATATACTTGGGAATTAAAGTTGGTGGTCCAACAACTTTAATTTCAGCTCCCATTTTCTTCAATAAATAAATATTACTTAGGGCAACCCTGCTATGCATAATATCGCCAACAATGGCCACTTTTAAGCCTTCTAAACTCCCAAATTTTTCCTGCATACTAAATGCATCTAATAATGCCTGTGTTGGATGTTCATTAATACCATCTCCAGCATTTACAATGGCTGCGGGAATATGTTTTGCCAGAAAATGCGGAGCACCGCTTGCACTATGTCTCATTACCACCATATCTACTTTCATGCTAAGGATATTGTTCACTGTATCTAGTAAAGTTTCTCCTTTTGCAGCACTACTTCCACTGGCTGTAAAATTGATGGTATCGGCACTTAATCTTTTTTCAGCCAGTTCAAAAGAAATTCTGGTACGTGTACTGTTTTCGTAAAATAAGTTAACAATGGTTACATCTCTTAATGATGGAACTTTTTTTACAGGTCTTTGTAAAACGTCTTTAAAATTGGCTGCTGTAGAAAGAATAAGTTGAATATCCTCTTTGGTGAGGTTTTTAATACCAAGTAAGTGTTTGGTAGATAGTTTCATTAAAAAGCGAAGTTAATAGATATGGAGAAGTTTTGAAAAAAATATGTAGTTGGTCTTCTACAATGGAATTGAAAACATTATTCTAACTCCACACATTCTTTAGGGCCATTCTCTTTCCAAAAAACTTTTACTTTTTGAGAAACAATAGTGTCAATAGCTCTTCCAGTATAATCTGGTTGAATAGGTAATTCTCTATTAAATCTTCTGTCAATCAAAACACAGAGTTCCACTTTTTTAGGGCGACCAAAATCTAACAATGCATCTAATGCAGCTCTGATGGTTCTGCCTGTCCATAATACATCATCTACTAATACTACTTGCTTATTTTCTATGCTGAAAGGAATATCTGTTTTATTGGCAACGTGCAATTCTTTGCGAACATCATCTCTATAAAAAGTAATGTCCAATATACCATACTGAACAGTTTGCAGAGGCAATAACTCTTTTAAGGTGTTGGCAATGCGATCACTTAAATAAACGCCTCTTGGCTGAATACCAATAATTACAGTATCTTTTAACTGTAAGTGATTTTCTAAAATTTGATGAGCTAAACGCTTTACCGTTAATGCAACCTGGGGTTCAGAAAGAATTGTTTTCAAGCAGAAAAATTTTGATAAAAATAATTCCTTTAACTGAATTGATAATAGATTTTATTCTTTACAGCCTTGTCTTCTTCTTGTATCAATGATGTATTGAATTTTCCAACCATTATCTTGTTTAACTAATACAAAATTATTTACACCACAATGACTAAATTTTCCATTGAAATAAAAGTTGTAAGGTGTCCATGCAGTGGCCATGGGTCCATCAATTTTAATTCCTTCAAAAACAATTCTTTCATCAGCTGCATTAGCAGGCATTGATGCAACTTGTTTTACGAAATCTTCAATTGCTTCATTTCTTACAATCGTTTTTCCTTCTTTATTTCTACTGATGGTTTGTAACAAAGCACTATCTGCAAAGCAAGCTTGTAAAGCAGCTCCATTGCTGGTTTTCATAGCAGTAAACATATTGTTGATAGTAGCTTTAACTGAATCTTCAGTTGTTTGAGCATTTATAGTAATTGCTGTTATGGCTAAAACAAGAATGCAAATTGTTTTTTTCATTGCTGTTAATTGAAAAACTAAAATAATTAATGATTACTAACTACAACTGAAACTTTGATGAAAGGCTTTTTTAAGCTTTTTACGTTCTTTAAAAGTGGATAAGATAAAATACAAGCTCTTTTTTGTCTCCTTTTCTCATTCCCTCTTTTCCCTCTTTGCCATAAACAAAAAAGGAGCAAAAGAATTAATTCTCTTACTCCTCTATCAAAAATTATTCAAATCAATTATTGCTTCACTTTCACATCTACCAATTCAACTTCAAAAATCAAAGCTGCACCACCTGGAATATCTTGTCCAGCACCTCTATCGCCATAACCTAATTCACTTGGTATATACAATTTCCATTTGCTTCCTTTAGGCATTAATTGCACAGCTTCTGTCCAGCCTTTAATAACTCCGGTTACGGGAAAACTAATTGGTTCACCACGTTTGTAACTATTGTCAAACTCTTTACCATTAATTAAAGTACCTGCATAATGACAAACTACTGTATCGTCTGCTGTTGGCTTAATGCCGGTACCCATCGTAATTACTTCATACTGTAACCCGCTAGTGGTTGTGGTAACACCAGCTTTCTTTCTGTTTTCTGCTAAAAATTTTGCACTGGCTTCTTTTTCTTTAGCCGACCCTTTAGATGCTAACTCTTGTAATTTAGTGTTGATGATACTATTACATGCGTTATCATCAAACTTTAAAGTGCTTTTCTTCAACACATCTTTAATGCCATCTACAAAAGCAGCATAACTTAATGTATCGATGTTATTCGCATTTAAGTTTAATGCAATTCTTGTTCCCAATGCATAACTTAAAGAATCTAAACTACTTTTTAAAGCTCCTTTTACAGGCACGCTTGGCTTTTTAGCTGTAGGTGCTACTGCTACTTTTGGTTTTGCTGGAGTTGCTGGTTTTGTTGTTTTTTGAGCTATTGCAAATACTGGTAATGCAGCAGCTAATACTAAAATTTTCTTCATGATTTAATTTAAAAATTGTAATATAATTTAACGTAAGTATCCTAAAATTTTCAACATGCTGGCAGCTGTTTGTTCTTTAGCATAAACCCAATCTTCCAATACACCATTCTTGTCATATTCTATGATAACATGTTTTGGAGAAGGAATTAAACAGTGCTTAATTCCACCATATCCACTAATTTGATCCTGATAAGCACCTGTATGGAAAAAGCCAACATACAGTGGTTCATTATTCTCCACATCAGCAGCCTTATTGCTTTTAATCTTTGGCAAGAATACCTCATTAATATGTTCTTCACTGTCATAATAATCATGGCTATCACAAGTGATGCCTCCCAGTACAACTCGATGGTATTCATTGTCCCACTTATTAATTGGCAACATCAAAAATTTTTCTCCAATACCCCAAGTATCGGGTAATGTGGTAATGAAAGATGAATCAATCATGTACCAGGTTTCCCTATCGTTCTGTTGCTTTTCAGCAATAACACTGTAAATATGTGCCATGCTTTCCCCAACAGTATAACTACCAAACTCAGTAAAAATATGAGGCATAGGAACCTTTGCTTTCTTGCAGGCTTTTTTAATATTACTTACAATTTCATTAATCATAAATTGATAGTCGTATTCAAAACCCAAAGAATGTTTAATTGGAAAACCACCGCCAATATTAATTGAATCTAACTCAGGACAAATCTTTTTTAACTGGCAATATAAGTTGATGATTTTATTCAACTCACTCCAATAATAAATATCATCTTTAATGCCTTTGTTCAAAAAGATATGCAGCATTTTAAGTTGAAACTTATCTTCATTGCCTTCTATCTCATCCACATAAAATTCCAAAATATCTTTTTGTCTTATGCCCAATCTACTGGTATAAAAAGGAAAATTAGGTTCTTCTTCAGCTGCAACACGAATGCCCAGTTTAAATGGCTGCTTAACACTTCTTTTATAGGCTTTCAATTCCTCTACATTATCCAACACTGGAATTACATTTTTAAAGCCGCTATTAATCAACTTTGCAATTCTACTGGTATAACTCTTTTGCTTAAACCCATTACAAACAATGAAAATATCTTTATTGATTTTCCTGCGTTTATACAGTTGATTGATGATTTCAATATCGTAAGCAAAAGATGTTTCTAAATTAATATTGTGCTTCAATGCCTCTTCAACTACAAAAGAAAAATGAGAACTTTTAGTACAGTAGCAATAATTATAAGTGCCTTCGTATTTGTGCTTTTTAAAAGCAGTATCAAACATTTTTTTTGCCTTATTTATTTGCATACCAATTTTGGGCAAATAAGTTAATTTAAGTGGCGTACCATATTTTTCTATAATAGGCTTTAAATCGATACCATTAAAAGATAAGTAATCATTATCGTTTACATCAAATCCTTCTTGAGGAAAGTGAAAGGTTTGATTCACCAGAGAGGTGTAGCTGTTTGTCATTCTTTTTTAAGACTGATTAAAAAGTGGGAATTAAATTTTTAGATAGCAAAAATAGTAGTTTAAAATCGATAAAATAGACATTAACAAACAAAAAATGGCTAAGTTCAAAAAATACTCATATATCAGCTGAAACAACTTAAAGCTTATGACTAAATAAAAAATAATTCGCAATATACTGCGTAGCAGATACTTCGTTTACCGAAAACCGCCAATTTTTCATTGAACACGAAGTAGCACTGTGAACGCACCGGCAGCGGTGTGTTCCTTTAGCTATATTTTGTGTTCAAGGTGCTTGGCGGTACCTCGGTAGGCTAAATAAATTGCTTTAGGTTCACGCCTTATTTTTTGCAAAAAAAGCAAAATAAAACAATAGCAAGTGAACCCTTAGCATCAAAATTTAAACTTAATAAAATGAAAAAAGTATTAGTTCTATTGGTTGTATTATTTGTAACTTTTTCTGAAACCACGTTTGCAAAAAGTTGGTCGGATGATTTAGATAAAATTGAATCTTTAAAAAAAGATAAAAATTTTATTAATTTTTACAATGCACAGTTCAATTTTGTTGCGACTTTGAGTAAGAGTAAAAAATTGGAATTATTCCAAAAGTTTACGGCACGCACTGCAAGTAAAAGTGAAATTGCCGAATTAGCCAAGGCTCTTGGCTATGAAAATGAAGTTGGCTTAAATAATTTTTTATCAAACCAGAATAGTTTAATTAAGAATTTCAGCGTAAATCACACATTTCTTAAAAATGCAGATGGGCAAAAAATTATTAGTGATGCATTGCTTGAATCAGCTAAAGAAGGTAAGTTCAATAATTTTTCACAAAAACAGATTGGGGATTGCGTTGGTTGGTTTATGATATTTGCCGCATCATGTTATGCATCATATGAAGCCTGTATAAATGATCCTAGAGTTAGGGATTGCGTTGGTTTTATGTCTATATGTTTAACTGCAGCTTTCAACGGTTATGACAGCTGTCGAGATTTAGAATTAAACTAATTTAAATTACTAAATTAAGGCAGTTAAATAGTTTAGCTGCCTTTTAAAAAAAACAATATGAAGTATCTAAGTTTAATTTTTCTTCTTTCTTGGTGGAATAGTTCAAAAATAAAATATAATTCAATTCGAAATAATGCATACCCTGTTTGGGTTGAACTTGATAATAACTTGAAAAGCGACAGTGTAATTACGCTAAAAAAAATTAAACAAAGTTTTAAAAAATTTAAAATTGATTTGATTGATGAATCCGAGGCCAATAGACTTTTTGAGGCTGAATACAAAAGGATTTCATCAAAATACCAAAATAAATTTGGCCTCTATGAAACTGCCCCTCCCACTGATTTCTACAAACAAATACAACCAGTTTGTAAGAGGGTAAAAATTCATGTATATTATGTAAAAAACATGATAGACTCGGTAAAAATAGAAACAAGGTATTACCCTGACTTTGCTAATCAAGATTCATCATATCGTACCTTCCAAAACCGAATGAATTTAACTAATTTAATTTTTTTAGAAAGTTCAATTGATAGTTTGAAAAAGCTTAAAACTTTTAATTAAAAATTTTATAATTAACTTATAGGGTATTACTACTTATAAAAGTAGCATTATTTTACTATGGCTTTTTCCATTTTTAACTAAAAATCTGTGGTAAGTTAATACCACAGCTTTTAATTATAAAGTTGCAAATTGTTAAGTCTTTTTTTGCTGCAGTTTCAGATATTAGTTTTTTACTTAACCAAAGTAGTTTAATTAAAAATTTCAGTTTAAATAATACCTTTCTTAAAAATACAGATGGGCAAAAAATTCTTAGTAGTGCCCTAACTGAGGCTGCAAAGGAGGGTAAGTTTGAAGCTTTTAAAAAGGCAGGAGTTGTTGATTGCTTAACCTTATTTATGATTACTTCGGCGGCTTGTTATGGAGGTTATGAATCCTGCCTAAATAATAATGGCAATAACTGTGTACTCTGGTTAATGGGTTGTTTTGCTGGAATGTATGCAACTTATGACGCATGCCATGATTTGGAAGGGCCACAGTAATCAAAATTATAAAATTGAAAGGTGGTTAACTTTTAACCACCTTTATCTAATTCTTCATTTACAATGAAAAGTATATTATTCCTAATTATTTCATTTTCAACTTTGGCTTTCATAAATTACGATATAGAAAAAAAAGTACCAATCCACTTAGAGGTCATCTATCCAAACTCTTTGAAAAAGATAAAATCAATTGACACAGTAATCACCAATTACTTTAAAAGAAATAAGTTTTCAGTTATTGATCAGTCCGACGTAGAAAGTCTGTATTATGTTGAATATAAAAAAATTATGGACAAGTATATGAATCGTACTGTGCAAAACGAAAGACAATTTATTGAAGAGAGCATGAACATAGCAGCATTTTGCAGAAAAGTTCAGTTAAATGTTTTTACATCAAATCTGCAAATTGATTCAGTAAATTTAAGTTTCCAAAATGAAGTAGAACATAAAAAGAAATCTTTTTTATTTAAAAGTTTTTCAAACGAATTGAAGATGAGCGATAGAGATTTTTTATTATTTATATTGGACAGTTGTAATCGAGCCAAAGATTTTTTTATGGATGCCAAGTAACAAACAAATAAATCCAATATCGGTTACTTTTTTCTGCAAAGGAGGGTAAGTTTTTTTTTTAAGTTGTCGTTATTGATTGTCTTACTAGATTTATGATTACTTCTGCATTATGCTATGGCACTTACGAATCGTGTTTTAATGAAGGTGGCTCTAATTGTGTATATTGGTTAACATTATGCCTAACTGCAATGTTCGAAAGTTACGCAAGGTGTCATGATCTAGAATTAAGTTAGTGACTTAGCATAACTCCTTAAAGTAAATAATACTAAATAAAATGAAAAATTTATTTACGACCCTTTGTTTATTTTTAACCTTCTGTTTTCTAATTAACTACAATAGTGAAAGTAAAGCTTATACTTCTACTTTTACTATAAAAGACACACTCAAAAAAGGTCCAATTTTTTTAGAGATTAATAATTTTCCAATTAAAAAAAATAAAATAATACTTGACACTGCAATAAAGAAGTTCTTTAAAAGAATGAAATTTAGTTTGCTGGATGAAGGTGAATTTCAAAGAATGTATGAAGTTGCCTATAAAAAAGCAATAAGCCCATATACTGATAAATATGGTTTTGTCCAAAACGAAGAACACCTTTATAGGGCAATGCATAGTATAGAACCATTTACGAGAAATGTTAAGCTTAGTATTTTTAGTTCAGACTTTCTTATTGATTCAATTAATATTGTAGCACAAGATTCTCCTGGTTTTACAGCTAATACTAAAAAGGTAGAATCTTTTAGTAACACTGAAAAAGTGGTGAGTCGAGATTATCTATTACAAATTTTGGATAGTTGTGAAAGAAAAAAATACTTTTTGATGAAGAATTATTAATCCTCACACTTTCAAGTTCTAAGAAGCCATACTCCCCTACTATGGCTTCTTAGCTTATTTTCTTATCTTGGAATTGAAATTGAAAAAGTAGGGTTTTATTTTTTACCATTTTTTTCATATACCAAAAAAAGCTGTAGAAAAATCTACAGCTTTTACAATATCTAGAAGTTTGTATCTTATTTAACAGAGTCAACCAAAGCTTTAAAGCTTTCAGGGTTGTTCATAGCTAAATCAGCCAATACTTTTCTGTCTAATTCAATACCTTTTACAGCTAATTTGTTGATAAATACACTGTAAGTTAATCCTTGCTCTCTTACAGCTGCATTAATACGTGCAATCCATAATTGACGGTATTCTCTTTTCTTTAACTTACGACCAACATAAGCATACGTTTGACCTTTTTCTACAATATTTTTTGCTACAGTATATACGTTTTTACGTTTACCATAAAAGCCTTTGGCTTGTTTTAAAATTCTTTTTCTGCGAGCTCTTGAAGCTACTGCATTTTTTGAACGTGGCATATCTTAAATAAGTTTTAAATAGTTTTTAAATAATTTTGTAGTTAAAGTTGGTTATTTTAAACCCAACAATCTTTGAACAAAATCTTTGTTTGTAGAACCTACAATACCTGGTTTTCTCATTCCACGTTTGCGTTTCTTGCTTTTCTTAGTTAAGATGTGACGCTTAAAAGGCTTTTGAAAGGTAATTTCGCCTGTTCCAGTTACTTTGAAACGTTTTTTAGCACTGGAGTTTGTTTTTACTTTTGGCATAAAATAATCTTTATTAAAGATTACACCCTGCTGGCGTTACTCACAGGAGTAAACTTGTTGAGCCATGTGGGAAATATCCGAAATTTTCATTTCGGGTCGCAAAAGTAGGGAGAACAGCTTAAACAGCCAAGCTTTTTAGAGATTTTATAGAACCCATCTGTAAAATAAGTAAGTGGTTGTTTTTTGTACCCTCTTGTACAAGATAATGTTAATAAACTATATAAAACTCAATACCTCTTTGGTTTATATAGTTTTATAGGCATTGCTATTTTCAAATGGTTGTGACTTTTACCATTTTGATAATAAACAAAATCGAAAATAGAATAGCTCTAAAGTTGAGTTTTCAAAACCCATGAGAATAGGGAACTTTCTTAGCAATTTCCTTCAAAAGGCCGACAGTAAAACGTTAGTTAAATTATAGAACCCCAGTTGCAAACAAATGAATTTTATTTGACTACTAAGAACAGAAAGGAGAAACGAAGTTTTGCTTTCTATTGCAACCCTGAGAATCTTTGTCATTGAACCAATGGCTATATTGTGTGATTTTCAGAATACTTTTGTGTAAAGCAGAAATAAGTTACTCAAGCCTTACAAAGGCTATCAATACCTAATTTCATAACCATGGGCTGCCTGATTAAAATGTAAAGCCCTTAAGAAGGAAGACTTGAAACATAAAGCAGGAATATCTGTTGAATGTTGTACAAATGATGATAGCCAAGCATATTAGTTACCACAATACAAACTATTATCTTCGCAGCAATGAGTGAAGATTTTGAAATAGAACAACAGGGCGATGACATTTATGAACGTCGGACTTTTCTAATCGATAAAGGTCAGGAACCAATGCGTATTGATAAATGGCTACAAATACGTATTGAAGGTGCTACACGTAACAAATTGCAACAGGCTATTGATGATGGTTTTGTTACGGTAAATGGTAAAAATATAAAAACGAATTATAAAGTAAAACCGGCCGATGAAATTTTGGTTTTAACTTATGTGAATCCAGAATACAGTGAACTGAAAGCTGAGTATATTCCACTCAATATTGTATTTGAAGATGACGATGTTTTAGTGATTAATAAAGCACCCAATATGGTGGTACATCCTGGCGTTGGTAATCATTCAGGTACTTTATTAAATGGTGTAGCTTACCACTTGTTGCAACAAAATCCCAACATTAATGAAGATGAATTGCCTCGTTATGGTATGGTACACAGAATTGATAAAAACACCACTGGTTTAATTGTATTGGCAAAAAATGGGGAGTCGGCATCGCATTTGGCAAAGCAATTTTTCAACCATACGGTTTCTCGAAAATACAATGCATTGGTTTGGGGAGATGTGAAAGAAGATGAAGGAACGATTACTGGCAATATTGCACGCCATGAGCAGTTCAGAAAAATGTTTGCTGTTTATCCTGATGGAGAAAAAGGCAAACATGCAATAACGCATTACAAGGTGTTAGAAAGAATGAATTATGTAACACTGGTTGAGTGTGTATTGGAAACAGGACGTACACACCAAATTCGTGTGCACATGAAATACATGGGTCACACATTATTTAACGATTGGGAATATGGTGGTGATAGAATTTTAAAAGGCACCATTTACACCAAATACAAACAGTTCGTAGATAATTGTTTTGAAGTTTGCCCACGTTGTGCTTTACATGCAAAAACATTGGGTTTTGTGCATCCTAAAACGGGTAAGGAATTATTTTTTGTAGCTCCTTTACCCGATGATATGACCAATGTAATTGAAAAATGGAGAAGATATGTTGGTAACCGCCCATTAGTGGAAGAATAGTGGTGAAAAAAATACTGAAACATATTGCAGCCTTATCTCCCATTGCTCTTACTAAAAATGAGCAGTATGATAGACTTACAAAAAAGATACTAAAAAGAGTTTGTACTACTGAAAGTATTTGTATTGATATTGGAGCCAATGAAGGCAAGGTTTTACAAATGATGCTACAAGTTGCCCGTGACGCAAAACATTATGCTTTTGAACCAATTCCTGTTTTGTTTGAAAAGCTGAAACTAAAGTTTCAGTCAAAAGCCCATATTCTAAACATTGCATTAAGTAATAAGGTCGGCAAAGCAAATTTCAATTTGGTATTAACCGATATGGCTTATAGTGGGCTACAAAAAAGAGCTTACGATAAGCCAGAAAAAGATACCACAATTGAAGTAAGTACAGCTTTGTTAGACAATATCATTCCCACAACAACTAAAATTGATTTAATTAAACTGGATATTGAAGGTGGTGAATATTTTGCTTTACATGGTGCAATTAAAACCATTCATCAAAGTACACCAATCATTTTATTTGAATTTGGTAAAGCTGGAGCCAATGCATACAATATTACCAATGAACAAATGTTTCAGTTTATCACCAGCCAATTAAACTATGAAATTTATACACTTACTGGCTGGTTAAAAAAATCAGCCTCATTAGACCAAAAAGCATTCAATGCTTTCTTTGAAAACAACCTTGAATTCTTCTATTTGGCTGCTCCGAAAGCCTTGTAATTATTGGTTTATAGCTTTAAAAGGCAACTTAACTAGTTCCAAAATTCTTTACCCACACACCATGTGAATAACGAAGCTAAAGAAGCGTTTTTTTAATCCTCAAATCCATTATGTTTGCCTGCTATGAAAGTTCCAAAACAAACAGCAGACATTTTTGAACTGCTGAGTAAAGGGTATTTCCTTTGCTCGGATAGTACAGAGGACAACAACAGAAAATTATACAATGTTGTAGAAGCTAATTTTGATGAATTGTACGAATATTTTGCTGCCATCAATTTTAACTTAGAGAAAGGAGATGAATATTTTTATTTCACCAGAGATGAAAACAAAGCCGACCTTGAAAGAAAAATAGAACAGGCCTATCGTTGGATTGATATTGTTGACTTTTGTAAAACTTTCGACAATGCTTTTGGTGCAGGTTTTAGATTTTCTCCATCACAAATAGACCAGCAATTAAGGGTAGATGCAAGTTTAAAAGACAAACTTGATACGATGAAACGTGTGGTTGGCGATGGCAGCTATAGTGAACGCATCAAAAAACTCATCAACGAATTGTGCAGTTACGGCTATGCTGAAATGGAAAACGAAATCATGCAGCAATACAAAGTAGTTGCCTCTTTTAAATACATTGAACAATTAATTTTAAGCATTTCAATATCCGAAGAAGTACAATATGAGGTTTCTAAATAAGATTACATTTATCAACAGTGCTACCATTAAATATGCTGAAGTTAGTATCGATGGAAATGTGCACTTAATAGGTACACAGGGCGTAGGAAAAAGTACATTACTTAGGTCGATATTATTTTTTTACAATGCCGACACCTTGAAGCTAGGAATTTCTAAAGAGAAAAAAAGTTTTGCTGAATATTATTTCCCTTATCAGAATTCTTACCTCATTTATGAAGTAACTACTGAAACTGGAAACTACAGCATTATTGCTTTTAAGTCGCAAGGAAAAGTATGCTTCAGATTCACTGATACTGGCTACAACCAAAAATATTTTATTGCTGCCGATGGCAAAGCTTTTGAAAGCTGGGATGCTACAAGAGCATTGTTGGATGCTGATAAAATTTATTATACCCGTAAAATAGATCGTTATGAAGAATACCGTGATATTTTATATGGCAATAATGAAAATAAAAAAGACTGGAAAAAATATGCTTTGCTGGAGAGTAAGCAATACCAAAATATTCCACGTACCATACAAAACGTTTTCTTAAACTCAAAACTAGATGCAGAGTTTATTAAGCAAACAATCATTATGTCTCTCAACGAAGAAGATATTGAAATTGATTTGCAAAGTTATACCCACCATCTAAAAGATTTTGAAGCTCAGTTGAAAGATATTCAGTTGTTTAAAGAGTCGCATGTTTTAAAACAATCTGAAAATGTAATTAAGCTGCACACGGCTATTCGTCACCTCGATAGAGAGAAAGCACAATATGCATTACAATTGGCATACAGCATTCAACAGGTGCAAAGAATTGAGCCAAAACTATTTGATAAAAAAGAAAGGGAAGAAAACAACAAACAAACCCAGCTTCAGAAAATTGAGGAATCAGAAAAGAGATTTCAAAATAAAATCCAAAAACTTAAAGGTGAGCTTACCGTTTTAGATGATAAGCTGAAAAACATTAAAGAAAAGAAAGAATTATACGACAACAAGAAAATTCATGAAATAGAAATTCGTGTTGCTAAGAAAACTGACATTGAAGCTGAATTACAAAAGCTGAAGAAAGAAAAAGAACTGCTCTCCTTTCAGTTTAAAGAAGTAACTCAGAAATACGATTTACTGTTTCAAAATATTGAAAGCAGTTACAAAGAATTTGAGCAAAACAAAAACACCCAACGATTTGCACTTAAAGAAAATTTCCTCTCTTTCAAAACTGAATTGAAAGAACAATTAGAGAAATTACTGAATGATATTAAGCAAAACAACAAGCAAAGTATCGAACAGGCTCAACAGGAAATTGAACAAAAGCAACAGGCTTTGCATGAGTTGAACATAAAAAAAGAAGCCTTAAAACACAAACGTTTTTATGAGGAGGAAATGCTGGAAGCCAGACAGAATATTATTGACCTTCAATTAACCATTCAGCAAAGTGGCAATGAAATACAAACCATTAAAAGCAAAAGTGAAACCATTTTAAAACAATGGGAACTCGAAGAAAAAAGCATTAAACAAAATACCGAACGAGCTATTGAAAGGCATAATGAAACAATTACTAAACACCAACAGCAAATAGATGCAATAGATGCAAAAATCAACAACAGCAAAGACTCTTTGTTTGGCTGGTTAAATCAAAATAACCAGGGCTGGGAAAACACCATTGGCAAAGTAATAGATGAAGATGTTTTGTTTAAAAATGATTTGTCGCCACAAAAAAATGCAGATCACTCAAACTCACTCTATGGCATCAACATTAACCTGAATGATCTAAATGCCAAAGTAAAAACTGTTGCTGAGTATACCAAGGAAAAAAGTAAGTTGAATGATGCAATTGATGCAATTAAAAAAACAATTACTCAGCTGAATCAATCAGAAACGGATGAGTTAGAAAAATTAAAAAGAAAACATCAGCCTAAAATAAAAGAGTTCAAAGAAAGTTTAGCCGAACATACTTATGTAGTAGAACAAGCTGAACTGAAACTGACCAATGCAAGACTTACACAAAAAGACATTGAATTAAAAGCAGCTGCCGAAAAACAAGAAGCTTTACAAACTGCTGATGCATTAATTGATGCTGCTACAGAAAAATTATTGGCAGCGAAACAACTATTGCACAGTATAGACGAAACCTTGCTAAAACAATTAAAAGCCAAAGAAAAAGAACACGACAAAAAGCTCACTATTGAAGAAGAAACGCTCAATACACAATTGCAGTTTATTGAAGCCGATATCAATGCCTACAAACGCAACTATGAATTACAGAAACAAAAAGTAAATAAAGAGCAGCAAGATGAATTAGCAGGCGAAGGTGCCAATACGCAACAATTAACAGCTATTGAAGAACAACTTAAAGACTTACAAAAAGAACTGACTTTTATTGAGAAGAATAGAGATATTGTAACTGAATACAAGAAAGACAAACGTGAATTATTGGATAAAGTTGACTCCTTTAAAAACGAAAAACAACTGTTGGAACAACGTTGTGAAAATGAAGAACAAAAACATGCCCAACAAAAACAAAAACAACAAGACGAACTAAAACATTACGAAGAAAATATCACCAACATTAGCCTGGAACTACAAAAGGCAAAAGATGATATTGCTGCATTTCAAAACTTTCAACAAACTGAATGTTATTTAAACATTGCACAGGTTCATAAAGAAGTAAAAGAGGATTTTAAAACAGATAAACGTACCAAGAATATTATTGATGAACTAAACAGAACTTACTACAATGGTATTAAGCGTTTGGATGAATTGAAAGAAGCCATCAATAAGTTCCTGAGCAACTTTTCTTCTCAAAATATTTTCAATTTCTCAACTGGATTAATTGCCAAACAGCAATACTTAGACTTTGCTGAGCAATTGAATGAATTTATCACCGACAACAAAATTGAAGAGTACGAAAAACGCATCAATGAACGCTTTGCAAGCATCATTCATTCTGTTGGAAAAGAAACAACCAACTTAATGAGTAAAGGCGATGAAATTCAAAAAGTAATCACCAATATCAACAAAGATTTTGAACGTAAGAATTTTGTAGGAGCCATTAAAAAAATTGAGCTGAAATTAGATGCCAGTGCCAACAGAGTAGTAACACTTTTACAAAATATCAAAGTGTTTAATGATGAACATGCTTACGATATTGGCGGACTAAATTTATTCTCATCAATTGACAATGACAGTAAAAATAGAAAAGCAGTTGACTTATTAAAACAGTTGAGTAAGTCGATTAGTGAGTATAAAAAAGACTTCATTTCATTATCCGATTCATTTGAATTAAAGTTCAGGATTGAAGAAAATCAAAATGATACTGGTTGGGTCGAAAAGTTGGCCAATGTTGGTTCTGAAGGAACAGATGTATTGGTAAAAGCCATGATTAACATTATGCTCTTGAACGTATTTAAAGAAGGAGCTTCAAAACGTTTTAAAGATTTCAGGCTGCATTGTATGATGGACGAAATTGGCAAATTGCATCCAAACAACGTAAAAGGAATTTTACAATTCGCCAACGATAGAAACATTCTTTTAATCAATGGTTCACCCACAGAAACCAATGCAATGGACTATCGCCATATTTACAAACTGGAGAAAGATGCCAAAAGCTTTACCAAAGTAAAAAGGATTATCAGTAACTATGCATCGTAATGAAATTACCTATTAGTATAGCCAAACAATTGCTACACATGCAGCAGGGAAATAAAATTCCTGCTGCTCAAATGAAACATACAATTGTTCAAAAGTTATTAGACGATAATATTATTGCCAAACAAAGAATTGGAGCCAACAGAAACTTATATTTTTTAACAGATAATAATTTACTTGCCCAATACATCAGCAATCATTTTGGTATAGATAATCTTGAATTGTATGTTGAAAAATATGAGCAAGAAAATTTAACCCGAAGTGAAGCAGTACAAATAAGTTCTGATTCAAAACTAAAATCTATCAGAACATTCAAGGGATTTCTGGTGAATTGTTACAAGCCAATTCAAACGATACTCAACAATAAAAAATTTACGCTTCAACCTGCAATTGGCAGTTTTATTTTTATACACGATTTTGAAAAATTCTCTATTCCAGAAAATAAAACAATAGTTGGTGTTGAAAATGCAGAGAATTTCAGGTTCATTCAGCAGCAGCAATACCTCTTCAATAACATAGAACCACTATTCATTTCACGTTACCCACAAACCCAATACAACGATGTGTTGCAATGGCTGAAATCCATCAACAATCCATACTTACATTTTGGTGATTTTGATATAGAAGGCATCAATATTTATCTGAGAGAGTTCAAACAACATTTGAAAGAAAGAGCAACTTTTTTCATTCCACCAAACATCGAAAATTTGTTACACCAAAAAGGAAACAGAACTTTATACAATCAACAAATTGATAGAATGATAGATAGTTCAAGTATAAAAGAAAAAGAAATAATAGAATTACTCAACATCATCCATAAACATAAAAAAGGACTGGAACAGGAAGTATTGATAAACTTGTAAACTTTATCAACTTTTCAACTCCATTTACCTTATATACTTTATTTACTCGTTCAACCCCTTCAACTTCTTCAACCTTTTCAACTTAAAAAACTACCCCGGATACACCATTGCATATTCAATCATCTCCTGCTTACCATAATCATCAGCTACTTTAAACTCTGTTTCATACATAGACACCATTTGGCAAAAGACAGTAATCTTTTCGTCATATGGAACTTCACGTGGATAATTGTATTCCATCACAAACTGAAATAAATTTTTACCAGAAGCTGCAAACCCATTTCGCATTGCCTGTAAATTAATAAACACTTCTTCTTCTGTTTCTGTTTGTAAATAAGCATCTGAAATACCTTCAGCAACAGGTAAAGCATTTCTCCTGCCTTGCTTTTGTTTTACAGCAACTTTTTCCAAACTGTTTCGGGCTTCATCGGTTTGTAAATAGTCTAAAGATAAACGCAAAGGATAGGTTGGTTTGCTTTCAAAATTTACTGCATTGGCTTGCTGCAAAACCTCAACAATATTGGTTTTGGCTTTTAACTCAAACTGATCCTTTAAATATTTTACCTGCTTAATTTTCTCTACCAAACGGCTTTGAAATTTCACCTGATTCAAGAATTCAATCACCTGTTTTTGTGTTTCAATCAGGTTATGTCTGGCCTCAGTTAATTTCAATCTTAACTGTGCAGTAATATACTTCAATTCATCGTCCATAGCTGTTTTAAAAAAGGTCTGCTCCTCTTCTCCCATCACCATTCTTTCAGTTTGTTCAATCAGCAACTGAATGTCTTTACGCTTCTGATCAAACCCCTCTAAACGTGCTATTTTAATCTTATAGTTCGGTTCACTTTTAAATGCATTTTCAATATTCCTGTTCAGGTCAATCACATTACGCAACGTAATTCTTCCAATCTTACGCATCGACGATTTCACTTGCTTTAAATAGCTGTATTTTCGATGCTCAATATTCTCTTTTAAATAAAAATCAATCGCCTGTTTTACTTGCCCAATATTTTCCTGAATATAAGAGGTATTAATATCCTCATTCACCTCCAAAACCTGTTCAAAAAAGCCTAGATATTGTTCATCCAATTCAATGTATGCCCCATTTTGACGCAACACACCTTTTGTAATCAATGTTTCCAAAACATCTTCTTCCACCAATTCCAAAGCCATTTCATATTTGTACGAAAACGACTTTCTTTTTTCGAACATTTCAGCCAATAACTCCTTCGTTCTAGAAAGTAAATTCAGCAGCTCTTTAATATGAATAAAATGAAGCATTCAACACAATTATTTGGGCGGTGAATATAATGTGCAAGCCATTATACAAAAGATTTTTTTGTTACCAACTGTAGATACTTTTTTCAACACCTGTTGTGTCACTCCCTTCAACTGTAAAACATTGCTGATCAACTTATACAACTAAAACCTTCTGCTACTATATTTGTTCAATAATTAATTGCTATGAATACAGATATCCGTAATAACTGGACAAAAGAAGAAATTCAAGATATATACAATTCACCTTTGTTAGAGTTGGTTTTCAATGCTGCTCAATTACACAGAAAATACAACGATACTGCTGAAGTTCAGGTTTGTACTTTATTAAGTATTAAAACTGGTGGTTGCAGCGAAGATTGTGCTTATTGTCCACAAGCTGCACGTTATTCTACAGATGTGAACGTGCAAGCTTTAATGAAAAAAGAGGAAGTACTGGAATATGCACAAAAAGCCAAAGATGCTGGTAGTACAAGATTTTGCATGGGTGCAGCTTGGAGAGAAGTAAGAGACAATAAAGATTTTGATCGTGTATTAGATATGGTAAAAGGTGTAAACCAAATGGGCATGGAAGTTTGTTGCACATTGGGTATGTTAACTGAAGAACAAGCTCATAAACTAGCTGACGCAGGTTTGCATGCATACAACCACAACCTTGATACCAGTGAAGAACATTACAGTGAAATCATTACCACTAGAACTTATGACGACAGACTTCAAACACTTGACAATGTTCGTAAAGCTGGTGTTACTGTTTGTTGTGGTGGCATTATTGGTTTAGGTGAAACACATGACGATAGAATTACCATGTTACACACTTTATGTACTATGGAAAAACATCCTGAAAGTGTGCCAATCAATGCTTTGGTGCCTGTTAAGGGAACCCCTTTGGCCAACAACAAGAAAGTAGATATTTGGGATATGGTTCGTATGATAGCTACTGCACGTATTTTAATGCCTGCAACCATGGTTCGTTTAAGTGCAGGAAGAACAGATATGAGCATAGCCGAGCAAGCATTATGTTTTATGGCTGGTGCAAACAGCATTTTTGCAGGAGACAAACTATTAACTACTCCAAATCCAAGTTTCGATGAAGACAATGCCATGTTTCAATTATTAGGATTACAACCTCGCAAAGCATTTAAAGAAGAAAAACAATATTTAAGAGAGTTAGTAAATTGATAGAAATATTCAAATTGTGATTTAGTAGAAAAATCATTCAAAAATAGTTCGTTAAAGCGGGCTATCTTTATATACGCTCTTCGTAGAATGACTACTTATTCAATTTTTTCCCACAACAAACAGCCGAAACATATTATTTCCTTACTTTCCCATTTCTAACGTACTTGAACACCATTTTTTAGTGGTTGCCTGCCCTAATGTGTAAAAAATACATTTTAAAAAAAACCAGCTATATTGCGGCTGATTGTAAACCAAAAACGCAACCATGAATTTTACAAATTATGAAGTTCCTTATGAGGTAAACCCCAAGTATGCAACTAAAGCAGCTTATTTTTCGATGGAGTTTGCCATTCATCAACCCTTAAAAATTTACAGTGGAGGTTTAGGCTTTTTAGCAGGTTCTCACTTACGTGGAGCTTATGAACTAAAACAGAATATGATTGGCATTGGCATGTTATGGAAATATGGTTACTACGACCAAACCCGTAACCAAGACCAAACTTTACAGCCAGCTTGGATGGAAAAAACAGTTGACTTTTTAGAAGATACTGGTATTAAATTTCAGATAGATATTCACGATCATCCAGTTTGGGTAAAAGCTTGGTATTTAAATCCTGAAACATTTAATAGTGCTCCATTATTTTTATTGAGCACCGATTTACCTGAGAACGATTATGTTTCTCAAACCATTACCCATCGTTTGTACGATGCCAATGTTTCAACCAAAGTGGCTCAGTTTATTTTATTGGGCGTTGGTGGTGCTAAATTGATTGATTTGTTAGGCTTTAATCCCGATGTATATCATTTGAATGAAGCACATGCAATTTCTTCAGCATTTTATTTATTGACCAACAAATACAAAAGTGTAGCTGAATTAAAAAAACACTTAGTCTTTACGACACACACACCTGAAGAAGCTGGTAACGAAAAACACGACATTTATTTATGCCACAAAATGAGTTATTTCTGTGGTTTAAGTTTAGATGAAGTAAGGCGTTTAACAGGCTTACACGATGATCAATTCAATCACTCATTAGTAGCATTACGTTTTGCAAGAAAAGCAAATGGTGTATCTCAATTACATGGTGTTGTTAGTAATCAAATGTGGAAACAATACGAAGGTATTTGTCCAATAACAGCCATTACAAATTCTCAAAATTATACGTACTGGGCCGATGAACCTTTATATCGTTTTGCAGATACCAATAACGATGCTGGTTTAGACGATAGAAAATGGTATTTAAAGAAAAGAGCTTTTGAGATAGTAGCCGATCAAACAGGAAAATTGTTTGACCCTAATGTATTAACCATAGTTTGGGCTCGTCGTTTTGCTGGCTACAAACGTGCTGATATGTTAACATATGATATGGCTCGTTTCGAAAAAATGTTAAGTAGCACAAAATATCCTGTACAAATTATTTGGGCAGGAAAGCCTTACCCACAGGATTATCCAGCTATTTCTCAATTTAATCAATTGGTGCATTTAAGCAAGCGTTACAAAAATGTATCGGTTTTAATTGGCTATGAATTATTCTTAAGCCGTCGCTTAAAACAAGGTGCCGATGTTTGGTTAAATAATCCACGTGTACCAAGAGAAGCTAGTGGAACCAGTGGTATGACTGCTGCCATGAATGGTGCAATTAATTTTAGCACCGATGATGGATGGATACCAGAATTTGCAAAACCTAATGAAAACTGTTTTGTAATTCCTAAGGCCGATTATGATAATATGAGCACACATGACCAAGATCAATACGATTTAAACATGGCTTATGATATGTTGGAAAATGAAATTATACCCATGTATTATGAGAATAAAGATGCTTGGAGAAAAATTGTAAAAAATGGCATGAACGATGTTCGTGTTCAATTCGACAGTAGTCGTATGGCCGATGAGTATTATGAAATTATGTACAAAGCATAATTTATTTAGCAGATAATTCAATCAAATCCCTTGCAGTAATGCGAGGGATTTTTGTATCATAAGCCGATAAAAACCTCCACCACCCTTCACAGTATGGAGCTTCTAAAAATTACTTCAACCTTTCAAAAGATATAAAATAAAAAAAGTACAGATTAATATCTAAATAAACATGCTGTAAATCATAATGTTTATTAAAGACGTCATTTATAACCTTTGGGTTGCAATTGAAAATTTATTCTATACGATAAAGCATAAAAAAGTGCTTGGATAGAAACTCGACCCCATTTTAATCCAATATTCTATGAAAAACCATTTATAAGACGATGGGTGCTTACAAATGGTTGCAAGTGTTACAACTATTTTATTGATGAATAGAATTGTTACAGTTGAAGCCGATAGCTATCGGCTGTGCCCTGCTAGTCAGCAGGATTTACAACAACACATAAGGTGTTCAATAGAAATTCTACTGCCAACAATCAAAATAAAAATACATGAACTGAATACCTACCATTACTTGCTAACGAGTATTTACATTTGCAGCACATCATTTTCATTCATAGGATAAATACCTATCAATATGCAACAAGACATTGTTTTAAAACTAAAGCCACACGAAGCTTTAGATGCTTCTGTTATTCATGAATACATCAGTAAATCTGCTGCCGTTCCAATTAATACAATAACTGGTTTTTATCCCTTAAAAAAAAGTATTGATGCCAGAAGCCGTCAGCAAATTTGGATTAATCTTACGGTAAAAGCATTTATCAATGAACCTTTTATTCATAGAACAATAGATACTATTCATTTTACTCAACTACCTAAGAATGTCAAACAAGTTATTATTGTTGGTGCTGGTCCTGCTGGCATTTTTGCTGCATTGAAATTGATAGAGCTGGGTATAAAACCCATCATTATTGAACGTGGAAAAGATGTTAGAGCAAGACGAAGAGATTTAGCTACACTAAACAAAGAAGGTGTTGTAAACCCCGAAAGCAATTATTGTTTTGGTGAAGGTGGGGCAGGCACTTACAGTGATGGAAAATTGTACACACGAAGCAACAAACGTGGGAACATTAATAGAATACTAAATTTATTTGTACAGTTTGGAGCAGAAGATAAAATTTTAGTAGAAGCCCATCCGCATATTGGTACCAATAAATTGCCCCACATTATTACTGCCATGAGAGAACAAATTATTGCCTGTGGCGGCGAAGTATTGTTTGAAAATAAATTGGTTGATTTTATTATTGATAATGATGCATTAAAAGGCATTATTACTGCCGATGCAACTAAACTTTTTGCAGATGCAGTAATACTTGCAACAGGACATAGTGCCAGAGATATTTTTGAATTGTTACACAAAAAAAATATTCTTATAGAAGCAAAACCATTTGCCTTGGGTGTAAGAATTGAGCATCCACAAGCTGTGATTGATGCTGCACAATACCATATTTCGACTTCGCTCAATACGATTTCAAGAAGTGAATATTTACCACCAGCATCTTATAGTTTGGTAGAGCAAGTACAAGGCAAAGGTGTATTTAGTTTTTGCATGTGCCCTGGTGGAATTATTGCTCCTGCAGCCACCAACAACAATGAATTAGTGGTTAACGGTTGGAGCCCTAGTAAACGCAACAATGCTTTTGCCAATAGTGGCATGGTGGTAAGTGTTGAATTGGAGGATGCAGTTAAAAGTTTAAAGGATTCAAAGTTTAAAAATTTACCAGCTGAAAGTCCTTTGCTACTGATGCATTTTCAACAACTGGTAGAAGAAAATTCATTTAAAGCTGGTGGAGGCAAGTTTGTTGCTCCTGCACAACGTTTGGTAGATTTTTGTAGCAATAAACCTTCTGCTTCTTTACCTGATTGTTCTTATTTGCCAGGCATTACCAGTGCCGATATGAAAAAGGTTTTGCCATCATTTATTCATACTCGTTTGCAAGAAGGTATTAAAGCATTTGGCAAACGCATGAAAGGTTATTATACCAACGATGCAGTTGTGGTTGCTACTGAAAGTAGAACATCCTCTCCTGTTCGAATTCCAAGAAATAATGAAACATTACAACATCCTCAAATAAAAAATTTATTCCCTTGTGCAGAAGGTGCAGGTTATGCAGGTGGCATTGTGAGTGCTGCTATGGATGGAGAAAGAGTAGCAGAAATGATTGCACTACAAATCAATCATTTGTAACAATATTTTTAACAAACTAACTAAAAAGCACTACAGTTGTGTGATACAAAGGATTAAGAACTTTTATTAACACCATAAGAATAAGTTTTATAACACCTATAGGTTTGCACCACTCTATATTTGAATAAATTAATAAACACTATGAAGTCATTATTTAATACAGCAGTTGCAATTACAGCTATTGCAGGAATCATTACCACATCAACCAGTTGTAAAAGTGGGAATGAAAAAACAGATAAAAAAGATTCTACCCAACCAACAGTTGCTATAAAACCTGTTCTCGGAACACCCATAAAATATGATAGTAGTAAGCGTTATATATTTTTAACTTGGGACGATTCTCCACAGCCTCCAGGTACTACCAATTGCAGAAAAATATTTCATGAAGAAGGTGTAAAATCAACATTTTTTGCTGTAGGATTCAATCAGGTTGGTCCATTTAAAAAACGCTTGATTGATTCAATTCGTGCAGGATATCCTGAAGTGTTGTTAGCCAATCATAGTTACTCACATGGCTTCAACGATAAGTACAGTACTTTTTATAGTGTTCCAAAAACAGATACAGCTTATAATGATTTTATAAGAAATGAAAGAGATTTAGGTATTGGTGTAAAAATTATTCGTTTACCAGGTAACAATACTTGGGCTTCTAATGGCAAAATACATGGACAAAAAGCCGATAACCCTTTGATTAAAAAATTGGATGCAACAGGCTATAAAATTGTTGGTTGGGATATGGAATGGAGCCAAGTACCAAAAGCAAAAGTACCCAAAGAAAGTGTAGAAGAAATGTTGGCTAAATTAAACCAAAAATTAGATGAAGGCAGCACCAATGAAGCCAATATGATTGTTATTTTATCACACGACCGCTTATTTGAAAAACAACAGTATGCCGATTCTTTAAGAAAGTTTATACAAGTATTAAAGAAAGATCCTAGAAATGTATTTGAAACATTGGATCATTATCCAAGTGTTCAAAATAAATAATTAAACTATCTATTTTTAAAGTCCTGCTATTGAACCAGCAGGACTTTTGTTTTTAGAAATTTATCTGTCCATTTCAACCTCAAAACAGCTTCATGCATTTATCTTTATCGCATGAAACGACTATTCCTATTCACATTTTTGTGTACGCTATTTTTTACACAAATTACCATTGCACAAAAAGCCTATAAGTGGCAACAATTTGTAATGGGTAGTGATCTTTCTTATGTTAATCAAATTGAAGATGCTGGTGGTATTTATAAAGTGAATAATCAGCCAAAAGATGTATATCAAATATTCAAACAAATAGGCAATAATACAGTTAGAGTAAGGCTTTGGCGTAATCCAAAATGGAGTGCTGCATTAAATGATGCAGGCAAACTGTACAGCGATTTGTACGATGTAGAAAAAACAATTCGTAGAGCCAAACAAGCAGGCATGGCAGTAAACTTAGACATACATTATGCCGATGATTGGTGCGATCCTAACCAACAACCAACTCCTGATAGCTGGAAGAATTTATCTGTAGAAATTTTAAAAGATTCTGTTTACAATTATACACTTCAAGTTTTAAAATATTTACAATCAAAAAAGCTGACTCCTGAAATGATTCAGGTAGGTAACGAGAATAATTTTGGTATGCTTTGGCCTATTGGAAAAATTGATACCAGTAAAAGTATAGTTGAACAAAATAAACAATGGAGCAACTTTGGCACTCTATTAAATAGTGGAATAAAAGCTGTTCGAGATTTCTCTAAAAACTCATCTCTCAAACCTCAAATTATTTTGCATGTTGCCCAATTACAATTTGCCAATTGGTGGGCAAGCAATTTAACAACAACTGGCAATGTAAATGACTTTGATATTTTGGGTTTATCGCATTATTATAAATGGAGTACTGTAAATAAAATGAAAGATATTGGAGATACTATTAGATTACTAAAAAATAAGTTTCATAAAAAAGTAATGATTGTTGAAACTGCATTTCCTTTTACCAATGAAAATGCTGACAAATACGGGAATCTCTTTTATTCAACAACCCCCATTGAAGGTTATGCGTTCACCCAAAAAGACCAGCAACGTTACATGACTGATTTAATTCAAACTGTAATCAGCAATGGGGGCTCTGGAATCATGTATTGGGAACCAGCTTGGATATCTTCGCCCATGAAAGATAGATGGGGCAAAGGAAGTAGCTGGGAGAACAATGCTTACTTCGATTTTGAAGGAAATTTATTACCCAATATGAATTTCATGAAACACAAATACAAATTCTAACTTATTTAAAATGACAATAGATTTTAGAAGCGATACTGTCACAAAACCAACACCTGCAATGCTTGAAGCAATGATGCAGGCCAAAGTGGGTGACGATGTTTTTGGTGAAGATCCAACCATTAACGAATTAGAAAACTTTGCTGCACAAATGTTTGGTATGGAAGCTGGATTGTTTTGTGCAAGTGGAACAATGACCAATCAAATTGCTATCAAAGTACACACACAACCTGGTGATGAAGTTATTTGTGATGAATTAAGTCATATTTATCAATACGAAGGTGGTGGCATTGCATTTAATAGTGGCTGTAGTGTGAGTTTATTGAAGGGTAATCGTGGACGAATAACTGCTGCTCAAGTAAAAGCTGCAATTAACAATGCAGAAGATATTCATAAACCTATCAGTAGTTTAGTTAGCTTAGAAAATACTGTAAATAGAGCTGGTGGAAGTTGCTATGATTTCTTAGAAATAGAAAAAATAAAATCTGTTTGTGTTGAACATGGTTTGCAGCTGCATTTAGATGGTGCAAGATTATTTAATGCATTGGTTGCAAAAAATGAATCAGCCAAACAATATGGTGCCGTATTTAATACCATTTCCATTTGTTTAAGCAAAGGGTTAGGTACGCCAGTTGGTAGTGTGCTTCTTGGTCCAGCCTCATTTATAAAAAAAGCAAAAAGGGTTCGTAAAGTTTTTGGTGGAGGCATGCGACAAGCAGGCTTCTTAGCAGCTGCAGGTATTTATGCTTTGAAAAACAATGTTGAACGTTTGGCAATAGATCATTTGCATGCCAATCAAATTGCAGCAGCATTGGCAAAGAAAGATTTTGTGGGAACGATTTTAGAGGTAGAAAGTAATATTGTAATTTTTGAAATAAAGGGAAGGCTTACAGCTACTGAATTTGTATCAGTAATGAAAGAAAAAAATATACTTATGTTTGCAATATCTCCAACACAAGTAAGAATGGTATTGCATTTAGATATCACTGAAAGTATGGTGCAGCAAACGATAGATGCCATTGAGAAACTTTAGATACACACTTTAGTTTTAAAATTTTAGTTTTTAGCCTTTTTAATTACGTTATATGTTACCAAGAGTTAATCCAACTACAACCCAAGCATGGTTCTTATTAAAGAAACATCATGAAGAAGAAATGAATCGTAGAAAAATGAAAGACATGTTTGTTGCCGATAAGGATCGTTTCAACAAATTCTCCTTATGCTTGAAAGATTTGGTATTCGATTATTCTAAAAATATCATCAACGATAAAACCCTACAATTACTGTTACAATTAGCAGAAGATTGCAACTTGAAAGATGCCATTCATGAGTTATTTGCTGGCATCAAAATAAACGAAACTGAACAGCGTTCAGTATTACATACTGCATTGAGAAATTTCTCAGATACGCCAATTTTAGTAGATGGAAAAGATGTTATGCCATTGGTAAAAAAAGTATTGAAGCATATGGAAACTTTTTGTGCTGATATACATACTGGAAAATGGAAAGGTTATACAGGCAAAAAAATAAAATACATTGTAAACATTGGAATAGGTGGCAGTGATTTAGGTCCAGTAATGGTTACAGAGTCTCTAAAACCTTATTGGGTTGAAGGTATCGAAACCTATTTTGTAAGCAATGTTGACGGAACCCATATTGCAGAAACTTTAAAGAAAGTTAATGCAGAAGAAACTTTGTTTTTAATTGCATCTAAAACATTTACTACGCAAGAAACCATGACCAATGCACACACTGCACGTTCATGGTTTTTAGAACATGCAAAAGACGAGAAACACATTGCCAAACACTTTGCAGCATTAAGTACCAATGAAAAAGAGGTTGCAAAATTTGGGATTGATACAGCCAATATGTTTGAATTTTGGGATTGGGTTGGTGGTCGTTATAGTTTATGGAGTGCCATTGGTTTATCCATTGCATTAACCATTGGTTATACCAATTTCGAAAATTTATTAAAAGGAGCTTTTACCGCTGATGAACATTTTAAAAATGAAAAGTTTAATCAAAATATTCCAGTATTAATGGCATTATTGGGCATCTGGTACACCAACTTTTTCAATGCACAAAGTGAAGCCATTTTACCTTACGACCAATACATGCATCGTTTTGCAGCCTACTTTCAACAAGGTAATATGGAAAGCAATGGCAAGAGTACTGATAGAAATGGAAACTCTATAGACTATAGTACAGGGCCAGTAATTTGGGGAGAACCAGGTACCAATGGTCAACATGCATTTTACCAATTAATTCATCAAGGTACTATTTTGATTCCTTGTGATTTTATTGCACCTGCTCTTAGCCACAATGCTATTGGCGATCATCATAATAAATTAATGAGTAACTTCTTTGCACAAACAGAAGCATTAATGAATGGCAAAACTGAACTTGAGGTAAAAGGCGAATTAATTAAAGCAGGCAAATCAGATGAAGAGATAAAAAAATTATTACCATTTAAAGTATTTGAAGGAAATAGACCAACTAACTCTTTCTTAGTTAAACAAATTACACCAGAAAGTTTGGGAACTTTAATTGCATTGTATGAACACAAAATATTTGTGCAAGGTGTAATATGGAATATTTTTAGTTTCGACCAATGGGGTGTTGAGTTGGGCAAGCAATTGGCCAACCAAATTTTGCCAGAGCTTGAAAGTGCCGATACTGTTACAACGCATGATTCGAGCACAAATGGATTAATCAATTCATACAAAAACTTTCGTAAAGCTTAATGTTGAATTATTTACAAATTGTACCAATTGCTCCTGAACACAATGCTGCAATTGCAAAAATTATTCGTGCTGGTTTAGAGGAATTTAAAGCCAATAAACCCGGTACCGTTTATTTTGATGCCAGTACCGATTCGCTATTTGAATTGTTTGCAGCAAACACCAAAAGCAAATACTTTATTGCTTTAGTGAATGGTGATGTAGTTGGAGGTGCTGGCATTTTTCCAACAGAAGGTTTACCACACGATACCTGTGAACTGGTTAAAATGTATTTACATAAATCAGTTAGAGGCTTGGGTTTAGGTAAAAAAATGATCGACCATTGCATTTCTGCTGCTAAACAAGAAGGTTATAATAAAATGTATTTAGAAACCTTACCCGAATTAAGTAAAGCTGTAAAAGTATATGAATCGCTAGGGTTTAATTATTTGCAACAACCAATGGGTAATTCAGGCCACTCAGGTTGTGATATTTGGATGATTAGGGATATTTAAGATTGATTATTTTCTAAAAAATGCTTTACTAAAATATTTGCTTTTGACGAACCAACGATTTCAGTGAGTTCTGATACAGATTTGGATTTAATATTTTTAACCGATTTAAAGGCTTTTAATAAATCTGTTACAGTTTGTTTGCCAATCCCTTTGATACCTTCTAATTCATTCTTAAAAGTGCCCCTACTTCGCTGATTTCTATGAAATGTAATCCCAAAACGATGCACTTCATCACGTATTAAACGAATCAACTTTAAACTATCACTATCCCAAGGTAATTTTCTACTTTCACTATCACCAGGAAAGAAAATTTCTTCCTCGTTTTTCGCCAATCCAACAACCGTCATTTTGCCCACCAAATTCAACTGCTGAATGCTTTGCATGGCAGCACCCAATTGCCCTTTACCCCCATCTATAATTACCAATTGGGGTAATTCTTTCTCTTCTTCAACTAATCGCTTATATCTACGATAAACCACTTCCATCATGGTAGCAAAATCATTAATTCCTTCTACCGTTTTTACATTAAACCTTCGGTAGTCGTTTTTACTAGGTATGCCATCTTTAAAACAAACCATTGCACTAACAGGAAAGCTTCCCTGAAAATTAGAGTTATCAAAACATTCTATATGCACAGGTAAACTCTGTAATTGCAAGTATTGTTGAAGCTCGTACAATACTTTTTTCTTTTCCATATCACTCTTACCTTCTAATCGTAAAATTTTCTTTTTACGCAATTCCTCTTTAAAATAATTTACATTCTTTAAAGACAAGTCTAACAAGTTCTTTTTATCACCTGCTTTGGGAACAGTAATGGTAATTTCAGGTTCAGGATATTCAATTTCAAAAGGCACAACGATTTCATTAGATAAATTATTTAAATCTGATCGAAGTGTTGCAATGGCAAAACTTAACACTTCATCATCACTCTCCTCTAATTGAATTTTCAATTCTACTGTATGAGTTTGAACAATTGTTCCATTTTGAACCATTAAGTAATTCACATAAGCAGTTTCATTTTCACGAAGTATAGAGAATACATCAATATTGCTTAAATGCTTACTTACAATAACCGATTTAGCTTGGTAATTTTCTAAATGTTCAATTTTACTTTTAATAATGGAAGCTTGCTCAAACTTTAGTTCAGCTGCAGCTTCATTCATTTCTTTTTTAAAATGATTGATTACAGAAGATAGATTGCCTTTGAGCATATTTCTTATTTGCTGCAAGCCCTCATTATAATCATCAAGACTTTGCAATCCTTCGCATGGTCCTTTGCAATTACCTAAATGATACTCTAAACAAACTTTAAATTTTCCTTTTTTAATATTGGCTTCCGTCAGGGGTAATTTACAAGTACGCAAAGGAATGTATTGTTTTATAAAACTGATTAATTCACGAACCCTACCTGCTCCAGTAAATGGCCCTAAATATTCAGAACCATCATTTATCTTTTTTCGAGTTAAAAATATTCTTGGGAAAGACTCTTTTTTTATAACAATATAAGGATAGGTTTTATCATCCTTTAAATCTATATTATACTTGGGCTTGAAATTTTTAATCAGTGAATTTTCCAGTAAAAAAGCATCTTGTTCACTGTTTACAATGGTAAACTCAATATGCTGAATTCTTTTTACAAGTTCGTGTGTTTTATAGCTTGTAAATGTTTTAGAAAAGTAGCTGCTTACACGTTTCCGTAAATCTTTTGCTTTACCAACATACAATAGTTCGTTACCAGCATCAAAATATTTGTAAATGCCAGGTTGATGAGGAATTGTAGGAGCTATGTTTTGAAATTCGGTAGCCGTCATTAAAGTTGATAATTATTTTTCCCAACTAACATTAATTTTAGTTGCAACACCCTTTCCATTAGCAGCTTGTGCATATCTTAATACATAAAACGCTTTCTTAAAAATCCATGAATAGTTTTCAGTAATTACCGAATCGGATTTATCATAAATTACTTTCATATCCAAACGTTTAATCTCTGAAGTATTGCTTGCATTTAATAAAACATCTACACTTTTCACTGGCAAACTATCTTTATTTGTAGTGTAATTCATAATTGTACTAACGGTAGTTAAATCATTAAATACACTTTCTTTATAAAATTGTTTTATTGGCTTTACGGTAATATCTTTTTGTAAAAAAGGTGCTATTAACGCTTTTAGTTTAACAATATCAATTTGCGATTTTACTAATTTATTTGCACTATCTGTTACGGCTAATTTTAAAGCAACCTTGTTGTTATTAATGCTATCAATCTCCTTCCCTATTTCAGTTAAATAAGGATAAAATGGAATAGTGTCATTATTAACTTGATTTTCAACTGTTATTTTTTTCTCTTTGTCTTTACAAGCTGTAAAAACAATAATTGCACAACTTAAAAACATCAGTATTCTTTTCATGGCACGAATGTATTTGCATTTATACAAATAAAAAAACTGTTGCAATGCAACAGTTTTAAGTAACTATTTTTAGTGGTTTATTTAAACAATTGTTTTGTAAATCCAACTCTTAATCCATAATCCAATCTATGTTCTTTGATAGGATATTTATCTGTATAGGTTGGTAAATGTTGGTAACGCAATTGAGGTCCTAAATACCAATTATAATTACCTACTTTGTAAGTTAAATTAATTTCAGCACTGGTATTAATATTCCACTTTCTAAAAAACGAAGTGCCGTCTGTATAAAATTTATAATCGGTAGAAAGCAAATAAACATTTTTATTGAGTGTTAATGTTGGTTGGATACTACCTGCCAAACTAAGTCCAAAACGTTTTAATTGTAAAACCTGCCACTGTAGTCCTATTGGTACAGAAACTTGGTACAATTTACTATCAAGCTCTGTTTCGGCATATCCACTGGTTGCACTAATTGATGTTAACTGACTGATGGTATCTAATCTGTTATTTCTTATAATAGCTATCGAAGCAACGTTTAAACCGCTTTTATAACTATCTATAAAATACTTTCTTACATTAAATTGTAAGCCTGCTTTAAACTTGAGTTTATTACTCATTTTGTAAGCAAAGCCAACACCAATTTCAGTACCCATTGCTGGTTTATGCCTAACAACATCGTTAATATTTACAGAATAAATTGGAGAAATTGGTCCACTTGCGGCCATTACAGGCTCATAATAATTTCTGGTTTTATCATCTACCAATTTTCTGTAGCTAATACTTGGTGTAGCATAAACCTCTAATTCGAATCGAGATAATTTTCTTTTAGCCTGAAAAACTAAAGTTTTTTCATAGCCTAAATCTTGCACAAATTCATCAGCCTTAAATTCATCTTCTGCTGCTTTAGGCAAGTTTGCAATATTTGGTACTTTGAATTTTAAGTTATTATTTACCGCAAAACGTGTTTGAACTTGATCAATTTTTGCAATTGAAGCTTTTTCAAACTGACTACTAATTTCAACTGATTGAATGGTATTTTTTGAAACTGGAGATTCAGCTTTGTTTCCTTCAGCAACTGAAGTTTGACTATTTTTGGGGGCTTCACTTTTTATATTTTTAGCATTAGCAGTTAAGCTACTGTTTGCAAAAGTTTCATTCAAAGCATTTAAAGTATTAGCATCCAGCAAAAACGGTATTGCATCTTCTGATTCAGCAGTAGCATTTTCGTCGTTCAAATCTGTTGAAGCCACAATTGTAGGTAATGCGTATTCTTCAAATAACAAAACAGCAGAAGGTTTGTAAACTACTTTATGTATCTTTTTTGCTGTACTTTTCTTTTCAGTAAACGAACTTAAAGATGCAACAGGTACTGTTTTAAAATTGGTATGTGCAGGCTGATCGTAAATTATTGTAGATATTGTTAAAGCAACTATTACCATTAGAGCAATAACAGTTAATGCTGGCCAACTTTTTTTACCATGCAATTCTTGCTGAATACTTCTCCACACTTTATCAGAAGGAAACATTTTATGTTTGTCTGTTTCCTTTTGTAAAAAGTCTTTTAGTTCGTTATCGTAGAAACGTTCTTCCATGGTTGTTAGTCCTGTTATTTCAAACTGGCTGCCCAGTTAATTTCTTCTTTAGGATTATTGATAATTCTTTTCTTAATCAGTACATTTTCCAACATTACTTTAGCTCTAGTGAATTGACTTCTACTGGTACTTTCCTGAATGTCGAGCATTTCCCCAATTTCTTTATGGCTAAAACCTTCTATTGCGTAAAGATTTAATACTGTTCTATAACCAATGGGTAAAAGCCTTATACATTCAACCACTTGTTTGGCTTGCATTACGCTGGGCATGGTTTCTTCTTTAACATAAATTGTATTGGCATATGCAAGCTCAACATTATCAGAAAATTTTTTATGTTTTTTTAAAAAATTGATGCAGGTGTGTACAATAATTCTTCTAATCCATCCTTCAAATGCACCTTTATTTTGAAAAGTGTGTATTTGGGTAAATATTTTTATAAACCCTTCTTGCAACATATCTTCTGCATCTTCTCTATTGTGTGCAAACCGATAACAAACGCTCAGCATTTTAGGGCTGAAACGATTATACAATTCCCGTTGGGCAGCTGCATCATTTTGCATGCACCCGGTAATTATCGTTTGTTCCATCATTTGGGTACTTTTTTATTTTTAAGCACCCTAAATATAAGACAATTCTCATTTACAAAATGCTGCAACTATTTTTTTGGTAGTGCTATTCAAACTATTTACTTTCAAAAATAATTTCGCTCAACCTATTTTCTAAAATTGCTGATAGCACAAAATCCATCTGCCATGGATAGAAGAACTTTTATTAAAGCACCTGTTCTTATACAAAAAGAATTTACCAATTCATCTGTTCAACAAATAAATAGAACACAAAGTGGATTGACCCCATATACTGGCTCATGGACAGAAAATGAAGTAATTCATTTGTTGAAGAGAACCATGTTTGGTGCAAAAAAAGCTGATGTAGAGTATTTTAAAACAAAAACCTCTTCTCAGTGTGTTGATGAGTTATTAAATCCAACTGTAGCTCTCCCACCTCCACCTTTAAAAGAATATGCACATACTTCAGCATTAACACAGCCGGATGTTGGTATTGCTGCTGGTACAACTTGGGTAAACGACCCCAATAGCGATGGTACTATTAATGGTTTAAGAAGAGCTTCTTTTAAAAAATGGTGGGTTGGTACAATGATTAACCAAGATAGGAGCATTCGAGAAAAAATGACCCTTTTTTGGCACAATCATTTTTCTACTGAAACAGCTGATATTAGCAATGCTCAATATGTGTACAAACATCACTCAACATTAAGGGCAAATGCATTAGGCAACTTTAAAACACTTACGAAACTAATAACTTTAGACCCAGCCATGCTGGTGTATTTGAACGGACAAGTAAATACTGCAACTGCACCAGATGAAAACTATGGACGTGAACTGCAAGAACTCTTTTGCTGTGGGAAAGGACCACAATCGTTATACACAGAAGCAGATGTAAAAGCTGCTGCAAAAGTACTTACAGGCTGGCGAAATGATGCTACTACATTTACGTCGTACTTCACAGCATCGAGACATGATAGTACCAATAAACAATTTTCTTCTTTTTATAACAATACCATCATTCAAGGAAGAACTGGTGCAACTGCTGGTGACTTAGAAATAAACGATTTACTGAATATGATTTTTGCAACACAAGAAGTTGCAAAATACTTGTGCAGAAGAATTTATAGGTGGTTTGTTTATTATGATATTGATGCAAATACAGAAGCCAATATCATTACGCCATTAGCAACTATTTTAAGAAATAATAATTATGAAGTAAAACCTGTTTTAGACGCTTTACTAAAAAGTGAGCATTTTTTTGATGCGTTGAATATGGGCTGTCAAATAAAAAGCCCTGTGGATACAGTAGTTGGCATGTGTAGAGAATTTGACTTACAGTTTCAACCTGCAGCTGATTATACAACCAATTATGGTATGTGGAATTATTTAGTAAGTTGGCTAACAAGCATGCAACAAAATATTGGAGATCCACCCGACGTAAGTGGATGGAAAGCTTATTATCAAGAACCACAGTTTTATGAAATTTGGATTAACAGTGATACACTGCCTAAACGAATTCAATTTACTGATACATTGGCTTTAAATGGATATACATTCAACACAAAAAAGCTGATACTCGATGGAGTTGCATTTGCACAAACATTGCCTAATCCAGCAGATCCAAATATTTTACTCATAGATTCTATAAAGTATTTACTAAGGATACCATTATCACAAGCGTCTAGAGACCAAATTAAAAAAGATATTTTATTGGGTGGTCAATCAACAGATTATTACTGGGCAGATGCTTGGAATATTTTTATAACAAATCCTGCAAATGCTGCCAATGCAACAATTGTAAAAAACCGCTTAAGGGATTTATACAAATATTTAATGAATTTGGCCGAATACCAACTTGCTTAATAGTACAATCCGCAACCATGAAAAGGAGAGATTTTTTAAAAAAAACAATTCCAGCTACTGCATTAATTCCTTCTTTAATTAATGGATTTAGTGTTAAAGCATTGGGGGCCGATAATGCTTTAATGAAATCGCTTGCCTTACCAACAACCGATACTGATCATGTGTTGGTATTGGTACAATTAACAGGTGGTAACGATGGATTAAATACTATTATTCCTTTAGATAAATTCAGTAATTATTTCAATGCCCGTCAAAATATTTTTCTGCCTGAAAATAAAGTATTGCCATTATACGGTTCTACAACAGTTGGTATCCATCCAGCAATGAGTGGTATGCAAAAAATGAGCATGGAAGGTAAATTAGCTGTTATCAATGCTGTTGGCTATCCACAACCAAATTTTTCACATTTTAGAGCAACTGATATTTGGATGAGTGCATCTGATAGTAATCAATTGGTGAATACAGGCTGGGCTGGCAGATATTTGAATTACGAGTATCCCAACTTTCCTAATGGCTATCCAAACTCAACCATGACAGATCCTTTAGCCATACAAATTGGTTCTGTCACATCTTTGGCATTACAAGGTCCGCAGGTTAGTTTAGGAATGAGTATTAGTAACCCAACCAGTTTTTATAGTTTATTAAATGGCGTTCAAGACCCCGTTCCTGCAACACCTGCAGGTAAAGAGTTAAGCTATATTCGTCAAATTTCTCAGCAAACACAACAATATGCAACAGTTGTAAAAAATGCTGCAACAGCTGTTACAACACAAGTTACTTATCCAACAAATAATAGTTTGGCAGATCAACTAAAGATTGTTTCACGATTGATTAAAGGTGGATTAAAAACAAGGGTGTATGTTGTGAGTTATGGAAGTTTCGATACACATTCTGTTCAAGTAAATGCAACTGATACTACAACTGGAACACATGCCAATTTATTGAAAAATGTGAGTGATGCCATCAAAGCATTTCAAGACGATTTAAAATTTTTAGGAACAGAAGATAGAGTTGTTGGAATGACTTTCTCTGAGTTTGGTAGAAGAATAAAAAGCAATGCAAGTACAGGAACTGATCATGGTACAGCTGCCCCTATGTTTGTTTTTGGTAAAAATGTTATTGGTGGTGTTTTAGGGCACAGCCCAGACATTCCTCTTAATGCAAGTGTAAATGATAACATTCCTTTTCAATACGATTTTAGAAGTGTGTATGCAACCCTGCTTGCCAATTGGTTGTGTGTAGATGAAACTGCATTGCAGCAAATCATGCTAAAAAACTACCAAACTTTGCCACTTGTAAATACAGCTTTATGCCGATTATCTAAACCCAATACAAGTGGTGGAATTTTGATTACCAATAGCCCTAATCCTTTCACAAATAACACCACCATTACATTTCATACAGAGGGCGGTCATACCCTAATTCAAATCATAGACACCACCGGTAGAGTAATTAAAAACTTACTCGACAAAGAATATTCTGCTCCAGGTACTTATAGTGTTACACTTAATGGAGATTATTTAGCAACTGGAATTTATTATGCCCGATTACAAAATATGGCAACCCAACAAATAAGAACTATGCTAAAAGTTCGATAAAGTATTTGCAACAATGTTGTAAATAATAAAATCGAAGCTATATATTTGCAACATCGTAACAAATATATAATTATGAAGCAAATAGTTTTAGCTGCTTTTTTTGCATGTGGTTTCATTTTCCAAGGGATTGGTCAAATTAGTACAAAAGCAAGTTTCGAAAAAGAACACACGAACAATTACCCTTCGAAATCAGCTTTATCTGGTTATGTGGTAGATAACAAAGGAGCTGGATTATTGGGAGCTGTTGTATTGATTCATGATATAAAAATTTCAGTTACTACCGATAAAAATGGCTACTTTATAACCTCAAAATTTCCAACAGGAAAATATCTTGTAGAAATAACTTTTATTGGCTACAGCAGCCATATTGAAACCATCGACTTAACCAATGATTTTTCAGGAAAATTTATTTTAGAAGAATCAGTTGCTGAACATGAGGGTGTAACTGTCACAGGAGTTGCGTCTGCAGTTAAATTGAAGCAATCTGCACAACCAGTTTCGATAGTAAAAAAATCAGACTTGCTACAAACAACATCCACCAATATTATAGATGCCTTGGGCAAAAAAGTAACTGGCTTTTCGTCAATAAGCACAGGTCCAGCAATTTCAAAACCCGTAATTCGTGGATTGGGCTATAATAGAGTTGTTGTAATAAATGATGGCGTTAGACAAGAAGGCCAACAATGGGGCGATGAACATGGCATTGAAATTGATGAAAATAGTGTTCAAAAAGTAGAAGTAATAAAAGGACCTGCATCATTAATGTATGGCAGCGATGCAATGGCTGGAGTAATTAATTTATTAACTAATACACCAACAGAACAAGGAACGATAAAAGGAAATTTCGGCTATAGTTTCTTAGATAATAATGGAATGCATAACGTAAATGGGAATATTACAGGACATTTAAAAAATGGATTCAACTTTAATGCATATGGTACTTATAAAACGGCTAAAGATTATGAAAACAAGTACGATGGTAAAGTATTCAACAGCAGATTTAACGAAAGAAATTTTGGTGGTTATATTGGCATCAATAAATCATGGGGCTTTACACATTTATTAGTAAGTAATTTTGACCAGAAAACAGGACTTGTTGAAGGAGAAAGAGATGCAACAACAGGTAAATTTTTAATTTTTGGTGGAAGCATCGATGAACGTGAAGCCACAAGCAATGAATTAAACAGTAGAACATTATACACACCTTATCAGCACATACAACACTTTAAAATTTCAAGCGATAATAGTATTTCATTGGGCAAATCGAGATTAACTGTAAATCTCGGATTTCAAAGAAATCAGCGAAAAGAATTTGGAGACTATACACAGCCTAATACCCCTGCATTGTACTTTGATTTAAAAACAATTACGTACAATGTTCAGTATCACTTACCCAACTCCAATGGATGGAAAACAACTATTGGTATTAATGGCATGCAACAACAAAACGAAAACAAAGCTGAAGAAGTTTTAATTCCTGAATACCAACAATTCGATGCTGGCTTATTTGTTTACAGCAAAAAAACAATCAACAAACTCACTGTAAGCGGCGGTTTACGTGCTGATTTTAGAAATTTAAATAGTAAAGAATTGTATGATGGATCAGATATAAAATTTGCTTCTATCAAAAATAATTATACCAATATCAGTGGTAGTATTGGCATTGCCTATGAAGCCAATAAGCAAACTACGCTTCGTTTAAATTTTGCAAGAGGTTATAGGGCTCCAACAATTGCTGAATTAGGTACAAATGGCATTCATGAAGGCACCAACAGATATGAATATGGCGATAATAAATTAACAACTGAAACATCTTTTCAAATAGATGCTGGATTTGATTATAATACAGAGCATTTTAATTTATCCCTTAACGGATTTCTAAATAATATCAATAACTTTATTTATTATCGAAAACTTGCTGCAGTTAATGGAGGAGATTCAATTGTACTAACACCCTACGGACCTGCAACTGCATTTAAATTTAGCCAGGCCAATGCTGCATTGTATGGCTTTGAGATGAAGCTAGACATTCATCCACATCCACTAGATTGGTTGCATTTCGAAAATAATTTTTCATTGGTTGCAGGTACATTTGGTCAGTCGATTGAAGGTACTAATCATTTACCTTTCATTCCTGCCCCACGTTGGCAAAGTGAATTACGTGGCGATTTTAAAAAGCTATCCAAAGCATTAAAAAATGTGTATGTAAAACTTGAAATGGATAATGTAAGTACACAAAATAAAATTTTCTCTGCATACAATACCGAAACAGCAACACAAGGTTATACCCTATTTAATATTGGAGCAGGAACAGATGTTTTTGGTAAAAAAAACAAGTTGGCTAGTATCTATCTTTCCTTGAATAACCTAACAGATATGGCTTATCAAAACCATTTAAGTCGTTTAAAATATACTGCAGAAAATATGACTACTGGACGAACAGGAGTTTTTAATATGGGTAGAAATTTTAATTGCAAAATTGTAATGCCAATTAATTTCGTTCAACGTTAAATATCTAGAAACTCCAACTTAACAATAGCTCCACAATTGGGGCTATTGTTGTTAATAAGATATATATACGTATTTTGCAAAACGAATGAAAGGCACTATTTATTTAATACCAACCGTATTGTACGACGAAGCTTTTGAAACAATACCTCCGTATGTTGTTGAAGCAATAAAAAACTGTGATGTTTTTTTTGCAGAAAATGAAAAAACTACCCGACGTTTCTTTAAAAAAGTTTGGAAAGAAATGGTTATTGATAACTATCAATGGTTTACTATTCACAAGGCTGAAGAATCGGTTGTAAATAGTTTTAAGCAACTTTTGTTACAAGGTAAAAATATTGGCATTGTAAGTGAAGCAGGATGCCCTGGCATTGCTGATCCTGGTCAAATTTTAGTGGCTGCAGCCCAACAATTACGAGCTATCGTAAAACCATTGGTTGGTCCCTCTTCCATCCTGCTTGCATTAATGGCCAGCGGTATGAATGGACAATGTTTTCAATTTCATGGTTATTTGCCAATAGACAATATCGAACGAAAAAAGAAAATAAAAGAGCTTGAAACCGACAGCAGTAAAAGAAACTGTACCCAAATTTTTATTGAAACACCTTACAGAAACAACCAACTAATAAAGGAAATTACTGAAACCTGCAGAGCTGAAACAAAGTTTTGCATTGCGGTAGATATTACAGCCCCGTCAGAATTAATTCAAACTCAAACTGTAGGTTATTGGAAAAAAAACATTTCGGATTTTCATAAAAAGTTGGGAATTTTTTTAATTCATGCATCTTAATATCATTCAAAAAATTGTTTATTTTTACTATCTGTGCATAAAGACAAATACGCAAATATTACAGATAACGAATTGTTGCACTTCTTTTACACAAAGAAAGACAACAAATGGATTGGTATTTTATTACAACGATATACCCTATTGTTATTGGGTACCTGCATGAAGTATTTGAAAAATGAGGAAGAAGCTAAAGATAGCGTACAACAAATTTTTTTAAAAGTAATTACCGAACTCAACAAATACGAAGTTGCTTATTTCAAAAGCTGGATTTATATGATTGCCAAAAATCATTGCTTAATGAAACTGAGAGACAAAAATATTTTTATAGAACCATCTGATAAACAGCAACTTCAGGTTGAAGAGACAGATATGGATGAGTTGACTAAAAAAGAAAATACGCTTATCCTTATCGAATCGGCAATAGATGAATTAAACGAAGAACAAAAAACCTGTGTAACTTTATTTTATCTTAAAAAGAAAAGCTATCAACAAATAGCAGATTTTACTGGGTATAGTTTATTACAGGTGAAAAGCCATATTCAAAATGGTAAACGAAACTTAAAACTAGTAGTTGAAAAAAGATTGAATAAAAATTAATGCCAAACAGCAAAAACATACCATCAGCTAATGAACAGTTAAATGAAGAGCAACTGTTGAATTATTTAGAAAATAATTTATCTGATAATGAACGCCATGCATTAGAAATGCAAATGGCAGATAATGATTTTATCAACGATGCTGTTGAAGGTTTACAGGATTTTAAAAGCAAACAAAATATTCAACACTATGTTAATCAACTAAATCATCACTTAATAAAACAAACCACAAAAAAACGAATTCGTAAACGAAAACGAAAACTAAAACAACAAGATTGGATTGTAATTTCTGTGATGATTGTAATTGTATTATGCCTTTTGGGATATGTAGTTGTAAAAGAGTTTGAAAAAAATGACACAGTCATTAATACACAAAAAAATTAACGCTTCACAGGGGTATTCCTCCTTTGTTTTGATAAATACAATTTTAAATTTTGACAAAGATTGTATCATCTACTGCCCCAATGTCAGGATTTAAAGCCATTTTCGTCATTAATAACAAAGGTGGAAAAGTCAAATCAGCATAAACCACAGTTTGGGTTTATTTTTGACCTCTTCATAAAAATTATACTACAATTAAAAAACAATAATTATGGCATTAGAATTTAACGACGCCAACTTTCAAACTGAAGTTTTAGAAAGTAAGCAATTAACAGTAATAGATTTTTGGGCAGAATGGTGTGGTCCATGCCGTGCAATTGGACCAGTTATAGATGAATTAGCAAAAGACTATGATGGAAAAGTAAAAATTGGAAAAGTAAATGTAGATAATAATCCTAACGTGAGTGTTAACTATGGCATTACTTCAATTCCTGCTATTCTTTTTATTAAAGATGGTAAAATTGTAGACAAACAAATTGGAGCTGTTCCTAAAAGTGTTTTAGATAAAAAAATTCAGGCACATTTATAATATTGCTGTAAGTAATATTATAAAGCGGTTTGCAGAAAAATTTGCAAACCGCTTTATACTTTAAGTTGTAAAAAATGGTTAAAAGCTGTAAACAAAATAGCTGCTTTTATTAAAATTTTAATACTGGGAGAAACACTTTTTTGAAAAGCGGACGGTTTATGATTTATGCTAGCTTTTAACGTATCACACTGTATTATTATTACCAGAATAAAACAATCAAGAATATCTTATGTGCTGTTTTAAATACAAAGCTTTTTCATTGATGTGTTTATGGTACAGATTATTTTAACCTTTAATAACCATGTTTAAAATAGTTTTACTGTAAAAGATAATTCAGTTAATAAACCTGACTGTACAGGAGCATTCTATGTCTATCATTTAGAGTGAATTCAGACTCAAATTTTTATATATTACGGCTTCTCATATATTTTTACGATTAAACTTTTATTCTCGAAGTTTTGACGCATTTGGTTTATAGAAACTATTTATTCAAATCAGATTTCGAAAAAAAATAACAAACACACTTACATTTGTTGCATGACAAAACTGAGTGTTAACATTAACAAATTTGCCTCACTAAGAAACAGCAGAGGTGGCAATAACCCCAATGTAGTTAAGGCAGCCATTGATGCACAACAGTTTGGTGCAAATGGAGTGACAGTTCACCCACGTCCTGATGAAAGACATATCACGTATCAAGATGTTAGAGACATTAAACCAATCATTACCACTGAATTTAATATTGAAGGAAATCCTACAGAAGACAAGTTTGTTAATTTGGTTTTAGCAGTACAACCACATCAGGTAACCTTAGTGCCAGATGCATTAGGCCAACTTACTTCTAACCATGGCTGGAATACCATTGAACACAAAGAATACCTTACCCATATTATTGCTATTTTCAAAAAAGCTGGAATCAGAGTTTCAATTTTTGTAGATCCCATTATAGAAATGGTTGAAGGTGCAGCACAAACAGGAACAGATAGAATTGAATTATATACAGAGGCTTATGCCCATGAATTTTTAAATAATAAAGCAAAAGCCATTGCTCCTTATATAGCAGCTGCAAACATTGCTAAATCTTTAGGTTTAGGATTAAATGCTGGTCACGATTTAGACCTCCAAAATCTTAAATATTTTTCCAAAAATATAATAGGCTTAGATGAAGTTAGTATTGGTCATGCATTGGTTTGTGATGCTTTATACTTAGGCTATGAAAATACAGTGCAACTGTATAAAAGACAGTTGATATAAATTAGCAGAAAAATTTGCTTATACGTATAAAACTTTTAATTTTGTCGTATAACTATATTTTATGGATACTAAAATAACTTTAAGCTTTAATGCTAGTGTAATTGATAAAGCAAAAGATTTTGCAGATAAACACAATATCAGCTTATCAAGGCTAACTGAATTTTTATACAGTCAACTTACGCATAATAACTACCAATCACTCCACGATTTACCAGTTTCTGATTGGGTGAGTATGGTTGCAGAGGGTCAAGCTGAATATGTTACCAAACAAAAAAGCAGCAAAACTGCAAAAGCTGAATATTTTGAATCAAGAAATAAATGCAAATGAAAATTTTTCTTGATGCCAATGTATTGGTAAGTGTTTTAAATAAAGAATATCCATACTTTACTTATGCTGCAAGGGTTTTAAGTTTAGCAGATACTAAAAAATTTCAACTGTACAGTTCATCTTCATGTTTTGCAATTGCTTTTTACTTTTCATCGAAAAAAAGTGGTGCAATTGCTGCTAAAAACAAAATAGCACTTCTGGTACAAAAAATTCGTTTAGCAGAAAACAAAAGTGAAGATCTTCTTGCAATAGCCAATAATAAAAAAATCAATGATTTTGAAGATGGACTCCAATATCATGCAGCAAAAAATGTCGGATGCACTTGCATAATAACAGAAAATACCAAAGACTTTCATTTTTCCAATATTGAAATATTAAATGCTGAAAGCTTTTTAATCAATCATGTTCTTTAGTAGAAAAATATTTTAAAGTATCTTTCCGCTTTAATAAAAAATATGGCGACAAATATAAATCCTTTAGTTGGAATAATCATGGGTAGCGACAGTGACTTACCAATTATGAAAGCCGCTGCTGAAATACTGGAACAATTTAATATTCCATTTGAATTAACTATTGTATCGGCTCATAGAACACCACAAAGAATGATTGATTACGCTAGTACAGCAAAAGAAAGAGGATTAAAAGTAATTATTGCCGGTGCTGGTGGTGCTGCACATTTACCAGGTATGGTTGCCAGTGTAACAGTATTGCCAGTAATTGGTGTACCTGTTAAATCATCGAATTCGATAGATGGGTGGGATTCAGTTTTATCTGTTTTGCAAATGCCCAATGGTGTACCTGTTGCAACAGTTGCATTAAATGGAGCAAAGAATGCAGGTATTTTGGCTGCACAAATTATTGGAAGCTCAGATACAGTCATTTCAAATGCTATTGCAGTTTATAAATTTAGTTTACAAACTGAAGTTTTAGAAAAAGTTAAACAGGTAGCTACAACATGGAATAATGATTTCGACTTATAGTTTTATATATTCATTTCAGCAAAACAGTTAAAGTTCTTATGCTATTGTTTAAATAGCACAAATCTGCATAAATAAGCTCATCTTTACAGTTTCGAACCCCACAACGAAATACTATAATGATAAGAAGATTTTTGCTTGCATCGATGATGCTGTTGGTTTATTCATTTGTTAACAGCCAAACGCCTATTCAACTTTCCACTCAACCGAGTTATACTTATACTGAAAATTTTGCTGACATAAGCAACTGGACTTTTGCTATACCCACTAACGGAACATTTTCTGCAGGCATTGGTGCTGCAGCATGGAAAGGATATGAAGCAGGAGGTACAGGTTCAATTCCAACTGCAACAAGACTTACAGTTCCTTCTACTTCTTTTCAAACAGCTTCGCCTACATTTTACAATTCAGGTTTTTATAAAGGAACGCAATCCATCTTCATGCTTTCATCGGGCACAACTGATAATAGTTCTTCTATAGCCATTGATTTTTTTCTAGACTTTTCTAGCGTTAATGCTGGAACATTAAGTTTCGATTGGGCTTCTTTAAATAATTCAACTGGCAACAGAAATGGTTCATTAAGAGTTTATGCATCTACTGATGGTGTTGTTTTTACTGAAATCACAGCAGCACAAGTTTTAAATTTTACCAACAACAGTCCCACTACAGGTAATATTAGCAATGTTGCATTACCAGCATCTTTTAATGGTTCGGCAACAGCACGTTTGCGTTTTTATTATCATAATGGAACAGGAGGTACGTCAGGATCTCGTCCAAGAATTAGTTTAGACAATGTAAAAGTTACGGCTGTTCCAACAGCTACTTGTACTACACCAATAGCACAACCAACAGCGTTTACACTAGGAACAGTAATTAATAACTCCATTCAGTTTTCATACAGCACTGCTAGCCCTGCACCACAAAACTATTTAGTGGTAATGAGCAACAATACTTCTCTCAGTTCTTCACCAGTAAACAATACTATTTACAGTATTGGAGATAATCTAGGCGACGGAACTGTGATTGCTGTAACCAATGGAACAACTGTGACTGCAACAGGTTTAACGAACGCAACTACCTATCATTTCTTTGTGTTTTCTATGAACAATGTTTGTACTGGTGGACCATTGTATGTTTCTAACAATCCATTACATGGCTTTGCAACAACATTAGCAGGTCCACTTCCTTGTGCAGCTCCAACAGCACAGCCAACTGCATTAGTTTTTAGTAATATTACAACTACCAGTATTACAGGTAATTTTACTACAGCTGCCAACACCAATGAATATTTAATTGTAAGAAGCACTTCATCAATTTTTACAGGTACCCTAAACAATGGTACTACATATAATGGTGGTAATGTGTTAGGTAATGGCACTGTAGTTACTAGAACAACAGGTACAACATTTACCTCAAACAATTTAAACAGTGGTGTACAATACTACTTTTTTGTTTTTGGTATTAATAGCCAAAACTGTAATGGAGGACCAATTTATAATTCAACCAATCCCTTAACTGCAGCTGCAACAACTATTGCTTTACCACCTTGTGCAGCTCCAACTGTACAACCAACATTACTTAACTTATCTGCAAATAATACTTCAATAAATGGTTATTTTAATTCGTCGACAAGTGCAGATGGATATTTAATTGTAAGAAGCACATCTGCTACATTATCAGCAACACCAGTAAACGGAACAACTTATTCAATAGGTACTAGTTTTGGTGGTGGAACAATTATTAATAATGGTGCAGCTACCTCATTTGTGGATTATGGACTAAGTACAAATACAACCTACTATTATTTTGTATTTGCTAGAAATATTAACTGTGCTGGCACAACTCCTACCTACATTATCACCAACCCACTTACAGCAAATACAACAACAACAACCACAGCAGTAAATAATTTTTACTTTGGAAACTTACATGCACACTCACGTTACTCAGATGGAAATCAAGACAATGCTAGCTTTACACCTGCAGACAATTATGCCTATGCAAAAAATTCTTTGTGCATGGATTTCTTAGGTCTTTCAGAACACAATCATGCTACAGCAGGCATGTCTATTAGTAACTGGCAACCTGGTATTAACCAAGCAAATGTTGCTACTACTTCAAACTTCCTTGCATTATACGGCATGGAATATGGTGTTATCAGCAATGGCGGGCATGTATTAATTTATGGGACCAATCAACTCATTGGCTGGGAAACAGGTAATTACAATTTGTATGTCCCCAAAAGTGATTATACTGGAACTCCAGAGACTACTGGTACAACTGGACTTTTCAGAGCAATCAACAACCTCAACAATACAGGCTCTATAGTATTTGCATCTTTTGCTCATCCTGATTTTTCGGATTATAATAATTTAGCCAACATTCCTTTTAATGCAACTGCAGATAGTGCTTTAATTGGTTCTGCTGTTGCAAGTGGTCCAGCATTTTCTACGAATACAACTTACAACGATCCTCCATCGGCAATGGCTTATTTAGATTATTATAATAAAATGCTTTCTAAAGGTTACCACATTGGACCATTTATGGATCACGATTCACATTACACCAATTTTGGCAGAAGTAGCAACAACCGTTTAGCTGTGGTAGCAGGCTCATTAAATAGTGGCAGTTTTATTTCTGCTTTAAAAAACAGAAGTTTTTATGCAACTGAAGATTGCGATACAAGAGTTGATTTTAAATTGAACAATCAACAAATGGGGAGCATCATAACTGGAACAACTGCACCAGCAATCAGTATTTATGTAACAGACCCAACTAATCCATCGTTTACGCCAACCATTCATTTAATGTTTGGTGTAACTGGTAGCAATATTTTTCCTGTAGAGGTTACAAGTACTACTGCAAATAGTCTTAATTATACTGATAATACACTGATAACAGGAACAACAGGTTATTATTATGCAGATATTACCATAGCAGGAAACAGAACCATTACAGCACCAATTTGGTACACCAAAAACACAATTGTACCTGTTAAACTACTTTCATTTGTAGCTGCTTTAAATAGTTTAAAACAAGTGCAATTAAAGTGGACTACCACCAATGAAATAAACCTGCAATCTTTTGTTATAGAAAAATCTTTTGATTGTAATGCTTTCAACTCAATTGATATTGTTCATGCAAACAATACCAATACAATTAACCAGTACAATACAATTGATAAAACATTGCTTGAAAAAACTACGTATTACAGATTAAAGCAAATAGATGCCGACGGTAAATTCTCGTATTCAAATATCATTGCGATCAATCCTAAAGCATCTTCCATAAACACTGTTAGTGTTTACCCCAACCCAACAAGAGGAATTGCACAGTTAAATATTCAATCAACTGCAAACAGTAAAGCAGCTTTAATGGTAATGGACTTAGCAGGAAAAATTTTTTTACATGCAAATACTGATATTGTAAAAGGCTCTCAAGTTATACAACTAGACTTAAGTAAGCTTGTACAAGGTAACTACCAACTGACTGTACTTTTAAACAACGAAAAGATTACACAAAAACTAATTAAATTATAAAACGAGGCTGTCTTTAAATCTATTTACATTTCGACAAGCTGCCAACGAACCTTATCTTTATAAAAAAGAATAATCAAATGATTAGTTGGGAAGATTTCGAAAAAATAGAAATTAGAACAGGCACTATTATTAACGTTGTTGAATTTGCAAAAGCAAAGAATTCAGCTTATCAACTGTCGATTGATTTTGGGACATTGGGCATTAAAAAGTCTTCCGCTCGAATTACACATCATTACAGTATGAATGAACTGAAAGGAAAGCAAATTGTTGCTGTAGTTAATTTTCCTCCCAAACAAATTGCCAATTTCATTAGTGACTGTTTGGTATTGGGAATTTATGATGAAAACAACCAGGTAATTTTATTGCAACCCGATAAAAAAACTACAAATGGTTTATTAATAGGATAATTTTACCAAGCCATAAAATAACTGCATGCAAGAATTGTATTATACATATTACGAAAGCCCAATTGGATTATTGAAAATTGGAGGAACTGATAATTTTATTGCTGAAGTAAGCTTTATTGATAACAGAGAACAAATTGAACATGGGGAACCAGGTGTAAGTGATATGATTCATTATTGTACAGAACAATTGATTGAATATTTTACAGGACGACGTAAAGTGTTTGACATTGCTGTTCATCAAGATGGTACAGACTTTCAGCAGCGGGTTTGGAGTCAGCTTTTGGGCGTGCCATTTGGTAAAACTGCCAGTTATATGGATATGGCCAAGAAATTAGGCGACCCAAAATGTATCCGTGCAGCTGCCGCTGCTAATGGAAAAAACAATATTGCCATAATTGTGCCTTGTCATAGAATTATTGGAAGCGATAAAAGTTTAGTTGGCTATTCGGGTGGTATGTGGCGTAAAAAATGGTTACTGCAACATGAATTTAGAATTAGTAATGGTGTACAAACACTGTTTTAAGTTAATGCATAAATTCTACATCATTTTTTTATACAACTGTATAAACTGATTTCCTATAACAGTATTACTATATTTTCTTTGTGCATCTTTTGCAATAGTTTCATTCAAAAAGTTTGATGAATTTTGCATTATTTTGGCAAGGGCATTTGCTAGCATTACAATATCCTCAGAATTAACAACAACACCATTGTTTGTATGTATAGCTTCTGCAATACCACCAACATTGGCAGCCACTACTGGCAGCCCACAACAAAGAGCTTCCGGAATTACGCATGGAAAGTTCTCATGTTTACTAAATAAAACAAAAGCATCGGCATTTTGCATAGCTATGGCAACAGCATTATGCTGTAACTCTCCTGTAAATGTAACTCGTTCAATTAAATTAAAATCTATTATCAACTGTTTGTATTGCTTATACAGTGGCCCTACCAGTGTTAAATGCCAATTATTGCTAACTTGCTTATTCAATATTTGGAAAGCCTGCAACATGCCGTGAATATTCTTTTGTTCGCCAAGTGTAGAAACATGTAACCATCGAAAAATTGAATGACTAGTTTTTGGTTTTGAATAAAATACATTTGTATTTACCACATTGTGAATTGGCACAACTGCATTCAGCTGAAACATTTGCTGTATTTTTTTTCCTATTGTATCAGAAACATTGGTTGTAATAGTTGCTAATTGAAAAATCTTTGCGGTATTTTTCCGAAAGAACCAACTGCGTTTGCTAAAAGTATCGGGAGCAGCTGGTTCGTAATAAGATGCCTGCTCTGAAACGATAAAGGGAATCTTGTATTTTTTCTTGAGTTGAATGGCTGCTAAGCCTGCTTTCATCGGAACATGCACATGTACAATATCCGGAAGTCCATTTTGTTGGATATAAGTTTCTAAAATTTTTGTATAAAACCGAATATATGTTTGGTTGTACAATACTTTATCTAATAAGCCAATACCTGTTTTACGAAATGGAAAAGTATAAATGAATTCTTGTAAATTACCATCTTTATTTTCGGTACGAGAATATACGGTTTCTTTATATGGTCCTAATTGTACAACATGAATAACTGTAATAGGCAATAATGCAGCAACAGCCTGTGCATGACGTTGCACGAAATCGCCATTTACAGGTTCACATTTATTTGGATACCAACTTGCTAACCACAGTACTTTCATTCCACTTCTTTTTTATTGAACAACATTTTTTTTAACCAAAAAAAATCCATTGTTTTAAATTGAAACAACAACAAATAATTTAATTGATAATCATTAAAAAAATGCCAGAGTGCATAAATTAAATTCACCAAATAACCAATAGTACTCACAATTGCAGCCGCATAAATGCCGTACTTTGGGATAAAAATAATATCACCTGTTATCACCACAATCAATGCTAACACCGCACCTTTTACATTAATACCCACTTTTCCTTTTCCTGAAAAATAAGCAGATAATAAAACCAAAACAGCAATTCCAAAAATGCCTGGTAACAATAATAATAAGGGAATGGTGATATTATTAAATGAATGCCCAAACACAAAAGGAAACAACCAATTACCAACAACTGCAATAAATAAAATGATAACAATAAACACCAATAAAAATATCCTGAATAAAACAAGAATTGATTGATTTACATTGCTTCTCAACTGTCCACTTGCTGTTTGTGGAAAGATTACACTTGCAAATATTTGGGGCAATACCAGTAACAACTGTCCAAGTTTAGAAGCCTGAATATAGTTGCCTAAATCTTCAGGCAAACAACTGGCTGTATTGTAACGAACAAACAAATAATCGACCCTGTAAACAAAATAAAACACCAAATTACCTGCCAATGCAATCAAAGAATATTTCAGCAATTGTTTAAACTCAGCAAGACTTGGGATACTAATTTGTTGCATACTCTTATTAATTACCATAAATACAATGGCCAATACAACTCCTTGTAAAAAGATACAAAAAAAGTAGCTTTTTACAACAGTATCGTAACTATTGCTTTTATTATAATTGATGAAAATAAAGCAACACAAGGCAATATTCAACACACCCATAAAAATATTGGGTATTAAATAATTTTTTTGTGCATAGAAAAGTACTGAAAAGAAATTCATTAACACAATTCCACAGATATAGGTGAGTGCATACAACAAATATTGCTGCATTTCAGTGTGGGTAATTGGTTTTATTTTGGTGAAATAAAAGCCAAACAATAATCCAACAAACAAAGCAACAAACAATGTCCACAATAGTGAAAACCATGCAAGCTTATTTTGGTGAATGATATTGCCAGAAGTAAAATAGGTATAACCACTTTCCATACTAAGACTGGCAATTAATAAAATGAGGGAAAAAAAATTTGTTACATAATAAATCCAACCGGCACCATCAGCTTGCAAAAATCTGCTTAAAACAATATTCACCAGCAATACTGTAATAAAGTAAAATCCCCTCCATACCAAACTTTGTTGCAACAGTTTCTCAAACGTCATTACCTTATACTTAAATTAAAGTAGCTAAAATACGATAGTTTTATTAGTGTATTTTTGAAAAAAGCAACTGATAGTATATGGCATTTTTACAAAGACTTAATAATAAAGCAAAAACTGAAACTGAAACCGGCCTCAGCACAAATGGCAATCTGAGTGGAGGAAGATTTTTTAATAAAGATGGCACACCCAATATGCAGGTAAAAGGCTTGCATTTTATGGCAAGAATGAATATTTATCACAGCTTATTGTTTATGAAGCGTTGGAAGTTTATTTTATCCATCATGCTTTTTTTTATTGCAATCAATGTAGCTTTTGCAGGTTTGTATCTGATGATAGGTTTAGAACACTTGGGAGGCTTAGTGGCTATTACAAATGCTGAAAAATTTGGTGAAGCATTTTTCTTTTCGGCTCAAACATTTACAACTGTTGGCTATGGCCGAATAAATCCAATTGGTTTTTTGGCAAGTTTTGTTGCTGCAGTTGAAGCACTGACCGGTTTATTGAGTTTTGCAATAGCCACAGGCTTATTATATGGGCGTTTTGCCAGACCAAGACCTTTTATTAAATACAGCAAAAATGCCTTGTTTGCTCCATTTAAAGAAGGAGTGGCATTTATGTACAGAATGGTACCTTACACCAAAAATTACTTAGTAAATGTAGAAGTTAAAATGACTTTAGCAATTCGTGTAAATGAAGATGGCATTCAGAAAAACAGATTCTTTAATATGGAGTTGGATATTGCTAAAGCCAATACTTTAACCAGTAACTGGACATTAGTTCATAAGATTGATGAGAACAGCCCATTGTATCAACTTACAAAAGAAGATATAGAATCAGGAAAAGCTGAAGTACTCATTTTTGTTCAGGGATTTGATGAAAGCTTTGCCAATACGGTGATTTCAAGAAACTCATACACATACGAGGAGTTTGTTTTTGGAGCTAAATTCTTACCTATGTACCATGCAGATGATCAAAATAAAAGTACCATACTACATTTAGACAAACTGGACAACTTTGAAAAAGTTGAATTGTCAGTTAAGTTTTAATCCAATCTTTTAGTTAACTCATCATCAATTTTTTTAAATAAATGATAAGGCTTGTAAACTCTCCAATCAATCAGTTCCATTAATTCTATGTAATAGTTTAATTTCTTTTTCCTGAAATCATATTGGGTAGCTTCAGGCATATTTAGTGCAATAATCCAACCATTTAGATCTGTAACTTCTTCAAACCATTCCTGATAATACTCTTTATCACTGCTGTGAAAGTTCAATACATTTTCTGTAATTAAAATAAACTTGGTTATACTTTCGGCATAGAGCTTATCAATTACTTCACGCTTTAATTCCATGATATCATTTTCAATGGCATCATTCCACTCTCCTATCATTTCAATAATAGCAAAATTCAGTTCATAATCTATGTAAATAATTTTCAGGTATAAGGTTTTACTACCAAAATCATCCCACTGTGGGTGTATATAATAATTATACACTGTTTGTGAAAACAAAAATTCACTATAGGTACGTCCATAAAAAGGGCTTTTCTTATCCTCATCAGCAATATAAATATGCCTCCAGTTATAAAAAGGTTCTATATCATGCATCTTGCTGCAAAAATGTACTTATAATTTGAAACTTCTTTTTGAAAAGAGAAAACAATTAAACGATACTTACACATTTACAATTAGTACAGGAATATCGACACCATGTCTTACAGATTCAATGGTTTCACCAAATAAATAATCTTTTAAACCTGTATGTCTGTGAGCCCCCATAACCAACATATTAGCTTGTGTTTCTTTAACCAAACGAATAATTTCTTTAACCCTGCTTCTATAACCAACATAAGCAATTGCTGTGTAGCCTAAGTTTTGTAATTGATGACAATAATTTTCTAATCTTTCTTTATCTCTTCTGGTTTCTTCATCATCTACATCATTACCTAAATATTTAGCTGTTGCACTTTCTACAATGTGAATTAATACATATGTCACTTGTTTATGCCCCTGAGCAATTGCATGTGCAATAAGCTGCTGATCTCCAGAACTAAAGTCTAATGAAATGGCAATCGTTTTTACAGGACTAACCGATAAATTGATTAATTGTTCTTCTTGTGTATGAATTCTTACAGAAGTTTGCTTTCTTCTTTTTTGAACAATTGGTAAGAAAGTCATCATACAAAATAACCAAATAAATAGCAGCCCCAATAAAATAATCAATCCTTTAGTAAAAGTGTTATCACTAGTATTAAAATAAGTTAAACTCTGATCAATAACCATTTTTACATTTAAAGAAACCAGAATAAGAGCAACCAACCAAGCTGCAATTTTAGTATAGGTTTTAATGGCAAATTCTCCCATTGTTGTTTTATCACTCACAAAATGTATTAATGGAATTACAGCAAAAGCCAACTGCACACTTAATATTACCTGACTCAATACCAGCAAAGTTTCCAGTTCATCATCTCCATAAATTAGTATCACCAACATCGCAGGTACAATTGCAATTAAACGTGTTAATAGCCTTCTTAGTAATGGATTAATTCTAATTTTCAAATAACCTTCCATAACAATTTGTCCAGCTAAAGTACCAGTAACAGTACTACTTTGACCAGCAGCAATTAAAGCAACTGCAAAAAGAATTGGAGCCAGTTTTGTACCCAATAATGGAGCTAAAAGTTTATGGGCATCTTCAATTTTTGCAACAGCAGTATTACCTGTGTTATAAAAAACTGTTGCAGCTAAAACCAGTATTCCAGCATTTACAAAAAATGCAGCATTCAGTGCTATAGTGCTATCAATTAAATTGTAACGCAAGGCTTTTTTTATGCTCTTTACATCGTTTCCAATTTTTCGAGTTTGTACCAATGCACTATGCAAGTATAAATTATGGGGCATTACAGTTGCACCTATTATACCAACAGCTATATATAAAGCTTCAGGAGTTAATTTAGTAGGAATAAAACCCTTTGCCATTGCACCAATTGCAGGTGCTGCCAAATAAACTTGAATAAAAAAAGATAAAGCAATAATGATGACCAATGAAAGTATAAACGCTTCTAATTTTCTTATGCCATAACGTTGCAACCACAACAATAAAAAAGTATCTAATACTGTAATACCAACTCCCCAAATTAATGGTAACCCTGTAAGTAAATAAATACCCAAAGCCATGCCTAAAACTTCAGCCAAATCGCAGGCTGCAATGGCTATTTCGGCAAGAATATATAAGCAAAAATTTACCAATGGTGGATAGGTTTCTCTATTGGCTTGTGCTAAATCTCTTCTACGAACAATACCCAAACGTGCACTTAAACTTTGCAATAACAAAGCCATTAAATTACTCATTAATAAAACCCAAATAAGTTGATAGCCAAATTTTGCTCCACCTTGCAAATCAGTTGCCCAATTACCTGGATCCATATAGCCAACACTTACCAAATACGCAGGTCCAGCATATGCTAAAAATCGCTTAATGCCTTTTCTTTGTAAGGTTGTATCAACACTTTCATGAACTTCACTCAATGAATTTTCTGTAGGAAATCGCTGCATCATAACTTCACTTTTATTCAAGTACCTTAACCATTAATACCTGTGCCAATTGCTGGCTGATGGTGAAAGGGTTTTGTTTTTCTAACTTAATATCTAGGGAATGATCGAAAGCAAATTTTTGTTTTACTGTTATTGTTGTACCAATTTGAATATTCTTGTGTTTGAGTAGTTCTAACAGCTCACTACTTTGGCTGGCAACTGCCGATACTTCTGCTTTTTGATTTAAGGGTAAATCAATTAAATTCACTTGTTTACGTGCAGCCATTTTTCCATTAACATCAGGAATTGGATCGCCATGAGGATCGAATTTTGGATAACCCAAAAAAGCATCTAATTTATCAATCAATTTTGTACTGGTTAAATGCTCTAATTCTTCAGCCATTTCATGTACTTCATCCCAACCAAAAGCCAATTTCTCAACCAAAAAAAATTCCCATAAACGGTGTTTGCGAACAATATTCAAAGCGATTTTTTTACCGTCAGTACTTAAACGAAAGCCTTGATACTTTTCATAATTCAATATTTTTTTTTGCTTCAATTTTTTAAGCATATCCGTAACCGATGCTGGCTTTGTATTAAGCTCAGTTGCTACTTCATTAGTAGTTACATTGCCATCTGCCTGTTGCAAATGAAAAATGGCTTTGATATAATTTTCTTCTGCTGTTGAAAAATTTGTTGGCACGAAAAATAATTTTAGCCAAATCTAAAATAATATTTACTTAGCACCAACTTAATTTGTGAGAGATAAGATATTGTAAATGATGGCGTCTATTCTCCAGTTTTAAAATCGAATAAAGTAGCGGTAAAAATGGCTCTTTCTCTTTTCTTAAAAATCACATCCCAATTACCAATATAGCGAAGTGTTTTAGGAACAGTGAGGCCTTTAAAATTGGTCATTTGTACTTCCATGCTTACATCAAAATCATACACGCCTGCTTTATAGCTTAATGAATAGCTTCTATAAAAAACTTCCAATGTTTTTTGATCGAACCAAGTAGTCATTTCATCAACAACAACTTTGTCTTTCTTAAACATGCCTAAATCGGGTTTTGGTGTTATTGAAAACACATAAAACAATCTGCCTTCTTTTTCTTGCAAGTCTAATTTATAATCGTACACTTTACGGGCATCATCATCGTATAAATCTAGTTTATTACCAATAAACGGAATCCCAGGAATTTTTTTACCTGGATTAAAAAACAACATTTTTAATTGTTCTTTATGTTTATCCATCCCTTTTTTATCAGAAGTTGTGATGTTTTTACCTGCAACAATATTTGTTTCTCCACACACAGGTTCTTTGGTAAAAAATAAAGAGGCATACAACTGTGCTGTTAAGTAATTGTAGTTTTTATTATTGTCGTAAAAATCGCCAGTAACTGTTTCTTCTAACACATCCATTGTACGGCAATTATTTTTTCTATTCTGACGAGTTTTGCTAAGCAAAGATGCTTTGATAACCCCTTTTTTATCTCTCATCTTAATATCGTTATAAGACGAAAACCCCAGAATTCTGAGGTTTTTAAAGGCTTTGTAAAATGTAGTATCTTCTTTAATTTGTTGCAGTAATCTTTTGTAATCAAAATTATTACGAACAATTACTTCAGTTAGTGTAAACTTTTTTTTGTCGACTGTAACAACAGAATCTTGAGCAAAAATAGATTGGCAAATTAATAATAATAATATGAGTGTTGCTATCCTCATTTAGGAAAAACCATTTTATAATCTACTTTAATTTTCCCTTTAGAAATATCATTCAATTTTCCTTGCAACATTTTTTTTCTAAGAGGCTTTAAATAGTCGATGAATAATTTACCTTCTAAATGGTCATATTCATGTAAAATCACCCTTGCAGTAATTCCATGAAAACTCTCTACATGTTGTTTAAAGTTTTCATCCATGTATTCAAGTACAACCATTTCAGGTCTGTAAACATCTTCTCTAATTTTTGGGATGGATAAGCAGCCTTCATTGTAAGGCCATTCATCTCCATCTAAATCTTTTATTTGAGCGTTGATGAATACTTTTTTTATTCCTTTTTCATTGGGATAATCAAGTTTATCTTCTGCATCAAAATTTTCTACTATTTGAAGACTATCTACTACAAAAACACGAATATCTTTATTTACTTGAGGAGCAGCCAAACCAACACCGTTGCTAGCATACATGGTTTCCCACATATCATCGATAAACTTAGATAAATTTGCATAGTTGGGGTCTATATCTTTTGCAACCTTTCTTAACACCGCTGCACCATAAGCTACTATTGGAAGAATCATTGTACGTAAACTAAACTTTTAATGAAATAATTTTAGCTGTCAAAAATAGGCAAATAAAATTTAAAGGTTATGCTGCATGTATTCTTGTAGCATAATGGTTGCAGCAATTTGGTCAACATTACCTTTTACCTGACGATCTTTTTTCTTCATACCCATTTGTACCATTGCTTGGGAAGCCATTTTGGAAGTGTATCTTTCATCAACCGTTTTTATAGGAATAAGAGGAAACTCTTTCTTAAGCAATTGAATAGCTTTATGTACCAATGGAGTTGCATGTGTTGGAGAATCATCTAAGTTCAGAGGTTCACCAATTAGTATTAATTCAACCTGTTCTTGTTGAAAATATTTTTTTAGAAAAGGAATTAATTCTTTTGTTGGAATTGTGGTTAAAGCTGTTGCAATAATTTGTAAAGGATCAGTAACGGCAAGTCCAGTTCTTTTTCCTCCATAATCAATACAAATTATTCTAGCCATAGTTATAATTTAAAGCCATAAGCAAAACGTAATGCAACTTGCTTAGTTGATGAATACTTAATAAAATCTTCATACTTTAAACTGACATCAAGTTTAGAAAAAGCCAGCCCAACAGATGGACTCCAAACAAAACCAGTACCAGTATTACTTGTAAGACCTACTCCAGCACCAGCTTCAATTGCTGCATAAGCATTACTTCCAAGAAATGATTTAATTCCAATTTTAAAGGGTATAACAGTATATGAAGATGATTTTACTGTCTTAAAAAAATTAGTAACACCTGAAGTAATTATTACTGAATTTCCTTTACCAATATTGGTTTGTAACCTGGCATCTGCACCTAAAACAAATCCATAATATTCAGTTGTTGATATACCAGGATTTAGTCCAACACCTAACCTCCAGCCCTTTTGTGCAATTGCAGAACCAGCAATAAAACAAACAGCAACAATGAATAAAACTTTATTTGCAATTTTCATAAAACGATTTTGATACATGAAAATAGAGCTGATTTAGTCCTGACCGTAAAACTGTAGATAAGTTTTGAGTGAAAGTCATTTAGCTATTAGATATACACATTAAAAACTTATCCCAATAAAAGCAAATCGGCAATAACAAAAACTGCAAACACGACACTTGCAATACCGTTGGCTGTCATAAAAGCTATATTTACCTTGCTTAAATCATCGGGTTTTACAATAGAATGCTGATAGGTGAGCATCCCTGAAAATACAACTACACCAATCCAATATAACCAATGAAAGTGTCCATATACGCCTACTGCTATAACACAAGCAGCACTAATAACATGTAATACAGTAGAAACATTCAATGCTCTTTTAACGCCTAAAACAGAAGGAATAGAATACAGTTTTTGCGATTGATCGAAATCAACATCCTGCAATGCAAAAATGATATCGAATCCACTTACCCAAAAAATTACAGACAATGAAAATAAAACAGGCAGCAAGGCAAATGAACCTGTGACAGCTAAATATGCTCCTATTGGTGCTAATGACAAACCTAAACCCAATACCAAATGACACAATGCTGTAAAACGTTTTGTATAACTGTAAAACAGAATTACAAACAATGCAACAGGTGACAAATAAAAACAAATGCTATTGATGAAATAAGTAGCAACAATAAGTACAATACAATTGATGATTACAAAACGCAAAGCACTATTGGCAGATATAATGCCTTTGGGAATTTCTCTTATTGCTGTACGTGGATTTTTCGCATCAAAACTTCTGTCTAAATATCGGTTAAAAGCCATTGCAGCAGAACGGGCTGTAACCATACAAATAAGAACGAGAGCCAATGTGATAATATGATAATGCGATAATATGCTTATGACTGAAACTTTTATTTCAGGAATACCTGTATAAACACATTCAGGTAATTTTGCAAGTTCCAGTTGTAAACCATATTCACTTAAACCCAATACAAACCCAATTAATGCAAAAGGCATTGCAAAAATGGTATGAGAGAATTTTACTAAAGAAAGATAGTTTTTAACTTTTGTCATATTTGTTTTACCACAAAGTGCACAAAGCTTTCACACCAAGTACACGAGGTTTTATATGTTGAATAATGTTTTGTTGTTGAAGAGTGCGACGCCACTGCAGCTGAATATTGATTCAGTCGCTGGTTAAAAAATTATTTTTTCATTAATCTCGGCTCTACCAACTTCCATAAAATAACACCAGCGGCTGTTGATACATTTAATGAATGTTTCATGCCCAGTTGTGGAATTTCAATACAACCATCACAAGCTTCAATTACTTCCTGTTGAACACCTTCTACTTCGTTGCCCATAACAACAGCAATTTTTAGATAACTTTTAGTCTCGAATTTTTCTAATGAAATACTTCCAACTGCCTGTTCAATTGAAAAAACTGAATATCCTTTTTGTTTTAGTTCATTCACTGCATCTACAGCACTTGGGTAGTGAATCCAATCAACCGTATCGGTTGCACCTAATGCTGTTTTTGCCATTTGTTTATGTTCAGGTGTTGGACTATAGCCACAAATACAAATGCCTTCAATTAAAAAGGCATCGGCAGTACGAAAAATGCTCCCAACATTGTAAACGCTTCGAATATTATCGAGAATAACAATAACAGGATTTTTTTCGGCCTGTTTAAATTCTTCTACAGACTTACGCCCTAACTCATCCATGCTTAGTTTATGCATGAGGCAAAGATATATGACTACAAAGTATAGAAAACCCTAACAGCCATATTAAATTGAGCTCTATATACGTGGCTATTATAAAAATAAGCCTGCGAGATTCCATTCATATAAAAAAGACCTCGTGGTTCCGTTGATTCTACCTGATTTACAACATTGCGATAATTGGTTTTAATTGTTCTTGCTCCAATACCACAAGAAATATCTAAGCCAAATTTTTTATTGAGCATTGTTGAATTGCCAATTTGAAGTGTTTGTGTGTATATATCAGACTGAATATTTGCAGCATCGTAAGTATATCTTTTAGGTGAAGCTGAAGGGCTATCATAAAACATACTTTTTTTCGATACATCAAAATTTCTGTAAGCAATCCCAAACTGTAAACCAAAATAAAAATGCCTGTTTGTATAGTATCTTATTTCGGTTCTAGCTCTAAAAAATTTACTGTGTATTGCTAAAGAATCGTTTTGAGTAGTAGAAACAGGAAACCCAATTTCTACAAAAGCTGACCATTGATTGTTGAACTTAAACTCAACCGATGGTATAAGAGCTGTATTTAGCTTGGGGGATAAAATAGAACCTACAGTAATGCCTAATTTAATTTGATTTTTCTTGGCCAACTGAGCGTTTACAACATTTAAATTAATCAGTAAAGTAAAAAGCAACCACTTTTTCATGCGACCCAATTTATAACGAAGACATTTAAACAATTTCCAATGCTGCTTTTAACCTAAATTAAACTCCTCATGCATATGAGGTACTTGAATATCATTAAATCCCTTTTTGCGAAGCCTTTCTTGAAATTCCAGCTGTACTTCCTCTTCGCCATGAACGATAAAAAGCTGAATCACTAATGCAGGGTTTTGGCAAGACAAATATTGGCACAAATCGTCATAATCTCCATGAGCACTCATGCTTCGCATGCTACCTACTTCGGCAACCACTTTATGCATTTCACCAAATATTCTAACTTCTTTTTGTCCATTCATTAATCTTCCACCCAAAGAATTTGGCTCACAATAACCCACCATTAAAATGGTATTTCTGTTGTCATCAATATTGTTTACAATATGATGTTTAATTCTTCCTGCATCGGCCATACCACTTGCTGAAATGATAATCATGGGCTGATGATTTTCGTTGATGGCTTTACTTTCATCGACACTCGCTGTAAAGTTGAGCATGGGAAAATCGAATGGATCATTATCGGATTCCAAAACTTTTTTAACCCGTTCATTAAAATATTTAGGATAGCTTTTTACAATCGCTGTAGCCTCTCTACTCAAAGGACTATCCACATAAACGGGCACTTTAGGCAATCTTTTTTCTAAACTCAATTGATTGAGTGAATACAATATCTCTTGTGTGCGACCAACGCTGAAACTTGGGATAATCAATTTACCTTTTTTCTCAACACATGTTTTTTGAATCCAACCTGATAATACATCTGTTGGATTGATGGCATCTTCATGTAACTTATTGCCATATGTGCTTTCTATGATGATATAATCTGCCTGAGGAAAAGTTCCTGGACTTCTTAAAATCATGTCTTTATATCGGCCAACATCTCCACTAAAAGTCAGTCTTTTAGTAACTCCATTTTCTGTAATT
>JBIKRV010000049.1:0-21403 GCA_044348985.1 Chitinophagaceae bacterium
AACATACTGATGACCCACAAATTACAATACAAGGGGTACTTTTCTAAAAAACGATTAATACCATCCTACACACAACTAAAATCAATTAATTTATAAAATTAAAAAATCGTTTAGGACACTATTGATTAAGAATAAATAATTTTCATTTTTTTACAATATTCATTAATATTGACATACCATTATTAACCAAAAACTAAAAAAATGAAGTACTACTTATTTGTTCTTACAAATTATGCAAACTTTGAAGGTCGTGCAAGACGAAGTGAATACTGGTATTTTTTCTTATTTAATGTCATTTTTTCTATTGCCACTACATTCGCTAGTCTTACATTCGAAATACCATATTTAGATACAATTTATTCATTAGCTGTTTTAATACCCGGAATTGCTGTTGGTGTTAGAAGAATGCATGATGTTGATAAAAGTGGATGGTATATTTTGATCCCTTTTTATAATTTGATATTAGCCTGCACGGAAGGCACAAAAGGTGAAAATAGCTATGGCGATGACCCCAAAGGAGAAAAATATCAATTTGAATTTGAGCAGGAATCTCCGAAAGAATAATTATTTCAACACTGAATTATTAAAAAAACGGTCATCCAATTTGATGACCGTTTTACTTTACTTTCTTTATAAAACAAAATTGTAGCGTTCAAACGATTTTGTTTTGACTTATCCAAATTTTATACAATCATCTTACTACATTTTAGTTCAATTATATTCTCTTGCACAAGTGTGCAACGTCACGACAGCTAAATATTGGTAAAAAACCGGTTTCATAAGATACAACCCACTTCATAAACAGCGGTTTATTATAATTGTATATCTATATACTTGGCACTTGTGTTTTTTCGTTTTATCTTTCGGTATTAAAATTATGAAAAGAACAATATTTGGTGTACTGGCGATTCTTAGCATTGCATTTATATGTTGCAGCGATAAAGAAAATTTAACCATTGTTACCGCTGAGGAGCTTTATCCATTGCAAGTGGGCAAAGTGTTTTTTTACAGGCTAGACTCTACTGTTTTGGGTAATTTCAATCAATCGCTGCTGATACATAGTTATATTGCAAAAGACAGTGTAGAAAGTGATTTTTTAGATGCACAAGGAAGAAAATCTTACAGAATACTCAGGTATCTTAGGGATACTTTGCAAACCAAACCTTGGCAATTTACCAGTACTTATACGGCAACCGTTTCCAATAATCGGGTTGAATATATTGACAACAACCTGAGATTTGTAACATTGGTTAGTCCTGCAAAAGAAGGATTACAATGGAAGGGTACACAATACATTAATACCATCTCACCTTCTCCATACAGCTATTTTTATGGTTGGAATTTTGAGTACCAAAATACAAATCAGTCATTTATAACCAAAAAAGGAATTATACAAAATACATACACTGTTTTTCAGCAGGATGAGACCTTACCCGATATTCCTTTTAATACCAACAATTATCAGGAAAAAAGCTATTCGAAGGAAGTGTATGCAAAAGGTATTGGTTTAATTTATAAAGATTTTATTCGTTGGGTGTATCAACCACCAACTGCTGTAAATAAATATTATCAAGATGGCAGTTTTGGCATACGCTTAAATTTAATTGATTACAAATAGTTTGTTGAAAAATGCAATACAGTTGAAGCCAATAGCTATTGGCTGTGCCACTTAAGCTAAATTATTTAACATAAGCTGAATACAAAAAAAACACATGAAAAAATTGCTACTTTTAATTGGTATAATTTTAATTGCTGACCTAGCACAAGCACAATTAAGCAGATATTTGGTTAAGTTTAAAAATAAAGCAACAACTCCTTACAGTTTTAGCAACCCAACTGCATATTTAACCCAACGTGCAATTGATAGAAGAACTGCTTATGGAATTACAATAGACAGCACCGATTTACCAATAACACCAAGGTATATTGATAGTGTTAGATTAGCTGGTTCAGTTACTATTTTAAATAGGAGTAAATGGTTAAACCAGATTTCGATACAGACCACCGACGCAAGTGCACTTACAAAAATTAATGCATTTCCTTTTGTTGAAAGTGTTAGCAATATTGCTGCTAGAAGCATGGTAACTATTGAAAATACAACTCCAAAATTTGAAGCATTAAAAAATATTACAGACGCAAATGTGGTTGCAAGAAATCAATCGACACAAGATTATTTTAATTATGGCAATACAACCACTGAAATTAAATTACAAAATGGCGATTTTTTGCACAATATTGGTATGCGTGGCCAAGGTATGTTGGTAGCAGTTTTAGATGCTGGATTTTATCAATACAAAACACTTCCTTCATTTGATAGTATGAATACAAATAATCAAGTAGTTCAAACATGGGATTTTGTTGCAAGAGACACTAGTGTAGTTGAAGATGATAGCCATGGCATGAGTTGCTTAAGTACCATTGCAGGTAATATTCCTGGAACATTTGTAGGCAACGCCCCAAAAGCAAACTTTGCTTTATATAGAACTGAAGAATCAGCAACAGAGTATCCAATCGAAGAGTTTAACTGGGTTTGTGGTTTAGAAAGAGCCGATAGTATTGGTGCTCAAATTGCTTCTACTTCTTTAGGATATACAACATTTGACAATGCCACATTCGATCATACGTATTCTCAAATGAATGGCAAAACAACTACTGCTGCAAAGGGTGGTACTTTTGCTCACAGAAAAGGTTTGTTACTTTTCTCAGCAATGGGAAACGATGGCAATAATAGTTGGAAATATTTAAGCACTCCTGCTGATATAGATAGCACCATTGCTGTTGGTGCAGTTACATCAGCTGGTGTTGTTGGAGGTTTTTCGAGTTATGGACCTGCATTTGATGGAAGAGTAAAACCTGAAGCTTCTGCACCTGGTGTAAGTGTTTATGTACAATCTGCAGGTGGTTCAATTGTTACAGGCAATGGCACATCTTATGCCTGCCCTAAAATGGCTGGCTTAGGTACTTGTTTGTGGCAGGCTTTTCCCGAGTTTAATAATTATACAATAAGAGATGCCATTATTAAAAGTGGAAGTATTTATAATACACCCAATGATAGAATTGGCTATGGCATTCCAGATATGAAGAAAGCATTTGTACAACTACTTAACAGATATGCAAAAATTACCAGTGCCACCAGCACCAATTGCAAAACCACTTTGGTTTGGAATAGTAAGGATGTTGGTAGCATGAAATATGAAATTGAAAGAAAACTACCATCGGATATCAACTACATTAAAGTTGGTGAACTTGCTGGGAGTGGAACTATTTTATCGAACAAAACAGGATTACAATTTTTAGACAATACCATTTTAAACGGAACCTCGGGAACGATAAAATACAGAATTAAGCAAATTGTAGATACCAGTTCGGCTGGTTTAACAAGTACCTATTTCGATTCGGCAAGTGTTGTAATTGCTGCACCTTGTGTTGTATTAAGTTTATATGGAGGAGGAGGTGTTTATACATCCACCATCAATGTACTTAAAGACAAAGTAGTAGTAATGCCAACACCAGTATCTGCCCCACAATTTACTTTAAGGGTAGAAACTGTAAAACCTGTAAACAATCTCACCATTCGTATTACAGATATGGCAGGACGAATTATTGAACAGTTTAAACAATCGAAACTAGCAGGACGAACAGATTATACAATTGATATTAGCAATTATGCTAGAGGCACTTATATTGTAAGTGTTTATAAAGACAATTTATTAATTGATAATGGCAGATTGTTTAAGCTATAGTCTTTTGAAACAAAGCAGCAAACATCGTATCTGCTTTGTTGTTATAACCTTTTATTAATTCCATCTTTATTAATTGAAGATGGAATTTTTGTTGAATAAATGCTGTAACTTCTTCATTTTCCTTTCTAAAAGCAGAGCAGGTGATATACAACAAATAACCATTATCTTTCAAAGAGTCAATCACATTACTTATAATCCTTTTCTGTATTGAAGCATATTCTTCAATCATTGCACGTTTAAAGTACTGAATTTGCTCTGGTATTCTTGCCCATGTTCCACTACCTGTACAAGGCACATCGGCTATAATAAAATCGAATTGTTGATGTTTGCCAAATGGAGTTGATTGTTCAATTAAATCGGCTGTTGCAAATTTCCAATGGTGTATTTGTGCAGCTTCTAAACGTTGCTTCAACTGATGTTGCATTGATGCTCTAACATCGGATAAATAGAACTCTATCTTTTTATGAATATCGAATAACAAAATTGTTTTGCCACCACTTGCTGTACAACAATCCCAAACTTTCCACTGCTGCTGCCAATTGAGTTGAACTAATTCCGGTGTAATAAATGAAGCAATAGATTGTGAGCTTAAATCTTGTACAACTGCTTCTGTATTTATTCTAATTACATCATCGAGTTTTGTACCATTGGCTAAAGCCAAAGATGCTGCAGTTATTTTTTGAAATGGAATTTCCAAATCTCTTAACCGTTGAATAACTGTTTTTTCAAAACCAGGTCTAATGCGTAAATATAAAAAAGGTTGAACCAAGTGAGATAATGAAAATGCAGTTCCTTCAACCCCATCACTCAATTCATACTGCCATGGGAATATACTCTGAAGCTTAAATTCTGGAAATTTTTGTTGTACAAAAGCTATTTTACTGTTCACATCTTCAATCCAATTACTTAACCATTGTTCATCATATAAAGACACCCACACTCCTGCATCAGTGTTGCACAAAAAAAGACCAACTTTAATACGTTCTGCTATTACCAATTGCTCTAACGCATTTCCCAATCTACAATAGCAATAACATAAATGACTGATGTATTTTCTATCCTTACTTCCATGTTTTTTAAACTGAGCAAAATAATGCTTGAGATGATGTACGAGTGGTGAACTACCATCGTAAGTTTCAATAATAAAAGCGGCAGTATTTAAGTAAGAATGAAATCGCATGTACTAAAAGTATGTAACATTGAAGATGTATGCTAAAAAAAGCGTTGAGAACAATCAATTCTCAACGCTCAATATTCTATTGAAATCAAAAATAACTTTATAGTTCCAACAACGTTTTAACAGGATCTTTACCCATTAATAACAAAGCTGGATTTTCTAATAATTCTTTTACCCGAACCAAGAAACTTACACTTTCTCTTCCATCAATAATTCTATGGTCGTAACTTAAAGCCAAATACATCATTGGTCTAATTTCTACTTTACCATTAATGGCCATTGGACGTTCCTGTATTTTGTGCATACCCAATATGGCACTTTGTGGAATATTAATAATTGGTGTACTCATCAAACTTCCAAATACGCCACCATTGGTAATGGTAAAAGTTCCACCTGTTAAATCTTCAGTAGTTAGTTTGCTGTCTCTTGCTTTGCCAGCCAATGCAACTACCGCTTTTTCAACATCAGCCATACTTAAACTTTCTACATTTCGAATAACAGGAACAGTTAACCCACGTGGCGTACTTACAGCAATAGAAATATCTGCATAATCATGATAAATTAACTCGTCTCCATCGATATAAGCATTTACAGTAGGCCATTCACTCAATGCAATCGCACAAGCTTTTGCAAAGAAACTCATAAAGCCTAAGTTAACTCCATGTGCTTCTTTAAACTTGTCTTTATGCTGTTTACGAATGTCCATAATTGGTCCCATATCAACCTCATTAAATGTGGTTAACATAGCAGTTGTATTTTTTGCTTCAACCAATCTTCTGGAAATAGTTTTACGCAAGTTGCTCATCTTTTCGTTACGAACATTTCTGGTAAATAATGCATTTTCACCAAAAGATTTTTTACCAGGATTATTCAAAGCCTCCAGTACATCATTCTTCATAATCTTACCACCAAAGCCACTTGGCTCTATGGCTTTAACATCTACTTTTTTATCGGCGATAATTGCACTGGCAACAGGTGTTGCTTTAATGCCCTCATCCCCTGAAGGGGTGTTATTGGCTACAGGTGCAGTTGATATAGGAACTTCTAATTTTGGTACCGTAGCTTCTCTCTTTGGAGCTTCTCCTTCAGGCTTAGCAGATGTTTCATCTATATGTGCTAAGATTGATCCAATTAAAATTGTATCGCCTTCTGTTGCTGCATGTTTTAACGTACCGGCTTTTTCGGCGTTTACTTCAAAAGTTGCTTTTTCACTTTCCAACTCAGCAATTACTTCATCACGTTCAACATAGCTGCCATCTTTTTTAGTCCACTTTAATAAAGTAACTTCTGTTATCGATTCTCCTACTGTAGGAACTTTAATGTCTATCATAAAATCGGTTTCTGTAAATAGTTTTAAATAATTTGCTTGCAATACTTTAAACTGTAAATGCTGTATTTACAATTTCTTCCTGTTCTTGTTTATGTACTTTAGAATAACCAGTTGCTGTACTAGCACTTGCATGACGGCTAATGATTCCAAAATTAATGCTGTGCAAATTCATTTTTAAGAATGATGAAGCACCCATATTCAGAGGCTCTTCCTGCACCCAGAACCAAACCGCTTTACTATATTTATTATGCAGTTCTTTTAATTGTTTCTCAGGTGTTGGATAAATTTGTTCTACCCTAACAATAGCTACATCAGTTCTGTTTTCTTTTGCTTTTCTTTCAGCCAAATCGAAATATATTTTTCCAGAACAGAACAATACTTTTTTAACTGCAGTGGCATCTTCAACAGATGCATCATCGATTACTTCCTTAAATCCACCCGAAGTAAATTCATTGATATGACTGTAACTTCCCGGAAAACGAAGATTGGCTTTAGGAGAAAAATTAATCAATGGTTTTCTAAACGACCATACCAATTGACGACGCAACGCATGGAAGAAGTTTGCAGCTGTAGTAATATTGGTAATCACCATATTCAACTCAGCACACATTTGTAAAAAGCGTTCCATTCTTGCACTGCTGTGTTCAGGTCCCTGCCCTTCATAACCATGTGGCAATAGCATTACCACACCATTCATTCTGTTCCATTTTTGTTCACCTGCAGCAAGAAATTGGTCAATCATTGTTTGTGCTCCGTTGCAAAAATCGCCAAACTGTGCTTCCCAAATAGTTAATGCGTTGGGGTTAGCCATAGCATAACCATATTCAAAACCAAGTACACCATATTCACTTAATAAAGAATTGTAGATACGGAATTTTTCCTGATTTTCCTGGAAGTGATTTAAACGTGTATATTTTCTATCAGTTACTTCATCTCTCAATACTGCATGACGATGGCTGAATGTACCACGCTGTACATCTTGACCACTCATTCTTACAATCTTGTTTTCTACAAGTATTGAAGCATAAGCCAACAACTCCCCCGTTGCCCAATCTATTTTATTTTCGGTTTCTAATAGTTTTACTTTGTCTTGTAAAAGTTTCTCCACTTTTTTTAAAGGTGTAAAACCATCAGCCCAAACCATTAACCCTTTAAACAACCTTCTTAGCTCTGTTTCAGCAATTGCGGTAATTGGCGATGCATGAAAATCTTCAGGCGTTGCTTTACGTAAACTTTTCCAAACCAATTCGGGTTGTTGATAGTGATAAGGAAGTGGCTTCTGCTTTACGTCATCCAATCGTTCTTGTAAATCGCTCCAGAATTTTTTCTCCATATCCTTTGCTAAATTCTGAGCATCGGGTTCGCCATTCTCTAACAAATGTTTTACATACACTTCTCTTGGATTTGGATGCTTATCAATTAAAGCATACAAATGAGGTTGGGTATATTTAGGGTCATCTCCTTCGTTATGGCCATGCTTTCTGTAGCAAACCATATCTATAAAAATATCTGAATTAAACGCTTGCCTGTAACGTGTTGCAATAGTGGCACATTTTACCACAGCTTCTGGATCATCGCCATTTACATGTAAGACGGGAGCCTGAATCATGGCTGCTGCCGATGTACAATAATCGGCTGTACGTGCATCATCAAAATCAGTGGTAAAACCAATTTGATTGTTGATTACAAAATGGATTGTTCCGCCTGTATAATAACCACGCAAATTACTCATTTGCATTACTTCGTACACAATACCCTGACCTGCAACAGAAGCATCACCATGAATAAGTATGGGCAAAATTTTGTCGAAATCGCTTGCATATAAAACATCGGCTTTAGCTCTTGCAAAACCAACCACCACAGGATCTACAGCTTCTAAATGCGATGGATTGGGCATTAACTTCAAATGAATTTCCTTGCCACCATCAGTAGTTACTTCACTACCATATCCCATGTGATATTTTACATCTCCACTGCCCATGGTTTGATCCATAATTGCAGTGCCTTCAAACTCACTAAAAATTTGCTCATAGGTTTTGCCCATAATGTTAGCCAAAATGTTTAGCCTTCCTCTATGTGCCATTCCTATCACTACTTCTTTCACATCGTTATTGGCAGCAGTATTAATGATTTCATCTAAAGCGGCAATGGTTGTTTCGCCACCTTCTAATGAAAATCTTTTTTGACCAATATATTTAGTATGTAAAAACTTTTCAAAAATCACCCCTTGATTCAACTTATCTAATACTCTTTTCTTTTTTTCTAAAGACAAAGGCGTATTGAAATTTTGTTCCATTTCTGTTGTTAGCCAATCAATCTTTTTTTGATCACTAATATATTTAAACTCAATACCAACGCTGCTTGCATAAGCTTTTTGTAAATGAGCCAAAATGCTTTTTAATGTAGTAGAACCCAAACCAACCAAATTACCTACATGAAAAGTTTTATCTAAATCGGCATCCGATAGCCCAAAAAATGCCAAATCTAAATTAGCTCCTCTGTCTCTTCTTGGTCGGATAGGATTAGTCGTTGCAATTAAATGACCTTTATTGCGATAACCAAGAATTAAACGATATACACGTATTTCATGCATCCAATCTATGCCTTCAGCAGATGCAACAGGTACTGTTTGAACTGTTGGAGTAGCTGTAGTTTTTGAAGAAACACCATTGGCAATGGCAAAATCAAATCCTTCAAAAAACTTTCTTAAGTCAACATCTACCGAAGATGGATCTTTAACAAAGTCGTTATATAAATTTTCAATAAAAGATGGATGAGAATTGGTGATGTAAGTAAAGTCCTTCATTGGAACAAAAATTGAACTGCTTTATTTTAAAATGATGGCAAATATCGGGCTTTGAAAGCAGAAAAAAGGGCAAAGTTTTTTCGATTTTTGGATTAGTTTTTAATGATTTAGCTGTAAAAACATTGAAAAGAATATTTTTTTATAAATATTTTCTGATTTTCAAATATTACGCTTACTTTTGCCGTCCTTTAAAAAGAAAGAGTATGGCAAATCATAAAGCTACCAAAAAAGATACACGTCAGGCAGCTAAACGCAGAGACAGAAACAGATACAATGGCAAAACCACACGTAATGCTATTAGAGATTTAAAAGCTATTGAAGATAAAGCTGCTTACACCGACAAATTACCTTCTGTAGAATCAATGATTGATAAGCTGGCAAAACGTGGCGTTATACATAAAAATAAAGCTGCTAATTTAAAAAGCAAGTTAGCTAAGAAAAAAGCTGCTTAATTAATTTTTGCAGTTAAAAATATCATTTACCGGTTGATTATTCAACCGGTTTTTGTTTTTGTAGTGTAATGGTAAAACAATTTTTACCTTCTGCAGTAGTTGTGTACTCAATTTCTCCTGCATGAACTTTGATAATTGAATGAACAATAGAAAGCCCAAGACCGTGACCTTTTTGTTTATCTACATTGTCACCCCTGAAAAATGGAATAAATAATTTCCCCCTTTGTTCTGCTGCAATATGTTTTCCTTTATTTTCTACGCTGATGCTTGTAGTTTTATTCTCTGCAAATAAATTAATTACCACTTGCTTATCTGTAGAATATTGATACCCGTTTTTAATAAGATTTCTAATTGCAGTTATCAGCAAAGATTTGTTTGCTTTAATTGACAAATCTTCTTCTTCTGGTAAGGAAGTGAAATTAAAGTTAATATTGGCTTCAGGAAATGCCTTCTTGGCTTCTATTATACAGTCATAAATCAACTCATCTATACGAACAGTTTCCCATCTTTGCTCATTAACTGATTTATCGAACTGTGACAGCAATAATAAAGCATTGGTTAACTCAATAATGCCTTGTTGATCTTCTTTAAGCGATGTTAACACTTCTTTTAGTTGTTCATTGGAGAGATTATTGTTTAGGGCAGCTTCTGTTTGAGACAACATAGTAGCCAATGGTGTTCTCAACTCATGTGAAGCATGATTAACGAAACTGTATTGATGATTAAATGCCTTTTTCAATCTTTCAATCATTGCATTATAACTTTTTGCAATTAAAGTTACTTCATCGTTTCGTGTATTGATATTTACAAACTTAGCATTGCTCAGCTCGGTGGTTTGCAACATTTGATCACTTAATTTTTTGAGTGGTTTAAAAGCCTGCTTTACAAAAAAGAAAGAAATAAAAATGGTAACACTAATACCACTTAACAACACGCCCAATAAAATTAGCTTAATGTTATTCAATTTTCGCAAACCATATTTATCTAACGAATCCGCAAAAATAAAATCACCAGTATCAGCAAAATAAAGCAACAAGCATTCTTTGTTATTAGCTACAAAACGTGCCTCTCCTGTTTTTTGAGCTTTCTTGAAATAGCTAATTGGTGGAAAAAAGCTTGCTGTATCATTGCTTTTGTAAAGCACATGTTTAGCCGAATCATAAATGATTGAGTAAAAACTAACCAATGCAACTTCTGCATTGATATCGTTTATTTTTTTGGGTGTTGGTGTTTTATCATTACTGTACTGGTTGTAAGTATAAATCGCTTCTTTATTAATTCTGCTGTAAAACTCTTCTGTTCTAAAATCGGCATATAAGAGATATATTGCTATTTCAGATGCAACAAGAATCAATGAAACAAATGAAGTAAATAAAATAGCAAAGCGTATTTTAATATTCATTAAATGCTAATTTCTTTTATAAAATAACCAAAGCCCTGTTTGGTATGAATTAACTTGTTTTCAAAAGGTTTATCTATTTTATTTCTTAAGAAACTAATATACACTTCTATTGTATTTGTTCCTGTATTAAAACTTAAATCCCATACTTTTTCTAAAATCTCTTGCTTAGAAATGATTCTGCCTTTTGCTTTTGCCAGCAATACCAATAACTTAAATTCTTTAGATGTGAGCATAATGTTTTGACCATCTCTCGAAACCGATTTGTTGCCCATATTAATTTCTAAATCGGCTATGCAGATTTTTTCAAAAACAATCTCGGCTCTCTTTAAAAAAACTTTAATTCTTGCAAACAATTCATTAAAATGAAAAGGTTTAACAATGTAGTCATCTGCACCCAATTCAAAAGCATTCACCTTATCCTGTATTTGGTCTAAAGCAGTAAGCATAATTATGGGTACATCTTTATTTTCAGCTCTGAATGTTTTGCACAAATCAATCCCATTTTTATAAGGTAGGTTTATATCTAACAAAATCAAGGAATACGTGTTTTGCCTGAACAGTTTTTCTGCTACAATGCCATCTTCAGCAATATCAGTTTCATATCCTTGCCTTATCAGCTCATGCTTTACTACCTCCCCTAATTTGGGCTCATCTTCGGCCAACAATATTCTATGATTACTTTGCATTACTTTCAATATAAAATTCAACCTAAAATAATGAAAAAAATACTGTTATCCATTTTTCTTTTTACCGCTGCTCATTTATATGCACAAAAGCATTTAACTATTTTTGAAAAATCGAATGGGAAAGAATCTGCAACTTATGCTGCCTGCATCAAGTACTATCAACAGCTAACACGATTATCGGGCAATATTGTTATGAAAACAGTGGGTACAACTGATGCAGGCTATCCACTACACCTCATTTTAATCAGCAACGACAAAACTTTTAATCCAGCTGATTGGCACACACAAAATAAAGTTGTATTGATGATTAACAACGGCATTCATCCTGGTGAGCCAGATGGCATAGATGCAAGTATGATGCTTGCAAGAGATATTGTTACAAGAAAACAATCGTTACCTAACAATGTTGTATTAGGAATTATACCAGTGTATAATATTGGTGGAAGTTTAAATAGAAATACATCCAGCAGGGTTAACCAAGATGGTCCTGTGAGTTATGGATTTAGGGGCAATGCCCAGAACCTTGATTTGAACAGAGATTTTATTAAAAGTGATAGTAAAGAAGCCAGAGCCTTTGCGGAAATTTTTCATTTTTTAAACCCGGATATTTTAGTAGATAATCATGTAAGTGATGGTGCAGATTATCAACACACCATGACGTTACTCACTACGCAGCGAAACAAACTAGGTGGTGCAATTGGAAAATTTCTACACGACACTTTTGAACCTGCTTTATATAAAGGAATGGAAGCTAAAGAGTTTACAATGTGCCCATATGTAAATTTCGAAACTGCCAATCCCGATAAAGGTTGGATGGCCTTTTACGATGCTCCACGTTACAGCAGTGGCTATGCTGCTCTATTTGCAACCATGGCTTTTGTACCAGAAACGCACATGCTCAAACCGTTTGAACAACGTGTAAAAAGTACCTATGCGTTAATGCAAACCATTATTGAAAATGCAGCTAAACTTGCAAAAGAAATTAAAGCAGAAAGAAAGGCTAGTTTAGAACAAATTAAACAGCAGCAATCTTTCCCATTGATATGGAAAGCAGATACGACAAAGTATGATATGATTCAGTTTAATGGCTATGAAGCTGCTTATAAAAAAAGTGAGGTAACTGGTATGAATCGATTGTATTACGATCATACCAAACCCTTTACCAAGCAGGTTAAGTTTTACAATTATTTTATTGGAGAAAAAATAGTGCAAAAACCCAAAGCCTATATTATACCACAAGGTTGGTATAAAGTAATAGAACTGTTGCAATTGAATAAAGTTAAAATGCAGGTATTACAAAAAGATAGTTTAGTAAAAGTTACTGCCTATAAAATTGATAATTATAAAGCAAGTACAAGGCCCTATGAAAAACACTTTAAACATAGTGCTGTAACGCTATCAGAACAAGAGCAAAGTATTCAGTTTTTAAAAGGAGATTACATTATTTACACAGGTCAAATTTGTGATCGATTTTTAATTGAGACATTAGAACCAGAAGCAGATGACAGTTATTTTAAATGGAATTTTTTTGACGCTATTCTACAACAAAAAGAGGGTTATAGCGATTACCGTTGGGAAGATGTTGCAGCAAAATATTTAGAACAACATCCAGAGCTAAGAACCAAGCTGGAACAAAAGAAAAAAGATGATGCAAAATTTGCTGCATCAGCATCGGCTCAACTGGATTTTGTATATAAAAATTCTCCTTATTATGAACCAGCTCATTTAAGATATCCAGTATATAAACTGAAGTGATTTTAAAAAAAGTACAATAGAAATTCTAGCGTTGAAGGGTGTGACACAACAACAGTTGATTAAAGATATATTGCAGGCAAATAAATTACTAAGCTGCATTTATTGCAGCTTTTTTTCTGTCTATTTTTGCAAATAAGTATCTACCCAACAACAAACAAATTAATAAAATACCAACACTTATATAGCCCAACCAACCATAATGCTCAATTTTTCCATCGGCTGATTTTACAACTATAAATCCAGCAAACAATGATGCAATGCCACTGCCCAATTGTTGTACACTGCTGTTAAAACTCATAAAACTACCTCTGTGCATAGGTTGTACAACATTGCTTACCATGGCTTGTGCTGTAACGCCCCTACCAGTAGAAAGTGTAAACCAAACTGCAAACATGCTAAGCATTAACCATAGTTGAATATGTGGTATATGTGTTACCCCAATTACCAATGGTAAACTTAAAAAAACACAAATACTAAATACATTTAGTTTTCCATATTTATCGCTTAACCTGCCTAAAATATTGGCTGCGAAAAATGCAGCAATTCCACCAACCAAATAAATTAGAGGTGTTTGTTGTTTAGAGTAACCATTGTTAAATTCCATAAAGGGATTGATGAAAGGAATGATTAGAAAATGCCCCATCATAATCATTCCACTAAACAATAATGCCAATCCTAAATGAGCATCATTTTTTACAATAATCAACGCTTCGAATGGAGATTTTTTTTCTTCTCGATTTTGCAAATGTTTATCCATGGTAGGAATATACTTTGCTAATAAAGGAATTAATGCTACCCCAATTATACCCACTAAAAGAAATGGAGCATGCCAACTAATTAAGTTGGCTAAATACAATGCAAATGGAACACCAAAAGTACTAGCAATGGCAAATGCACTCATTACACTACCCATTGCTTTTCCCCTTTGTTCGTAAGGGAAAATATCTGAAATAATGGATAGTACTTGTGCCCCAATTAAACCTCCAAATAAACCCGCTAACACCCTTGCTGCAAGCAACAAATGAAAAGATGGAGCCAATCCACAAGCTATTGTGCCAACAATAAATCCTGTGTATCCAAATAGCAATACTTTTTTTCTATCGAAACCATCTACAAAAAAAGCTGCTGTAAATCCTGAAATTGCAGCACTAAACGTATAAGCACTTACCAAAAAACTAAATTGCTGTGTAGTGATTTTAAAATAAGGCATTAGGTAATTCCCCAATGGCATCATAATCATAAAATCCAGAATATGTGTAAAGTTGATACAAGCCAACAAAAACAACATCACTTTTTCCTTCTTACCCATAATTGAAATTAAGCAGCAAAGTTGCTAATATTACTGCAAGCTTGTTTACCATAAACAAAAAACGTGAACCGTTCATACAGTTCACGTTTACAAAAAAATAGTTTTAGTTTATTGTATTGCCTTTACAGTACCACTACCAGCAATTTTTTTACTTATGGCAGGATTACCCAAATAATTGACATCTCCACTACCAGCAATATTAATATCTAGAGTATTTGACGCAAATACATAAACATTACCAACACCTGCTATTTTTACTTTCGCATTTTCTGTTTTCAAGGTTTGTGCCTTATAATCGCCATTACCTGCGATATTAATAGAAGCATCTTTTGTTTCACCTTCTAAAACAATATTTCCATTTCCTGCAATTGTAGCCTCTACTTTTGGTGTATTTACAGAAAGGTTTACATCGCCATTACCGGCTATTTTTATTTTTAATTGATTACCTCCTTCCAATTTATTTAAACTTTTAACATCGCCATTACCAGCAATAGTTATAGCCTCTAACAAATCTGTTGTTACAGCTATAATTATAGGATTGTTTGAACGTAAATCATACCCTTTTTTTGTACTAATAACCAACCATCCATCTTCATTTTCTGTTTTTATATAGGGCAATAAATTTGCATCGGCTTTTACTTCTACTGCATTGGCATTGGCCTGAGTAATTTCCGCATTAATGTTACCAGCAATCTTAATTTTTTTTGTTGCTCCTGCACTTCTCATTTCTGTGGTAAAAACACCATTTCCTTTAATTTTTTCATTGCCCACCCAAATACAAGATGCAGCCAATACAACAACTAGAAAAACAGTTATAAATAATTTCATAATAACAAATGTTTATTCAAAATAAAAACAAATAAATCAGAAATGAAACTAATTGTATGTTTAACGTTGATTTACGACTATAAACGGCAATTAAAAAATATCTTTTTACGGGTTGTGAATAGAGAAAATATAGCTTCAGCAAGCAAACTATTATCTTCGCCGCATGACTGAAAAAATACTAATTCTAGACTTCGGTAGCCAGTTTACACAATTGATTGCCCGTTGCGTAAGAGAAGCCAATGTGTATTGCGAAATCATTCCATACAACAAACCTTTTACAATTGACAACTCTTTAAAAGGTATTATTTTAAGTGGAAGTCCTTTTAGTGTGAATGATACAGAAAACCCAACAGTAGATATTCCAGCATTTATACAGCAATTGCCGGTTTTGGGTGTTTGTTATGGAGCCCAATTAACTGCAAAAGAATTTGGTGGTCGTGTAGATAAAAGCAATAAAAGAGAATACGGTCGTGCCATCTTAGAAAAGAAAAAAGAAGATGTTTTATTTAATGGAGTTTCTAATAACTCTCAAGTTTGGATGAGCCACAGCGATAGTATTGTTGCTTTGCCAGAAGGCTTTGAAGTATTGGCAATAACTGAAAGTATTCCTGTTGCTGCATTCAAGAAAAATACTACTGATACACATCCTTTATATGGCTTACAATTTCACCCAGAAGTGTACCATTCAAAAGAAGGCAAAACGATTATTAAAAACTTTTTAACGGCTGTTTGTGGTTGCAGCCAAAACTGGACTCCAGCTTCATTTGTACAAGAAACGGTTGATGCATTAAAACAACAAATTGGCGATGCTCATGTAATTATGGCTCTAAGTGGTGGTGTGGATAGTACAGTTGCTGCAACACTAATCAGCAAAGCCATTGGCAAAAGATTACATGGCATTTTTGTGGACAATGGTGTTTTAAGAAAAGATGAATTTGAACAGGTTTTAGAAACCTATAAGCAACTGGATTTAAATGTTACAGGTATTGATTCAAAACAATTATTTTATGATGAACTAAAAGACAAAACCGATCCCGAATCAAAAAGAAAAGTAATTGGCAAACTCTTTATTGATGTGTTTCAGCAAGAAGCATTGAAAGTAAAAGAAGCCAAATTTTTAGGTCAAGGAACCATTTATCCTGATGTAATTGAAAGTGTAAGTGTACATGGACCAAGTGCAACCATTAAAAGTCACCACAACGTTGGTGGATTACCAGATACCATGCATTTAGATTTGGTAGAACCATTGCGTTACCTGTTTAAAGATGAAGTAAGAAAAGTTGGACTAGAAATGGGTATCCCTGCTGATATGATCAATCGCCACCCATTTCCTGGCCCAGGTTTAGCCATTAGAATTTTAGGAGAAATAACTGAAGAGAAAGTAAAATTGTTACAAGCTGCCGATGCCATTTATATCAATGGTTTAAAAAAATCTGGTCTTTACGAAAAAGTTTGGCAAGCAGGTACCATCTTATTGCCAGTAAAAAGTGTGGGTGTAATGGGCGACGAAAGGACCTATGAATTTACAGTTGCTTTAAGAGCTGTTACCAGTGTTGATGGAATGACAGCAGATTGGGCTCATTTACCTTATGAATTTTTAGCCGACATTTCTAACGAAATCATCAATAATGTTCGTGGTATAAACAGAGTTGTATATGATATTAGCAGTAAACCACCAGCAACTATTGAATGGGAATAAACGCTAACCAATATTTGGCACTATATTTATAAGAATGTAAGCAATAATAGAATTGTATGAAAAAGCTTTTGGTATGTATTCTCTTTTTTCAGTTTGCAATAAGTGGTTTTGCTCAGCAAACGAGCCAACCCAGTGCTTATAAAATTGTTGTGTTTGCTCCTGTTTTTATCGATTCTGCCTTTAATGGTAATACCTATAAAATTAATGGCAATAGCTTACCTAAAACTATTTTGCCTGGTTTAGACTTTTACAATGGTGTAATGATGGCAGTTGACAGCTTACAAAAAGAAAAAGCCAATATTGAAGTTATTTTTTACGATACAAAAAGTGTTGCAGAACCAATGAATAAAGTATTGTCGCAAAAGGTTTGGGATAGTGTTTCTTTAATAGTTGTATCATTTAAAGACAGACAAGAGATAAAACCTTTGGCTGATTTTGCTTTATCGAAAAAAATACCACTCATCTCCGCCACTTTTCCAAACGAAGGTGGTGTAAGTAACAATCCCTATTTTGTTTTATTAAACTCTACTTTAAAAACCCATTGCGAAGGCATTTATAAGTTTATTCAAAAAAATTACTCGACCAGTAATTTGGTGTACATAAAACGCAAAGGCAAAATTGAAGATGACATTTTGGGTATATTCAGCAACATGGGCAAAACAACACCTGCTATTCCTTTAAAATATAAGACCATAGAACTCAGCGATACCTTTACTATAAAACAGTTACAAGCTTATTTGGATAGCACCAAACAAAACGTTGTAATTTGTGGCACCATCAACGAAACATTTGGCGTTAGACTGGTTAAAGCATTACATGCTGTAAAAAAATATCCTGCTGTGGCTATTGGAATGCCAACTTGGGATGGTATTAAAGAGTTTAATAAAACAATTGCTTTTGATGAAGCAAATAAAGGCATAGAAATCATTTACTCTACCCCATACAATTTTTCAAAGACAGAAAAGTTAGGAAAAGTACTGGTGGAAAAATACAAAGGCAAATATTTTGCTCGTGCCAGTGATTGGTTTTTTAAAGGATATGAAAGCATGTATTATTTCAGCAACTTACTGGTTAAATACAATTCAGACTTTATGAATCACTTGTCTGATGCAGATTTCAGGCTATTCAATTCGTTTGACATACAACCAGTTTTTGCAAGTAAACAAAGTACTTCACCCAACTTTTTAGAAAATAAAAAACTCTATTTTGTAAAAAAACAAGATGGTGTTGTTAAGGCGGTTTATTAAATATTGGAATACGGATAACACAGATTAAAATGATTTAAATGGATTTTGTGTTAATTAAGATTCTTTGCTTTGTGGCTTAAATCATTAGCTCACAAAAAACACTGATAATATAGAAAAATGTTTTATTAATTCTATTCTATAAATTAATTTTATAATTTATTATTATCGGTTGCAGCCATAAAATTCAGTCTTTATCCGAATCGTTTTCCTTTATTTCTGTATTTGGTTGCTATGATTTTGCATGTTCTCATTTCTCTGATCACATGCTCCACTATTACTTTTTATGAACCAATATGTTGATTGTGCTTTTTTGCTTTCCTCAAATATCTTAAGCTTGTACATCCTTCTATTGGCAATATTTGTGTAAACTTTTTTGCTTTTATTACGTATCTTTTCTTTTTCCAGAGTAGTATGTACACTGTTTTTAGGACGTTCTATGCTTGTTTCTGTAACTTTAAAAAATACTGCTTTATACGATTCTTTATTTTTAGCATTCTTTCTTATTTAGTAAATAAAAATAAAAATGTGGGTAAGAAGGTTGTTCATTTCACGGATTATTTTGACTGTTTGTGGTTCACTTGTTCAATAAGCAGTGCTGAATATATAGTCAGCAAAAAATAACAATATATTTCTCTTGGAAAATATTTTTTTGATTTAAAATTAAAATTCATTGCTTATCAATAAATATTTATTATTTTTGAAAAATAATTAAAAACTTATCAATTATGTCAAAAACAAATAACCTGATATTTAAAGGTCTTAGCATTGTTTCATGGATCATTTTTGTTGGATTATGCATCGAAGCTGGAGCTTTAATAGTTAATTTTATTGTTAGCTTTTTTAAACCCGAAATCATTCAAAACCTCTATCAAAAACTGGATCTAAGTAAAATGTACAATCGTAGTAAGTGGGCATTTTTTGGTATGTATAGTTTTATTTTAGCCATTGCTATTTTAAAAGCCATTCTTTTTTATGTGGTGATTAAGCTGTTAAGCAAATTCAACTTGCTAAACCCATTCAACGATTTTGTAGCCAATCAAATTTCGCAAATCAGTTACTACACATTTTCTATAGGGCTCTTAAGTTATATTGCCAGACAAACAGCTAAATATTTAATGCACAGAGGCTATGATATAAATGTGCTTAATCAATTTTGGGAAGACAGTCAGGCGTTTATTTTAATGGCAGCAGTAGTGTATATAATTGCTACCATATTTAAAAAAGGTGTTGAAATTCAAAACGAAAACGATTTAACTGTATAACCTATGCCAATTATTGTAAACCTAGATGTGATGATGGCAAGGCGAAAAATGTCGCTGAATGAGCTTTCTGAAAAAGTTGATTTAACCTTATCCAATTTATCAATCTTAAAAACTGGCAAAGCAAAAGCAATACGCTTTAGCACATTAGAAGCCATTTGTAAAGTTTTAAACTGTCAGCCAGCTGATATTCTAGAATATGTAGAAGAAAAAAGCAATGGATAGTTTGAACAAACAATTTCATGCCTCATACGCTAACAAATTATAAAATTTATGCCTAAAATTATCGTAATACTATTTTGTTTTTTTCTATGTCCAATACTTTTGGACAGGCCGAAAATGCAAAACTTAAGATTGTTCAGCTAACTGGCAACTTCTACATTTATACCACTTATAATACGTATCAAAATAGTCAGGTGCCAGCCAATGGCATGTACTTAGTTACCAACAATGGAGTTGTGCTATTTGATACCCCTTGGGACACCACACAATTACAACCCTTACTCGACAGCATTCAATTAAAACACAACAAAGCTGTTGTACTTTGTTTTGCAACCCATTGGCATAGCGATAAAACTGCAGGACTTGAATATTACAAACAGCTAGGTATTAAAACTTATACAACTGTACTTACAGATGTATTGAGCAAAAAAAATAATGAAAAAAGGGCGGAATTTTTAACGACAAAAGATACTGTTTTTAATGTTGGGGAATATTCTTTTGAAACCTATTACCCTGGAGAGGGTCATACAAAAGACAATATTGTAATTTGGTTTGAAAAAGAAAAAATTCTATTTGGTGGTTGCTTAATTAAAGGTACTGATGCTGAAGACTTAGGTTATTTAGGCGATGGAAATAAAAAAACTTATGTTACAACACTAAAAAAAGTAAAGCAAAAATTTCGCCATCCCAAATTTATTGTTGTAGCACACAGTGAAAAGCAAAACATACATGCTTTAGAACATTCTATACAAATGGCAAAAAAACTCTTTTCTAACCGTTTCTAAATTCGTGATTTCATGAATTAGCAGTACGTTTGGTACAGATGTATTAACTGAATAGCAACCAATTAAAAAAATAAAATTATGGCATTGATTAATCCGCACATCAATTTCAACGGAAATGCAGAAGAAGCATTTAATTTTTACCAATCTGTATTTGGTGGGGTATTTTCAAAAGTTGTACGATTTAAAGATTTAGCTGGCCCCGGTTTTAGTATAGATGAAAAAGAAGCAAATAAAATCATGCATATTGCTTTACCTATTGGTAAAAACAGTGTACTAATGGCGAATGATGTTCCTGAATTTATGGGGAAAGTAAATGAGCAGGAGAACAGAAGTAAAATTGTAGTAAGTACTGAAAGTAAAGAAGAAGCAAATAAAATATTTAATGGGCTTTCTGCAGGTGGAAATATAGAAATGCCCATTACAGATAGCCTTTGGGGTACTTATTTTGGTATGTTCAGAGATAAATATGGCATTGAATGGATGGTAGAATATGACTCAACCAACAAGAGCCTATAATTAAAAAGTTTTGAATTGTATGCTACCTAACGATGGGCTGCTGGACAATGTCATTTAGTTAAGGGATATTTATAAAAAAAGTTGCCACTAGTAGTAGAACTTTGTAATTGATTACACCACATCATTCTATACTAATGGCAAGAGCAAATGTAAGCCTTATTGAAAGTTTTATTGAATTCATAGAAGC
>JBIKRV010000050.1:0-21176 GCA_044348985.1 Chitinophagaceae bacterium
GCCAATTATTTGGGCAAACAAAGTTATTTTTGACATGGGAGAAAGAGATTTTGTTTTGCAACCTCAAAGCTAATTTGAGTTACAAATAACTTTCTCTCTTTTTTAAACGTTTAGGACGCTATTGAAATATAAACTAAAATTAGTATAAAATATTGGTCTAACAAAGCTGAAATCAAAATAATGTAAGATGATACACTACCATGTAAATCCCGGCCAATAAAAAAAGAAAATACGCCAATCGCCTTCATCTAATTGTAAGTACAATTTAAATTGACTTTCTATTTGTATTGTTTCATTGCTTTCTAATACGGCACTAAACTTTAACCCTCCTTCGGCATAGCCAAATCCCATTGTTTTATCAAGTTCATTCATTTCAAAGCTAGTGCCACCTATAAAAAAGCTAGGGTCTTCAAATGCTTTATAGGCGGCAAAAATATTGTTGAACTTTTGCAGTACTGTTGCTTTACTAACAATTTGTTGGGTATCAGTTAAAAATTCATCACTTAGTTCCCAACTATTTTCATCAAAATTCATGTCAAACCAATGTGCAATAAATTCATTGGCTTGGTCTTCAATTGCCAGTTTATGATTTGGATAGAACTCCTCGTAACTATAGTGTGTTGTCATGCCATCAATGTGCACCAACTTGGTTTCATGGTTAAACAAATCTTCTGTAACAAAACGATATTTTTCTCTAATAGTATAATCACCACGATAATCAACAGCAATATTGTTGTCTTCCAATATTTGATTAATATTAGCAAAAGCAATTTCCAAATCGCTTTCATTTAAATTTTCAACTTTTGTAAATACTGGTTCTTGAATAATTTGATAAATAGTAGTAGCTGCCACTTGCTCATACTGATGCTCGAAGGATAAAATGTTTTTCAAGAAAAGATTTTCAATTTCGGGTGGCAAATTCTCTGTGCCTTCTATACCCTCAATTTCTCCACCCAATTCAGCTTTCAACTTCATACGAAGTATTTCATTTTCTATGCGTAATTGTTCTTCTTCATCATCACTAAATTTTTCTGGAAATTCATTTTCATTATCCATAACTGCCATTTTTTTAAAGATAAGCAACAGGTAGTAAAAATAAAAAACGGTATCAGCAAAATCTTTGCTAATACCGTTTAAGACTATGTTTAAATTTAATTGTAATAGCTGGTATTCAAATTCGGGTTTGCAATTTCAGCAGCTTCAATAACGCTGTAATCCGATAAAATAAGTGCCTTGTTTTTCTTTACACATACATCATGTTCAAAATGTACAGAAGGCTTACCATCCTTAGTTCTTACTGTCCAGCCATCGTCATCGGTATATACTTCTTTAACCCCTAAATTAATCATTGGCTCTATTGCCAAAACCAAGTTCTCTTTCAATTTTGGACCACTTCCACGCTTACCATAATTAGGTACTTGTGGATCTTCATGCAAGCTTCTACCCAAACCATGCCCAACCAATTCTCTCACTACACCATAACCGTTTTTTCTTTCAGTATGTTCTTGTATAGCAAATGCAATGTCACCAATACGGTTATTTACTGTTGCTTTTTCAATACCCTTATACAAGCTTTCTTTGGTAATTCTAACCAGGTCTAATACTTCCTTACTTACTTCTCCAATAATAAAAGTGTATGCATGATCACCATGCCAACCATTTAAAATAACACCTAGATCAATCGACACAATATCGCCATCTTTTAGCACTGAATTATTGGGAAACCCATGCACCACAACATCATTTATACTTGCACAAATACTAAACGGATAAGTGCCATGGTAATTTTTAAACGACGGTACTGCGTTGTTATCTCTTACAAATTTTTCACACAATGTATCTAACTGCATAGTGGTAACACCAGGCTTTAAAATTTTTGCAACTTCGGCCAATGTTTTACTAACCAATGTTGCCGATTGTTTCATTAAAGCAACCTCTGCTTCTGTTTTATAAATAATCATACCGTTGGGTCTAAAACTCATTAAAAAATATTTTTGTAACCAGCTATCGTACAAAGCTAAACTGTAGTTACAAAGTTTCATCCTGCAGAATTGCAGAACACCCTTCAACTACAAAATATAACGGGGCAAGTTACTACTAAAAAGAAACCTGTCAGAGTATATCCGACAGGTTTCAATATTGTAAAACTGTACACAATTATATTACATGGCACTTGTAGGCAAAGAAGTTGTTTGTCTTCCTTGTACACGTCCACTGCTCATTAATCCATCGTACTGACGCATTAATAAGTAAGTTTCAATTTGCTGTAAAGTATCTAATACAACACCTACCATAATTAGTAAGCTTGTACCACCAAAGAATGTGCTGAAAGATTGTGTAACACCTAATCTTTGAGCAAATCCAGGCATAATACCTACGATAGCTAAGAATATTGCACCTGGTAAAGTGATTTTATCCATGATAGAACCAATATAATCAGCAGTTGGCTGACCAGGTTTAACACCAGGAATAAAACCGTTGTTGCGTTTTAAATCTTCAGCAATTTGCTTAGGATTAAATATTAATGCCGTGTATAAGAATGTAAATCCAATAACCATTACTGAGTACACCAACATGTACCAAAAATTACTATGATCGTTAAATATTCTTACAATACCTTTTGCACTATCTAAATTGGTAAAAGAAACCAATGTTGGTAAAAACATAATTGCTTGAGCAAAAATGATTGGCATTACACCTGCACTATTTACTTTAACAGGCAAAAATTGTCTTGCACCACCAAATTGTTTATTACCGATAATTTGTTTAGCGTAGTTAACTGGTATTTTTCTTACCCCTTGAACAAGAATGATTAATCCCATAATTATTGCTACCAAAATAGCAATCTCAATAAGAAATACCAGTAAACCACCACCGCCTTTTTCTTGCTTGGTGTAAAATTCTTGTAATAGGCTTTGTGGTAAACGAGCCAAAATACCCACCATGATAATGATAGATGTACCATTACCCAACCCTTTATCCTGAATTTTTTCTCCCAACCACATAACAAACAAAGTACCTGCAGTTAAGATTATAATTGTAGAGAAAGCGAAGAAAGGTTTGAATGCTGGTATTAAAGCTGGAGCATAATCAGGACTATTTAGATAAGCAATATATGCACCTGCCTGAAAAGCAGTTACAATAACGGTTAAATATCTTGTCCACTGATTAATTTTTTTTCGTCCGCTTTCCCCTTCTTTTTGTACTTTTTGTAATTGAGGAACTAAAATAGTCATCAATTGCATAAAGATAGAGGCAGAGATATAAGGCATAATACCCAAAGCAAGAATAGAAGCCTGAGAAAATGCCCCACCTGCAAATGCATCAAATAATCCCAGTAAACCATCGGTTTTATTATTGGCTTTAATAGCATCTAATGCCAAAGGATTAATACCAGGTAAAACGATATGAGTTCCAAATCTATAAGTTAATACCAATGCTAATGTAACAATGATTTTGCTGCGTAGCTCTTCAATGTTCCATATGTTCTTGAATGTTTGTGCTAATTTTTTCACTTGATAATTCGATTGAAATAGTTAATGTCCTTAAACCAAAAAGACGCATCGTTGATGCGTCGTGCAATATAGTGGAAATTACTTTACAATTTCAACAGTGCCGCCAACTGCTTCAATAGCTGCTTTCGCTTTTTCGCTGATTGCATTTACTTTAAAACCCAGTTTTGATTTAATTTCACCGGTAGCCAAAATTTTCACTTTGTCTGTACGGCTAATTAAGCCATTAACGTATAAATTTTCTAAAGAGAATTCGTTGAAAGCATATTTCTCTTGTAATTGCTCGATTTGACCAAGGTTAAATACAACGTATTCAACACGATTGATGTTTTTAAAGCCACGCTTAGGAACACGACGCTGAATTGGCATCTGACCACCTTCGAACGCATTTTTACGAGAGTATCCAGCACGGCTTTGACCACCTTTGTTACCTTGTGTAGAAGTACCACCTTTACCAGATGCTTCACCACGACCAATTCTTTTTTCTTTGTGTGTACTACCTGCCGCAGGTTTTAGATTGTGTAGTTTCATTTTACTTGTTGATTTTGAACTTTCGGGGAATCACCCCTCGCAATTAATAAAATTATTAAACAATAAATTCCAAACACCAATACTTAAAGGAAATGGGATTTGGAATTCAAGATTTTCAAAAAATTTACGCTAACTCTTCTACTTTAACTAAATGGCTTACTTTATTTACCATTCCTAAAATTTGGGGAGTTGCTTCAACTTCTCGAGAAGCATTTATTTTCTTTAAACCTAAAGCGATTAAAGTTTGCTTTTGACGCTCACTTCTATCGATACCGCTTTTAATTTGAGTTATTTTAATCTTTGCCATTGTATTGAATTTGAAATTTGAAATTAAAAATCTCAAATTAGATTTATCCGTTAAATACTTTACTTAATTTGATGGTTCTAGTTTTAGCAACTTGTATTGGTTCTCTTAAAGTAGTTAAAGCTTTAATAGTTGCTTTAACCACATTGTGAGGGTTTGCAGAACCTAAACTTTTAGCTAAAACGTCGGTAACGCCAGCACTTTCTAAAACTGCACGCATGCTACCACCTGCAATTACACCAGCTCCATGAGCAGCAGGCTTAATTAAAACCTTTGCAGCACCAGCTTTAGATAATTGTTCATGCGGAATTGTGCCATGCATAATAGGAACTTTAACCAAGTTCTTTTTTGCGTCTTCAATTCCTTTTGTGATAGCTTCTTGTACTTCTTTTGCTTTACCCAAACCTTGTCCTACAACGCCATTAGAATTACCTACTACAACAAGAGCCGAGAAAGAAAAAGTACGACCCCCTTTAGTAGTTTTCACTACACGGTTAATAGCAACAACTTTTTCTTTCAATTCAATGTCGCCACCAGCTTTAATTTTGTTATCGATTATTTTAGACATTATCTTACTTTAATAAATTTGATTGTAATTAGAATTTCAATCCACCTTCTCTTGCACCATCAGCTACAGCCTTAATTCGACCATGATATAAGTTACCACCTCTATCGAATATACAGCCTTCTAAACCTAAAGCAACAGCTTTACGTGCAATAGATTCACCAACTAATTTAGCTTTGCCAACTTTGTTCACTTTCTGAGCTGCAATTTCTTTCTCTTTTGAAGAAGAAGAAGCTAGAGTAACAGAATTATCATCGTCTATTAACTGAGCGTAAATTTCCATGTTACTTCTAAATACGCTAAGACGTGGCTTGGTTGCAGTACCAGCAACTTTTTTGCGTATGCGGTATCTGATTTTTTGCCTCTGTTCTAATTTAGTATTCATGATTTTCTATTTGAATCTTCCGATACTGCCGGAAGAAAAATTAATTAATTATTTACCTGCTGCTTTACCTGCCTTCCTTCTTAGGATTTCATTCGTGTATTTAACCCCTTTTCCTTTGTATGGTTCTGGTTTGCGTAAGCTTCTTAATTTAGCAGCAACCTGACCAATTAATTGCTTGTCTATGCCTTCTAAAGAAATCAATGGATTTTTACCTTTTTCAGTAACAGTATTCACTTTCAATTCACTTGGAATTTCGAAAATAATGTTATGAGAATAACCCAAAGCAAGGTCTAGAACATTTCCAGTATTGGCAGCTTTGAAACCCACACCCACTAACTCTAAATCTTTTTTGTAACCTTCTGTAACACCTTTAACAGTATTGCTTAAAAGTGATCTATATAAACCATGCATAGCACGGTGACGAATTTGATCAGTTGGACGAGAAACGATGATTTGAGCTTCTTTAACTTCAATAGTGATATCTCTATCAACAGCTTCAGTTAATTGACCTTTAGGTCCTTTTACAGTAACCACATTGTCAGCACCTACAGTAACTGTAACACCTGCAGGAATTGCTATTGGTTGTTTACCTATACGAGACATAGTCGATTTTATTTAAAGAATGAATATTCAGGTTAGTGTTCAGCTACGACTAAGAAGCTTAATTATCACAACCCATTAAATTGTTTATTAAGAAATGTAGCAAAGTACCTCGCCACCAACATTTTGAGCTTTAGCTTGCTTATCAGTTAATACTCCTTTAGAAGTACTAATAATAGCAACACCCAAACCATTAATTACCCTTTTAATTTCAGCAGGTTTTGCATATTGACGTAAACCCGGACGGCTTACCCTTTCTAAAGAACGTATTGCAGGTTGTTTTGTAGCTGCATCGTACTTTAAAGCTATTTTAATAACACCTTGCTTTGTATCATCTTCAAATTTGTACTTTAAGATGTACCCTTGCTCGTATAAAATTTCAGTAATTCTTTTCTTCAAATTTGAAGCAGGAATTTCAACAATTCGATGACCAGCCATTTGAGCATTACGAACTCTGGTTAAAAAGTCTGCTATAGGATCCGTTACCATTGTATTAAATTAATCAGTTCTAAAAAGTTGTTTCTATGCATCCCGATATGTCGGGAAGTTATAGTTTATATTACCAGCTTGCTTTTTTAACACCTGGAATTTTACCATTTAAGGCCATGTCTCTAAACATAATCCTTGAAATGCCAAAGTATCTCATGTATCCTTTAGGACGACCAGTTAACTGGCAACGATTTTTTAAACGTACAGGAGAAGCATTCTTTGGTAATAAGTCTAAACCAGCGTAATCACCAGCTGCTTTTAATGCTGCTCTTTTTTCAGCAAATTTTGCAACTAATTTTTCACGTTTAGCCTGACGGGCAACAATTGATTTCTTTGCCATATATTAGTTATTGTCTTTTTTAATATTCTTGAATGGCATACCCAATTCTTTTAATAATTCGTATGCTTCTTCGTTAGTTTGAGCAGTAGTAACAAAAGTGATATCCATACCAGTAATTTTTGTTACTTTATCAATATCAATTTCAGGGAAAATAATTTGTTCAGTTACACCTAAAGTATAATTACCACGACCATCAAATGCTTTATCGCTAATGCCTTTAAAATCACGTACACGAGGTAAAGCAACAGATACTAAACGATCTAAAAATTCGAACATTTTTTCGCCACGTAAAGTAACTCTTGCACCAATTGGCATGCCCTTACGCAATTTAAAGTTCGAAATATCTTTCTTACTCAATGTTGGTACCGCTTTCTGACCTGTAATTTGTTCTAATTCGCCAATTGCAATATCGATTAATTTCTTATCGTTTACTGCACCATTTACACCACGGTTGATGCAAATTTTTTCCAACTTAGGAGCTTGCATAACTGTTTTGTATGCAAATTTCTTCATTAAAGCAGGTATAACATCTTTGTTATATTTATCTGCCAAACGAGGAGAATATTTTTTAGTACTCATAGTTCTATTTTTTATATTCCATTACCAACGGAATAAAATAAGTTATTTAATTACTTCACCACTTTTTTTAGAGATTCTAACCAACTTGCCAGTTTCTCTACTACGCTTAATTTTAGTTGCTGAAGCAGCTTTTGCATCCCATAGCATTATGTTAGAAATACTAATTGGAGCTTCAACCTTTACAATACCACCTTTAGTATTTTGAGCTGATGGCTTTGTGTGTTTTGTAACGATGTTAACACCTTCTACAATTACACGAGCTTTATCAATTATTACTTCCAAAACCACTCTTGGCTTTTTCAAATCTTTATCATCACCAGCAATAACAACTACTGTATCGCCTTTTTTGATATTAAATTTGGGTTTAAATCTTGTACTCATTTTATTTAGCTTTTGGCTGATTAAACAACAGCCGATTATTTCAAATATTTAAGTTGGTTGTACCAAACATTAATTACAACACTTCTGGTGCTAATGATATAATTTTCATATAACCCTTATCACGTAACTCTCTAGCTACTGGCCCAAAAATACGAGTACCACGAGGTTCATCTGAATTGTTAAGTAATACAACAGCATTATCATCAAAACGGATATAAGAACCATCTTTACGACGTAATTTGTTTTTTGTACGTACAATAACAGCTTTTGAAACTGTACCTTTTTTGATACCACCTGCAGGTATTGCATCTTTAACAGTAACAACAATTTTGTCACCTATTTTAGCGTAATCCTGACCACTGTTACCAAGTACTTTAATACAAAGCACTTCTTTAGCTCCACTGTTATCAGCTACGTTTAATCTGCTTTCTTGCTGAATCATTTTATTAGAATTTGAAATTTGAAATTTCAGATTTGATATTTAGAATTCCTAAAGAATTACAAATCTCAAATCTCAAATCAGAAACAATTTATTTAGCTTTTTCTATTACTTCAACCAATCTCCAACGCTTCGTTTTACTAAGCGGACGGGTTTCCATAATCTTAACGATATCGCCAATAGTACACTCATCTTTTTCATCATGAGCATGAAACTTGGTAGTTTTTTTAACGAACTTACCATAGATTGGGTGTTTTACTTTTCTTTCAACAGCAACAGTAACTGTTTTAGTCATTTTGTTGCTGGTAACAACACCAGTTCTCGTTTTACGTAAATTTCTTTCAACCATTGTATAAGCTTTTAGCTTTTGCGGTGTGCTTTTTTTGCACGCCAAATTATCTTTAATGGAATCAATAGTCATCTATTGATTATGGCATATTAAGCCAATGTTCTTTTTTTCAACTCAGTGTGTAAACGAGCAATATCTTTTCTTACACCACGTATGGTCATTGGATTCTCCAATGGAGATATTGCATGAGCAAATTCTAACTTCTTTAAACGAAGTGTATCCTCTGCTATACGAACTTTCAAGTCAGCTTCGCTAATATCTTTAAGCCCTTTGTTGAAATCAAATTTTTTTGTTGCCATTACAATTTCATTTTTATATTAAGCTTGCAAATCTCTTCTAATTACAAACTTTGTTTTGATAGGTAATTTTTGTGCTGCTAATCCCATTGCTTCTTTTGCAGTTGCTTCCGTTACGCCATCACATTCGAAAATAATACGTCCTGGTTCTACTACTGCTGCCCAGAATTCAGGGTTACCTTTACCTTTACCCATTCTTACCTCAGCTGGTTTGCGTGTAATAATTTTATCAGGAAATACTCTGATCCAAACATTACCTTCACGTTTCATGGCACGTGTCATACTTTGACGGGCAGCTTCAATTTGACGGTTAGTCAACCAAATTGGTTCTAGTGCTTTCAATGCAAATGAACCAAATGATATAGAAGTACCACGTTTCGCTACCTCACGAATACGTCCTTTTTGCTGTTTCCTGTGTTTGCTTCTTTTAGGCTGTAACATTTTTATACAATTTGTTAATGTGCAAACATGCTAAGTACTTTTATGATTTGGCATACTTGCACATTTGCTAATTAGCTAATTAGTTTCTTCCTCTTCCTCCACCACGATTATTGTCTCTTCTATCTCCACCACCTCTTCTGTCGTCTCTTCTTTCTCCACCACCTCTTCTATCGTCTCTTCTTTCTCCACCAACTGAGCCATCGTTTTTACCGCTTACAAAATTTGGATTCAAATCACGTTTGCCCAAAACTTCACCTTTACAAATCCAAACTTTAATACCAATTTTACCATAAACGGTTTGAGCAAAAACATTAGCATAGTCTATGTCCATACGAAAAGTATGTAATGGAGTACGACCTTGTTTAAACTCTTCGCTACGGGCAATTTCGGCACCAGCCAAACGACCGCTCAATTTAACTTTAATTCCCTCTGCACCCATACGAAGCGTAGAAGCAATAGCCATTTTAGTAGCTCTTTTAAAGTTGATACGGTTTTCGATTTGACGAGCTATTGTATCACCTACAATTGTTGCATCAAGTTCAGGACGACGGATTTCTAAAATGTTGATTTGAACATCTTCTTTTCCGGTTAATTTTTTTAGCTCTTCTTTGATGCGATCAACTTCTCCACCACCTTTACCGATGATGATACCTGGCTTGCTGGTATGAATGGTTACGATTAACTTTCCTAAAGTACGCTCAATTACAATTCTAGCGATACCGCCTTTGTTGATACGTGCTGTTAGGTAGGTACGGATTTTATGGTCTTCAATTAACTTTCCGGCGTAATCTTTCTTACTACCATACCAGTTACTTTCCCATCCGCGGATGATACCTAACCTGTTACCAATTGGATTTGCTTTCTGACCCATATTATGGTTTCAATTAGTTTTTAGAATCTACAATTATTGTTACATGATTGCTACGTTTACGTACTCTGTAGCCACGTCCTTGAGGTGCAGGTCTCATTCTTTTCAAAACACGACCACCATCCACAAAAACAGTTTTAACTATCAGACTACTATCAGCAGCACTGCTTCCATTGTTTTTTTGCTCCCAGTTGCTAATGGCACTCTTCAACAATTTTGCTAACGGAGTAGCATTGTGCTGAGGGTGAAATTCCAATATAGCCAAAGCTTTTTCTACTTCCATACCCCTGATAACATCGGCCAGTAATCTCATTTTGCGAGGACCGGTTGGGTAGTTATTTAATTTAGCTATTGCTTCCATTGTTATTTGAATTGAAATTTGAAATTGGAGATTTCAAATTGATTTAGTTTTTACTTCCTGAATGTCCTTTAAAATTTCTAGTTGGAGCAAACTCACCAAGTTTGTGACCCACCATAAATTCTGTTACATAAACAGGGATAAATTTATTTCCATTATGTACTGCGAAAGTGTGACCTACGAAATCTGGAGTAATTGTACTACGGCGACTCCAAGTTTTGATTACACCTTTCTTTACTTTGCCATCATTGATACCAAGAACTTTCGCTTCTAAGTTAGCATCAACGTAAGGACCTTTTTTGATTGAACGAGCCATATTGTTGTTTTCGTTTATTCTCCCAATTACTCAGGATATTTTAACTTAAATAATTACTTAGTTAATTTTTTACCATCACGACGTTGAATAATTAACTTATCGCTACCCTTCCCTCTTGTTCTTGTTTTTTCACCCTTAGCATACTTACCAGTTCTGCTACGTGGATGACCACCAGAAGCTCTTCCTTCACCACCACCCATCGGATGATCTACTGGATTCATGGCAACACCTCTTACACGTGGACGAACACCTTTCCATCTGTTCAAACCTGCTTTACCAGCAGTTTCTAGATTATGATCGCTGTTTGAAACCACACCTACAGTTGCAAAACAGTTGATTAATACTTTTCTTAACTCACCACTAGGCATTTTAAGAACTGCATATTTTTCTTCTTTATTTGCCAACTGAGCAGATGTACCAGCACTTCTGATTAATTTACCACCTTGCCCGGGTTGCATTTCGATATTGTGAATAACAGTACCCAATGGTATGTTTTTCATTTGTAAAGCATTTCCAATTTCGGGAGCAACTTCATTTCCAGACATCACTTTTGCACCAACCTGTAAACCTTGAGGTGCAATAATGTATCTTTTTTCGCCATCAGCATATTGCAATAAAGCGATAAATGCTGTACGGTTTGGATCATATTCGATTGAAACTACAGTTGCTTCTATATCAAATTTGTTACGCTTGAAATCGATAATACGGTATTGCTTTTTATGCCCACCGCCAATGTACCTCATTGAACGACGACCTTGAGCATTTCTACCACCAGTTCTTTTTATCGGCTCCAATAAACTTTTTTCTGGTTTACTGGTAGTAATTTCAGCATAAGCATTACCAATTTTCCAGCGTGTTCCTGCGGTCATTGGTTTGTATTTCTTTAATGCCATGTTCTTTACTTTTTATTGCGAAATTTTCAGCTTCGCTTACTATAATTAAATGTTTGCGTATAAATCAATTGTTTCGCCTTCGGCAACAGTAACAAAAGCTTTCTTATAAGAAGATTTTGCCCCTTGTATAAAACCGGCTTTTGTGTAGCGGGTTTTATTTTTACCTGGAGCTACAGTAGTATTTACATCAGTTACTGTTACACCATAAAACTGCTCTACCGCTTTTTTAATTTCTAATTTATTGGCCTTTTTACTAACTCTAAATGCATAACGACGTAATTTTTCCTGTTGTGCGTTTGCCTTTTCGGTTAAAATAGGCTTTACTAATACTTCTGTAAGTTTCATTGTATTTCAGTTGAAACGTTTTCTAATTAAGCTTCTGCAGTTTCGTTTTCTGCAAAAATTTTGGCTGTGTTTTCAGTCAATACCAAAACATCGGCATTAACAATATCGTAAGTGTTGATGTCAGCTAATAAAGTGCTGGCAACATTTGGTACATTACGAGTACTTAAATAAACGTTGTCGTTATATTCAGGTAAAACCAAAATTGTTTTTTTGTTTGCTACATTTAAGGCACTCATCACATTTACCAACTGCTTGGTCTTAGGAGTATCTAATGTTATATCTTCAACCACTAAAATTGCATTTTCTTTTGCTTTATAGCTTAAAGCTGAAATTTTAGCTAAGTCTTTTACTTTACGATTTAATTTAGTATCGTAACCGTGTGGTTTAGGACCAAAAATAGTACCACCACCCTTATATAAAGGGTTACGAATATTACCCTTACGAGCTCCACCAGTACCTTTTTGCTTATGTAACTTACGGCTAGCACCTTTTACTTCAGCACGTGTTTTAACTTTATGCGTACCTTGACGTTGAGCACCCATATATTGCTTAACAGCCAAATAAATTACGTGGTCATTTGGTTCGATACCAAATACCTCTTGCGGTAATTCAACAGTTCTACCTGTTTTTTGACCCTTTATATCTAATACATCTATTTGCATCTTACTACAATTAAAGTGTGATTACTTCTGAATTAAAACGATTGAGTTGTTGTGACCTGGAATTGAACCACTTACTAGGATGTAATTTTTTTCAGCAAAAATTTTCACCACTTTCAATCCTTTCATTTTTACTCTGTCACCTCCCATTCTACCAGCCATTCTCATCCCTTTGAATACTCTTGAAGGGTATGAAGAACCACCAATAGAACCCGGAGCTCTTTGACGGTCGTGTTGACCATGAGAAGCTTCACCAACTCCAGAGAAACCATGACGTTTTACAACACCTTGGAAACCCTTACCCTTGGTTGTACCAACAACTTCTACTTTGTCACCTTCTTCGAAAATGTCAATTGTAACAGTTTCGCCTAAAGCTTTTTCTATAGAATAATCACGAAATTCTTTTGTAAATTTTTTAGCTGGAGTGTTGGCTTTTGCGAAGTGATTGATTTCAGCTTTTGTAGCGTGTTTTTCTTTTTTATCGCCAACTGCTAATTGAACTGCATTGTAGCCATCAGATTCGATAGTCTTGATTTGTGTAACAACATTTGGAGCAACTTCAATAATGGTGCAAGCTGTTTGCTTGCCATCTTCAATAAAGATGCTGGTCATGCCAATTTTCTTTCCAATAATACCTTTCATCGTTTTGCGGTTTATGCCCCGCTGAGGTAAAAAGGACATTCTACAGATGAAACGTAGAATTCAATCCTTGTTTGCTATCGACCTTTTCCTTAGTTTCTCAGTTAATTGAGAGAGGAAGTACCGATAGTAAACAAACCTCGAAGGGCCTGTTTATATGTTATTCTGAATATTTTTATAATCCAGATTAATTTATTTTCAGAGCTCTTTTTTCTGTTTGGTTGAGCAAACAAATTGAGAGATGACAGATTTTTAAGAACTTATCTCAGATTAAACTGAGTGTTATGCTTTAATTTCCACTTCAACACCAGAAGGTAAGTCTAACTTACTTAAGGCATCTACAGTACGAGAAGAAGAAGTGTAGATATCCAACAAACGCTTGTGCGTACATAATTGGAACTGCTCACGACTTTTCTTATTAACATGTGGTGAGCGTAATACAGTAAAAATTCTTTTACGAGTAGGTAAAGGAATTGGTCCTGTTACAACGGCACCTGTGCTACGTACAGTTTTCACAATTTTCTCAGCAGATTTATCTACCAAGTTGTGATCGTAGCTCTGTAATTTGATTCTTATTCTCTGAGACATAGTGGAAACCCAATTTTTCGTTGGGGTTGCAAAAGTAAGGGACTAAAAGTTAATGGGCAAAGTTTTTTACAATTATTTTTCTTTTTTTTAAATAAACTATTCATCTATGCAAAAAAAGCAGGCTTTCAGAGCCTGCTTTTTTGCATTTTACAGTTATTTTGACTCAACTATTCATCGTCATCGAAGCTCATAGCTTCTCTGGTTGCAGAAAGTACCTCATACTCTTCTTTGCTACCTACAATGATGTTTTCAAAATCACGTTGACCAGTACCAGCTGGTATTAAGTGACCTGTAATAACGTTTTCTTTTAAGCCAATCATATGATCCAGCTTCCCGTTAATAGCAGCAGTACTTAATACTTTAGTGGTTTCTTGGAACGATGCAGCTGAAATCCAGCTTTGTACGCCCAAAGAAGCTTTAGTAATACCTAATAAAACAGGAGTAGCTGTAGCAGGCTTTGCATCACGAACTTCCACCAGTTTTTTATCGGAACGACGTAAGATAGAATTTTCTTCTCTCAACTCTCGTAATGTGATAATTTGACCAGCTCTCATTTTTGTGCTTTCACCTGACTCAGTAACTACTTTCTTATCGTAGATTCTATCATTTTCTTCGATAAAATCAAATCTATCTTCTAGATCTTCTTCTAAGAATTTAGTGTCTCCAGCATCAACAATTTCCACTTTTTTCATCATCTGACGAACGATTACTTCTACGTGTTTATCATTGATTCTAACCCCTTGTAAACGGTAAACTTCCTGAATTTCATTTACTACATATTCCTGAACAGCAAATGGTCCTTTAATATTTAAAATATCGTAAGGTGCAATCTGTCCATCGGATAATGGAGCACCTGCTTTAACGAAATCACCATCTTGTACTAAAATTTGGCGAGACAATGGAACTAAATATTTCTTTATCATTCCATCTTTTGCTTCTACTACAATTTCACGGTTACCACGTTTTACATTACCAAAAGTTACTACACCATCAATTTCACAAACGACAGCAGGATTACCTGGGTTTCTTGCCTCAAACAACTCAGTTACACGAGGCAAACCGCCGGTAATATCTCTTAATTTTCCTAATACACGTGGTATTTTAACCAACACCTGACCAGCTTTTACTTCGTCTCCTTCTTCTATGGCAATATGGCTTCCAACCGGTAAATTATAGTGTTTAATTTCTTTACCTTCAACTATAATGGTAGGTATTTTGGTTTTGTCTTTGGTTTCGATTACCACTTTTTCACGGTGACCTGTTTGATCATCGCTTTCTTCACGGAAAGTAATGCCATCAACTACACCTTCAAATTTAACAGTACCATTTTGTTCGGCAACGATTACGTTATTGAATGGATCCCAGGTACAAATTGTTTCACCTTTTTTAACTTGCTGACCATCTTTAACCTGTAGTGTAGAACCATAAGGAACGTTATTGGTAATCAATAAACGATCGTTTTTAACGTCCATTATTCTTACCTCACCTGTGCGTCCAATAACAATGTTTACCTTATTACCTTCATTGTTAGTGGTAGCAACTGTACGTAAACCATCGAACTGAATAGTACCGTCGAACTTAGCGTTTAAACCACTTTCAATATTTGCACTACCAGCAACACCACCCACGTGGAAAGTACGTAATGTTAACTGTGTACCAGGCTCACCAATTGATTGGGCAGCAATGATACCTACAGCATCACCACGTTGTGCGATGTAACCAGTTGCTAAGTTTTTACCGTAACATTTTACACATACACCACGTTTAGCTTCGCAAGTAAGTACCGAACGTATTTCAACTGTTTCTATACCACTGTCTTCTACCTGTTTAGCTACATCAGAAGAAATTTCTTCACCTGCTTTAATGATTAATTCATCGGTAATTGGATGAATTACATCATGCAATGAGGTTCTTCCTTCAATTCTATCTGACAATGGTTCAATAATATCTTCGTTATCTTTTAATGCAGATGTAGCAATACCACGTAATGTACCGCAATCATCCTCTGCAATGACCACATCCTGAGCAACATCCACCAAACGACGAGTTAGGTAACCAGCATCCGCAGTTTTTAAGGCTGTATCCGCCAAACCTTTACGGGCACCGTGGGTTGAAATAAAATAATCCAATACATTCAATCCGCCTTTGAAGTTAGATAGAATTGGATTTTCGATTACCTCACTTCCGGTACTTCCTGATTTTCTTGGTTTTGCCATTAATCCACGAATACCCACCAACTGTTTAACCTGTGTTTTACTACCACGAGCCCCAGAATCCAACATCATAAATACTGAGTTGAATCCTTGTTTGTCTAAGGTCATTTCACGAATTAAACTTTCGGTAATTTTCATATCCACACGACCCCAAATATCAATTACCTGATTGTAACGTTCGTTATTGGTAATAAGACCCATGTTGTAGCTTTCCCAAACTTCATTTACTTCGTCTTTAGCACTATCCAATAACTGGTTTCTAATTTCAGGTACAATCAAATCGTTTACACTAAATGATAATCCACCTTTGAATGCCATACGGAATCCAAGGGTTTTGATTTCATCTAAGAATTTAGCTGTTTTTGGAACGTTGGTAATTTTAATAATATCACCAATAATTTCTCTTAAACTTTTCTTTGTAAGCAATGCATTTACATAACCTACTTCTTCTGGTACAAATTGGTTGAACAATACTCTACCAACAGTTGTATCGATTATTTTTTTAACCAATTTACCGCCTTCACGTACTTGTGTTCTTAATTTAATACCAGCATGTAAATCAATGGCTCCTTCATTGTAAGCAATGATTACCTCATCTAAGCTGTAGAACGCTTTGCCTTCTCCTTTTACTTTTTCTTCAGGAGTAGATTTTTTAACCTTGGTAATGTAGTATAAACCAAGTACCATGTCCTGAGAAGGTAAGGTAATTGGCGTACCATTTTGCGGGTTCAAGATATTGTGAGAACTCAACATTAATAATTGAGCTTCTAATATTGCTGCACTGCTTAATGGAACGTGAACGGCCATTTGGTCACCATCGAAATCCGCATTGAATGATGCAGTTACCAATGGATGTAATTGAATGGCTTTTCCTTCTACTAATTTTGGTTGGAAAGACTGAATAGATAATCTGTGCAATGTTGGGGCACGATTAAGCATTACTGGATGTCCTTTCAATATATTTTCAAGAATATCCCAAATAACAGCTTCTTTCTTATCAACTAATTTCTTAGCAGATTTTACTGTTTTTACGATACCTCTTTCAATTAATTTACGAATAATAAATGGCTTAAACAATTCGGCAGCCATGTCTTTTGGTAAACCACACTCATGCATCTTCAACTCAGGTCCAACAACGATTACAGAACGACCAGAATAATCCACACGTTTACCCAATAAGTTCTGACGGAAACGACCTTGTTTACCTTTCAATACATCTGATAAAGATTTCAATGCACGTCCACCTTCAGCTTTAACAGCATTAGATTTACGAGAGTTATCAAATAGAGAATCAATCGCTTCTTGTAACATACGTTTTTCGTTACGTAAGATTACTTCTGGAGCTTTAATTTCCAATAATCTTTTTAAACGGTTGTTACGTATAATAACACGACGGTATAAATCATTTAAATCAGAAGATGCAAAACGACCTCCGTCTAAAGGAACCAATGGACGTAATTCAGGTGGAATTACAGGAATGTATTGCATTACCATCCACTCTGGGCGGTTGGTAATACGTTCTTGAGAATCACGGAAAGCTTCTACAACGCTCAAACGCTTTAATGCATCGGCTTTACGTTGTTGAGAAGTTTCGTTAGCAGCTGCATTACGCAATTGATAGCTCAACTCATCCAAATCCAATCTTTCTAATAAATCGTGAATAGCCTCAGCACCCATCTTAGCAATGAATTTTTGAGGGTCTTCATCAGGTAAGAACTGATTGTCTTTTGGTAAATTATCTAAAATATCCAAGTACTCTTCTTCAGTCAATAAATCGCCTGTACCTAAACCTTCTTTTACACCACCTTGTATTACTACGTAACGCTCGTAGTAAACAATGCTTTCTAATTTTTTTGAACTAACGCCTAATAAATAACCAATTTTATTAGGTAAGCTTTTGAAGTACCAAATGTGCACAACCGGAACCACCAGTTTAATATGCCCCATTCTTTCTCTTCTAACTTTTTTTTCTGTAACTTCTACTCCACAACGATCACAAACAATGCCTTTGTAACGAATACGTTTGTATTTGCCACAAGCACATTCATAATCTTTAACTGGACCAAAAATTCTTTCGCAAAATAAACCATCTCTTTCAGGTTTATAGGTACGGTAGTTAATGGTTTCAGGCTTTAATACCTCCCCAAAGCTTCTTTCTAAGATGCTGTCTGGTGAAGCCAAACTAATGGTGATTTGTGAAAAGCTTGATTTGGGTTTGTTGAATTCTCTTTTGATTGCCATAATACTATGTGCTAATTTTAAGATGTAATTAGAATTTCGTAGTCCCTTTTATTCTCTGCCATTGGCTTCCATAGCCTGCAAAACGGTGGTTAATCATTTTGCATTACTTGTACGTTCTTATCAAACTTATTGCTGATAAGACAAGGTGCAGTTTAACTCAATACAAAAAATTAGGGATACAATACTCCAAAATTGTTAAGGCGGCAAAGGTAAGCGTAGATTTTCAATTGAAAAAAGGAATTTTAGTTTTCACAAGTTATTATTGTTCAATTACTTGTAACCCATTTAATGAATTTATAAACCAATTCATTGAAAATTCATAGATAACTTTTGCTTTCAACGAACTCTGAATTTTGCCTTAAACAAATTGAAATATGTACAATTGAACTTATGAGTTCCAGCTAATTAAAAAGAATCAATCAAAAGCAACCATTTTTAAAAAAATTTCGATTGTACTAGAGATTATCAGAGTTATTTTTTAAATCTTTCAGTACATTGTTTATCCCTAAATACAATACTGTTAATTCTCAAAGAAAGAGTGCTGTATCACATTTAGGTAGTAAATTACCTAATATTTACTCTACTAAAAAGGATAGTACAACCAATTTGAATAAAGAAGAATTATACGGTTTAATTGAAGCCTGCCTGCATAAAAACAGAGAAGGCCAAAAAAAGCTCTATACTGTATTTTTTGAATATGCATCGGAAATTTGTTTACGCTATGCTTCTTCCGACGAGGATACTATAGAAATTTTAAATGATGGTTTTCTAAAAATTTTCACTGAGCTACGCAAATTTGAGTGTAAACACGATAACCCTGTTGCTGCATTTAAAGCCTGGCTAAAACAAATTATGGTGTACACAGCAATAGACCACTTTAGAAAAAACAAAAAACATCTTCAAAATACATCTTTAAGTGAAGCTGTTTTAATGATACCATCAATAGAAGAAACCAACCTTGATAAACTTTCTTATAAAGAAATTATTGCCTGTGTTCAAAAGCTGCCTCCATCGTATAGAACTGTTTTCAGTTTATATGTGTTGGATGGGTTTACACACAATGAAATAAGTGAGCAATTGGGCATAGCTACAGGAACATCGAAATCGAATTTAGCAAAGGCAAAAATGCATTTGCAAAAAATGTTGGGAGAGTTATCTAAAAATGAGAAGTATGAACAAACAGCAGTTTGATGAAAAAATTGACGACCTGATTCAGGACGCTGCATCTAATGTTCACCTTGCTTATAATGAAGCAGCATGGCAAAAGATGGAAGTACTACTGGATAAAAAAGAAAAAAGACGCCGCATAATTTTTTGGTGGTGGTTAACTCCATTGGCACTACTGCTATTGGGAACTGTTACCTTCTTTATGTATCTATCCAATAACAATAATCAACTCACTAATAATGATATTTCTGTAACCAATTCAATACAACCAAAAACTAATAGAAAAATCATTCCACCAATTGCTGAAAATAACAGCAATTCAATACAACAAAAAACTTACAACAATCAAACAGTAACCAATAACACAAAAAATATTTCATTGCTGCAAGAGAAAATAAGTGAAGAAGTCCAACCTATAAATATTCAAAAAGAAACATCTACCGAGAATGCTTTTACTATAAAAAAAGCAATTGTAAGAAAGAAAAAAAATAGTACCATTATAAAAAGAGAAGTTTTAAATACTCCCAAAAAAATAGCTGATGGCTACTTAGCAAAAAATAGCACAAATAATACGGGTGAACAATTGCTAAACAAAGCAACATTAACAACAAAAGAAAAAGACACAACTATAGCTGTTCAAAAGGAAAAAAAGCAAGATTCTTGCCTTACAACAAACAATAGTAGTAAAAGTGTTATTATCAGCAAAAAAAATAGCACAACAAAAAAATCGATACTTTCTAATTTCGAAATCAGTGTAACAGGTGCCGCAGATATAACTACTGTAAAATTTAAAAAATCAGATGCTTTAAGCACCGCATTTGGATTCGGAATAACCTACTTTATTAATAAAAAAATAAGCATTGGTACAGGTATTGGTATTGCCCAAAAATTATATAATGCAGATAGTGTGGATTATAAGAAAATTTTTTATTTGCCTTGGTATAGTAGGCTAACTAATATAGCCGCTAATTGCCGTGTAATTGAAGTACCAATTAATATTCAGTATAATTTAAAAGCTAAAGGCAATGTAAGTTGGACTGCAGTAGCTGGTGTTAGTAATTATTTTATGAAATCTGAAGATTATGTATATGAATACACAGTGAGTGGTGTACCCAAAACAATTATGTATAGTTACAGCAATAAAAACAACCATCTTCTTTCTATAGTTAATTTGTCACTAGCCTATAGAAGAACTATTAATACCCAATGGAGTTGGCAGCTAGCTCCATTTGCAAAAATTCCATTAACTGGTGTAGGAGAAGGTAAAGTTCAACTATCAAGCATTGGATTACAGGGTAGCATACATTTTAAGTTAAAAAAATAAAAACATCAACACATTTTGCTTTAATGATAAGAGGTGCTTTGATTACCTCTTTTTTTATTGACTTATTGTGGCAGTTTTCCCCTTAAAAGCACATAAACATACACTTATGTTAAAAGATTAGTGCTACGCTAATACATTAAATTAATCACACCGCTAACGGGAACGTTTGCATAGAAATACCAAACAAGCAAAAAAAAAAATAATAATTATGTACTAATGAAAAAAAATCAATAGTGTCCTAAACGATTTTTTAATTTTATAAATTAATTGATTTTAGTTGTGTGTAGGATGGTATTAATCGTTTTTTAGAAAAGTACCCCTTGTATTGTAATTTGTGGGTCATCAGTATGTTCT
>JBIKRV010000075.1:0-6177 GCA_044348985.1 Chitinophagaceae bacterium
ATCATATTTATTTGCAGCATAGTATATAGTTTGTATTTTGGTTGAAATTATAACTGCATGCAACCAACAACTGCTTCTACGTCGAGGATTAATTCTATTGATATTTTGCGTGGATTGATTATGATTATTATGGCATTAGACCATGTTCGAGATTTTTACAGCAATGTTCAGTTCGATCCACTCGATTTAACCAAAACAACAATTCCATTATTCTTCACAAGATGGATAACCCATTACTGTGCTCCTATTTTTGTGTTTTTATCGGGCACAAGTGCATTTCTATCGTTCAGTAAAGGCAAAACAAAAAAGCAGGTTGCTCAATTTTTATTAACCCGAGGTTTGTGGTTAATTTTTATTGAGGTGGCTGTAGTTGATTTATTATGGAGTTTTGATATTACTTATCACATGCAAGCGGTACAAGTAATTTGGGCAATTGGTTGGAGCATGGTTGTATTGGCAGGGCTGGTATTTTTAAACCCTACAACCATTGCTGCTATTGGATTAACCATGATTTTTGGCCATAACTTATTAGATGGAATCAGTGCCGAAAGTTTTGGAAGTTTCAAATGGCTTTGGTTGATATTGCATGAGCAGGGATTTTATCCTTACGGTAATGGCAGAGGTTTATTTGTAATGTATCCACTCATTCCATGGGTTGGTGTAATGGCTACAGGATTTGCATTTGGCTTTGTTTTTAAAAAAGATGCAGCTTATAGAAAAAGCTTTTTATTAAAAGTTGGGTTTAGTGCCATTGCATTGTTTATCCTTATTCGTTTTGCAAATGTGTATGGCAATAAAACTGTTTGGCAAGAGCAGGATGTTTGGTATAAAACTATTTTGTCGTTTATAGATTGTACAAAATACCCTCCATCGTTATTGTATTTATTAATGACACTTGGTCCAGGTATTTTGCTTTTGGCATTTTTTGAGAAATACAATAATCGGCTCACAAATATCATTTCAGTATATGGCAAAGTGCCTTTCTTTTATTACATCATGCACCTGTTATTTATTCATGGAAGCTCTTTGTTAATTGCCAAGTTAATGCATATAGATCAAGGTAGTTTTGGGAATGCAAATACAGCTTGGGGTTTTGGATTATCGATTGTTTACTTAGCTTGGATTTGCATTGTAATTGCTTTATACTTTCCTTGTAATTGGTTTATGAAAGTAAAACAACGAAGGAAGGATTGGTGGTTGAGTTATTTGTAAAAAATAAGGGCTGCATTGCTGCAGCCCTTATTCTAAAAATATAAAATAGATTAATATCCAGGATTTGGAACCAAATTTGGATTCTTTTGAATTTCATATAACGGTATAGGTAATACCATAAAATTGGATCCCCAAGTTTGAAGAGGTACAACACTATGAGCAGGAACATCTCTCCTCAACCTTAAAAAATCTAAACTACCCTGTCCTTCAAAAGCTAATTCCAATCTACGTTCAATATATATGAAATCAAGCAGACTAGCTTTATTTAGAGGAGCTCTAGCTGTAGCAGAAGAACGTGATCTAACAGTATTTAAAAGTGTAAGAGCTGTAGGATCTACAGTTGTTCCCGTTGCTAAATTTGCTAATGCTTCTGCTCTAATTAGAAGTATTTCAGGATAACGTGATACTGGAACAAAGTCAGTAGTACCTGCATTATATTTGGTTGTCCAAAATGAACCACTCACAGATTGAATTAAATTAGTTCTTCGGCGATCAGTTGCTTCAAATAATGCTACATAGTCAGAACTAATAGGAATATCAGCTCTTCTTGCTGCACCATAATGTTGCCCTATTGAATTATTGGTATTAGGGTTATCGCCTCCATCCATTGCTACAGAAAATATAGATTCATTTGTTGTATATGTTCTAAAAGGTGTTTCTGGAGCAGGATTTAATGCAAAAGCATTTGATGTTATTATTGTGTTGGCATAACTTGCTGCTTTAGTCCAGTCATTTTCATATAAATACAATCTGGCTAATAAAGCTCTTGCAGCATGCTTTGTAGCACGTGAAGTTCTTGTATAGGGATCGGTATATGTTAATGGGAGTTTTGCCTCTGCATCTAATAAATCTGCTTCAATTTGATCATAGACTTGTTTAACAGTTGAACGAGGCAAATTGTTTGAAGCTGCAAAAGGGTCGTCTGCTGCTGTTAAAACTAATGGAACTCCAAGGTGAGAGGCATCTGTTGTGAAAGAATATGGTTGAGCCCACATGTTTACCAGGTAAAAATAACACAAAGCTCTAATATACTTAGACTCACCTATATATTGATCTGCTTTTGCTGGAGTAACTAATGCAGCATTTGGAGTAAAGTTTTTAATAAATAAGTTAGTCTCATAAATTGTTCTATAAGCACCTTGCCATGCACCAGCAGTAGTACCATCTCCAGCAGTAAGAGTAGTATAAAGTGCCATATTTCCAAAGAAAGTAGATGGTGATGCATCAATTCCCCTAATGTCAGAATAGATTAATATTCTTCCACCAAAATAGTTAGCATTTTGTAATGCATCATACATTCCTACAGCCGCTTTATCGATTCGGTCTGCACTTGAAAATGCAGAAGCAGATGAAATGCTATTAAATGGCTCTTCATATAATTCTTTTTTACAACTTATCGCTCCGATAATAATAAGAGCAATAATTGAATATATTTTTATTTGTTTCATTGTTAGAATTTTATAGTTAACAAAATTAAAAACTAGCTTGAATACCAAAAGTAAACTGTCTAGGCTGTGGAACATTACGTAAGTCAATACCAACACCAATATTATCTGTTCTATTTGTATTAACTTCAGGATCGATACCTGAGTAGCCTGTAATAGTAAATGCATTCAAAACTTGCCCATAAATTCTGATTCCATCGAAACCAATTTTTTGCATAATTGATCTATTTAACGTGTAGGCTAATGTAATTGTTCTCATTCTAAGAAAATCACCTTTTTCCAAAAATCTTGTAGAAATTTGGTTTGCAGTATTGTCTAACAAATACGTTCTTGGTACATCAGTTACATCACCTGGTTTTTTCCAACTATTTTTAATTTCAGTACTATTGTTACTTAAAAAATTGGTAAGTAAAGTTGCTCTTGTTTGATTATATAAATAATTACCACCAGAATAAAATAATGACATTGATAACTCAATATCTCTATAAGTAAATGTATTATCCCATCCACCATAGAAAGTAGGTAGTCCCGATTTGTCTTGATAAGTCCAATCAGCTGTTCCTAAAGCTGCAACTGGAGTACCCTTCTCGTCAGTCCAAACTGCTGCACCTGTTGCTCCAAAATTAAATCTCTTTAAAGTACCATTTGCAGCATACCACATTGGATTACCCGTTGCAGCATCTACACCAGCCCAATTAGCCATCCAAAAAGTTCCTAAAGATCTATTTAGTGAGGCTACAGCTTGTGTAATATTACCACTAGATATATCTGCATTATTGTTTGCAGCAACTAAGCCTGTAACGGTGTTTTTAACATTTGTATAGTTAAATGATGTTGACCACTTGAAATTTTTCGTAACTACAGGAGTTGCATTAATTGTAATTTCAATTCCTTTATTTACCATTCCTCCAATATTTGTTCTTACATTAGAACCAGGAACACCTACAGTATATAAGGTTGGAGCACTAAGTATTAAATTATTTACATCGTTTTTGAAATAATCTACTACAATTGAGATTCTGTTTTTAAGAAAGTTTGCTTCAACACCAATATCTGTTTTATTTGAAGACTCCCATTGCAAGCCAGCATTACCAACCCTGTTTATACCTAGACCAGTAGAAACAGTATATAGAGCACCTCCATATAATGTTCTAGAATCATATGGTCCGATTCCTCTAGAGTTTCCAACTTTACCATAGCTTGCTCTAAGTTTTAAATAGTCAAGAAATTTAACGTTATTTAAAAATTTCTCTTTTGTTAGTTCCCAACCAGCAGAGACACTTGGAAAATTACCCCATCTATTGATTTCACCAAAACCAGAAAATGCATCTCTTCTGATTGAACCTTCAACAAAATATTTGCCATCAAAAGAGTAATTTAGTCTTGAAAAATATGATTCTAGACCACTTGAAGTTTTATCCCCTCCTGTTAAATTAAGTGTTGTTGTTGTACCTGGTTGAACGTTTGAGTAACTACCATCAAGTACATATTGGAAAAAAGGATCGGAGAAGTTTGCAGCACCTACATATGTGTAAAAATAGTTATTTTTTTGATACTCCATACCTGCCGTAAATCCGATTTTATGTTTTTCAGCAATAGTTTTGTCATAAGTAAGGTAGTTTTGCCAGTTCCAAAGTCTGTTTTGCTGATCTTGATTTTGTACTAATCCATTATATGGCTGCCCTAAGCCAGACAATAAAGGTGATGTATATTGATCTTCAAAATTTCTGATATTCTGAATCCCAAATCGACTTGTCATCTTCAACCCTTTAAAAAATTGTATTTCGCCATAAGCACTTGCTCTTGTATCTTCTGCAATATTATTTTGTCTAGACAAATCAATTGAAGCAATTGGATTTGCAAAATTTGTAGCAAAAATTAAAGTTCCGCCTATTAGTCTAGTGTTATTACCCCAGCCCATATTACCTATGGGTGTGGCAGTTGTTAGATTATAACCAGAGGGACCATTAGGATTGTAAGCTGCTACATTTGGTAATCCCTGCCAACCAGAGACAGTAGAACCAGCTATATATCTATCTGACAAGATTCCATTATTTAATGTTTTAGAATAACTTAAAGAGAAACCAGATTTAAACCATGTTTTGGGTGAAATTTCAAGATTTAGTCTAGCTTGACCAGTAGTTAATTTATTACCCAAACTAATTCCATTTTGACTAATATAACGTGCTGATGCAAAATATGAAACTTTTTCGGCTCCTCCACTCATTGTTACACCATAGTCGGCACTTTGTGCAGTTCTGTAAAGTAAATCTAACCAGTTTGTTCTATCAGGATTTCCGTCACCATCAATATCACTATCCCTAGCAATTATTGCATTTGCTGTTCCTACACCGTACCTGTTAGCAGCTTTCTCATTTTGATATTGTGCAAATTCATCGGGAGATAATAAATCAGGAAGTTTATTTGCCTTTGCTAAACCTAATTTAATATCAACATTTACTTTGGCTGTTCCCTTTTTACCTTTTTTGGTTGTTATTAGAATAACTCCATTTGCTGCTCTAGAACCATAGATAGAAGATGATCCTGCATCTTTTAATACTTCGAAGGACTCAATATCATTAGCATTTACTAATGCAAGTGGATTAAACCTTGTTCCATTACCTCCGTTGAACCCATTCAAATTACTTAACTCTATTTGAGGAACACCATCGATTACTATTAATGGTTGTGAAGATGAAGATATTGAATTAACACCCCTAACTCTTATAGAAACACCATCTCCCAAAACACCTCCAGTTGCATTCACTTGCACCCCAGCAGTTTTTCCTGCTAATGCTTGGTCAAAACTTGGAGTTGGGACTTCTGCAATTTTATCTCCTTTAATTTTTGACACAGCTCCTGTGTTTTCTCTGATTGATTTAGTACCGTAACCCACTACAACTACTTCTTGCAAATTTTCGCTTGTAGATTTTAGGGAGATGTTTATATTATTTGTTTTACCAATGCTAACTTCCTGTTGCCCAAAGTTTACAGATGATACCACCAAAACTTTTGCAGACTCTGGTACTTTTAGGCTAAAAGCACCGTCATTTCCTGTTGTAGTACCAATAGTACTTCCTTTAACCAAGACAGAGGCATTAGCAATGCCAGCTCCCTTTTCATCTGTTACCTTACCTGTTAAGGTGCGGCTGTTTTGTGCAAACACTGTTCCTAAAGTGAAACAGAAGCACAAAAGTAGAGATACAATTTTTCTCATAGTTTGTCTCTTTTTTTAGTTTTAATAATTAGAATAATCAAGCGTAACAACAAATATTTAACATTTGTTGAGATTTTTCCTATTTTTTGATGAATTATAACTTTTGGGAATAAATTTTCTCGAATTCATAAAAAGTTAACACTTATTTGAGTACACGACAGTTGTAAAACTCATTTAGCCTCTTTTTTATAGATCGTATTAGTGCGATGATTTTTACGTATTCTGTTAGCCATTGTACATTATTGTATTTTGAAAAGGTTGTTTTAGCAGCTTTTAAGCTGCTTTGTTTGTGTTTATTAAGTT
>JBIKRV010000006.1:0-197022 GCA_044348985.1 Chitinophagaceae bacterium
GAACATACTGATGACCCACAAATTACAATACAAGGGGTACTTTTCTAAAAAACGATTAATACCATCCTACACACAACTAAAATTAATTAATTTATAAAATTAAAAAATCGTTTAGGACACTATTGTATTATTATATATCATAAGTTAATAAATACAATTGAGCCATTTTATGACACCATAAACAAACTATTACTCAGTAGTAATTTTTTATTGAAAATTGAATCTAATAAATGAGTTACAAACCGTATTTACATTAGCTTGACCAGTTAAGAGAATTATTCAATAAAAAAGCTTATTGCTTTTGAAGTTGTGCGAGTATTTTGCAATCGTATTTTGTATTCGTATGAATTGTTAGTTACTTCATTTACACAGTCTGAACCCATATTGCAATGTGTCTTAACTAATGATTTTTGTAAAATGTCCTTCTCTTTTTGATTGCTGATTTATACAACTAATTAAAGAAAAGCACAAAGCAAAAGAATGTTGCATTCTTTAATTATGGATTATTTAGCAGCCAAAAGAATGAAATTATAACGGATAAAAGTTCCTACTGCACAGAAATAAATTTGCTGCATTTAATTATACTACAGATTCAACGGAAATAAAGATTTTATAGACTAGATTAAAAGAAAACCGCATATTTTTGAAAAAAAGAGTTCACACCTATTTTCCTAGGAAATGTAAGCTTATAAAAAAGAAGAAATATTTTGAGCTTCCTATTTTGAATAATTATCGTTCTACCTGACTTCTTAACACCCCAAGTTCTAAGCCCCTCAACTCAGCCAGCCCTCTTAGTCGACCAATGGCACTGTAGCCTGGATTGGTTTTCTTTTTTAAATCATCAAGCATTTGATGTCCATGATCTGGACGCATGGGAATACTCATTTTCCTTTGTTGCATTACTGCAACAATTTCTTTAATTACTGCATACATATCTGCATCTCCTTCCAAATGATTGTCTTCAAAAAAATCACCGAATTTATTACGTCTGGTGTTACGTAAATGAATAAAATTTATGCGTTCTCCAAATTGTTTTACCATAGCTCGCAAATCGTTATCAGCTCTTACTCCAAACGAACCTGTACAAAAACATAATCCATTATTTAAAGAAGGAACTGCTTCTGCTAACGCCTTTACGTCAGAAGCGGTACTTACCACTCTTGGCAATCCCAATAAAGGAAATGGTGGATCATCGGGATGAATCACCATTTGTACATTACAAACATTCGCAATAGGAATAATTTGTTGTAAGAAATAAATTAAGTGACTTCTTAATTTATTGGCATCAATACCATCGTATTTATCTAATGCTTGTTGGAATTGTTCTATGGTAAAACTCTCTTCGCTACCTGGCAACCCTTTAATCATATTTTGCATAAGCAATAATTTCTCATCATCACTCATGTTATTGTAACGTTTTGTTGCACGTTCAATTTGTTCTGTTGAATAATCTTTTTCTGCTCCTTTTCTTTTCAAAATAAATAAATCAAAAGCAGTAACAGCAGCTTGTTCGTACAATAATGCTAAAGAACCATCAGGCATTGGATAGGCAAGATTGGTTCTTGTCCAATCCATCACAGGCATAAAATTATAGGTAACTATGTTTATACCACAAATACTTAAATTTTGAATAGACTGCTTGTAGTTTTCGATGTATAATTCAAACCCTTGTACTTGTGTTTTAATAGACTCATGCACAGGTAAACTTTCTACCACACTCCAAGCCAAGCCAGCTGCTTCAATAAAAGCTTTGCGTTTTTGAATTTCTTCAACTGTCCAAATTTCGCCATTGGGAATATGATGTAATGCAGTTACAACACCTGTACAACCTGCTTGCTTAATATCCCTTAAACTAACAGGATCGTTAGGTCCATACCAACGCATGGTTTGCTCCATTCTGTAGTCTGTATTTTGATAAGAAATAAATGTGTTATTCATTATTATTTATTTAATCATTTTTTATGTACGCATTTTTAAACGCAAAGAATGCGAAGGTTTTGTAGAGAAACGCAAAGTAATTATTACATTATTATACTCCACTAAAATTTGTAAAGCCACCATCAACACCAATTTCGGTACCTGTTACAAATGTAGATGCGTCGCTCAGTAAATAAATCAATGCCCCTTTTAGTTCATTGGCATTGCCAAATCGTTTGAAAGGAGTATGTTGAATAATGGCATTTCCTCTTGCAGTTAACCCACCATCTTCATTGGTTAATAAAGTTCGGTTTTGTTCAGTTAAAAAGAAGCCTGGCATTATTGAATTGACCCTAATTTTATCAGAATAACGATTGGCAACTTCGGTAGCAAACCATTTTGTGTAGCTATCGATTGCAGCTTTGCCCATACTGTAGCCCAATACCTTTGTGAGTGCCCTTTTTGGAGCAACAGAAGATATATTTACAATGCTACCAAATCCTTGTTTTGCCATTACCTTACCAAACACTTGTGTTGGTTTAAGTGTGCCAAAAAGATTTAATTGTAAGGCTCTTTGCAAACCATCGAAATTTAAATCAAAAACATTGGCATCGTTTTGTACAATAGCTTCTGGCACATTGCCACCAGCTGCATTTACTAAGCCATCAATTTTACCAAATGCAGCTAAAATTTTTTCTTTGGCAGCAGTAAGTTGATCTACATCTAAAACATCGGCAATTGCAGCCATTCCCTTGCCGCCATTGGCAATAATTTTATTGACTCGTTCGGTTGCAACCGCTTCATTTCGACCCATAATAATTACGGTACCTTGTGTACTTGTAATTGCTTCTACAAAGGCGTTTCCTAAAACACCAGTTCCGCCTGTTACAACAATTACTTTATCTTTTAATGAAAATAAATTTAAGGCTTCTGTATTCATAAAATAAATTTAAGTAAGTATGTAAAATTGAAACATTAGATGTAGATTAAAAAATATGCAGCTGGCTATTTACGCTAACGTTGTAGTAAGAATTCAAAATTTAAGATGATTAAAAATTGAACAGTAAATTATACAAAGGTATCGCAGAAAAAACGCAAAGAAGTAATACTTGTACTTGCCGCTAAGATTCGTAATATCCAATGCTTTCTTTTTGAAGCGTAACAAAGCATCGTTAATTAGCACTTGCAGCTTTATATAGTTTTTTTACCGTGTAATATGCTTTTTTCTTCTTGCCATAATAATCAATAATGCTCCAAGTAACACCCGGGTAACAATCATTCAATTGCCATAACATAGTGCCCATACAACGAGGTTGAGCAGCAATATGTGTCGTTATGGCTTTTGACAACGCTTTAGCCTGTAAGTTTTGTGTTGCCAAAATAAAACTTTTAAAGTTTGTTGAGGTTAGTTTGTTCTGGTTTAGATAAACTGCTAAGTTCTGATAACCTGTTGTATGTTTTTGATGCAGCTTCATTACTACCGAACAAGTATCCCAATCTTTGGGAGCAGTAAACTGTTGAATAGACCCAAAGTTGGGCAATGATTGCATCCCATATTCACTCATAAAACGGGGAATTTTTTCACCATATTTTTCAATAGGCTCTACCCCCCACCAAACACCCCAATAATGACTGTCGCCATGCGTCATACTTTCTTTTTTTCCCCAACCGTTTAATGGACTTGTTGTAATATAAGACCTGTTACCATCGTATTCTTTCACTAACTGTGGCAATAGTTCATGGAATATTTTTTTATACTCATTCCATAACAAAATGGAGTCTTGTGTATTTATTTTAAACTGTTTTTGCCAACCCCAATTATTCCATGCTTCATTTATTTCATTGTTACCACACCAAACTGCAATACAAGGATGTTGGCGTAATCGTTTAATATTATCTATTACTTCTTGCTTAATGTTTTCTAAACTTTGCTTGTTTGCAGGATACATAGCTCCAGCAAACATAAAATCTTGCCAAACCATTATTTGCAAAGAATCGCAGAGGTTATAAAATTCATCATCTTCATAAATTCCGCCACCCCAAACCCGTAACATATTAATACCTGCTTCTTTTGCAGCAATCAATAAACTTCGGTATTTATGTTTTGTAACTCTTGGTAAAAAAACATCGGCTGGTATCCAATTGGCTCCTTTTATAAATACAGGTTTGTTGTTGATTGTAAAATAAAATGATTGCCCAATTAAATCGGGTTGTTGAATGAGTTGAATATTGTTTTGAGCATGCTTAAAATGATTGTCGTTTTGTGGTAAGGATTTGTTACTAAAATTCAAATACACTTTACGCCAAATACCGCATGTTGTTAATTTGGGAGCAAAGTCCCAACCAAAATGATACTGTGCTTTACGAACAAAGTTTCTATTGTTTTCTGATGGATAAACTAGAGTTGATTTTTTGGCCAGTGAATCGGCAACTGCATCGGCACTTTTAAAAATAATGAGCAGTTGATTGTTGTTTTGTTGTAGATATGGTTTTACATTAATACGCCATGTTCTAAACATATTGTTGGCATTTAACAATAGTGTGCCATTTAAATAAATGCCGGCGTAAGTATCTAAACCTTCAAAAACCAATTCAATATTTTTTTTGTTGAAATTTGAGGCATTTATATTGAAGTTGGTTTGGTATTGCCAATTGGTTTTGCTAATCCACTGTAATTTGGTTTCGTTGTCTCTGTAAAAAGGATCAGGAATGCGTTGATTGTTTAATAAATCGGTATGTATCGTTCCCGGCACTTTTGCCTTATACCATTTTACTGTGCCTACTTGTTTAAATTGCCAATTGTTCACTAATTTTTGAACGATAGTTTGTGCTGGCAAATTATCTGATACTAAAGAGGTAAAGTAAATTAGAAAAAAGAGTTTTTTAAATTTTCCAGACAACATAACTATAAATATAGGTATAGAAATAAATTAAAAAAGGAAATTTGAGTAAATAATTGAGTAAGAAAAAGTATAATCTGTTGATTTATAATTCATCTAACCAGTAGGCTGAAGGATAGCAATGATTAGCTGACCCGTGAAAACGGGGTACTAAAAATGAATAGCCCTGCCAAAAGTTTGTATATTTTTACAGCCGCAGAAAGCCAATAATCATTAAATTTTGTGGTTTATAGTAAATTAATTAAAAAAAATTGCAGAAATTGAGTGGATAACCTTACTTTTGCCGTCCTAATTTTTAACAGTCATGTTAGCAGTAGTCAAAATCGCAGGTCAACAATTTAAGGTACAGGCAGGAGATAGCTTGTACGTTCCTCATTTGCAAGGAAATACTGGAGACAAAGTTGAATTCAACGATGTTTTAATGGTAGATAATTATGGTACTTTAACCGCTGGCAGTGCTGCTAAAGCAACTGTTACCGCAGAAATTTTAAGTAGCTTAGTGCAAGGGGATAAAGTGATAGCTTTTAAAATGAAACGTAGAAAAGGCTTCAGAAAAAAGCATGGTCACAGAACTCACTATACTAAGATTAAAATTGAAAGTATAGCTTAATTAAATAACTAATTGTTTGATACTATTACAGTATTGAATTTTTAAAATTTTATACAATGGCACACAAAAAAGGTGAAGGTAGTGTAAAGAATGGACGTGACTCAAACAGCAAACGTTTGGGCGTAAAAATTTTTGGTGGACAACCAGCAATCTCTGGTAATATTATTGTTCGTCAACGTGGTACACAATATCATCCTGGTAAAAATGTTGGGGTTGGAAAAGACTTCACATTATTTGCTTTATCTGATGGTACAGTTGAGTTTAGGAAGACAAGAAATGCAAAAACAATCGTTTCTGTGAGTGCAGTCGAAGCAACTGCATAAAAAAAAATTTTGTAGTTACAAATTTTTTTTTATTTTTATGGTATTAACTAACCATTAAATTAAAAAAATCATGGCAACTGCAAAAAAAGCTGCTCCTGCAAAGAAAGCCGCTCCTGCAAAAAAAGCTGCTCCTGCAAAGAAAGCCGCTCCTGCTAAAAAAGCTGCTCCTGCAAAGAAAGCCGCTCCTGCAAAAAAAGCTGCTCCTGCAAAGAAAGCTGCTCCTGCTAAAAAAGCCGCTCCAGCAAAGAAAGCTGCTAAAAAAGCTGCTCCTAAGAAGAAATAATTTTTTTCTTACAAGCGAAATAAAAGAAGCCTCAACACTGTTGAGGCTTCTTTGTACGTAGCAGTTTTGCACCAATTTTATACTATATGTTTTTTATACATTAGTTTTCTAATTCGATATCATAAATTGTAGCAATAAAATTTAATCTTTACAAAATCGTTTTCTTTTATTTCTGTATTTGGTTGCTATGATTTTACACATTTTCATTTCTCTTATCACATGCTCCACTATTACTCTTTGTGAACCTATATGATGTTTGTTCCTTTTTGCTTTCCTTCTATATCCTAAATTCATGTATTCTTCTATTGGCACATTTGTACTAATTATTTTTTCGCTTTTTATTGTATGCTCATGCTTTTTTCAGAATACTATTTACCTTACTTTTTAGGATGTTCTGTGTTCATTTCTGTAACATTAAAAATTACTCCTGCGTACGCTTCTTAATTTTTAAGCAGTTATTTCAGTGCCAATAATTTTTATTGCAGGTATATTTCTAGGCATTAATTACATCTACACAAAAAATAATACTTTGCGGTTTTTATTCACTTTGTTTGGAATTTTTTTTTAAATTCCACGTTAGGCTATTAAGTAAGTGGTTTTAAAACACATAAAGGTTTATGCAAAGTTGAACAAGACCAGATTTTTTTACAGATGTAAATTTTGACTTTTTAGGCTCGTTTAACTTTCATTTACTTTAAATAATAACAATTGTCTTTCAGTTTAGAATCTATAAGTAACATAAAACTATCCAATTTAAAAACTTTGACCAAATGGTTACAAAAAGAAAATTCTTAACCAAAAGAAGTATTTATTGGAGATTTATCTTTAAACTATATGTACCTGCTGATTTTCAAGGATGATTTACATCAATAAAATTGATTGTAAAGCTTTACTTTTGCACTTGCCTGTGAATTATTCAAACACAAAAATTTTATACAATGGTAAAAGTTGCAATCAACGGTTTCGGAAGAATTGGCCGTTTAGTTTTTCGTCAAATTTATAACATGGAAGGTATCGATGTAGTTGCTATTAACGATCTTACTTCACCTGCAGTATTGGCTCATTTATTAAAGTATGATAGTGCACAGGGTCGTTTCGATGCTCCTGTTACTGCTACAGAAGATTCAATTGTTGTAAATGGCAATAACGTTAAAATATATGCTCAAAAAGATCCAGCACAAATTCCTTGGGGTTCGCATGATGTCGATGTGGTAATAGAAAGTACAGGTTTCTTTACTGATAAGGCAAAAGCTGAAGCACACATTACTGCTGGTGCTAAACGTGTAGTAATTTCTGCACCTGCAACCGGCGATTTAAAAACCGTTGTTTTTAATGTTAACCATGCAATTTTAGATGGTAGTGAAACCATTATTTCTTGTGCAAGCTGCACCACCAACTGCTTAGCTCCTATGGCTAAAGTATTGAGTGATAATTATGGAATTTTAGCTGGCAGCATGACAACCATTCATGCTTACACCAACGATCAAAATACATTAGATGCACCACATCCAAAAGGTGATCTGAGAAGAGCAAGAGCTGCAGCTCAAAATATTGTTCCTAATAGTACAGGTGCTGCAAAAGCAATTGGCTTGGTATTGCCGGAATTAAAAGGCAAATTAGATGGTGGAGCACAACGTGTTCCAACGATTACAGGTTCTTTAACTGAATTGGTTTCAGTTTTAGGTAAAAAAGTAACACTTGAAGAAGTAAACGCTGCAATGAAAGCTGCTGCTAACGAAAGTTTTGGTTACAACGAAGATGAAATTGTAAGCACTGATATTATTGGTACTCACTTTGGTTCTTTGTTCGATGCAACACAAACTAAGGTGATTACAGTTGGCGATACACAAATTGTAAAAACAGTTAGTTGGTACGATAACGAAATGAGTTATGTGAGCCAATTGGTTCGCACTGTAAAGCATTTTGCAGGATTAATCGGCTGATAAAATAGTTTTCTATAAAAAAAACCTCAAACTTTCTTTGAGGTTTTTTTTTAGCCACTAAGAAGCAGTATTAAAATTAAAGTAATATTATACCGTTGATATTCAAAAAACATATGAAGTATTTAGTTATTTTATTTACTTGCATTTCTATTACCAGCTGTAATTTAGATACCAAATTTTCGCTGAACGGCGATTGGTTTATTGTTCAGGAAGGGTATAATGATCAGGATAGTTCAGGCTATGAAAACATGGCACTAAGTTTAAAAAGCAATGGCACTTATACGCATTTTGCAGCTAATTTTTATAATTATGGAAGCTGGAAATGGGATGCCCAAACATCCAGAATTACACTTACTCCAACATCGGGAAACCCACATAACGGAACTTTTGTTTTTGAATTGATAAAAGAGGAGAAAAATCAGATACAAGTACAAAGAATTTTAAAAAAAGGCAATATTTTGGTTAAAAGAAAATTAGTGGATATATGGTTCGGTAATAAAAATTTGGTTGCCGAGAGTCCGTTTGAAAGTAAATACAATCAGTGGCGAATTAAACCAGCAAATTCGGAAACGAAAGATCAAATCAGAGAAAGAACTTTTCAGTATATACAGTTCCTGAAAATTTGTTTTCAATATCAGGTAGATAATAAAATAGAAAGCCTTACCCATGGTTGGTATCCTCAGCCATTTCAATTACATTTTGTAAATACTGCAAGAATGGCTTACAGCAATGAATTAACAGATTGGAACGACTGTTTTTACAATGAAGATCAGGCAGTTGAAGCATATAAATTAATTAGCGGAACCATGTATAAATTAAAAGTGCACAACAAAGAAACCATAGCCGAAAGAAATTTGGATTTAGTTGTTCAATTACTGAATGCATTTCGATAAAAATGCAACAATTGTATCCCTGTTACTGACTGCCATTTAACTATATTTGTAAAGCCTGCAATTACATAAATCAAAAAAAATATGAGCAAGTTTTCACAACACAATTTTGCTAATCAGAAAGCTTTGATTAGGGTAGATTTTAATGTTCCCTTAGACAAAGCAACCTTTGCAATTACTGATGACACAAGAATGAGAGCAGCTATACCAAGTATTACCAAAATTTTAAATGATGGAGGTAGTGTAATTTTAATGAGCCACCTTGGTCGTCCAAAAGATGGACCTGAAGAAAAATCTTCACTTAAGCATATTACCCAACATTTAAGTAATTTGTTAGGCGGAAAAACTGTTTTGTTTGCCAATGATTGTATTGGTACACAAGCCAATGAAATAGCAGCTAATTTAAAAGCTGGCGAAGTATTATTATTAGAAAATTTACGCTTTTATAAAGAAGAAGAAAAAGGTGATGAAGCTTTTGCTGAAAAGCTTTCCAAGCTGGGCGATGTTTGGGTAAACGATGCATTTGGTACAGCTCACAGGGCACATGCCAGCACAGCAGTAATTGCTAAATTTTTTACACCCGAAAACCGTTTCTTTGGTTTATTAATGGAAGGTGAAGTTGAGAGTGCAGAGAAAGTATTACATAAAGCTGAAAAACCTTTTACAGCAATTATTGGTGGTGCAAAAGTGTCTGACAAAATTTTAATTATCGAAAATTTATTAGCCCGTGCAACCGATATTATTATTGGTGGTGGTATGGCTTATACATTTATGAAAGCAAGAGGTGGCAAAATTGGTAACTCTTTATGTGAAGAAGATCGATTGGCTACAGCTCTTGAAATTTTAGAAAAAGCAAAAAACCAAAACGTAAGTATTCACTTACCAGAAGACTCAGTTATTGCTGATAAGTTTGCAGCTGACGCAAATACACAAACATGCCCAAGTGATGCCATTCCTGATGGTTGGATGGGCTTAGACATTGGACCAAAAGCAGCTGGCATTTTCAGCGAAGTGATCAACAAATCAAAAACCATTTTATGGAATGGCCCAATGGGTGTTTTTGAAATGGAAAAATTTCAGGCTGGTACAAAAGCTATTGCAATTGCTGTTGCCAATAGTACGCAACATGGTGCATTTAGCTTAGTGGGTGGTGGCGATAGTGTGAGTGCTGTTAACCAGTTTGGCTTTAATGACAAAGTGAGTTATGTAAGTACTGGTGGTGGTGCTATGTTAGAATATTTTGAAGGAAAAGAATTACCAGGTATTGCTGCAGTAAATTCTTAAATGAATAGTGTATTTTTTTAAAAGCCACAACCTTTATCGGTTGTGGCTTTTTTATGGCTATTCATCTACATCTTATTAAACAGATTTAATGCAATCTGGGCAGATTTAATAGTTTTCATATCTCAGAGTTATATTGAAAATCTATAATCATTCTAAAATAAAAAAACTTGTATTGGAATAAAAAACAACTTAAATCTCACCATCAATCATTGTAGATTTTCGTTCGTACTTTTTTTTTCAAATGTGTAACCTTTAATAAACAACTTCGTTTATAACAAAAATTCCGACATGAAAGTTATAGTTTCCTTATTGTTTTGTTTAGTTGCTGCCCTCAGTTTCGCCCAAACAAAAATTACAGGCAAAGTAGTTGATGAAAAGAAGAGCCCTTTAAAATCTGTTGCAGTATTATTGTTAAACAGTAAAGATTCTAGCTTAAATAAATCAGCGATTACCAATGAAAATGGAAAATTTGAAATTGCAGATGTAATTAATGGAAAATATCTTTTGTTTATAAACCTACTGAATCATAAAAAACAGTACGTGCCCTTAGCAGCCAACAGCTCTATAATTGAATTAGAGCCAATTGTATTATCAACAGATGCAACCACATTAAAGGAAGTAACGGTAACCGCCGTTAAGCCATTTTTAGAACAACGTGCAGATAAATTGATAGTAAATGTAGAAAATAGTGCTACCGCAGCCGGTGCAACAGCTTTAGAAATTTTGCAAAAAGTACCAGGTGTAATAGTTATGAACGAAAAAATTACCCTAACAGGTAAAGGTACTCCTGCTATATATATTGATGGTCGTCCTTCTCAATACACAGATGTTGCACAGGTTTTACGAGATATGAGTGCCAGCGATATTTCTAAAATTGAATTGATTACAAACCCTGGTGCAAGATATGATGCTGCCGGTGGTGCTGTTATAAATTTTGTATTGAAACGCAATGCCAATTTAGGCACCAATGGTAGTGTAAGTTTAGCAACAGGAACAGGATTATACAGTACCTCAAAAGATTTGGTTGATAGAAACTTTAACCGTTTGAACCCAAGCTTTAGCATCAATCATAGAAAAGGCAAGATTAACTTATTTGGTTCTTACAGTTATTTCACAAGAAACCAGTTCGAGTATAATGAATTCAGCAGAATTATCAGTGGTTATAATTTTTTACAAACCAATTATAACCCCAACCAAGCCACCAGCAATAGTTACAGATTTGGAGCCGATTTTTTTGCCAACAAAAAAAATACGTTTGGCTTTTTGGTAAGAGGTTTTGAAAGAACAGGTTCTGGAGAAACACAAAACAAAACCAACCAGATAAAACTGAGTAACAATACTACAGAAAGCTCTTTTGAAACCATCATCAAAAGTAAAAATGACCGAAGCAACCTTTCAGCCAACTTCAACTGGAGGCACTATTTTGATACAACAGGTAAAGATTTGAATGTTGATATAGACTTCTCGTCATTTAAAATTAACAACAACAGCAATATACTCAATAAGCTATCTAATGGCACTGAATATACCAATAACCAGTTTGTAGATAACCCTGTAAAATTTGGTGCATTAAAGGTTGATTATATACATCCATTTAACGCAAATATGAAATTAGAGCTTGGTGGTAAATCAAGTATTGCTACGATCGACAATTACTTAACTTTTTTACAAAAAGGAGTTATTGACCCAAGTCGTAGTACCGATTTTATTTATCAAGAAAACATCAATGCTGCTTATGGCTCTTTTCAAAATAAAATTAAAAAATGGGATTTTATGGTGGGCTTAAGGGCTGAGCAAACCGTTGCAAAAGGAAAAGACCAAAACAAGGAATTATTAAATAGAAACTATACACAGTTATTCCCTTCTACGTTTGTGACTTATAATGTAACAAAGGATATTGGCTTGAATTTACAGTACAGTCGCCGGGTAGAAAGACCAAGTTTTCAGCAACAAAATCCTTTTGTCGTATTCTTAGATTCATTAACCTATACCAGAGGAAATCCGTTGCTTCGTCCAGAAATTTTAAATTCGTACAAGTTTGCTGTAAACTACAAAAACCAACCATTTATTTCAGTAAGCTATAATAAAACAAGCGATGTTATTTTTGAAAATGCTCCTAAGCAAGATGGCAATTTAACCTACACAACAGTTGAAAATTTAGCTGCATACGAGAACCTTACTTTTGAATTAAATCTACCCATTCCATTAGGTAAAAAGTTCGATGGTTTTATACACAACGAATTTGTTTTAAACAAATACAAAGCTGAATATTTAGGAGATATTTATAACAGACAAAAATGGAATTATTTGTTATTCAGCCAATTAACGTATAAGCCAACCGATACCTGGAGCATTGAAGCAAATGGCTATTATATGACAGCATTTTTAAATGAGTTCATCAATATACAGCCAATGGGTGCATTAAATTTTGGTATAGCTAAAACTTTAATGGACAAAAAATTAAGATTGAGTTTAAACTTCAACGATGTATTATACAGTCAGGTTACCAAAGGAGAAATTGTATATCAGGCTATTAATGTGAACTTTTTACAAAGAGCCGAAAGCAGAAATATTCGTTTTACTATCAGATACTCATTTGGTAATCAAAAACTAAAAGCTAGTAGAAACAGAAATACAGCTTCTGATGCAGAAGCCAACAGGGTTAAGAATTAATGGTTAATAAACATTCCATTAATCATTACCTTATCAATTAAATTGGTGCCAAATGCATAAGGCAAATAAGCTAATGAAGGAATGGGTTTGGTGAAAATTAAATTGGCTTTTTTACCTATCATAATACTACCCATTTGCTGTTCTACTTCCATTGCATAAGCTGCATTGATGGTGGCTGCGTTAATAGCTTCTTCGGGCAACATTTTCATTTGTATGCAACTCATGGCAACTACCAGATTCATATTGCCACTTGGTGATGAACCGGGATTGAAATCACTAGCCAATGCAATAGCACAGCCAGCATCTATTAACTGTCTTGCAGGTTGAAATGCCATACGCAAAAAGAAAGCTGCAGTTGGTAATAATGTGCCAATAGTTGACGAGTTTGCAAGAGCTTGTACAGTTGCGTCATCCATGGTTTCTAAATGATCAACTGATATTGCATTTAGTTCTATTCCAGCTTCTACTCCCCCACTTAAATTAAGTTGGTTGGCATGAATTTTTGATTTCAATCCATTTTGCATACCAGCTTTGCAAATAGCAATTGTTTCTGTTTTACTAAAGAATCCTTCTTCACAAAATACATCAATATAATCCGCCAGATTTTCTTTGGTAATGGCAGGCAACATTTCGTTGATGATTAAGTCAATATATCCCTGGTGATTTTCTTTAAACTCGATTGGATAGGTGTGTGCTCCCAAAAAAGTTGCTTTAATAGGTATGGGAGAACTTTCTTTTAAACGCTTGATTACACGAAGCATTTTTAATTCAGCATCTACCGTTAATCCATAACCACTTTTTATTTCTATAGCTCCGGTTCCTAATTGTATAAGCTCTTGCAAACGTTGATTGGCACTGGCGTACAGCTCATCTTCAGTTGCTGACGCAATTCGTTTGGCAGAGTTTAAAATACCACCACCGCTTGCTGCAATTTCAGCATAAGATTTACCTTTCAGCTTATCTACAAATTCGTTCTCTCGGCTAGCTGCAAAAACCAAATGTGTATGACTGTCTACCCATGTTGGAAGAATGGTTGCACCTTGAGCATCGATAGTATTTGAAATTGCTGATTGATAATTTCCAATTTTTTCGATTGAGCCATAATCTTTAATCAATCCATCTTCAATAACCAAAAAAGCATTTTCTATACAAGGCAGTTCGGCAAATGCTTTTCCACGCAATAAACTGTTTTCAGTTCTTGTATTTACCAGTAAGGCTATGTTAGTTATAAGTACTTGCATATTCTTTTATTTTTGCCACGGATTACACGAAACAACACGGATTTTGTGATTCACATGTATTCAGCAATTCGTTCATTAACTAATTCGTCAATCTAACTAATCATACAATCCGTGTAATTAGTGCAATTCGAAAAATTAGTGTAATATATATAATTCGTGTAATTAGCGTAATTCGTATAATTAGTGCAATCGATACTTAATATTTTTTCATTAAACTATTCAGCACTACTTTATCAGCATCATTTATTTTTCTGGTGCTATCCTGCATAAAATGACGTTTAAAACTTCTGATTGCAGCTGTAGTATCTTTTGTATCATATCCAATTATTCTTAATGCCTGCAAATGACTAAACCCAGCAGGGATTGTATCTGTTACTACATCATACCATTGTCCAAAGCCTTTATCAGCAAGGGTTTTCCAAGGAAATAAAATACTTGGATCATTTTTACGTGTTGGAGCAATATCTCCATGCCCTATAAAATTTGATGTTGGAATACTGTAATTTTTTTTCAATTTACCCAATAAACTAATTAGACTATTTATTTGTGCATTGCTAAAAGGCTCAAAGCCATTGTTGTCTAATTCAATGCCAATAGAACATGAATTCATATCGGTAACATTACCCCATTTGCTTACCCCTGCATGATGTGCTCTTAAGTAATCATTGAGCATGTGGTGAATAATTCCATCTCGGCAAATAACATAATGAGCACTCACTTGTGTGCATGCAAGTGTAAATGTTCTTAAAGTAGTATCGCAACTATTCTGTGCTGTGTGATGAATGATTACAAAGTTGGGCTTACGCATACTAAAATTGGTAGTTCCTGCAAAAAAAGAAGGAGCAAATATGCTATCATTGGCCTCAACCATGGGTTGTTCAGCTAATTTTTTTGCGTAAGTTTTAGTTTGCTGTTTATATACTTTGTTGGTATCTGCATAAGGCTTGGGAGCACAAGCTGCAAGCAATACAATAAAAACAATTGGTAGCCATTTTTTTATTCCAATCATAGAATAAATATAAGCAGTTGTTTATAAAGAAAAGTGTGCTGCTCTAAAGAGCAACTCGGTTTTCAATCAAGTTACATTTTGTATGAATGCATCAAAGCTTTTTATACCCAATGTTTTTTCGCTAATAAATCCTTCGGCAAAATTTACGCCTATGTTTTTGCCCATCATCATATCTCTGCCTTTAACAGATTCGAGAAACTGAGGAGATGAAATATAGGTTTGTGGTTCATTTAAATTGGGGTTGTGAAACTGGGTTGTGTAGCATAAAATAGACTTGAGCTTCGTTTCATGATAAGCTGAAATATCAACTACAAAATCAGGTTTTAAAAGCCTGTCCTGAATATAATGAAAAACGTATTTGGGCCTCCAGGCATCTTGTATTTTACCATCATCATTGGTAATAATTTTTCTAAGTCCACTTAAGAAAGCTGAATCGCTAAGCAGCTTGGCACTTCGTCCATGATCGGGATGACGATCTTCGGGTGCATTACATAAAATAATTTCGGGTTGGTATTTTCTAATTGTTTCAATTATTTTGCGTTGATGGTGTTCATCGTTTATAAAAAAACCATCGGCCATTTGTAAATTCTCTCTAATATGCACACCTAGTATTTTTGCAGCATGTGCAGCTTCAATTCTTCTGGTTTCTGCTGTACCCCGAGTGCCCAATTCCCCTTCAGTTAAATCAATGATACCAACTTGCTTGCCTTCGGCAATGGCTGCCAATAAAGTGCCTGCACAACTTAATTCAACATCATCAGGATGCACACCAAATGCCAGTATATCTAATTTCATTTTAATCATTTAGTTTGTAAAGTTAGCCGAATAAAAAATCCCACCTCTTGAAAGAAGTGGGATATAAAATTGTACAAAGCAGCACTAGTCTTTCTTTGCGTAACGTTTTTTGAATTTGTCAATTCTACCAGCAGTATCAACCAACATATTCTTACCTGTATAAAACGGGTGAGATGTGTTAGAAATATCCAGTTTTACCAATGGGTACTCGTTGCCGTCTTCCCACTGAATAGTTTCTTTGGTGTTAGAAGTTGATTTGCTTAAAAAAGAATCACCGTTAGTCATGTCTTTAAACACAACTACTCTGTAACTCTCTGGATGGATACCTTTTTTCATAAAGAATTTTTTTAAGGCCGCACGGATTTTGCCGTGACGATTATATAATAATGGGCGGCGAAGATAACAGTAAATTAGAAATCAGCAATTAGAAATTTCAAATTGCTTAACTTTTCATATTCTCGAACTGCAGAGGCAAACCAAAGTCAGTTTTACGGCACAATGCTATAACTTCCTGTAAATCATCTAATTTTTTACCTGTAACACGTATAATATTGTCCATAATGGCTGCCTGAACCTTCAACCCACTATCCTTAATGGCTTTCACAATTTTCTTGGCATCTTCTTGCTTGAGCCCATTTTTTACAGAAACTTCTTTCTTTACCACTTTACCGCTTGGGTAACTTTCTTTACTAAAATCGAATGCATTGGCATCAATGCCTTGTTTTACTCCACGGCTTAAAATAACATCAATGATTTGTTCCATTTTCATATCACTATCGGCTTCCAGCATCACTTTATAATCTTTTTTGTTCAGGTCAATTACAACATGACAATTCTTAAAATCGAAGCGATTGGTAATTTCTTTTTTCACCACATTAATGGCGTTATCCAAAGTTTGTAAATCTACTTTGCTGGCAATATCAAATGATGGCATACAATAGTGTTTAAAGTTTATGAGTTTAAAGTTTGAAAGTTTTGCGAAGATAAAAATTTGGGGCTATTAACTGCACAACATTTATGGGCAACGGTTTTGGGCTATTCGTTGCAACTCCACTCCTTCGTCGTGGGGTTTTCACTGCTATCCAAAGCCTTTGAACGCTAGATACCCTCTGAGAATTTTGAAAACTCTCGGGAGTATAAAAGTTGCATAACGCCTCTAAGGGCTCAAAAAACCTTGGTGACAGTTATAAAGTTGTTGTAGTACACTTTATACAAAAAATATTTGGTATCCCACATTTCTAAATTAATCGTATTGCTTTTACCAATGCAATATTTTATTAAAAAAAAACGATTAGAAGAAAAAGAATACAGTTAATACATATAAAAAATAATTTTTTTTATATGTAAATAAATTCTCTACTTTGTATAAAATAAATCAATTAATATATGAAAAAGAATTGCTTCTTGCTTCTTGCTTCTTGCTTCTTACTTCTTGCTTCTTGTAGGAAGACAAGCCTAGATCAACCAGAAACTCAATTTATGATTGAACAACCATTTTTAAGAGTTGACAATTTATTTCCGAATGGAGTTTTGCAGTTTAAATCAAAAGAAAGTCTTAAAACTTTTTACCTACAATTACAAAACAATTCGGCTGAGGCTAAAAATCTGCTTCCAAAAAATTTTGCTAGCTTAAGAAATTATTTTAATCAATTTCATAACAATCAAACTCAAGCCAACACAGGAACAACTACCACCAACTCAACTAGCAATAATTCAAATGATGATGTAGAAGAAGTTGGTATTGAGCAGTATTTATATGATATGCGAATGTCTTTAATTGGCGATTCTTGCCAAGTTGATATACTAAATCAAAACATGCAAATTATGGTTGGCAACGATTTGTTTCAACTTACAAGAATAGGCACTTTTGAGGTTGATGAAACAGCTATACCACAATTCCAAACTTTTTTTTCGGCTAACGAAAATAATATTTATTACAATCCAAACTATACAAGCGTGCCAAACGAAACTCCATTGGGCAATAATAGGTTTGAAGTTTTTGATGGCGTACAAAGAACAATAAACCCTTATGATCTTCTTTTAGATCCAGGAGACATTGGTAGTGGTGGTTTCGGTGGCGGAGGTACGGGTTTTACGCCTCCAAACAATACTGGACTACCTACCAACTTTCAATACCAAAGCCATCTAGTTACCACGGAATTCGACGAATCTAGAGAAATCTATATGAGTCCTTCAAGACGCTTTAAATTTGAAGTATTTAATAATAATTTTTTAGGCTTAGACATAATTCTATCTGTTGGAATACGTGGTAAACTACAAAGAGAGCGAAAGTTTTTATGGACTAAATGGTGGGGAGAGTCTTATGCAGATGAAATAGTTGTTGGTTGCGATAATATGAATTTGTTAACTGATTACACTTATCCAACACCAGCAAGATACAATAATATAGCACGGCCAAATTTTGCCGGAGAATATACAGTAGACCTAGGTAACAATGTAGTAAACGCAATTGGTATTGATTTTAATTTAAAACTGTGGGGGCAGCCCGCAATTTCAAATGATGGGTTTAGTAGATTAATTAATAGCCAAGTAAATACACTTATAGGTAACCAGTTTACCAACCATTTTACAGAAATTTCAAATAGCCTTATTTCTTATATCGATCCAACATTTGTTAGTCGTTATGCTAATCATACAAAAATAGTTAATGCATTAAATGAGCAAAATAAATACCGTTTTATTATTGGCAAAGGAGAAAGAACTCAAGGTTATAGCCATGTTAACGTTTGGCGTTTTAACTATAATTTTGGCACGCCAGATGCTACCTACAGTTATACCATGAAATCTGGAAGCTTTTTTGGGCGTTGCAGGGTAGGTAATCAATGGTATGGTATTAGACTAATAAAACAACCTTAAAATATGAAATTTCATCTTATATGTATTTTTTCAATTATTTTTTTAACTGCAAAATCACAAATAGATTTTACTAAAGAAATTGATAAAAATATTTTTAGAGCAACCATATCTGTCCCTCAATTAGCAATAGCTATGCAATACGAAAGACAAATTTATAAACCTCTAACCATGGTTTTTAATTTAGGTCCAGGCTTTCTTGCAAAGTCTTCTAGTTTTACGGGCAATAACAAAACAGCCTGGAATATCTTTGCACAAGGTTCTATTGAGGCCAGATATTATTACAACCTAAAACATAGAATTAAAAAAGAAAAATTGGTTCGCAACTTTTCTGCCAACTATATATCTTTTGAAAGGTTTTTTATAACAAACCCAATTATTAGTATAAACCAACCTAGGCTAGCCGTGGGAGGCAGTAATGGCTTATTACTTAACATTGGCTTACAAAGGCAAACAGGCAAGCATTTTTATGCTGGTGTTGTTTTTGGCGTTAAATTAACTGGTGGCAATGTACAGGGTGCATATTCAAGCCCAAGTGACCCTTTAAGGATTGCTTTTACATTAGGTCATGTTCTTTGATCTTGATAAAAAAGAAAAGCCGTTATAAAAACTTGTAACGGCTTTTTTATGCTCACTAACCCCACCAACAGTCTACAAAACCTTGGAGGCGGTTATATAAACTTCCATTTTACTCTTTATACAAAAACAACACATATTTGAAGTAATACTCCATTACTTTTAAACCTCAAACATTTTATGAAATTAACTGGACATACTTTTTTAGTACTAATAGTAGCCAATTTGTATTTATTTGCTTGTTCAAGTAACAAGCAAATTAGCAATAGCAATTATAGATACATACCAGACGATCAACAATTACACGACACTATTGTAAAATTAGACGGTCTCTTTTTTGCTGCTTATAATACTTGTGCTTTAAATCTTGAAACGTATGCATCTTTTTATGCAGATAGTATTGAATTTTACCACGATAAAGGTGGTTTAATGAACAATAAAGAAGCCATCGTTGCTTCTACTAAAAAATTTGTTTGTGGTAAGGTTACCAGAACTTTGATAAAAGGTAGTATTGAAGTATATCCTATTAAAGATTATGGTGCCATAGAAATGGGCTTACATAGATTTCAAAATAGTGAAGATGCTTCAAGTGTAACATCAAGAGCAGGAAAATTTATCATCATTTGGCAACACAAAAACAATCAATGGAAAATTACCAAAGTGGTGAGCTTGCATTAATTGTTCAATAGAAATTATACAGTTCAAATTCTACACCCGATTGCAATGAAAAGCCCCCCGCTATCTAGCGAGGGCTTGTAATGAAAAGCGGGACTACTGTTTAATAGCATTACTATAGCTGGTGTACAAAAACTACAATACTCTTTTGGCACAAGCCAATCTGTTTTTATTTAAGAAACTTAAATTGGCTTGTAATTTTATTAGTCCGAAATAATAGTAATCTTTATTTCCTGAATTACCCCTTTGTGTTCCAGCAGCAGGATAACTGATTCCATCTTTTACTTCACCACCTCTAAAAGCCAACTGTGCACTTATAGGATTATAACTGTTGAGTAAAGTATAATCTGCATAAGTGCCACTTACATCATCTATATAATCGGTGAATGTTTTTCTAAATCCTGACTCAAAACTTACAGCAAAAATATCATTCAGCTTCATGCGTAATCCAAACCCAAATGGAATGGAAATATGTTTGGTACTGTATGCAGGTTCACTTGCGTCATTGGGTAATCCCTGACCTTCTGTATGTAAGCCAGCTAAAAAATACTTGGTTCCATCTGCCGCAAACGTATATGGACTGGCTTTAAAATATGCAATACCTGCATATACATAAGGTACAAGCCCATAGCGATCTTCATCAATTAAATCGTAACGAAGTGTTAGTGCTGTTTCAAATAAATTGGCTTTAAAGTTTAAATTACGTTGCTGCAAAACGGCACTGGCATTTTGTTTATCATCGGCACCAATCTTTGCAAAAGTGTAATCGCCTCTTACTTGTAATCGATTGGTTAAGTTGTAACCAATACCAATCGTTCTGGCAAAGCCTGCCTGTTTTAAACTGTATCTTTTTTGTTGTAAATCGCCGCCGTAATTGGCAAAACCAACGCCCAAACTAATAGAGGAATTTTGTAAAATTCTTTCGGTGTTGGTTTGTGCATTTACTTGTGTGGCAAACACAAAGAAGCTTACAATAAGGATTGTGTAGGTTGATGGTTTGTACTGCATGGTATAAAAATTTAGCGTACAAATGTTTCATGCTGATAAAAATTAAGTTGGGAAAATGTTTACCTTAAAACAGGATACCAAACATTGTGCTATTGTAATTGCATAAAAGAAAAAGGATTGTTAAATAACAATCCTCACTTTTTATCTACTGTTTATGTTCTAAAAACTTTTTTCGTCTTACATCCTGTACAGGAACCTTTTCAATTTTACTTTCTAACCAGGCAATAATATCTAAGTACATAAATGAACGACTCTCTAAAGGATTGCCTTCTAACTGTTCTAACTTCAATTTTAATTTGGTAAAGGCTGGAATTATTTTATCAGGAGCTAATGAAAAAGATTTACGAATGAACTTAAAAATCTCTTCTTCTACTGTACTCAAATTATTCATATTGGCCATAAAGCGATAAACCGATTTTATCAATGATTCCAGTATATCATAATTGCCCAATTCGTAATGTGCAATTAAATGTAACAACCTTGCATAACATTGTAAATCGGTACGCAGGTTCATTTTTCGGTTGATGATTCTATTCAAATAATCGATGGCTTTATCGTTATCGCCACTACCAAAGTATAAGCATGCTATTTTGTAATAAAAAACCAATATTCTGTGCATATCGAGTTGTAATTGGTATTCCGTCAAGTTCTCTTCGATAAATGGAACCAATTTTAATCCTTCCGTAAAAGTACCTTCCTGAAAGTGTTTATTAATTTTTGAAATACTCAAATAAACAAACGTTTGAATCCTTGTATTTGGATTCATCAATCCATCTACAGAAACTGCAAATTCTTCGAACTGTTGAATACCTTCGTATAGCTTTTCATAATTCTTCAGCATAAAATGTGCACTCAACAAATTATGCATACCACGTATAAACTGACCAGCTTCTGTGGTTTTCATAGATGGAAATTTCTCAAATAAATCCACCCATTTTTGAGCATATCTGTAATACACCAGCAAATCATATAAAATAAATCCGTACCAACAATAACATTGATAGAGGTACAACTTTTCATAAAAGCCCATCTGTTGTACATCATGCTGTGGCAATTTATTTTCAAAAAAGGTTTTAACGGCTGTTATATCTTTTTCATCCCTTGCATGACCATGCTGTATATACCAGCTGTATAATTCCAATGCCAGATTAGACAACTGACTAATTAATGAAAGATGTGTAACAATACAGTCAGATTCATTGCTCAAATGTTGAGCTCTATTGGCCATGCTTCGTGTAATATGCAAGGCTTCTATTTTCTTTTCAAACAAAATAGCTTGCAATTGAAAAGTAATTTGGTTGTGATTAGCAGCAGTTTCTTTAAGTTTATCCAACACTTTCAAACCCTGCAAATACAAACCTTTATTGTATAAAATGCGGGCAAAGTCCATTTGCTCATGCAACTGAATATCTATATTGTCTTCATCATTAATCAGCCTTAGACTCGATAAAATTTGCTTGTATAAATGTGCTTTAATATTGGATAGTTGTTGCTTTTTTATTTCTGGATTCTTCTTCAGCATTAATTCCTCGTCATATTGCTCCATTTTGTCCAGTGCATCAAATAATTGCACCACTTTCAGGTTCTCACTAGAAGTATTTCTTTGAATATATAGTTTAAAATTCCGTTTTTCTCCCTTTTCAAGGGATTTTATCAGTTGAAAAAGCGTATCTGTATTTCTGTTAGGCATCGTATTTTATTAAAGCTCAAATCCTTTACCTGCAAGGATTACAGACAATTAATGCCCCATTATACAGCGTAAAATGCTTAACAATTTGGTCATATTCGTCAACTTATGCTTGGTAAGTTCGTCCTCGCAGGTTGTTTAATTGTAAACTGGCAGGCAAACCAAAATTAAACAACCTGCAATCTTTTCAAATATTTTTTTATGTCCGATAATAAGGTACACATTTTTGATACCACTTTACGAGATGGTGAACAAGTACCTGGCTGTAAACTAAACACCAGTGAAAAAGTTGCGTTGGCACTTGAGCTGGAAGCTTTAGGTGTAGATATTATCGAAGCTGGATTCCCTATTTCTTCTCCCGGCGATTTTGAAAGTGTTTCAGAAATTTCCAAAATTATTACTACTGCATCTGTTTGTGGCTTAACAAGAGCTGTACAAAAAGATATTGAATTTGCAGCAGAAGCATTAAAATTTGCCAAACGTCCAAGAATACATACAGGCATTGGCACCAGTGAATACCACATAAAAGGTAAATTCAATAGTACTCAAGATGATATTTTACAAAGAGCCATTCAATGCGTTAAATGGGCTAAAAACTTTGTAGACGATGTAGAATTTTATGCAGAAGATGCAGGCAGAACAGAGAATGAATATTTAGCAAAAGTGATTGAAGCAGTTATTAAAGCTGGTGCTACAGTCGTAAATATTCCAGATACAACTGGTTATTGCTTGCCACATCAATACGGAGAAAAAATTGCTTACTTAGTAAACAATGTTCCCAATATTGATAAAGCCATTATCTCTTGTCATTGTCACAACGATTTAGGACTTGCTACTGCCAATTCTATTGTAGGTGTTATTGCTGGTGCAAGACAAATAGAATGTACAATTAATGGACTTGGAGAACGTGCAGGTAATACTTCTTTAGAAGAAGTGGTGATGGTGATTAAACAACACAAATCTTTGGGTTTATATACCAATGTAAATAGTAAGCAACTGAACCCCATGAGCAAATTGGTTAGCGATACCATGCGTATGCCTGTTCAGCCAAATAAAGCCATTGTGGGTAGTAATGCATTTGCACATTCGTCAGGTATTCATCAGGATGGATTTTTGAAAAGTGCCATTACCTACGAAAGCATAAATCCAGATGAAGTTGGAGCAGATACGAGTAAAATTGTATTAACAGCACGTAGTGGAAGAAGTGCATTGGCATTTCGTTTTCAAAAATTAGGCTACACGTTTAATAGAAACGATGTAGATGTTTTATATGAAGAATTTTTAAGCGTAGCCGATAGCAAAAAAGAAGTGAATGACGATGATTTGAATACAATGGCAAAAGCATTTCAGCCAGTCATTGTGTAAAATAATTGTGATACGAACTGAAGAACAAGAATCAACTTCAGTGGCGTCGCACACTTCAACAATAAAATAAAAATGAACTTTTCAGAATCACAACGAATGAACGACACAAAGAAACACAACGTTGTGAATCGTTTTAAACGTTGTGACGTTGTGGTTCAAAACAAATAACGCAATGAGCAAAACATTATTCGATAAAATTTGGGAAAAGCACATCGTTAAAACCATCGATGGAGGTCCTTCTGTTTTATACATTGATAAACATTTAATTCATGAAGTAACTTCTCCACAAGCATTTGCAGGATTAGACAAACGTGGAATTAAAGTATTTCGTCCAAAACAAATTGTTGCTACAGCCGATCATAATGTACCTACTTTAAATCAACATCTTCCCATTAAAGAAGAATTGTCTCGTTTACAGGTAGAAGCGTTAACCAAAAATTGTGCAGCACACAATGTTGAGTTGTATGGCTTGGGACATGCTTATCAAGGTATTGTTCATGTAATTGGACCAGAGCTTGGTTTTACACAACCCGGAATGACAATTGTGTGTGGCGATTCACATACGTCAACCCATGGAGCATTTGGTTCTATAGCTTTTGGTATTGGTACCAGTGAAGTAGAGATGGTAATGGCAACACAATGTTTGCTACAAAGCAAACCCAAATTGATGCGAATTACCGTTGATGGCGATTTGAATAAAGGTGTTGTTTCAAAAGATATTGTTTTATACATCATCTCTTTAATATCTGCAAGTGGAGCAACAGGTTATGCAGTTGAGTTTGCAGGTTCTGCAATTAGAAACTTGAGTATGGAAGCAAGAATGACCATTTGTAATATGAGTATTGAAATGGGTGCTCGTTGTGGTTTAATTGCACCAGACGAAACAACGTTCAACTACATCACTGGGCGTGAATTTGCACCTAAAGGTGAAGAATGGAATAAAAAATTAGCATACTGGAAAACTTTATTTACAGATGCTGACGCAACCTTTGATACAGAAATTCACATAGATGCAAAAGACATAGAACCCATGATTACATATGGCACCAACCCAGGCATGGGTATTGGTGTAAGTAAACATATTCCTGCATTGAGTGAAATAGATGCTAAAGAAAAAGTTTCTTACGAAAAAGCTTTACAGTATATGGGTTTAGAAGCTGGAGCTAATATTAAAGGACAAAAAATAGACTATGTTTTTATTGGCAGTTGTACCAACAGCCGTATAGAAGATTTGAGAATGGTAGCATCATTTGTAAAAGGTAAACAAAAAGCCAAAGATGTAGAAGTATGGATTGTTCCTGGAAGTAAACAAGTAGAAGCACAAGCCATTGCCGAAGGAATTGATAAGATTTTTGAAGCAGCAGGTTTTCAATTACGTCAACCGGGCTGCAGTGCATGTTTAGGAATGAATGAAGATAAAATTCCAGCTGGCAAATATTGCATCAGCACTAGCAATAGAAACTTTGAGGGAAGACAAGGACCAAATGCAAGAACATTATTGGCAAGTCCATTAACAGCAGCAGCAGCAGCAATTACAGGTGTTGTGGGTGATGTAAGAGAATTATTGAATTAGGAATTAAAAATTAGAAATTTAAAATGTCAAAAAGTTTAAACATAGTTGTTAGTTCAGTAGTTCCTCTACACAACGAAAATGTGGATACTGATCAAATAATTCCTGCACGTTTCTTAAAAGCTACGAGCAGAGATGGATTTGGTAAAAACCTGTTCCGTGATTGGCGTTATGAGAATGATAATGAAGCAACACCTAAAAAAGATTTTGTACTGAACAATCCAATTTACTCAGGTAAAATTTTGGTTGCCGGAAAAAACTTTGGTTGTGGCTCCAGTCGTGAACATGCAGCTTGGGCAATTAAAGACGCAGGATTTGATGTAGTTGTAAGCAGCTTCTTTGCGGATATTTTTAAAAACAATGCTTTAAATAATTTCTTATTACCTGTTGTAGTGAGTGACGAATTTTTAAACCAAATTTTTGAAGCAGTTGAAAAAAATCCATCAACAGAATTAACTGTAAATCTTAAACAACAATCCATCACTTTAAACGAAAGTGGAGCAACAGAAACATTCGACATCAACAATTATAAAAAAACTTGCTTATTAAATGGATTCGATGATATTGACTATTTACTCAACATCAAAGATGAAATAGAAGCTTACGAACTACAACATATTTTATAACAAAACACAATAATTCCCCTTTAGGGGCTAGGGGTATGAACAAAAAAATTACCGTAATAGAAGGTGATGGCATTGGCCCAGAAGTTACAGCTCAATCTGTAAAAGTGTTGAATGCCATTGCTAAACGTTATAATCATGAGTTTACGTATGATTATCAATTAATGGGTGCAATTGCAATTGACAAAACAGGCAATCCATTACCCGATGAAACCATTGAATCCTGCTTAAACAGCGATGCTGTTTTATTTGGTGCAATTGGTCATCCTAAATACGACAATGATCCAACTGCAAAAGTTCGTCCAGAACAAGGCTTATTGAAAATCAGAAAATCATTGCAGCTGTTTGCCAACATACGTCCAGTTACAACTTATTCATCTTTACATCATTTATCTCCACTTAAATCTAAGCTATTAGAGAATGTGGATTTTGTAATTTTCAGAGAGTTAACAGGTGGTATCTATTTTGGCAAAAAAGAATTAAACGAAGCAGGAAATATTGCATTAGATGAATGCACGTATAGCATTGAAGAAATAGATCGTGTTGCACATTTGGCTTTTCAAACAGCACAAATCAGAAGAAAAAAATTAACCTTAGTTGATAAAGCCAACGTTTTAGAAACATCACGTTTATGGCGTAAAGTGGTTCAACAAATTGCCTCACAATATTCGGACGTTGCTGTTGATTATATGTTTGTCGATAATGCTTCAATGCAAATTATCCTTAATCCAAAACAGTTCGATGTAATTCTTACAGAAAACATGTTTGGTGATATTATTAGTGATGAAGCCAGTGTATTAGCAGGTTCTCTTGGTTTGCTACCAAGTGCATCTGTTGGTAAGGGAGCTGCGTTGTTTGAGCCAATTCATGGTTCATATCCTCAGGCAGCAGGCAAAGATATTGCCAACCCAATTGGCTCTATTTTATCATCGGCTTTATTGTTAGAGCATTTAAAATTAAATGAAGAAGCTGCTTTGGTTCGAGAAGCTGTTGCTTGGACACTCGAACACAAATTTGTTTCTAAAGATATAGACCCAATCAACTTTTATTTCACAAGCACCATCGGAGATTTAATTGCGGATTATGTTAGCAATAATATTCCTGGTATAGTGCATGCAGAAAATATAGAGTTGAGAAAGTCAACAATTATATAAACCCCATCCCCTAAAGGAGTGTAATTAGTCCCCCTTTAGGGGATAGGGGTTAAAGTTCTTTGTTATTTCAAGAGGCGGCGTTATATTCGTTCAATAAACATCTTATGCTACAAAGCAAATTACATAGTGCAATCACAATTATCAACGCAATAGTTATTGTGGTGGTTGTCATTATTATTCCTGCTTCGCATGGAGGTGTTAGTTGATGTTGATACAAACGAATTAAACATACAACCCACCTCCAAAAGAGGCGGGTTTTTTATTACCTGTCAATGATTAAACTATTTAAAAAATGTATTACAACGAAAACACAATTATCTATCTCAATGGCCAATTTGTAAAAGCAAATGAAGCCAAAACAGATTTCTATGGGCAAAGTCTTCATTATGGTTATGGTGTTTTTGAAGGTATACGTTCTTATAAAAGTGTGTGTGGTGAGACAAAGGTTTTCAAAGCAGTTGAGCATTTTGAAAGATTAAAAAAATCTGCAGCTGCATTAAATATGCCTTACCCTTTTGATACAAATGAATTGATCGCAGCAACTTATAAAGTATTGGCTGAAAATAATTTGCAAGATGCTTATATCCGTCCATTGGTATATGCTCCAGCCAACATGAGTTTCAATAAAAACACTGATTCATTTATAGTTATAGAAGCATGGGAAATGGGATTATTCTTAGGTGACAAATTATTACGAATAATGACATCTTCTTTTGAAAGACCTAATCCTAAAGGTTTTAAAATTGAAGCAAAAGCAACTGGTCATTATGTAAATTCGATATTAGCTAGTCAGGAAGCCAAAGCCAATGGCTTTGATGAAGCATTGTTGACAGACATGCATGGCTTTGCAGCAGAAGGTCCAGGAGCAAATATGTTTTATGAAAAAGATGGCAAATTATACACACCATCATTGGGTAATATTTTGCCGGGCATAACAAGAGCAACAGTTTTAGAAATATGTGCTGAAAACAATATTGAAGTCGAAGAAAAACAGTTCACCACCGATGAAATAAAACAACAAGCCGATGCAGCATTTTATTGTGGTACTGCGGCTGAAATTGTGGGTTGGCAATCATTGGATAATGTGAAGTTTAAGAAACCTTGGAATGAAACGGTGAGTTCAATAGTTCAGAAAAAATATAAAGAAAAAGTGTTGGAAGAAGCTTATAGCAGATAGATCATAGGTCATGGTAAGATGCTCTAACCATGACCTATCACCCATAACCCATTAACCAAAGAAAATGTCAGAACTAAATAAATACTCAAAAACATTAACACAAGACGTAACACAACCTGCAGCTCAGGCTATGTATTATGCCATTGGTTTTAAAGAAAAAGATTTCGCAAAAGCTCAAGTTGGTATTGTAAGCATGGGATGGGATGGCAACCCTTGCAACATGCACTTAAACGACTTGAATGATAGTGTAAAGAAAAGTGTAAATGCAACAGAAGGCTTGTTGGGATTGCGTTTTTACACTATTGGGGTTAGTGATGGCATTAGTATGGGTACAGATGGTATGCGTTATAGTTTGGTAAGCAGAGATGTAATTGCCGATAGTATTGAAACCAATGCTGGTGCTCAATATTATGATGCTTTAATTGGCATTCCAGGTTGCGATAAAAATATGCCAGGAACAGTAATGGCAATGGGTAGATTGAATCGTCCATCTATAATGTTGTATGGTGGAACGATTGCTCCTGGTCATTATAAAGGTGAGGATTTAAATATTGTTTCCGCGTTTGAAGCATTGGGACAAAAAATTGCAGGCAATTTAAGTGAAGCCGATTTTAAAGGAATTGTACAACACAGTTGTCCAGGTGCTGGTGCTTGTGGTGGTATGTACACAGCCAATACAATGGCAAGTGCAATTGAAGCATTGGGAATGAGTTTGCCATACTCTAGTAGTAACCCTGCATTGAGTGAAGAGAAGCAAAAAGAATGTAAAGCTGTTGGTGCTGCAATTAAAATACTGTTAGAAAAAGATATTAAGCCCAGCGATATTATGACACGTAAAGCTTTTGAAAATGCGATTACTGTGATCATGGTTTTAGGAGGAAGTACAAATGCTGTATTGCATTTAATTGCTATGGCAAAAAGTGTTAATGTAGAATTGACGCAAGACGACTTTCAAACCATTAGCAATAAAATTCCTGTATTAGCCGATTTTAAGCCTAGTGGCAAATATTTAATGGAAGATTTACATCAATATGGTGGTGTACCAAGTGTAATGAAATATTTATTCAGTAAAGGTCTATTGCATGGTGATTGCTTAACAGTAACTGGTAAAACAGTTGCAGAAAATTTAGCTGAAGCAAAAGATTTAGATTTTGAAAAACAAAAAATCATTATGCCTTTAGAATCACCATTAAAAGCTACTGGGCATTTACAAATATTGTATGGCAACCTTGCTACAGGTGGAAGTGTTGCAAAAATTTCTGGTAAAGAAGGTGAAAAATTTGAAGGAACTGCAAGGGTATTTGATGGAGAAAAAGATTTAATTGCTGGTATTCAATCAGGTAAAGTGCATGCTGGCGATGTGGTGGTGATAAGATATATTGGGCCACGTGGTGCACCGGGCATGCCTGAAATGTTGAAGCCTACAGGAGCCATTATTGGTGCAGGTTTGGGCAAATCTGTTGCACTAATTACCGATGGAAGGTTTAGTGGTGGTACACATGGTTTTGTTGTTGGACATATTACTCCAGAAGCCTTTGATGGTGGCTTAATTGGATTGGTAGAAGACAATGACATTATTGAAATTGATGCAGTGAACAACACCATCAATTTAAAAGTTAGTGATGCAATAATTGCACAACGAAAAGCCAATTGGCAACAACCAGCATTAAAAGCAACCAATGGTGTATTGTACAAATATGCTAAACTGGTGAAGACGGCTGCAGAAGGATGTGTAACTGATGAATAACCCCTATCCCCTAAAGGGGTAAATAAATACAAACATATTTTAAGACTCTAAAAATATCAATATGAGTGCTTTAACTAAAATTATTGAAAAGCCTGAACAGAAACCTAATATCGCCCCTTTAGGGGTTAGGGGCATCAGTGGCTCACAAGCTGTATTAGAAGCATTGGTTGCCGAAGGTGTAGAAACCGTATTTGGTTATCCTGGTGGTGCAATCATGCCTATCTACGACGCACTGTATGATTACCATGACCAGTTGAAACATATTTTAGTTCGTCATGAACAAGGTGGAATACATGCAGCACAAGGCTTTGCTCGTAGTAGTGGGAAAGTGGGTGTAACATTCGCAACCAGTGGTCCAGGTGCAACAAACTTAGTTACAGGATTAGCAGATGCTATGATTGATAGCACACCTGTTGTTTGTATTACTGGGCAAGTATTTGCTCATTTATTAGGCACTGATGCTTTTCAGGAAGTAGATGTTATCAATATTACTACACCAGTTACCAAATGGAATTATCAGGTTACTGACGCAGATGAGATTCCACATGTTTTAGCTAAAGCATTTTATATTGCTGGGACAGGAAGACCAGGACCAGTATTAATTGACATCACCAAAAATGCTCAGTTACAAAAATTTGATTATGCTGGTTATAAAAAATGTGAGCATATACGCAGCTATCGTCCAAAACCAATTATCAGAAAATCATACTTAGAAGAAGCTGCCAAACTAATCAATGAAGCAAAACAACCATTTGTCATTTTTGGACAAGGTGTTATTTTAGGCAAAGCCGAAAAAGAGTTTAAAGCCTTTATCGAAAAAGCTGGAACACCTACAGCATGGACTATTCTAGGCCTCAGTGCATTAGAAACTGCACATCCTTTAAACGTTGGCATGTTGGGCATGCATGGCAATTATGGCCCCAATGTTTTAACCAATGAATGTGATGTATTAATTGCAGTTGGTATGCGTTTCGATGATCGTGTAACTGGTCGTTTAGACAAATATGCCAAACAAGCAAAAGTGATTCATTTAGATATAGACCCTGCTGAGATTGATAAAAATGTTCAAACAACTGTTCCTGTTTGGGGCGATTGTAAAGAAACATTACCCATGCTAACTGAGTTGATAGAAACCAAATGCTATCCACAATGGTTACAACGTTTCAATGAGTATAAACAAAAAGAAGAATCTGTTTGCATCAACAAAGAATTACATCCAACAACCGATGTAATGACCATGGGTGAAGTAATTAATACACTAAATAAACTTACCAATGGTAATGCAATTATTGTAACCGATGTTGGTCAGCATCAAATGGTAGCTTGTCGTTATGCAAAATTCAATGAATCAAAAAGCAACATTACGTCAGGTGGTGCAGGTACAATGGGGTTTGCTTTGCCTGCAGCCATTGGTGCTAAATATGGTGCTCCTAAACGCACAGTTGTAGCAATTATTGGCGATGGTGGCATTCAAATGACTATTCAAGAATTGGGCACCATCATGCAATCTGAAGTGGACGTGAAAATTCTCGTCCTCAACAATCATTTCTTAGGCATGGTACGTCAATGGCAGCAATTATTTCACGACAAACGCTATTCGTTTGTTGACATCGCCAGTCCCGATTTTGTTCAGGTTGCAAAAGGGTATAACATTCTGGGTAACAGCATTTCTAAGCGTGAAGATTTGAAAAATGCTTTATCAACTATGCTCAATCATCAAGGTGCATACTTGTTAGAAGTAGAAGTAGGCAAAGAAGACAATGTTTTTCCAATGGTACCGCAGGGAAGAGGCGTTTCTGAAATTGTTTTGAGTAAAGAAGAAATTTAATCCCCTATTCCCTAAAGGGGAATAAAGGATTTTTTTGTATTACTAGCGACAGAATAAAACCAAATTGCAGTTGCGTCGTTGAAAAATCCTGCTGAATAGCAGGGCACACTTATACTATAGAATAAAACTGAACAAATGAAACAAGAATATACCATCACCGTTTACACTGAAAACCAGGTTGGTTTACTCAATCGTATTGCTATTATTTTTTCCCGAAGAAAAATTAATATCGAAAGTTTAAATACTTCACCAACCGAAGTAGATAGTGTACATCGTTTCACAATTGTAGTAAACGAAACTGAAGATGTAATTAAAAAATTATGTCGTCAAATCGAAAAACAGGTAGAAGTTTTAAAAGCTTATTACAACAACAATGAAGAAATCATTTGGCAGGAAATGGCATTGTACAAAGTACCAACTGATATTATAGCAAGTGAAGTAAAAGTGGAAAGACTTTTACGTCAGTATGGAGCTAATGCAGTTGTAATAAGAAATGATTATACTGTATTTCAGGTGAGTGGTCATCGTGAAGAAACAGAAACTTTAATTAAAGTATTAGAACCTTACGGACTTATTGAATTTGTTCGTAGTGCAAGAGTGGCAATTATTAAGAACAGTAAAGGTTTTCATGAAAAACTAAAAAGCTTTGAAGCCATTACACCCGGCGAAGAAGTAATAGAAAATGAATACTTGAATGAAGGAGAAGCAGTGTTTAGCATGTAACAAATTAGAACACTGATAACACAGATGAGAAAGATTAAAACAGATTTTTTTTCCTTCTACATTATCTAATAACTGCTAAATCTTTTTCGAAATAGTAGAATATTGTTATACAGTTGAAGGGTGCGACGCAACTGGTGTTCAATAAATATTCAAGGGCTCACAACAAAAAATAAAATTTAAACATTAAAAATCAAACAGGATACAATGGCAAATTATTTTAACACACTATCATTGAGAGAAAAATTAAACCAATTAGGTGTTTGTGAATTTTTAGATGGTAGCAACTTTGCAGATGGAGTGAATGTATTAAAAGGTAAAAAAATAGTCATCGTTGGTTGTGGTGCTCAAGGATTAAACCAAGGATTAAATTTAAGAGACTCAGGTTTAGACGTAGCTTATACTTTACGTAAAGAAGCAATAGAACAAAAAAGGGTTTCTTGGAAAAGTGCTACTGAAAATGGTTTTACTGTTGGCACTTATGAAGAATTAATTCCAACTGCAGATTTAGTTTTAAACCTAACACCTGACAAGCAACATACGTCAGTAATCAAAGCAATCATGCCATTAATGAAACAAGGAGCAACACTCTCCTATTCTCATGGCTTTAATATTGTGGAAGAAGGCACACAAATACGTAAAGATTTAACGGTAATAATGGTTGCACCAAAATGCCCAGGTTCAGAAGTTCGTGCAGAATACATTCGTGGTTTTGGTGTACCAACGTTGATTGCAGTTCACCCTGAAAATGATCCTGAAGGAAAAGGCCTAGCTCAAGCAAAAGCTTATGCAGCAGGCACTGGAGGCCACAAAGCTGGTGTATTGAAATCATCTTTTGTTGCCGAGGTAAAAAGTGATTTAATGGGTGAACAAACCATTTTATGTGGTGTGTTACAAACCGGTTCTATTGTATCATTTGATAAAATGGTAGAGAAAGGAATTGAACCTGCATACGCTGCAAAGCTTATTCAATATGGCTGGGAAGTAATCACTGAAGCATTAAAACAAGGTGGTATTACTGCTATGATGGACAGACTCTCGAACCCTGCAAAATTAAAAGCATATGAGTTGAGTGAAGAACTTAAAAACATATGGCGTCCATTATTTCAAAAACACCAAGATGATATCATGAGTGGAGAATTTTCTAAAACCATGATGGAAGATTGGGCCAATGATGATAAAAATTTATTAACCTGGAGAGCTGCAACTGGCGAAACTGCATTCGAAAAAACTGCACCAACCAATGCAAAGATTACTGAACAAGAATATTTTGATAATGGATTATTATTGGTTGCTTTTGTAAGAGCTGGTGTTGAATTGGCGTTTGAAACAATGGTTCAATCTGGTATTAAAGCTGAAAGTGCTTACTATGAAAGTTTGCACGAAACTCCACTTATTGCCAATACCATTGCACGTAAAAAATTGTTCGAAATGAATCGTGTAATTTCTGACACTGCTGAGTATGGTTGTTACTTATTTGATCATGCTGCAAAACCAATGATTGCAGATTTCATGAAGACTATTGATGTAGATGTTATAGGCATCAACTTCAATGCTGGTAAGGATAATGGTGTTGATAATAAAACTTTAATCGAAGTAAATGAAGCCATTCGTTCTCATGAAGTTGAAGCTATTGGTAAAGTATTGCGACAAGCAATGATAGCTATGAAAGCTATTAATACTGTTGCATAAGCCTCTATCTCCTAAAGGGGACAAGGAGTAGATTATGCACAAGATTGAAGTAATTTTTTTTGAGGACGAACAGTAGCATTTCAGGGTCGCCTTTTAGATAAGAAGTATTCAATTAATTTCTTACAAGAAAAAAATGGAAGAAGCATCAAAGCAAGGAATAGAATTAAATAATCCATCTTTAGGGGTTAGGAGGCTTGACTACAAATCAGCAGCAGCAAGACTTTCGGGCATTGCTGTTAAAACCCCTTTGCATTTAAGTCATAGCTTGAGTAAAAAATATCAAGCCCAGGTTTATTTAAAACGTGAAGATTTGCAAGTTGTACGTTCTTATAAATTACGTGGTGCTTATAATATGATGAGCAGTTTACCACAAGAACAGTTACAGCGTGGAGTGGTTTGTGCAAGTGCAGGTAATCATGCTCAAGGCTTTGCATACAGTTGTAAAAAACTGGAAGCCAAAGGTGTAATATTCATGCCTATTATCACACCCAGACAAAAAGTAAATCAAACAAAAATGTTTGGTGAAGACTTTATTGAAATAAAGTTAATTGGCGACACTTTTGATGATTGTGCAATTGCAGCAAAACAGTTTACACAAGAAAACGATATGGTATTCATACCACCATTTGATGATTATAAAGTAATAGAAGGGCAAGCTACTGTTGGTGTAGAAATTTTAGAAGAACTAATTAATATCGATTATGTTTTTGTACCTGTTGGAGGTGGGGGTTTGAGTGCAGGCGTTGGTAGTTATTTTAAAACATTCTCTCCTTTAACTAAAATTGTTGGCTTAGAACCTGAAGGTGCACCAAGTATGTTTGAAGCATTAAAAGCTGGTCACCCCGTTACATTAGAAAGCATAGATCGATTTGTAGATGGTGCTGCTGTTAAACGCATTGGAGATATTACCTTTTCTTTTTGTAAAGACGTAATAGATGATATGCATTTGGTGGCAGAAGGCAAAGTTTGTTCTACCATTTTAAAACTATACAACGAAGATGCAATTGTTGTAGAGCCTGCAGGAGCATTGAGTATTGCTTGCTTAGATGATTATGCAGATGCTATTAAAGGCAAAAAAATTGTATGCGTTGTAAGTGGCAGCAACAACGATATTGACCGTATGCCAGAGATAAAAGAACGTTCTTTACAATACGAAGGATTGAAGCATTATTTTTTAGTACGGTTTGCTCAACGTCCTGGTGCATTAAGAGAATTTTTAAATCATGTACTTGGCCCAACAGATGACATCACCCGTTTTGAGTATATGCAAAAAACCAATAAAGAAAGTGGTCCAGCCTTGGTTGGTATTGAACTTGCGTCAAGAAACGATTATGATGCCTTACTTGCAAGAATGCAACAATATCAAATAGATTATTCGGAGATTAATAAGGATAATAACTTATTTGGGTATTTGATATAACTTATTTGATTTCCTGTACATCTAACAATTTATACGAAGTAGAATTTTTTGAGAAAGAAATAAAGAACTCGGTACCAGTTTGTTTACCTCTGTATTCATACAAATAAATATAATTATCTACTTCTTCCATTATGCCTGTTATGGTATGTTCAACACCAGCAACAGCGTAAGTAATGGCTTGCAGGCTATCTGCTACACTTCTGCTCGTATGCTGATGTAAAGAGTACATTGCTTTATTCTTCAAAATATATTTTTTATTGTAATAATGCTGCAAGTTATGCTTCTTATATACATTTCTTATAAAATGTTCATTTATTAACATTACGCTGCTGAATTATATTTTATCGTTAAAGGATGCCCTGCTATTCAGCAGGGTTTTCAACAACACAATAACAACCAAACTCATATTCTGTAGTTGATTTCAAAAAAAACTCCCAAACTTTACAGTATGGGAGTTGTATTTTAAACAGCGATTTTTTAGCAATTAATCGAACTTCAAATCTAAACCTAAGCCTCTCAATTCATGTACCAATACATTAAATGATTCTGGTACACCAGCTTTAGGGATATTATCGCCTTTTACAATTGCCTCATAGGTTTTTGCACGACCAATAATATCATCAGATTTAAGGGTTAACAATTCTTGCAAGATGTTAGCAGCACCATAAGCTTCCAGTGCCCAAACCTCCATCTCACCAAAACGCTGACCACCAAACTGAGCTTTACCACCCAAAGGCTGTTGTGTAATTAAGCTATATGGTCCAATAGAACGAGCATGCATCTTATCATCAACCATGTGGTGTAATTTAATTACATAAATAACCCCTACAGTTGCTTTTTGGTGGAAACGTTCTCCGGTTTCACCATCGTATAAATAAGTATGTCCGTTTAAAGGAATATTTGCATCGTTACAGTATTGCTCGATTTCAGTTGTACTTGCACCATCAAAAATTGGTGTTGCAAAACGTACGCCCAATTTCTTAGCACTCCAACCTAAGATGGTTTCATAGATTTGTCCTAAGTTCATACGAGAAGGTACACCTAATGGATTCAACACAATATCAACTGGTGTTCCATCTTCCATAAATGGCATATCCTCAGCACGTACAATTTTGGCAACGATACCTTTGTTACCATGACGACCAGCCATTTTATCACCCACTTTCAACTTACGTTTAACAGCAAGGTAAACTTTCGCTAATTTCAGTACGCCTGCTGGTAATTCGTCACCAATGGAGATATTGAATTTTTCACGTTTGTATCTACCCAACTCTTCATTAAACTTAATGCTGTAGTTGTGCAATAAAGTATTGATTGCATCATCAATTTTAGCATCACCTGTCCAACCCAAAGGATTAACAGTTGCATATTCAATAGCAGCCAAATTCTTTTGATTAAACTTAGCACCTTTGCCAATTAATATTTCACCAAAACTGTTGGTAACACCTTGTGAAGCTTTTTCTTTTAACAACGCTTGCAATTTGTTTAGCAATTGTTCTTTTAAGTCTTCTTCGTTTTGTTGGTGTGTTTTTTCAACTTTATCTAACAATGCTTTTTCATGAACTTTTGCGTTCTTATCTTTCTTAGCACGTTGGAATAATTTTTTATCGATTACAACACCTTCAGTACCATTTGGAGCTTTTAAAGAAGCATCTTTTGCATCACCTGCTTTATCACCAAAGATGGCACGTAATAATTTCTCTTCTGGTGTAGGATCACTTTCACCTTTAGGAGTAATTTTACCAATTAAGATATCGCCTTCTTTAATGGTTGCACCAATACGAATAATACCATTTTCATCCAAATCTTTAGTAGCTTCTTCTGATACGTTTGGAATATCTGGAGTTAATTCCTCTTCTCCCAATTTGGTATCACGAACTTCTAATTCATATTCATCGATATGTACTGACGTAAACCAGTCTTCACGAACTACTTTCTCATTAATTACAATCGCATCCTCGAAGTTATAACCCTTCCAAGGCATGAACGCAACTTGCAAGTTTCTACCCAAAGCCAATTCACCATTTTTGGTTGCATAACCTTCAGTTAAGAAATCTCCTTTAGTAACTTTTTGACCTTTTTTAACGGCAGGACTTAAATTAATACAAGTAGCTTGGTTGGTTTTGATAAACTTAGTTAGCTTGTATATTTTTAAATCGTCGTCGAAGCTGATTACTCTTTCGTCTTCGCTTCTTTCGTAACGAACATGAATTTCGTTAGCGTCAACAAATTCAACCACACCTTCACCTTCTGCATGTAATTGAATACGTGCATCACGTGCAGCTCTTCCTTCTAAACCTGTACCCACAACTGGAGCTTCAGGACGCAATAATGGAACAGCCTGACGTTGCATGTTCGAACCCATCAAGGCACGGTTAGCATCATCATGCTCTAAGAAAGGAATTAAAGAAGCTGATAAACCTACAATTTGGTTGGGAGCAACGTCCATGTACTGAACATCGGCCTTATCCAAAATAGGAAAATCACCAGTATCTCTACTCACAATTTTCTCTTCTAAGAAGTTACCCTTCTCGTCCATTGGAGAGTTACTTTGTGCAATTTTTTTATCTTCTTCTTCTTCTGCACTTAGGTATTTCAAATCGGTTAAGTTCACTTTACCGTTTTCTACTTTACGGTATGGAGTTTCGATAAAACCCATTTCGTTAATCGCAGCATGCACACATAAAGTTGAAATCAAACCAATGTTTGGTCCTTCTGGAGTTTCAATAGTACACAAACGACCATAGTGGCTATAGTGTACGTCACGAACCTCGAAACCAGCTCTTTCTCTACTTAAACCTCCTGGCCCTAGAGCTGAAATACGACGTTTGTGTGTAATTTCAGATAATGGATTGGTTTGATCTAAGAATTGGGATAACTGAGATGTACCAAAGAATGAGTTAATAACAGAAGACAATGTTCTTGCATTAATCAAATCTACTGGAGTAAATACCTCATTGTCACGTACATTCATTCTTTCACGAATGGTACGAGCCATACGAGCTAAACCAACACCAAATTGTGCATACAATTGTTCGCCAACTGTACGTACACGACGGTTTGATAAATGATCGATATCATCAATCTCGGCTTTTGCATTGGTTAAACGCACCAAGTATTTAATGATTTCAATGATATCTTGTTTAGTTAATACCTTTTTAGTTAAAGGATATTCTAACCCTAATTTTCTATTGATTTTGTAACGACCAACTTCTCCTAAATCGTAACGTTTGTCTGAGAAGAATAATTTGTCGATAATACCACGAGCAGTTTCATTATCAGGAGCATCAGCACCACGTAATTGACGATAAATGTGCTGAACCGCTTCTAATTCACTGTTTGAGGTATCTTTATTTAAAGTGTTGTAAATGATTGCATAATCACCACCAACATCTTCTCTTTGTAAAAACACGCTTTTAATTTCCATTTCGATAATGGTGTCAATAGCATCCTCATCTAAAACAACATCACGTTCCATTACGATTTCGTTACGCTCAATACTTACCACCTCTCCTGTATCCTCATCCACAAAATCTTCTACCCAAGTACGTAATACACGAGCAGCTAACTTTTTTCCAATATGCTTGGTTAATTCTTTTTTATCGGCAACAACCTCATCGGCCATTCCAAATAAAGTAAGAATGTCTTTATCAGTTTCGAAACCTATAGAACGTAATAGAGTTGTTACAGGGAACTTTTTCTTACGATCAATATAAGCATACATCACATTGTTAATGTCTGTAGCAAACTCCATCCAGGCTCCTTTAAAAGGAATTACCCTTGCAGAGTAAATTTTTGTACCATTTGGATGGGTAGATTGACCAAAAAATACACCAGGTGAACGGTGTAACTGAGATACAACCACACGTTCAGCTCCATTCACTACAAATGTACCACGTGGTGTCATGTAAGGAATGTTTCCTAAGAATACATCCTGAACGATGGTTTGGAAATCTACGTGTTCTTCATCATTACAACTTAAACGAAGCTTAGCTTTTAACGGAACAGCGTAGGTTAATCCTCGTTCCATACACTCATCTATAGAGTAACGGGGCGGATCAATAAAATAATCCAGAAATTCCAGTACAAAGATGTTACGAGTGTCTGTAATAGGAAAGTTATCCTTAAAAACACGAAACAAACCTTCATTGTTACGCTTATCAGGCGTAGTCTCTAACTGGAAAAATTCTTTAAATGATTCTAACTGAATGTCTAGGAGGTCAGGAGTTGCAGCAAGGTTTTTTGTTTTACCAAAGTTGATCCTGTTGTTCAATTGTGTTGTTGACATAATTATTTTGTAAAACCGGTTTATTGCAATATTGTTTCGGTAGAGAAATTACATTTCTCATATAACTGATTTACAAGAAGTTATGCAATCATGGCCATGAACATAACTTCCAAAGCTAACTTACCGAATTTCGAAAGGATGGCAAAGGTAAGGATTGCGACGAAAAAGCAAAAACAAATTTTAAGCCGAAAAGCAATTTGTGGAAAATTATTGGAGGAATTTTTCATACGAAGTGACAAAGAATACAAAGTACACAAAGATTTGGGGCAATTTTATGATGATTAATGGTTTATGAGTTTTGATTGGATAACTTCTACTACAAAAAATCCCATTACAATATGTAATAGGATTTTTGTAAAAAACTTTGCGTTCTCAGTAACCTTAGTTGCTTTGTGTGAAACAAACTTATTTCTTCAATAAGCCCATACACTCTACACAAATATTTGTAACAGATGCAAAATCACCATTGTCTAACCATTCTTTTTTAAATAATTGGCTACCCATGCCCACAGCAGTTACACCAGCACCAAACCAACTGGCAAAACTGTCTTTGGTTGGTTCTACTCCACCCGTAACCATTAATTTTTGCTTAGGAAATACTGCTTTAACGCCTTTTACAAATTTTGCACCTACTACATCACCGGGGAAAATCTTAATTACTTCGCAACCTGCACTGGCGGCATCATAAATTTCTTTAACCGTCATACAACCTGGCATATAAGGAATCTTATGTTGGTAACAAACATCAAATACTTCACCACTATAACATGGAGAAACAATAAAACTCGCACCTTCAGCAATAAACGCTTCGGCATCTTTTGATTTTAAAACTGTACCAGCTCCAATAGAATAGCCAGGATATTGAGGTAATAATGCTACCAATTCTTTAAAAATATCCAATGCATTTGCACCACGATTGGTAAATTCAAATACACGAATCCCACCTTTATAACAGGCATCGAAAATATTTTTACATAAGACTGGGTCAGCGTTGTAAAATACAGGAACAACTGGATAATCGACCAATTGCTGAATGGTTTGCTCTTGTGACATGCTTTTGTTATTTTAATAATTGGGGCTAAAAGTACAACGTAATTGTACAATAAATAAATGAAGCTAAAAATGAGTGTTCTTTTTTACGCAATCGTATTCGTTGTTTACAGATTAAGATTTATAAAAGTAAATCTTGTGTAAAAATGTTCTACTTTTGATGGGCTGTGGGATTAAGCAAAGTAGCCCACAGTATTGCTTAAAAAGCAAAACGAGGACTACTTGCGAAAGCCCAAACAGGTGCTGGGATATTTACCAAAGCCCATAGCCCCAAAAACTAACGCAAACGTTTTCATGATTTTTGATTTGCAAAAAAGTATTGTTTAGCTTTTATGTTTATTTTTACAGCCTTGCCTGCTTAGCTATTACCACAATTTTTATTATTTAATTTTTTAAAGCATTTAAACAATGTCTAAAAAAGTCGTAACTCTTGGAGAGATTATGCTGCGTTTATCAACGCCAGATTTTAAACGTTTTGTACAAGCCGACACCTTCGACATCACTTATGGTGGTGGTGAAGCTAACGTTTCTGCAGCCCTTTGTAACTATGGTTTAAACGGAACTTTTGTTTCTAAAGTACCCAATAATCCAATTGGTCAAAGTGCTATTAACCACTTACGTCGTTATGGAGTAGATACGCAATTTGTTGCTCGTGGCGGTGATCGTTTAGGAATTTATTTCTTAGAAACTGGTGCATCTATGAGGGCATCTCAAGTAGTATATGACAGAGCAGGTGCGTCAATAGCTGATGTTGATGCAAGTGAATTTGATTGGGATAAAATTTTTGATGGTGCAGATTGGTTTCATACAACAGGCATTACTCCTGCATTAAGCGATAAAGCTGCTGCACTTACTTTAGCTGCTTTAAAAGCTGCAAAAGCAAAAGGTATTACTACAAGTATTGATTTAAACTTTCGTAAAAAGTTATGGACCAAAGAAAAAGCTAGAGTTATAATGACTGAACTTTGTCACTTTGTTGATGTTTGTATTGGCAACGAAGAAGATGCTGATTTGTGTTTAGGTTTTAAAGCTGCTGATACTGATGTTACTAAAGGCGAATTAAACCTAGATGGTTTTAAAGATATTTTTGGACAAATGAAAGCAAAATTTGGTTTCAAATTCATCGCTTCTTCATTACGTGAAAGCCATAGTGCCAGTGATAATGGATGGAGTGCTTTGGTTTATGATGGAACCGATTTTTACCATACCAAAGAATACAATGTTCGTATTGTAGATAGAGTTGGAAGTGGTGATAGTTTTGCCAGTGGCTTGATTTATGGTTTAGTAACAGGCATGCCAATGGCCGATGCTGCTGAATTTGGTGTTGCTGCGAGTGCTTTGAAACATACTATTCCAGGCGATTTAAACCATGCAACTTTAACTGAAGTAAAGGAATTGGTTAAAGGCGATGGCAGCGGACGTGTTCAACGTTAAGCCCCTAACCCCTAGGGGGATTAAAAAATACAATCCGCCTTACAAAATTTGTTTGGCGGATTTTTTTCTTTTGTATCAAGCTGAAGAATATGAATGAAACTTTCTTCTAGCCTGTACTGAGCGTAGCCGAAGTATCGCACTCTTCAACGCTTATAACTTTATTGAACTTTAAACCATCAACTTTTAAACTTTAAACTCATATAACTATGATCCTTGACCATTTAGACAATATAGAAAAATATGCAAGCTTGCACCCATTATTTGCAAAAGCCATTGCCTACATTAAAAGTACAGACTTAAACACTATTGAAATTGGCAAGTACGATATTGCTGATGGATTAAAAGCTATTTTCTCTGATAAAAATGGTGTTACCTCAGCCGAAAGTGATGCCAAATTTGAATGTCATGATAAAAATATCGACATACAAGTTTGCATTCGTGGAAAAGAAACTATAGGCTGGAAATCTCGTGGCACGTGTACTCAATTAAAAGGAGAATACAACCCAGAAAAAGATGTTAGTTTTTATGCTGATGCACCGGATATGTACTTTGGTTTAACCAATAGTCAGTTTACTATTTTCTACCCTGAAGATGTACATAGCCCAATGATTAATGTAAATGATTTACCAATAAGAAAATTAGTTATCAAAGTGAAGATTTAAAAAATTTCTAGATAACTAGTATGAAAATAAAAACTGCCAAAGTTTATCCTTTGGCAGTTTTTATTTTATTAATTTATTCATTCCAAATTTTCCAGTTTTCTTCTGCCTGAATGATAAGCATATCATAACCATTTTTAATTGCAGCTCCCTGTTGCTTACCTTTTAATAAAAACTGAGTTAGTGGGGGATTATATACTAAATCGAATAAATAATGTTGTGAAGAAATGAACTGATATGGAATAGACGGAAATTCAGTTATGTTTGGATACGTACCTAAAGGTGTTGTATTGATAATTATGGAGTATTCGTCTATTAAAGACTCAGTTAAATCGTCATAAGTTATTGCATTGGCCAACTCATTTCTTGAAACATTTAAATAACGTATTCCTAATTTTTTTAATGTAAAAATTACTGCCTGAGCTGCACCTCCCGTTCCCAATACCAATGCCTTTACGTGATGTGGCTTTAGTAGTTCTTTAAACGATATTTCAAAGCCAATTACATCGGTATTGTAACCATATAGTTCGCTGTTTACAACTTTTACACAATTACAAGCTGTCATCTGCCTTACGTCATCACTCATACAATCTAAGTATGACAATATTTGCTGCTTATATGGTATTGTAATAGCGAAACCCTGCAATGCAGGGTTTCGCTTTATTAAATGTGTAATATCACTTACTTGAGTAATCTCAAAATTGGAGAAACTGCAATTGGTTATTTTTTCTTCATCAAACTTATTATCAAAATATTTTTTTGAAAAAGAATGTGTTAACGGAAATCCAATTAAGCCAAAAAGTTTCATTAGTAAATTGCTTTATCTTTATCTAAGTACAATCTAAAAGTATCACCACGCAAACCAATACGCATTGCTTCTAAGGGTATTACTTCATAAGGTGCAATATTACCCAAGTTTACATTGCAACCAATTAACTCTAAAAAATACAATTGCTGGGCTTTTTGTGGTGCTTCCCAAATAATTTTTTCGGCCGGAATTTGGGTTAATATTTCCTGAACCAATCCTTCTCTTACTTCGCCACTCCCTCGGTAAATACCAACATTGCCAGCTTCTCTTGCCTCAGCAATTACATAAGTACTACCAGCTTCAAGTTCTGCCCTCATTAGTTCTATCCATTTATATGGGGGAATAATATGTGCAGCATCTTTACTACCAACTTCACTTAAAATGGTACCATATTTGGTCATTTTTTCAATATAGCCACATTTTTCGGCGTGAGGTATGGTAATTGACCCATCACTAACTTCCATATAATCAATTCCATAATCTTTACAAACAGCTAAATAATCTTCGAACTGATTACGAATTAAAAAAGCCTCGAATAAGGTACCTCCGAAATACACACACATTCCAGCTTCTTTATATACCTCTATTTTTTCCCTCAATTTCGGGGTTACAAAAGATGTTCCAAAACCTAATTTTACTATGTCTACGTGCGGACCAGCTACTTCTAAAAAATTTTTTGCTTCACTTACACTAAGTCCCTTATCCATAACCATAGTTAATCCAAAATTTCGGGGCTTTGCGGTTCTTTCTGGAATTTGAGATAGATTAAAATTCATTGCTTTTTTTTAAGAAGTGCAAAAATAAGGCAATGAGAGCAACTTGCTATAATTCAAGTAATTTAAAAGGATATTGACTAGTTAAATTTCTTGCCTTTTTTGTATCGGGCAATAATATCTACAACTGCTGTATTTTGCAAAACAGATGGATGTAACTGAATAAATTTTTTTAACAATTTAGGTGCCCCTTCCATTGCTTTTTCCAGTTGCAATAGTGCTTCTTTTGGTTTACCTGCAAAGAATAACGCAGCACTGAAATAAAATTTAAAAATGGGTTTCCCCTCTGTGGCAACAATGGCTGCAACACACTGTTCCTGGGCTTCTTCGAAATATTCTGCATTAAATAAGCAACGTATTAAAGCTTCCCAACCAGCTACATTTTTAGGTTTATGGCGTACCACATTACCAAAATAAATTACAGCATCTTTATATAGTTCTAGATTCATTTTGCACTCTCCCATTGCCAAATTATATTCTGGTACATTTCTATGAATACGCATGGCCCATTCAAGTTGTTTTACTGCCATTTGCCATTGCTTTTCAGCAATATACGTTTGAGCTATTTTATAGTGCAACTTACTATCATCGGGATTTAAATGCACAGCTTTTTTATAATGAAACCTTGCCTGTGCACTATTACCCATTCGATGGTAACAATGCCCAATGGCTTCATAAATTACATCTTCAGGACGGGTTAATTCTAATACTTTTTCCAAAACTTCAATAGCCTCTTTGTATTTTCTTAAGCGTAAATAAGCATCGCCCATATTACGATAAGCATAATCGAATTTTTCGTCAATTGTAATCGCGTACTGATATGCATCAATCGCTTTTTCATACAGTTTTAAACCCTGAAAAGCGGCTGCTAAATTAAACCAGGCAATTTCGTTGTAAGGATAGTCATCAATAATTTTTTGATGCAGTTTTATGCTTTCTTCATTTCTGCCAGTAAAATCAGTCCAAAAACAAATTTTATACAAAGCTTCTTCGTTATTGGGTTCTTCTTCTAAAATAAGTTTCAAACAATCGAAAACTTTGTCAAATTCCTCATAATCATCGTACACGTCTGCTAGTTCAAACAATAATTCTATTCTTTCTTCACCTTCAAATAGTTGAAGTGCTTCCTGTAAAGTTTCAACGGCTTGCTGTTGTTCATCCAAGGCTAAAAAAGCGTCGGTTCTAAGAATATATAAATTAATATCTAAGCTATCGTACAATGCAGCCTGATTTAGTATTTCCAAGGCTTCTCTATACTTTTTGGTAGCCAAAAGCAAATCTGCTTTTTTAATCATAAGCGGAGACGAAAAAGGGAATTGTTCCATACCCAATTCGGCTGCTTCCAAAGCTTCTGAGAGGCTATCTTTATCATCGAAATAGTCAATAATTTTTTCAAAAGCTTCTTCTTCCAGAAAAGGATGATTTCTGCCATGCTTAAGATTGTAGTAGTGTCTTAAAATTTCTTTAAGCTCTTCTTTATCTTCATGAAAGGGATTTCGTTCTCTCATTATATATTGGTTTGCCTAATGTAAGATGAAAAAAAATATTGAACAACTTGTAACTTTTTGTTTTTATTAACGTATTGTTAATAAGATAAAAGTTGTTAAACATAATAAATTTCCTATTTTTGTTAAAATGAGGCAATATTCATACATAAAAAAACTTACTGTGGCAGTGCTACTTGTACTCGCAGCTAAAGTTGTATTTGCTTCTTTTATAACTACAGGTAATAATAACAATAAGAAAAGTGCTAACAAATACTCTCTTAAAAACTTAAGCTATTACAACAGTAAAGGTTTGTCTTTGAGTAGTGTTCGCCTGAACTCTAAACTTATTGCAACTGATCTGAATACTTCAAAATTTGGCAGTTCTATTCAAATGACGAATGGTAATACAACTTTCATCTATCCCTTTAAGGCGAAAGTGAAAATTCCTAAGTTTATAGCTCCAACTCCAACCAGTTTCTAATTTACTGTTCTAGAACTCTGTATCCACTTGTTGGTATCTCGAACTTTGAAGCTGAAACGGGGTTTAAATTTATTTTTGTAGCAGTATATTTTACTTTTTGACCCTTCAATTCCTGCGTTTCATATTCTAAAACAAAACCTGAAATATCTTTAAACTGGTATTCAAACTCTTTTACAGAAGGTACAATGCTTACTGCATAAAAAATGGTAAATGAACTACTATCTTTTAATGTTAAAACAGCTTTTTTACATGTATAACCTAAAATAGTTTTGGTTTCACTTGTAGTATTTAAAATAGCCCCATCGTATTTGCTGTTTTGTGCCTTCCATTTTAGATTGTTTAATTTAGTTATGAATTTATTATTCCCAATTTCTCTTAAAATCACTGCATTGCCAGAAGCCTTATCAAATAAAACTGATTGTGAGAAAGATGGATTAATCACTTCTACCCTGCTTTGGTTTCCTTTGATATAAACAGTTTTAGTGATTGCATTTATTAATGATGTATCTTCCTTTTTATCGGCATCAACATCAATTAAAGCTACGGTATAACTAACGGAACATTCTGCCAATACTTTAACTGAGTTTTGGGCTTGAACTGATATAAAAAGAACAATTTGACAAATTATAAAGAGACTATTTTTTTTCATTTTCAAATGATTTATACAACTACAATACAAATTCATGCCAATGTTAAATAAAAAGTCCCGCAATAAATGCAGGACTTATAAAAACAAACTTTTAAAATTACTCTTATTTTTTATTTTGGGTTTTATTCTTCATTTCCTGCAGCTTTTTCTGACTTTCCATCATTTGGCTATATTTTTCCTGCCATTTACTGGTTTTCTTAGGGGCTTTTCGTTTTTCATCAATTTTTGCTAAAATTTTATCGTGGTTGATAATATAATTTTGAATTACAAATTGTAATCCTAGAGTAATAATATTTGATACAGTATAGTACCAGGTTAAAGCAGATGGTAATCTGTTGAATACAAAAAACAATACGAATGGAAAGATATAAGGCATATACTTCAACGCAGGATTATCTTGCGTTGGCGTCATACTCATATTATAAATTGAAATCAAAAAACTGGTTAATACTGCTGTAATTGTAAACAAGCTAATGTGTGTTCCAATTCCCCAAATTTCAGTGTTCCAACTTACTAAAGAATCGTAAGAAGATAAATCTTTACTCCATAAAAACTCTTGACCTCGTAAAGCAATATTTGAGTTAAAGAAACTATACAATGCAAAGAAGATAGGAATTTGCAATAATGCAGGAATACAACCACCTAAAGGGTTTACACCAGCCTCTCTAAACAATTTCATTTGCTCCATTGCAAAGCCTTGCTGATCACTACCAAATTTTGCTTTCAGTGTATCTAATTCCGGACGTAAAACTTTCATTTTAGCACCACTTAAATAACTGCTATATGTTAAAGGGGCGGTAACTAAACGAATAAATAGTGTAAGCAATAAAATTACCCATCCATAATTTTTAATAAAGCCTGCAAAGAAATTAAATACAGGCATGATTATATATTGGTTGATTGGACGAACAAAGGAATACATGTCTCTTCCTAAGTTCACAATTCTATCCATTTCAGGAGCCTGCTTCTTTAATATACTATAATCGTTAGGACCATAATATAACTGGAAAGGAACAGTAGCTGTGTTACCAGCAGGAATGCTAATTTGAAATGCAGCATCAATTTTGGCCAACTCTTTACTGCTATCTGCTGTTGAACGAGTCCAGATAATATTACCAGAACTAAAGTTATTTTTTGCAATAATGGTAGTATTAAAAAACTGTTGAACCACACTTAACCATTGAGTTGGTTTTTCAAATTTGTGTTCGGTTTTGGTCATTATGTAATCGAATTCTTTATCCTCAACAAAGCAAATATTACTCATTTGCTGTTTCTCATAGCTGGCACTTCTTTCATGCTGCATGGTATGGCTCTGCCAAGTAATATTCATTACACCGTTATTCAATAATTGCTGAACTCCGTTTAATTTAACATCCCAATTAATCATATATGCATTTGAACTTATCGTAAACGCATGCTCTACGGATTTACCTACAGAATCTTTAATAGTAAAAGTAATTTTTTGGCTGCCATCTGTATTTTTCTGTAACCTAGAAGATTGGAAATATAAATCAGTTGTTAAGCTTGCTACATTGTTACCTGTGTTAATTTTATAGCCCATTAAATCTTTATCGGTGCCTAGTCTTACCAAACTGCTATCGTAAGATTTATAATTTTTAAGGGCTACATATTTTATTCTACCTCCTTTATTGGTGAACACCACCTTCATCAGCTCATTTTCAACAGTATCTAATTTTTCAGCTCCTAAAGCACCTATAAATACACCTGCTTGAGCAACTTTATTGGCCGAATCGACTTTAATAGAATCCTGAATAGCTTTTGCCTTCATTTCAGGGGTAATTTTTGCAGCTTCTACTCTGGCAACAGAGTCTTTTGCTTTTTTATCTATTTCCATACTGGCCTGATTCATTTTATAATTGTACCAAAAAAAGCCAAAAAATAAAATACCCAAAAGCACAAAACCAATAATCGTATTCTTATCCGTCTTCATACTAATTTTTTAATTAAAGGGGCAAAGGTAGGGAACGAGCGGTGATTGCACCCTACAGATTTTAAAATGTATTGGTAACCGTAAAGACAAGATTATTACAGCGTGTACAATTAGTTAGCCATTCATTATTAACATATTGTTACGCCCATACAACTTATACAGCAAAGTATATACCTTGAGTTTAAAATTGCTTTATGAGTATATCAGGTAACATGAATTGGGTTTCCGCTACTACCAGTAAGAATGGATTTGAGTTTTTTGAACTATGGAATGGAAATCAGAAAATAATGACGCTTGAATTAAATCTATTTGCACAAACAGCTAAAATTGAATGTTCTAGCAGCAGACGGATTTTTAAAATTGACAAAGAAGGTTTTTTAAGGCACAAAACAATATTTAAAAATGAGTATGGAGTTAAAGTGGGAGAATTAAGCTTAGAAAACTGGTTTAGCCATGATGGTCTTATATTATTGAACAACGAACGATATAGATATACTATACAAAATAATCCACTCTTAGAATTGATTATTTATAAGCAAAATTCACAAAAACCCTTGATTAGTTGTGGCTTACAACTTAACAATGGCAATACTTCCATAGACTTTAACAGTCATAATAATAGTGAGAAACAATATATTTTTTTAATGGCTTTAGCATGGTTTTTATTTTTACATGTTGCAAAAGAAAATATTGCAACACTTGTACACTGAGCAATAAATCGTTTAAACTGTTTATTTTAACAAAACTCAATAATATAAATCTGCATGTTCCATCATATAACCTTATATTTGCTGAGTTAATTATTGAGTTATTCAGTCTTTTGTAAGTTTTCGATTTTCTGCTACGCATTTCTGCTAATAGTTAGTTATCATTTACTCAGCCGTTTTTCTCAAGTATTTTTTATTTTTAATCATTTAGTTAAGATGAACATTTATGTTTCAAACTTAAGTTTCAACGTTCAGGACGATGACTTAAGAGGTTTTTTTGAAGGTTATGGAGAAGTTTCTTCAGCCAAAATTATTACTGACAAATTCACCAACAAAAGCCGTGGGTTCGGATTTGTTGAAATGCCAAACGATGCTGAAGCCCAAAAAGCAATTGCAGAGTTGAATGGTGGTGTTGTAGAAGGGCGAAATATTAACGTTACTGAAGCAAGACCTCGTGAAGAAAAAAGCAATAACAAACGTTCTTTCAGCAGCAACAACAGCCGTTGGTAATCGGATAAACCTGTTAGTGAAGAGGTTGTTTTAAAACAAAATTTTAAGGCAACCTCTTTTTTATTTATAATAATTTTAGTGTATAAAATAAAAAAACGTTTATCTATTGATTGGTTTTTATTTCTAGCTCTTATATGATAATCGTTTTTTTAATGTAAAACCTGCTGTTACAATTGCAATATCATCCAATTTTACAACTGCAGCTCTTGTTTTAGCATTTTTATTTTTGGGAAATAAGTCGTCCATCATTTTCTCCATTGGTTTAGCTGCAACACTTCTGGTTCTAAACTTTTCGAAAGAAGGACGTAAGTCGATTGGCTTGGTAGAAAAAATAACTTTCAAAAACTCCTTCCCAGTTAAATTGCTTGAATCGGCACCCATCGGTATTTTTATTATTTGCCCTTTACGAATTGAATAATCTGCTGCATAACTAGTAGAATCTGGCACTAAAACTTTTACATCATTATCGGGTAATAAATCTAATATGGTGTAGTATAATTCACCTTCGTAATTGCTGGTTAATACCAAGCTGAAATCATCGTTGGGGTACAAAATCAGTTCATTGGCTGTATCTTTTTTTATAGCTGGAATAATCTCAACTTTTACAAACGACGCAAGGCTGCCACCATCTTCCATTTTTCTCAAATAACGAACCCGCATGCCCTTCTTAATATCTTCCAACATCGTTTCTAAATCATCAAGAGATAAGCTATCTGAATTTTTAACTGATACAGCATATCGAACACTGTCGTTCTTTTCGTACAATTCAATTTTAAACAGCTTGCCTTTAGCAGCAGTATCAATACTAATGGTATAATCTGGATTTTCATTTACTGAAAGAAAAGCCTGCGGCTGAAAAAAATCGATCAACTGCTTCTCAACTTTTTTTGCTTTTGCTTTATTTTGTATGAAGTAAGATGCTGCAATAGATCCATAACTCAACTCATCAATTTTTACTTCATAAGTATTGGTTTTAGGCAAAGACTTTTCGGCAATACAAATACTTTGAAAAGCATTTACTTCTTTTACCACAGCTTTACAAAAAATTGCAGTATCACCTTGTTTTAACACTTTAATGGTTGTACCCACACGAATATTTTGATACGCTCCACGATTAATAAAAAATGTGGTGTCATTAAACCCATTCTTGGCATTGTTTAAAAACATGTCAGCAACGATGATTTCTTTTAGTACTGTATATTGATTACTGAATACTTTTAATGCAGCATTACCTTCGAACATTGGAACCTGTGTAGGTTCATCGGCCTGAATGGTAGCTTTAATTTTTTCGAATAGTTTTTGGTAATTGGCATTGGCTGGCAAATTGGTAATGCCCTTTGCAAATGCATAAGATAAAGAACCTACATTTTTACCTTTATCGTCTTTGGTTTCTCTATTCACTTGGTTGGGACTACTACCGCTAAAAACCACCAAAGAACCCATGTCTTTTCCCATATTTTCAAGCAAGCCAACTTCAGGATTTTTGCTTAGATCAATTACCACATTGGGCTTGTAACTATATTGCTGACAAGGAATAGGATCGCCTCTTACTATGCCTGCACTTCTGGTAGCTGTTCCACTATGGCATGCATCTATAACAACAACCACACTACCCGATAATCCTACTTTTTTTCTTAATGCAGTTAATTTTTCTGCCAATAAATCATCTCTAAAATGTTTTTCACCATGGTAATCTACCTCATCCCATACACCTTTGGCATCATAAGGAATTAGTGCTTCATCATATCCGTCAACTTCATCTATTATACCATCCGATTTAGAATCCTGAATTTGTTGACCATGCCCTGAAAAATGAAAATAAACAATATCGCCAGTATTTGCTTTTGCTGCCAATGTATCCAATGCTTTAACCATAGCATCTTTTGTAGCTTTGGCATCGGTTAATGTATCAATGTCTTTTAATGCAAATCCATTGCTCACCAAAGCTTCTCTTATATAAAACAAATCTCTATCCGAGTTCAGCTTTTTCCAATTTCTTTGGTTGGGATCATACTTTGCTACAGCAACAATTAATGCAATTTTTTTTTGTGCAAAAATGTTACAGCTAAAAGAAAAAAATAAAGTAAGTAAAACAGTTTGTTTTTTATACATCATAATTTGTTTTACATCTTCTCAAATGTAAAACAAATACTGTACTTATATTCATAGAGTATAGTATAGAAACTATTCTTCCTCCTTCGCTTTTTCCTTTGCCTTTAATAACTTGTCTTTTAACAATGTATTGTTTTTAAACGACTGCAATTCATTATCTAGGTTTTTTTGTTGTTCTACGGATAAATGCTCATTGAAGGTTTCTGAAAGATTGGGTTTGCCTGCATCTACCCAAGCTGTGAACCAAAAATCGCTAATCATTTGACTAGTTAACAATAATTGCTCATTAATACTTTTTCTCAATACTTGATAATAAGCTTTAGCAAATTCGTTGGTATAATATTTTACTTCCTTTCCTCTACGCATTTGAATGCGATATTTTTTATCAACTCCAACAGTTTGGGTTACTTCTATTTCTTTTTGCAAAACGTCATTTACCAAACCAAATGATTTTCTTAATACCCCCCAAATGGCAGCTTCTTTATTTTTAATGTATGTAGCTTTATGTGCAGTATGCAAGTTAAACTGCTCTAATTCAATTTCAGGAACCATCGACTCCCACAAAGCATGAATGCCTTTTTGGTTACTCAATTGACCATCATAATTTTCGGTAGTGTGCAATGGTACATGAGCATCGCCAATGTAATGACCTAAATCGGCAGCATAAAATAAAATACTATCTTTTAATCCCACTTTAAAAGCATGGGTTAACTTTTTTTGCATGTCGATGATTACATAAGGTACATAACCATATTTTTTCAATGTATCTTCTTGGTATTTTGCAACAGCTTTATCCCAATTAAAAGGCATGTTGTAAGCAGCATTCTTACCATATAATTCAAAATCTATAAAATGCTTGGTCGCTTCGGTAGAATCTTGATTTCTTCTGCTATCGGGTCTTGTTGCATTTTTAATTAGATAATCAGCATGGGCATAAAAAAAGGGATGCATTTCACTTGGTAACTGATAAATAGCCAACTGATGAACGGTTTTATGTACCAATGAACCCCAGCTAATTAATCCAAAACATACAACCACTATAAAAATTTTCGCAATCACTTTTTTCATCTATTCATTTTTTGAGTGCCGCAATGTACAGTAATTGACCTAAAAACTTATAATAGCGTAAGTGTATCCAATTATTTAATAGTAGGTTTACAGCAAACTGTAATATTTTTAGAAAAAATCTACCAATAGTACAAAACATTGCATTTTAATCTCAAAAAAAATTGTATGGAAAAAATACTGGAACTGAAAAATTTACAAAAATATTTTGCTACCCAAAAAGCGGTTGATGATATAAGCTTCGACATAGCTAAAGGAAGTATTTTTGGTTTATTGGGCCCTAATGGAGCTGGTAAAACCACACTCATTAGAATGATTACAGGGATTTTTTATCCAGATAATGGCAATATTACATTTGATGGAAAACCTTTTGACGCATTGAACGATGCAGTAAAAATTGGTTATATGCCTGAGGAACGTGGTTTATACAAAAAAATGAAAATTGGAGAACAGGCTTTGTACTTAGCACAACTTAAAGGCTTAAGTAAAACCGAAGCCATGGAAAAAATTAAGTGGTGGTTTAAACGCCTTGAAATGGAGAGCTGGTGGAATAAAAAAGTAGAAGATTTGAGTAAAGGTATGAGCCAGAAATTACAGTTTGTAATCACTGTATTACATGAACCCAAATTGATTATACTCGATGAACCTTTTAGTGGTTTAGACCCTGTAAATGCCAACTTAATTAAAGATGAAATTTATGGTTTGGCTCAACGTGGTAGCACCATTATTTTCAGTACACATCGTATGGAACAAGTGGAAGAAATTTGTGACCATATTGTTTTGGTAAACTTAGGAAAGAAAATTTTAGATGGCACTGTAACCGAAGTAAAACAGCAGTTTAAAGAAAATAAATACAGCATTAAGTTGCACGAATTGCCTGCAAATGTTAATAGCAATGCATTTACGGTAGATGAACAAAAAGCCAATGCATTAACTGTTAGAATTAATGAAGGATTTAAGAGTAATGATGTGTTGAAACACTTTTTAGATCAGCAAATAACGATAGAATCTTTCAACGAAATATTACCAAGTTTAAACGAAATATTTATTGGATTGGTTGAAGGTACAAAAGCAAAAACAAGGGCTTTTCAACCTGTTGAATAAAGTTATATTGTACAAGTGTGCGACGCAACTGAGGTTCATTACAGATAACTCAGTTGACTTAAAAAATAAAACCAAAATACAACCAAAAAATTTTATGAATAAGATATTACTAATTGCACAACGTGAATTTTTAAGCAGGGTTCAAAAGAAAACCTTTTTGCTTACTACCATTGGTTTGCCTTTATTGATTTTTGTTTTTTATGCAGCGATTATTTATTTCTCGGTAAAAAGCTCCGACAATTTTACCATTGCCGTTGCCGATGAAGCCAATGTATTTGAAGGCAAATTACAGAATAAAGACAACGAAATTATTTTTCAGTTTGTAAAAGGCGAAACACCTGCATCGTTAAACAAACAAATTGAAAGCAAAAAAATTGATGCCTTTGTATTTGTACCAAAAGGCTTTGATGTAAACAGCAATAAAGATTCTTTACAAGTTGTTTCGGGCAAAAGCATTGGCATTATGACGAGGGAGAAAATTCAACGTCGTATTAAAAATGTAATTGAAGAAAAGAAAATGCTGGCCAGCAGTGGTTTAACTAAAGCACAACTGGATAGTTTACAGCAAACAAATGAAGTAACCTTTGCATCGACCCAAGGAAAAGCTGATAGTGAAACCAAAGCAGGTTTAAGTTATGGTGTTGGTTTTATTTCAGGTTTTTTAATTTATATTATTCTCTTTATTTATGGCAGTATGGTGATGCGTGGCGTAATGGAAGAAAAAACCAATCGTATTGCAGAGGTAATTGTAAGTAGTGTAAAACCATTTCAGTTAATGATGGGTAAAATAACAGGTATTGGTACTGTTGGATTGGTGCAGTTTTTAATTTGGATTGTTTTAATGGTGGGTGTACAATTTTTATTGCCTATAATATTCCCTGGAATGATGGGGCAAATGCAAAATCAACCTATACAATCAGGCATGGTTGGTGCTGGTAATGCAGTACAACAAAGTGGAGCTTTGGCTGGTATTATGCAAGGTATGAGTCAAATTAACTGGCCACTAATTTTGGGTTGTTTTATTTTCTACTTTTTAGGGGGTTATTTTTTATACTCTTCTTTATTTGCAGCAGTTGGTAGCACTGTAAACGAAGACCCACAGGATGCTCAAAGTTTAATGCTACCTATTACCATGCCTATCATTTTTGCAATGGTTATTATGACCAAAGCTGTGAACGACCCTAATAGTGGCTTAGCCATTTTTGGAAGTATTTTTCCGTTAACCTCTCCTATTGTAATGATGGCAAGAATTGCACATGGTGTACCCGATGGTGTTACAGTTTTTCAATTAATAGCAAGTATGGTTTGCCTAGTTGCAGGCTTTTTAGCAACTACTTGGTTGGCTGGTAAAATTTACAGAACAGGTATTTTAATGTATGGTAAAAAGGCTACCTGGAAAACCATGTGGCAATGGGCTTTTAGAAAAAATTAATGTCATTCCGAGGAACGAGGAATCTAATTCAATAAAAAAGAGATGTCTCCTATCGCCGACATAACGTATAATCAATTCACCGATGTACCCAATAGACGGTATTGCTTTTAAGCAATACCGTTTTTATTTTAGTGTTTATTAGCAATGAAAAAATATCTACTCATTACTGCACTTTTTTTCTCTGTAACTACACTTGCACAAAGCAATGTTGATAGCATGGTAAGTGCTGCAACAAAGTATTTAGAAGAAAAAAAAGTAGACTCGGCAATTAACATATTGATCACAACGATTAACACAGCCAGCGACAAAAACAGTACACAAAAAGCTTTACAATTAATGAGTGAAGCCTATCAATCGAAAGGAGATGACGCAAAGGCCCTGCTTTTTTTAAATAAAATGGTGAAGGTTAAAGACAGTATAAATACTTCGTCAATTAATGCATTAAGGGCTACTTACGAAGCAGACAAACAAGCCAAAGAACTTGCACTACAAAAGGCACAAATAGAAAAGCAAAAGCTCGTTATTACTGCTATTACTCTTTGTTCCACACTTACTATTGCTTTGCTTTTTGCCTTATATAAACGTAAACAAAGCGTATTAGAAGCCAAAATGCAAACTGCTATTTTAGAGCATCAAAATCTTGCCACAAAAGCAGTATTAACAGCCGAAGAAAAAGAACGCAAACGTATTGCTGGCGATTTACATGATGGCCTTGGGCAAATGATGAGTGCAGTAAAAATGAATTTATCCAGCCTAGCTTCCAAGCTTCAATTAAGCAATGAACAAGATGCAGCTTTGCTAGAAAAAACATTGGCATTGGTAGATGAAAGTTGTAAAGAAGTGAGAAGTGTTAGTCATAACATGATGCCTAATGCATTATTAAAATCTGGATTGTCATCGGCAGTGAAAATTTTTTTAGATAAGATAGATCATAAACAATTAAAAGTGAATTTGCATACCGAGGGATTAGAAAATCGCCTTTCGGATAATATTGAAATCACGTTATACAGAGTTATTCAAGAAACAGTAAATAATGTAATTAAGCATGCTCATGCAAATCAGTTGGATATTTCTTTAATTAAAGATATAGATGGCATAAGCTGTACAATTGAAGACAATGGAATTGGCTTTAATTCAGCATCTCTTTCTTTAATCGACGGTATTGGAATTAAAAATATTAAAGCAAGAATAACTTATTTGCAAGGTAGTGTTGAGTGGGATTCATTTGCTAATAAAGGTACATTGGTAGCTGTACATGTTCCTTTATAATCACAAACTAATTAAACTTAGTTTCACTGTTTCAATAGCAGATTTTACAGTTGGTTTACTGGTTCCTGTATATTCAATTACCAATAATTGCTGATGAGCTAAAATTGCATTTTCTTGTAGAAAAAAGTTATAATCGAAATCAATAGAAATTATGGTGTAACGCAATTTTTGATGAGGCAGACCTAACTCTTCTAACAAGGCAAACTTTTCTTTTTTTTCAATCTCTGCAATAAACTTTTCAGCTGGTTTTATTTTTTGCTGTAAGTAATAATCGATTGCTAACAACTGATGTAAAACTGAATCATTTGGGTAATGTTCTTTAATAAATGCATCAGCAATTGTATAAATATCCATTGCTGTAAAGGAGAAAAAACTGCTTCGCTGCTCGAAGAATTTACCCAATGCCAACAAAAAATCAAAGATGCTATAATGCTCAGTTACATAAGAGAGTGCATGTACCAAACGCTTTTTGTTCCAGTAAATTTCTAATGCATGTTCTAACTTAACAATATCAGCCAACTCCTGCTCACTTAAATAATTGCTTTTGATGATTTGGTATGGAGCTATTGGATCGAACACATAACCATATTGTTCATATTTATCCCTTACTGGTGTTCCCTTTAAGAATTTTAAAAAGCCCAATTGTAATTCAGGTGGATACAATTTAAACACCTCTTCGAAACTAAATTTTATATCTGCCCAATAATCTAATGGAAGTCCAACGATTAAATCCAAATGCATTTCTACATGGTCTTTTAATTGCAGAATAACTTCTTTAGTTTTTTCAAAGTTTTGTTTTCGACTTACTTCCAAATTGGCTTTTTGATTAACTGTTTGTATGCCAATTTCGAAACGAAACATTCCTTTAGGGACTTTATCTTTAATAAACTGCATAATGGCAGGATGCAAGATATCTGCTGTTATTTCAAATTGAAATACATTATCAGGTTTTCCATTATCTAAAATAAATTGAAAGATATCGAGTGTAAAATCTTTTTTAACATTAAATGTCCTATCCAAAAATTTAATCGTTCTTCCATGTGTCATTAAGAACAATAAATTGCTCTTAATATGCTCCATGGGCAAGTAACGAACACGATTGTCTAAACTTGCCAAACAAAACTCACATTTATAAGGGCATCCTCTCGATGTTTCTATATACAACACACGATTACGCAATGTTGTAACATCGTCATTCTGATAGGGATTGGTGTTAGCATATTTTTCTAAATCGAAATTGGCTGAATGCAAATGATACTGCACTTCGCCATTCATTTTAGAAACAATGTTGGCTACTGAATGTACATTAGGATACTGTTGCAAGAAACTGGTAAAAGGAATTTCGCCTTCCCCTGTTACAATAAAATCTATAGCTGGCAAATGAATTACGTCCTGCCAATCATAAGTTACTTCTGGTCCACCCAATAAAATTTTCGTATTGGGGTTAATTGTTTTAATTAATTCGGCAACTGCCAGTGTTTGTGTAATATTCCAAATATAGCAGCTAAAACACACTACTTCAAACTGGCTGCAATACAAAGCAATTTCTGCTTTATCTTCTTTAATAGTAAACTCTTTCCAACTTAAGCGGTCATCGTTTTTATTCAATTCATACAACAAGCGTATCGCCAAATTCATGTGAATGTATTTGGCATTTAGCGTGGTTAATAAAATACGTTGTTGTTGCATGCTGCAATAGTAAATTATTATTTCAAATTAATTATGGCAATACCGTTACACACTTTTCTGTTTTAGCTGTAAATACACCAATAGGTTCTGTAAAATTTGCATAACCATTTGCAACAAGCACAGCTTGTACTTCAGCTAATTTACTTGGATTAACTGCAATCAATAATCCACCATTGGTTTGTGGATCAGGCAATGTTTTAAAAGCTTCCATTACATTTACACCAGTTTCAAATTTTACTTTTTGTCCGTAGCCATTCCAATTTCTATATGTAGCATCGGGTATTATATTTTGAGCCAGATATTGTTTTACTTCAATTAACAAAGGCACTTTACTATAATGAATAGTTGCACTCAAACCACTTCCTTCAGCCATTTCAATTAAATGTCCCATAATACCAAAACCTGTAACATCAGTAAGTGCAGTTACTGCTTCTAATTTACCCAAAGCTTCTCCAGTATCATTTAACTGAGTGAGTTGTTTATATAGTAATGCTCTATGTGGTTCTTCTAATGCACCACGTTTTGCAGCAGTAGCTAAAATGCCCACACCAATTGGTTTGGTTAATAATAACACATTACCTTCTTTAGCAGTATCATTATGTTTTAAATGTTGCAACAATAATTTGCCATTTACACTTAATCCAAAAATGGGTTCTGGTGTATCAATACTATGTCCACCAGCCAAAGGAATACCAGCCTGTTTGCAAATACTTCTTGCACCTGCCAATACTTGCTGAGCAAGGGTAACAGGTAACTTATCTACAGGCCAGCCCAATATTGCTAAAGCCATTATTGGTGTTCCACCCATTGCATACACATCGCTGATTGCGTTGGCAGCTGCTACTTGTCCAAACACAAAGGCATCATCGACAATAGGTGTAAAAAAATCGGTTGTACTGATTAAACCTTCGGTTTCATTTAACTGATACACTGCTGCATCGTCTTTACTACTATTACCCACCAATAATTCAGGATATACATCAGCAATATTTCCACTTAAAATGGTTTCTAAAACCTTGGGAGCAATTTTGCAACCACAACCACCACCATGAGAAAATTGAGTTAATCGTATTGGTTCTTCTGTATTCATATTATTGCTGTTCTGATTTCCATGAAATAATTGCATACGCATTTTGCTCTGCATTAACTGTTGGCAGTGGAAGTTTTATCACAGGTTTTGCTTCTGCCAAATTGCTACGTTCATACAATTTATCATAGTATTTTAATAACAGGCTGAAACATGCTTCTACGTTATCTTCCAGTAAAAAATTAACGGCCAGTTTGGTCTCTAACCCACCCAAACGTTTTCGTATTCTAAGTGTAGCATTTATTAATTCAGTTTTATCAAATTTACCATACCACTGCATAATAAACTTTAAACGTTCTTCAAAAGGAATATCTATAAATAAATAAGGAGCTTCTTTCATTTGTTTAAAAAAAGCAGCATGTAAATTAATACTTCCGATACGCTGACTTTCTGATTCAATCCATATACATTGCTGGTGTGCATTTTCTAATTTAACAACAGCCTGACGTAACTCTAATGCCAGTAAATTTTCAAACATTTCGGTAGAAGGTTGTGCTGGTAAACCTAGACTGCCAAATGCTGATCCTTTGTGATTGGCTAATCCCTCTAAATCAATTACCACAGCCCCTTTTTGTTGCATAGCTAGTAAAGCTTCAGTTTTACCACTGCCTGTATAACCTCCTACAACTTGTAACGGATACTGCACTTCGAACTGTTGCAGCACCCAATTTCTAAACGATTTATAACCCCCTTCTAACGTGTACACTTTAAAACCATATAAATCTAACAACCATGCAATTGCAGCACTACGCATGCCACCACGCCAACAATGTACTAAAATGGTTTTGGTTTTTTTTTGTAGTAATAATGTTTCAACCTGTAATACAATTGCTTTCATTTTTGGACCAAAATAATCCAGTCCAATTTTAATAGCATCTTCTCTACTTTGTTGTTTGTAAGTTGTACCAACTACTTTACGCTCCTCGTTGGTAAATAATGGCAAAGAAAATGCATCAGGAATATGTGCATGTTCAAATTCTGCAGGGCTTCGCACATCTGCCACAGGATATTCCTGAGCCAATGATAAAAACTCTGTAATAGAAATACGTTTTACAGCCATGCAGCAAATGTATCTATACATTGCATATAGATAGGCATTTGCTTTAAAATTGAGCTATTAAAATTTCTTGGGGCTGCAAAACATTACCCAGCAATCGTTCTGGCTTTTCGTTGCTGTCCATAGCTTTGTTAATGGTATTCACTGCAATTCAGTAGCCTTTGAATAGTAGAATACAGCTCAACAAAAAGGAGTAGTAAAATGAAAGTTTCGTTTCAACCGTACTAAAACAGTTCGAACGAAACTTTCAAAAAAAACAGAAAATATAGGGGGATTTAATACAAACTATTTATTGGTACACTCTCACATAGTCAATCAACATTTTTTGAGGAAAAATTGTATCATCTACACCATATTTACCACCCCAATTGCCTCCAACTGCAATGTTAATAAGCAGATGAAAGTATTTATCGTATGGCCACGCTTCGCTACCTGTATGATTGTTCACAAACTCATGGTATATTTTGCCATCAATAAAAAAAGAGATTTTTTCGTCTGACCATTCTATTGCATACACATGAAATGCAGTGGATAAATCGGTTCTTAAAACACCTTTTGTTTTTTGCGTTCCAATCATACCATTGAATGCACCTGTATGAATACTACCAAATAAAGAGTCAGGATAGTAGCCAACATTTTCCATAATGTCTATTTCACCACTGTGTGGCCATTTGCCATATTCCCAATGTGTAGGCAACATCCATATTGCAGGCCACATACCTTTGCCAGCAGGTATTTTAGCCTTTATTTCAAACCTGCCATACTTCCAGTCGCCCTTATTTTTTGATACCAATCTGGTTGACGTATAGCCTGCATCGCTCATTTTTTCTTTTCTAGCTTCTATTATTAAGTTACCGTTTTCAACCCTTGAATTTTCTAACCGTTTACTGGTGTAATACTGTAATTCGTTATTTCCCCAACCACAATTTTGGGGGCAACCTCTTGCTGTATCATAATTCCATTTGGCACTATCAGGTAAACCTTTGTAATTAAATTCATCGGCCCAAACCAGCTTATTGTATTTTATTTGTGTAGTAGCTGTACAACCACTTAACAGCAACAAAGCCAACAATAAAACAGATATATTATTTCTAATAAAACTCATTTGTAAAGTATTTTCAGCTGTATAAACTACCAGCTTGTTGTTTGCGTTAATTCAAAATTTTGGTGCAGTTTATTTATTGCAACTTTAAAAGTTCCCTGTTCTAATTGCCATTTATTACTGGTATTTACAAATGCCAATTCTTTAACAGCAATTGTAAAACTTACCGATTTTTCTTCATCAGGCTGTAGATTAATTTTTTCGAAACCCCTTAATCTTTTCATATCAGGAGATAATGAAGCCACCAAATCGCTTACAAATAATTGTACCACTTCTTTACCTGCTTTATTACCTGTATTTTTTACATTCACAGAAACTGTAATCGAATCATTGGCATTAACATTGTTTTTACTGAGCTTCAAATTACTGTATGAGAATGTGGTGTACGAAAGTCCGAAACCAAAATCATATTGTGGATTATAATCAGCTGAGTAATCATAAGCACCCTGTGGATTGCTTTGCTCATCAGATGGTTTGTGAATATAATTTGTAAATGCATTTACAAATCTTGGATATGTATAAGGTAGTTTGCCGCTTGGATTAATATTGCCTAACATAATATCGACCAATGCATCGCCACCAAAATTACCTGGCAAATAAGTTTGTATTATTGCATTCATGTAAGGCTCAATTTTATTGATAATTCTTGGTCGACCTTCGTTTAAAATTAAGATAACTGGTTTTTTAGTTTTAATTACTGCATTTATGAGTGCCAGCTGATTTTCGGATAAATTCAAATCGTTTAAATCACCCGGTTTTTCGGTATAGCTATTTTCGCCCACACACAAAACTACATAATCTACACCCGATGCAGCTCTTATAACAGCATCAATACTTATAATAGAATCTTCATAATACTTCCCATTCATTTTATATTCAACACCAGGTATAAAACTTATATTGGCCGCTCCCATTTTATTTTGCAAAGCTTTAAAAATAGTGTTGTATTTGGTAGCAAACATTTCAGTTTTTTCTCCTTGCCAAGAATAAGACCATCCACCATTTAAGGTACGCATAGAATTGGCATTTGGGCCAGTAACCAGTAGTTTAACTCCAGCTTTTAAGGGCAAAATATTATTGCTATCTTTTAATAAAGTAATAGATTCGGCTGCTGCATCATAAGCAACTTTTTCAAACTCGGCAGAAGCAAATTTTGGATAATCTTTTGCACTTGTTACAGGTGCTTCAAACAAGCCTAATTCGTACTTAAGTTGCAAAATTCTTAAAACAGCATCGTCAATTCTTTCCTTACTAACTTTTCCCTCGTTTACCAAAGCCACCAAATCGTTGCAAAATGTTTTATAATCGTAAGGAATCATGGCCATGTCAATACCTGCATTAATAGCCATCATTAAAGCTTCTTTGTTGCTGGAAGCCAATTTATCTCTTTTAAAAACATTTTCAATATCCTGCCAGTCGGTTACTACCAAACCTTTAAATCCTAATTCATTTTTTAAAACATCGTTTAATAAATATTTATTTACATGCGTAGGAATACCATTAATTAAAGCAGAATTCACCATTAATGTTTTAGCACCTGTATTTACTGCGGCTTTAAAAGCAGGCAAATGATATTCTCTAATATAATGTTCAGGAATCCATGCATTGGTTCTGTCTTTTCCTGATTTAGAATCAGAGTAAGCCAAAAAATGTTTTAAACATGCAGCCATGGGGGGTTTATTATCTTTTGTATTTTGATACCCATTCACCGCTTGAATGCCCATTTGCGTCACCATAAAAGGATCTTCGCCAAAAGTTTCCCAAAGTCTCGGCCATAAGGGATTTACGCCTAGATCTAAAACAGGAGAAAAGTTCCAAGGTACAGAAGACGCTCTTGACTCGTAAGCTGTTATTGCTGCTGCATCAAATACCAATTGACGATTCCAAGTTGCAGCCTGACCAATTTGCTGAGGAAAGAAAGTAGCAGCTGAAACATAAGTAGCTCCATGTATTGCATCAAACCCATATACCAATGGAATTTTCAAGTCGGTCGTTAATGCTTTCTTTTGCAATTCACTAACAATTTCATTCCATCTATTTGCCGACATGGCTTTATTGTTAGATGTGTTTAATACAGAACCAATCTTATACTTTACAATAGCATCATTCACTTTTGCTTCATCTAATAGAAAAGGTAAATTGGGTGCTTGTTTTTTACCCAATACATCTAATGTTATTTGAGCCATTTGACCTACTTTTTGTTCTAACGACATTTGCTTTAACAAAGATTGGGCTTTGCTATTGGCTGTTTCATTTTTGCTGTTTTTGCAGGCAACTAAGCTTGTACAAAATAATAAAATACCTAAAATATAATATGCTGTATTTTTCATAATTGAATGTCTTTATGTAAATGATTGCAGACATTAAGTTTTAAAAAAGTGGAGGCATTAACCTAAAAAAGAAGATACGATCCACTTTATACACTGTTATAAAAAAGTGTAAAAGTTTATACTGCTTTATTGGTATACCCTAACATAATCTACTTCCATTGTTGCAGTACTAAAAGCAGGATCTACTGAACCACCAAAATTTCCACCCATTGCCAAATTCAGAATCACAAAAAAGTTTTGATTGAATGGCAATGATACTGAATTGGCAAAATTGTAAAAGGGCACATCATCCACTAAAAACTGAATGGCAGCAGGCGACCAAATCGCACTGTATTTATGAAACTCAGTTGTAGCATTTGCAATAGTTACTGTGCCACCTACAGCACTGCCACCAGAGAATCCAGGGTAATGCAATGTTCCATAAATTTTATTTAATTGGCTTCCTTTGTGCTCCATAATGTCAATTTCGCCACAAGCAGGCCAACCAACAGTAGAAATGTTATTACCCAGCATCCATATTGCAGGCCATGTTCCAACACCAGCAGGTAACTTAGCCCTTACCTCTATCTTGCCATATTTGAACGAAAATTTATCTTTCGTTAATAAACGAGCCGACGTATAGCTGCTTCCACTAAAATTTTCTGCTTTGGCAATAATTTTCAATGTACCATTTGAAACAACTGCATTATCTAAACGATTGGTATAATATTGCAATTCGTTATTACCCCATCCACCTGAGCCAGTGCCAATATCATATCCCCATCTTGATGAATTGGGAGCACCAGCCACATCAAATTCTTCAGACCAAATAAGTGAAGTACTTACAGTAACAGTTATCTGATTTGATTTGGATACAGTTTGACCTGTACTGCTTTTTGCAATAACATTTACCGTATATGTACCAGATGCCGGATACTTATACGTTACAATGCCATTTGCTACTGTTTGAAATACCCCATTCCCAAAATCATAATCATAAGTAACTGCATTTGCTGCTGTGGCCACAAATGCTACATTGCCACTGTTATCGGTGCTTACAGTTATTGTTACAGTTAAACCAGTTGGTAAAATAGTATTATTACCAGATGAGCTATCACTTTTTGAACATGAAGATGCAAGTACAAACAATGTAATAATTATTAGATTTATTGGTCGCATTTACTAAGGTTTTAATTTAAGCTTTTGATACCAAGAATTTCCATCGGCACCAATATTTCTTAAGAGCATAGTTGTACTCGTTAAAGATAGTATTTCATAAGTTACACCTCCAGTTCCAAAATTTATAATTCCGTTGCCGGGAACTTTAAATTGAACTTGTGTAGAGTTAGCACTTGTATAACCAGAAGTAGCCGCACTAAATGCCAATTGTTTTGTGCCGCCAGTGTTAACTGCATAACAACCGTCACCTCCAGCAAACCCATAAAAGCTGGTTGCCGCACCAATAGAAAAAGAAGTGCCTTTGTTATTTACGTTTATGGAGATTCTATTTAATACATCTTTAGAAAATGTAATTTCATCGTCATAGGCACAGGCTTCTCTGGTATCGGGACCTGCTGCATACCACCATGCAGCAGGATCTGAACTTAATCTTGTAGGATCATCGACACCAAAATGACCAAATGCAGTTCTATCGGTAACCCAAATTTTAGAAGAACCATTGGTTAGGTTTTGTACCATCAACGTTGGGATTTCGAAAGCAACAAATACTTTAATTTTTTTGCTTAGTGTAGACATTTCACCTCCTGTTCCAATTGCATTTATAACAATTGTGTATTCGTTGGTTCCTGGATTTGTGTATTTGTAATTAATATTTCCAGATGGAACAACTTGCTTGATTCCATCTCCGAAATCAATATTATAAGTTACTACATTTAATGCTGTTGCTGTTATAGCTACAAGCCCTGTTCCATCACCATCAGGGTTTCCGGCATTAACACCAGCAATAACTGTGTTTAAAGCTAGACCCGTAGGTGCCTTAATATCACCAAATGAAAACTTTTCTTTTGTACAACTGCTGAAGCCAATTATTGTTGCCAATAAAAGGGTTAGCATATTTTTAATTTTTATCATGATTTATGATTTTTAGCTTTATTAATTAACTCTGATATCATCAAAATAGAACGTATAATTTGCTGAACCATCGCCCATTGTACCATTATCAAAAATTACAACAACACGTTGATAAGTGTTACTTGTATTACGTCCTGAAAAATCAAAACTTAGATCTTCCCAACCGTTTGCAACTGTGGTTAAAACCTCTCTTTCGTAATTTAAATTTCCGTTTGCAAAATTTTCCAACTTCAATAAAACCTTTGCCCCCACTCTCGGAGAATATACTTTCATACGCATAATATTTGATGTAAAGTTGATTGGTGCATCTAAAGCAATCCAACTTCCACCCCAGGTTTGTCCATTATTTTTAACCATTTTGGCAACTTTTGTACTTGTATTAATACCTGTTGCAAAAGGATTATTAATTACTGTTGTGTTACCGCCATCAAAATTTGTAAAGGCATAATTTAAAGTAGAAGATTGAAAATCTAATGGCAAAACTAAACCAGCTTGATTTGTTGGCAACAAGGTTACGTCATCCCAATAGAACACCTTACCATTACCTAATGTACCAAAATCAAAAAATATAGAAGCCATATCATAAGTGTAACCGTAATTTATTGCTGCAGTACCAGTAGCCTGATTTTGGAAATCAAAAACAATGGTTTCCCAAGCATTGGCAACTGTAGTATTTTTTTGGGTTTCTACTGATTGTGCATTGTTGGCTTTATTTTCTACTTTTAATCTAACTGGAATACCAGCAGCAGGAGAATATACCCTTACACTCATTTGTGTTTTAGTTGCAGTAAATCCTAGAGGAGTAGTAAAACCAGAACCCATTGTTGTACCAGCCCATGTTTCGGCACCATTTGGTTTAGTTGTTTTTTTAACATTATTGGTTGCTAAAACAGGGTCAGCAGCTGCAACACTTACCGCACCACCAAAATCAACTACACTGTAATTTGTTGTTGGATTATCGAATGTAATAGGAAGGGTCATTAATGCAGTTGGTAATTGATTTGTTTGACGTATATCATCGAATAAATAGGTGAAATTCGGGCTTCCGTCGCCTACAGTTCCTAAATCGAAGATTAAAACAACTTTATGGAAACTTAGTGTTGTACTAACTGCACTGTAATCAAAAACCAAATCTTCCCAGGTATTAGCAACTGTACAAGTAGCTTCTTTTTCGAAACTAATTGCACCATTTGTTGCATTCTCTACTTTCAATAAAAACTTAGCTCCTACACGTGGAGAAAAAACCTTCATTCGAAAAACTTTGTTGGTAGAAAAATCTATTGGAGAACCTAAAGTTAAAAAACTACCAGCCCAAACTTCGGGTGCACCTTTAACCATTCTACCAACACTTGAGCTAGTGTTAATTCCATTAATTTGTGGGTTTGCAATTTTAGTTGCAGTAGCTCCTCCAAAATTGGTGAAAGCATAATTGATTGTTGCGGATTGAAAGTCTATTGGCAAAACAATTGGGTCAGTTATGGTAATGTTAACCGAATCGCTTTTTGTTGCAGCACCACCACTATATGCAGTAATTTTTACTTTGTATGTACCAGTTGCACTGTAAACTTTACTTACTGTTGCACCTTCTAAAAAAGATGTTCCAGGATCATTGATTATATCTCCCCAAAAAACTTTAAAGTTTGTTTCATATAAAGCAGTTGCAGAAGCATTTACTTTAAAATTATTGGCTGCATCTTTTACGACATTAATTACTAAGTTTTCAGGAGCTCTAAATGATACGGTTAACTGCTTGGTAACTTCTGTGGTTTTACCAGTAACATTATAGCCTACTACCCTTACATTATATAACCCTTCAGGATAAATATGAGTGGTACTTTTGCCTGCATCAACTTTAACTGGTGTAGTACCACCATGACCATAATAAACATCGTAACTCACTGCACTTGTACCATTAGGAGTTATTGTTACAAGACCAGTATTATCTTGTGTTATATCAAACATTGCACCCAATGCCTGAGGATCTAAATCTGATGATAAAAATGAAGTATCATCGAAAGTTTCTTTTTTACAACCCACTAAAAAGATTGTAAAAAATAAACTAATACCTAATAAATATTTTATTGATTTCATATTATTTTTTTAAAAGGTTAATAACCTGCGTTTTGAGTTAAACCAGAAATATTAATTTCGGATTGTGGTATAGGAAACACTTCATGCTTGCCAACTTGAAATCCGGTGATTTTTGTAGCAGCTTGACCTGTTCTTACTAAATCAAAAAAGCGATCGCCTTCCATAGCCAACTCCAATCTTCTTTCATCCCAAATAGCTTGTCTTAATGCAGCACCTGTTGATGTGATATTATTAAGATTATTGCCAAATGCTCTTTGACGAACTTGGTTTAAATAACCTTGTGCTTTTGTGTCGTTTGCAGTAGTTGATCTATTAAAAGCTTCAGCTGCCATTAACAATACTTCGGCATATCTTATTGTTCTGTAATTATTTGAATAATTCAGTTCAATTTGACCAGAGGTTTCACCTTTACGTGGCAAATATTTTTGATTATACAATCCTGTATTTTTATATGGTGCCACTTGATAAGTAATACCAAAAGAAGGATTGGCTGTTTTATAAGCTTCAATATCTAAAACAGTTACCGCTTTTCTTTTATCGCCAGCTGTATAGGCATTGGCTAAGTTTTGAGTTGGTAAATTAGTACTCCAACCTGCTGCATAAGGCATAGCTGCAGAACCATTTAAACCCCTGATACCACATTGTTGCACTGAATGATTACCCTGACCTCTATTTACACCACCCCAATTATAATAAGGAGAAGTATTAGAGTATTGAATTTCAAAAACAGATTCAGATCCATTTTCTCCAGCAGTTAAAAACATTGCATTAAAATCTGACACTAAGCTAAATGCATTGGATGTGATGATACTTTCCAAAACGGTAGCAGCAGCATCAAACTTATTTTGATACAACAATGCTTTGCCCAATAATGCTTGTGCAGCATATTTAGTAATACGACCTTTTTGTACTTGTACTGCTGGCAATACAGCGATTGCAGCATTTAAATCTTTTTCAATTTGTTTATATACATCGGCTTTTGCAGCACGTGTTAATGTTTTAGATTCTGATAAACCTAAACGTTTATCTACAAACAAAGGAACATCGCCAAAGAACCTTACTAAATGAAAATAATAATAGGCTCTTAAAAAATAAACTTCACCATATAAAGCTTCTTTACCTGCAAAAGAAACCGTTTCGCCTCCCAAGTTTTTATCTTTATACTGGGTCATATAATTTGCTCTATTGATGCCTTCATAAGCACCCTGCCATAGTTCTGTTAGTGTATAATTAACTGGTGTATGCGTATAATCATCTATTTGTTGCAATGCCAACACATCAGATGCATTTTCGCCACCACTTACAGCATTGTCCGAAGCAATATCTGCTACAGGTACAGCTTGATTTAGCCATTGTATGGGTGTATAAACACTAACAGCCATTGTTCTATAATCACTTTCAGATTTTAAGTAATCTAATTCAGTAATAGAAAAATCTTCACGGGGATTATAATCTACCCATTTGGTGCATGACGAAAACATCATACCTGTGAAAAGTAGAGTAGCAAACATTTTTTTAATAGTATTCATAAATCGTTAGTTTAAATTTTATAGTAATTTAATATCAATACCAAAAGCAAATGTTCTTGCTTGAGGATAAGCTCCTCTATCAATTCCTGTATCCAAAACACCTCCAGAAATTTCTGGATCGAATCCTGAATATTTAGTAAAGGTGAATGCATTTTTAACTTGCATATATACTCTTAAACTACTAAACAACTTTTTGATAGATGCTTTAGGAAATGAATAGCCTACTTGAATATTTTTAATTTTTACAAAAGAACCATCTTCAACATATCTATCAGATACTCGAATGTTACTATTAGCATCGGTAAATGAGTAACGAGGATTTTTGGCACTGTTGGTAGAACCTTCTCCAGTCCATCTTGCTAAAACGCCTCTGTATTTATTAGAGTAGTTGGCATTTCTTTCCCAAGCACTATAAATATCATTCCCAATAGATGCATAAGTGAAAGCGGTTAAATCGAAATTCTTATATTCTATATTCAAATTCCAACCGACAGTTAATTTTGGAAATGGGTTACCAATTTGTGTTTGATCGTCGGCATTAATTTTACCATCGCCATTCATATCCACAAATTTTATATCACCGGGCTGAGCACCAGTTTGTGTAGGTGATTTTGCTATATCGGCATAATTTTGAAATAATCCATCGGTTTTATAGCCATAGAAATATCCTGGATTTTTTCCTTTCTCAAAAACCGTTACACTTTGGCTTTGTCCATTAAAATAATAACCACCATAAATTTTGGCTGTACCATCATCATTGGTTGCAGTTACTAAATTTTTTGCAGTGGTAAAAGTGAAAGAGTTAGACAATTTAATATCTCTTCCAATATTTTCAATGTAACTGATAGTAACATCTAAACCACTGGTTTTGGTTGAACCAATATTAGCAGTTGGAATTGGCACAGTTCCTAGATATAATGAGGCAGATGGCGTAAACAAAAGACCATTAACATTCTTTTCAAAATAATCAACCGATAATGAAAGTTTATTCTTGAATAAGCTCATATCAAAACCAAAATTTGCTTGTAATTGACGCTCCCATCTTAACGCATCATTAGCTGCAGAACCAACTGTTGAGCCAGGATAAAATACATCGCCAAACGTGTATCCATTACTGTTTGCAGTAGATCCATAACTAGGACCACCAGTAACAATACCTACAAATTGAGGATTTACATTTTCGTTTCCAATAGATCCGTAGCTACCTCTAATTTTAAAATTGTTAATTGTATTTGATTTAAAGAAACTTTCGTTACTAACTACCCAACCCAAAGATCCAGATAAAAAGTTGGCATATTTATTATCCTTACCAAATGCATAAGAGCCATCTCTTCTTAAAGTAAATGAAGCCAGATACTTGTTTTCATAATCATAGTTTACTCTAGAAAAATAGGATAAATTTCTTCTAAAGTATTGATAATAATAACCAGTTAAAGCATTGGTATTGGTAGCAGTGTTGTTACCAGTAGCAGCTGTAAAATCTGCAAATTCCCAAGAGTTAAAAGGAACATCTTGACGTGTTGCACCAGCTGTGTTACCAGTTACTTTAGCAACTGACATACCTAAAACAGTTTCGAAATTATGTTTACTATTTATAGAAAAATTGTAGTTGGCAAATGTTTCCCAAGTATAATTAAAGTTGCTGGCTTTTTCGTGAGCTACACTGTTATGTTTACCTGCAACAGCACTACCGTCGGCATTCATAGAATTATCAACATTCAATGGACCGTAAAATATTAACGGTGTAAAGCTTTTTGCATTGCCGTCGTACTTGGTATAACCAAAACGTGTACTTAGTTTTAAGCTTTTGGTAACATCGTATTGCAACTCAAATTTTCCATATAATTTAACCCCATTATTTTTATTATAGGTATTATCTAGCTTGGTTAAAGGATTGAAGATTTCAGATAATAACAAATTACTGAACCCGTATTTACCTACCGTATTTGGAACAGTGTTTAAAACTGAAACTGTTGGGTCGAAGTTTAAAGCACTACCAATTACACTATTGAAAGAGTTTTCTTGAATACCTTTCGAATTAAGCAATACAGCAGTATTATTGAATAAGAATTTTAATTTATTGCTTATGTTAAAAGTTAAGTTAGCAGTAAAATTGCCTCTGTTGAAATTCGATTTTTCGTTACCGCCAACAATACCACCTTGACTTAAATAACCACCAGATAAAAAATAAGTCATTTTATCGCTACCACCTCTAACCGATACATTATGCGATTGCATAGCCGCGGTTTTAAAAATTTCGTTTTGCCAATTGGTGCCAACTCCTAAAGCAGATAAATTAGGAAAAATAACACTTCCACCCGCAGTAGTGCTTCCTTCATTAATGATGGCAGCATATTCTGTAGCATTTAAAACACCAACAGTGTTTAACACATCTTGAATACCATAATTACTGCTTACACTCACTTCGGTTTTTAAATTTTTTCTACCCGATTTAGTTGTAACCACAATTACTCCATTACCACCTTTCACTCCATAGATAGCTGTTGTAGCAGCATCTTTTAAAACATTGATAGATTCGATATCTGTGGCATTAATAGAATTTAAATCGGTTAATGTTTGTGGTACACCATCTATAATTACCACAGGATCTGTTCCTGAAAAAGAAGGAATACCTCTAATTAATACGGTTGGTTTAGAACCAGGAGAACCACTTTGAATAACATTTACACCTGATACTGAACCTTGTAAAGCTTCTTCAACCCTTACTGGTTTTAGTTTTTCGATAAATGCACTTTTAACAGTAGAAATAGCTCCAGAAACTTTGGTAACTTTTTGTGTTCCGTAACCCACCACAACTACTTCATTTAAGTTGTTGGGAGCTTCGGATAAAAGTATTTCTACAGCAGTAGCAGACTGCTCTACTTTATACTTATATACTGTCATACCAACATAATTAAATACAAGGGTTGAACCCTTTTTCGTAGCAATAGAAAAGTTACCATTAACATCGCTTAAAGCCGATGTTGTGGTTCCCTCTACATTAACATTTACACCAGCTAATATTTCGCCAGTGGTTTTGTTTTTTACCTTACCAGTAACAGTTAAATTTTGTGCCATTGCCTGATGCAGCAAACTGCCCAGTAAAATAAACAGACATAGCAATGGAATTTTTAATTTCATAAAGCAATCGTTTAAATGAATGAAAAATAGTTGAACCAGAATTTTAAAATAGTAATACAGAAATATCTTAGAAGCCAATGAAATGGGGAGTTTGAGGCTCCCCACTCATTAGTATTGATTTAATTTATTCTACCACAAACTTGCTCGACTTTGTAGCAATACCATCTGTTAAAACCAAATAGTACATTCCTTTAGTTAAACTTGTAACATCTATCAAGAAACTGCTATTCGAATTTTGTGTATTTAGCATCACTGATTTAACCAATTTACCATCAACACTCACTACATTTAAACTAGCAGTAGCTGTTTCAATTTTATCGACCGTAACAGTTAGTTTATTTTTAACTGGGTTTGGATAAAATGCAAAATCTAAGCCTTTGCCATCTTCAAACTTTAATGATATAATTGGTGAATAGGTTTGTTTACCATCGTTATCAACTTGTTTTAAACGATAGTAGTTTATACCTTTTGAAGGGGTATTATCAGTTGCCGTATATTCCTTAACAGCAGTTGAATTACCGAATCCGTTTACAAAAGAAATTTCAGCCCAATTTGTAGCATTGGTACTACGTTCTACCGCAAAGCCTTTGTTGTTACTTTCGGTTGCTGTTTTCCAATTTAAGTTTATGCTATTAGCATTTTTTACAGCTTTAAAATCTAATAAACTTACTGGTAATGTTGTTTTCCAGTAATAGATATTATCCATATATGCAGTACCTCTTTCCCAGGGTTGGCCTTCAAATTTCATTTGACCAATTGCTGCTAAATTTATAGTGGTTGCAGGAGTTACTGGTGTTAATGAATTTAGTGGAATATTTAATGAATTCCAACCAACATTATTAGGAATGAAGGTGTAATAAAATTCTTTTGTAGGTGCTGGAGTAAGATTGATTAAGAATATTTTTAACTCAGTAATATTCGGAGTCCAAATATCTAGATGTAAAAAATTCATGGTTGAAACATCTAATGGAGTTGCAAGCTCAATTCCTTGATAATTCATCAACTCATATTTTCTGGTACTGTTTCCTGCTACCAAAACCTCTGAAGCTTGGGTAGATTGGCCCCAATTAGGATTCCAATTAATACCTGTTACATTGGTGTAAGCATTACTATATAGAGAAATTACATTAGCTGCATTTGTTGTTGGATTTGTTGCAGCAACAGTTGGTGGTGCATAGGTAGCTACCAAACTAGCAGTAATTGTACCTTGAGAATAGGCACCATTTGCTGCCTGTGTAGCAGTAATAACTGATGTACCAGCACCTACAACTGTTACCATATTGCCACTAATTGTTGCAACATTGGTATTGCTGCTTGAATAAGTAAATGCACCAGCACTATTTGAGGTGGGTGCAGTTAATGCAAATGGAGCTACTCCTACAGTTTGTGCAGCTACTGAGAAATTAGATAAAGTAGGTAAATTAACGTTCGTATAAAAATACATATTATCAATAAAGATGTTAGCCCCAGATGTTGGCGTAGCAGTAACAAACTTAAATTGTGTTATGTCGTTTATAGTAAAACTGCTTTGTGAGACATAATCGGTAAGCTTTATATTAATAGAATTCCAAGCATTTGTTGTTAAGGCTCTATTTACAAACCGTTCATTACCAGACCCTCCACCTGGGCGAATAAGATAAATATCTATTGAAGAACAATTTGGGCTCCAAATATCTAGGTGCAAACTGTCCATAGAACTCAAATTTTGGCTAGAACCAAATTGTACACCTTGATAGTTCATACTAGGGTAACTTCTTATTTGGTCGCCAGAAACAGTGATTTCTGTAGCAGCACCAAACCCTGCTTGACCCCAATTTGGGTTAAAATCGGTACCTCCTACATTTGTGTAGGCTCCACTGTAAATAGAAATTACGTTAGCCGCATTTCTCACTGGAGGGGGTGTGGCTGGTGTTGCTGGTTGGGCATTGGCTTTGAAGAAAAGCAAAGCAAGGAGAAAGGAAAGAATGTAGTTTTTTTTCATACTAGAGCTTTTAGAATCCAAGAAAATTGTATGCAATAGTTTGAAACTTTACAATTTCCTACAGGCAATCTTCTTTGAATATTTGTTAAATAATGGGGCGAATTATTAGAATGTAAAAGTAGAACGACGATAATCTAATAAAAAATTCGTTGGCACTTCATTACTACATCAAAAAAAGCAAATAATTGATAATCAATACTTATATACTACATCAACACTACATCAAAATTATTTTTTACTATCTCATTTTAAAAATCACAATTCTGCTTCAGTTTTAAGTTCACATTTATCAACCCTTGGAAAAAAGTTGAAATCATTCTTTCAAGGTACTTATTGATTAAAAATAAAGTAAGGCTTGGTGATTAAGAAATTAAATGCAAAAGGCTGCCTTAATCACCCAAATTGTAAATCTCTAGATATACTACAAGATAATAACTAACGACATTTAAACTACATCATACCAATCGAAAAGGCATTTTACATAGATAATTCTTACACACTCTTACTACATCATACAATTTTCTATATATTCACTTTCTATTTATTGCTGTAATGAAAAAAATATTGGCACTTGTATTTTTTCCTGTTTGGCTGTTTGGCCAAAACACAATTGGATTACCCGATGTAATGAATTACTCCAAACAGGCTTATGGTGGTGGTTTACAAAATTGGGATATTACACAAGATAAAAATGGGATTATTTACTGTGCCAATAATGAAGGATTGCTAACTTTTGATGGCAAATACTGGACACTTTACCCACTACCCAATAAAACAATTGTACGTTCGGTAAAAATTGGTTTGGATAATAAAATATATGTTGGAGGACAAGATGAATTGGGCTACTTTTCTCCATCTGCAAACGGGCAACTTAACTTTCACTCACTTACTCATTTAATCACTGAAAAGAACAGAAACTTTGGCGATGTTTGGGATATAGTTTCTTATCAAAAGGATATTTTTTTTAGAAGTGCTAGCAAAATTTTTAAATTTTCCAATCAGGCAATGGGCGTATTTTCTGCACCCAACGAATGGACTTTTTTAGGCAGCTGCAACGACCAGTTATATGCCCATGATTTTAAACAAGGATTATTAACTTTTGAAAACAATGTTTTTACGCCTGTTTATGCTGCCAATTTGCTTCCACAAAACGATCCCGTTACCGGTATTCTTCCATTACAAAAAGACAGTATTATTATAACCACTTTAAAAAATGGATTATACATTGCCACAGCAAACAATACTGCCAAACTAAACAGCATTACCAATAGCTTATTCGCAAAACAACGTATTTATGCTGCCATCAAAATAAGCGAAGATTGGCTTGCTTTGGCAACGAGCAACAACGGTGTTTATATTATTGATACAAAAGGAAATATTATTCAAACATTTTCAAAAATTGATGGTCTACAAAACAACAATATCTTGAGTATTTTTTTAGATACTCAACACAATCTTTGGCTGGGATTAGACAATGGTATCGATTTTGTCGCTTACAATAGCTCCATCAAGCATATAAGCCCATCGCTGCTAGATGGTTCAGGTTATACAGCTAGGGTATTTAACAATAAGCTGTACGCAGGCACATCAAACGGTTTATATAGCATTGCTTTACAAGCAGTGCAGGATTTAAGTTTTAGCAAAGGTAGTTTTGAAAATGTGGCCAATACCAACGGACAATCGTGGAGTTTAGCAAAGCTGAATAATCAGCTTTTATTAGGGCATCATGAGGGTGCATTTTTAATTAAAGATAATGCTGCCGTTAAAATTTCGGCCAATAAGGGTTTCTGGAATTTTCTTCCGCTAACCAATACTTTTCCATCGCCTCAAATATTTGCAGGCAATTACCATGGGATACAGTTTTTTAATTTCAATAACAACAATTTTACAGAAGCCGCACAGGTATCTAACTTTGAAGAATCATCGAGGTTTATTGCATTAGACGACAACAACAATATCTGGGTATCTCATCCATATCATGGTATATATAAACTTACACCTGCTGTAAATACCGGTGTTTATACCACAAAAATTTATACCAATCAAAACGGCTTGCCTTCTTCTTTAAACAACCATGTTTATAAGATAAAGAATGAAATTGTAGTGGCTACCGAAAAAGGCGTTTTTTATTACAACACAAAAAAAGATGCATTCGAGCCCTCTGCATTCTATGAAAAACTATTGGGCAAGCAAAGTGTACGCTATTTAAAAGAAGATGATGCTGGGAACATTTGGTTTATTCATGAAAAAAACCTTGCCGTAGTTGATTTTTCTGGCAAGGAACCCATCGTAATTCCACTGCCTGAATTGAATAATAAAATGTTGAGTGGTCACGAATTTATTTATCCAATTAACAACAACAATATTTTACTGGGAAGTGAAAAAGGATTCTTTCACATAAATTATGAAAAGTATAAAAAAAATATTCCGATTTTACAAACTCAAATAAAATCGGTTAGAATTATTGATACAAAAGACAGTCTCTTATTTGGTGGTTATCACAGCGATGTAAATGAAAAACAGATTCAAGACATAAAACGTTTACCAGCAATAAACAACAACTGGAAAACAATTCGATTCGAATTTTCATCGCCACTATATGGTTATCAATCTAATTTAGAATACAGCTATCGGTTAATTGGCTTTAATGAACAATGGTCGGAGTGGACGAAAAGAAACGATAAAGAATACACCAATTTACCAGCAGGTAAATACAGTTTCGAAGTTAAAGTACGCAATAACTTAGGCAACGAATCAACTGCAGCAATTTACACGTTTACCGTTCTTCCCTCATGGTATTTAAGCATTTGGGCTAAAATTTTATATGCCATTGTTTTTTGTTTATTCAACTATGTATTGTATAAATGGTTGAGAAAAAAATTTAAACTGCAACAACAAAAACATGATGAAGAGCAACGCAAACTTTTGTATGTTCTTGAACTGGAAAGAAGTAAAAGAGAAAGTGAAATAGTGGCTTTAAAAAATGAAAAGCTGGAAGCAGAAATTAATTATAAAAATTCTGAGCTTGCGGCATCGGCAATGCATTTGCTAAAAAAAGGAGAGTTGTTGGCTAAAGTAAAAGCCGAGTTGGCACATTTAATGAAAGGTGTAGATAGAAATCAAATAAACAATGAGCTGAAGAAAATGATTAAAGCCGTTAGTGAAGATGATAATATGGATAAAGAGTGGGAAAGCTTTACCAAACACTTCGATAAAGTACACAGTGATTTCTTAATTCTTTTGAAAGAAAAAAACCCTACAATTTCTCCCAATGAATTAAAGTTATGTGCTTATTTACGCATGAATTTATCGACTAAAGAAATTGCACAACTTATGAATATTTCGGTTCGTGGTGTAGAAATTAGCCGTTATCGATTAAGGAAAAAACTGTCCATTCCTACCGAAATGAATTTATTTGATTACCTGATTAATTTACAGCCTAAACGGGCATAAAATTTCTAAAACAAAGCCAACACACAAGCATCCTTTATCTAATACATGTTGCAACTGCTTCTTGTATTCTGTTGCCGGTAATTGTTGTTTTTGTAAATCTTCAATTTTTAATTTTTGATATTTTACCGATGCCGTACAAAGTGGCTCTGTGGTAAACTCTGTATTAAAAGATAAATGTTTTTCTGTACAAGGGCTTCTGGGCTTGCCTTTGTTTATTCTTAGTAACTTTTCATTTTCACCTGTAGTGCCTTTTAAATAATGAAAACGAACTCCTAACGGAGAATTATAACTCAGCTCAATATCTTTTTCTTTGGCAGCACAAAGCAACTTAGGGGTTGCGTCATCTACTGTGGTAGCTTCTGGCACTAATAAAAAAGGAGTTCTCCAATCTGTACTTTGTATGTTATAGTGCTTATGTAAAAAAGTGTCTTCTTCATGTGTACCAATACCACCTTGTACCGAAAAAAAATTCAGGTGCATATAAATAAAGTTTCCCTGTTTTTTTACAATCACTCCTTTATAAATATCGAAAAGAGCATCAATTAACTCCTGCCTGTTTGTTTTAAAATCTTCTAATATAGAGCCTAATAAAAACACATCTGTTGCAAATGCATGTCCATCACAGTTTAAGCCAGATTCCAACCTGAACTCACTTAACCCAAATACCTTTTTGGCTAAATATTTTCCCTGAATTAAAGCCAATCGGTAATCCCTTACTTTAACCGTTACACGTTTATTAAAAGTACCCTCGTCATTGGGTTCAAAGGCAGTACATTTTTCCAAATAATTGTATAACCTTAGATTCAATCCCGCCGAAAAAATTATAGAAAGGTTTTCAAATTACTATTGGCATAACCCCATAATGCAGCCACAGCATCTGATCCATCCTCAATTACTATATCAGTTGATGTGAAATTATTTTTATCGACCTTGGTCATAATGTTTACATCAATACTACTTGCAAGTATTGCATTACGTAAATAACTTTCAACTGTATTTTTTTCAGTGATGCTGGTAATTTCTTTAAGCAATTGGTATAATTTTTTAAGCTTATGATTATTGGGTAACATTTCGAAATATTGCACAATCTCGGCTACCGTTTCAAATGCAGTATTCTTTAATTTTTAAATTTGATTTTGTACCATTTCGTTTACCAAATTCAAATAAGCAGTAATTCTTAAAGCCTTATAATCAGCTTCTTTTGTTGTTATAGGAATATATTCAGTATGAGTAACAGCACAATAATGCTTACGCATCATTTCAATTAAATTCTCCTCTAAATAAACATTACAGATGCGATACCATATTTAACCACTTTTACTGGCGAATCTATAGTATATGCCAAACCCATAACAGGAATATGAAAAGGATGTACCGATGAAAAACTCATATAAAATTGATTAATTGCTTATTGTAAAAATTAATTGATAAAACTGCCCAGCTTAATTTTATAACTTATACAAAAGCAAGCAATTTTGCTTACACTTAAAATAATACAAGTCATAAAATTTAATTTCTTTAAAAACAAGCATCAAGTATTGTACTTGTAACCAACCAAAATAGTACAAACTAATATCAATTAAATAACACGACAATTGAATGCATTGATAGGCTAAAACCTAATACCAATATGGGTTTGCTGTACCTAAATTGTAGATACTCTAAAGAACGTTATAACTAGTCAAAAATCAATTTCTTCGGTTACTGAAAAAATTAAGGGTGAGAAATGCCGAAATGTTAAAAGAATTTTTGCCTCTAAAAGATCAATTTACTGCTAAAGTGGATAGCAGATATTCATTTTATTGACCAATAAAATAGCATAATTCGAACCCAAAAGAACTGCTGATAAGTTGTAATTTTATTGGCTTGCTTAATTTAATATAATTAATTTTTTATACGCTTTTAATTATCCTTTAAGTCAGTATCGAGATTATTTTTATTCCCATTTTTTTTAAAAAGCTCAATAAAATAACCAACTTGTAAAAAGTCTTTACCTGTTTCATCATTAATTTTATAATCGAACTGATGTAGATAACCTATTTGAATAGTTGTTGCTTTTGAAGGTTTATAGTTGAATGAAAGAAGCATTCTATTTCTTTCAAAATAGGGTTCATTATTGGTAAAAAATATTTCATTGCTTGCACTAATTTGAAAAGGCTTGTAGCTGTTTATTTCTTTTCCAAAAGGATAAGACAAACCCAACCTATACCTAAACCTGTTTCTATAGCCATTGCTGGTAAATCGAAATTCTGAACGGTAACGTTGTTCAATTTTAAGATTTCCAACCGATTGAATTAAAACTATTTGAGGCCAAATTCTAAACTCATCATTGTTTTTAGGTAAAACAAAATTTCCGCCTTCTTTGTAAGTTTGGTAACTACCAGCACCAAAGGTTAATTTTAAATTTTTATGAGCTTTGTAATTTATCCCCCCTTTGTATTCATAATAATGAAAATTACTATAAAATTTTAAAGACCGTAATTGTGCTTCACCAAAAACACTCCAGTTTTCGTTAAGGTTGTATTTTAAATTAATAATATTCCAACTTCCTAAATCAATTTTTTGTGCTTTTACTGTTTTGAAACATGCACAAAATAATACATTATAAAATATTATTTTTATTATACATGTAAAATTGTTGGAAAATTTCTCCATTTTATAATTTATGTGTAAGATATTGCTTGGAAGAACCCTCCCTACACCAGCCTACCGTGGTACATCTAAAATAAACCAGAATACATGGTAGTTATCAGCATTTACTTTTACTAAGCATACATTGGCTGCCTGGTTGCTATGTGCCCAATTAACTGATGGTGAACCGTCTTTTTTTACCAGCAAGGCATTACAACCATGTGAAACATCGTATAACGAAACGTGTTTGGTTTCTTTTTTAATAATGTCCTGAATTTTATAATACTTATCTTCAGATGCATAACCCCCAGCTCCCATTGATTTGTGTACACTTACGGTGGGCATTTTGGCAAAATCAGTTATATAATTATCGTATATATTTTTGCGTTTACTGTTTAGCTCAGTAATATTAAAACCCGGCTCAGGTACATATTGCCACCAAATAAGCAGGTTTTTATTAATATCAGCCTGGTGATAGGCTACCACAGCTCTGGAATTACGTAGTGAATCTAAATGCTTTTCATCGCCTGAACAATTATTGTATTCCATTGACATAAAATTAATCATGGGAAAGTATTCGCTAAAGGTTTCGCAAATCATGGTTGGGTTGCTTACGGTTTTTGGCTCTTTTAATTTGGGTATCAACCGTTGCTTGTAAAAATTGGTAATATTGTTTTCGATATTGGTGTACGAGAGGTCTATCATTTCCTGTAGCTTATCGAACATTTTATTTACTTTCTCTTTATACAAACGCTCCAATTGCTCATCAATGGCTTGCAAACAAGATTTCAGGTCGAAGCTAATGCCCAATATCTTGGCTTTTTCCTCATATTGCAGCCGTTCTATTAATCCAATGGTTTTAATACCTTCCTGCACGGCAAGGATAATTTCCATACCTTTTATATTAAGCATTTGTAATGACCCACTGTAGTATTCATAAATAGACATGAGGATATTGCTATCTACTTCGGTTCTAACAAACAACTCATACAGGGTGTCAATGGCCTTGCTGAGGGTAATGGTATTTACCTTAAATATTTCGTTGGCTGCCAATTGGTAAGCAATGGTATTTTTATTTTCGCAGTTAAGTATAAACTCTTGCCGATAGATTTTGCCAAGATTAAGATCGTTGAGCATATTGTTGGCTGTACTACTGGTAACAGCATAAGATATATGGGCATCTAATGATTTGAACCGATCGTTCATGGAACTTTGAAGCTGGTCTATTTTTTTCTCTATTCCACTGAGTTTATCCATCACCTGTTTATGTTCACTAGGGCCAAAGGCTCCCATGGCATCGGCTACTGAAAAACCAAAACTAACTACCCCCAAAATGGTAGAGGTTTTACCAAAAAAATCTTTGTGATCAGCAATGTATGCTTTAAATGAATCTTTGGTTTGGGTACTTTTGGCCCATTTTTCGGAGATTTCGGCCATTTTTTTTGATGCATCCGATACTTTTGAAGCGGCGTCAGCCGGGTTAAAATCATTCATAGCAGGTTAATTTAAAGAAGCCATAAACACCTTTGCAATGCATAGGTAAATTTATTTTTTCCGTTGCTTAATAATTAAAATTAAGGTAGTAAAAACTGATAGAAAAATATTTTTTTGAAAGGTAAAATTAAAAGGTTTACAACTGAGGGCTTGTATATTCGAATCATTTGAAAAACACCTTACCTCACGTACACAGAGCTTGCCTGCCTAAGGCAGGCCAGTTCTTTTTCATCGTCTCATACAAAGCCAACTGGAAAGCTAGTAACATTGCGTTTTCAATTAAAGCATCCTCCTTTTCCTAATACACTATGCTTTGCAAAGAGAAGAATACTGGAAAACTCTTTGGTTTATAGTTTTGTGTCGAAGACATTGTTTGGAAGAAGTAATGTTTTTAAAGTAATTGAAAATTAAGTGTGTAAAATAATGATTAGCAAAATTTATAGCTTTTGCAAATTCAACTTCTTTGGTGATTGCACCTTCTCGTGGTGCTTGAAAATCGGTATAGTAATTCTTATGCTTTGCTTCTCTGCCTTCGGTGAAGGTTTCCATAATTTTACCCCAGTAAATGGGTGCAAAGCCTATTTGCTTCTCAGCATAGAATGAGAAAGTACCTTTACTTACAACTGGTGTAAACGGAATGATCTTTAATTGAATTTGCTGCATTGACTACATTTTTTCTTTCTTTATTTTATTAAAAATCTACCTCCAATAATTGCCCATTTTCTTTTAGCCATTTTTTAGCTTTTAAATAATTAGGTACTTGTATCGAAAGTATATTCCAAAAACGTGGTGTATGATTGTTTTCCATCAAATGCACTAACTCGTGTGCTACCAAATACTCCAAAACATACATCGGTGCTTTGATAATACGCCAATTGAAAATGATATTATTTGCTGGTGTGCAAGAACCCCAACGGTATTTCATTTCGGAGGTTTTAAACTCATTGTATATTACACCTAAGTTCTTTGCAAAATTGGTAGCTAATGGCTCAATTAACTTTAATGCTTGATGTAAGTACCATTGTTTGAATAAAGCATTTGCGTTAGGTTGATTGGCTTTTGAAATTCTAAATCTTTGTTCAAACTCAACACCTTCAATTGCTTCATCAACCACCAATAGCTGATAGTTTTTACCTAAGTACAATAAAGTTTCGCCTGAAATAAATTCTTTGGTTTGTGTATCAACTGGGTACTTCTGTGTATGATTAATTTTTTCTTTAAGCCACTGTTTTTTGGATTGCAATACTTCTTCAATTTTTTGAGCAGAAGTATTCTCTGGGGCACGGACAATAATTTTCCTGTCACGTTCAACAGTGATGTTAAGCGTTTTGCGTTTACTATATTTTATTTCATATTCAAACTGCATTAGTCCGTAACGATTTTAAAATGATTAGTTTTTGCTAACTCCATTATTCTTGAAATCAACTCGTTTCTTTTAATTACTATGTTGGGTAATTTGTTGAAGTCTGGTGATAATAACATCTTCTGCAACTCTGCTTTTAGTTTTAGCTGTGCCGGTGTGCTATCCCAAAAGCCTGTCAATTTTATTTCGGTAGAAACTAAATTGAAAATATGCTGGGTTAGATTTACATTCTGTGCAATTTCTTCATCGGTTAATTTTCTATTGTCAAATAGGTATTCCTTAAATGAATTGAAGAAAGGCATATGCTTTTTGCGGTCTAAACCGTAGGTTTCTTCCTTTTCCCTGTTCTTAATTTTCTCCCTAAGTTTTTCTAACTCTTCATAAATGGCTTTCCAGTTGCCTTTGAAGTTTTCTAAAATCTCCTCTAAGGTTTTGGCAAATGAGGCAAACAATGCAGGGTCTTCATCCAAATTAATATCAATGTAATGACGAATGGCGTGTTCAACTTCTGCTGCTTTTGTTTTTTCTCTTTTCTTGGTATTTACTCCCTTTTGAAAATCTTCTGCAATAATTGATATTGGTGCAACTGTTTGTTCTAAGCCTCTACTCTTTAAAAATTCATCTGCAATACTTCTTAATTTTGGTGGAATACCTTTCATACTGAAACGACCATCCCTAAAGTGTTTGAGTGCTAATTCGTTGATTTCAGTAAATGTTTTCCAGTCATTAAAAAAGTCTAATGCTTCCTTTCGTGGCAAAACATCGTTGAAACAAGTAGTAAGTTTTTTATAAAGTTTTATATACTCAAATCGTATATCCTCATCATAGAAAACATCAAAGAAAGCATCGCTGTCTGACAGGTCTTCCAAACCTTGTTGCTTTAAATATTCCCAAATGTCTTTATGTGCTTTTATAAGTTCGTTTAGTTCCGCTTCATCGTTTGAAATGCAGCCTAAAATTTCTTGTATTTCTTTTTCGGCATAAGTATCTAAGGCTCTTTTTAAATGATGCCCTACACCTACATAATCAACAATGAAACCTTTGTTTTTTCCTTCTGGGCCAATACGGTTTACCCTTGCTATGGTTTGTAATAGATTGTGTTCTATTATAACCCTGTCTAAATACATTACCTGTTCAATAGGTGCATCAAAACCAGTAAGCAACATATTGTTTACTATAATGATGCCTACATTGCCATTGAGGGCTGTATCTTCTTCATCGGTTTTACCAAATGGAAGTTTGAAACGCTTAATACTTTTTTTGTGATAATCGCCATTTGTAAAAGCCTTGATATGCAAAGCATCGTTATGACTGCCTGAGATAACTACTGCTACTTCTAATTGCTTTAGCATTTCAATATTTACTTTCATTGGATTATTGATTTCCAATTCAGCAATTTTTTGTTTTAAAGCATCTTCAATTGCTACTTTATACCTTACTGCTGCTTCACGACTATTGGCAACTATTTGAGCCTTAAAACCACCTGTAAAGATTTGCTCTACATAGTGCGTTACCATATTTTTTGCCTTATCTCTTATGGTTTCAATGGCTTCCAAATAAGCATCACGACTGCCAAAGCCTAAAATCTGTAAGCGTTCTGTTAGTTGATAATCACTAAATACATCTTCAAACTTTTTATCCATTCCTTTCTTATCAGGAATTTCAGCATTGTGAGTAAAGCCTTCATATACTATTTCTAAAGTAACCCCATCATCAATTGCCTGACGCATTGTGTACTTATCAATGTAATCTTTGTATTTCTTTTCTGTTTTGCCTGTTGGTGTACCTGTAAAGCCTATTGAAGTTGCATTTGGTAATGCCTTGTCTAAATTGGCTGCAAGCAAAGAGTATTGAGAACGATGGGCTTCATCGGTCATTACTAAAATGTTGGTATTGGGGTTTAACTCTTGGAATAGTTGCAAGCCTTCCAAATCTCCATTTTCTTGAAACTTATGGATCATTGCCATTACCATATCTGAATTATCGTTGCTTAATAATTCCTTCAAACTCTTACCGTCTGGTGTGGCTTTCGGATTAATGAAGTTTGCATTTTTTATAGTGAACCCTATGCTGTGTCCTGTCTCTGATAGCTGTTCCTCCAGTTGTGTACGGTCGGTAATAAATACAATTTTCCAAGACTGCAAAGCTGGCTTTAATCGCATTTCACGAACCATAAACATCATTGTTAATGATTTGCCAGAACCTTGTGTGTGCCAAATAATACCGCCACGTTCTAAAGGATTCTTACCTTCAATTAATCGCTTGGTGGCTATCTTAACTGCTCTAAATTGTTGGTATCTGCCAACTACTTTTATTTTCTTGCCTTTATCGTCTATTTGAAAAACGGTGAATACCTGAATAATATCTAACAGGTTTCTTAAATCTAACATTCCTGCAACCATACGTTGCTGGTCGTTGGGGCTACTTGCACCGTGTTCTAAATCATTTAATGATTTTGGATAAGGGTCTGTCCAACGGTAAAAGTGTTTTTCAATTCCTGTGGTTATTGTACCAAACTTAGCTTCAGTACGGCAAGTGGTAATAATAATTTGATTGTAAAAGAATAACTCTTTGTTGCCTTCGCCTGTATCTCCTCTTTGTTCGGAATATCGCATTAACTGGTCTATGGCTTCTGCAATGGGTTCTTTTACTTTAGATGATTTGGCTTCTACTACAACAATTGGTAATCCGTTTACAAACAATACCAGGTCGGGAATAATGTGGTGGTCTGTGCCTGTTACTTTTACTTTGAATTGCGAAATGGCTGTAAATACATTGTTCTCTATGTTTTCAAAATCAATGAAACGAACTGTTGGGCTTAATTCACCTGTTTGCTCATTGGTGGAAACAGTTGTATTTTCTAACAAGTAGGTTAATACCTGCTGATTGTTTTCTATCAAGCTGTTTTTTTGAAAGGAGGTTATTTTCCGCACTACTTCATCTACCTGCCCATCGGTTAAAAATGGATTGATTGAAATTAATGCTTGGCGAAGTTTAGGCTGCAATACCACTTCTGAAAACGATGTACGATAACTCTGTTCGGGTGTTTGTTGCATTTCAAGCTCCAACACTTGGTTCTTGCCAGTGTTCCAACCTAAGCCTTTTAATTGCTCTACAAAAGGTTTTTCTACGTGGCTGTATTCATCCAGTTTAAGAGATGAACCAATATTGCCCCTGTATTTATTATCGTTGCTTAATATCATAATTTTTAAAATATTTTTTAAATTTCATTACTGCAACTACGCATTGTTTAAATACCGAATACAACTCGTCAAATAATCCAAATATTTCACAGTATACATCAGTTCCATTTTACCTGCTGTGGTTTCTAAATATTTATGTCCATTAATCAATAAGCTATCGTAGCACATTATTTTTTTTCCAATTGCCATTAAAGCACCATTCATTCTATTTTTTCCTCTGCTTTTTTCCTTCTTGTACAACTCTAACGACAAGTCAGATTGGATTTTCGAGATGGATTTTATAGTTGTTAATGAATTTAGAGTATTAGCATTTTTTAAATCAATTATTTCAATTTCGAAATTATCCATTAACATTTCATCATAATTGTCAATTGCATTATAGTTTGAAAATAATGCTAAGTTTTCCATATAAAACAAATTATGGTATGGTGTTGAAGAAGATATGCTTTGATTTTTAAACTTAGTGGATGGAAAAATTATTCCATCATATTTATGGAGTGATAATGCTTCAGTAAATAACTGTGGAATTACATATTCTTCATAAAAAGTCGAGTTGTTTCTTTGCTTAGGAAATGTGCAGAGTTGTGAAACAATGAATTTTCGGAAATATGTTTTTATATGCTTTTTGTTTGGTTTATACATCTCATCATCGCAAGATGGAAGATTTACCCCATTTTGAATTAGAGGAAGGAAAGCATCATTAACCAGATTATAAATTTCATTTGTAATATTGAAAATCTTAGTTTTTTCTGAAACGGTTTCATACCCCTTATGAATAGTGATATTTGAAATTGGATTGAAAGCGAATGCAGCTAATGCAATATTTTTTTCATTTAAATCAAATTCATCAAACTCAAAATAGATGTCTGCTACACTTGCACCTATGTATATTATAGGTAAGCCCGAAAAACTAAATCTTTGGTTGCCTACTAAATGCCTAAGATTAAAAGGAATGTGATAGTATTGTTTCGGGTCAAATGTATTTCTACTCGGATTTAATTTAAACCCCCTAAAAAACAGGGCTAACCTATCTACATCGTCATCAATTGCAATTTCAAATCTATCTAACAAATCCTGATATTTAAGCGAAGCCATATAATGCTTACCACGAATGAAAAGGTAATAGCCATCAATTACTTCATCAAATAGTTTTTCTAATTCGACAATATCGTTTACGATAATAGTTCTTGCACATTCAAGCCAATCCAGTACAGATGTATTTGCAATCAAAGTTGGGTCTAACGCTATTGGAGTTGCTGAAGAAACACAAGCCCTCAAATTGTCAAAAAACAGTTTTTTATAGCCAACAATTGTTTCTTCAAACCGTCTACTACTTGTATGTGCTTGGTGCTTTAACTGATACTGGAATTTGTCAGTAATAAAATCGTAAATATGCATAACTTTTTAATTATTAATTTTAACCCTCACTTTTCCACTTAATAAATCTTGCATCAATCCAGTTTTTAAGGATTGTAGTTTGGATAGTTCAGTTTGATAAATATGAAACGAGGATTGAATTTTATCCAACTTATCCGCTATTAATTCTTGTTCAGTTTTTGAAGGAAGTAAAACCCATATCTTTCTCAAATCCCCAATATTTATATCAATGAAAGTAGTACCCTTAATAAGTAACTCCATTTGCTTTTCATTTTTATAGGACTTTAAAAACCAAACTAAATATTTGTTTACAACATCATTTGATGGACAAATTCGTGCAACACCTCTTGTCGTATTACAATTTACATATTCAGCACTTACAATATTGAAATCTCCAACTGATGCCCGAACATTGCAAACAATATCATTTTCTAACAACAGGGTACGTCTATATTTATCTGAAATAGATTTTTTAGTTCTTAATAAATTTTCAACTGAATTAATCCCATTCTCCTTTAAATCAATTGTCCTTAAAACAGGTACACCATCCACTATATGCTCAAATGTTTGAACAATACCGTATGTGATTGTTGTATTCTTATTTATGCACTCATCAAGTTTCTTAACTTCCCAATCCTTCGGTATTCTACCCAATGGACTATCTTTAAATTCGTGGGTTTGTTCGGTTCTTATATTTCCGTTTTCGTCAATGCCTTTGGTGAGTATGTCTTGCATTAAGCCTGCTTTTATTTGGGTGTATTTGGCTATTAATGCTTCTGTGTTGGCAATGGCTTGGTCGGTTTTGGAAAGAATATTGGCAATGGATTGTTGTTCTGTAAATTCAGGAAATAGAACTTCAATTTTACTATATTCTGAAATCCATCTTCTTTTATGGTCACCACCTGTTTCGGTAATTTTTATTGTTTGTATTTTTTCAAAAGCATATTTCAAATCAATTTCCTTTTCATCAACCGCTTTTAAAAACTTCATTGCAGAAGATTTTACCTTGAAAGGAAAATCTACAAACTTTGTATCGGTTGTAAAATCATCAAAAATTATAATAGGTGTTTCAGAATAAATATTATCAGCTTCGTTCGTGTAACCTAAAATAAAAGATTTACCTGCTGTTAATACTGGCGTTCCTGACTTTGCATCGTAATTGGTAGATTTTACAATAAACCTATACGGCTGAGCATATCTTAAAACCTTGCCTAAAGCCACCTTTCTCCAACCTTCTGGAATTTGTATTTGATTTTCTTCCATTAATTCAAATAGTTTAAGTTGGTTAGAAAATCATTAACCATTTATCATTATTCATTATCATCCAAGTTTAAAGGTTCATTTTTAAGCCATTCTTGCAGTTGTTTTTCTGTGGGCAAATACAATTGGTATTTGCTGGCAAATAGGTTGTTTTTATCATTTAATACCGAGTATTTGGCTACAATATTGTCGGTATCTGCACATAGTAAAATACCTATGGTTGGGTTGTCGGTTTCAGTTTTTTCTAGGTCATCGTACATTCGTACATACATATCCAACTGTCCTACATCTTGGTGGGTAAGTTTGGCGTTTTTAATGTCTATTACTACAAAACACTTGAGTAGGTAATTATAAAATACCAAATCAATATAAAAATCGGAGGTTTCGGTACGAATTAGTTTTTGCTGTGCTACAAAAGCAAAGCCTTTGCCCAATTCTAATAAAAAATGTTTAAGGTGCTTTATGATGGCATTTTCAATATCTTTTTCTTTATGTGTAAGATTATTGGGCAGGTTTAAAAACTCCAACACATAAGGGTCTTTAATAAAATGATGGGTGCTATTTACATCCGCAACATCCATATTTGTGATTGCTTTACTGCTTAAAAGCCTTTGAAAATATTGTGTACTAATATTTCTATCCAAGACCCTTGTACTCCAATGCTGTTGTATGGTTTCGGTAATGTAAAACTGCCTTTCTTTTTCGTTTTCTAATCTAATAATCAGTCGGTAATGCGACCAAGATAATTCGGGACGCACTGTGTCCCGAATTGGAAAACATTTGTAAAATTGGCGTATTCGCCTAAGTTCCCTTTCGTCAAACCCTTTTCCAAATTCATTAGAGAGTTTTTGAGCTAATTCTTTCAATAAAAATTTGCCATATTCTGCTCGCTTTTCTCCTTCTTGCTCTTCGTTTACTATTATTTTGCCTATTTGCCAGTAAGCAAATACCATTTGAGAATTAACAAAACTGTATGTATTATCACGGGCTTGTAACAATACCTCTCTAATGTTAAAAAAAATATCTTTTCTAATTTCCATATTAATTCAAATCATTTAATTGGGTTAGAAAACCATTAACAATTTATCATTCACCATTATTCGTTATTGTTTTAAGTTCGTCTATCAATTGCTGTTCGGTAGGCAAATACAACTGGTACTTACTGGCTATAATGGTATTGTTGTTTTCGGGTAATGTAATTTTTACCATTGCATCATTTTTATCGGTACATAATAAAATACCAATGGTTGGGTTTTCAAATTCCTGTTTTTCGTAGCGGTCGTAATAGTTTACATACATCTGCAATTGCCCTATATCTTGGTGGGTAAGTTTACTGGTTTTAATTTCAACAATTACAAAGCATTGCAAAAGGCGGTTGAAGAAAACAAGGTCTATAAAAAACTCATCGCCATCTATGTGTATGCGTTTTTGCCTTGCTACAAAAGCAAAGCCATTGCCCAGCTCTAAAATAAAATCTTGTAGGTGGGTAATGATAGCAGCTTCTAAATCTTTTTCGTAATAGGCTGCCTCCCTTTTTAGCCCTAAAAACTCCAATACCATTGGGTCTTTGATGATTTCTTTGGCATCGGTAGGTAGTTTTTCTTCTCTGGCTACTGCCAATACATTTTGTACATCGTTGCTTAGTAAAAGGCGTTCAAACAATTGGCTATTTACTTGGCGTTCCAACTGCCTTGCATTCCAATTGTTTTTGCTGGCTTCGGCTATGTAAAATTCTCTTTTATCCTGATTATCAATACTTATAAGAGTTTTATAGTGTGTCCAACTGAATTGCGTCCGCAGTGCGGTCGCAATTGGGAATGTTCGATAAAATTGGCGATTACGTTCTAACTGACGAATAGAAAACCCAGTTCCAAATTGAGGCTGAAAGGTTTCGGAAATAGATTTGATTAGATATTTTCCATAATCTGCCCTGTCTTTTCCTTGTTGCTCTTCTTCAAATAGCACCTTACCAATTTGCCAATACATTAGCACCCTTTCGGTATCAACAGAACGGATTGCCCTATCTTTTGCAGTAGCAATTATGTTGTGTATTTGCTGTATGAGTTCTTGTTTAACTATCATTGGCTAATTGTTATTAATTAGTATTGACTGCGAAATACAGCAGTTGTTTCCAAAATGGAAATAACTGAATTTTCCTCTAACTCGTTGGTTTCAAAAATGTTTGTTAAGTGCTTACTAATTGCTGGCACTTTTACCCCAAAAAGCTCTGCCATTGCCTTTTGGGTAAGCCAAAAGGTTTCGTTGTTAAAAACTACCTCTATTTTCACATTACCCGTTGGGGTGGTGTAAAATATGATGTCGTTATTTTGATTTTTATCTGCCATTTATTTTCCTATTTGTTTTTGGCGTTCTATTCTCTCTCGGGCTTCTATTAAAATGCTGTGTATTTTTTGTTCTAATTGTTTTTTGGGTGGTAGTTCTGTCCAGTATTCGGCTACCATTATACCGTCTTTGTGCATTTCTAATAATTCTATTTGCTCCCTGCTGCTTTCGGCACATAGTATTAAGCCAACTGGTGGCAACTCACCTTCTTTTTTTTCGTACCTATCCAACCACTTTAAATACAATTCCATTTGCCCTTTATGCCCGGCTTCAAATTTGCCCAACTTTAATTCTATGGCTACTAATCGTTTTAAATTTCGATGGTAAAAAAGCAGGTCTAAATGAAAATCCTCACCATCTATTATCATCCGCTTTTGGCGTTCTACAAAGGCAAAGCCTTTGCCCAATTCTAATATAAAGGCTTCTAACTCCCGTAAAATGGCAGCTTCCAAATCCTTCTCTAAAAAGGTATTTTGCAGCCCTAAGAAATCTAAAAAGTAAGGGTCTTTAAAAGTGTTGTGTATGGCTGGGTGGTTACTGGTATTTTGTAAATTGGCTATGCTGCTTCGTTCAAAAGTTTTGGTGCTTATTTGTTTGCGTAGTTCTCTTTTACCCAATACGCCTTCTGCTGCTAAATTTGCATAAAACAGTTTGGCTTCTTGGTTTTTAATTGGAATGAGTACGATAAAATGTGACCAACTTAATTGTCGTGCCAGCGGAACGACAATTGATAAATCGGGAAATTGCTCGGCAAACTGCATCATCCTTCGCAGGTTGCCCAACTCAAAATTTCTACCATATCTTTCTTTCAATTGTGCCGACAGTGTAGGCACAATTCGTTTTCCATAATCGGCTCGTTTGTTTTGCAGTATTTCATTATTGATGCGGTTGCCAATATGCCAAAAAAGAATTGTAAGAGTACTATTGGCTTGCGAAACTACCTGCTGCTGGCTTTGCTCAATGAGTTGGGATAACTCAATGAACAAGGCTTGTTCAGGGTTTTGTATGGTGGATAATTTATTTTTCATAAGCTATTGCGTAGCCAAATTTATTTTAGACAGTATGTTGGGGCTTTTAATATCAACAATATTGATACGCTGCCTAACTTGATTATCGGGGGTTTGTAGCCATAAATAAAAATGCTCAATAGCTTTAGGCAAATCGTCTTTAAGCTTATCATCATTATTCATTTTGTCCAATTCATCACTCACAAACGTAATTACATCCAACTCTATTTCTTTCATGTGTCCTTCAAAATACAGCTCATATACCATCATATTTAATACGTCCTCTATATGAGCAGCTAATCTTGCGTTAGTAGTATGTGTAAATATTTGTTCTGAATTTTTATCATTTAAAAAAAGTAGATAATCAACAAGATTTACGAAGGGGGATTCAGCTTTACTAATTGCAATAGGAATCTGCTCAAGTTGATATGCATATATGTCTTTATTCAAAAAATACTTTAGAAATACAAAGTTTATAACCTTTGAATTAATAAGTGCAAGTAGATATTTTAGAGAAAATGAAAAGTCTTTAAGTATTCCAATTCTTAAAGTATTGGTGCATAAATATTCTTCTAGGTCAATCGTAGCAATAATTCTTTCTTTCAATGATAAATTCCTAATTCTTTGAATTAGCAGTTTATCTTGTTTGTATATTTCAATGCTTTTAAAATTAGACTTATCCGTTTCATTAAATGTAATATATCTATTACCAAAATTTATTTGATATTTTTTTATATCTCTACCAACTAATAATTTTTGGTTATTTGCTGTTTTTTTTATTTCAATTAATTCAGAATTACTACCGAGTTCAATACCTCTTGGCAAATCAAGTATATTTTTTAAAGGAGTATTATTATTAAATATTACATCAATAATTGCTAAATCTTGTTTAGTACAATTCAATTTAAACTCATACTGTAAAGTTTCATTGTTAAATTGTGATTGGGCAATTTCTTCAAATTTTCCTTGAAGAAAATTTTCCTTGTTTGAAAAAACCTTTATTTGGGATTCATTAGACTTTGATGTTTTAAAAATCAAAATTGAAACATCTACTTGAGCGGATTCAAATATAGTTTCATCCAAATTGGCAACCGATAAAATTGTTGATTCAAGAATAAGTTTTTTTCTAAGTGGATAAAAATCTTTGTTATTAAGAAACGTATTTGATGTAATCATAGAAAATACAGCATCTTTCTTTAACAAGTCAAATGCTTTTTCAATAAATAATCCATAAAGGTCAAACTGCCCAATTGCCGTTATAAAAACACTTGTAAATATTTTTTTCTCTTTAGCTGAAATACTTTTCACACTCACATAAGGCGGATTTCCAATGACAATATCAAAGCCATCATTTACACCAAACATCCACCAAGCATCAAACCAAGTGCAACTCGTATCTTCAAAAGGGCTAAATTCTAATAGGCGTTGGTACACTGCTGCATCATCTTTACTAACCCATTCTTTGGCGGTAGTCAATAGCTTTTTTTGGAGGCTTGTAAACTTTGTTTCCAAAGCTGTTTTTTCTTCCATACTGGCATTAAAATAATCGTGGCGTACCTGGGCTAAACCATCGGCTATTTCTTTTGTGCCACCCATATCCAAGTTTTTTATTTTGCCCAACGGTATCAAAGTATTGGCACAAACAATTTTAAAATCTAAATTTGGCAATGGCTGCGGAACTTCCTCATCTACTACCAAACTCAACCAAAAACGCAACCTTGCAATGTCCACTGCACCTGCATCTATATCTACTCCGTAAATACTTTCTTCAATGATGTGTTTCTTTATTTGTGCATCGGTAGTGCCCTTTTTAAATCCTTTGAGTTCTTGTAAATAAATTTGAGCATTGAATATTTCCTGCAGCAAGCCCATAGGGAAAGCCCCTGAACCAATGGCAGGGTCGCAAATTTTTACCTGCTCCAGAGCATCTATTATTTTAAAAGCATTCTTTTCAGCAAAAACTATTTCTTCTTTTGAAAGCTCTTGCTGCTGAATTATTTTTCTAATGGTTAGTTGTGAATTATTAACTGTAAATTGACCTTCATTAAATAATTTACCATTAATGTATTCACAAAGGCTCTCCTTGCACATATAGTGCACTATCTCTTTTGGTGTGTAAAATGCCCCTTTGTCTTTGTTATCTTCCAACAAGTTTTCAAATATATGCCCCAACATTTCGGGGTCAACGGCTACTGTGTGTTCATCAGGTGCATCTTCGTATATGGTGAAGTTGAAATTGTTAAAGGTGTTAAACAGATTTTCAAATATTTCTGTTGGCATAGCCAACTTATTAAATTTTCTATCGTGGCTATCGTCAAACAAACCACCATTTAAGTATGGAAAACGAAGTGTGTTTGTTTCTTTTTCTGATGCTGTATTGTTTAAGGTTTTAAAAAATAAAGGCACAAGCTCCTGCGAATAAAAATCATCTTTGTTTTTTGAATTTTTGAATAAGTCAAACAAATAATCTTGATTGCCTTCGCCCCATTTTTTGCCTTGTGCTACTGCCAACCAACCTTTCTTTTGAATGAAATATAAGAACACAATACGCCCCATCATTCGTTTGCAAAAATCACGGGCTTGCTTTTCATCATTACCAAATAAATTTTTTAACTGAAAATTTGCAGGACGTATTACTGTTTCAATAAACTTGTTGCCTTTTTTCACATACCGTTTACCAGTAATAAACTCTACAAAATCCTCATAAGATTTTTTATACTCGTTGAAAAAATCTTTACTTAATTTTTCTACAGAGAAAGCCTCTTCAAAATCATTTAAAGTAAGGAATTGAAAAATGTTGCCTTGTTGCTTTTGTATGAGCTTGTCAAAGCGAATGGCCGCTGTTAATGCCTTTTCGTTTTTGCCGAATAAGTATGTATAACGCTTGGGTGCTGTTTCTTTATCTTCAATGGTACCTGTTTCTTTGTTTTTTAATTTACGCTTGCTGATGTAACTAAAACGCCATTTATCGCCCTGCACAAAAACCACCATTGCACCGGCTACCTGCTTGGTAATATCTTTAATCAGATTACGCAAAGCCACCCGGTTACGAGTTAGATTTACTTTATCGGCTAATTGAACTTCAAATATTCCTACTTTGGTGTATTCATCAACTGCATAATTACCCAAAGAATAACACTCTTTATAAATGTCATTTTTACCTAAGTTCAAAGGTGTATCATTCGCCAATAAATTATTATTGGTGAACTGGGTTTTAATGAAGTCTTTCCAAACCGTTCTATTGTATGGTGCTTCTAATATATTTTTTATTTGCTTTACTTCCATTATTCAGTTTCTTTATTAAATAATTCTGCCAATTGGTGCAATTTGTTAGCCAATAATTTTTTGTCGATTAATTTTGTTTCGTAGTCTGCAATAATAGCTGGGCTTGTATTACGAGCCATAGCATATTCCACCACTTCGGTATCTTTTCCTTTGCAAAGTAATATACCTATACTAGGGTTTTCGGTTGGTCGCTTTACATCTCTATCCAATGCTTCTAAATAAAAATTGAGCTTGCCGATAAATTCAGGTTCAAATTCTTGAATTTTTAATTCAAATAAAACAAGGCATTGTAAGTCTCGGTGGTAAAAAAGCAAATCTGTATAATAATCTTTATTACCTACTTGCAAACGGTATTGATTTCCCATATAAGTAAAGCCTTTTCCTATTTCAAGAATAAATTTTTGCAAATTATGTGTGATGGCTTTTTCAAAATCTTTTTCGTTATGACTTTCTGGTAGTTCTAAAAATTCAAAAATATAAGGGTCTTTAAAAAGGTTTTGGGGTAATTGTGTAGGCAATACAGCCACTAATTTATTGCTCAATAATGTTCTTTCATATACTGCTGTATTTAATTGTCTTTCTAATTCTCTTTTACTTAATTTTTCTAAAACGGTATGTGATAGGTAAAACAGTTTTTCTTTTATGGTTTTAGCCTTATTTAGTATTAGCAAATGGTGTGACCAACTAACCTTACTTAGCATATTTTTTATAAAATTTTCTATCTCATTTTCTTGATTTTCTAATTGTGTCACCACTGGTGACACTTTTGTAATTTGTTGTTTTTTAATTTGTGACACCACTGGTGACACTTTTGCATTTGCATTATTTTCAATAGTTTGTAATTCTGCCATAGCTATTGACACCAATTGGGGATTTGTATAAGTTTCATAAAACTGCTTCATTCTATACAAGCCCCTACGATTAAAGCCTGATAGTTCGGGTTGTTTTGAGGCAATAAAATTAGCTAATTCTTGTACTGTGCTTTCGCCCCAATTACCTGCTTCTACTTTTTGAGAAACTACTTTGCCAACATTAAAATAGAGCAACACTAATTCTGCATTTGCTTTGGTATATACACGACTACGAGCCTCTTGTATCAACAAAAGTATTTGCTCAAAATCTGTATTTGTATTTTTATATATTTTACTCATTTACAAAAGTTTCTGAAATAATTATTTTTGGTTCTAATGGCGTTGCATCTTTTTTTACTGTACGCTTTATTTTAGAAGTGTATTTTTTTGACAATGCAATAATTTCTAATTCCAACTTGTTTGCATTGGGTTCATTACGCAGCTTGTACACCTCGTTTGTAAGGTTGGCATACGTACCGTTTTTAAGCAATGGCAATAAATTGATTGCAGCTTGCTTGCTTTCCTCTGTGCTTAATGTATCGGCTAACCAATTGCTTAATCGTACTACTGATGTTTGCGTTCTTACATCACTTGTATCGTCTTTACCACCTACCATTTCGGGGGTTGTAATATCTTTTTCAAACTGGTTGAGAATATGATTGATATGCTTGTAATGGATTTCAGGTATTGGTAAAATGCCCTCTTCGGTTTTCTTGGCTTCAAATACTTTTACTGCTTTTTCAAAAGGTAATGGGTAAGACTTGTTTTGTGTATGCAGGTAAATGTTTTTGTAATCACCATTTTTTACAAATGCAATGCTTTGTTCATTTCCGCTTCCATCACGAATACAGCGAATTTTTAAAGGCATTTTTTTAATGGCCGTAAAATGCTCTTCGTTTTGTTCTTTGAACTTACGAAGCCATTCTAAATACTCTGTCCTTATATCCTTATCCTCCTCTTTTTCCTCAAACATTCGGAACTGGTCTATTATTTCATCCAGTGTATAAATCTTATTGTCCTCACCAAAAGTGCTGTGGCTACTTTGCAGTTTGGCTAATGATTTTTGTCTTAAATTAATTCTATCATCGCCCTGCTCTGATGGGTAGAAATTGTAATTGTAAATAGAATGAGCTTTTGAGCCAATACGATTGATACGCCCTAAACGCTGAATTAATTTAGTTGGGTTCCAGGGTGTATCATAGTTTACGATTACATTAGCCCTATGCAGGTTGATACCTTCAGCCAATACATCTGTAGTAAGAATTATATCAAAGTCGTTTTTAAAATTTCCTTCATAGTTGGCATCAAAGTTTTCACGTATGGTTTCAAACTCCTTGTTTCTGTTTTCGGATGTGATGCTTAATACTTTATAATTGGTTTCTTTTTTGAGCCTATCAGTAAGGTAAAACAGGGTATCGGCACTTTCAGTAAAAATTACCAGTTTGCCCAATTCGTTTTTGGTGCTGTCAAAATATTCTGTTTTAAACAAGTCAATAAACACATTCCATTTAGGGTCGTTGTGGTCTTCAATGGCTTGCCATTTTTCGTTTAAAATAGAAAGATGCTCATAGTCTTTTTTCAGCCCTTCAATAAATCCCTTTTTGAAATCGGTTTGTTTGAATTTTTTGTTCTTGGGTTTATCATCATCAATTTTGAATATTTCAATTTCAATTTCTTCATCTGTATAACCCTTATTCAGCAAGTCGGTAATATCTAAATCAGGTGCAATAAAAACATTATCCCTTTCATACATTTCTATCATTTGCAAGGTTGAAGAAGTAATCTTACTTAGTGATTTTTTAAAGGCATAAAAGCTGCTTTCCAGCCTCTTAATTAACTGGGTTTGCATAATGAATGCTAATGACCTTGAAATGGTTTGTGCATTCTGATAAGTACCGGCATTGGCTTCATCCGTTAAATAAGCAATGGCTTGATAGCGGAAAAAATCAACTCGGTTTTTATCAATAATAGCGTTGGCTGTATCAATAAATAATTCTGCCAACTGGTGCGTTAATTGATATTGATTTGCGAATGGGTCTGCAACTTTAGGAAACGTAATACCTTGCTCTATTAAGTCCTTTGCATAGCGTTCATTTCGTCTTAAATCTGTTCTTGTTCTGCGGATGGTAATATCCTTAATTACTTTGTCTCGTATATCTGTAAATATTTCCTGTATAGCGTTTAAGTCTAATGGGGTTTGCTGAATGAGTGTTTTGTATCGTACAATATGAGGGTAAAAATATTTTTGCAAATTGGGTTCACTCAAACCACTATTTCTAATGTCTTGAAATAATGAAATGAGGTAATAAATATCTTCGGGTTTGTTGTTTAATGGTGTTGCAGAAATTAATACTATCCTTTTTTCAAAGCCTTCTATGTTTCCTATATTTTCTCTGCCACTCTTACAAATGATTTGTAAGTTTTGAAACTGCTGGCTTCTATGGTTACGGAATTTATGGGCTTCATCTACTAATATTAAATCATAGCGTTCTTTATCGCTGTAATTGTGGTCGCCCTCTACAATTTTATTCAAACTGCCGTTGGCAATAAAATGACATTTCTCGTCAATTCTAAATTCTTTAAAAGTGCTTTTCCAGTTCTTTTCCAAAGTAGGCGGATATACTACCAATACTTTAGTTTTAGGACCATTATTAATAATGAATTTCTTTGCCAACAAAGCTGCCATTACTGTTTTACCAGTACCTACCACATCAGCCAAAAAGAAACCGTTGTATTTAAGCAATAATTCATACCCCTGATTTACTGCATCTACTTGATAGCTTAATTTTTTAAACTTCTTTAGTGGAATATCGCTGATACTGTCTGGGTCGTACTCAATGTTTTTACCAAAAAATTCTATTAAGAATTTTACATACAATTCAAACGGTGTAGGGGTTGCTTCTAAATATGTTTTCTTAATTAATGCCGGTGCATCTACTGGAAGTATTGGGGTGCTTTGCAACCACAATTTTTCAAACTCTGTATCTGCAAACATTACATTCTCATAATCTCTCAACTCAATATTCATTTCGTAATTATGTTCTACATCTTCTAAGCCTAAACCCTGTGCTGAAAGATTGGAAGAACCCATTATGACCATACCATTTGGGTTATGCTCATTAAAATTTGGAGAAAGGAAAATATAAAATTTAGAATGTAGCTTTTTTGAATTGTGTGCCCTTATTTCTATTCTGCCCGAAGCAATATCATCTATCAATTGTAATATACCTTCTTCAATGTTTTTACCATACTTGGCATTTATAATATCATCTTGTATGCTTTCAATAAAACTTTGTTTGGTGTCTTTAGCTTTGGAGTTGAATAATAAACCTTGCTTTTGTGCTAATGCAATAAATGGGTCAACATTAATTCCTGCAATGATTTTTACTTTTAAATCAGCAGGGAAATGTTTGCGAATAGCAAAATATCCAGAGGCTCTAAAATAACCAATTACCGATTTGAAGTACTCAATGTTTTGCATATGCTCAAACACACCTACAAATTTTTTATAGAGAGTATTTTCGCCCTGATTTGTAAAAAAGTTTGATGCCATTTATTTATCTTTCTTTATTTTTTTAGATACTGATTTCAATGCTTCGTCTGCCATTGGTTCGCCTTGAACCATATTATACAATTGGTCGGCAAGCCAAAGGGTTTGCAGCTCCTCAACATCAGCTTTGAGTATTTGGGCTAATAATGGGATTTGCTCTTTCTTTAATTGCCTGTCGCCTCGTTCTACTTTGCTAATAATAGAAGTGTCCACATCTAACAGAGAAGCAAGTTGCCGCAGCAACATATTTTGCTTCGTTCTTAATTCTCTAATTCGTTCACCAAACTGTGTTGCCATTATAATAATATTGTCTTGACAAATATTGGCAAGTATAAGAAAATAAAACCAAAGAGTTGCTAAAATAAGTAGCAAACAGAAAAAGTGTTGAGTAAATGGGGAAATGGGGATTTGAGGAAAGACGGATTACACTCTTATAATTATTGTGTTGCTCCTTTCTTTGCTATTATGACTTAGCAAAGTTTATTAAGGGTTGAATGTCTCCAGCATCTGCTGCCCTAATTGCATTGAGGTAAGTAGTGCGTTGGTTTCCCTGCTGCACCAAATTAGCTGCACCCCAACTGTAATGTAATTGCTTGAAAATTTTCTCAATTACAATATCTGCAATCAGGCGGCTATGCCTGCCATTGCCATTGGGAAAGCAGTGTATGCTTACCAAACGGTGCTTAAAACGTATGGTACATTCGTCTGGGCAATAAGTATTGTTGGCATACCAGAATTTTACATCATCTAATAAGGTTCTTAGTTCCGTTGGTATCTGCCATTTATCAACACCAATACTCTTATTGGTTTTCCTAAATTCTCCTGCCAATGCCCACACATTGCCATACATACGTTTGTGGACGGCTTTTAAAAACTCTTCGGTAAATACTGCATCGGGTTTAAAAGAACGGCTAAGGGACCACAAAACTGCCTGTTCAATATTCTGCTGTTCAAACTCGTCTAATTCGCCACGGGTGGCAATGGTTTCAATTAGCAGCCCTTCTTTTTCGTCTTCGTCCAGTGGTGTTTGCCCATCTATATAATCTAAATCTAATCCCATAAAGTTTTAGGCATTTCTGTTTTTATAATGGTGGTTCTTTCCTGAATGGCTTTTTCAATTCGTTGTTTGGTATTCTCCTGGTCTTCCAGCTTCATGGTATTGTTTGTTCGCATTACTATTTGTGTAGCCAGTTCTTTAGCCTTGCGTTCAATCAATAATTCTAAAGAACCATCATTTGGAACAAAGCCGTAAACCAATTGCATATCCAATGCCCTTGCTGCTTCTCTTAATGCCTTGATGGTAACAGAGCCGTCTTTTTCTCTGCGTTCAATATCCTGCACACTTTGTTTGGTAATAGAAAGGCGATTGCCCAACTGCAACATGCTCATACCAATGGCATTACGTATGGCTTTTATCCATCCTGTAGGAGGTGGAGCTACCTTTTGCAAACTGGCGTAAGCCAGCATTTTGCCGTTCAACTGCTGTATCTGTAATGACTTTTTGCCCATGATAGTAAAGTTATGCTTTGACTAAACAAAGGCAAATGTACGGATATAATATGACAAACAAAAGAAAAATGTAAGCCTTTAGACTGACTTACTAACAATATATGTATGGGGATAGTTTGACTATTAGTTTTGGCAAATGGGGAAATGAGGATTTGAGGAAAAGCGGACTACGCTTCCTCATATCCTTAAATCCTCAAAGTGGAACTATTGAGGATTTTTGGCGTTGGGGTTGGTGTACTGGTCGTGACCATCGTACTGGATAATATCAGCATCTTTAAACTCCTTGATGTAACGCTGTGCTGATTTGTCGGTAATGCCCAAACTTAGGGCTGTGGCTACATAGGTTTGGCGGTTGAAATGGTAAGGCAGGTTGGTTCTTAAATTCTGCGTTTACTTTTTCTTCTCGTTTGGTTTTTTTGTAGGCTGCACTGTTGCACTTATGGCCACAATACTTCGCTGTGGTCTTTTGGGTTATGAAAGCCTTACCCAATGATTACAGAATTTAAGAAGTTTAATTGTACTACTCATTTGTTGCTACTTGTTGCAGGGTGGTGCTACTTGGTGCATTATTTCGCCTGACTTCCATCAAACCGATATGTGGGCAACAAAATAGCCTATTGGGCAACAACTGGACAACAAAAAAGAGAAATAAAAGTGTACTGAAACTCAATAAAAACAGGCACTTAACAAACAAAAGAAAGTTAATTACTTGCCGATACAGAATTTCGAAAAGATAAAATCTAACTGATCTTCATTGGTAATTTCCCCTGTGATTTCCCCTAAATAATGCAATGCCTGACGGATGTCTAATGCCAGCAAATCGCTTTGTAATCCATCTGCAACGCCATGCTGTACATCTTGTATGGCTGTAAATAATTTTTGTAGTGCATCGTAATGTCTTGCATTGGTTACAATAGTCGATTCAGTATTAATATTACCATCTACTGCTGCCAGTACCAATTGTGTTTTCAGCAGTTCTATATTGTGGTTTTCTTTGGCTGCGATAAAAATAATATTATCAATGGCAGCAAATTTATTTTGAGCATCGGCTACTGTATCTACTTTATTGCCAATAAGTAAATATTTGATATGCTGGTTTTTAAAATCGTCAATTACAGTTTGTAATATGTTGGCATCAATTTCATTTACATCAAATAAATAAAGCACCAAGTCGGCTGCTTTCATTTTTTCATAACTTCTTTCTACACCAATGCTCTCAATAATATCAGTAGTGTGAGTTCTTATACCTGCTGTATCTATTAGCCTAAATAAAATGCCCTCTATATTCAACACTTCTTCAATGGTATCTCTTGTAGTACCTGCTATTTCGCTAACAATGGCCCTATTCTCGTTTAATAATGCATTTAGCAAAGTGCTTTTACCTGCATTGGGTTTACCAATTATGGCCACCTGAACGCCATTCTTAATTACATTACCCAATTTAAAAGATTGCAATAATTGTTGTGTAGTAGAAAAAAGATTTTGCAGCAGAATATTCAACTGGGTTCTGTCGGCAAATTCTACATCTTCCTGACTGAAGTCGAGTTCCAGCTCTATCAATGCCGAAAATTTAATTAATTCTTCTCTTAATGCCGATAATACATGAGAAAAACCGCCACGAACATTTTTAATAGCCGAATTTCTACTGGCTTCTGTATTACTGGCAATTAAATCGGCAACAGCTTCGGCCTGCGTTAAATCGAGTTTGCCGTTTAAAAATGCCCTTTGTGTAAACTCTCCTGGCTTAGCAATCCTACAACCTTTACTGGTTAATGCTTGTATAATTTTCTCTTGAATAAAAGATGAACCGTGACAACTTATTTCTACCACATCTTCTCCTGTGTACGACTTTGGATTTTTGTATAAAGCAACAACTACTTCATCTAACACCGTTTGCCCATCTTTTAATAATCCAACATGTAATGTATGTGTTGCCTGTTGCAATAAGTTTTTAGATGGCAGGAGTTCATTTACTATTTCAATGGCTTTATTTCCACTTAATCGTATAACCCCAATTGCACCAACACCTTGCGGTGTAGCCAATGCCACAATGGTATCATTCCAGCCCATTTGTTTTGCCATAAATAGTATCTATTTGTTGCGAAAATATAACAACGAAGCTGTTTGAAGGCAATAAAAAAAGTCCCGTTTTTTGAACGGGACTTTTTTTATTATCAAAAGAAAAATTAATTTATTCTTCAGAAACTTGGAATGTAATACTTTGACGGTGACGATAGATTACGTTTCTACCATTTTGTACTGCTGGTTTCCAGCCACCACCTTTTTTAAGTACACGTACAGCTTCTTCTTTCGTGCCATAACCTGGATCGTTTTCGGCATTGATATCGCTGATACCACCAGTTTTATCAACAATAAAAGAAAGAACTACTGTGTATCTTCCTGCAGGTGCACCATTATCTATCGGTGCATTACTGTTTAAGTTACGCTCTAAGTACTTATTCCAAGCTGCAATACCACCAGGATATTCAGCAGGAATTTGTACAACGGTAAATACTTTGTTATAATCTTCTTCTTCTTTAGGAGCTTCTACTTTACCAGTACCCGATTGTTCAACTACTGGAGCAACGATGCCCTCATCTTTCATACCTTCCTGATTTTTTGTGCCAATGGCTGCTTCTTCAAGCTTTTCTACCTCAGGTGGTTTTTCGTCTTCTTTTACTTCCTCATCTTTTACAATTTTAGGAGGTGTAAATTTTGCCATTTCCACTTTTGGTGGCTCTTGTTTTGGAGGTGGCGGAGGTGGCGGGGCTTCTGGTTTCTTTTCTTCCTGTTTCATGTTTTCCAATGAAACATCCTGAACTAAAACCGGACCTGCTTTCTTTTTTGCAGAGTTGGCAAGAATTGAACCAACAAAGAATAAAGTACATACAGCCAACGTAGCTAATAAAGCATAAGTAATACGCTTCTTATACGTCTTACGTAAATCATATGCTCCGTATTCTTTATTTCTACCCTCGAAAATAATATCGAGTACGTCTGCGGATAAAATTTTATTGATTTCCATAATTCAATGATTTTGTATTAAGATGCAGTGGAAGTTTTTTTTGCATAAAATAAAATGCAAATTTATTTTGTTGGTCCAGCAGCTCCTTCTGTAACTTTTATTAATTGTACTTCAACATCAGAAATATCAACCAGTGCATAACGTTTAACAACATTAATAGACATTTCGTCTAAAATATCGACTACATTTTTGTATTCACATTCGTCACTTGGTTTAATTACCACTACAAAATCTTTTTCGTTGGTACTTGCCTTTTTACGTAGAATCACTGTTCTGATACCATCTTCGCCCGAACCAAAATTGGCCGACTTAAAGTTAGCAGATGCATTTTCAGTTGTTAATATTCCTTCGTAATAAAACACGTGATTGTCTTTACCCAATAAAATGGTTAATGCACCACTTTCTTTAGCTTTATTTTGCTCTTCAGGCTTATCAGTATCCTTAGGCAAAAAAAGCTTCATGGCCGTTGGTTGGCTCATGGTTGTTGTAAAGATAAAAAACGTAATCAGCAGGAAACCAAGATCTACCATTGGGGTTAAATCGACCCTAGTAGATAATTTTTTACTCTTCTTGACGCCGGGACCTTTTTTGTGACCACCACCGCCCGAAGTATCCATTTCTGCCATAGCTGCAAATTTTTAGTTGTAAAAAAACATTTTACGATTCAAATTATTCTCCTTCTTTCTTAACAGCGAATCCAGATTTATACAGTTCGCTGCCTAATGGTACGCCTTCAGGATTGGTTACCAACTGAAACTTTAAGATATCGTTCTTTTTTAGTGCTGTAACAATATTTTTAAAGGCAGGATATTTAGAGCTGTTATCGCCTTTTAGCAACAGTTCCATTTTTTGCCCATTGTATGCACTTTTAATTAAACTCATCCATTCTATCATTTCATTATTGGTACTGTCTTTACAAGGTATGCCAGGTAAAGAGACACCTTTTCTCTGATCTGCTGGTATAGTTAAAAATTGTTTTAACTGACCAAAAGGAACACCAATAAATTCGGCTTTAGAGAATGCTCTGGCATCTATGCCCAAATTTTTGGTATTGTTGATTGTTTCGCCTATGAACTGTTTTTTTTGTTCATCATCCATTGATAAAAAAACTTTTCCGTCTTTATCAACAGTAATTAATACAAAGTTTTTCTCTGGCATTACTTTAGAAGAAACCGAACTTGGTGGTTTCACAGCAATTGCTTCATCGGGTTTAAACTTTGTAGTTAAAATGAAAAAAGACAACAGTAGGAATGCTACATCGCACATAGCCGTCATATCGATATTCGTACTCTTTCGAGCAATCTTAGGTCTTCCCATTGTTTACGATTTAATACTGTTTTCAAATTAGATTCAAAGTGGAACATATTCCACACGGCAACTGTTATTTATAGTTAGCAGCAAAACTTTGAGTTAATGTGAAACCAGATTCATCTATACCAAAAGTAATTGCATCGATTTTTGTAGTGAAAATGTTGTAACAAATGATTGCAATTGCAGATGTACCGATACCTAATGCGGTATTGTACAATGCCTCAGAAATACCTTTCGATAATTCATTGGCAGCAGCACCACCGCCACTATCTTCTCCTAATGCAGAGAATGATTTAATCATACCCACAACAGTTCCTAACAAACCTAATAGTGTTGCAACAGAAGCAATTGTTGATAAGAATACTAAATTTTTCTCTAACATTGGTAATTCTAGTGAAGTTGCTTCTTCAATAGATTTTTGGATATTTAGTACCTTTTGTTCGGTAACCAACTCCGTATTTGTAATCATTTCTTTGTAAGTACGTAAACCAGATTTCATAACGTTACCAACGCTACCTTTTTGCTTATCACACTCAGCCAAAGCTTTATCAACTTCTTTGTTAGCTAAATGAAATTGTACTTTACGAACAAATTCAGCACTGCTTCCGGAACCAGAAGCTTTTGAAACTGTTAATAACCTTTCGATTACAAAGGTTAATACAGTAAGCAAACAACCAATTAAGAAAGGCACAATAATACCACCTTCATACATCTTAATTAATCCGCCTTTTGGACCTTGGTGATTAGGCCAAAACCAATGACTTGCATCTAAATCGGGTTTTGTAAAATTCCCAGCAGAACCTAATGCAATTCTCCAGATGAAAAATCCTAAAAAAATACATGCTAATGGTGCAATCCAAGAAATGGCATTGCTGCTCTTTTTTGCGTGAGCGGTTGAAGTTGCTTTTACAGCAGTTGGTTTAACGTCAGCCATGATTCAATTGATTTTTGGTTTTAAAATTTCATTTGATAACGTAAAAAATATTTCGCAATTCTACTGAAAATTGTTTTGAAAAAACAAAAGATATTTCCAATGGTTTTGAAAAGTTGCCCAAATTAGGGTTTTTATTGAATGTAACAACAAAAATTATGTTTAACATTTAACAGAAAATCTCAACTTTAAAATGTGTAAGATAAGCAGGTATTCTTATTTGTTTAACTGATTTTGTAAAAAAAATGTTGCCGTACTAAACTAATGTTTACCGTTGGTGTAATTCTGAGGTTATTTTATTATTAAAAATTGACGCCCCCCTATCTTTAACTATCTAAAAACAAATTTTTAAAGCTTATGAAAAGTTTTTTTGTGGCAGCAGCATTACTGGCTGGCACTTGTACAATGGCTCAGAGACCAACTGTTCCTACAACAACAGGTGGTGCACCCGTTGGGAGTGCAGGAATAATGCCAACCGGTATGGCAGCAGCTCCTAAACCTGGTCCTAAACCGTTTAAGGAAGTTATTACGGAAAAAGCAGTTTCTAAAAAGGGACTTTTTACCGTACACAAAGTAGAAGACAAATATTACTTCGAAATTCCCGACAGTTTAATTGGTCGTGAAATAATGGCCATAACACGTTTCAGTAAAGTACCGGGTGGAGCCGGCGTTTATGGTGGGGAAATGGCCAATCAGCAAACATTGAAATTTGAGAAAGGTACCAACAACAATATTTTCATTAGAACTGTAACTTTAATTAGTGTTGCCGATAGTACACAAGAAATATATAAAGCAGTAAATAATTCTTATGTAAACGCAATTGCTGCTGCATTTGAAATTAAAGCCTTTGGTAAAGACAGTAGCAGCACTATTATAGAAGTTGGCGACTTTTTTAAAGGCGATAATCAAATTGTAAGCATTAACCCAAATACCAAAAGAAGATTTAATTTAGTAATGCTTGCAGCCGATAGAAGTTATATTCAAACTATAAATACCTACCCAATTAATACGGAAGTTAGAAGCGTTAAAACTTTTATTGCTTCCTCTGGTGGTGGTGGCTTCAGTCCATCTCCTTTTCCTTCTGCAAGTATCCCTGCAGCTAGCGATGCTGGTGCAGTAACTGTAGAAATGAATACCTCATTTATTATGTTGCCTAAAACACCTATGCAACAAAGAGCATGGGACAGAAGAGTGGGCTATTTCCCAGACAATTTTGTTATGTTCAGCGATAACCAACAACGTGTGGAAGAAAAGAATTTTGCCGTACGCTGGAGATTAGAACCTAAACCTGAAGACATAGAAAAATGGAAACGTGGTGAATTGGTTGAACCAGTAAAACCTATTGTTTACTACATTGACCCTGCTACTCCACGTAAATGGAGAACCTACCTTAAAGCTGGTGTAGATGACTGGCAGAAATCATTTGAAAAAGCTGGTTTTAAAAATGCCATAATGGCTAAAGATTGGCCTGAAAATGATACAACCATGAGCTTGGAAGACGCTCGTTTTTCAGTTATCAGATACTTTGCATCGGATATAGAAAATGCTTATGGACCTAATGTACACGACCCCCGTAGTGGTGAAATTTTAGAAAGCCATATTGGCTGGTATCACAACGTTATGAAGTTGGTGCATGATTGGTATATGATACAAGCTGCAGCCGTAAATCCACGTGCAAGAAAAATGAAATTCGATGACGATTTAATGGGACAATTAATTCGTTTTGTTTCATCGCATGAAGTAGGTCATACTTTAGGTTTATTACACAACATGGGTAGCAGTAGCAGAACTCCAGTTGAAAAATTAAGAGATAAAGCTTGGGTAGAAGCTAATGGACATACAGCATCGATTATGGATTATGCCCGTTTTAACTATGTAGCCCAACCTGAAGATAATATTAATGAAAAAGGGTTATTCCCAAGAATTGGTGATTACGATGATTGGGCTATTCAGTGGGGTTATGGCTATATTTCGGGTAAGGACGAAGAAGAGCAAAAAATTAACAGCGATAAATTGATTATTAAGGCTCTTAACGAAAATCCACGTCGTTGGTTTGGTACTTACGAATTAGGCAATAGTGTAGATCCAAGAACACAAAGTGAAGACCTGAGTGACAATGCCATGAAAGCCAGTGAATATGGTATTAAAAACTTAAAACGCATTCTTGTTGGTTTACCAGAGTGGACAAAAGAAGAAGGTGAAAATTATGAGAACTTAAGTGAAATATACGGTCAGTTAGTTGGCCAATTCAGCAGATATATGAACCATGTCTTAAGAAATATTGGTGGCGTTTATGAAACTTATAAAAGCAATAGCCAACCAGGTGATGTTTTTGAAGTAACCCCAAAAGCTACACAAAAAGAAGCATTTACATTTTTAAACAACCAATTGTTTACTACACCAACCTGGTTACTGGATAAAACCATTTTAAATAAAATTAATAACCCAATAAGCAACGAAAGAGTTCAAACGATTCAAACCAGTTCATTAAATGCCTTGTTAGACGCAACACGTTTAAACAGAATGATTACTTCGGCTAACCGTTTTGGAGCTGCGAATGTTTATCAGTTTGATGAACTAATGGAAGATGCTAAAAAAGCGGTTTGGAGCGAATTGGCTGCTAAAACATCAGTAGATGTTTATAGAAGAAATTTACAAAAAGCCCATGTTGAAAAATTGATTGCTTTATTAAACCCTTCCAGTCAAACAGTAACTATAAGTGGACTTTCTTTCAGCTCTGGTCCTGATACAAAAAATACAGATATTACTTCTTACAGTCGTGGTCAGTTAAAAGCTTTACAGGCAGAAATTAACGCTGCTTTACCAGTTGTGGCTGATAAAATGACGAAATATCATTTACAAGATGTAGTTGAAAGAATTAAAAAGGCTTTAGATCCTAAATAATTTATTTCAAGACCTTAAAAAATCCCGATGTTTCAAAACGTCGGGATTTTTTTTTGCAATGCTGCTAACAATAATTTACATTTAATATCTTAACTTTTACTTCAAATTATTTACATGAAATATTTTGCTCTACTCAACTGTTTATTTATTACAACATTTTGCTTTTCACAAAAGAAAACAATTTTGGGGCTGGTATTGGATAGTGCCACTAAGCTGCCTATTGAATATGCAAGTATTACCAATATCAATAATAACAAAACCAGCATAAGCAACACCAAAGGAAGATTTAGTATCGATGTTACAGAAGGAAACATTTTATCGATTGCATCCATCAATCACTATTTCGATACATTAATGCTTAATCAAAAAAAAATGACCTCCGACACATTAATTGTTTATTTAAAAGCCATTTCTCAGAATCTAAAAGAAGTAACTGTTACTGCCATTCTAAACCGTTATCAAAATGATAGTACGCAACGTAGAAAAAGCTTTTTAGAAGATGTTGGCAGCAATAAAATTCCTACAGTTTCTAGTGCCAATAGCGGTGCAGGGATTGGTATTAATTTAGACCGTTTTAGCAAACGTGAAAAGAACAAAAGACGTGCATTTGATTTGTTTGAGTCCATAGAAAAAGAGCAATACATCAATTACCGTTTTTCTATTCAGTTAGTAAGTCGTTATACCACTTTACGTGACGATAATTTATTCGATTTTATGCAGCAGCACCGTCCGTCGTATAAATGGCTACGCCATCATATTACCGAAGAAGATATGAAATATTATATCAACGAACAATTGAAGATATATTTTAAGAGAAGTAAGTAAAAATATGTAACGAAGACTTGATAATTACTCGTATCGTAAAGCTACAATAGGGTTTAATCTGGAAGCTTTGATTGCAGGATATAAGCCAGCCAGTAAACCCACTGCCGAACAAATAATAATGCCTGCAATTACCCAGTTCCAAGGAATAATAAATCCTGTATTTAAATATGAGGCAAAGAGATTACCTACTAATATCCCTAAGATAATTCCGCAAACAGCACCCATTAAACTGATAATCATACTTTCAAATAAGAACTGCTGTCGTACATATTTGCTCTTGCCTCCAATGGCTTTAATTAGGCCAACTTCTCGTGTACGTTCATTTACAGCCACCAGCATAATATTCATTAATCCTATTGCTGCACCAATTAAAGTAATCATACCTATTGCTCCTGCACTACCAGTAATGCTGCTTAAAAACCCAATAAATAATTCGGCAACTTTATCGCTTTTTTCAATGGCAAAATTATCGGCATCAATTGGCTGCAATTTTCTTACCGCCCTGAATACTGATGTAGCCTCACTTGCAGCAACATCAAGTTCCTGCACATTGTTTACCATTACGCCTATTAAGAATGTTGGAGAAGCAGTTTGTAATCTGGAAGCGTTGTTGTAAGATGTAACTACAATATCATCCTGTCGCAAAAAACTGCTGGAACCTTTTTCTTTTAACAAACCAATTACCCTGTAAGGCATACCAGCTACACGTATAATTTTATCAATACATTTTTCAGAGTTTTCGCCAAAGAGTTTTTTCGCTGTGCTGCTTCCAATAAGGCACACATTACGTCCACTGCTAACATCTAAATTGTTTAAATTTCTACCTTCGGTTAGGGTAAAGCCATTTACAGCAAGATAATTTTCATCGCCGCCAAAAATGGTTGTTACGGGATTGGTTTTTTTATTTTCATAGCTGCAGTCAATTCCACCACCACCCCTTCTGTATATACTTACTGTAGATGGAAATTTGAAGTTGGCTTTAAAGTATTCTGCATCGTCCTTTTTAATGTATTTATCGAGATTCGATTTTTTTTCTTTGCCTCTTTGTGTTTTCTCCATACTCCCTCTGCTAGGGCCGCCGCCAAAACGAATATTCGATTCTTTATAACGAATACTGAAAGCATTGGCTCCCATGCTGGAAAAGCTTTCTTTAAGGCTTTTATTCATAGCTTCTATAGCCGTAATAATACCAATTAAAGCCATTATACCAAAAGCAATAATGGTAACAGTAATGCCAGTACGTAATTTATTACTTCGTACAGTACGAAAAGCCAGTTGAAATGAATCTGTAATGGTCATGTATAAGATATTACTTCAGTAATATCAATAAAGATAAATGAGAATATTTGATTGTATCCAGTTTTTATTGTAACAATTTTCGAAAACTATATATAAAAAACCGAAATTAATAGGTCGGGGAAAACGCCAAACAAAACAATGAATGCTGCAACAGCCACCAAAGCCAACTTAAAACCGACTGAAATCTCTGCAACAACCGGCTTCCCTTCTTTAAAGTACATGGCTTGTATTACTTTGAAATAATAAGATACACTTACTGCTGCAAAAAGAACACCAATAATTACTAACCAAATGGCAAACGAACCACCTGTTTGCATTACAGCTAAGAGCATATAATATTTAGCAAAGAACCCAGCTGTTAAAGGAATGCCAGCCAGAGATAATAAAAAGACAGTTGTTGTAAAAGCTAGTAAAGGATGGGATTTTCCTAAGCCCTTGTATCCATCGAAACTATGATCATCAATCTTAATTAATACAGCAAAAATACCTACTGTAGCCAATGTGTAAGCTACAGAATATAATAATATTCCTTCTTTAGCCAAATCGTTTTTAGCGTACAATGCAAATAACATAAAGCCAGCTTGTGCGATACTTGAATAAGCAAGCATTCGCTTAACACTTTGCTGAAACACAGCTGTAATATTACCTACCAATAAAGTTGAAACAATTACCAGCACCAAAACCACTTTCCATAAGGTTCCCATTTCTTCGGCCTTTGCAAAAAACAAAGTAATCATAGCTATAAACCCTGCAGCTTTAACAATGGTTGCCATAAAGGATGTGAATACGCTAGGAGCACCATCATACACATCGGGAGTCCAAAAATGAAAAGGAGCAGCTGAAACTTTAAACAACATTGCAACAAATACAAACAGTAAACCAAATACTTCTAAAATAGGTGTTTGCTGTAATGGGTTGGCTATTTGTTCTTTTGCCAAAACTGCAATACCAAAATTGCCACTTGCACCATAAATTAATGCAATACCCATTAACATTAAACCTGTGGTAAAAGAGCCCATTAAAAAGTACTTTAACGCAGCTTCATTGCTTTTTAAATTCTTTTTCGCTGAACCAGTTAATATGTACAATGGAATGGATAGAATTTCTATTCCCAAAAACATCATCAACAAATTATTGTAAGCAGTTAGAATACTTACACCACACAACACGAACAAGATTAATGCAAAATATTCAGCAGCATAACTTCCTGTTTTTACAATATCGCTTCCACTTAGCAATACATAAATTAAAGTACTTGCAATTGCCAAGCTGTTGAAGAATAAACCAAACTTACTAAATGCCAACATATCCTTTACGTCTACCTTAACAGCATACCAACCATAAGCATCGGCAAAATTGCCTAGTAATAAAATAATTAAAGCAACGATGGCTGTATTTTTTACAGTATTTTTATTGGAAGTAATTATGCCAGAAAACATCATTACAACACCTAGTAAAGCCGAAAGTATTATTGCATTCATACGATTAATACCTCTAAAGGAAATTTATGTGATGCAGTTGCACCACTTTTGGTAAAATATTATTTACTAAACACTGCTGTTACAGTATCTTTTGTTAGTTCAATCATTGGTTGTGGATATACGCCAAACATCACAATCACTACCACCAATACAATCAACATCCATTGAATATTGCCGCTCACTTCTCCAGTTAGTTCAGTTACAGCAACTGTATTTCCATAAAACAATTTTTGCACCATGTTTAATGTATAAACTGCAGCCAAAATGATACTTATTCCTGCTACAGCAGTTATAAATACATTGTACTGAAACAAGCCATTAAACATTAGGAATTCACCTACAAATGCGTTGGTTAATGGTAATGCAATATTTGCAAAAGCCATTACTACAAATAAGATAGCCAATGTTGGTGCTTTTTGAGCCAAACCTCCAAGTTCACTAAACTTACGAGTGCCCGTTTTTTGCTCAATGGCATCGGCAACAATCCATAAGCCAATTACATTCACTCCATGGCTAAACATTTGAATCATCACCCCTTTTAAACCAATGGTATTCATGGCAAAAATGGCTGCACTCATTAATCCAATATGTGCAATAGATGAGTACGCAATCAATCGCTTCATATCGTCTTGCTGAATAGCAATTAATGAAGCATAAATCATACCTATAACAGATAAAACAATAATCAAAAATCCATATTGATGGGTTGCATCAGGAAACACAGGAATTAACCAGCGGATGACTGCAAAAATCCCCATTTTAACCATGATGCCGCTTAAAACCATCGTTACTGCAGTTGGAGATTGCTCATACGCATCAGGCTGCCAAGTATGAAAAGGAAAGATGGGCATTTTAATAGCAAATGCTATAAAAAATAACCAAAAAGCTAAGCCCTGTTCTTTTGCTGTTAGTTGTAAAGCATAAATATCTTTTATTGCAAAACTGTGTTCGGGTGTTTTGAAATACAAAAACAAAATACCCACCAACATTAATAAAGAACCCACAAATGTGTAAATGAAAAATTTGAAGGTAACTGCAATTCTTTTTTCGCCACCCCAAATACTGCACAAGAAATAAACAGGAATTAAAGCCAACTCCCAAAAGAAATAGAACAACAAACAATCGGCAGCCACAAAAACGCCCATTAAACCAGCTTGCGTTAATAACATTAAAGCATGAAACTGGTTGGCATTTTTATATTCATTGTTATACGTTGCTGCAAATATGATGGGAAAAGAAAAAGCCGTTAATAAAGTAAGCATTTTGCTCATGCCGTCTAAAGAAACTGCAAATCTGCTGCCTAAAGATGGTAACCAACTTACGTCGTGGCTAAAATTGCTGGCTGGTACAACTTTAAAAACAGCCAATAAAATAACTGCCATTGTTACAACTGATGCTGCTAATGCCAACTGCTTACTACGATTGGCTTCCTTTATAAAAAAGGAAAGCAATCCAGCAATTAAAGGAATAAATATGAGAAGTACCGGGATCATAATATTTTTTTCGGATGAATCTTAATGAAATAGTTTTCCTGCTAATTTTAAAATTGATGCATCATAAAACCAAAGTAATATAAACACAACGATAGATAAAATCATTGCCATAATATAATTGCCTACCTGTCCGCTTTGCACCAATCTTAACTGACGGGCTGAATAGTTTACCAATTTGCCAACATTATTTACTGAGCCATCAATAATTTTCTTCTCTACAATATTTTTCAAAAATGACGCAATTGCCACTAAAGGTTTAACTACAATTGTATCATACAATTCATCGATATACCATTTATTGGCCAATACTTTATTTAAACCTTCTGCATCTTTTAATTCAGGTTTTTTGCTGAATTTTAAAATGGCAAAAACAATAGCCAAAGCAGCAATTATTACCGATGCAGCCATTATTGCAAACTCAGTATTATGCTCAATTGTGTGGGCTTGTTCAGTCACTAAAACTGAAGCAAGAAAATGATGTAATTCATGATGTCCACCTAAAATTTCAGGTATGCCAACTAATCCTCCAACAACACTTAAAACAGCCAAAACAATTAAAGGAATGGTCATTGCACTTGGTGACTCATGTAAATGATGTTCTTGATCCTGTGTGCCCCTGAATGTTCCTAGGAAAGTGGTTGCATATAAGCGGAACATATAAAAAGCAGTTAATCCAGCAGTTACTACACCAACGCCCCAATAAATAGGTGAATGTGCAAATGCAGCAGCCAATATTTCATCTTTTGAAAAGAAACCACTAAATGGTGGAATACCAGAAATAGCAATACATCCCAACAAGAAAGTTAAATGCGTAATTGGTAATTTCTTTTTCAATCCACCCATATTGCGAATGTCTTGTTCATGGTGCATTGCATGAATTACAGAACCAGCAGCCAAAAACAACAAAGCTTTAAAGAAAGCATGTGTCATTACATGAAAAACTGCACCTGTGTAAGCACCAACACCCAAACCTAAAAACATATAACCTAACTGACTTACAGTAGAGTAAGCCAATACTTTTTTAATGTCATTTTGCTTAATGGCTATAGTTGCAGCAAATAAAGCTGTTACTAAACCAATAATGGCAACTAAGTTCATAGCAACATGACTCATACTATACAACACATTGCTACGTGCAATCATGTAAATTCCTGCAGTAACCATGGTGGCAGCATGAATTAATGCTGATACAGGTGTTGGACCAGCCATTGCATCGGGTAACCAAGTGTACAAAGGAATTTGGGCACTTTTACCCATTGCACCCACAAATAATAAAATAGTAATTACTGTAACATCGAAGCTGCTTAGGTTTTTTGCTAGAGCAAAAACATCGGCATAATTTACGGTTCCCAATTTTGCGATTATCCAAAATACAGCTAATAGAAATCCAAGGTCGCCAATACGGTTCATTACAAAAGCTTTTTTAGCTGCATAATTGTAATTGTCGTTTTTAAACCAATAGCCAATTAATAAGTAAGAACATAAACCAACCCCTTCCCAACCAATAAACATAATTACATAGTTGGCACCTAACACCAACAACAACATAGAAAACACAAACAAATTCAGATAAGCAAAATAACGACCAAAATGTTTTGGCTCTTCTTCATGCATATAAGCACTCGAATACAAGTGAATTAAGAAGCCAATACCGGTGATGATTAAAAGAAATAAAGCACTCAACTGATCTACCTGAAAAGCAAATGCAATGCTTAATGGTGTTGAGCCATTGAAGTTTTCAATATTAATAAAGTTAAATGCAGTTGCTGTAAAACCTCCATGTGCTTTCACATCAAAAAACAATACCAAACTAACTATAAAAGAAGCCAGTATTGCACCACTTCCAATAATGCCAATGATTGTTTTCGATAAAGACTTACGCCCCAAACCGTTGATAAGAAATCCTATCAAGGGAAACAATGGAACTAAATAAATCAATTTGCTCATAAACCCTAAATCCCAAATGGGACTTCATTTATTTGTTAGTTAATGCAGATTAAACTTTTGCCTTATTCCACTTTAGGGACTAGGGACTTAGTTTTTTAACCTGTTTAAAAAGTTGATATCTACCGAACGTGTATTTCTGTACATCATTACAATAATTGCCAAGCCAACACTTACTTCTGCTGCTGCTACCACCATAATAAAAAATACAAACAACTGCCCATCTACTCCTTTAGAAGTGGTATTGTCTAATAAATAAGCACTGTTGTAATGCATTTTAGAAAAAGCCACCAACAATAAGTTTACAGCATTTAGCATTAGCTCAATACACATAAAAACAATAATGGCATTACGTCTGGTTAATACACCAATAATACCAATGCTAAACAAAGCCAGCGATAAATAAATATAATATTGTATAGGCATTTTCTTGTCGACAGACCATAGTCGATAGACCACAGTCACTTTTTTATTGTATGAACAAAAATCCATGGCTATCAACCATGAACTATGGACTTTCTAGTTTTTCTTTCCAATTACCACTGCACCAACCATTGCACTTAAAAACAACACACTGCTTATTTCAAAAGGCACTACATAATCGCTAAATAAGGCTTTACCCAATTTATCAATTAAACCAATATTACCAGTTGTAAGCATAGCTGTTTTATTACCAATTTCTTTTGAAACCATTTGTGCATTGAATACAATATTGCAAGTGCTAATTAAAAAACAGCCACCAGAAATTGTACCAGCCAACTTCATCCAAATATTTTTTTGTGGTTCGGTTTCTTTATTCAAATTCATTAACATAATGACGAATAAGAACAACACCATAATTGCACCAGCATACACAATTAAATTAACGATTGCTAAGAACTGAGCATTCAACAAAACATAGTGACCAGATATACAAAAGAAAACAGCAATTAACCACAATACACTGTGTACTGGGTTTTTGCTAATCACCACCATTAGTGCACTCAATATTGCCAAGCCACTTAAAAACCAAAATAATATTTGTACTGTGTTCATTGTATTAATTTGCTAATTAGCACATTGTTTAGTTTAACCCTTTTGCCTTTGCGTATTCTTCTGGTTGTGTTTTAGGGTTAGGAATTAATAAACTATCCTTTCCATAAATAAAACTTTTTCTATCAAAATTTGCTGGCGTAAATGTTTCACTTAAATAAATAGCATCTTTAGGACAAGCCTCTTCACACAAACCACAAAAAATGCAACGCAGCATATTAATTTCGTATTTGGCTGCATACTTTTCTTCTTTGTATAAATGTTCTTCTCCGGGTAAACGTTCAGCAGCTTCCATGGTAATGGCTTCTGCAGGGCAAGCAACTGCACACAAACCACAAGCTGTGCAATTTTCACGTCCTTCTTCATCTCTATTTAAAACATGTAAACCTCTAAAAACTGGACTGAAAGGTCTTTTCACTTCTGGGTAATGAATGGTGGGTTGTTTTTTAAACATATGACTAAACGTGGTAATCATACCTTTCAAAATATTCCACAAGTAAATACTTTCCAAGAAGCTCATGGGCCTTCTATCTACTGCTTTTGCTCTATTTGTTAATGCCTGCATAGTATTTTAAGCTTTTAGCTTTCAACAAAAGTTTACGGCTAAGTTTTGCAAATATATTTTTTGTAACCAACTAAACAACTTTAATCAACACCTGGTGCGTCGCACCCTTCAACTTTCTGTTCTTTACTGATCCTAAACCAACTGGGTTTAATCCAGTAGGCAATGTATAAACAACAATAAGTAATAAGCCAAAATAATGATATTGCTGTCCAAAGATCAAGAATTACCTTTTGTCTGGAATTTCCGTCTGATGCAATTCTTGTAAATGCACGAACGAAAAATACTATTAACCACAAATAGTAAACAATTTTAAATACAGTCTTCCATCTCTTTGTTACTTCATCATCATTAAGAATAGACTTGAACATAACCCTTACTATTTAAAACTTCCAACCATTCATCTTTAACAAAATCAATGCACCTGTTAGCAACATGTTTAACAATGCCAATGGTATCATTTTTTTCCAACCCAAATTCATTAATTGGTCGTAACGAAATCTAGGTATCGTCCAACGAATCCACATAAACACAAAAATGAAAATCACTATCTTAATTAACAATGTTCCTACCTGAAATAAGGCAGTCCAGTTACCAATGCTGCTTGCATACAGCTTTGCGTCATCTACAAACGGAATATCATATCCACCAAAATATAAGCTGGCCATAACAGCACTACTCATAATCATGTTAATGTATTCAGAGAATAAATAGAAGCCCATTTTCATAGATGAATATTCCTGATGGTAACCAAAGTTCAATTCATTTTCAGCTTCTGGTAAATCGAAGGGAGTTCTATTACACTCAGCCAATGCACAAATAAAGAAGATGATAAAACCCAATGGCTGATAAGCAATATTCCACCAACCAGCTTGCTGTGCTTTTACAATTTGCCCCAATTGTAAAGTTTCAGTAACCATTACCAATGCAATTAAGCTTAAGCCCATGGCCAACTCGTAACTGATTGCCTGTGAAGCAGCACGTAATGCAGCAATTAAAGAAAACTTATTGTTGCTTGCCCATCCACCAATCATAATACCATAAACACCCATGCTTACCACTGCAAAAATGTACAACATACCAATATTTACATCGGCAATTTGTAAATCAATTTTCCTATCAAATAAATCAATTGTTCCGCCCCAAGGTATCACAGCACAAGTCATTAATGCAGCTGTCATTGCCAAAGCTGGCCCTAAAATAAACAACCACTTACTGGCATGGGTAGGTATAATTTCTTCTTTGGTAAATAGTTTTAAACCATCAGCCAGGGGTTGCAATAGTCCAAAGGGGCCAGCTCTATTAGGCCCTGGACGATCTTGCAAAATAGCTGCTACTTTACGCTCAGCAAAAGTGGTGTACAATGCAATGCCTAAACTCGCTAAAATAATAATCACTATTAGAGCAAGCTTTTCGAGCATTAAAAAAACATCCAATGATAAGAGACTCATTTATCAAAAATTAAATTATTTAAAATCTGTTGAATGAGCTGGTCTGTCTAATTTGCTCAATTCAATTTTTGGTTTATTCACTTCACTCACACTATGTATATCCATTAATAATTTTGGCTGACGTCCATGCAAAACTTCAGGTAAGGTTTCCTGCGGTTTTACGCCACCTTCATAATGTCCTTGAGAAATAACTGAATGCCTGTTTACTTTGGTTGGCCCTTCAATTGTCCAGTCACTAACATTCTTTTTATCAAATCTGCATTCGTTACAAATCCAACCCGTTTTACCATTGCTGGCTTCTTTAATTTCACCCCATTCATCCTTTCGTGCTGTTACCCTAAACACTTCATCTCCTCTCATCCACAATTGTACTTCACCGCAACATTTTGTGTTATTACAATTTCTATGAGCATCTACAGGTTTGGTAAACCAAACACGATTTTTAAAACGAAACGTTTTATCTGTTAAAGCACCAACTGGGCATACGTCAATTACATTTCCTATGAAATCGTTTTGTAAATTCTTCTCAATAAAAGTAGCAATTTGAGCATGATCGCCTCTATCTAAAATGCCATGCTCTCTTTTTTCAGTTAACTGGTCAGCAGTAAATACACAACGAAAACACATGATACAACGGGTCATGTGTAATTGAATTTTATCACCTAAATCTACTTTATGAAAGGTTCTTCTTTGAAACTCGTAACGAGTACCTTCTTTGCCATGTTCATAGCTTAAATCTTGTAAATGACACTCACCTGCTTGATCACAAACTGGGCAATCTAACGGATGATTGATTAACAAAAACTCAACTACACCAGCTCTTGCATCTATTACTTTTGGTGAAGTAATATTTTTAACTTCCATTCCATCCATTACAGTAGTTCGGCAACTGGCAACTAGTTTAGGCATAGGACGAGGATCTTTTTCAGAGCCTTTACTTACCTCTACCAAACAGGTTCTGCATTTACCACCACTACCTTCCAGCTTGCTGTAATAGCACATGGCTGGTGGAGCAATTTCTCCACCAATTTTACGTGCAGCATTTAAAATTGTAGTTCCTGCTGGAACTTCAATGGTAATGTTGTCGATTGTTACTTTAAATAAATCTGCCATTTAATATTTTAATTTCACGCAACGAAACAACGAATACAACGAACGCAACGATATTAATTTTATAATCCATTCGCAATTCTATGAATTCCATCTTTAAGATAAACCGTATTAAAGTTGATTAATAAACCAAGTTTTATATTGGTTAACTTTAAATAAGTTTGAACCTGCTTGTAATGAACTTCAGCTAATTGCTCTATACTTTTAAATTCTACTAATAGTTTATTCTCAATAATCACATCTGCTCTAAATCCAGCTTCTAATTTTATTTGTTCATGAATTAAAGGAATTGCTTTTTGGCGTTCGAACATTATGCCTTCCTTCTCAAATTCATAACAAAATATTTCTTCGTACACACTTTCAAACAAGCCTGGCCCATATAAGCGATGAATTCGAAAGCAAACATCTAATACTATCTTGGCTAGTTCGTTTTCTCTTTTCTCCATATTTTGTTTTTCACGCAACGAGGCTACGATTGCTACGAACGCCACGATATATACTTTTTCGCTACGTTGCTAAGATTTACAAAACGTACCAGAAACACAATTTTTCACAAAACGTTGCCATCGTGGCCTTCTTTGCTTCGTTGCGTGAAAACTTACGCTGTTACTGGAACATGAATAGGATCTGCATAATGTGCCAATCCATAATTTTTTACTTGAGCTTCTTGTGCATTGTTTACATGCCACTCAAACTCATCTCTAAAATGTCTGATAGCTGCTGCAACAGGCCATGCTGCTGCATCTCCTAACGGACAAATCGTATTTCCTTCAATTTTGCGTTGAATGTCCCACAACAAATCAATATCACTCATTTTACCTTCTCCTTTCTCTAAACGCATTAATATTTTTTCCATCCAACCAGTTCCTTCACGACAAGGTGAACATTGTCCACAACTTTCATGGCGATAAAAACGAGCCAAAGTATAGGTATTTTTAACCACACATTGATCTTCATCCAACACAATAAAGCCACCACTACCCATCATTGAACCTGTTGCAAAACCTCCATCACTTAAACTTTCATAGTTCATGTAACGAGTTTCTCCTTTTGCAGTTTTCAACAATAAATTGGCTGGCAAAATAGGTACCGATGATCCACCTGGAATACAAGCTTTCAATCTTTTGCCATTGGCAATACCGCCACAATATTCATCACTGTAAATAAATTCTTCTACACTAATGGTCATGTCAATTTCGTACACACCTGGCTTATTGATATTGCCACATGCAGAAATTAGTTTCGTACCTGTACTACGACCAACACCAATTTTTGCATACTCATCTCCACCCATATTAATAATTGGAACAACAGCAGCCAATGTTTCAACATTGTTTACCACTGTTGGTCGCATCCACAAACCTTGTACAGCAGGAAATGGAGGTTTAATTCTTGGATTACCACGTTTACCTTCTAAACTTTCTATCAATGCAGTTTCTTCACCACAGATGTAAGCCCCTGCACCACGTTGTACATGAATTTCACAATCGAAACCTGTACCCAAAATATTTTTGCCTAACCAACCATTGGCTTTGGCTTCATTAATGGCATGTTCTAAAATATCTACAATCCATGCATATTCGCCACGTATGTATATGTAAGTATCATTGCTACCTAAAGCAAATGATGAAACAATCAATCCCTCAATTAATAAATGAGGCAAAAACTCCATCAAGTATCTGTCTTTAAAAGTTCCTGGTTCACTTTCATCTGCATTACACACCAAATGACGGGGAACTCCTTCTGGTTTTGCAATAAAACTCCATTTCATACCAGCAGGAAAACCAGCACCACCACGACCACGCAAACCGCTCTTTTTCACTTCTTCAACAATCGATGCAGGATCCATTGTTTTCAAAGCTTTTTCTACACTTCGATAGCCGCCTTCTTTGCGATAAACATCATACATTCTGATGTTCTCTACATGTGCTTTTTCTAATAATAATTTTACTCCCATGTATATTTAGCTTTTAGATACAAGCCATTAGCTGTTAGCTTTTTTATTTTTTTGTTACCTACTTTCTGAACACTCTTCAACATTGGTTGCGTCGCACCCTTCAACAGTAAGAACTTTATTCATCAACTAATCTTCACACTTTGCCTTGCTATTAATACCCACTGCTTTCTAATTCTTTTCCAAACCTGTAATACTTGTAAACTCATATTAAATGTAGTTCCATTAACAACACCTTCTACCTTAGTTATACTTCTCACAGTAACTGCATTTGGGTTTATATTAAAAATCTCCTCACCTGCTTCAATTTTTTTATACTCAATTTTACCACTCACAAAATCGGCCATCACATCTTCTTTGCTTTGAATCCAACCATTGCTATGACCATAACTCAACTTATTCTCCAACAAAAGATTTAATACAACAGCATCTTTTTTTAGTAATGCTTCGTTCAAAGCTGCTGTTGCTTTTCTTAACCCAACTGTATCTTGTGCAATAATTAAAGAACTAATCAACAACAATATCGTTACAAATAACAACCTCATGTTAACTAACTTTTACAGCTTGTCTTGCCAATAATTTCCATACCTTCTTTTCCTTAACCCAAACCTGTAAAATATTCAACTTTAATTCGGTTGATTTTCCATCAGTTTTAGTTTCAGTTCCAGTAAGCAAATATCTGCTAACTGCCGTTTTACCATGTACACTTACCGAAAGTACTTTTGCGTCAAGATTGGTATAAACTGATTTACTTTTTGCAACATTGCTAATCATTTCCTTCCTGTCTTCCACTTTACCACCTGAATGACCATAAGACAATTCACTTGCGATGACAGCTTCTAAAGCCAAACTATCTTTATTTACAAATATGGCTTTATGTACAGCTAAAACCACATCGGTTACTTGCTTTTCGGCTTCTGTTTGTGCAAACGACACAAATGCCATTAGCAATAATCCGTGAAACAGAATTACTTTTCTCATAATTAATTATTTACAGCAGCATTACTTCTGCATTCTTCAACAATTTGATCTACTCTTTCTTTGGTTAAATGTTCTCTATAAGTTTTACCCAACTGCATCATTGGAGCATAACCACAAGCACCCAAACACTCCACTGTTTTTAAAGTGAATAAACCATCGGCTGTTGTTTCTCCAACACCAATACCCAATTTATTTTTGATATAGTCAATAATATTATCACTTCCACTAATCATACAAGGACCAGTATGACAAACTTCAAATAAATACTTTCCAACAGGTTTTAAATTGTACATACTGTAAAACGTAGCCACTTCATAAACCTCAATGGGTTTAATATTCAATAGTTCGGCCACATAATCCATTGTTTCAGCACTTAACCAACCACCAAAACTATCTTGTGCCAAATGCAATACAGGCAACAATGCACTCTTTTGTTTGTCGCTTGGATAACGGGCTACCAACCTATTAAACTCCTGCATTTGTGTATCATTAAACTTCGTCACTTACAACTATTTTAAATTATAAATTTTAACTTGCTTCTACATGTCACTCCTTTAGGGGTTGGGGGCTTAGCCATCCAATTCACCTGCTATTAAGTTTAAGCTACTCATTGTCATGATGGCATCACTTAACATAGCCCCTTTTGTTAACTCACTATAAGCTTGATAATAAATAAAACTTGGTCTTCTAAAGTGTAATCTATAAGGTGTACGTCCACCATCACTAATTAAATAAAAACCCAATTCTCCATTTCCACCTTCTACACTGTGATATACTTCTCCTGCAGGTATATCGGTTTCTCCCATTACAATTTTAAAATGCCAGATTAATGCTTCCATTTTGGTGTACACATCTTTCTTTTCTGGCAAATAATATTCAGGAATATCTGCATGATAGACATCAGCTTCAGTGCCTTTAAATTCCTGTACTTTTCTATAGGCTTGTTCTATAATGCTTAAGCTTTGCCAAACCTCTTCTCCACGAACCAAAAAACGATCATAATTATCACCAGTACTTCCAACAGGAACAATGAAATCAAAATCTTCGTAACTGCTATAAGGACTATGAACACGAACATCATAATCTACACCAGCTGCTCTTAAATTAGGGCCAGTAAAACCATAATTCAAGGCTCTTTCAGCACTGATTGCACCTGTGCCAATTAAGCGATCCATAAATATTCTGTTTCTGGTGAACAAGCTTTCGAATTCTTTCCAAACCTTTGGAAATTCATGTAAAAATTTCTCTAATTTTTGAAATGCAGCATCAGTGAAATTTCTTTCAAATCCACCAATTCTACCCATATTGGTAGTTAATCGGCTTCCACAAACTTCTTCATAAATTTCATAGGCTAATTCACGGTACTGCATTACATACAAAAATCCTGTATAAGCACCACTATCTACTCCAACAATCGAATTACAAATTAAGTGGTCGGTAATTCTGGCCAATTCCATAATAATTACACGTAAATAATCAACACGTTTTGGTGTTTTTACTTGTAATAATTTTTCACAGGTCATGTGCCAACCCATGTTATTGATAGGAGAAGAACAATAATTTAAACGATCGGTAATGGTTGTAATTTGATACAACGGACGACGTTCGGCCAGCTTCTCAAATGCACGGTGTATATAGCCTACAGTTTGTTCAGCACTTACAATACGCTCTCCGTCAAGCTCAATAATATTTTGAAACACACCATGCGTAGCAGGATGCGTTGGCCCTAAATTTAAGGTGGTTGTTTCCTTTTCAATAGAGCCTTCAGGCAAATTGATATGGTGATGTAATATGTCTGACATTTTACCCCTATCCCCTAAAGGGGGACTATTGTGTTTGGTTAAAAAAATATGTTACCAACTTTTGTATTTCAATTAAACTTATGTTGCGTCGCACTCTTCAACGCTTTGTTCTTTATTCAACAGTTTTTTCTGGTTTTTATATTCATAATAATTAAACCAAAATGTATCCCAAAGAAATGGCAGCCCACTTATTAATGCTGCATCTCTACAAATAAGCTTAGGATCACGATCAATAAAAATGATAGTCCAAGTAACGTAGAAGCTATATAATCCGATAGTTCTTAGTAAGGACTTTTGCTCAATTTTGATATCGTATTTACCTATTCTCATTATTAAACTATACTGCCACCTCTTCCAAACATTTCATCGTCTTTATCAATTCTTGTTTGGTCTTCTAATGGATATTCTTTTCTTAAAGGAAAATAATTCATTTCATCTACATTCATAATACGCTTCAAATTTGGATGACCAACAAAATTCACCCCAAAAAAATCATAGGTTTCTCTTTCCATCCAATTGGCAGCTTCATATAATGCTGATGCAGTATATATTTCAGTTTTCTCAGCATCGGTATATACCTTAAATCTTACCCTTAAATTATTGGTTAAACTGTGTACTGTATATACCATTGCAATTTCTTCACCTTTTCTTTCAGGATAATGTACTGCACATAAATCGGTTAAGAATTGAAATTTTAAAATTTCATCGTCATACAAAAACTGCAGTACTTTTAAGTTTAATTCTTTAGGAGCTGTAAACGTAAGCATACCAAATGGCGTTTCCCAATTGGTTAGTTGCTCACCAAATTTTTCAGTTAATTTTTGTTGTACTATTTCGTTGGTTAAACTCATGTAGCTTTTAGCTTTTATCCTTTAGCTTTTAGCCAAGGCAGGTTTATGCTAACTGCTAACCGCTTGCGGCTAACAGCTTTTATTCTATTCCGTAACTATTTAATAATGCTTTGTAATGGTCAGAATTTCTTCTTCTGATACTTTCATTTTGCACCAACTCTTGAATTCTCATTACTCCATCAATAATTGCTTCAGGACGTGGAGGGCAACCAGGCACATACACATCTACTGGTATCACTTGATCAATTCCTTGTAACACACTGTAAGTATCGAAAATGCCACCACTACTTGCACAAGCACCTACAGCAATTACCCAACGTGGTTCGGCCATTTGTAAATATACCTGACGCAGTACTGGTCCCATTTTTTTTGAGATAGTTCCCATAACCATCAACAAATCGCACTGACGAGGAGAAAATCCAACTCTTTCGCTACCAAAACGGGCCAAGTCATAATGGCTGGCCATGGTTGCCATAAATTCGATACCGCAACAACTGGTTGCAAAAGGTAGAGGCCAAATAGAATTTTTTCTTGCCAAACCAACTACATCACTCAACTTGGTTGCAAAAAAGCCTTCTCCACTATGGCCTTCAGGTAATTCTCCTACCTGAATGCTATCGGCAATATTTGCTTCTTTTGGATGAATATTAAAACGTACCGGACGCATATTTTTAGTTTGAAAATTTGATAAAAGAATCTTGTAATTAATAACGCTTCACCTTACAAATGGTTGTAACGCAAGCAACTACTACATTTTAATCTTCCCAAGTGAGTGCCCCTTTTTTGATAATATAAGTAAAGCCAATTAAAAAGAAAGCCACAAACATGAGCACTGCTAAAAATCCATCCCAACCCAAAGCTTTAAAATTTACAGCATAAGGGTAAAAGAAAATAACTTCTACATCAAACAACACAAAGAGAATAGCCACTAAAAAATATTTGATGGCCATTGGTTGCCTTGCATCTCCATGGGTTTCGATACCACTTGTAAATGTTTCTAATTTATCTTTTGTTATTCTTTTTGGACCAATAAAAGAAGATAGCAACAACATGGTTGCAACAAAACCTGCTGCAAAAATTAGTTGAATCCCTATTGGTAAATAATTTGCTGCTGTATTAGCAGAGGTTGAGGCATTTAACAGAAAGGTAAACGGTTGCATAGCTTTTTTCTGAATGAGTTGCAAAAATAAGCGTACTGAACTTAAAAAAGAAAAACTCTCCGAATTAGGGAGAGTTTTTCTTTTTTATTTATTTAAGTCGAATAATCTATGATTTTCCGCCACCTGATTGTCCACCTGTTTTAGTTCCAGAACTACTACTTTTTGCTGGTGCTGTAGGTTTGGCAGCAGGGGTAGTTGGCTGAGTTTGTTGTCTGGTAGCCCTTTCTTGAAGTGTTTTCTGAATTCCTAACATTTCAGGATCATTTGGATAGATTGCTAAAAACTTATTACAATAGTCCAATGCTTTTACATAATCCTTTGCTTTATCTGCATAATAAAGCATGATAGTATAATAGTTAGATGCTATTGCTTTATTGTTTTTTACAGTGTCTTTAGCTAAATAAGTATTATTAAACAATAATGCATCAACCAAAATACCTGGCGTAGTTGTAGTATCCAAAGCCTTTGCAGCCCTTGTGTTAAAAGAATATCCTTGAGGTTTTTCGGGTAATGCCACTATATATTTCTGAGCCAAAGCCATAGTACCTGTGTAATCTTTTGACAAATAAGAAGCATTGGTAATTAAGTAATAGTCGTATTCAGCCATACTACCTTTAAGTTCATTATATGTCTGTAACCATTTTACTTGATCTGCATACATCTTAGCTTTTCCAAACATTTCAGCAGCTTGCTTCATGTAGTTTAGCTTATTGACTTTTGTAGTATCATTGTCAATGGCTTTTTGCAAATAACCAGCAGTTACCATTTCACTTCCAGGAAACTTACTAAATACTTTTATAGCAAGCTCATAGTGGTTAGGTTCAATTTTATTAACTGGAGCGGTGGTAAAGAATTTTTCTAAGTACGATTTGGCTTGTAAGCTGTCGCCCAGTCTATCATAGTTATAAGCATATAAAACCGGTAACATTACAAAGGTTTTGCAATCGCCTGCATCCATAGCTTTGGTTTTATCTAATGATTCTTGGTATTTACCAGCTCTAAACAAATAATCGGTATAGAAGTAATCGGTTTTACAATCTTTATCAGCTAAAGAAACATATTTTTCAATATATTCTTTTGCAACATTCACATCTCTGTTTTGATAAAATCTGAACCAGTCTAAATACACTGGAGGATAATTGGCATCAGCAGCTAATGCTTTACCATAATATTCGTCCATCAAATCTTTGTTGTTTTGGCTGGCATAAATTTGACCAATATAATGAAACGCATTTGCACTCTTAGGATCACGAACTGCAGCCTCACTAAAAGCTTTTACAGCTTCCCCACCCATTTCGCCGCCTAATTTTCTATAGCAAATTCCCATGTTTACAAAAATATCGGCACTGATTTTATCAATTTCACCAGCTTGCTTCAATTTATCGATGCCATAATTAGGATCACCTTGTTTACTGCTGCCATCGGCATTGGCACGACCAATTGCATTTAAAATTGCAGCATTTGCTTTGCCTTTATTTTTACCCTTGGTTTCTAATGTAGCTGTAATTGCCTGTTCAAATTTTTGTTTGGCAGCATTCAAATCTCCCCCTTCTAATAACTCAACATGACCCATACCAATCCAAATCCAAGGATCGTTTACACCATCCTGTAATGCTTTTTGGTACACAGCTTTTGCCGCAGCAATATCTTCATTGGCCAATAAAGCCTGACCATACCAATAGGCTGTTTGTGCATCTTTAGCATTCGAGTTGTATGCTTTTCCTAAAACATCTACTGCGGTTTTGCTTTTTTGGTAACTAATCATTTTAATACCATCATTCAAGCCTTGTGCAGTAATCATAGTAGTAGAAAGTAACGCCCCAATAACAAGTAAAACTGTCTTCTTCATTTAGTTGTGTTTTTGTTAGTATTCCTGAATCGTTAAAAATTATTTTGCTTCTTTTAAAATACTGTTTCGTTTTTTAAAGTTCATTTTTGCCGGAGCCAAAAGAGCTCTTCTAAAAATAAGCTGACCACGTTCCAGCATCATAAAATTCTTAAACCCAGTACCCAACCCCAATGCATTTTCTTTAAGGATATAATACAATGGTCGTGCCAAAGGATATTGAGCATACGTAATAGTACTTTGGCTTGGTTTGGCGAATATCCCTTTTTCATCGCATTTAACACACTCAACTAGGCCAAACTTTATTTTTTTTAGCTGTTCTAGCTGTTTAGGCTCATTATTATTGCCTACCCAACTTAACCCCAAAAACCCAATAGAATTAGGCATTTTAGCTACAGCTTCTATAACAGCTTCGCTGCCTTTTGACGCAACAACATTTTTTCCAAAAGGTTGACCTCGAAGTACCGAATCTTGTAAAAAACGCACAGTACTTGTTGCATTATTCCCATCCATAATGGCTGGAACACTTATTCTTCCTGTTAAAATATCTTTCAATTTTTCAATGGTAAATAAGCTATCAACTGCATTAATATTCACAATTACAGCCACTGCATCATACGCAACAGCATCATCTTCTGGCTTATACGTTAATTGTGAAATATAATAATCTTCTTCATTTCTTTTTAGTCCACGGGCAACAATAATCATTCTCGTACTATCCTTTTGCAAATCTTTAAAACATTCTACTTCTGGTTTATAAGAAGCAACAATATGAGCATCGGGAAAGGTAGATTGATACACTTGAATTTGCTGATCGATTACTGGCTTAAAGCTTTCATCTACACTTATATAAATAGTTCCCTTTTTTGGCGTATCATTCAATACCTGTTGATTGCCTGTATTATTACAAGATACAACACCCAATATCGTCAACACAATTAGCAACAACTTTTGCATCATTTCAATTTAATAATCTCTCTTAATCCCTCTGTATAATCTAAAGCCTCCATACAATAAACAAATTCCTCCAAACATATATCTAAATGCCGAATCAATCTCTACTACCATTGCAATTTTTAGTTTTTCTCCAAATAACATAACTGTGGCCATACCCAATAAAAGTATAGCCATAGTTAAGTCGTATATCATACGCATCAAAGTATAACTTTTTTGCTGCCTATCTCTAAAGTCTGAACTCATTTAACAATTATTTGAACTTGAAACGAGCAATTTAGGCAATAATTTTATTCAGTTGACACAAATGTTACGGGCACTTTATAATAAACTGCAACTGAACGCCCATTTTGTAAACCTGGTTTCCAACGAGGCATTTTTTTAATAACCCTCACCACTTCATTATCTAAATCGTTTCTGCCATGTTGTGTAATATTGATTCCTGTGATTGAACCATCTTTATCTACTACAAAACTGGCTATTACCGTTACTTTTTGTCCTTCCTCAAAATCGTTGGGTTGTTGTAAGTTTTTTTGCAAAAAACGAATCAATGCTTCTTTTCCACCAGGAAATTCGGGCATGTTTTCTGCAAAAACAATTGGACCAGCAGGGGCTTCTTCTTCAACCACAGGTTGGGTTTTGTGGCCATTGCCTTCTTGTGGAGGGTCTACTGAAACACCAACTTCTGTATCCATTCTTTTACCATTGGATTCAATACCACCAATTAACGAAGTATCAATTTTCTTAACATCCGACATATTGTTATTTGCCAAATGATCTTTTACAATTTCAGGTTTTGAATAAGAAGCTGTAGAAGCATCTTTTTGCTGCACTGTTTTAGCAGTTTCTTTTTCCTTGGGCTGTTCAGCTTCTTTAGGCAACTCAACTTGTGTAAGTTTTACGGCTTCTGGTATTTCTAAAACAACAGAGCCCTTTTTTACTGGCACTTTAAAACTTTGGCTTAATGCCAACAATAGAACTAAAGAGGCTGTAAAACCCAAAGCTTTATTAATTCTGCGGCTGTAGTTTTTACGAAGCTCATAAGCTCCATAATCTTTGTTTCTGTTTTCAAAAACGATATCAATCATATCGCTTTGTAAAATTTTTTCCGGTTTCATAATTGTGGTTTTTGGTGGTGATGAAAGTTTGTTAAAAACCGGCCAGGTTTGCCTTTAAGATGCATCAGCCAAAAATATTCCATAAACAAAGTGTTGGTTTGTTTAAATAATGACAATAAGCCGACAAACGATGAACAAAAACTATATTTGCCGCCGATGAAAATTTTAATGGTTTGTTTGGGCAATATTTGCAGAAGCCCATTGGCAGAAGGAATTCTACAACATAAAGCAGATAAATTGAAACTGGATTGGCAGGTGGATAGTGCAGGCACAGCAGGTTATCATGTTGGCGAAGCCCCTCATCGTTTATCGCAAAAAGTAGCTAAGCAAAATGGAATTGATATCAGCCAACAACAATGTCGCCAATTTGTGAAAGAAGATATGCTGCTTTACGATAAAATTTATGTAATGGACAATGCTAATTACGACGATGTTAGAAGAATAAGCAGCAACTTTTGGGATGAAGAAAAAACAGATTTATTGTTGAACGAATTGTACCCCAACGAAAATAAAAATGTACCCGATCCTTGGTATGGTGAAGAAGATGGCTACCATAAAGTATTTGAGATGATTGATAAAGCCTGCGACAAGATTATTGATAAATATACAATTGGGGAATTGGTGGATTTGAATAAATAGTATTGAATTTTCAATATTCAATTAAAAATGACTCTTCCCCTCCTTGGAGGGGCAAAAAGAACAAAGTACATAGATAAATGAAAATTGGGGTGGGTTTTGAATAAATAATATTCCAATGCTCAACCTCCAATGTTCAATTAAAAAGAATTTAAAGCATTACAATAATGGCAAAACCAAGTTTACCACAAGGAACTAGAGATTTTAGTGCAGCAGTTGTACGTAAACGCAATTACATTTTTAATACCATTAGAAATGTGTTTGAATTGTATGGCTTTCAACCATTGGAAACGCCTGCAATGGAGAACTTAGAAACCCTAATGGGCAAGTATGGTGATGAAGGTGATAAACTGATTTTTAAAATATTAAACAACGGTTTAGACCGACCAGAAAAACACGAAAAAGCAAGAACAGAATTTGAAAAAGTATTGGCAGGGAAAAATAATCAGGAAATTACAGAACGTGCATTACGCTACGATTTAACCATACCATTTGCACGTTATGTAGCCATGAATATTGGTCAACTTACCTTGCCATTTAAGCGTTACCAAATTCAGCCAGTTTGGAGAGCCGACAGGCCACAACGTGGACGTTACAGAGAATTTTATCAATGTGATGCCGATGTTGTTGGCAGTAAATCTTTGCTCAACGAAGTTGAACTGGTAAATATTTATGCTACTGTTTTTGAAAAGTTGGGAATCGAAGTCGAAATACGAATAAACAGCCGTAAAATTTTAGCTGCATTAGCCGAAATATGTGGTGGTGCTGATAAAATGACTGACATTACCATTGCCATTGACAAGCTAGATAAAATTGGCTTAGAAAAAGTGAAAGAAGAGTTGGGTCAGCGTGGATTAAATGAAACACAGATTGCTACAATAGAAACTTATTTATCTATAGAAGGAAGCAATCTTGAAAAAATTTCAAAGCTGAAAAATATTATTAGAGACAATGAAACGGGTAAACAAGGAATCGAAGAAATAGAATACATTTTAAACTATCAACCAGCAACCAGTAACCAGCAACTAGTAACCGATTTTACCCTTGCTCGTGGCCTCAACTACTACACAGGCATCATCTTCGAAATTAAAGCCAAAAATGTGCAAATGGGTAGCATTGGTGGCGGTGGACGATATGATGATTTAACAGGCACTTTTGGAGTACCTAATGTTCCTGGTGTAGGCATCAGTTTTGGTGTTGATAGAATTTATGATGTAATGGAAGAGCTAAAACTTTTTCCTGAAAATGTAGAAACAGGCACACAGGTTTTATTCTTCAATTTGGGAGAAGCAGAAAGTAAAACAGCTTTTAACTTAATGCAACAGTTAAGAAACAGTGGTATTCGTTCTGAAATTTTTCATGAGCAAACCAAGTTTGATAAGCAGTTTAAATATGCCGAGAAAAAGAACATTGCTTATGCGGTAATCATTGGCACCAAAGAAATGGAAGAAGGAACCTGCACTTTAAAAGATTTGAGAAGCGGTGAACAAAAAACACTGAAACAAGAAGAATTGACTAAAATATTTCAATAAGAAACATCTAAAAAACTATCGCATAGTTAAAAAAATATTTTACTACCACACCTATTCAGTCCTGTGTAGTTCAATAAATAGTGAATATTAAAACAGAATTAAGTATTTGATTCTGTTTTTTCGTTTTTTACATATAAAATAATAGATTTATAAAATTTATTTTGAAAATAAAATGTGGATAAATAAAATTTTTTAAAGCATATAATTACATTTTTCAAACAAGTAATATAGGGTTTATTGATTTCCTAAAAAAATAGGAAAACAAATAAGATTATACCCTGTTGAAATTCAACAATAAAAAATAAAATAAGCGTAAAAATACGGTAACCTCATATACCATAATGTATTTATAAGGAAAATAAATTCGAAAAAAAATATCTAAAACTTATTAATGTTAATAATTATACTTATAAATTCATAAGTTATTTAATTAACTTGCATAACAATTTACATGTTAAGTCTTATTAAATAGCTAATTAAAAATAAAATTAATAATATGAAATATAGTTGTAAAAAATATACTATTAGTGGTATTGCATTCACTTTTACCCTTTTCTTGTTTATAGTAGCAAAAGGGCAATCACCAACAAACTATACTAATTTATTTAATGCTAGTAACTTCAATAAAACAATCGATTTAAGCCGACCTGTAGGTTTCATCCCTGGTGAAGGAAATACCACTCCTTCTGGTGGTGCAGTTTATTCTATTCCAATTCAATTACCAGGTGGTACAAATAACATTGCACCACAGCTTGTTTTAAATTACAATTCACAGTCTGGCAATGGTATCGCAGGCTATGGCTGGAACATTTCTGGATTGTCTGCTATTGGTCGTAGCTCAAAAAATAATTTTCATAACAACGAAACCAGTCCTGTAAAACTTACCAATGATGATGTTTTTGTTTTAGATGGTGCTAGGTTAACAGCAATTAATGGAAACAACGGTGAAGATGGGACAATTTATGGTTCTGAACTAGAAACTTATTCTGTTATTATATCTAATGATGACTATATAAACTAGCCTAATGCACAAACAACTACCTCTGCACCTTTGTGGTTTGAGGTAGTTACCAAAGACGGATTAACAATGGAATTTGGTCATTCAGCAGATTCAAGACTTATTAGACCCGATTTGACGAATAACAATGACGATAAAATTTTATTGTGGAGAATAAGTAAAATTAAAGATGTAAACGGAAACTATATGACCTTTACTTATTCTGGCAATTCAATTAGCGAAATTACTTACACCAGCAACGATAACATTGCCTTGGAAAACTATGTACGTATAATTTTTAGTTATACTTCTAGAACAGATAAAAATATAGTTTTTGAATCTGGGGTTTATGCTCAAACAGCAGATTTGTTAGATAGAATAACAATTTTAGACTACCCGGCAAACGATGTTATAAAGGAATACCAGTTTAATTATGGTTTTGAAAACCAATATTCATTTTTAAAAGAGTTAATAGAACAAAGCGGAAATGGAACAAAACTTAACTCAACAATTTTTTTATATGGCGATAACCCAGATAATGTTAGATCCACAAATCTTAGCCAATCCTTCACAAATTCTGATTTAATTGCTGGCGATTTTGATGCAGATGGCAAAGCCGATGTATTGGCTGCAACTGTTTATTACGATCAATACCTTATTAAGCATCATAGTGATTATACCTTATTAGGAAATGTAAATAATGGATTTGGAAATATTTTATACAACACTTCTCTACCAAGTAATACAAACATAGCCACTAGCTACAACGGAGGTTATGGTCATACATTTTCTAAATCAAATTTTTTAACCAATGATTTTGACGGTGATGGAAGGGATGATGTATTTTTTGTAGAAACTGGAATAACGCTAAGTGGTACAAGTTCTTGGGTTAAGAATTTACATGTTAACTATACAAAAGGTTATAATGCTTCTACCCAATTAACAGAATATACCAGTAGTAGCTATCCAATACCAAGTTATATTTATCATAACAAGTATGAGTGGATACACGAAAAAGGGCACTTTTTTGTTCCTGGCGATTTTGATGGTGATGGTCTGCAAGATTATTTACTTATTTTATCACATACCAATTCCGGATCTAACAATTACAAAGCCTTCTTCTCCAGCCCTGGTAAATCTGTATTCAATATTGAAATAGCCAATTTTGGCTGTGGCAACAATAATTTTGGTGCCTATTATGCCACTAGTGTAGCCTCAGCAGACGAGGTTATACCAATTGATATGAATGGTGATGGCAAATTAGAACTTTTGGTAATAAGCAATAGTGCAGCCTATATTATTCACTTTCAGGTAGATCCCATAAATGGGCTAGTTAGTACCACATTTTCTACACCCTCTCTTACAATTAACAATAATTCAAAATTCTTGTTGGGCGATTTTAATGGAGACAGAAAAACAGATTTGCTAATTAGAAATAATCAAAACTTATGGAATATTGCTTTATCAGATGGCAAAGGGTTTCACGAATCTGTGTTCACTTTTCAAAATTATGTACAATACAATGGATCATACTCTGACCATAAAATACTAGTTGCCGACTTTAATGGAGATGGGAAATCTGATATTTTACATGGCTATAATTACTTTACAGGTTGGACTGCCACAACAAGTAAATTATCTTTATATTTCAGTAAAAGTGTAACTAACAGCCAATTAGTTTTTACTCCTCAATTCGATTATGAACAATATGATTATAATAAAATATTGCATTTTCCCCAACCATTAATTGGTGATTTTAATGGCGATGGCAGAGCAGATTTCGTTAGTTGGATGAATAACGAAGCCGATATTGTTTCCATTAAACCAGAAGGTAAAGAACGGCTTTTAACTAAAATAACTGATGGACATAACAGAACTGTAAGTTTTAACTATGAAAAGATTGTAGATAATCCCTCTTTTTACAATAGAGAAACATCGTTAGACGCTGCCTTAAATACCCACCCAATAAATGTGTCAACTCCCTCAATGTATTGTGTAGAAAGTATTACCAATATAAAAGGCAATAAAATATCTTTTAAATACACAGATGCATTAATACATAGAAGTGGAAAAGGATTTCTAGGTTTTCAAAAAATTAACACTTATAACTTAGAAAGCGATGAGGAAACAATTACTAATTACACTTTAAACAATGATTTCGCTACTCTCTTAAATACAAATCAATCCACAACTTTAGTCGCAAATAATCAACTATTATCAGAAACAAAAAATTATATCAATCTAATATCGCTTTCAACAACAAGCAAACGGTACAAACAACAGGTGTACAAAACATTGAATATAAATCATTTGTACGGTACTGCATCTGAAAATATACTTACATACGACAACTTTGGAAATATAACTACCAGTGTCTCAAAAATAGGCACATTATTAAATACCAATAATGTAAATCCTACAGAAACAACCACAGTAAATACAACATATGGTGCATTTGGTAATACAGTGCCTGCTAAACCAACATTAGTAACTGTCACAAGTCAAAGATTATCATCTGCGGCCTTAACAAAAAGTACTCGATTTGCTTATAATAACATTGGTCTACTTACTAGCAAAACTGATTTTTATGGTTTACCAAAAGCTATTACAACCAGCTTTACTTACGATGCTTTTGGTAACGTAATAACATCAATTGTTTCGGCTATTGGTATATCTAGTGCAAGCAATACTTTTAGTTACGATGCAACAGGTAGATTTATTATACAAAAACAATCTCTTGGCAACAGTGTAAGTGGTATTGAAAACACCACTTATCACAATTATTGGGGTAAGCCATTAACACAATCAGATGGTTGTAATACTACCACTTTTACATATGATGATTTTGGTAGACTAATAACTACCATTTTGCCAAATGGAAATTATGCTTACAATAGTTTAATTTGGCAAATTGCACAAGGCAGTACTTATCAACTATGGACAGAGTTTTCAGGAGGAAAACCTGATACAAAAACTACTTTTGATAGACTAGGCAGGGCAACACAAGTTGAAACAGCAGGTTTTAATGGCTTACCAATTTTTGAAACTACTAGATATGATGCACGTGGAAATGTATATAGAAAATCTGCACCATATTATAGCACAGAAACTCCTTTATACACTTATCAAATTTTTGACCAATACAATAGATTAATAAACACTTATAACAACCTAGGTAGTACTGATTTCGTTTACACTAATTTAGGTAATGGCAACAATAGTATTTCAAGCACAAACGCTGCTAGGCAAATAAGCACTAAAACTACCGATGCAGCAGGTAAAATAATTAATAGTATTGATTACGCAGGCGAATTAAGATTTGGATACAATAGCTGGGGGCAACAAACAACGGTTCAAATAGAATCGGCCGGCTTGCTTTTATCAAATAAAAAGTACGATTTATATGGTAACCAAATAGAATTATTTGAAAAAAACTCTGGAACAACGAGCTACGACTATAACGCCCTTGCTCAATTAATTGAGCAACGAGATGCTAACGGTAACATATATAGCTTTATTTACGACGACCTAGGCAGATTACACAAACGAACTGGTAGTGAAGGCACTACTACTTATAATTATGGTAATAATGAAAACGACTGTTTAACCTATAACAAATTAACAAGTGTCATTGGCTTCAATAATGTTAATGAAAATTATACTTACGATGCTTTAGGTAGATTATCAGCCGAAACAAATACCGTCGACGGTACAGATTTTACAACTTCATATACATATAACAATTTTGGCAAAGTTGAAACAGTGATCTATAGTTATGGGTTTGTAAAAAAATACAGCTACGATTATTATGGCTACATAACTACAATTCAGGGAGGTAATGATGTGAATAGTTTAACCACAATTTACACCAATAACCAGTTAAACGCTTTTGGTCAAAACACAGATTATACACTTGGCAATGGATTAAATAGTACAAATAGTTACAATTTTGGGCTTCCACAACAATTTTACACCACTGGTATTCAAGATTTAAATTTTAGTTTTCAATATGGTACCAATAACCTATTAAACAGAACAGACAATATAAAAGGGTTTAGCGAAAACTTTGATTACGATAATTTGAATAGATTAACTACTATGATAGTTAATGGCAATTTACAAAACCAAATAAGTTACGACGATGTAAGTTCAGGTGCAAGTAAGGGTAATATTGTGTATAAGACAGATGTAGGAAACTATACTTATAGTACTAATAGAATTAACGCAGTAAAAAATATCGATAACCAAATGGGCAATATTGCTAACGAAGCATTGTCTATACACTACTCCCCTTATCAACGCCCTGATAATATAAGCCAAGGAGATAAAAACTTAAACATTACTTATGGGGTAGAATACGACAGAATTAAAACTGTTTACACTGTTGGGCATAGCATACCGATAGTAAAGTACTTTATGCCCGATTATGAAAAGCAAATTGACTTACAAGGCACCAGATTTGTAAATTTCATTAATGGTATTAATGGCCTGATAGCCATTGCAGTTACCGAAAACAACAATACCCAAATACATTATGTTTATACCGACCATTTAGGAAGCATTGTTACAGTTACCAATAGCAAAGGAACCATTATTGCAGAACAAAATTTTGATGCTTGGGGGCGTAACAGAGAACCGAACGACTGGAATAGTTTTTTACCAACTACGGGAGCTTTAGACTTGCCAGTTTGGCTAACACGTGGTTACACGGGGCACGAGCATTTACGAGAATTTGGTTTAATAAACATGAATGCCCGTTTGTACGACCCAGTAGTAGGGCGTATGTTGGCAGTAGATAATTACTTAAGCGATCCATTTAATATACAAGCCTATAATAAATACAGTTATGCAAATAATAACCCATTAATTTATACAGACCCAACGGGTAATTTTCCTTGGTTGCTTGTGGGTGCTTTAGTATTTGCTACTGGCAATACAGTTGCTCACGCAATAAATGGAGATATTGATAATTTTGCAGATGGCTTTAAATATTTTGCACAAGGTGCTGTTGCTGGTGCCTTAGTTGGCTCTGGTATTGGGCTTGGGCTAACTGTACCTGTTTTAAGTACAGCTATTAAGGCAGCAGCTTGGATAGCAGGAGGGTCAACGGCTTTAAGTTTTGCTGGAGGCATAGGTAAGGGTATTGCAAATGGCGATTGGAGCGGTTTAGCCAATACAGGAAAAATTTTAGTAGGTGCTTTTAATTTAGATGAAAATAAAACTTTTTTTGGTGGTATATTTGAAGGTGTAAGTAGGTTTAGTTGGGAGTTACCACAAACAACATTAGGTTTTGGGTTAGGGCAATTACGCAACAGTATTGGCGAAATTACAAATGTTGATTACTTAGCTGGGGCTACATTAGTTAATAAGAACAACCCCAGTGACGGAAGCAGATGGGGTTTAACCTTAGGTAACTTTATAAACTCCCAAAATGTAACTGCCTCTATGGAAGACCAATTATTTAGACACGAATATGGACATACTATACAAAGTAAAATTTTTGGTATTTCTTATTTTCCATTTATTGGTATTGCAAGTGCTATTTCAGCTAGTGGATCAGAAGACAGCCATGGTGGTAGATGGTATGAAATGCAAGCTAATAGATATGCCCTACGTTATTTAAATAAGTTTTACCCTCAAGCTTTAATTAACGAACCTTGGAATTTTAGAGAATATAGAATAAGATAAATTTATAGTTTACCTTAACGTTTTAATAAAAATATGAAATATGAAAGCTCTTATTATCTTTCTTTTTATTGCAACATATTCAAGTTGCATACCAACAAAAGTAGTATATAGTATTAAAATCGAGAATAATTCAGCAGTACCCATAAGATGTTACTTATCTTATAAATTACCAGATACTACACTCGAAATTGAGAAACCAACGCTACTAAACATCGTTCGTCCTAATGAAACAAAATTTACATTTGACAACTCTATCCCATGGCCAAATGAAATTGAAAAAATACCATCTGGCAAATTGGGCATATTTGTTATAAATGAAGATACCTTACTTAAGTACGACTGGAATTATATAAGACAGAATTATAAAATTTTAAAAAGATTTGAGGTTACAGCTAATGATTTAATACAAAATAATAATACTATAACTTACCAATAAACAACTATTATGAAAAAAGCAATCTCCATTTCACCCATAATTCTAATACTGCTCTTTGCCTGCAAAAAAAAGGCAGATGAATGTTGGATGGTACCCGATGATAGAAACTTTACTTTGCCATGGATTAAAATTTGTGGCCAAACAGAAGATGAAATAAGGGCTACCTATAGCTTTTACTATTACAATGCTAACGAGCCTCTTTTTTGTTGGTACTTAACCCAAAATAACAACCAAAAGTTTGTACAAGATCATCCAGAATCTTTAGTTAATAGTCTTTTTCCAAATTATACTAAAACAAAAGTTGCTTGCGATTACTGTGGTTGGTGGTATAGCCGTATAAAACGCACCCATAAAACTACCAACAATTTTTTGTACACAGATATTTACAACAGATTATTATGTGCAGACACAGCAAAAACTATGTTTCAAGGCAGAAAAATTATACTTAAAAATACAGCCGACTCTTTGGTAGTTCAAGAAATTAGTAAAGACGGTATTGTTTGGTAATTCGTTAACTTAAAAAATAAAAATTATGAAAATGATCATTTCCATACTTGCAATAATTATTTGCACTATTACAAATAGCAGTGCCCAACAAGGTTATGGCTGTGCAATAGTATTTTTTTACGATGATGCTGGAAACCAAGTAAACAGGGAATATTTTTGTGGCGATTTAGATAATACCGGTGGCAAGGCTTTGTTAGTGCAAGAAAATAATCTACCAAAGCCTCAAAATATAGAAGTTAGCAAAATAACAGCTATATACCCAAACCCAACCACAGGTATTTTTTCTATAATTTTTAGCAGCGATTTAAAAGATGCTACTATTCAAATTATTGATTTAACAGGCAAAATAATTCAACAAAGAAAAATCACAAATACTACTAGAGAAACTTTTGACATTAGTGGTTCTCCTGCTGGTACTTACTTTTTAAGAGTTGTATTTAATGGCAAGCTAATTACACAAAAAATTATTAAACAATAGATGGTTTATTAAATAAAAATATAAGCTGCGTCAGTTTTGAGGTAGCTTATATTTTGTTGAATCCTCTTGCTTTTTTTAATAACTTATAATCCTTCATAAATTATTGCAGCTCCTTGCCCTACTCCAACACACATAGTTGCTAAACCATATTTGCCTTTTTCTCTTTTCAATTCATGTAATAAGGTTGCTGTAATACGTGAGCCACTGCACCCCAAAGGATGACCCAATGCAATTGCACCTCCATTTACATTTATCTTGGTGGTATCTAATTGTAAATCTTTAATACAAACAATGGATTGTGCAGCAAATGCTTCATTCAATTCAATCAAGTCTAAATCATTCACCCTAATGCCGGCACGTTGCAATGCTTTTTGGCTGGCAGGTACAGGACCAATACCCATTATACTTGGATCGACACCTGCAACACCCATACTCACCACCCTTGCCAATGGTTGTAGATTAAATAATTTTACGGCTTCTTCACTTGCTAACAAAACAGCTGCTGCTCCATCATTAATACCACTACTATTTCCAGCAGTTACTGTTCCATCTTTTGAAAATGCAGGTTTTAAACCAGCCAATTTATCTAAAGAAGTTAATCGTGGATGCTCATCAACACCAAAAACTACTGCTTCTTTATTTTCAGTAATTTCTATACCAACAATTTCATCATTCCATTTACCTAACACAAGTGCGTTAGCATATTTTTCTTGTGATTGAAAAGCGAATACATCCTGTTCTTCTCTACCAATATTCCATTGCCTAGCTACATTTTCTGCTGTTTCTCCCATACTAAATGGATGATACATATCGGCCAATTTTTTATTGGTGAAACGCCAGCCAATCGTAGTATCATGTGTTTCAGTTTTTCTGCTCCATGCACCATCACTTTTTGCTGTAACAAAAGGAGCTCTTGTCATGCTTTCTACACCACCAGCAATATATAACATGCCTTCACCACACATAATGGCACGGCTTGCATCCATTATACTTTGTAAGCCACTTGCACACAAACGGTTTACTGTATTGCCTCCAACGGTAATGGGCAACCCAGCCAATAAAGCTGCCATACGTGCAACATCTCTATTGTCTTCTCCTGCCTGATTGGCTGCACCAGCAATAACATCTTCAATCATCTTCACATCAACATTTGAATTACGTTGTATTAATGCTTTGATTACATGTGCCAATAGATCATCTGGACGAATAGAACTCAACTTTCCACCATAGCGACCAATGGGTGTTCTTACAGCATCTATAACATAGCAAGCTCTCATATTAAAAAATTTAAACCGTGTAGTATTACAATTTAACTGCAATACAGTATATTCTAATTCTTGTAAAAGTCAACTATTGAATCTTTATAGGCAAAGGAAACGAAAAGGTTACAAATCATGAAATTCATATCTTCCTATAACTATAACTATCTTCGCACCATGGAAAATATTCGGCATTTATCTTTATCCGATATAGAAACCCATTTTTTTAATATGGGTGAAAAAAGGTTTCGAGCAAAACAGGTATGGGAATGGCTTTGGCAAAAACATGCCAGCAGTTTTGAAGACATGACCAATATTAGCAAAGACTTAAGGAGCAAGTTACAAGAAAAATTTACTTTACCTGCACTTCGAATAGATGCCACACAACATAGCGATGATGGCACTTTAAAAAGTCGTTTTAAGACCTTCGACAATCATTTGGTAGAAGGTGTTTTAATCCCAACTGAAAAAAGAAAAACTGCTTGTGTATCATCGCAAATTGGGTGCAGTTTAAGTTGCAAATTTTGTGCTACTGGTTACATGGAAAGAAAACGTAACCTTACTTACGATGAAATTTATGACCAAGTAGTTTTGCTAAATAAACAAAGTGAAGCAACGTATAATCAAAAGTTATCCAATATCGTTTTCATGGGTATGGGTGAGCCATTGCTTAACTATAAAAATGTGTTGAAAGCTGTTGAAAGAATAAGTGCCGAAGATGGATTATTTATGAGCCCCACACGTATCACCGTTTCTACAGCTGGTGTTGCCAAACAAATTAAACAACTAGGCGATGATAAAGTACGTTTTAAATTGGCATTAAGTTTACATGCACCTACCGATGCAAAGCGTAATGAAATTATGCCCATCAACGAAACCAATAATATTAAAGTTTTGATTGAAGCATTGAATTATTTTTATAAACAAACAGGTAACGAAATTACGTTTGAATATATCTTATTTAAAAACTTGAACGATAGTGAAAAAGATGCCGATGATTTAATAAAAATTTATCGTCAAGTACCAGCCGATTTAATTAATATTATTGAGTACAACCCCATTTCTGAATTTAGGTTTACTAAACCTGATGAAGAAACAACCGACAACTTTATGAGCTATTTAGAAAGTCATAAAGTAAATGCAAGACTAAGAAGAAGCCGTGGTAAAGATATTGATGCAGCTTGTGGTCAGTTGGCAAATAAAGGCTAGTATTTCAAACCAAACATCAACAAAAGCTTATCTTCACCATTATAATTTTTTTGTATGAGCAACGAATTGCAAAAACCAGTTATTGGATTTACGAGTGGCGATTTGAACGGCATTGGCATTGAGCTAATCATTAAATCTTTGCACGATAGCCGTATTTTAGAAATATGTACACCCGTAGTTTTTGCAAGCAACAAAAGCATTAATTTTTACAGAAAAAGTTTACCCGATATTAATTTTGTTTATACATCGTGTAAAGAATTTAATCGACTAAACCCAAAGCAGGTAAATGTTTTCAATTGTTGGGAGGAAGAAGTGACCATTACCCCAGGTGTATTAAATGAGATTGGTGGCAAATATGCTTTACTATCTTTACAACAAGCTACTGCTGCATTGAAAGATGGTCATATTGACGCATTGGTTACAGCACCTATTCATAAGAAAAATATCTATGGAGACGATTTTAAATACAGTGGTCACACTCCTTATTTCAAAGATTATTTTGGCGTAAATGATGTGTTGATGTTTATGGTTGCTGCCAATATAAAAGTTGGATTGGTAACTGAGCATGTTGCAATTGCCGATGTTGCCAAACACATTACCAAAGAGGCTATTATTGGTAAACTAAGAATAATGAATGGCTGTTTACAAGAAGATTTTGGAATTGATAAACCTCGTTTAGCAGTGTTGGGATTAAATCCACATGCTGGCGATGATGGCTTAATTGGCAACGAAGAAGAAACCATTATACGACCTGCTGTTAAAGATGCCAAACAAAATATGATGGTTTTTGGTCCATATAGTGCCGATGCTTTTTTTGCAAGAACACAGCATGAAAAGTTTGATGGTGTATTGGCCATGTATCACGACCAAGGGCTCATTCCTTTTAAATCTTTAGCTATTGGTGAGGGTGTAAATTATACAGCAGGTTTACCAGCAATTCGTACTAGCCCTGATCATGGAACTGCATTTGATATTGCAGGAAAAGGCAAGGCCGATGAAGCTTCTTTCTTAGCTGCTATTTATGAAGCCATTGATATTGTTAGAAGAAGAAATGGCTTTGCTGACGCAAGGCAGAATCCACTAAAAAAGATGAGTGCAAGGATGTTTGCAAATGCAGTTGATGAAAGAATTGAAGAGTAATTTTTTTCACACAAAGAAACTAAGGATACAAAGTTCACAAAGAGTTTTTATTTGGTAACAAGCCGAAGAATAGGAATCAACTGTAGCGGCGTCGCACACTTGTACAACATAACATTGCTCAACAGAATTACCAAACGTTTAAACCGATAGCTATCTGCTGAGTGATACTTCGACTTCGCTCAGTACAGGCTATACAGGTGTTGATAGTAGTACTTCAGTTCATCAACAAAAAATTATACCAATAAAGTTTCTATTTTTATAAACCCTTCTTCGGCAGGTAATTGCTCCCACAAAATTTCGTAAATGGTTGTTGCAATTGGAATATGTGCCTGAATACTTTGATTGGTTTTATGAATACACTTGCTGGCGTTATAACCTTCGGCAACCATATTCAATTCTAATTGAGCCGATTTTACGCTGTATCCTTTACCAATCATGTTTCCAAAAGTTCTATTACGACTGTATAAAGAATAACAGGTAACCAACAAATCGCCTAAATAAACCGATGCTGCATAATTGATATCTTCTTTGGGCTTTGCACAATCATTATTGCTTAATAATTGACGTAAAAAAGTGACCATTTCATTGGCTGCATTGGCAATGTACACACTCTGAAAATTATCGCCATATTCTAATCCATGTGCAATACCTGCACCCAATGCGTAAATATTTTTCAATATAGCTGCATATTGTACACCAAACACATCGTGGTTAATTCGAGTGTTTAAATAATCGGTATTAAAATGTTTTGCAATTGCTTGTGTAGCAGTTTCATCAACTCCTGTAAAGGTTAAATAAGATAGTTTTTCGGCTGCAACTTCTTCGGCATGGCAAGGTCCTAAAACAGTAAAATAATTTTCAATTACAACACCAAAATGTTGCAATAAATATTCGTTGAGCAACTGATTATCTCCTGGTAAAATTCCTTTAATTGCCGATACAATTTTCTTGCCTTCAAAAGCATTAGCAGGCAATTGTTGTAACACTTCTTCAGCATAGGCTGATGGAACGCCTATAACCAATACATCGCTTTTTTCAACCACCTCAACAATATTGTTACTCAAAATTATTTGACCAGTATTGAAGTACGCACTGCTTACATAATGAGGATTATGTTTGCGTTTATGCATGTAGTTAATGGTATCTGTATTTCTAATCCACCAGTTAATGGTATTGCCATTATCGGTTAAAATTTTAGCCAAAGCTGTACTCCAGCTTCCACTTCCTATCATTCCAAATTGCATAGCAGGCATTGTTAGTATGTATCAAAGATAATAGTTGATGCAGGCTTTAACATCAACAATGGTTTTAGTTCAATAGTGCTGCATCTTCCTCATGTGAATCGGTTGTAGATACAGTAACCGCATGTATTTCGTTAATGTCGATACCTTCGGCAATTAATTCTTCTTCTCGTTTATCATTCCACTCGATAATAAAATTATTTCTTCCTTCACCAACCAATAATTTCATAAAACGCTGTTGAGATAATTCGAGCATTGAAAGAAACAGGAAGATTGCATGAATTTTATCTTGGCATTGTTCAAATACTTTTTCGAACGATACATTTTTTTCTCTTTGTACAAAACCCAACATAAACTCTCTGCTGCCTTCCATGGTGTAATTGTAACGCACAACAGTATGTACTGGTTTATTTTGTCTATCATGTACACGTTGCATCACTTTTTCAAAAGCTTTCATAAGCTTAAACATAGTGATGGTTTGTATTTCAGTACCCTCACCTGCTTCTTCTCCAATTTCATTCAGTTCTTTTTGTAAGTTGCCACGTTTAACCATAAGCATTCGAATGGCTTCCATTTCAGCCATTTGTACAGATGCTTCTTTAAAACGTTTGTACTCTAAAATTTTATCTACCAACTCTTGCCTTGGGTCAATCTCATTTCCATCGGCATCTATTTCTTTTCTAGGTAATAAAAGTTTTGCTTTAATACGCATTAGGGTAGAAACAAAGAGAATAAACTCACTGCTTAATTCGATATTCAGTTTTTCATCGCCATGAATAAAATCTAAAAAATCTTTAATGATTTTGGTAATGGGAATATTGTAAATATCAAGTTCGTCTCGTTCAATAAAGAATAATAGAAGATCGAACGGACCTTCGAATTGATCTAATTTTATTTGATAAGATGTAGTATTCACGCTGTTACAATATTTGGTACAAAGAAAATTGAAAGGGTTCTAAAAGCAGTGCTAATATGGCTTTAGTTATCCACTAAAATAAAAAATCCTGTAAACTTTCGTTTACAGGATTTTGAATATTGTTTAACTAATTAGAATTTATATGATAGGCCCATTCCAAAAATAGATTTTAATTGAGTACGAGCTGCATTTTTGTTGTAACCAAAGATTTTGGTATCATCGTCGTACTGTAAATCGAAGTTATAAACTGCACCTAAGCATTTATTAATTTTAAAATAAATCATGTTGGTGAAGTAAATATCCATATTGCCTGGTTTCTTATCTACATAATTAGCATATACATCCACACGGCTGCGAACTGTTACATTTTTAGCAATTTCGCCAGCATAGCTAATTGATATGTAAGAACCAAATTCGTTCTTTACTTCTTGATTGGCTTTAACACCATAATTAGCACCTAATTCATAAGGACGATTAGGAACCAAAATCCAACGTGCAGCTACTGGAGAGAAATGAACATTGAAATTTTTCACTTCCACATAATCAATACCTGGAGAGAAAACTAAAATACCTGGAGCTAAGAATGAAGAAACACGTTTGCGTTGCTCCCCATCATAGTCATATCCATCGGCAAATTGTGTACGGAAGTTTGTAGTTAACCCTAAACGGTATCTGTTAATTCCTTTTTTGCTTGGTTTTGCAATTGGAATATTCCATTTGTTAAGAATTTCGAGCTTGTCATCGTTTTTAATGCCACCCCAGCTTTCTGTATTCATTAAGCCATAGTTCGCATCTAAAGATGTGTTAAACTGCCATTTTCCTTTTGTATGGTTGGCATACAAGTTCAAAAATCCATTGCTTGCTAAAGAAAAACGTTCTCCTCCGGGAGCCCAGTTTCTTGTACCCCCCTGAGACAGTGTTAAGCTAATCATACCGCCTTTAGTCCAGCTTCTTTTAACTCTTTTCTTCGGAGTTTTCAAGGTTACTTTTTTTGGGGTAGAAACTGGGGTTGTTGTTTTAAGTTCTGCTTTTTTTGTAGTTTGTGCTATAACAGCAACAGAAGCAGACAATAATAAAGCAGCTAGAAGTACCTTTCTCATATCAGTTATTAATGGTTAAAACAGCCCAAAAGTTGTGGGCATGGGCAAATATAATGTTAAAATGTTTATTTTTTCAACGTATCGCGTATTTCTGCCAACAATTTATCAGTTAAAGATGGTTCTGATGCAGTAACGGTAACATCCACTTCTTTCTTTTTTGCTGAGTTTATTGCTTTAATTACTATAAAAAGAGTAAAAGCTATAATAATGAATGATAACAAAGTAGAGAGAAAATTTCCATACTTAATAGCAGTACCTGACACAACTAACTTGCTTAAATCGGTCAAATTAGCTGCCTTTAACGCAGGTGTTAAAACTGCCGGTGTAATTATATCATCGACAAGAGAACCTACTATTTTTCCAAACGCTCCGCCAATAACAACTGCTACTGCAAGATCAAAAACATTTCCTTTAACAGCAAAATCTTTAAATTCTTTAAGCATTCCCATAAAAATTTAGTTTTATTTAATAATTATAAATGTGGTTTTTAATGATATTTCAAAAATATCTCCTTATTTTTTTAATCCAGGATATTGCATCTTAAGACTTATAAGCAGTTTGTGCAAAGTTGTAGCAATAACATATTCTTTATACCAATTTTGATCAGCCGGAGTTATCATCCAGCTGGGTTTATTACAATTGGAAAAACAATTTTCATAAGCTGCCACATACTCTTTCCAAAGTTTTGCTTCTTCAAAATCTTTTTCGTTGTATTTCCATTGTTTACTTGGGTCTTTAATTCTTTCTTGTAAACGTATTTGTTGCTCTTCCGGAGAAATATGCAGGTAAAATTTTAGTATATGTGTATTGCTGTGCTCTTGCAGTAAAGTTTCAAAATCGTTAATAGCTTTCATTCTTTTTTTGGCCAATGCATCGCTGCACCATTTATGAACACGTGCAACTAAAATATCTTCGTAATGAGAACGGTTAAAAATTTGAATAACACCTTTTGGAGGAGCATGTTTATGCACCCTCCATAAAAAATCATGCGAAAGCTCTTCGGCTGTTGGAGCTTTAAAGGATTGCACCAAAACGCCTTGAGGATTTAATGAACCAAATACATTTCTCACTGCACCATCTTTACCACTACCATCCATGCCTTGAATAACCACTAAAACACTATGTTTTGCTTCGGCATATAATAAATTTTGTAGTTCATCTAACGCTTCCAATAATCTTTTTGTTGCATCTTTTGTTTTTTCTTTATTGAATCCCTTGGGTGCACAGGTACTGATTTTAGATAAATCAATTTTAGGCATAGTATTTTTTTTAAAATTATTCATTTATCACGTTCCAAAACATTTCCTTTGCCATAAATAATTTGCAGTGGATAAGAAATTAATCAATTGGCTGTTGTTTGCGATACTCTGTTTAATATGGGGTAGTTCGTTTATGTTAATGAAACTGGGTATGTTTAACAGTAAACAGCAACCTACTTTGTCGGCCTATGATGTTGCTGCATTAAGGATACTATCTTCCGGAGTTGTAATGTTGCCTTTTTTACCAAAAGCATTAAAAGAAGTTCCTAAAACAACCATCCCCTATGTCTTATTGAGTGGCTGGTTGGGTAGTTTTTTTGCTGCGTTTTTGTTTTGTATTGCCGAATCTAAAATTGATGGGTCATTAGCTGGTTGCTTAAATGCATTAACGCCTTTATTTGTTGCAATTACAGGTTTGCTATTTTTTAAAGTGACTATTAGTAAACAAAAAATTACTGGTATTTTAGTAGGATTTGTAGGCTGTATTTTACTCACTTACGCCAATTATACCAAACCTTTTGAATACATTGCTTACAGTGGGTTTGTAATATTGGCAACTTTATGTTATGGTATTAATGTAAATATGGTGCAGAAAAAGCTGAGTGGTGTTAGCTCTATTTCTATTGCTGCAATAGCATTTACAGGGTTAATTGCTCCGTCTTTGCTGGTACTTTTAATAACTGACTATTTTAAATTGCCACTTTCGAAAGATACTTTTATAGTCAGTACTTTATCTAGCTGTATTTTAGGTGTTTTAGGAACTGCTTTAGCATCTGTACTTTTTTATATGCTGGTTAAACGTGCCGGTGGGTTATTTGCTTCTTTGGTTACTTATGGAATTCCTTTTGTAGCAATTGCATGGGGCATGTATTTTAACGAACAAATTACTTATTTGCACCTGATTGCCTTACTGGTTATTTTAACAGGCGTATATATAGCCAATAGAACAAAAAAGGCATAAAAAAACTCAAATCAACTGGTTAATTTGAGCCTTAGTTATACAGTTTAACGTTTTATTAAACACTCATCATTTCTTTTTCTTTAGTTGCCAAATGTTTATCCACTAATAAAATGTGCCTATCAGTTAAGTCTTGTATAGCAGCCTCAGCATCCTTTGCAGCATCTTCACTCAAGCCATCTTTTTGCAATTTTTTAATTTGTTCAATTCCATCTCTACGCAAATTTCTTATTGCTATTTTCGAGTGTTCCCCTTCGCCACTTGCTTTTTTAAATAATTCTCTTCGTCTTTCCTCGGTTAATGGTGGTAAAAACAATCGAATTTGATTACCATCACTTTGTGGTGTAATACCAATGTTGGCCTGCATGATGGCTCTTTCGATAGGCGAAAGCATATTTTTTTCCCAAGGTTGGATGCTAACTGTTTTGGCATCCAATACCTGAATATTAGCTACTTGACTAATTTGTGTTGGGGCTCCATAATAATCTACCATGATACCATCTAACATTGTTGGGCTAGCTTTACCTGCTCTTATTTTAGTTAGCTCTTGTTCCAAATGAAGAATGGCTTTTTTCATGGAACTTTCGGTGTCATCAATTATTAAATCAACTTCTTCTGTCATAAAATTTTTTCTATTTGATTGGCAAATCTAACAAATGATCAGAAACAAAAAAGTACATCATAAAAAAGCCCTTTTTACAGGGCTCTTAAAACTATTTACACTTAATCCTGGTCGGCTGCTTTTGCTTCTATATCGGGTAAAGAAACAAAATTTTTCATTCTTTTACTAAAACTGGTTTCTCCAAATTCACCTTTTATCACCCTCATGTTTCCTCGTTTATTTGGTTTGGTAATATTCAAGATATAAATACCGGTAAAGAAAAGTACAATTTGCATAAGTATAACCCAAGTAGTACCAATTGGTAATGTTAAATAGGTTAATACTACAAAAAAGATTGCACAAAAAGCAATAGTAAGTGTTACTTTAATGTGGCTGAAACCCCTGTCTAACAGCATGTGGTGTAAATGGTTTCTATCCGGAGAGAAAGGAGACCTTCCGTGTATCATTCTGATAGAAAATACCCTTAAGGTATCTAATAAGGGCATTAGTAAAATGCCAAAACCCATTGCAGGAGAAGCAATAATTGGTAATACGCTTCCATCTGGTGCGGTGTTAATAAATCGGATAACCAATATTACATTCACTGCACCACTTAACATGGCACCAGTATCGCCCATAAATATTTTAGCAGGCGAATAATTGTAAATTAAAAAGCCAACAACACTTGCTGAAAAAGTAAATGCCAGTAAACTGAAAAAATCATCCCCATTTACATAAAAGAAAAAACCAAAAATGGTACAGGTTATTACACTTATTGTTCCTGCTAAACCATCTACTCCATCAATTAAATTATACGCATTCATTACAACAATAACGGTAAATAGTGTAAGAAAACAACCCATAGTATAATTAAGTGAATGCACCCCCAGAAAGCCATGCATACTGGTAATAACTATTCCCGCTTTAAAAATTAATAAAGCAGCTACCAACATCTGTCCAATTACTTTTTTAAGTGGGGAAAGAACGAGAATATCATCTTTTATTCCAAAGAAAAAAATAACCATAAACGATGCTATGTAATATTGAAATCCAGCAACTGAAGCAATATTATTAACAGCTAAAAGCAAACCCATAATAAAACCTATGAATATACCCAGACCACCCAAAGAAGAAATTGGTGCTGTATGAATTTTTCTCTCATCGGGTATGTCGTATAATTTTTTTTTGCCTGCAACTGTAATAATTACAGGTATTGCATAAAAGCAAACTAAAAAGGATACAACTGTGCCTATGATTATTTGTTCCATTCGATTATTTTAAGGTCAGTCTTTTGAGTTTACCAATACTCATAGGGGGCTTCTGTAACAGCAAATTAAGTACTTTTTAACAAATTTACCTTTTTTTGGTAAAAATCATAGTAAGAAAACTTAAACAAATATGGAATAAGCTGTTAAGAAAATGCTTTTATTGTAGAGTTTGTATAAGCTAACTTCGCTGCTTAATAATAAAATTACTATGTCAACAAATTTAAAGGCAACCGCTTCTCAGGTACGCAGGGATATTGTAAGAATGGTTCACGCAGTACAAAGTGGTCATCCAGGTGGTTCTTTAGGATGTGCAGACTTTGTAACTGCACTTTATTTTAATACGATGAACCACAATCCGTCTTTTACTATGGATGGAATTGGGGAAGATCTTTTCTTCTTGTCGAATGGACATATATCGCCACTTTTTTATTCAGTATTGGCTAGGGCTGGTTATTTTGATGTTAAAGAATTGGCCAGTTTTAGAAAAATAAATTCCCGTTTACAAGGGCATCCTACAACGCATGAAGAATTGCCTGGTGTTCGTATAGCCAGTGGTTCTTTAGGGCAGGGTTTAAGTGTAGCAATTGGTGCTGCATTAAGCAAAAAGCTAAACAACGATAAAGGCTTGATTTTCTCCTTACATGGTGATGGTGAATTACAGGAAGGGCAAATTTGGGAAGCTGCCATGTTTGCTCCTCATCATAAAGTAGATAATTTAGTTGCTACAATAGATTATAATGGACAGCAAATTGATGGCCCTACCAGTAAAGTAATGAACATCGAAAATTTGAAAGCTAAATTTGAAGCTTTTAACTGGTTGGTGTTGGAAATGAATGGCAACGATATGGATGATGTTGTGGCTGGCTTAGATAAAGCAAAGATTTTAACAGGAAATGGTAAGCCTATTTGTATTTTAATGAAAACAGCTATGGGCAAAGGTGTTGATTTTATGGAAGGTGGGCATGAGTGGCATGGCATTGCACCAAACGATGAACAATTAGCCAAAGCATTGGCTCAATTACCTGAAACGTTGGGAGATTATTAGCCTCTATTCATTTGATATAAAGGTATTTTGATAAGGATTACACAGAATTCACACCAATAATGTGAATAAATTTTTACTGATTAGAGCATTGTTTAATCGAAAACAACTATTAACTTCACCATGGTTTTTCATAGGATATTGGATTTTAAAAACGGGGCTGGATTTTTATCCGGGTCCCTTTTTATTTTATATCTACCTTGTCTTCTTATTGATTACCTACCATAAAAATGGCATTTACAAACAACAGCTTACCGCTTTCCCAAAACAAACGAAAAATTGGATTATCAGCAAAAACTGTTATAACACCATTACCCATTTCCATTGTGCCTATTACCATTCCATCTTTTAATTTTTCTTTTGCTTTATAGCCGGAAAAGCCGGTTACATAATTGTCTTTTTTCAAAATACCAACATTCCAGCCATCTTTCATAAACTCGTAAATAGCCGTATTTTGTTTCAAGGTATAGTAATTGCCAGTATAGCCAAATGCTAATGGATGTGAATTATCTAATTGAACTTTATAAATAGAACCTGGTGTGTAATTGGGCAAATAATCTCGTTCTCTATCAGCATATATTTTTACGTTGCTGTAAGTTGACTCTTTGTCGTCTTTTTTCTCACTGGAATCTTCTTTTTTCTTAAATCCCCAATCGGCTGATGCAAGTTGATTTACGGCATCTTCTAATGCAATTAGTTTGCCTCCATTTCTAACAAACTCCTTCAACTTATCATTAACCGATTTATCGTTGAGTGATTTATAATAACCATCGGGCATTATAATTACTTGATAATTTTTCAAGTTTGTTCTACCTATATCATTGGCATTTAGTAAGGTTAATGGATAATTTAATTGTTGATCAAATAAGTTCCATACTTCTCCTGCTGCAGTGCTAGAAACACCATCACCTGTAAGTAACACAACTTTTGGTGTTTGAATTAACTTAATATCTGGGCTACCAAAATCAACGCCCTTATCCATAAAACCAGTTTCTACAGGTATGGCAGTTATTTTAAATTGCTCAACTGCATTGGCCACAGTTTTGTTTAACTCGGTCAAATTATTTCCTGTTTTAATTACCACCAATGTACCTCTATCGTATTGTTGGTTTTTGTATTCAAAAGGTTTTTCAGAAAAACGAACTTTAATATTTTGCTTCAATAAAAAAGCTAGGCATTTAGCACTATTAAAAGAGGTGTAAGGAATTATAAAACCATAATTTGTTGTAGTAGTTGCTATTTGCTTTTCTGCAACAGCTGTTGCATCAAAAACTTTTTTCTCTTTAAGTGCAAATCCATCTACACCAAAAGCTAAAGGAACGCTCCAAGCTGTAATATCATAGGTTGCACTATCAACCAATTTACTTTTAGGTTCTAACAATACTTTCACCAAAGCACTTTTGGGTTGATAGGCAGAAACCGCAATTGCATAAGCTGAAGTCTTTATATCTTCTTCTTTTTCAGTTTGGTAATTATAGGCTTTGAAAGCAACAGGTGCAATGTTGGTATAATCAATTTTATTGTTGGCTAAAAGTGCTTTTACTGCATTTAATTTATTAACGTCGTTGCTGCTTAATACATATGTTTTGTAGTCGGTATTTTTTGCATTGATGCCATCTTCAAAATATTTTTTGAACTCGGTAATTAATAGTTGAGCATTTGTTGATGCTACTTCTATTGTAGAAATACCTGTTGTAAAATGGTGCATTACCCTATCTACCAAGGTAAGTGTATCACCATCGTCTGTAACAATACCCAAGCCTCCACGACTATGACCACCTTGCTCATAGGTCATGCCAATAGAACCATTGTAAATTGGATAAGTATCGCCATAAGATGGATAAAACAAATCGAATCTTTCCTTTGTAAAATATAACCAACCATTGGCATCAAAATACTTAGCGTGATTTCTGCCAATTTGCGTTTGAAAGCTTCTTTGCCAAGGCGTAATTACTTCGTGAAAAGGCTCGGCTGCAGGTGCAAAATAATAAGGTTCGTTAATACCCTGCTCATGAAAATCTACGTGTACATGGGGCATCCATTGATTGTACTTTTTAATGCGTTGTTGCGTTTCAACTTGTGTTTGCCAAGCCCAATCTCTATTTAAATCAAAATTGTAATGGTTGCTTCTTCCACCTGGCCAAGGTTCATTGTGTTCACGACTTTGAGGATCGGCATTTAATTCTTTGCCCATCATTTGATTGTACCAATTTACATAACGGTCTCTACCATCAGGATTTAAACATGGGTCAATAATTACTATGGTGTTTTTTAACCATTCTTTGATTTGTGTATTTGTTGGGTCCACCAATGCAAACAAGGTTTGCATGGCTGCTTCACTAGACGAAGGCTCGTTGCCATGCACATTATAACTTAACCAAACAATTGCTGGTGCATTGGTACTAATTGCAGCCATTTTATCTTTTGATAACCCAGCTAAACGAAGGTTGTTTTGCTGAATGGCGTTGAGCTTTTGTATATTCTCTGGGGTTGATATATAGGTTAACAACAACTCCCTTCCTTCATTGGTTTCGCCATATTTGTCCAATACCACCATATCGCTTTTGGCTGAAGCTATTGCTTTAAAGTATTCTACAATTTTATGATGTCGAGTATATTTTGTACCAATTTTATAGCCCAAAAATTGTTCAGGACTTTGAACGGTTTGTGCATTGACGAAAGAACTTACGATAAAAAGTAAGGAAAAAATGACTTTATTTTTTTGCATATATACATTTAAGAAAGTGAAAATAACAAAATAGAAAAAGCAGCCCAAGTTTGAGCTGCTTTATTCTTTGAATGGTTTGTATAATAATCTTTACTACCCCCCTAACAGAGGATATTATCGAGTTAAAAAACTTCGAGTTATGCTTTTCTTTTATTTCTCAACTTCTTAGCTCCATAGCCTATACCTGCTGCTACTAAGAGTGATAATCCACCATCTACTGGAACATCATTTACATCATCACCAAAACCGGGTTGGGCATGCACTATTGCTGGTAGTAAAAAAAGTATACAAGGTAGTATAAGGTAGATGAGGTTAGTTGTTGATATTTTACGTTTCATCATAATGGGTTTAAAAGTTTATTTAGTTTAAGTAGTTTAAAGTGTAGGAGTTCAATAAACTATTAAACTCCTACACTTTTTAAACTTGTTTTCCTTATTCTACAATTACTGTTTTTGTGATTACGGTTGTTCCATTGGTAATTTGCATGTTGTAACTACCTGACGCAATGCCTTTGCCTAAGTCTATCGTTTGCGTTGCACTGCCTCCATTGTGGTTAATGGCTTTTGCTGCTAACTCTTGACCTATATTGTTGTAGATTTTTACTGTGTAAATGCCTTTTTCTACATTGCTCATTTGTAAGCTTACTACACCACCTTTTACTGGATTTGGATACACCGTAAACCCTGCTCCTTTTCCTCCTATCTTCACTTTTACTACATTGCTGTATTTAGTGGTACCATTCTTTTCTACTGCTTTTATACGGTAGTAATTATCGCCATTGATGATGCTTGCATCCAACCAATTGTAAACATTGGTGGTTGCATTGTTGGCAGCTACACTGGTTGCTTTGCTGAAGTTGTTACCATCTGTGCTTTCTTCTACTTCGTAGTTGCTCATATTGGTTTCGTTGGCTGTTGTCCAACTTACTTCAATTCCTGCATTTTTTTGTGCTGCTGTTACGCTTAAGAAAGTAGCTGGTAAAGCATTGTTGTTTCTCATCACTATCTCAAAACGATTATTGCCCAATGTTGCTGCATTTGATGGGTCTACACTAAAGCTATATTCTGTTCCTAATGATAAAGGTGTAGTCACATTTAAGAATTTATCTTTTAAGTAAGCTTCTATACGAGTAGGTAATGCCAATTCAGTTGCTTTTAGTACAAAGCTTTGAGCTGTTGCACTTTGCACACCCATTGGAATAATGCTTTCCACAGTTGGTTCAGGACGACTGTCTATTGCCAATAATGTATTTTCTGGCGTTAATGTATAAACAGCATAATCGTTTAACATTTTACCACCATCTCTATTTTCGAAAGTGTTGGCTGCATTATTGTTAAGGCGTATATAGGTATTGTCTAACTCTAAACCACTTACATCTTTCATCGTTAACACCAATGCATTGTTGGCACTTGTGGTTCTAAAGTTTAGGGTTGGTGTTCCTGTACTTTTATCGGTTTCTGCAAATGGTATATTGTGTGTGGTATTTACGGTGTTTTGTACCAATACTACACCACAGGTTGGTAATATATAAGAACCAGCAGTGGATACATCTATCATATCATATCCACCACGTAGTGTACCTGATTTGGTTGGGTTAAATACATAAGCTGCTGCTCCTATATTACCTGCACCAGCATTATACTTATTAAATAATAAGGTTCTAACCTCTATTTGGCTTGGGTAAGGATTACCTACTAAACTCCATTTAGGATCTACTACGTCTGCTGTAGCTGGTAAAGCAAAGTTTTGTGCTCCTGTATTTACTGCTCCTGTTAAGGTTAAGGTTAATGGGTTTACTGTGTACACATTATTACCATCTAAACCTTGTGTATTGGTACCTCTAAACAATGCTCTTATACCTTGCATTTTATTCCATAAACCTGTATTTGCATTGGTGTAGGCTGTCCATCCTGGATCTGTTCCATTACCTGGAGTTATTGTACCTGCTCCAGTAACAGTTGGGTCGTAATTAAATGCACTTGGGCTATTGGTTGCTCCTAGGTTAGGGTTATTCGTAAAACCGTTCGCTGAACCACCAGTACCTGTTACACTTAAACCACCTGCTACTAAAGTGTTTAAGAATGGATTGGTGGTAAATGGATGAGCTATAAACCTAAACCCTCTTACACCTGGTGTTGGTGGTGTGCCTGTTGCTGCTCCACCTGCAAAATAGCGTTCTACATTTACGTTGCCTGTAATGAAAGTGCCTGTACCTTGAGCTACTCTTGCAGTACCCGTAGCAGTACTTTTTAAAGTTAATCTGCCACCTGTTGTTAATGTACCAGCTGTTGGGGTAAATGTTCCTGTTATGGAGGTTGTTCCTCCAGCTATGGTTGCTCCAGAAGCATTATTTAAGGTAAGATTGTTTATCGAAATAACCCCATTTATAATTTGTTCATCTGTACCATTTAATACTAAAGCTCCATTTCCTAAAATTGAAGACCCTGCATTATTTAGCATACTAGAGACAGACAAAGAGCCTGAAGCAATAGTTAATGTTGAACCAGAAACCATATTTAAATCATTCACTGCAAAAGTTCCAGATGCAATATTAGGTTGATTACCACTAGCTAATGGAATTACAACATTATCATCTACTGTAGGAACAGATGTTAAGCTCCAATTGGATCCTGTATTCCAATCAGTACCTGCACCATTCCAAATATTTCCAGTATATTCTACTGAGCCAATACCTGGGAACAAAGTATTACGTGTTACCAATAATCCATATTCACCAGTTGTAGTTACTACTGCTCCTCTAGATGCAACGTGCTTACGTGAGGCCGCAAGAATAGAAAGATCGCCGTTTGTAAAGTCAGTATAAGAAGTATTACCAAATGTTGTATTTATTAAACTCCTACTATTCAAATCACCAAGACCACTTGTTCTCCATTGAGCAAGTGTTTGATTTACGCCTGTTGCAAACTCTCCCATTTTGGTGAGGTCAGCAGCAATGTACAAATTATTGTTACACGTAACGGTACTTGTAAATCCAGTTGAAGATACTGTACCAATACTGTAGTTGTTACTGCTTGCTCCAGATCTTTCGTTATGCAAAATATTATTGCGAATGCTTAATGATCCAGAAGTAATATCCCTTAAAAGTGCATAAGTATTATTTGTTGCAGCAGCTGTACCAGCTACAACAACTGTATTATACCAAATATTATTATTACCTGAAGTTGAACGCATCCAAATGCCTTTATATAATGGTTGTGTACTTGCAGTACTTTGATTTAATACAATTTGATTATTACTGTAAGTTGCTGAACCTGTTGTTCCCGTACAAATCCCTGAAATATTTGGTGCATTAGTTCCTGTTCCAGTTCTTGTGGTTGTTAAATTATAAATTCTATTGGCATTAATAGTAGCACCTGTTGAAACATCAACTTGGATCCCTGCTAATTGATTGGTAGTAGTTTGATTTGCACCATTAAATCCTAATGATAAGTTGTAAATTGTATTGTTCTCAATTAAACTATTTGAACTTCCCCATAAATAAATTCCAAGTAAACTGTTATTAGTAGCAACAGAACTAGTTGTGGCTCCAACATGCAATAAGTTATTTATGGTATTCCCTTTAATTGTTACTGTACCTGCTGTAGCAGTTACACCGCACAATCTTTCAAAATCTGGATTATTAAATGTTAAGTTTTTAATAATGTTATTTCTTATATCTCCTGTTCCAGTAGAACTCCAATAAATACCATCTAAGCTATTTGCTACAGTAATATCTCCAGCAATTGCACCACCAATATTATTGGCAACTGTTGTACCAATATTTACATTACCAGTACCCGCAACTCCAATACAATATTGAACAATGGAAAAAGCAGTAGAGATTATGTTGCCAAAGTTGTTTCCTTGAATATTTGTTGTTGGTGTTGATGTAACAGATGCAACATCAATTAAGAAAATATTACCACTAGTTGTCATAGCTGTACCACTACGGCTAGCATTTGCACCACCAATGCTATTGGAATTTATGGTATGCCCACCTCCTGCTGCTACTTGAATAGCTCTTAAATTTGTAGTTCTAGCAGCAGTTTGATAAAATGAGTTATTACTAATATTCCAATTATTGCTATTGCCAGTTGAACTTACAAGAACACCCGTTGCTGAGAAATTAAATAGTTCATTGTTGGCAATGGCATTATCACCATTTGCAATAGACGGGCTTGTACCTTGCGAAAAAATTAAGTTTGCAGGCACTCCAGCTGCATCAGATCTATCCCTAATTAAATTATTACTTATAGTATTATTATCGTTACCAGTAGTTGCTCCCGTACTTAAAAATACTACTCCATTTGTTGATGTTGTAGTTGCCCCTTCAATTGTAGAATATTGAATGGTGTTTAAAGTAGCATCATTTAAAAGTGTTATAGTGGGGTTACTAGTATTTGTATTTCTAAAAGTTAAAAAATTTCCTGCTCCACTAAATCTTCCATCAATAGTTACTCTATCTGCACCATTTAATCTTATCATTCCATTAGCTACTGCCCCCGAAATAATCCTCGTTACTGCTGCACTAGGCTTAATTGTAACTGTGAAAGTAGAACTTGGAGGGTCTTGACTAATTGCATTTAAAGCATTTGTTCCTGGTTCTGTAATATCACTTACAATATTTACTTCTAAATTGGCCCCAATAACTCCATTATTAAGTGCTTCAAAAAGACCTCCTGCACCTGTTAATGTAGTATAATCACCCCCAGTTCCTACTGTTTTAGGCCCAGTAATTGGACTCGCAATTGTATAAGACAAAGGTGTTGTGGCCTTACCATTAATATTTTGAACAGGTGGGTTAGCACTTGAGGTTGCTCCAATAGTATGAGAAGAAAAATTATTGGCATCATCTTGTGCTACAACAAAATATTGAATAACATCAGCAGCAGCAACGCTACCACCATTAATAATAGTATAATCAATCGTGAAGTCAAATGGGCTAACCGCATTAGTTGCTACAACATATTTCCAACCATTATCAACACTTGTATTACCTACAAAAGCATCTGCATCAGTAGATTTTTTATAATACAACCTTGGTAAATTAGCCCCAGTAGATACGCCTACATTATCTGTAATCGTTGCAAAGCTAGGCAATACTCTTGTACTACCTGTAGGACTATTAAGCAATGCTGTATAATTAATTACGGGTGCAAAAATATCTTTCGCTGTAAAATTACCAGCATCTGCACCAATATCTACTGGTGTTAAACCACTTCTTGTTTCTCCATCAAAGTCTGTTGTTATAGTAGCTATTGCAAACCCAGCACCTTCTGCAACGGTTGTACCTTGTACATGTAGGTTTAAATCACCAGCAGCACCACGAGCATTTACAAAATTAATATCTGTAGTATCGGTAGCAACACCACTTAAGGCATCTGCATTAGAAAAGTTTTTCCATGCATTTAAGGTATAATTGGTTGAACCCTGACGAATGGTATTACCAGCAGTTCTTGCAAAATAAATATTGTTATTTAAAGTTAAACCCAAAGCATTAGGGAATGTACCAGCATATTGTGCAGCTAAATGCAATCCAGTGCCTGCTCCATTTTGCCTGTCGTTTACAAAAATGTTATTTCTAAAGACCCTTGTATTGGAAGTTTGTTGAGCCCAAAAAGCATATGTATTATTTGTACCAGCTGCAACTCCAGTGCCACCAATATATACTGAATTATGAACAATTGTATTGGTACCTAAGGCTTCATTAATGCCTGCATAAGTTTGACCAATCGTTAATGCTGCACCTGTTTCATCTAAACCAAGGCGTATCATATTGTTGGCATAAGTTGCTGCACCTGCACCAATATAAATACCAAATATATTAGAAGAAACTAAACCTCCTGTTCTTAAACTATGAATCAAATTGCCAGAACAAGTTAATCCTGTTGCTGTATTTGTCCAGTTTGCTACTATACCAATTACTGAAACACCAGCTGTAGTATTGGTGTTAATTAATGAATGGATGGTATTATTTGAAATAGATTGAGAAAGTAATACATTTGTACTAGTGGTACTAATACCCAATAAATTTGCAGAAGTAGTTGTACCAACATTGATTGTTGGAGAAGTAAAGTTTCTAATGGTATTTCCTGTAATAGTTGTTGCACAGTTTGCCGCAATTTGAATACCACGAATAGCTGTACTACTGTTACTTCCCACTGATGCATTATTTAGGTTTGCAATTGTATTGTTTGTAAATGTGCAAACGGGGTTACTTGATACTACTCTTATACCTACTATTGTATTAATTGCTGTACCCCCAGTTATTGCAGTAGCTAAATTTACACTATTGGCAGTAGTTAAACTACCAAGTGTATTATTACTAATTGTAAGACTACTACTAGCTGTAAATGAAGCTACATTAATAAGATATAATAATTGACCAACACTAGTAGTACTTCCATTAAAAGTTAACGAACCAATAGTATTATTATTAACACTACAAGTTGCACCACTAGCAATTTCAATACCATAAGAAACAGCTGCCGCTGTTGAGGTTGTAACATTTATTGAGCCTGTTCCAGTGCCAGAACCAATAACATTTCCTGTTACATTTCCTACATTATAACTACCTGCTGTAAAATACATTCCACAAAATATTCCAGGTGCTGTTGTTGCACCAGATGTTGTGGAAAGTGTAATTCCTGTAATAACATTATTTTGGAAGCTAGATGGTGTTGTTGTTGCTCCTGTAAAAGTGATACCAACCATTCTGTTAGCAAAAGCCCCACCAATATTCATGATGCCTGCTGCTAATGGTGCATTTCCACCAAAGTAATTATTAGAAACATTAAAATTATTTCCAGAAGTACTATTACTTATTGAAATACCATTTATAGTAGCACCACCAACTGTAGAGGTTCTAGTATTTGTTTGATAAATACTATTACCAGTAAGTGTCCAATCTGTATTACCAGCAGCAATTAAAATACCTGTATTAACAGAAGCTGCACCTGTTACATACAAATCATAAATATTACAGTTGCTAATAGTATTACCACTATTGTTTAAAGCGGTAGTTGTGGTTGTGCCTAAAGAATAAATACCATTTTGGGCAACACCCGTTGTAGGAGAAGCAGTAGCACCAGCACCACCATCAATATTACAATTGTCAATCGTATTATTATCATTACCAGTTGTACCTGTTGTTGTAAAAAATACAACCACACCAGCAGTTGTGCTAGCAAAGCTTGATCTTAGCGTTAAGTATCTTAAAGTATTATTAGATGCATCGTTAATAAATCTAACTGCTGTACCACCTGTTGCAGTACTGGTATTAGTAATTGACAATTGCGATGTTGTTCCTACACCCCCTGGTCTGCCATCGAAAGTAACATAAGTAGCACCATTTAAATCAACAGTTGCTGTGATATTATTACTAGTAATAACCAAACCTGTTGCCCCTGTTTGTGGCCTTATGGTTAAGGTATTGGTAATATTAGTACAAGCTGGAATTGTTATTGGGAATGTTTCAGATGCACTAGAATAAGTAGATTGTAACTCTAAAATAGTAGCTCCACTAATACCACCTGCTAAAGCAGCAGTTATGGTAGCAAAATCACCAGTTGGGCCAACTGATTTTGTACCTGATATGCCACCAGCACATGAATTTGTTATTTCGTTACCAGTTAACCCAGCAGATGCATTTTCTGCAACAGCAGCCACACTATAATAGTAAGTTGTGTTTGCAGCTAGACCTGATTGTATAGAACTATATGTCGTACCTGTACCAGCGGATGTAGTAGAAGTAACTGTAGAAGTTACTACGTTGGTCGTAAATGCAGCATCTGTAGCACGTATAACAATAAATGAGTTTTCATTGGTAGAATTATCTGTCCAGCCTACTGTTGTTGTTGATAGACCTACGCTTGTGAATGTAAGTGTAGTTGGAGCAGCAACAGCAGGTGGAGTAAAAGTGTATGTTTGGCCTGTAGCTGGCTTGGTAGCAATAGATGTAGTTTCACTAGTCGTACTTGTTGTGGCAGTATTTGTTGCATTGTTAAGAGAAACAAAATTACCAGAGCCTGTAGCAATAGCAGATAAACCAATCGAAGAAGCTGGTGTTCCACTTAATGCAGCAGCATCGCTTCTATAAACAAACTCAATTTTACCAGTTCCTTCATATAGGTTTACTTGAAAAGATAATTGTGGAGTTGTACCACCACTTTTCACCCAATTGAGCCACTCAAAAGTAAATACTCTTGTACCTGGGCTTCCAGAAGTTAAATAACTTGCTTGTGCACCCGTACCACGTCCATCTACATCATCCCAAAAGGGAGCAATAACAGGACGTGTAACTGTTGTGCCTGTAGCTAAATTATTAGTAACTGATGAAGAACCCCCGCTACTACTCAAAGTAATATATCCATCTGAGCCTGCTCTAACTTGTGTGTAAGGCAAACCCATATAATAAAATGTAAAACCAATAGGTATTGCTGAAGAAATAACATCATCTGCCAAAAGGCTAGGCACTGTTGTACCGCCACTTAATGCAGTAAAAGTTCCTGAGCTAGCTGAATAATTTGCACCCGCGTAATTTGTTATATTTTGTGCATCCACACAAAAAGTAAAAACAACAGCAAGTAGAAGTAAAATCTTCCTCATAAAACAGTAAGTTTTAGTTTAAATAAATTTTGGTTTTTGCAGGAAAGCATGCGGCTTTTTGCAAGCAAATTTTTTTACGAAGAGGCAATATAGCAAAAGCAATTGCTTTAACAAAATTTTAGACAACTTTTTTAAAAAAATTAAAAAGGGATATCTGATTCGTTATTTATCTACCCCTAATTTTCGAAATTTTAATTACCCTGGTACTCTACCCTTATGGTAATGGAAGCTGTTTTTTGTTTTGAAGAAGTATAAAACGAACCAATAAATACATATTTTTTATTATTTTTTTGTCGGTAATTTGAAAAATGTTAATGGTTACTTTTTTAATGTTGCCAATAATTAAACCCAATAAAATAATGGCTGTGGCAATAATAATTGGGGCAATGTTATTTTTCATTTTTCGTAGTTAGGCAAAAGTCTTTATAAAACACACCACAACTTATATTGCATTAATCTACAGCACCTAAATAAGCTTCTCCAACACAAAATAAACTGCCGGACAAAAAGTGGCATTTTTTAAAGTGATGGCTGGGCGTTTTAAAAAAACATCTTCATCAGTATAAGGAAAACGATGGCAATCGCTGGGACGTTGATCATAAATACTGCAAAAATTATCTTCGCCCAAAAACGGACAAGGTGAAGATTTTACCACATAATCTCCTTCTGTATCTAACCTTAAGTAAGTATCTATAAATTGACCTTCTTTCATTTTTAGATACTTGCTAATACGCTTGATATCTGGGGTTTTAAACCTTGGGGAATAATTTTTACAACAAGCAGCACAGCTTAAACAGTCAATTTTTTCAAATGCCTCTTCATGCAAATCGGGCAATTGCTTCAACACTTTTTTCTTATCGGCACGTTGCAAAAAGTTTTTGTATAGCTTGGTATGCTCTTCACTTTTCTTTTGCCAATTGTCTAAGTTGATTTCTGCCATTGAACAAAGATAATTGATGAATACAGATTATTTGCTTCGCAAATTTTTGATTGGAACACAGATGACACGGATTGGATGGATGTACACTGATTTGTTTTTAAATTTCTGTACTTCACAGGCAAGAGACAAAATCCGTTCATATCAGTTTTATCCGTGTCATCCGTGTTCCATTTCTGTGCTTCTGTGTTTCTGTGGCAAAGAAAAATTCGTGTATGTGAGGCAAAAAAAATCTTTCCCCATTTATGATTCTCCATTAAAAATCAAAGGGTAATTAAACCGACCCATATTGTGACAGTCTTAAGCCTATACTAATAGAACAGAGTATGAAATTTCCGATTTTAGCAATTGTCCTTTTATTTTTTCTAGTATCGTGTAAAAAATCAGACACATCAGCACAGCAGGCAGACAAAACAAGTGAACAAAAAACTATTAACCTGACAGTTGATGGAAACCCAAGAAGTTTTATTGTTTACTTGCCAACTGGATACAATAATGCAGGGAAAATGCCTCTAATCTTCGCCATCCATGGTGGAAGTGGAACACCAGAAGGAATGATAAGTATTGCAAATTTTAAAACAATTGCCGACAGAGATAAAGTAGTTTTAGTTTATCCAGCTGGAATACAAAATAATTGGAATGATGGACGACCAACAACACCCAATCAACTAGGAATAAATGATGTAAGTTTCTTCAATCAACTGTGTGATTACATGATTACAAATTATTCGGTTGATGGAAATAAAATATATGCAACAGGAATTTCAAATGGTGGCTTTATGTCTTCTCGTTTGGGTTGCGAATTAAGTAACAGAATTGCAGCAATTGCAGTAGATGCAGCCACAATAGAAGCAACAACCATAGCAGCAAACTGTAATCCCGGCAAACCTGTTCCTGCAATGTATATCCATGGAACAATAGACCCCTTTGTACCCTTTGTTGGAGGAACTGTTTCTCCTGGTGCAGGCGGAACTGTACTATCGCATTTTCAAGCAATCGATAAATGGATAACAATTAATGGATGTACTACTACTCCTACTATTACGGATTTACCAGATATTGCTAACGACGGAACAACCATAAAACAACGAGTTTATGCAGGAGGAACAAATGGTAGTGAGGTTGTAAGCTATGTAGTTTTAAATGGAGGGCATACTTGGCCACAAGGTTACCAATATTTAAGTGAAGCTGTTATTGGAAAAACAAGTCAGGACATGAATGCATGTGAAATTATTTGGGCATTTTTTAAACGATTTAAGAGATAATAATAACTCCGTTGAAAACATTTTATCTGTGTGAAAATCATATAAAGTTGTTCGTATAATTATAGCTTAGTCAACCACAAAGAACTGTTCCAACTATTGACCTTGAAAAAACAACCGCCAATTTAAAAGTTCAGAAAGAGCGTAACTGTTTTATACATAGAAATTAAGATTGTTAAAACAAAAATAATCTAATAAATAGTTGAGACGGTAACTAGTGCATAAAACAAAAGAGATTTTTTATTTTATCTCAATCCATTTTCTTTGCACTTTAAAAGCAGTTTTTAGTTTCATATTCTTCTATGTTTTTGAAAAGCTGGGCACTAAAATGGAAACAACCAAAGAAACCTTACTCATCTTATTTTCTACACCCTATTATCTCATCATTATTGGTATAGAAATATTGTTGTCGAATTACCGCCATAAGAAATTATATACCCTAAAAGATACTGTTTCAAATGTGTATTTGATGTTGTTGAATGGTGGATTGGATTTATTATTTCGTTCGATTTATGTGGGAATTATTTTTGCTTTTTTTTACAACCATAGAATTATCCATAACTGGCAAAATAGTTTTGCCTATTGGCTGGCATTGGTAATTTCCGAAGATTTTTTATACTATTGGCTGCACCGTTTTGACCATGAAATTCGATTTTTTTGGGCAACACATGTTACCCATCATTCATCGGAACAGATGAATTTTACTGTCGGTTTCCGTTCGTCTGTTTTTCAACCTTTATATCGGTTTATTTATTTTATTCCTTTGCCGTTATTGGGTTTTAAGCCTTTAGACATTGTGTTTGTGTATGCAGCTACCCAAATTTGGGGCATTTTTGTACATACTGAATTGATTAAAAAAATGGGCTTTTTAGAACATATTTTAGTAACCCCATCTCATCATAGGGTACATCATGCCAGCAATCCCAAGTACTTAGATAAAAACATGGGTATGTTTTTAATTATTTGGGATAAACTATTTGGCACTTTCCAAGCAGAACTGCCAGTTGAAAAATACCAACCAATAAAATATGGATTGACCAAAAACTTGGAACAGATAAACCCTGCAACTTTGGTGATGCATGAATGGGTTCAAATTTATAGAGATGTAACCCAACCCAACCTTAGCTTTAAACAAAGATGGAACTATTTATTTGGTTCTCCAGGCTATAGCCATGATGGTAGCAGACAAACCAGTGAGGAAATGAGGGAGATGGAGGATGCTGGATGCTAGATATTAGATGCTGGATACTGGTTACTGGATGTTTGAAGATGAGTTGATAATTTATGAATCATAGTTATCAAATTACTAATTATTTTAACTTGACTAACTTTTCTTGCACAGTTTATTCCCAACTGCAAACAATCGTTAGCATTGGGTGTAATTAGCTTGTACATTTGCGGCGAATTTTAGTGAATGAATTCAGGCAGTTTTGAGCGTTTTCTTTTCTTGTTCAGTTTATTTCAACAGTTGAAGAGTGTCCTGCTGGTCAGCAGGATTAGAAACGACGCCACTGAGGTCTGATTCTTGTTCTATCGCTGGTAACACAATAAAAAATCTAAATCAGGAATATGAACCTTTTCCATTTACAAAACACAGAGTTTCAAAGAAGACACAATGGACCCGATGCTGCTGATACACAAGCTATGCTGCAAACCATTGGCGTAAGTAGTTTAGATGAATTGATTGATCAAACTGTGCCTGCTGGTATTCGTTTGGCAGCAGCATTAAATACACCTGCTGCCATTAGTGAGTTTGAATATTTAAATGAATTGAAAACAATTGCTGCTAAAAACAAATTGTTTAAAACCTATATTGGTCAGGGTTATTATGGCACCATTACACCAAGTGTAATTTTGCGAAATGTGTTTGAAAACCCAGGATGGTACACACAGTACACACCTTACCAAGCAGAAATTTCTCAAGGCCGTTTAGAAAGTTTATTGAACTTTCAAACCATGGTTACTGATTTAACGGGATTGCCTTTGGCCAATGCATCTTTATTAGATGAAGCTACTGCTGCTGCAGAAGCCATGAACATGTTGTTTCACAATGGCGATACTGCTAAGAAAAATAAATTCTTTGTCGATGCAAATGTGTTTCCTCAAACCAAAGATTTATTGCAAACAAGAGCTACACCTATTAATATTGAAATTGTAATTGGTGATTATAAATCGGCTTTATTAGATGATACATATTTTGGTGCTATTGTTCAATACCCAAACAACTTAGGCAGCATTGAAGATTACAGAGGTTTTATTGCCAATGTACATGCTGTTGGTGGTTATGTTGTAATGGCAACAGATTTATTGGCCTTAACGTTATTAACTGCCCCAGGAGAATTGGGTGCTGATGTTGCAGTTGGAAGTGCCCAACGTTTTGGTGTGCCAATGGGTTATGGTGGCCCTCATGCTGCATTTTTTGCTACCAAAGAAGAATTTAAACGTGGTGTTCCTGGTCGAATTATTGGTGTAAGCATCGATGCTCAAGGCAACAGAGCTTTGCGTATGGCATTACAAACCAGAGAGCAACATATTAAACGTGAAAAAGCAACCTCCAATATTTGTACTGCACAAGCTTTATTAAGCAATATGGCTGCCATGTATGCAGTGTATCATGGTGCAGATGGTTTGAAAAATATTGCTACAAGAGTTGCTACACTTACTCAAGTGTTAAGTGAATCTTTACAAGCATTAGGATTTAAAAATATCAATGCTGCTTATTTTGATACCATTGTAGTAAAAGCCAATGCTGCAACTATTTTGCCTGTGGCAGAAAAAAATAAAATCAACTTCCGTTATATTGATGATAAACATATTGGTATTAGTTTAGATGAAACTACCAGCCAAAAAGATGTATTGGACATTGTGTATGCTTTTGCAGAAAGCTTAGGACAAAATGAAGCTGAAATTGAATTTGATAGTGAAAGTACACTTACGTCAATACCAACTTATGCTGTAAGAACATCAGCTTACTTAACGCATCCTGTGTTTAATACCCATCACAGCGAAAGCCAAATGATGCGTTACATTAAACAACTAGAAAATAAAGATTTGAGTTTAAATACCAGCATGATTTCTTTAGGTAGTTGTACCATGAAGTTGAATGCTGCTGCTGAAATGATTCCAGTAAGCTGGCCAGAATTTGGTGGATTACATCCTTTTATTCCTGCCAACCAAGCAGAGGGTTACAAACAAATTTTAGATGAGTTGAGTGCTTACTTAGTAAACATTACAGGCTTTGATGCTTGTAGCTTACAACCCAATAGTGGTGCACAAGGTGAGTATGCTGGTTTGTTAACTATAATGGATTATCATAAAGCCAATGGCAATACTCATAGAAATGTGGTGTTAATTCCAACATCTGCACATGGCACCAATCCTGCAAGTGCTGTAATGGCTGGAATGAAAGTAGTAGTGGTAAAAAACAACGAAGATGGCAGCATTAACATGGCAGATTTAAAAGCCAAGGCTGAACAGTATAAAGATACTTTGGGTGGATTGATGGTTACTTATCCAAGTACCTATGGTGTGTTTGATGAAGATATTAAAGAGATTTGTGAATTGATACATTCGTTGGGTGGACAAGTGTATATGGATGGAGCCAATATGAATGCACAAGTGGGTTTAACTTCTCCTGCAAATATTGGAGCAGATGTTTGTCATTTGAACTTGCATAAAACATTTGCTATCCCACATGGTGGTGGTGGTCCTGGAATGGGTCCAATTTGCGTAAAAGCACATTTAGCTCCTTACCTACCAGGTCATGTTGTGTTGGGTAATACAGGTGCTGTTTCAGCTGCTCCTTATGGCAGTGCTTCAATTTTATTAATTAGTTATGCTTATATAAAAATGTTGGGTTACGATGGAATTAAAATGGCAACAGAGTATGCAATTTTAAATGCCAATTACATGAAAGCAAGATTGGAAAAACATTATCCCATTTTATTTACTGGAAAAAATGGTACCTGTGCTCATGAATTTATTGTGGATTTACGTCCGTTTAAACAAAGTGCAGGTATTGAAGCTGAAGATGTAGCGAAGCGTTTAATAGATTATGGTTTTCATGCACCAACTATGAGTTTTCCTGTAGCAGGAACGATTATGATTGAGCCAACAGAAAGTGAAGACAAAGCTGAGTTAGATCGTTTTTGTGATGCATTGATTTCTATTCGTGAAGAAATAGCAGCTATTGAAAATGGCACTGCTGATAGAACAGATAATCCATTGCACAATGCTCCACACACACAAGCTGTTATTTGTGCAGATGAGTGGAATCACAAATATTCACGTAAAGAAGCTGCATTTCCATTGTACTATGTAACGCAAAATAAATTTTGGCCAAGTGTTGCAAGGGTGAACAATACCCATGGTGATAGAAATCTGGTTTGCACTTGTGAGCCAATTGAAAGTTATATGGAAGTGGAGAGTTAATGTTCGAATTAGTGGATTAGCGAATTGATGAATTATAAAAAGAGAGCCGTTCAAATTTTTTGAACGGCTTTCTTGTTATCGCTATTTAATTTTAAGAAATACTTATCTTTAACGTAAGCATAAGTTAACTAAATAATGATTATTTCGTTTGGCGATAGAGACACTGAAAAAATATGGTATGGTAAAAGAGTTAAATCTTTACCCAATGAAGTACAACAAATTGGTAGAAGAAAATTGAGAATGTTGAATAACTCTCAAAATTTAGCTGACTTAAAAATACCTCCGTCCAATAGATTAGAAAAATTATCTGGCAACCTTAAAAATTGTTACAGCATAAGAATAAATGACCAATGGAGAATCATTTTTAAATGGAACAACAACCATGCTTCAGAAGTTGAAATAATAGATTATCATTAAAATATTTGACCATGAAAAAATTAAAAAACATTCATCCCGGAGAAATTCTTGCAGAAGAGTTTTTAATTCCATTAAGTATATCTGCATACAGACTAAGTAAAGATATTGGCATTCCTCAAACACGCCTTTCTGCAATTATTAAAGGCAACAGAAGAATTACAGCAGACACAGCTTTACGTTTGAGTAAATATTTTGGCAACTCTCCAAAATTTTGGTTGGGCTTGCAAGATGATTTTGATATTGAGGAAGAAATGAATAACAAAGCCGATAGCTTAAATTCTATACAACTATACGCAGCATAATGTTTTAAAAGTAAAGCCCTACAAAATGTAGGGCTTTACTTTTTACTATTGCTTTTTCTGTTTCAAATGTTTGTCTAAAAACTTTTCCATAGCTCCATAAAAATCGTATTGGTTGTTTTGGTTGTGGAATCCATGGCCTTCATCGTTCTTCACCATATATTCTACATCTACACCACGCTTTTTAAGTGCAGCCACCATTTGGTCGCTTTCAGCTTTGTTAACCCTTGGGTCGTTGGCTCCTTGTGCTACAAATAATGGAGCTTTAATTTTATCTGCATGTAATGCCGGCGATGCTGCTTTCATTAATATACTGTCTTTAACAGGATTACCTACCATTTCATGAAACTGATCTAAATAAGGCTTCCAGTAAGGTGGTATTGTATTCATGAACGTAAACAAATTACTGACACCAACATAATCAACTGCTGCTGCATATAAATCTGGTGTGAAAGCTACTCCAGCCAATGTTGCATAGCCACCATAGCTAGCACCATAAATAGCAATTTGCTTAGGATTGGCAATCCCTTCTTTTTTTAACCATTCAACACCATCGGTAATATCATCTTGCATTTTTTTACCCCACTCTTTAAACGATGCTTCCCAAAATTTTCTACCATATCCAGTGCTACCTCTAAAATTCATTTGCAACACTGCATATCCTCTGTTGGCTAAAAATTGTACTTCATTATTAAAGCCCCAGCTATCTCTTGCCCATGGTCCACCATGTGGATTTACAACCACAGGTAAATTCTTTGCTTCAACACCAACTGGTAAAGTTAAATAACCATTGATTGTTAAGCCATCACGGGTTTTATAAGTGATGGGTTTTGAATGCGACATTTGTTTTTCATTAATCCATGGATAAGGATTGGCAGCTTCTTTACTTTCCTTTGTTTTAAAATCGTATAAATAATATTTAGCAGGACTTCTATCATTACCAACCCAAACAATTGCTTTTGTTCTTGCATCGTCATAAGCAACAATATCAGCCATATAACCTGCAAATTTTTTATCTAACCCTTGCTGAATTTCCTCCCATTCCTTATCAAAAAAATGTGTTGCTCTTTTTTCTGCTTCCCAATTAACATTTACCAGCGTTTGTTTTTTCTTGTCGTAAAAAATGCTAGCTAAATCATAATCCTTATTACTGAAAATTTCTTTCACTTCTTTTTTAGCAATTGGGTCATACTCTACCAAAGTAATTTTATCTCTACCAATATTGGTAAGTGCATAAATGTGTTTATTGTCTTTATCGAAACCAGCTGCCGAAAATGCTTCTTTAAAAGAAGTAGTTAATAATGGTGTAAAAGTATCGGTAGCAGCATTTCGATAATTCCATGTAATGTTTACCCCATCTGTTTTTGAAGCCAATCGTATGGTTCCTGCATTATCGGTAATCCATGACTCAAAATTATTTTTATTGTCGTATAATAACTTTAGTTCTCCTGTTTCAATATTAATAGAATATGGATCAAAGTATTCCTTCACTCTTTTATTAATGCCTACAATTAATTCTTTTTCTTTACTAGGAGTTTCAGTTAATGCATCATAAATGTCAGTTCTTATGCCAGGAAAAGGCGTTAAAGCTTTTGTATCTGTTCCATCGGGTTTTACAGAAAACAATTGAAAATTTTCATCACCACCAATATCTTGGGTATATACAATTCTACTGCCTTTCCAAAAATAACCACCAATACTTCTTAATGTATCACTGGTTACAAGAACAGCGGTTGAATCGTTTGCTTTTTGAACATAGATATTCATTTTGCCTTTATAATCGGCACGGTAACTAAAATAATTTCCATCCGGCGAAATACGGAACGTACTTTTTTCTCCATTTTTAAAGAAGGTGGTTAAATCGAGTAACGGAGCTGGGACTTCTTTTTCTTCAGCTGTTTTACAGCCCCAAAAAGAGAGCAGTATTGAACATACAATTGTTACAACAAATAATTTTCTCATAGCAAACTTGTATTTGGTTTTATAATACTTGGGCAAAATAAAAAAGGATTTGCACAACTGCAAACCCTTTATCGTAATTTAACATCTGTCGTTTATTTAGCTTCGTCGCCTTCACAATGGCATTCCCACTCAGCACCAATATCTATGCAGGTTACCACAGTTACTTCATCTTTACATGGTGCAAAAATAATCCTCAAATGTTGACCATCTTTACTGTAGCCTTCAACAGTATATTTCTTATTACAATCATTCCCTTTTAAATCACTTTTTTTATAGTTTACATTGCCGTTTTGCAACATGTCTTTTACTTCAGCTTCAGTAATATGTCTGCAATCCATTCTACATTTTGCATGTTTGCTGTAATTGATGTTCGAAGGATTTCTGTTTAGCCCACGTTTAGCATAACCATCTTCTGTTACAGTTGTAGTTTTAGGTTTTGGAGTAGGTGATTTGCATGTTTTCAATGCTAAAGCCACTATTGCAATAACAATCAGCAAAACATAAGGCAATATTTTCTTTGTACTCATGATATGCAATTTAGCAGAAAACCGTGCAAATCTCTTGAATCTGTATTATCCGTGTTCTATCTTCCTCAAAAACTGCAAACTATTATCTTTGCACACTTATGGAAAAGAAGCGTAGTGTAGCCTTTCATACTTTGGGATGTAAACTGAATTTTTCAGAAACATCTACCCTATCCAGAATGCTGGAAGTGGAAGGCTTTGAGAAAAGAGATTTTGATGATTTTGCAGATGTATATGTAATCAACACATGTTCTGTAACAGATAATGCTGATAAAGAATGCCGTTATATTGTTCGAAAAATACAAAAGAAAGCTCCCGAAAGTTTAGTAGTTATTACTGGTTGTTATGCTCAATTAAAACCCAAAGAAATTGCGGAGATTCCTGGTGTTGATTTGGTTTTGGGTGCTGCTGAAAAATTCAATATTGCACAGCATTTAAACGAATTATCGAAAGGCGATAGTGCAAAAATTTGCAGTTGTGATATTGAAGATGTAACAGGATTTACGTCATCTTTTTCTGCCAATGACAGAACCCGAACTTTTTTAAAAGTGCAAGATGGTTGCGATTACAATTGCAGTTTTTGCACCATACCGATGGCTCGTGGAAAAAGCAGGAGTGACAGTATTGAAAACGCTTTAAAAAATGCCAGAGAAATTGCCAGTAAAGGTGTAAAAGAAATTGTATTAACTGGTGTTAACCTAGGCGATTTTGGTAAAGGTCCTGATAGTGCTGGTGTAACCATTGGCATCAATCAACGTGAAGAAACATTTTATGAGCTGATACAAGAATTGGATAAAATTGATGGAATTGAACGTTACCGAATTTCGTCTATTGAACCCAATTTATTGACACCTGAGATTATTGAGTTTGTTGCCAACAGTAAAAAATTCATGCCTCATTTTCATATTCCCTTACAAAGTGGGAGTAATGAAATTTTAAAGTTGATGCGTAGAAGATACAAACGTGAATTGTATGCTGAACGTGTAACCATGATTAAACAATTTATGCCCCATTGTGCCATTGGCGTTGATGTAATTGTTGGCTTTCCGGGAGAAACGGATGAGCATTTTAAAGAAACCTTTGACTACTTACACAGCCTTGAGGTAAGTTACTTGCACGTATTTACGTACAGTGAAAGAACCAATACACAAGCATTAAATATTAAGCCTGTTGTGCCAATTAACATTCGCAACGAACGCAACAAAACCTTACGCAATTTGAGTTTTATGAAGCTGCAATATTTTACACGACAGTTTACAGGTCAAAAACGAAAAGTATTATTTGAAGCATTCGAAAAACATGGTATGATGGAGGGTTATACTGATAATTACTTACGTATTGTAACGCCACACAGGCAAGAGTGGGCAAACGAAATTGTAGATTGGCAGTTATAGTTTTTATTGCGTTGCCCAAGCAGTAGTATTTCAATTGAAATTTACTGGTAAGTTTATCCTGAGTGAAGTCGAAGGCAATCATTCAACGCTTTGTTCAATAATGATCATTATTGTTCTTTATAGCTTTTTATATTCCTTCTTGAGAAATAAAATATAACAGAAGAAAAAATAAGCAATATTGTTCCAATCATATACAAAATATGAATTAAACATCCATCACCAGAGCAAGGTTGATTGCCCATTATAATTAAAATTATTGAGCCAATAATTCCAATTATGGAAATTACAAAAAGTATGTAATTGAAAATTTTCATTGGCTATAAATTAAATGTGGCAATACTTTAGAGAAAATATTACCACATTCATGTAGCTATATTCTTTTGTACAATTGTACCCTGCAATGTACAGGATTTGCAACGACGCAACAGTAGCATCATGTTTGTACAACAGCTGATTACATAAAATTATTTTACAAACTTTTCTTGCCAGTCAACCATACCCCCAACTACATTCACAACATTGGTAAAACCTAAATGCTCTAAAATAAGACCAGCCATTACACTTCTTTTCCCACTACGGCAATAGCAAATAACTTCTTCATTTTTTAAATGTTCGATAGGCTCAATGGCCATATCCTGAATGGTTCTTAATGTAACATTCATTCCTCCTACATTAAAATCGTTGTGTTCATCTACCTCACGTACATCAATTAAATTTATGGATTCTTTGGCGTCTATCTTCGCTTTCAATTCTTCAACAGTAATGTTTTGCATGTTGTAAAATTTTAATTGTTTATGGTTGTTGAATCTGTTGGTTTTACAGGTGCCGTATTGCTTATGTATAAATCAATAATTTGACCTGCTTTTAATTTATTGGCAACTTTTTGTCCGGGTTGTGGTTCATTAAATACCTTAGGATTTTGGTCTACCACAAACGAACTCAACGTGTCGGTTACAGCAGTTCTTGCAATAATTGGCCCAACACTTAAATTCATACTTTTAAGCACGTCTAATGCTTCTTGTACTTTTAATCCTGTTAAATCAGGCACATCCATATCAGTATTGCCCAACCCGCTGCCCAATACAAAACTAATGGTGCTACCCATAGGTATTTTGGTGCCTTGCTTAATAATAGCACCATTGTATAACTGCTCTAATACAGCATTACGTGCAATATCAGGCCTGTAAGAAGTATCACCCATTTTAAGGTGTAAACTTTGCAACATCATTTGTGCACTTTTAATAGAAAAGCCAATTAAACTGGGCATTTCTACTTCGGGAGCTACAGCTCTATTAATGGTTAAATATACTGTTCGACCTGCTTTTACACTTGCGTCTCCTTCTGGAGATTGTTTTACTACTGCAAGCCTTGCAGTACTATCAATAAAAACAGAATCTACCACTTCTACATCAAAGCCTTTGGCTTCCAACATCTTAGTTGCTGCTACAATATTTTGACCTGTAATGTTGGGCACTTTTTCTACTTTGCCATGACTAGTAATCCAATCCAATGAAAAGAAGAAAAGAAATACCAACACCAGTAGTAAGCCCAATGCTGCTAGTATATTTACCCAAAGAGGCTTTTCTGTTATAAATTTAAACACGTAGTTTGAATTGATTTTTTAAATAAACACTATTACAATATTAAAAACATTCTTCTATAACAGCTGTATAAAATTCTTTTAAAGTCCAGCCCATTGCTTTTACTTGCTGTGGCACAATGCTGGCTTCACTTTGTCCTGGCACTGTATTAATTTCCAGCATATAAGGTTGTTTGTTAGCCTCATTGTAAATAAAATCAATTCGTACAATGCCTCTGCAGTTTAGCACTTCATAAGCTTTTGTTGCTGCTTGGCGTATTTGTTCAGCTATAGATTCATCTACAACAGCAGGTGTTACTTCTTCACTTTTGCCTTGGTATTTTGCTTCAAAGTCAAAAAATTCATTTTTAGAAATTACCTCTGTAATGGGAAGCGTAATAATTTGTCCTTTGGTTTTAAAAACACCAATGGTAAATTCTCTTCCTTGAATAAACTCCTCTACCAACACCTGATCATTTTCTTTAAAAGCTTTTTCGATTGCGGGTTGCAATTGTTCGACTGTATTTACTTTGCTCATACCAATACTACTTCCACCATTATTTGGTTTTACAAAAACGGGTAGTGTTAATTGAGCTAAAATACTTTCAACAGTTATAGGTGAATGGCTAAAAAGATGTAAACTTTTTGCCACTGCAATTCCACTAAAAGCAGCCACAGCAACGGTATAACGTTTATTAAAAGTTATGGCAGATGTTGCTGCATCACAACTTGTATAAGGCAGGTTCAGCATATCAAAATAGCCTTGCAATTTTCCATCTTCGCCAGGAGTGCCATGCATGCACATTAAAACTGCATCAAAAGAAATGGTTTGATTGTTCGCCGAAATTGTAAAATCGTCTCTATTTACTTTTGATTGTTCGCCATTGGTATTGATATACCACCAACCAGTTGGGTTAATGTCAATTTTATAAACATCGAATTTATCTGTATCAATATTATTACCAACAGTAATTACACTTTTATAACTTATTTCAGCTTCTCCACTGAAGCCACCTGTAACTAAGGCTATACTTTTTTTCATGCAGTAAATATATTTCTTGTTGGGTTTATAAGGCTACAATTTCTTGAGGTTTTGGAGAACAATTTTGCTGTTGATTTTCTTTGAGCAACTCAAATATTTTGTTGTTGTCAAAGTAAGAACCCTTTTTATCAGAAAGAACAAACAATAGGGTGAATTTACCATGGTCATCTTCAGAAGGTAAGAGTCTACCCAAAAATACCCCTTCATTTATCTTTTCTCCTTTTTGGAGATTTGTTTCTTTTATATGGCTGTAAATATGAAAAATAGATTTTTTATCCTTTATAATTATTAAAAATCCACTCTCAATTTTACCTACATAAGTAATGGTACCTTTGCTTGCAGAAAAAACTGAATCACCATTAGATGAAATTTCAATACCTGATGAGTAGCAACCTGTAAGACTATGTGAATATTGATAAACTATTCCGTACCTAACCGGAATATTTTTAATTTCATAAAGAACAGTCCTTTGGGCATTTACAAAAAAAGCTTCTAAACAGACAATAAAAGTTAAGCTAAACTTCATGATATTCTTTTATAATACAAATAACGAAGAATTTATATTGAGAAATACAGGGTATTTAATTCTTTTGAAAGCTTTACAATATTCCTATTCATCTTATAATCCTTATCATCAAGGTACTTAACGCAAGAATGGCAAAAGACTTACTAGGTTCTCTTGCCATTCTGATAACAGGAAATATCACCTGCCGTTACACGATAAAGTTACATCCGAGCAACTTTATTTATTTGCCACAAGGTAAAACGTTATTCTTTAAAATGCAACCTTTTTACTATAAAAAGTTTAGCACATGTTGGTGTGCTTTAAATGTGCATTTTTTCTTTCTTCGCCATTAATTCATCCACTGTTTCTGTATAGGCTTCATCAGGCACACAACAGTCTACAGGACAAACAGCAGCACATTGTGGTTCTTCGTGAAAACCTTGACATTCAGTACACTTGTTTGGTGTAATATAATAAGTATCTACACTAACAGGTGCATGACGTTGATCTGTATCAACAGTTGTGCCATCCATTAATGTGAAAGAACCTTTAACTGTAGTACCATCGCCAATAGACCATTCAACGCCACCTTCGTAAATAGCGTTATTAGGACATTCAGGTTCGCAGGCACCGCAGTTAATACATTCGTCGGTAATTTTAATAGCCATAAAAGAGTTTTGATTGATGAATTATAAAATGAAAAATAAGGCATTTTTCGCAAGCCTTACCTTTGCCTTACAAAAATAAAGTATAGCAATGATTTTACAAGAAAGATTTAAGTTACTGGAAGAATTAGGAAAATATATTTTATCGGATAATGAAAATTGGCAAATGGCAAAAGAAAGAGCCAGCCGTGAAAACCCTTGGTTTACTGCGGATTTCATTGAAATAAGCAGCAGAAATATTGCTCAACATTTTTTACAAAAAAAAGTATTAGAAGCTTGGGCAATGCAATATGATATTCGTCAGGAAAATATTGCTCCAAAAAATATAGGCGTAGTAATGGCTGGCAATATTCCACTAGTTGGATTTCATGATTTTTTATGTGTTTTTGTAAGTGGACATCGCATTACCATTAAACCATCATCGAAAGATGAAGTATTGATAAAGCATTTGGTGAATCAGTTATTCGAATGGAATGAATCAACCAGAAACCTGATCAGTTTTGCCGATAATTTAAAAGGCTGCGATGCTTACATTGCCACAGGCAGCAATAATAGTAGCCGATACTTTGAATACTACTTTAGCAAATGGCCAAATATTATTCGAAAAAACAGAACATCGGTTGCTGTAATTGATGGAACAGAAACTAAAGAAGAATTGGAATTACTGGCAGATGATATGCAATTGTATTTTGGGTTAGGTTGCAGAAATGTTACCAAATTGTATGTTCCTAAAAACTATGACTTTATTCCGTTACTGCAAGCTTTAAAAAAGTATGAGCAATATGCCGATTTACACAAATACAAAAATAATTTCGATTATCATTTAGCCTTGCTAATTATGGGCAACAAATTGTACATGAGCAATGAAAGCATTATTCTGGCTGAAAATGAAAATTTGTTTTCGCCCATCAGTCAAATACATTATGAATATTATGAACAGTTAGAGCTACTAATTCCTTCACTAAAAAACAATAGCAATATCCAGTGCATTGTTGGTAATGCTGGTATTGCTTTTGGCAATGCACAACAACCGTCGTTAACCGACTATGCAGATGGGGTAGATACGATGCAGTTTTTAATTGGACTTTAATTGTAAACATTCTTATGAAAAAGTGGTTATACATTAAATTTGGCTGAAAAAATTTCAGGTTTCTATCTGTAGATACGACATTCGTCGTAAAAGATTGTTAAAGGTGGCATACGGTATAGCTGACTTTTAAACAGGTTTGTTTATTTGTATTCAGAAAGGCATAAAATTTGAATAACATTCATTAATTAAAACATTGAACCAATGAACATGAATCTCAAAAACATTTTAGCTGTGGTTGCTATCAGTGCTTCTACTGCCCTTTTGAGTGTGGTAGGCTATAGCAAATGGATGCAAAACAAGTACGCAGGCACACAAGAACAAGGTAAACTTCCTGTAAATTATGCAGGTTTTTTTGGCAACAACAATGCCCCAGGTGGTGCTGCAGATTTTACAGCAGCAGCTACTAGTGCAACTCCAGCAGTTGTGCATATCAAAACAAAAACAAAAGCCAGGCAAGTAAGTAACAATCAACCACGCCAAAGAAACCCATTTGGAGATATGTTTGGTGGCGATATGTTCGAAGAATTTTTTAATGGTCCACGTATGCAGGTAATTCCTGAACAACAGGCAAGTGGCAGTGGGGTAATTGTTAGTCAGGATGGATACATTGTAACCAACAATCATGTGGTAGATGGTGCAGATGAAATTAATGTAACACTCACTAATAAAAAAACATACAAAGCAGCAGTAATTGGTACCGACCCTAGTACAGATTTAGCAGTTATTAAGATAGAAGGATCTTCTTTACCTTATTTAGTGTATGGCAATAGTGATGAAGTAAAATTAGGACAATGGGTTTTAGCAATAGGCTATCCATTAAACCTCGACGTAACCGTGAGTGCAGGTATAGTAAGTGCAAAAGCAAGAAGTATTAATATAAATCAACGTCAAAGTAAAAATCCTGTTGAAAGCTTTATTCAAACCGATGCTGCTGTGAATCCAGGCAATAGTGGTGGTGCATTAATTAATACAACAGGAGAGTTGGTAGGCATCAATTCAGCTATTGCTTCTCCTACAGGTTATTATACTGGTTATTCCTACGCAATACCAGTAAATATTGTAAAAAAAGTAATTGCCGATATGGTGAAATTTGGCTCGGTACAAAGAGCATTTATTGGCATCAGTTATCCTGCAGAAGGATTACCGGAGAAGCAACAAGCCGAATTAGACAAAGAATATGGTAATGCTTGGAAAACCAATGATGGTGTATTTGTACTGGGCGTACCAGAAGGAAGTGCTGCTGCAGCTGCAGGTATTAAAGAAAAGGATGTAATTACTAAAATAAATGGAACACAAATTACCAGTGGACCACAAATGCAGGAACAAATTTCACTATATAAACCAGGTGATAAAATTTCGGTTACTTATAAACGCAATGGCAAAGAAAATACAGTTAGTGTAACATTGAAAAATAAAGCTGGTAATACCGATATTGTAAAAAACAGCAGCATCTTAGACAAAATAGGTGGCACATTAGAAAATGTTGAGAAGAAAGTAGCAGCAGCCAACGATATTGCAGGTGGTGTAGTGGTTAAAAAAATTGGTTCTGGTGCATTGTCTAAAACACGTGTTCAGGAAGGTTTTGTTATTACCACCGTAAATGGTATTGAAATTAAAAATGTAGATGAGCTGAAAGCTGCATTGGCAAATGCTAAAGACGGTAAAGTAAGGTTAGATGGTATATATCCTGGTTATGAAGGAAACTATACATATCCCTTGAATTTATCAGATGAAACAGAGTAAAAAATTAAGCTAAGAGTTTCGAAAAAGCCGATGCAGTTGCATCGGCTTTTTTTGTACATCAGCAATGAGTACAATATTTTCTTAAATGAGTTTGAATTCCTTAACCTTATTCATAGTAGATTTACTATGTCGAGTTAGTAATTCTATAATTTCCAACCAACTTAATGTTAAATGAAAAAGTATCTGTTCAATCTAAAAATTTGTGCATTAATTCTTGCTATTGCTACTGTTTTTTACTGGTCTGTATCTAAAACGAATGTTTTAGCAGAACAAGATAAAACGATGGAAAAAGAAGAAGATGGAATGGAAAAAGCCATGGCTTTAGAGTTTGAGAAAACCCAAGACCCCTCTATACATAGAATACCTTCAGAAAGATTGGCTATTTCAGCAAAAAAAGTAGATGAACAAATGGCTAATTTGTCTCCTCAATTTAGAACCACTGCCCTATCATGGAATGAAAGAGGACCCAATAATATTGGTGGTAGAACAAGGGCAATTTTAGTAGATGCAAATGATGCTTCAGGTAATACCATTTTTACAGGTAGTGTTGGTGGTGGTATTTGGAAATGTGTCAACTTTAAAACTGGAGGTTACAGCTGGTCGAAAATAAATGATAATATGGCAAACCTTGCAGTCACTTGCATTGCTCAACACCCAAGTACACCCAATACCATGTATGTAGGAACTGGAGAAGGATTTTATAATGCAGATGCAATAAAAGGTGGGGGAATTTTTAAATCAACCGATGGTGGTGCAACTTGGAATGTACTAGCCAATACTGTACCAGGTACATCTTTTGAATTTGATTATATACAAGATATTGTTGTAACTACATCAGGAGATATTTATGCAGCTACACGAGGCTCGTTTTGTAATGATGGAGGCGTCTTTAAATCAACTGATGGTGGAACCAATTGGATAAGAGTAATGGGAACCGTAACTGCTCCGGGTAATTTATGTTCTCATTACAATGATTTTACAGGTAATGATTTAGAAATAGCTGCCAATGGAGATTTATATTGTACAACAGGACTATTGGGTTCTAATGCTGCAACCTATGGCAAAATTTGGAAATCAGCAGCATCGCTTGGTGTTAACCAAGGTAATAGTGGGCAGTGGACAAATATTACACCCACTCCACCATCGGGTGATGCAGGGTTTAGAAGAATAGAAATAGCCTGTGCTCCTTCAAACAATCAGTATGTATATGCGATGTGTCAAAAATTTAATGGCAATGATTTAAGACGTTGTTATTTATCCAGTAATGGTGGAACTAGTTGGACAGAAGTAGTACCACCAACATGGTGTGACCAAGGCAGTTCTAATACAGATATGACCAGAGGACAAGCATGGTATGATTTAATTGCTGCGTTTGACCCTACGTCAACCAGTAATGTATTTATAGGTGGTGTAGATGTGATGAAATCAAGTGATGGTGGTGCAACATTTTCACAATTAACACAATGGGCAAGTGGATGTGCATCTTTGCCTTACGTACATGCCGATATTCATAATATTACATTTATTGGCGGTTCGGCTTCAAATTTAATTATCGCAAACGATGGAGGTATTTATTATTCTACTGATGGAGGTGCAACTTTCACAGCAAAAAATTCAGGTTACAATATCACCCAATATTATGGAGTTGCCATTCACCCAAGTACAACCAATTATTTTTTAGCAGGAGCACAAGATAATGGTACACATAAAATAACTTCAGCAGGTATAAGTTCTGGCACCCAAGTTACAGGTGGTGATGGTGCTTTTAGCCATATTTCTCAAACAAATCCATCTATACAACTCTCAGCCTATACTTTTCAGAATGTAAATATTTCTAGAAATGGAGGCACCAGTTTTGATTTTGGTTCCTATTCAAACTTTGGTCGATTTATCAACCCTTCTGATTATGATGAAACAGCAGGAATACTATATACAGCTCATGCTACTGGCTATTTAGGTAGAGTAATAAATGTTGCTTCAGGCTCACCAACATCTACTTTTTCACTTATTGCAGCTTTAGGTAGTACGCAAATTTCTGCTGTAAAAGTTGACCCTAACGCAAGTAATACAGTGTGGGTTGGCGGCTCATCGAATTCCGGCATTCCTACAATAGTTAAACTTACCAATGCCAATGGTACTCCAACAGAAACCAATGTAAGCATTGCAGCAACAACTGCTGGTATGTATGTAAGCAGTATTGACGTAGAAAAAGGAAATTCAAATCACGTATTGGCAACATTCTCAAATTATGGTGTTACCTCAGTTTATGAATCTACCAACGGAGGTACGTCATGGGCAGCCATTGAAGGCACATTGCCAGATATGCCAGTACGCTGGGGCATTTTCTTACCCGCAGGTTCTAATGAGGGCGTAATTGCTTTGGCTACAGAATTGGGCGTATTTACAACAACAGCGACAAGTGGTGGCACCACTACATGGATAAGCAATAATAGTGGCTTTCCCAAAGTAAGAACCGATATGTTAGAATTTCGTTATAGCGATAATACCCTAGCAGCTGCTACACATGGCAGAGGAATATTCAGCACTACATTAAGCATTACATCTGTAACATGGAATGGCAGTACGAACAATAGCTGGACAACAGCTACTAACTGGACACCAAACAGAGTACCTGGAATTACCGATGAAGTTGTGATTCCAAATGTATCAACACTTCCGTCAATAACAACTTCTCAATCAGTAAATAAACTAACCATCAATTCATCAGCATCTATAACACTTACTGGTAGTTTACAAATTGCCGGAAACCTAATTAACAATGGAACGATAAGTGGAGCTGGAACTGTTACTATATCAGGGTTTGCAGGACAAACAATTGCAGGAAATGGCTTTATAAGCAATCTTACTTTAAGCAATGATGCTACAATTGCCAGCGGTGCCGGAAATACACTTGGAATAACTGGAACATTGACATTAAGCTCTGGAGTATTCACAACAAATAACAATCTTGTTTTAAAATCATACTCAACAGGCACAGGTCGTATTGCTGCAATTGCAAGTGGAAGTTTAATTGGAAACGTTACAACCGAGTTGTACATTCCAGGAGGAAGAAGAGCTTATAGATTTATAGGCCATCCTTTCAGCAATACATTAAATATGGCTTCCTTAATTGATAATATTTATATTACAGGCAGTGGAGCTGGTTTTGATGCAACACTTACCAATAATCCATCCTCTTTTTGGTATAACAATAGTGGTGCAGCTTGGGCTGCATTTACATCAACGTCTGATAATAGCTGGAGCCAGTTTAGAGGAGCCAGAGTTTTAATCAGAGGAGATAGAACACAAACTACAACTTTAACTGGAGCTAATGTTACACCCAACGCTGTAACACTTGATATGAGTGGAACCATTAATGCCGGCAATATAAATATTAGTTTACCTACAGCAAATGGGTACCATTTTGTAAGTAATCCATATCCGTCACCAGTTGATATTGGAACTGTGATTGGAACAACACCAAATATTGGAACTACTTATTGGGTTTGGGATGCCAATGCAATGACAAGAGGACAGTATGTTACAAAAGCTTACAATAGTGGGGTATACAATTTGGCTATGAATGGTGCATTTATTGTACAACCAACAGCAGCGACAAGCTTAGCATTTACCGAGGCAAATAAAACCGCTTCTGCAACAGCTAACTTATTTAGAACTACAAACAGTATTGCCCAACTAGAATTAGAAATTCAATACAATAATTATTATGCCGATAATTTATTTGTAGTTGAAAACAAAAATGCAAAAGCTTCGAAAGATATAAGTGATGGCGAAAAACTTACCAATCAAGATTTAAATTTCTTTACGCTAAGCAGCGACAATACAAAGCTTGGCTACGATTCAAGACCAATTCAGGAAGGCACAATAATACCATTAGGCTTAAGTACCAATATCACAAGTACATACACAATAAAAGTTGTGAACAATAGCTTTTCTGCTTCTATTCCACTTTATTTGAGAGATAAGTTTTTAAATAAATACACAAAACTTACTACCGATGCAACTTACAGCTTTGACGTAACTGCTGATGCAGCCACTCAAGGCAATAATCGATTTGAAATAACAACCTTTAAGCCTTTGCCTTTAGCTGTAAATAGTACTTTGCTGTTTAGTGTTACCCCTAACCCTTCGAATGGAATTATACAATTAAGGTACAGCCAAAGTGGTGAATATTTAACTACATTAATTGTTACCGATGTACAAGGCAAAAAGGTAAAACAAATAAGCCTAGGCAATGTACAAAATGGTACAATAAAGATTGATTTAAGCAAACTAAGTAAGGGTATTTACTTAATTCAGTTAAATAATAACATAGAAAGCAAAACACAAAAGTTAGTTATACAATAACCTTTTAAAATTACTTTATGAAATCAAAATATCATTTTGCTACCATTTGTACTACTTGTGTATTGCTGTTTTTATTGGTACTGCCACTTCACAGTTTTTCACAGCCTGGTTTTACCGACGACGTAAATGATGTACCTGTAGATGGAGGACTAAGCTTATTAATAGCAGCCGGTGTTGGCTATGGTGCAAAAAAAATAAGACAATATAAAAAATCAATAGTGTCCTAAACGATTTTTTAGTTGTATGCAGCATGGTATTAATCGTTTTTTAGAAAAGTACCCTGTATTGTAATTTGTGGGTCGTCAGTATGTTCTTCATAGGGCTTGTCGAGCCATAGTTGCAAGTGGATTTTTACAAATAGATTAAGCCTAATGAATGCTACAAGATTAGATAAATGCCATCCAAATTTTGAACTTGCCTTTAGTGCTTTGAGGATGAGTTTGTTCTCTCTTTTTTTTGATATATTTTTTTCAACCTATGTTATTTCCATCAAATACAACTAGTTTTATTGCACTTTAAATAATATAATCAAATAAAACAGCACCAACACATGAACTTGAAAAAAAAACTCTTTACATTTTCTAACATTTCCTTTGAAAAGCTTTTGGTCTTTTTAACCTTTATAATGCTATTTTTTATAAGCGAAATACAAGCCCAAACCTTTGAAGTAAATAATAATAGGTACAGTTTTAACAGTACTGTTAATGCCATATTAAAAGATGGTGCAGGTAACACTTACGTTGGTGGCAGTTTTACAAGCATTGAATTGTGGTTAGGTGCTGGTATTCAATTCAATATAGCCACAGAGGCTCAAAACACGGCTTTTGCCAAGGTAGCTGGATCTATAAGTGCAGTAGTATCTATACCAGCTGGTGGGTGGTATATTGGTGGCTCATTTGCAAGTGTAAATGGTATAACAAGGAATGGTTTGGCACGCATAAATGCCGATGGTAGTTTACATGCCTTTAACCCAAATATGGGTGTGGGTGGCAGTGTAAATGCCTTAGCCTTTGATGGCAATAATTTGTACGTTGGGGGAAATTTTACAACGGTAGATGGTACTACAATTCGTAATAGACTTTGCCAATTTGATAACACAGGTGCTTTAACATCATTTAACCCAAATTTAAATGGTTCTGTATTTTCACTAGCCCTAAATGCAGGCAATTTGTATGTAGGAGGGGGGGTTTACAACGGTAGGTGTAACAACAACTCGCAGTCGTTTATGCCAATTTGATAATACAGGTACTTTAACATCTTTTGACCCAAATATTAACGGAAATGTTACTGTCTTAGCCCTAAATGGAAATGATTTGTATGTAGGAGGGGGGTTTACAACGGTAGGTGAAACAACAACTCGTAATCGTTTGTGCAAATTTGATAATACAGGTGCTTTAACCTCTTTCGACCCAAATATGAACGGAAGTGTAAATACTTTAGCCCTTGATGGTGGCAGTTTGTATGCAGGAGGAGCATTTACAACGGTAGGTGGTACAACAACTCGTAATCGTTTGTGCAAATTTGATAATACAGGTGCTTTAACATCTTTTGACCCCAACATGAACGCTGCTGTTACCTCTTTGGCTTTAGATGCTAGTAATTTATACGTAGGGGGAGATTTTACAACGGTTGGTGGTGGTAATGTCCGTAACCGTTTGTGCAAATTTGACGGTACAGGTGCTTTAACAACTTTCGACCCAAATATGAACAGAACTGTTAGGGCTTTGGCTATTGCTAATGGTAATTTATATGTTGGGGGAGATTTTACTTCGTTGGGTACTACTACCTTTCCTTGCAATTATTTATGCCAATTTAATAGTGCTGGTGCTTTAACAGCTTTTAACCCAAATATGAATAATTCTGTATTTTCACTAGCCCTAAATGCAGGCAATTTGTATGTAGGCGGAGCTTTTACAACTGTAGGCGGTACCACAACTCGCAATCGTTTGTGCAGTTTTGATAATACAGGTGTACTAACAGCCTTCGACCCAAACATAAATAATATTGTTCTTACTTTAGTTTTTGACGGTAATAACTTGTATGCCGGTGGACAATTTAACAGCGTTGCGAGTACAACCCGTAACCGTTTGTGCAAATTTGACGGTACAGGTGCTTTAACAACCTTTAACCCAAATTTCGACAATACTGTTAATACTTTAGCCTTTGATGGCACTAATTTGTATGTAGGCGGAGTCTTTTCAAAGGTAGGCGGTACAACATCTCGTAATCGTTTGTGCAGTTTTGATAATACAGGTACTTTAACAGCTTTTGACCCTAGTATGAACAGTAGTGTTACTGCTTTAGCCCTTGATGGGGGTAATTTGTATGTAGGTGGAGCTTTTACAACAGTAGGTGGTATTACAGTACGTAATCGTTTGTGCAAATTTGATAATACAGGTGTATTAACAGCCTTCGACCCTAATATGGGAAACAATGTTAATGCTTTAGCCCTTGATGGTAGTAATTTGTACGTAGGTGGTAATTTTACAACTGTGGGTAGTAGTATTAGCCGAAACCGCTTATGCCTATTTGATAATTTAGGTAATTTATCATCTTTTAACCCAAATTTTGCTGCTAACGTAGTTTCCTTAGCAACTGATGGCAACAATTTATACGTGGGTGGAGTTTTTGTCTCCCCCTCACCACGACTAGCCATTTATGATTTACCTAGCACCACATGGAACGGCACAACATGGAGCAATGGTAATCCATCAAACACAGTTAACGCAATTATAGCCAGCAACACAGCCCCAGCAAGTTTTACTTGTAAAGCATTAACAATAAATAACACATTTGCATTAACTACCACAGGCATAACAGCCACCGTAAATGGCAATATTACCAACAATGGCAATGGTATAGCAGGCACAGGAGGGTTAACCATTGCAGCCAATAGCACGTTAAATGGCAATGCCATAAATTTTGATGGAGCATTAACGGTAAATACTGGAGCCACTTTAACCACAGCAGGTTTATTAACCCTAACCAGTAATGCCAACAACACGGGTAAAATAAACAATAGTGCAGGAACAATTTTGGGCAATGTAACCCAAGAGCGTTTTATACCAGCCAAAACTACACGTAGGTTTAGCTTTATAGCCAGCCCAGTAAGCCAAGCTTTAAGTGCAGCATGGCAACAACAAATACATATAACAGGTGTAGGTACAGATGGTACTAATTGCCCAAGCTTAACACCACATAGCAATGGTTTTGATGCAACCTTAACCAATGCCCCAAACATGTTTAGCTACAATGCAAGTAATGCAAGTGGCAGCCGTTGGGTAGCCAATACCACAGGTACAACAAGCTTTACCTTAACACCAGGTACTGGTTATAGGTTAAATGTACGTGGTGCAAGAAGCATAGGTTGTAATTTACTAAATGGCAATGCAGCAGGTTTAATACCAACAGCAGTAACCCTAAGTGCAACAGGAGCAGTAAACAATGCCAGTAAAAATGCAGGCAGTTTTAGCAATACCTACAATAATAACCTAGCCAATAACTGGGTATTAATAGGCAACCCTTACCCAAGCGAAATAGATTTTAGTTTATTTAGAACCACCAATGCAAGTGTAATAAATGCAAGCTATATAATTTACGATCCACAAAATGCACCCAATGCAGCCGTACCAGCCAATATGTATAGCACCTGGAATGCAGGCACATGGAGCAATGCAGCCACTAGTATAAGTAATGCCAATGGGCAATACATAGCAAACGGACAGGCATTTTTTGTACAAGCACAAGCAGCCAGTAATATTACATTAAACTTTACAGAGGCACATAAATACAATGGCACACAAAATGGTGTGTTCCGTACCACACCAACTTGGAACGATATTATAAGAGTAGGTCTTAAAAAAGATGCAGTAGAAATAGACCAAACAGTAATAAGATACAGTACAGAAGCAACAGTAAACAATACCAAACTGGGCAATTTAGATGCAACCTTATTATCAAGCAGTAATAGTTATTTAGGTACACTAAAAGCAGGTAATTTAACCTCAATACAAACACGTAGTTTACAAACAATACAAACCGATAGTGTACAACTAGATTTTAATTGCAGCGAAACAGGCAATTACAGCTTAAACTTTAGTGAGTACGAAAACTTTGCAACAGCCAATATTTACCTACAAGACAATTACACCAAAACAACAACAGCAATAAAGGCAAACCCCGTGTATAGTTTTAGTGTAGATAAAGCAAATGCAGCCACCCAAACCAACCGTTTTGTATTGGTGTTTAACAAAGCCATAGTACCAGTAGTAATAAAGGGAATAAAAATGTACCCCAACCCAGCCAATAAACAGTTAACGTTAGAGTTGCCAATAACCGATGGTAAATATACCGTTAAAATAACAGATGTTGCTGGTAAGCAAGTGTATCAAAACCAATTAGCAGGTGGTGTACAAGCCATAAATATTACAAAACTAGCCCAAGGTAATTATGTAGTAGAAACAACCGATGCCAAAGGCAATAGAGCAGTAGAAAAATTGGTAAAACAATAATGGCTAAGTTTGAGAAGTTTAGGGTTTAGTGTTTAAAAGTTTAAAAAGTTTAGAGTTTAAGAGTTATAAACCATAAACTATAAACCATAAACTATAAATTAAAAAAACTAAAAACTTTAAAAAATGCAAACAATTAACAAGTATAAAAAACTGTTTAGCTTAATAACAATGTTATTTATTTTAATATTTCCTGTATTGGCATCAGATGGTTTTGATGACCCTGCAAATGATGTACCTGTAGATGGAGGACTAAGCTTATTAATAGCAGCCGGTGTTGGCTATGGTGCAAAAAAAATAAGACAATATAAAAAATAATAAAAATTATAAGGGTGAAGAACATTACAAATCTTCACCCTTCAATTTTTTATCCTTTGCAGTAAATTAAATATTCATATGCTTGCAGTTCAAAAGTCTCGTTACTGCTAAAAGCATATTTCAAGCCAGAAAAAACATTCCTAAAACTGCCATTTAACCAATCGTGTTGCACATTAATCTTGATTTTTGTATCAGCAGAAAAATTGAGCAACACAAATACCACTTCATTTTCTTTTCTTCTGAAATATGCCATCACATGTTCATGATTGGTAGGCAGGTTAAACATTTCTCCTGACGCAACTGCGTTGCTTTTATGCAGGTGCAAAATGGTTTTATAAAAATCATGTAGCTGTAATTTATTGTTCCATTCAATTACATCTTTATCAAAAAATTTAAGCCGTTTATTATTAGGACTTTCTTGCCCACTATACACCAATGGCATTCCATTTAATGTTGTAGTTAACACCGCCATTGCTTTTGCTGCATTACCATATTTTTCATATTCTGTTCCATTCCAACTATTTTCATCATGATTGGTAGTAAAGAATAATTTTTTAGAATCTTTTGGATATTGGGAATATTTATGCAACACATCAAATACATGATTTAATGGAGCATTACCCTGAAAATACTTTTCTGTCACATGCATCCATTCCCAAGCATAGGTCACATCGAAAACATTGTGGTAAGCTACATTTTCACACTCCGCCAACCAAAATAATTTTTTAATACTATCGCAAGCTATTCTTGCTTCATTCCAAAAATCTAAAGGCACCAAATGTGCCATATCGCAACGAAAACCATCAATGTCACATTCTTTCACCCAATATTGCATCGCTTCAATCATGGCCTTACGCATGTGTTGATTGGTATAATCCAAATCAATTACATCGTGCCATCCATTTTCTTCTGTAAAATTTCCTGCAGCATCTTTTTCGTACCAATCGCTGTGTTCTTTTGTCCAATGATGATCCCAACCTGTATGATTGGTCACCCAATCAATAATTACTTTCAGCCCTAAATCATGGGCTACTTCAACCAATGATTTAAAGTCATTCAAGCTTCCATATTCAGTATTGATTTCAACATAGCTACTACAAGCATAATAGCTGCCCAATGTACCTTGACGCACCTCCATACTTATGGGCGTAATGGGCATTAACCAAATAATATCAATGCCCATTGTTTTTAATCTTGGCAAGTGTTTTTGAAATGCAGCAAAAGTTCCTTCTACAGTATATTGTCTGGTATTTACTTCATACATACTTGCACCTGTTGCCCAAGAAACTGTTGGAAAATGATTGGCCATAATTAACTGGTCTTTTTACCAAAGTAAGACTTTTTTCCATCAACTTTATTTTTGGTTACTTTCACTTTATCAACCAACTAAACTGATGCAAAATAACAACTCCGAAAATGGAGTACAGCTCGAACGAAAAATTAGCTTATTACAAGCTACAGCCATTAATATGATTGATATGGTAGGTATAGGACCATTTGTTGTATTAAGTGTTGTTGCTGCAAAAATGAATGGTCCTTGGTTTTTGTATGCATGGATTGCTGGTGCATTTTTATCTTTTATTGATGGAATGGTTTGGAGTCAGTTGGGTTCAACCTATCCTTTAGCTGGTGGAAGTTATAATTTTTTAAAAGAAGGTTTTGGTGAAAAATGGGGTAAGCCGATGAGCTTTTTATTTGTGTGGCAAACTATGATTCAAGCTCCATTGGTTATAGCATCTGCTGCCATTGGTTTTGCACATTATGCTGAGTTTATTTTTGGCACAGATAAAACTATTTTACTCCTAAATTATCAAGTTCCCTTAAACACCATGATTAGTAAAATAGTTAGTGGTACAGTTGTTATTTTAATCGTGATTTTATTGTATCGAAAAATTGAAGCAGTAGGGAAAATTAGTGTGTTGTTGTGGGCAGGTGTTTTAATTACCATGGCATGGATTATAGGCGGTGGAATATTGCACGGAAATTTTACTGCACCCATTGTACATATTAATGATGGATTTCAGTTAAACAGTGCATTCATAGCTGTACTTGGTTTTGCCAGTGTAAAAACGGTGTACAGTTATTTAGGGTATTATAATGTGTGCCATTTAGGTGGAGAAATAAAAAATCCGCAAAAGAATATTCCACGCAGCATGTTTATTTCTATTGCATGTATTGCAGCTTTGTATTTGTTGATGAATGTGAGTGTAGCATCTGTATTGCCTTTAAAGCAAATACAAGAAAGTAAATTTGTAGTAAGTGAATTTGTACAAACACTAGCTGGTAAAACAGCAGCTACCATAGCAACAGGGTTAATTCTTTGGGTAGCATTTGCATCGGTATTCAGTGCAACATTGGGGTATAGTCGAGTACCATATGCTGCTGCAAAAGATGGAGCATTTTTTAAAATGTTTGCAAAACTACATCCAACAAAACATTTCCCCTATATCTCTTTACTATTCCTTGGAGCAGTAGCTTTTGTATTTAGTTTGCTATTTAGATTAGGCGATGTTATTGATGCCATTCTTGCCATGAGAATACTTATTCAATTTATTGGACAAACCATTGGACTAATCTTATTGGTAAAACAAAAAGGCCTCAAACATTTTGCTTGGAAAATGCCTCTATATCCTTTACCTGCGTTATTGGGAATTTGTATTTGGGCATTCATTTTTTTTAGTACAGGAAATAAAATGATGTTGGGGGGAGTAACTGTAATTACATTAGGAATTGTTGCTTATTTATTGAAAGCCAACAGAAATAAGGAGTGGCCTTTTTTGAGATAATTATGTTCTTTATAATCAAAGCCATTGAGTAATTGAATACTCAATGGCTTTGATTATTTGCTTTAGATATTTTATACACTTATTACTTAGGATTCATTACTTACAATTTCCTCCTCTCTTTCAACTTCTTAGCCCCATACCCCACACCAGCAGCGACCAATAATGATAGACCTCCATCAATAGGCACATCATTCGTATCATCAGTAAAACCGGGTTGGGCATGTAACAATGCTGGTAGTAAAAAGAATATACAAGGTAGAATTAAGTAGATAAGGTTGGTTGTTGATATTTTACGTTTCATGATAAATAGTTTAGAAGTTTAAAGAGTTTGAAAGTTTAAGAAGATTAGGAGTTCAATAAACTATTCAACTCCTAATCTTCTTAAACTAT